>NZ_BDBI01000025.1 GCF_001612905.1 Nocardia ignorata NBRC 108230 | reverse complement strand
CGCCGCGAAGCGGCGGTCGGCGGCCGTCCCGACGATCAGGCGCCGTGGCGTAGGCGACGAAGGAGCAAGCCACGGTGCCTGATCGTCGGGACCTCAGTGGCCGCCGACTCGAGCGCGCCAGCGCTCCAAAAACACAGCTCAGTTCTTGGGAAACTTCAGCTGGGACAGGTCGATTCCCTCGAGACCGGGCGGCAGCTGGTCGAGACCGGGCGGCATCTGTGAGAGATCCATCCCCGGCGGCATACCGGCCGGCATACCGGGGAACCCACCGCGCATCTTCGGCGGCGTGGGACCGCGCCCACCCTTCTTGCCCTTCTTACCCTTCTTGGTGTTGCCGCGGCGCCCGCCGGGCAGACCCATCTGACGGCCCATCATGGCCATCATCTTCTTGGCCTCGAAGAACCGGTCGACGAGCTGGTTGACCTCGGAGACCTGCACACCGGAGCCGTTGGCGATGCGCAGCCGGCGGGAGGCGTTGATGATCTTCGGGTTGTCGCGCTCGGCGGGGGTCATACCGCGGATGATGGCCTGCACGCGGTCGAGCTGCTTGTCGTCGACGGCCGCGAGCGCGTCCTTCATCTGACCCGCGCCGGGCAGCATGCCGAGCAGGTTGCCGATCGGGCCCATCTTGCGGATGGCGAGCATCTGGTCGAGGAAATCCTCGAGGGTGAGTTCACCGCTGCCGATCTTGCGGGCGGTCTCCTCGGCCTGCTTGGCGTCGTAGACCTGCTCGGCCTGCTCGATGAGGGTGAGCACGTCGCCCATGCCGAGGATGCGCGAGGCCATCCGGTCGGGGTGGAAGACGTCGAAGTCCTCGAGCTTCTCACCGGTGGAGGCGAACATGATGGGCGCGCCGGTGACATTGCGCACCGACAGCGCGGCACCACCGCGCGCGTCACCGTCGAGCTTGGTGAGCACGACACCGGTGAAGCCGACACCGTCGCGGAAGGCCTCGGCGGTGCTCACCGCGTCCTGACCGATCATCGCGTCGAGCACGAAGAGGGTCTCGTCGGGGTTCACGGCGTCGCGGATGCCCGCGGCCTGGCGCATGAGTTCTTCGTCGATGCCGAGGCGACCGGCGGTGTCGACGATGACCACGTCGTACTGCTTGGCCTTGGCCTCTTCGATACCGCCCGCGGCGACCGCGACCGGGTCGGCGGCGGTGATGCCGAGCGGGTTCTCGCCACCGCCGATGGAGGTGCCGCCGTGCGGGGCGAACACGGGCACGCCCGCGCGCTCACCGACGACCTGCAGCTGGGTGACGGCGCCGGGACGCTGGAGGTCACAGGCCACGAGCAGCGGCTGGTGGCCCTGACCCTTGAGCCATTTGGCGAGCTTGCCCGCGAGGGTGGTCTTACCTGCACCCTGCAGACCGGCCAGCATGATGACCGTCGGCGGGTTCTTGGCCAGGTTGAGGCGCCGGGTCTCACCACCGAGGATGGCGACGAGTTCCTCGTTGACGATCTTGACGACCTGCTGGGCCGGGTTGAGCGCCGCGGAGACCTCCGCGCCCTTGGCGCGTTCCTTCACATTGGCGATGAACCCGCGCACCACGGGCAGCGCCACGTCGGCTTCGAGGAGGGCGAGGCGGATCTCGCGCGCGGTGGCGTCGATGTCGGCCGGTGACAGCCGCCCCTTACCGCGCAGATCCTGCAGTGCACCGGTAAGCCGGTCGGACAGGGATTCGAACACCGATCGCGCTCCTGATCTGAAAGGGACCTCTATTGCCCTCCCAGGGTAATGGGTGTTATTCCCCGGAGCGCACGTGCGGTGGCGCGGTGCGGCGCAATTCGTGGTTCTCGATGTTGACCAGGTACACCGCCTCGCGCCCGGTGAGGCCGAGCTCACGCGAGAGCGCCTCGATCCGGTTCCACTCGGATTCGGCGGAATCGGTGTGGTGGGCGGTGGTCGAGGCGATGGTCATCGCGGCCAGGGCCTGAGCACCGGTGAGGGTGCGGCCCGGCAACCACGAAACCACCCACAGGTCACCGCCGACGCAGCGCGCGATGTGCGCGGTCGCGTCGCTGGTCATCATCGATGCGGAGACGACTTCGATAGCCACGGATCAGCTCCCCTCGAACGAGTGACAGCCGGACCTTTCGAATGCTATAGGTCGTGTTTCGACTTATCGGGCAGCGAGTAACCAATACGTAGCAACCCGATAGCAATCGGTGAGTAAACCGTGTCCTAACGTTTCAGGCGTCCGAACCGATGTCGGTGGGCTGCGACGGGGGTGCCGGGCGGGGAACCACGTCCAGAACGGCCTTTTCGATCCGTTCGCGCAGGGCGGGGCTGTCGGCGTCACCGAGTTCGAGGCAGAACGCGTCGACCACGGCCGTGCCCATCGTGACCACCTTGGCCCAGCGCACATTCGCGCCCGCCGCGGCGAACGCGCCCGCGAGCCTGCTGAGCAACCCGACCCGGTCCTCGGCGCGCAATTCCAGGATCGCCTGTCCCGGTGCGGGTGCGGACTGCCAGATCAGGCGTGGCTGGGCGCGCGCGTAGCGGCCGACGGTCTCGGTCTCGCGTTTCACCAGCGCCGCTTGCAGATCCAGCGCACCGCGGATGGCCCGGATCAGTTCCTGGCGGAGCAGGCCCGCGTCGGGTGGGTCGCCGAACTTCGGGGTGACGACGAAGGTGTTGATCGCCGATTCGCCCACCCCGCCGAGCGAGGCCGACAACACCCGCAGCGAATGCAACGCCAGCACGCCCGCCGCGTCGGCGAGCAGACCCGGCTCGTCGGGCGCGATGACGGTGACCACGTGGGTGTGTTTGCCCTCCCCCGCGCCCAGCGTCACGTGCACACCGCCGGCTTCCGCCTTGGCGACCAGGTCGGGGTCGATCGGTTCCGGTTGCGGCAGCGGCTCTCCCGCCATCACCAGCCGGCACCGGCGGACCAGTTCGCCGATCAGCGAGGCCTTCCAGTCGCCCCACACACCGGGACCGGTCGCCATCGAGTCGGCTTCGGCCAGGGCGTGCAGCAATTCGAGCAGACCCACGTCGCCGCCGAGCGCGTCGACGACGTGGCCGACGGTGGCCGGGTCGTCGAGGTCGCGCCGCGTGGCGGTGTCGGGCAGCAGCAGGTGGTGGCGCACGACGGCGCTGAGAGTTCGCACGTCCGAGGGCCACAGGCCGAGCCTGCGCCCGATGTGAGTGGCCAGTTCGGCGCCGACCACGCTGTGGTCGCCGGTGCGCCCCTTGCCGATGTCGTGCAGCAGGGCGCCGAGGATCAGCAGATCGGGGCGGGCCACGCGGGTGCTGAGGCCGGTGGCGTAGGCGACGGTTTCCATGAGGTGGCGGTCGACGGTCCAGGTGTGCAGCGCGTCGCGCGGGGGCAGGTCGCGGACCGCACCCCATTCGGGAAAGAGCCTGCCCCACAAGCCTGTTCGGTCCAGAGCCTCCACCGCGTCGATCGCGCCTCGACCCGCGCCGAGCAGCACGAGCAGGTCGTCGAGTGCGTCCTTGGGCCAGGGTTCGCGCAGTTCGGGGGCGTCTTCGGAGAGCCGGTTGAGGGTGGTCGCCGACATCGGTAGCCCGGTCTGGGCCGAGGCGGCGGCGACGCGCAGGATCAGGCCGGGGTCGCGTTGCGGGCGGGCGTCGCGGGCGAGGACCACTTCACCGGCGTGCTCGACCACGTCCTCGTCGAGCGGACGGCGCACCGGGAGGCGGCGCAGCCGGGCCAGTCCGCGCCGCGGCAGCGCGTTCGCGGCGGTGCGCAGACCCACGTCGGTCGAATAGCTCACCGTGCGTGCCGAATCGGTGAGGGTGCGGGCCAGGTCGAAACGGTCGCCGATGCGCAGGGCGGCACCGATCTCGTCGGCGTCCTGTGCGCGTAACTGGTCGCGGGCGCGACCGGCCACGCGGTGCAGTTCGGTGCGCACGTCGAGCAGGCGGCGGTGCGCCTGTTTCAGGCCGCCGCCGGGCACCTCGGGGCCCAAACCTGGTACAGCGTCGGTCAATTGGGCGATGGCGAGGGCATCGAGCAGCTGGATGTCACGCAGCCCGCCGCGACCGTTCTTCAGATCGGGTTCGGCACGGTGGGCGATCTCACCGCTGCGCTGCCAGCGGGCGTTCGCCTGGGCGATGAGGTCGTCGAAGCGGGAACGGATGCCGGTGCGCCATTCCCGACGCACCCCACCGATGAGCAGGTTGCTCAGATCCTCGTCGCCGACGATGTGGCGGGCCTCGAGCATGCCGAGCGCGGCGATGGTGTCGTCGGCGGCCACCCGAAGCGCCTGCGGCACCGTGCGCACGCTGTGGTCGAGTTTGATGTGGGCGTCCCACAGGGGGTACCAGAGCCGATCGGCCACCTCGGCCACCACGGACTGGTCGACCCCGTCGTGCAACAGCACCAGATCGAGATCGGAGTAGGGCAGCATCTCGCGCCTGCCGAGCCCGCCGACGGCCACCAGGGCCAGCCCGCTGTCGGGGGTGATGCCGAGTTCGTTGCCCTTACTGGTGAGCCACAGGTCGAACAGGTCGACCAGCGCCGCGCGCAGAGCCTGTGGGTCGAGCCGCGGATTGCGGGTGCCCGCGCCTTCGAGCAGCGCCGCTCTGGCCTTCACCAGGTCGGCCGCCGCGTTGTTCTGTGTTCCACCCTTGCGCTGTTCCACTGCCCCACCACCCATTCATGCGGGCGGCCCCGCCCCGACCGAATCCGGTAGGAGCGGGGCCGCTCGATCGTTCGCCGTGCGACTGCGGCGAATTACAGTGCGTCGGTACCGCGTTCGCCGGTGCGGACCCGGATGATCGTGTCCACCGGGGTCACCCACACCTTGCCGTCACCGATCTTGCCGGTGCGCGAGGCCTCGACGATCACCTCGACGACCTTCTCCACCGAGGCATCGTCGACGACGACCTCCACGCGTACCTTCGGCACGAAGTCGACGGAGTACTCCGCACCGCGGTAGACCTCGGTGTGCCCCTTCTGGCGGCCGTAGCCCTGGACTTCGCTGACGGTCATGCCGAGCACGCCTGCCTGTTCCAGCCCGGTCTTGACGTCTTCGAGCGTGAACGGTTTGACGATTGCCGTAACCAGTTTCATGTTCGTCATGCCTCCTTGACGAGCGAGCGTGCCGTGCCACCCACAGCAGCGAAATCGTAAGCGGTTTCCGCGTGCTCGGACTCGTCGAGGCCCGCGGCCTCGGACTCTTCACTGGCGCGCAGGCCGATCGTGAACTTGATCGCGTACGCGATGACGGCCGTGGCGACCAGCGAGTAGGCCAGAACCACGAAGGCACCGACAGCCTGCAGCTTCAACTGCTCGACCCCACCACCGTAGAACAAGCCGGCGACGCCCGCCGGGGCTTCGCTGGTAGCGACGAGACCGACCATCAGGGTGCCGACCAGACCACCGACCAGGTGGACGCCGACCACGTCGAGCGAGTCGTCGAAGCCGAAGCGGAACTTCAGGCCCACGGCCAGGGCACACAGCGCACCGGAGACGACACCGATGGCCAGGGCGCCGATCACGTTCACCGAGGAACACGCCGGGGTGATGGCGACCAGACCCGCGACGATGCCCGAGGCGGCGCCGAGGGAGGTGGGGTGACCGTCGCGGATCTTCTCCACGAGCAGCCAGGCCATCATCGCGGCGGCGGTGGCGATGGTCGTGGTGAGGAAGGTGGCACCGGCGATACCGTTGGCGCCGAGGGCCGAACCGGCGTTGAAGCCGTACCAGCCGAACCACAGCAGACCGGCGCCGAGCATCACGAACGGCAGGTTGTGCGGACGGAACGGGGTCTTGGGCCAGCCCTTGCGCTTGCCCAGGATCAGGCACAGCACCAGACCGGCGGCGCCGGCGTTGATGTGGACCGCGGTACCACCGGCGAAGTCGATGGCCTTGAGGTTGTTGGCGATCCAGCCGCCCGCCTCAGCGGTGTAACCGTCGAAGGCGAAGACCCAGTGCGCGACGGGGAAGTAGACGACGGTGGCCCAGATTCCGGCGAAGACGAGCCACGAACCGAACTTCAGGCGGTCGGCGACCGCACCCGAGATGAGGGCGACCGTGATGATCGCGAACATGAGCTGGAAGGCCACGAAGACCGTGAGCGGGATACCCGAGGTGATCGGGGCCGTCGGGTCCTCCGGGGTCGCGGTGAACAGCGGGATGCCCGGGGAATCGGCGGCGGTGCCACCGAAGATGCTCTTCAGACCGAAGTACTGGAGCGGGTCACCGACCAGGTTGCCCTTGTCCTCGCCGAACGCCATGGAGAACCCGTATAGACACCACAGGACGGTGACCAGCCCCATGGCCGAGACGCTCATCATGATCATGTTCAGCACGTTCTTGCCACGGACCATGCCGCCGTAGAAGAACGCCAAACCCGGCGTCATCAACAGCACGAGCGCTGCCGACGCCAGCATCCAAGCGGTATCACCGGTATCCGGTGTACCGATCAATGGAAATGCCACCTTGTCTTCCTCCTCATCTCGGGCCTCGCCGATGACGGCAAAAAGGACCTGTACAGAAGGGTCGCGACTTGGTGTTTCATCCGTTGAGCTGTGGTGTTTCACCTGCGTGAACGGATCGGCCACTTGTGTTGCCACCAGGTTTCGCGAGTTTCGCCACAGCTTGGCAGCTCACCGTGAGCTCGGGTCGCAGGTGCGGTTTGCCGCCCGTTCGCGCGGCGGGTCGCCGGTGTGTACCTGCCCTGGACACAGCACTGCCCGCCCGGTTCGCGGTGACCGGGCGGGCAGTGTCGTAGTGCTAGGAAGTGCCGCCGAGCAGGGCGTCGACGAAGGCGCTCGGTTCGAACGGGGCCAGATGGTCGGCGCCCTCGCCCAGGCCGACGAGCTTCACCGGAACACCGAGTTCGTGCTGCACCTGGAACACGATGCCGCCCTTGGCGGTGCCGTCGAGTTTGGTGAGCACCACACCGGTGATGTCGACGACGTCGGCGAACACGCGCGCCTGCATCAGGCCGTTCTGGCCGACGGTGGCGTCGAGGACCAGCAGCACCTCGTCGACCTCGGCCTTCTTCTCCACCACGCGCTTGACCTTGCCCAGCTCGTCCATCAGGCCGGTCTTGGTGTGCAGGCGACCCGCGGTGTCGATGAGCACCGCGTCGACACCGCGATCGATGCCCGCGGCCACCGCGTCGAAGGCGACGGCGGCTGGGTCGGCGGCTTCCTTGCCGCGCACGGTCTCGGCACCGACCCGTTCGCCCCAGGTCTGCAGCTGGTCGGCGGCGGCGGCGCGGAAGGTGTCGGCGGCGCCGAGCAGGACCCGGCGGCCGTCGGCGACGAGCACGCGGGCGAGCTTGCCGGTGGTGGTGGTCTTGCCGGTGCCGTTCACGCCGACGACCAGCAGGATGGCCGGCTTGTCGCCGTGCGGCAGCGCGTGGATGGACCGATCGAGCTCGGGGCGCAGCGCCTCGATGAGCACGTCGCGCAGGGCGGCGCGGGCCTGTTCGGGGGTGCGCACGCTGCGCGCGGCCATCTCCTCACGCAGGCGGGTGACGATGGCGGCGGTGCTCGCGGTGCCGATGTCGGCGAGGACGAGGGTGTCCTCGATCTCCTCCCAGGAGTCCTCGTCGAGGTCGCCACCGCCGAGCAGGCCGAGCAGGCTCTTGCCGACGGCGTTCTGCGAGCGGGCGAGGCGACCGCGCAGGCGGACGAGGCGACCGGTTGTCGGGTCGATCTCCTCGATCTCGGTGGTGACCTCGGGCTGGGCCGGGGCGGCGCTCGGCGCTTCGGGTGCCGGAGCAGGAGTGACCGGTGGCGCGGTGTCGGCCGGAGTGGCCTTCGGCGCGGGCGCGGTCTTCGGCGTCTCGGTCGGCGCGACCTCGGTAGGCGCGTCGGTCGTCGGCGCGGTGTCGGTAGGCGCGGTCTCGGCGGGCGGGGCCGTCGTGGGTGTGGTGTCCGGCGCGGGTTCGGTGGGCGCTACCGGAGTCAGCGAGGAGGCGTCGTCCGGGACGACCACCGGCTCCTCGACCGACACGTCGCCCTCGGGCAGCGGCACATCGGTGATATTGCGGCGCGGGGCGTCGCGGGGGACGGCGGCGTCGTCACCGACGTGCGGTTGCCCCTCGGTGTCGGTGCGCTCGACGCGCGGCAGGGGTTCCGGACGCGGCGCGGTAGCCGTCGACCCGCCCTGGGTGAAACTGAATCCGCCGGACGCCGTGTAACCACCGGAGCGGTCCGTCAACTCCTTGTCCGGCTCGGGCGGCGCCAGCGAAATCTGGCGGCGCTTGTACAGGACGAAACCCGCGACGAGCGCCACCAGCAGCACGGCGGCGATCGCGGCGATCAGGATCCACGCTTGCGAACTCACTCGGCCGAGTCTATTCGGCTGCCTCGTCGCGGCACGTCGGCGGCGTCGTCCCGGCGGGTCGGACGCGGATTCCGGAGGTGTCCGCCGATCGGCGGAAACACTACAGATTCGTTGTCCTGCGGAACTTCTGGCGTTTCACCCATAGGATCGGCGGAGTGACCGATCGAAACGTGCTTGGGGGGCCGCTGGAAGAGTGCGGCACCGATCCTCTCACGGGCTTCTACCGGGACGGCTGCTGCAGCACCGGTCCGGAGGATCTCGGCAGCCACACCGTGTGCACCGTGGTGACGGCGGAATTCCTGGAACATCAGGCATCCATCGGCAACGACCTCAGCACCCCGCGCCCGGAGAACAACTTCCCCGGCCTGCAGCCGGGCGACCGCTGGTGCGTGGTCGCGGTCCGGTGGCTGCACGCCCACGAGGACGGTGTCGCCGCGCCGGTGGTCCTGGCCGCGACCCACGAGAATGCCCTCGACGTCATCTCGATGGACATCCTGCGCAAATACGCCGTCGACGTCCCCGACGACGTCAGCGACCTGCTGTAGACGCTCACGCGCGGCGCAGCCGCGGGGAGTTCGACGAGCTGCGGAGCCGGTGGGCTTTCTGACGGCAGGCCGGGGAACAGTAGCGAGCCGGTCTGCCGATCGCCGGCCGGTGGACCGGTGCTCGGCAGACGGGGCACGGCGCCGGGCTTTCGCTACTTCTCGCCGTTTCGTCACAGTCGGTTTTCGCGAGTTCCGTTACGGCCGAGGACGGCGTCCGTAGCGCGTCGAGGAGGAGCGCGACGGCCGGTGCGACGGGTTCGCCGGTCTGCCGATGGCGTTGGATCGCAACACATCCGGTGAAGATGTCCAGCACGTCGGTGACAGTCACCTCCGCGCGGACCGGGCCCCACGCCGGCGCGGCGGGCCACCTCCATCAGCGAGACGCTGGTGCCGCCCGCCCGCCGACTACGGGCCGAGCGGGTGGACCGCGGGTGACGAAGCCCGCCGCGGTATCGCCATGATCGCGGCGGCCCGCGCTGCCGAAGTCGACCAGCTCGTGTTCTCCGGAATCGCCACCATGGGCCCGGCCGAGTCGTGGGGGCAGGAGGGCAAGCGCCGGATCGAGGACGCGATCCGCGCGGCGGGGTTGCGCTACACCCTGTTGCGGCCGGTGCGGTTCATGGAGAACTACCTGATGCACGGCTCACCGGTGGACGGCATCCGGGCAGGTGGGGAGCACCGCCACCGAGGCGGCCGCCGCCATCTCGGTCGCCACCGGCCGCCCGATCCACTACCGCGAAGTCACCGAAGCCGAGGCCGCGGCGGCGCCGACCGCATCGCCGCCCAGATGGACGTGACGGCGTGATCGTCAGGCCGGAGCGGACGCCTCGACCGGGGCGGCGGCACGGGTGAGTCGCTGAGAGATCACCTGGGTGATGCCGTCGCCGCGCATACTCACGCCGTAGAGGGCGTCGGCGATCTCCATGGTCGGTTTCTGGTGGGTGATGACGATCAGCTGGCTCTTCTCCCGCAGCTGTTCGAACAGGCCGATGAGGCGGCGCAGGTTGGTGTCGTCCAGGGCGGCCTCCACCTCGTCCATCACATAGAACGGGGACGGGCGCGCGCGGAAGATGGCGACCAGCAGCGCCACGGCGGTCAGCGACTTCTCGCCACCGGAGAGCAGCGACAGCCGCTTGACCTTCTTGCCCGGCGGCCGGGCCTCGACCTCGATACCGGTGGTGAGCATGTCGGACGGGTCGGTGAGCACGAGCCGGCCCTCGCCGCCGGGGAACAGCTTCGCGAACACCCCGACGAATTCGCGCTCCACGTCGGCGTAGGCCTCGGTGAAGACCTGCAGGATGCGGGCGTCGACCTCGGCGACCACATCCAGGAGGTCCTTGCGGGCGTTCTTGACGTCCTCGAGCTGAGTGGCCAGGAAGTTGTAGCGTTCCTCGAGGGCCGCGAACTCTTCCAGCGCAAGGGGATTCACCTTGCCGAGGGTGGCGAGGTCCTTCTCGGCGCGTTTGGCGCGGCGCTCCTGGGTGGCGCGGTCGTAGGGCATCGGCTGCGGCGCGGTGACCTGCTCGCCGCGCTCCTTGGCGTCCTCGTATTCCTGCATCTCCAGCGCCGACGGCGGCAACGGCACATCGGGACCGTATTCGGCGACGAGATCGGCCAGCGCGATGCCGAACTGTTCGGAGATGGTGGTCTCGAGCTGTTCGATGCGCAGCGCCGCTTGGGCTTTGGCCACCTCGTCGCGGTGCACGGCGTCGGTGAGCTGGGCCAGCTGGGTGTTCAGGGCGCGCGCCCGCTCCTTGACCTGTTCCACGGCGGACGCCACTTCCCCACGGCGCCGGACCAATTCGTCGCGCCGAGCGGCGGCCGCAGCCACCACCTGCTCGAGTTCCTTCGCGATCTTGGCACCGGACTCGGCCACCGCCGCCGCGACGGCGGCCGCCTGCCTACGCGCGGCCTGCGCTCGTTCGGCCCGCGCCCGCGCCTCCCGCTCGGCACGTGCGGCGCGCCGCAACGAATCCGCTTTGCCCCGAACCGATTCCGCACGCTCCTCGGCGGTGCGCACCGCCAGCCGTGCCTCGACCTCCATGGTCCGTGCCTCGGCGAGCGCAGCGGCGGCTTCCTCGCGGGCCCGTCCGGCGGTCTCTGTCCCGGCGGTGCCGTAGCTGTCGTCGCTGTCGTCGTGCTCGGTTTCGGCGTGGCGCAGCCGGTCCTCGAGCTCGGCGAGGGAGGCGAGGGACTTCTCCCTGGTCGCTTCGGCCTCGGCGCGCTGTGCGGTGAGTCGTTCGCCCTCGGTCTGCGCGGCGCGCGCGGTCTGCCCCACCCGGGCGAGCCGGTCGTAGATGGCCAGCAGCGCCTGATCGGATTCGTGCAGCGCCATCAGCGCGTGGTCGGCGGCCTCTTTCCGGTCGGTCTGCTCGGCGAGCGCACCGGCCAGTGCGGCCTCGAGTTCTTCGGCTCGGCGCTGCGCGGCGGCCAATTCGGCGGTGGCGGCGTCGATGTCGGCCTGGATCTCGAGCTGACTCGGCATCCGCTCGGAACCACCGATGATCCAGCCCGACCCGGCCAGGTCACCGTCACGGGTGACGACCCGCAGTTCCGGTCGCTCAGCGGCCAGCGCCGTGGCAGCGGCCAGATCGTCAACGACGACAACACCTGCGGTGAGCGCGGCCAACGCGGACCGCACCTGCGCGGCACCGTCGACGACATCAGCGAGCCACCTGGCCCCTCCGGGCAGCGGCGCACGCTCAGCGTCTGCCGAGAGCGCACGACCTCGACCCGACCCCACCGAACTACTCCCGGCATCGGCAAGAGCGCGCGCCACAGCCTCGCCCGCTGACGAGCCGCTCTCAGCAGCGGACGAGGCCGAACTCGCGGTGGCGAAGACGAATGCCACCCGACCACCGTCACCCGCCCGCAGCTCGCGCACAGCCGCATCGGCGGCCGCGGCGGTCTCGGCGGTGATCGCGTCGGCCAGCGGGCCGAGCAAGGCGGCGAGGGCGGCTTCGAATCCCGCTTCCACGCGCAGCAGGCCCGACAGCCGGTCGCCGACGCCGCTCACACCGTGTTCGAGCAGCCAGGCGGCACCGTCCTTACGGGCCAGGTTCATCTCGAGCGCTTCGATGCGGGCACCGAGCCGGGCGACGAGTTTGCTCGCCTCGCGGTCCTGTTCGCGCAGCTCACGCACCCGTTCGTCGGCCAGTTCCAAAGCGGCGACGGCGTGTTCGTGCTGGGCGTCGAGCCCCTTCTCCCCCGCGTCGAGTTCGCCGAGTTCGTCCTGCACGGTGTCGTATTCGGCCTGTGCGGCCTCGCCGCGGTGCCGGGCATCGGCGATGGCGACCGAGAGCCGCGCGATTTCGGCGTCCACAGACTGCGCGCGGGTCCGCAGTGTCTCCACTTGACCCGAGAGCCTCGCCAGCCCTTCGCGACGGTCGGCGATGGCCCGCACAGCGGCCAGATGCGCCTGCTCGGCGGCCTTGGCGGCGTGTTCACGGTCGGCGAGCGCTTCCCGCGCGGCCTCGAGAGTTTCGGCGGCCATCTCCACCGCGTACCGCAGTTCGGCTTCCTCGGCCTCGATCCGGTCGGCCTCGGCCTCGAGCTGGTCGGGGTCGCGGCCGGTGCCGACAGGTGCCTCGGTGTGCAGGTTGCGGGCACGATCGGCGGCGATGCGGATGGTCGCGTTGACGCGCTCGGCCAGCGCGGAGAGCTGGAACCAGGTCTGCGCGGCCGCTTCGGCGCTCGGGCTCAGCCGCGACAACTGGAACTCCTGCTGGGCAAGCGCGGCATTGGCGGCGTCGAGCTCGGACTGCACGTTGATCTGCTGCTCGCGCGCGTAGGCCTCTTTGCTCAGCTGCGACTCGAGTTCGCCGCGCCGGGTCACGAGGTCGTCGGCGGCCAGGCGCAGCCGGGCGTCGCGCAGGTCGGCCTGCACGGTCTGGGCGCGCCGCGCCACCTCGGCCTGCCTGCTGAGCGGCTTGAGCTGGCGGCGCAATTCGGTGGTGAGGTCGGTGAGGCGGGCGAGATTGGCCTGCATCGCGTCGAGCTTGCGGACCGCCTTCTCCTTGCGCCTGCGGTGCTTGAGCACGCCCGCGGCCTCTTCGACGAACGCGCGCCGGTCCTCGGGCCGCGACTCGAGAATCGCAGACAGCTGACCCTGTCCGACGATCACGTGCATCTCGCGCCCGATACCGGAGTCCGACAGCAGTTCCTGCACGTCCATCAGGCGGCAGCTGCTGCCGTTGATCTCGTATTCGCCCGCGCCGTCGCGGAACATGCGGCGGGTGATGGACACCTCGGCGTAGTCGATGGGCAGCGCGCCGTCGGAGTTGTCGATCGTCAGCGTCACCTCGGCACGCCCGAGGGGTGCACGTCCGCTGGTCCCGGCGAAGATGACGTCCTGCATCTTGCCGCCGCGCAGCGCCTTGGCGCCCTGCTCGCCCATCACCCAGGTGAGCGCGTCGACGACATTGGACTTGCCCGACCCGTTGGGCCCGACGACACAGGTGATGCCGGGTTCGAAGCGCAACGTGGTTGCGGACGCGAAAGACTTGAACCCTTTCAGCGTCAAGCTCTTCAGATGCAACGCCACCCGCCTCTCCGGGAGTTCTGGCCAGACCTAGGTGCGAGAGGGCAAGACACGCGGCCTGCGGTTGGAACATCGCACCGGACTGTGTTGCCGCCCGTGTGCTCGCGTGAGCCTATCCGATCGCCGTCGTGGCGCCGTGAACCTCCGGCCGGTCGGCGGACGAAGGGTTGACATTACACAGTGGAGGGTGGACGCTTGGTACCAGCAGATCACTGTGTTTGGTGAACGAGAGGTTGTCGGTATGGACATCACCCCCGGCACGCGCGCGTCCGATGCCGAGCGCAATGCGATCGTGGCCCAGTTGAGCACCCACCTGGCCGACGGCAGGCTCGATCTGGCCGAGTACGACCAGCGCGTCGCGAAGGTCTACGCGACCACCACCCGCGACGACCTCGCCCTCGTCCTGTCGGACCTGCCGGCCCTCCCGGACAAGCAGCCCGCCACCCCACCGAAGCAGGCGCCGCGCATCCCCGTGTGGCAGCGCATCGAAGCGGGCAGCTGGCTCGGCGTGAGCATCATCGTGCTGGTCATCTGGGGCCTGATCTCCCTGACGGCAGGCGAACTCACCTACTTCTGGCCGATGTGGGTGATCGGCCCGTGGGGCGCGGTCCTGCTGTTCCGCGTGGTCACCGGCTGGGAGGCCCAGCCGGGCTCGGCCGCCCACCTGCGTCAGCTACAGAAGCAGATGAAGCACATCAACCCGCACTAGAGGATCGCGAAGGCCACCACCAGGCCGAGGGCGAAGTGGGCGGCAGCCACGACGAGGACCTCGGGGGTGTAGGTGTCGGCGTGCAGGGTGCGGCCGATGTCGATGCCGGTGACCTTCTCGACCACGCGCACCGAGATCACCTGCGCGACGATGCCGACCAGGCCGAACACGACCGCCGTGATCAGCCCTTGCGTCAGTTTGGCGCCCGGATCGGTGGCCAGCACCGCGAACACGACGATGAACGCCATGCTGATCATGCCCGCGGCCGAGACGATGATCGCGTTGGGCTTGCCCGCGATCACCAGGTCACGCAGCTTGCCGGGGGTGGTCAGGTCGATGGCGAAGAAGCCGATCAGCATCAGCATCAGGCCGATCAGGCAGTACAGGATGATGGCGCCGACGCCTTCACCGAGCGCACTCCAATAACCCGATTCCAGGGCGAGGGCGGTCATCGTGGTCCTTTCGAAACAGTGTTGTGGTCAGTCGACGATGCGGTGCGGGACGAACGCGGCGCCGTCATCGGTGATGAGGCCCGCGGTCTCGCGGATACCGAGCCCGGCGGCGTTGTCACCGACGACCCACGCCCCGAGCACGGGACGCATGCCGTCGAATTCCGGGAGCGGGTCGAGCAATTGGTAGACGAAGCCCTCGGCGCCGTACACCCCACCGGTCGCGGTCTCCATGCCGGGACCGACGATGGTCATGTTGGCGCCTTCGCGGCCGAGCTTGGGTTTGCGGATGTATTCGGTGAGCTCGTGCGGGTCGTCGAGGTAGGCGGGCAACAGGTTCGGGTGGCCGGGATACATCTCCCACAGGATCGCCAGCAGCGCCTTGTTGCTCAGCAGGGTGGTCCACAGTGGTTCGATCCAGGCGGTCTGCGGGATGCTCGCGACGACGCGTTTGCCGAAGTCGTCGTCGAGGATCCACTCCCAGGGGTACAGCTTGAAGATCGATTCGATCGGCGCCTCGGCGAGGTCGACGAAGCGGCCGAGTTCGGTGTCGAACCCGACCTCCTCGATCGGCAGCGCGACGGTGTCGAAGCCCGCTTCGGCGGCGGTTTCCTGCATGTAGGCGGTGGTGACGTTGTCCTCGCCGGTGGCGTCGGCACCCGACCAGGTGAAGTGCAGTTCGGTACCGGGCAGCACGTCGCGCAGCTCGCCCCAGCGCTCCACCAGCTTCTCGTGCAGTGAATTCCACTGGTCCCCACCGGGATACACCTGTTGCAACCAGTGCCATTGGATGATGGCCGCCTCGAGCAGCGAGGTGGGGGTGTCGGCGTTGTACTCAAGCAGTTTGGCAGGACGGCGTGCGTCGTAGCGCAGATCGAACCGGCCGTACACGTAAGGGTCGCTGCGCCGCCAGGATTCGGCGATCGGGCCCCAACTCCATTCGGGCAGACCGAAATCGGCGTACCGCTCGGTGAGCACCACGTGTTCGGCCGCGTGCAGACACATCGACTGCAGCAGTTCCACATCGGCTTCCAGCGCGAGGATCTCGTCCATCGAGAACTCGTAGTGCACCGATTCGTCCCAATAGGGCCGCGGCTGACCGCTGGCATCGCGGCCGGGCACGCCGTAGACGAGCCCCTGGCTCTCGATGATCTGCTGCCAGCCCGGCCGGGGCGTACTCGCGACACGTCGCACTAAGACCCACTCCCACCGGACTTGCTACCCAGGCCACCACGCTGAACGGTGGTGCCGGACTTGGTCTTGATCTCGGCGTTGCGCGGTTTCACCGAGGTCCCTCCGCTCGGCGGCCGGCCGATGGTGGCGTTGCCGCCGTAGTGGTAGCGGTACTGCGGCCAGCCGAGCAGGATCAGGCTGCCCATGCCACCGGAGCTGTCGCTGCGGAAGTTGGTCTTGCCGTCGCCGCAGTACTCGTCCGGGACGACGACCTCCTGGCCGTTCTGGTCGATCTGCACGCAGGAGGCGGTGACCTGTTCGGGCGCGTTGACCGCCCGGTAGGCGAGGTACCCGCCGCCGACGAGGGCCGCGACACCGACCACGGCGACACCGCCGATCATCACCCGTTTCCTGGTGCGGCGCTTGGCTTCCGCGGCTTCGGCGGCAGCCCGTTCGGCCTGCTCGGCCTGTTTGCGTGCCTTCTCCCGCGCCCGTGCCTCGGCGACCGTCGGCGGGCGGGGCTGGGTGCGGCCCGGTTCCTGCCTGGCCACCCGGCCGGGACGTGGTTGCGGCGGTTGTTGAGGTGGCGGGGGCCAGGTGGGCGGCGTGCCCGCGGGTTGTTCCGGCGGGGTCGCGGCCGCGCCGGAGTCGGGCGGGGTCCAGGGCGAGGATCCGCCCGGCTCGTCCGGCTGGTCGGGCGAACCAGGGTTGTGTGTGTTCACTGCCGCCTAACCCCCGAAGTCACTTCTACCGCTCCTCGAATCCGGTCATGTCACCGCGCGCGGGCTCCCAGCTTTCCACAACCAGGTCGACCCGCCCAGGCGCCTTGCCGGACCGTAGCAGTTCCAGCAACTTCTCGCCCGAGGTTCGTTGTCCCTCGGCCACCACGTGGACCCGTCCGTCGGCGTGGTTGCGCGCGTACCCGGTGAGACCGAGTTCCAGTGCACGCGAGCGTGTCCACCAGCGGAAACCCACGCCCTGGACGTACCCGTGGACCCACGCGGACAGTCGGACAGGTTCGGTCACAGCGGCTCCTCGGGGTCAGGCGTCGATGTCGAAGTTCAAGGTCACCTTGGTGCCCGCCTTGAGGGTGCGGCCGACGGTACACACCTTGTCGACGGCGCGCTGCACGGTGACCAGCAGCCGTTCGCGGGCCTCTTCGTCGAGTTCGGACAGGTCGAGCTCGAACACCTCGTCGAGCTGCGGGTACAGCTCGTTCTCGCGGTCGGCGTCGCCGGACACGCGGATGGTCGCGTCGAAGTCGTCGCCGAGGCGACGCGAGAGCGGCAGGTCGGAACTGAGCCCGGTGCACGCGGCGAGGGCGATCTTCAGCAGCTCACCGGGGGTGAACGCGCCGGGCACACCCTGCGAGGCGATCAGTACTTCGGCGCCACGGTTGCTGCGTCCGGTGTAGGCCCGGGTTCCGGTGCGCTCGACCCACAGTTCGACGGGCGCGGTGCTCACGGGTGCGTTCTGCTCAACTGCCATGGATCTGATCCTGGCATGCCCGCCTCCCCGCGACTCATGCCGACCGGCAAGTGCCGCGAAAATCACGTACCGGACCTGCGTGAATGGGGCTCGAGTGACGAACGTGCCCGACGAGTTACCCATGTGCTGACGAAATCACGAGCCGACTGTCATTCTTGGAAACGGTAGCCCATGCCTGGTTCGGTGAGCAGGTGGCGGGGGTGGGCGGGGTCGTCCTCGAGTTTGCGGCGCAGCTGGGCGAGATAGACCCGCAGGTAGTGGGTTTCGGTGGCATACGCCGGGCCCCACACCTCGCGCAGTAATTCCTTGCGGCCCACCAGTTTTCCGCGGTGGCGGACCAGCATCTCGAGCATTCCCCATTCGGTGGGGGTCAGGTGGACGGGTGCGCCGTTCTTGGTGACCTGTTTGGCGGCCAGGTCGACGGTGAAGGAGTCGGTGACGACCACCGGTTCCGCCTCGTCGGCCGCCCCCGCACCGCGCCGGACCGCCGCCCGCAGCCGGGCCAGCAGTTCGTCCATCCCGAACGGCTTGGTGACGTAGTCGTCGGCGCCCGCGTCGAGCGCCTCCACCTTGTCGGCCGAATCGGTGCGCGCCGAGAGCACGATCACCGGTGCCGCGGTCCACCCGCGCAGCCCGGCCAGCACCTCGATCCCGTCCAGATCGGGCAGGCCGAGGTCGAGGATGACGACGTGTGGCTGCTTCTCCGCGGCCACGCGCAACGCGGCGGCGCCGTTGCCCGCGGTGAACACCTCGTACCCGCGCACCGACAGGTTGATCCGCAGCGCGCGCACGATCTGCGGTTCGTCGTCGACCACCAGCACG
The DNA here is from genome assembly GCF_001612905.1 of Nocardia ignorata NBRC 108230. Lineage (GTDB taxonomy): Bacteria > Actinomycetota > Actinomycetes > Mycobacteriales > Mycobacteriaceae > Nocardia > Nocardia ignorata. The sequence goes on along the minus strand of NZ_BDBI01000025.1, from coordinate 234,161 downwards.
CGGGTGGCGGACCCGCTCGACCGGGACTCGCCGGGCTGCGGCGCGTCCGTCCCCGATGAGTTGCTCATGTCCTCACTTTCCTCGTCGCGCGGCGGGGGCGGTCGAAGCAGTCGCACCGGCAGGCAGGTCGAGCAGTACCGTCAGTCCGCCGCCGGGCGTGGGTTCGGCGTGGACGGTACCGCCCATGGCCTCGGCGAAGCCGCGGACCACCGACAGTCCGAGGCCGACGCCGGTGGTGTTGTCGCGGTCCCCGAGCCGTTGGAACGGTTCGAACAGGTGCTCCTCGCTGCCCGCGGGCACGCCCGGCCCGGTGTCGACGACCGCGACGGCGACCCGGTCACCGACGCGATCCGCGGTCACGCGCACGGGCGTGTCGCGTCCGGCGTGGCGCAGGGCGTTGTCCAGCAGGTTCGCCAGCACTCGTTCGAGCAATCCGCTGTCGGCCGACACCGAGTTCTCACCCACCTCCACCGTCACCCGGTCCATCGCCGCGCGCCGCAGCCCCCTCGTGCCCATACCCACGCTGACCAGCGCCCGATGCACCGCCTCGTCCAGATACACCTGCCGCGTCTGCGGGGTGACCACCCCGACCGCCAGGCGCGACGAATCGAGTAGGTTGCCGACGAGGGCGGTGAGCTGGTCGACGGATTCCTCGATGGCCTCGAGCAGTTCGCCGGTGTCCTCGGGTGAGAATTCCACGTCGTCGCTGCGCAGGCTCGACACCGCCGCCTTGGCCCCGGCCAGCGGCGTGCGCAGGTCGTGGCTCACCGCCGACAGCAACGCGCGTCGCAACCGGTCGGCTTCGAGCAGCGCGGCCGCCGCCCCCGCCTCTTCGGTGAGGCGCTGCTGACGCACCAAGCCGACGGCCTGGTTCGCCACCGCGTTGAGCACGGGCCGCTCCCCCGGATCGAGCGGATGCCCGGCCAGCAGCAGCAGGCTGGTCGCGTCGCCCGCTTCGATCGCGGTCTCCGCGTCGGCGACCCGATGCGGCGGGTCGGCTCCGACCGAGGCGATCACTTCGTCACCGCAGCGCAGGCTCACCGCGCGTTGCCCGTAGACCTCGCGGACCTGTTCGAGCAGACGCGGCAGATCGGCGCCGTGCAGCACCGCCCCCGCGAACAGGGTGAGCAGCTCAGCCTGGCGGGAGGCCTTGCGCGCCTGCGTGGTTCGCTTCGCCGCGAGGTCGACGAGCGCCGCCACCGCCACCGCGACGATCAACAGCACGACCACGGTGACGAAGTTGTCCGGTTCGGCGATGGTGAGGCTGTAGCGCGGCGTGGTGAAGAACCAGTTCAGCAACAGTCCCGACAGCAGGGCCGAGGCGATCGCGGGCAGCACCCCACCGAGCAACGCGACCGCGACGACCCCGACGAAGAACATCGCGCTGAGCCCGCCGAGTTGCAGATGCCGGTCGAGCACCGCCCAGCAGAGCACGCTCACCAGCGTGGGCACGAGCAGGGCAGCCACCCAGGCGACAACCGGTTGGCGTGTTCGCAGCGGATTGCGCCGGACCCCGCGGTTGGCTTCCTCGTGAGTCACCATGTGCACGTCGATCTTGCCGGAGCGTTGCACCACGGTGGAGCCGATGCCCTCGTCGAGCATCCGCGCCCAGCGCGAGCGCCGCGAGGTGCCGAGTACCAGCTGTGTGGCGTTGACCTCGCGCGCGAATTCCAGCAGGGCGGTCGGCACGTCGTCGCCGGTGACGGTGTGCAGCGAGGCGCCGAGCGCGGCGGCGAGTTCGCGCAGCCGCGCCAGCCGTTGTGTGGACACTCCGGCCAGACCGTCGCCCCGGACCACATGCACCACAACGAGTTCCGCACTGGATTTCGAGGCGATCCGCCCGGCCCGGCGCACCACGGTCTCCGATTCGGGGCCACCGGTCACCGCGACGACCACGCGTTCGCGCGCCTCCCACAGCTCGGTGATGTCGTGGTCGGCCCGGTACTTCGCGAGTGCCGCGTCGACCTGGTCGGCCAACCACAGCAGCGCGAGTTCGCGCAGGGCCGTGAGGTTTCCGGGCCGGAAGTAGTTCCGCAAGGCCGCGTCGACTTTGTCCGCGGCGTAGACATTGCCGTGGGAAAGCCTGCGCCGCAGTGCTTCCGGCGTCAGATCGACGAGTTCGACCTGGTCCGCCCCGCGTACCACCGCGTCGGGTACGGTCTCGCGCTGTTCGATGCCGGTGATCTGGGCGACCACATCGTTGAGGCTCTCGAGGTGCTGCACGTTCACCGTGGAGATGACGTCGATCCCCGCGTCCAGAATCGCCTCCACGTCCTGCCAGCGTTTCTCGTGCGCACTGCCTGGCGCATTGGTGTGGGCGAGTTCGTCGACGAGCACCACGGCGGGCCTGCGCGCGAGAACCGCGTCGACATCGAGCTCGGGCAGTTCGGTGCCCCGGTAACGCACCGCCTTGGGCGGGATCCGCTCGATCCCGTCGAGCAGCTGGGCGGTCTTCGCCCGCCCGTGGGTCTCCACCACGCCCGCCACCACGTCGCGGCCACGCTCGAGCCGCCGGTGTGCCTCACCGAGCATGGCGTAGGTCTTGCCGACGCCGGGTGCGGCACCCAGGTAGATGCGTAGTCGACCGCGTTTCACCGGTTCATCATCGCCCGGGGCACCGTCAACAACCCGCAAAGGCGGCGCCGAGGCGCGCTAAGGATCCGTAAGGAATGCCCGCACCACCCATCCGAAGGCCTTGACTCGGCTTGGCGCCCCACGGTGGGGCGCGAGGAGGTCGGACATGTCTGTGGTGGTGTTCACGGTGCTCACCGTGGCGGTCTTCGCGCTGCTTGGCCTGATCCAGCGCGGGCTGGAGAAGCTGTGATCGCGAATCTGGTCGGTCTGGTGCTCGCCGCGGGTGTCGCCGTGTTCATGGTGGCGGCCCTGCTCTTCCCCGAGAGGTTCTAGTGACCACGACAACAGCGGGGATCGTCTTCCTCGCGGCCCTTGTGCTCGCACTGGCACTGGCGCATGTGCCGCTCGGTGACTACATGTACCGGGTGTACAGCGGCGAGCGGCATTCCCGTGCCGAGCGGTTGATCTATCGCGCGATCGGCGCGCACCCCGACGTGGAGCAGACCTGGCCGGTGTACGCCCGCAGCGTGCTGGCCTTCTCGGCCGTCGGCGTGCTCGGCTTGTTCTTCTTCCAGCTGGTCCAGGGCGCACTGCCGCTGCACCTGACCGATCCGGGCACCGAGATGACCCCGGCGCTGGCGTGGAACACCGCCGCCAGTTTCGTCACCAACACCAACTGGCAGAACTATTCCGGCGAGTCGACCCAGGGCCACCTGGTGCAGATGGCCGGGCTGGCTGTACAGAACTTCGTGTCGGCGGCGGTGGGTATGGCGGTGGCCGTCGCGCTGGTTCGTGGTTTCGCCCGCCACCGCACCGGTGAGCTCGGCAATTTCTGGGTCGACCTGGTGCGCGGCACCGTGCGCGTCCTGCTGCCGCTCGCGTTCGTCGTCGCGGTCGTGCTGGTGGCAGGCGGGGTGATCCAGAACTTCCACCTGCACGACCAGGTGGCGCAGACCCTCGGCGGCGGCGTGCAGACGATCACCGGCGGTCCCGTCGCGAGCCAGGAGGCGATCAAGGAACTCGGCACCAACGGCGGCGGTTTCTACAACGCCAATGCCGCGCACCCGTTCGAGAACCCGACCACGTGGACGAACTTCGTGGAGATCTTCGCGCTGATGCTGATCGCGTTCTCGCTGCCGCGCACCTTCGGGCGCATGGTCGGCAGCACGAAGCAGGGCTACGCGATCGTCGCGGTGATGGGAACCATCGCGCTGGTGAGTGTTTCGTTGCTCAGCGTGTTCCAGTTGCAACACCACGGAACCGTTCCCACCGCGGTCGGTGCGTCGATGGAAGGGGTGGAAACCCGCTTCGGCGTGGCTGATTCGGCCGTGTTCGCCGGGGCGACGACCCTCACCTCGACCGGTGCGGTGAATTCCTTCCACGACTCCTACACCAGCCTCGGTGGCCTGGTGACCATGGTGAACATGCAGCTGGGCGAGGTCGCGCCCGGCGGGGTGGGTTCGGGCCTCTACGGCATGCTGATCCTGGCCGTCGTCACGGTGTTCGTCGCGGGCCTGATGGTCGGGCGCACACCGGAATACCTCGGCAAGAAGATCACGCCGCGCGAAATCAAGCTCGCCGCGACGTATTTCCTGGTGAGCCCGCTGATCGTGCTGGTCGGGACGTCGGTCTCCACAGCACTGCCCGGGCCGCGCGACAGCATGCTCAACAGCGGACCGCACGGCTTGTCGGAAGTGCTGTACGCCTTCACCTCCGCCGCCAACAACAACGGTTCGGCCTTCGCCGGGCTGTCCGGCAACACCACCTGGTTCAACACCGCGCTCGGGCTGGCCATGCTGCTCGGCCGGTTCGTCCCGATCATCGTCGTGCTCGCGCTGGCCGGTTCGCTGGCCGCGCAGGGCCACACGCCCGCCTCGGTCGGCACCCTGCCCACCCACCGGCCGCAGTTCGTCGGCCTGGTGGTCGGAGTGACGGTGATCCTGGTCGCGCTCACCTTCCTGCCCGCCCTCGCGCTCGGGCCGCTCGCCGAAGGAATCCACTGATATGACCGTTCCCACCCTCGCCTCCCCGCGCGCACCGCGCACCGAGCGGCCCGCCCGTGGCCTCCTCGACCCGACGCTGTTGCGCACGGCGCTGCCCGAGGCGATTCGCAAACTCGACCCGCGCACCCTCTGGAAGAACCCGGTCATGCTGATCGTGGAGATCGGCGCGGCGTGGTCGACCGTGCTGGCGGTCGCCGAACCGTCGTTGTTCGCCTGGGCCGTCGTCGCCTGGCTGTGGCTCACGGTGGTCTTCGCGAATCTGGCCGAGGCCGTCGCCGAGGGGCGCGGCAAGGCGCAGGCCGAAAGTCTGCGAAAAGCCAAGACCGACACCGTCGCCCGTCGGCTCACCGACTGGACGCCGGGCGCCCCGATCGTCGAGGAGCGGGTCGCCGCCCCTGCACTGCGTCGCGGTGACTTCGTGGTGGTGGAGGCCGGCCAGGTGATTCCCGGCGACGGCGATGTGGTCGAGGGCATCGCGTCGGTGGACGAATCCGCGATCACCGGTGAATCGGCGCCGGTGATCCGGGAATCCGGTGGCGACCGATCGGCGGTCACCGGCGGCACCACTGTGCTCTCGGACCGCATCGTCGTCCGCATCACCCAGGAACCCGGCGCCAGTTTCATCGACAAGATGATCGCCCTGGTGGAAGGCGCGAACCGGCAGCGCACGCCCAATGAGATCGCACTGAACATCCTGCTGGCCGCGCTGACGATCATCTTCGTCTTCGCGGTCGCGACCTTGCAGCCCTTGGCGATCTTCTCGAAGTCGAACAATCCGGGTGTGGCCGACACCCTGGCGCTGGACGGCGACGGCATCACCGGCATCGTGCTGGTGTCGCTACTGGTCTGCCTGATCCCCACCACCATCGGCGCGCTGCTCTCGGCCATCGGCATCGCCGGGATGGACCGGCTGGTGCAGCGCAATGTGCTCGCCATGTCGGGACGTGCAGTGGAGGCGGCGGGTGATGTGAACACGCTGCTGCTGGACAAGACCGGAACCATCACCCTCGGCAACCGCCAAGCCGCCGAATTCGTCACCGTGCCAGGTGTTCTCGACGACGAGCTGGCCGATGCGGCGCAGTTGTCGAGCCTGGCCGACGAAACTCCGGAGGGCCGCTCGATCGTCGTCCTCGCCAAGGAAGTGTTCAACCTGCGCGAGCGCGGCGCGGGCGAACTGCCGGGCGCCGCCTGGGTGGAGTTCACCGCCCAGACCCGCATGTCCGGCGTCGATCTCGCCGACGGGCGCCGCCTGCGCAAGGGCGCGGCCGGTGCGGTCGCCGAATGGGTTCGCGCGCAAGGTGGTTCGGTACCGGTCGAAGCGTCCACCATCGTCGACGGTATTTCCGCGTCCGGCGGAACACCACTGATGGTCGGTGAGGTCGACGGCGGCACCGCCCGCGTGCTCGGCGTCGTCCACCTCAAAGACGTGGTCAAACAGGGCATGCGGGAACGCTTCGACGAAATGCGGCGGATGGGCATTCGCACGGTGATGATCACCGGCGACAACCCGTTGACCGCCGAGGCGATCGCGGACGAAGCGGGCGTCGACGACTTCCTCGCCGAGGCGACACCGGAGGACAAACTCGCTCTCATCAAGAAGGAACAGGACGGCGGCCGCCTGGTCGCGATGACCGGCGACGGCACCAACGATGCCCCCGCGCTGGCCCAGGCCGATGTCGGCGTGGCCATGAACACCGGCACCTCGGCGGCCAAAGAGGCGGGCAATATGGTCGATCTGGATTCGGATCCGACCAAGCTGATCGAGATTGTGGAAATCGGCAAACAGCTGCTCATCACCCGTGGGGCGCTCACCACGTTCTCCATCGCCAACGACATCGCCAAGTACTTCGCGATCATCCCGGCCCTGTTCGTGCCGCTGTTCCCCGGACTGGAGGCGCTCAACATCATGCGGTTGGCCAGTCCACAGTCGGCGATCCTGTCGGCGGTGATCTTCAACGCGATCGTCATCGTCGCACTCATCCCGTTGGCTCTGCGCGGTGTCGGATACCGGCCCAGCAGCGCCTCGGTCCTGTTGCGCCGCAACCTGACCGTCTACGGGCTGGGTGGCATCGTCGCACCGTTCCTCGGCATCAAAGTCATCGATCTGTTCGTCCAACTCCTTCCCGGGATGTCCTGACATGCGTACTTCGACCTGGTTCCGCCAGCACCTGGCCGCCCTGCGTGCCCTGCTGGTACTCACCGCGATCACCGGAATCGTCTATCCCCTCGCGGTTTTCACGATCGCCCAGCTGCCCGGTCTGGATCATCGAGCCGCCGGATCGCTCGTCGAGCGGGACGGGAGGCTGGTGAGCTCGAGCCTGATCGGGCAGTCGTTCACCGATGCCGACGGCACCGCCCTCGGGCAGTACTTCCAGAGCCGTCCGTCCGCGGCGGGTGAGGGCTACGACCCGCTCGCCTCCGCCGCGAGCAATCTCGGCCCGGAGGACATCGTCGACACAACCGACCGGACCAGCCTGCTCACCACCGTCTGCGCGCGTTCCGTGGAGGTCGGCGACCGTGAGGGGGTCGACGGCCGTCGCCAGTTCTGCACGGAAAGCGGTGTGGGCGCGGTTGTCTCGGTGCTCGGTCCGCGCGATGCCGACGGTGACGTGTCGCGGCCGGAGCGGGTGGTCAGCGTCAACGAGCCGTGTCCCACGCGCCCTTTCACCGCCACCTTCCGTGGTGTCGCGGTGGAATGCGCGCGAACCGGCGAGGACTACTCGACGGGCGTGCTCGTTCCCGTCCGCGGCGACGCACCGGTCCACCCGGCGGTGCCCGCCGACGCGGTGACGGCGAGCGGCAGCGGCCTCGACCCGCACATCTCCCCCGAATATGCCGCCATCCAGGTCGACCGGGTGGCGCGGGCGCGCGGCATTTCCCCCGAGCAGGTGCGCGCGGTACTCACCGAGCACACCCACGGCCGCACGCTCGGCTTCCTCGGTGAACCGCGCGTGCATGTCCTCGAGCTCAATCTCGCACTGGACGAACAGTTCCCGCTGTCGCGCTGAACGGATGCGCCGGGCACCACGTGGGTTCCCGGCGCATCGCCGCGCTATTCGATCACCAGTTCCCAACCCTCGGGCAGGCTCGCGGTGAGTATCTCGGTGCCACGCACTTCCATGTCGATCGTGTCGGTGCCGAGCCGGAAATCGGCCAAACGGACGATGCCCCACGAGGCGGGCACGCGCGGACGAACCGTCAGGGTCTTGGCGGGAACGTCCGGGTCGATACCGACGAAGGAACGGATGAGCAGCAGCGGCGCGGCGCTGGCCCAGGCCTGCGGGGAGCAGGAGGTGGGGTACGGCACGGGTGCGGCGAAGCGTCCACGGGGGAAACCGCAGAACAATTCCGGCAGGCGGCCGTCGAAAGCCGCTGCCGCGTCGAGCAGCCCGGCCGAGAGCTGGGTGGCCAGTTCGATCGCGCCCGGCACGTGCTGGTATCGCATGAGCCCGGCCACCGCGATGGCCGTGTCGTGCGGCCACACCGAACCGCAGTGGTAGCTCATCGGGTTGTAAGCGCCCATGTTGGAAGCCAGTGTGCGCAAACCGAAGCCGGAGTCCATCTCCGGCGAGGACAGGTGCCGGATCAGGATCTCGGCGTGCTCGTCGGTGGCGATTCCCGACCACAGGCAGTGGGCCGCGTTGCTGGTGAGCGCGTCGACCTGGCGCTTGTTGCCGTCCAAGGCCACGGCGTACCAACCGCACTGGGGTAGCCAGAACTGCTCGGCGAATTTCGTGCGCAAGGCGACGGCGCGTTCGCGCATCTTGCGGGCCAGCGGTTCGTCGTCGAAGGCGTCGGCGAGTTCGGCGCGCGCGAGCAGCGCCGCGTAGACGTACCCCTGCACCTCGCACAGCGCGATCGGCGCTTGCGCGAGCTGGCCGCTCGCGAAATTGATGCCGTCGAAGCTGTCTTTCCAGCCCTGGTTGATGAGTCCACGGTCGGTGGCGCGCACGTATTCGACGAAACCGTCGTCGTCGCGGTCACCGAAATCGGTGATCCAGCCGATGGCGGCGTCAGCGGCGGGCAGCAGGGTGGCGATCGACGCGGGATCGGCACCCCAGCGCAGACATTCGGCGAGCAGCATCACGAACAGCGGGGTGGCGTCGACCGTGCCGTAGTAGATCTGGCCACCGAGGACCTGCCCGACGGCCGGGCCACGGCGCATCTCGTGCATGATGCGGCCCGGTTCCTCCTCGACCAGCGGATCCACTGTCTCGCCCTGCAATTCGGCCAGCTGCTGCAGCGTGCCCAGGGCGAGGTCGGTTTCCAGTGGCAGCGACATCCAGGCGGTGAGCAACGAGTCGCGACCGAACAGGGTCATGAACCAGGGCGCGCCTGCCGCGACGAACGGTCGGCCGGTACCGGAATCGCTGTGGATCTGCAGTGCGCCGAGATCGCTTTCGCTGCGGCGCAGTATCCGGTTGAGCATCAGGGAATCGCTGGTGATGTCGGTGGCCGTGGCCCGCCAGGCCTGGATCTTCTTCACCGGTTCGCTCGCCCGGTAGCGTTCGCCCACCGAACCCTGCATCGGCGGGCGCTGGGCCGCGCCCGCGGGCAGGGCCGCGATCTCGGTCTGCCAGCGACCGCCCGCGGGCACGACGATGCGCCAGATCATGGTGCCGGGCAGCACCATCGGCTCCACCGTCGAGGTGAGGGCGAGCCCGCGCGCCAGGTCGGCGCGGTCGTGGAGCAGCAGTTCGCCGTCGGCGGTGGTCATCTCCGCGCGTCGCCCGCCCGCACGGCCCTCCTTCACCGAGAACAGGTCGACGAAGTCGGCGTCGACGTGCACCTCGAGCACGACCGCGGTGGCTTCGCGGCTCATGTTCTCGAGGGTGATCACCTCGTGCATGCCTTCGGCGACGAGCCGGTCGCGCACCACGAGCAGCGTGCTGTCGGCCATGCCCGCCTGGGGCGGCCTGCGCAGCACGAAACGCGCCGCGAAGGCCTCCGGGCTCAGCACCGACAGCGGCTCGGGCTTCTTGCCGTCGACCAGCAGTTCCCAGCGCGAGATGACCCGTGCGTCACGGAAGAACAAACCCTGCGGTTTGCCCGGCTCCACGTCGCCGAGCCGGTCCGAGAGGCAGAAGGTGCCGCCCTCGACCAGGGTCACATTGCCGCCGTGGCCGCCGAGTCCGGCCGGTTCACCCGCGTTCAGCGGAGTCGGGCTCGGCTGCGCGTCGCTGTGGCTCATGCGCGCCCGGTGGTCGCCGCGACGGACGGCATCGCGAAGGCGCCGCCGTATCCGATCGTGGTGCGCGCCAGAATTTCCCGGTACACCTTTTCGTAGCCACGGCCGAGGGTGTCGGCGCCGAAGTTGGCCTCCACGTGCGCCCGGCAGGCGGCCGGGTCGTAGGTGGCGACCTCGTGAATCGCGGCGGGCAGTTCGGCGGGGTCCTCGCAGATGCGCGCGGTGACTCCGTCGACCAGCACCTCGCCCACCGCGCCGCCGCGCAGGGCGACAACCGGTGTGCCACAGACCATTGCCTCGATCATCACCATGCCGAACGGCTCCTCCCAGCGAATGGGGAACAGCAGACACCGAGCTCCGGCCAACAGTTTACGCTTGGCGGTCGCGTCGGCGAGGCCGAATACATGATCGTCCGCGGTGAGCCGGGGGCGCACGTATTCCTCGAAGTAGGCCATTTCCGGCGGTTCGGAGCACTTGCCCGCCAGGATCAGCGGGATACCGGCCTCGTGGGCGGCGTCGAGGGCCAGATGCGGGCCCTTGTCCATCGAGAAGCGGCCGAGGAACAGCGCGTAGTTGTCCTTCTCCGGCTGGAAGGGCCACTGATCCGGGCGGAGCGCGTTGTGCACGCGACCGGCCCAGCCCAGATCCGGCGCCAGCTCGCGCTGCCGATCGCTGATGGCGATCAGCGAGCACTCCTCGCCGAGTTCGCGGTAGTAGCGGTAACAGTCGTCCTGGACGGGGCCGTGGACGGTGACCACGGTCGGCAGGCCGAGATTGGCGTAGGCGGGGGCGTTGAGCGGTCCGGCGAACGTGTGGTCGTGCACGAGGTCGATGCCCTCGGTGTCGGCCAGTCGCTCGATCGCACGGCGCACGCGCAGCGCGTGGACCACCTCCGGGAACGGGTCGCCGAGCCGCTCGGGCACGATCCGGTCCCACAGCGGGACGAAATTCGCTTTGGTACCGGCCTCGCCCGCACCGAACAGGGTGACGTGATGGCCGCGCTCACACAGGGAATCGACCAATTCGGCGACAACAGCTTCCACCCCGCCGTACGCCTTGGGGGGAACATCGAAATACGGTGGCACGACCATCGCAATTCGCAGTGGGCCACCATTGTGCTCGATCGAATAGAGATCAGAACTGGAGAACCCGGTCGGCGACATTGCCGACATATCTGTACTCATGACCTTCCTTCCAGGGACACAACCTCGCAACACTTGCGCGAACAAGAGATGGCCGCCTCGGCGGGGTGGAGACCGAGAGCTTCACCGCCGTCCATGGGGCATGGTTGGCCTGGCCAGGCGCGGAGCGCACCGCTGGGGTGCCCGCCTGATCAGAGGGGCCGTCAAGGAACGTACCCCGCTACCGGAAAGTAAACCAGCATGTTGCTGGTTTTGTTGTACGCGATTCCCTGCCGCGACAGCAGATTCCGCCGTCACGGCCGGTCTACGCCGTACAGAGAATTGTCACGGCCGAGTCGCGCCGCGGTCAACCGGCGGCCGTAGCGCACTGAGCGACCGATCAGCACACTTCGATTACGGTTCGCATTCTGATCGCTTGGCCAACTCCAGGCAGGCGATGCCACCGAATTCGGCGACGACGAGCCGCCCGTCACCATAGACGAGATAGTCGACGAATTCGGCCGCCAGCGATCCGGCGGGCATGTTGCCGCCCGGATAGTCGTGGAAGACGAATTCCACCGAGTAGAACGGGTAGCTCCGGTCGGCCACACGGGTTTTGGTCGCGTCCTGACCGTTGATGGTCACCGCGCGCAACTCCTCGCCGACGGTCGTCGCCTCGAGATAACCCACCGCGCCCGGCGTCGCGGCGACGACCTCGGCCATCTCCCCGGTCGAGCCGACCTCGCAGTGCACCAGTCGTGCTCTGCCCGCACAGAATTCGGGATGGTAGAGGGGGCGCTGCCAGTCGAGCAGCCGGGCTTCGAGGGCGAACCGCGACCCCGATCCGTGCTGGCGATCCACCACGACCACGGGCAGATCCGGACCACCGAGCATTCGCCAGTTGTCGATCTCGCCGCGGAACAGGCGCTGGATCTGCGCGGTCGACAGATCGGCGATGCCGAGGTCCGGGTGGGTGACGACCGCGAACGGCGCCACCGCGAACGGTGTTTCGAACAGGTCGGGGAAGGTGTCGCGTTTGGGGCCCTCACCGATGGCGACGGTGTTCGGTGCTTGCTCCGGTTTGTCGAGGACACGCAGACCGTCGCTGGTACCGGCGAAATCGAAGGTGAAGTCGGCACCGGAACAGTGTGTTTCGTAGTTTTCGGCGACCTCGCGGACCATCTTCTCCATGGCGGTGGAGCCGACGAGGGTGAGGTTGCCGTCGGCGCAGTAGCTCGGTGGCGGGTCGGTGCGCGTCAGGGCGACGCCGAGCTGGACCAGGACGAGGACCAGCAGGAAGATGCTGAGCGCGATCAAGGGCCACGATCGAGAGCCGCTACGCGTCGTTTTCGCCTGCTGCGCACTACCGCGCAGACCTGTCAGCGTCGGCTTGTCGAACGCGGCGAGCCCGCGTTTGTTGTTCAGGACGGCGAGGATCTTGTAGTGGCCCTTACGGTCGATCGGTGCTTTCGGCAGGTCGACGATGCCTTCGAGCGTGTCGCCCGCATCGACGTTGCGCCAACCTATTCCCGACTCCGGCCCGAGGCTGCCCGCGTAGACGCCGTCCAGTTCCGTGACCGCGACGGCGACCACCTGACGGCCCGGAAATGTCAGGTGCAGACCGGCTTTCGGAAGCGCGGGGTCGGCAAGGGCGTAATCGTCCTTTTCGATGGGCAGCGACCCGACATTCTCGATGCGCACCAGTGCCAGCGACAACTTGTGCAGTTCCAAGTCGTCGCCGCCGGGCGCCCCTGTCTGCAGATTGCGCAACGCCCCGGTGACATCGACCTCCCCCGGCGAACTCGGCGGGGGAAACTGGATCTGACCGGTCACCGGGGTGTCCATCTGCACCCGGAACCCGATGCGCTTGTAACCGGGGAACACGAACTGCCGCAGGAAGGTCGCGACCGCGACCACCACGCCGAGCACCGACAGCACGATCTCGATCGGAAAGTTCACCAGTCCCCCACGCCACTCGTCCGAATCGAGTTGTATCAGAGGGAAACCCGTCGCCCGGCCGCCGACATCAGCTGTTGGGCAAACCTTCACCCACCGGATTCCGCCGTCCAGGCGAGCAGGTCGTCCAGCGGCCACGTATTGACGACCCGCTCCGCCGACACCCCGTGCGCGACGGCGCGTTCGCATCCGTAGCCCTGCGAGGACAACTGGCCCGGTGCGTGGGCGTCGGTGTCGATGCTGAAGTAGCAGCCGACCTCGACGGCGAGGTCGATCAGCCGACCGGGCGGGTCGCGGCGTTCGGGGCGGCTGTTGATCTCCACGGCCGTGCCGTACTTGCGACAGGCCTCGAAGACGAGTTCGGCGTCGAACTGGGATTCGGGGCGGGTGCCGCGCCCGCCTTCCACGAGCCGGCCGGTGCAGTGGCCGAGCACGTCGACATTCGGGTCGGCCACGGCGTAGACCATGCGTTTGGTCATGGTCGCGCTGTCGTCGCGCAGGTGCGAGTGCACGCTGGCGACCACGATGTCGAGCCGTTCGAGCAGGTCGGCGCGCTGGTCGAGGGTGCCGTCGTCGAGGATGTCGACCTCGATGCCGGTGAGGATGCGGAAGGGGGCGAGTTCGTCGTTGAGTTCGGCGATCACGTCGAGCTGGCGAAGCAACCGTTCGGCCGACAACCCGTTGGCGATTTTCAGTCGCGGGGAGTGGTCGGTGAGTGCGCAGTACTCGTGGCCGAGTGCGGCGGCCATGCGCATCATCTCGCCGATCGGGCTGCCGCCGTCGGACCAGTCGGAGTGGGTGTGCAGGTCACCGCGCAGCACGGTGCGCAGGGGTTCGCCCGCGGGGCCGATGGGTTCGGCGGCGGCGCGCAGGTCGGCCAGGTAGGCGGGGATCTCACCGGCACAGGCCTGTTCGATGACCGTGGCGGTCTTGGGTCCGATACCGGGTAGGTCCTGCCAGCTGTGTTCGGCCGCGCGCGAGGATCTTTCGCCCTCCGACAGCCCCTCGACCACGTCTGCGGCCCGCCGGTAGGCCTTCACGCGATGGGTCTGGGCGCGCGATCGTTCGAGCCAGAACGCGATCTCGCGCAGGGCGGCAACCGGATCGAGGCCCGTCATCGCTACCGGATCCGGCCGTACTTGAGGAAGGCGACACCGTCGGAATACACCCGGCTGGTAATCACCCGGAAGCGTTCGGGCTCGGGCAGTTTCATGCCCCCACCGAACAGTGGCCTGCCGGTGCCGAGCAGCACCGGATACAGCTTCAGGAACACCTGATCGATCTCGGGCAGTAGGGCCTGGGCGAGTTCACCGCCACCACAGAGCCAGATACCCAGGCCTGCTTGCTTTTTGAGATCGCGCACCGCCGCCACCGGATCGCCCGAGATCACCTCGACACCGGGTGCCGGCGGCTCGGGCATCGTGGTCGACACGACGAACTGGCGCAGATGCTCGTACGGGCTCGCGGTGCCGGTGCGCACCCCGAAGTCGTGGGCCTTGCGCCCCATGATGACGGTGTCGAAGTAGATATTGCCCGCCGCGACCCCGCGCGCCTCGCGCACCTTGGTCGGCAGCGTCTCCGGGTATTGCGAGATGATCGATGGCACGTGATCACCGCCCACCGGGAAGAAGTCCACCGACCCGTCCTCGGCGGCGATGAAACCGTCGATCGTCGATGCCACGAAATACGTCAGCTTGCGCATACCCGTCCTCCTGCGGACCCCACCTGCGGCAGATCTGTCAGGGAAACGGTATCGCGCGGCGATCAGCGCCGACGAGGCTTCCGCTGACACGTCGGACAGGAAAACGACGAGCGATTCATGAACTGCTCACGGATCAGCAGCGCTCCGCACCGGTCGCACGGTTCGTTCTCGCGGCCGTAGGCGGCCAGTGACCGGGAGAAATACCCGGATTCGCCGTTCACGTTCACATACAGCGCGTCGAAGGAGGTGCCGCCGACGGCCAGTGCCTCGGTCATCACGGCGGTGACGGCGTCGAGCAGGGTGCGCAGCGCGGGACGGGTCAGGCTCGCGGCGATGCGGGTGCCGTGCAAGCCTGCCCTCCAGAGGGCCTCGTCGGCATAGATGTTCCCGATGCCCGAGACCACGGTCTGATCGAGCAGCACCCGTTTGATCTCGGTGTTCTTTGCCCGGATCGCGGCGACGACGGCTTCGCGATCGAAACGCGGATCGAGTGGGTCGCGGGCGATGTGGGCGACCGTGTCGGGGACGACGCTCCCGTCGACCTCGACGAGACCGGCCAGCGACCACCCGCCGAACGTGCGCTGGTCGACGAACCGCAATTCGGCACCGTCGTCGAGGGTCGCCCGGATGTGGGCGTGCTTCTCGACCGGTGCGGTGGCGGGCTGAACCAACATCTGACCGCTCATCCCCAGATGCACGACCAAGGCCAGGTCCATCGCGGCCGCTGACGCGGGGGCGTCGCTGCCGGCCCGGTGCGACCGGGCCTCATCGAAGGTGAGCCAGAGGTACTTGCCGCGACGGTGGGCGGCGTCGATGCGCAGCCCCGTGAGCTGCGCGGACAGGTCGGCCGGGCCCGCCACATGCCTGCGCACAGCACGCGGATGGGTGACGGTCACGTCCTCGAGGACCCGGCCGACGGCGTGCTCGGCCAGACCGCGCCGCACCACCTCGACTTCGGGAAGTTCCGGCACGTCAGGCTTGGGCGGCTTCGTCCGCGGCGGCGGTCTTCTCGGTGAGCGCCTTGTAGGCGGCACCGGCGGCCTTCTGCTCGGCTTCCTTCTTGGAGCGGCCGACACCCGAACCGTACGGATTGCCGGCGATCACCGTGGTGGCGGTGAACTCCTTGTTGTGATCCGGGCCGGTGGAGGTGATCTCGTAGGCGGGCACGCCGAGACCGCGTTCGGCGGTGAGCTCCTGCAAGCTGGTCTTCCAGTCGAGGCCCGCGCCCATGCGTGGACCGCGCTCGAGGAGATCGGCGAACAGGCGAAGGACCACACCACGCGCGACCTCGATGCCGTGCTCGAGGTGCACCGCACCGAGCAGCGACTCCATGCCGTCGGCGAGGATGCTCGGCTTGTCGCGGCCGCCGGTGAGCTCTTCGCCCTTGCCGAGCAGCAGGTATTGACCGAGTCCGCCGTCGCCGAGGCCACGCGCCACTTCGGCGAGCGCGTGCATGTTCACCACACTGGCGCGCAGCTTCGCGAGTTCACCCTCGGACTTCTCCGGGTGCTCGGTGTAGAGGCGTTCGGTGATGCTCAGGCCGAGCACCGAGTCGCCGAGGAATTCCAGGCGCTCGTTGGTCGGCAGGCCACCGTTCTCGTACGCGTACGACCGGTGCGTCAGCGCGAGGCGCAGAAGCTCCGGTCGTACGTCGACACCGAGGGCGGCGAGGAGACTGGCGTGATCGGTCACGTCGCTACGTTTGATCGGACGATCAGACAGCAGCGGTGACCTGGCGGCCCTTGTAGGTACCGCAGGACGGGCACGCGATGTGCGGGAGGGTCTTCTCACCGCAGGCACGGTTCGGGCAGGTCACCAGGGTCGGCGCGACGGCCTTCCACTGGCTGCGCCGCGACCGGGTGTTGGAACGGGACATCCGGCGCTTGGGAACAGCCACGGCTACTTCTCCTCTTGGTTTTCGCTGACCACACGGGCGTCGTCTGCCCCGGGAGCGGATCGGTCTTGGGGGGTGGAACCCTCGGCGGGATCGCCGGTGCCGGGCGCCTCGGTGGCGAACGATGCCAACTTGGCCCAGCGGGGATCCAGTATCTCATGCCCATGATCGGGACCGGCAATCGCCATCCGCACACCGCATTCGGGGCACAGGCCCGCGCAGTCCGGCGTGCACAGCGGCTGCAGCGGAAGCTCCAGCCCGATGGCGTCGAGAATCACCGGCTCGAGGTCGATGAGGTCGTCTTCCATGCGGTAGACCTCGGCGTCCTCGGTCGTCTGCTCGGTCTTGCTGTCCGGATACGCGAACAGTTCCGTCAGACGAACCTCGACCCGGTCCTCGAACGGCTCGAGGCAGCGCGAGCACTCCCCGACCGTCGGCCCGGACACCGTGCCGGTGACCAGCACGCCCTCCGAGACGGCCTGCAACTGCAGGTCCAGGTCCACCTCGGCGTCGGCCGGGATGGCGATCAGGTCGAGACCCATCCGCTCGTGCTCGGTGGCGGTGCGCCGCACCTCCCGCATGGTTCCCGGCCGACGGCCGAGATTGCGGACATCCAGCACGAAACCCGCGTCGGACACAGGACCGTTGCTGGTCTTGTGCGGACGCGAAGGCGAACCGGAACGGGCGGACATCACAAACTCACTTCTGCTGAGGGGATCGTGGGCAACCACTCAACAGTAATGCAGGACCCCGTCCGAATTCAAAACGTCACCGGCGGTGCTCGGCGGCGTATTCGGGATAGTCGGGCGCCGGAGCGCCGCGCATGTGCCTGCGGCCGCGGGTGATCGTGCGCCGGGTGGTGGTGAGCGTCTCCTCGAGTGCGGCGAGTTTGCCGTCGAATTCGGCCATCCGCTGATCGACGTATTCGTCGCATTCGGCGCGGACCCGGTCGGACTCTGCCTGCGCCTCGTCGATCAGGCGCGCGGACTCGGCATGCGCGGCCCGCACGACCTCGGTCTGCGAGACCAGCCGGGCCTGCTCGGCCTCGCCGTCGGCGACCGAGCGTTCGTAGGAGGCCTTGCCCGCCTCGATGGCCCGGTCGGCATCGATCTGGGCGCGGCCGGTGAGTTCGTCGTATTCGGCGTTGCCGTCGGCGACCACCTGGTCGGCTTCGGCCTGCGCGGCGGCGACGAGCCGGTCGGCGTGCGCGGTGGCCTCGGCGACCATGCGGTCGGCATGGGCTTTGGCGTCGGCCAGGATCCGGTCGGCCTCGGCGCGGGCGTCCTCGACGGTGGTTCGGGCCTGCTCGTTGGCGGAGGTGATGGTGGTCTCGGCGCCCGCGCGGGCGTCGCCGACGATCTTGTCGCGGTGGTCGAGTACGTCCTGGGCGTCGTCGAGTTCGCCGGGCAGGGCGTCACGGACGTCGTCGAGGAGCTCGAGGACGTCGCCTCGGGGCACGATGCAGCTGCGGGTCGGCGGGATGCCGCGCGCCTCCTCGACGATGGCGACGAGCTCGTCGAGTGCTTCGAATACGCGATACATGCTCACTACCCTCCTGCGGACTCACGGCGAAAACGGCTACCGCCGTGCCCAGTCTGCCCGTGATCGGCCGGTGTGCCGAATGTCGGCGCGGTGTGTCGCGACAGTGTCCGAGATCGCACGAATATCAAGTGGAGTGCAACCCTCCACTTCGCTACGATCGAAGGGCACGACAACGGCGTCGACGCCTGTACCGCGATCGGAGCGATCATGACCGTCCTGGAAACACCGAAGTATCCGGTGACGAGCGTTTTCACACCCTGGTTCGCCCCGTATCCCACGACGATGCCCGCACCGCCCGCGGTCCGTCCGCGCCTCGACCGCGCGCTGCGCTATGTGCGTGACGACCGCGCCTTCCCCCAGCTCATCCGCTTCGCCCTGGTCGGCGGCGCCAGCAATATCGCCTACGTTCTGCTGTTCTTCGCGACGATCGGCACGGGCCCGCTGGTGGCCAATGTGGTCGGCTCGATCGTGAGCACCGTGATCGCCAACGAACTGCACCGTCAGCTCACCTTCCACGCCGCCGATCGCGTCGGCTGGTTCACCGCGCAGTGGGAAGGTGGTGGGCTCGCCCTGCTCGGGCTGGTCATCACGACGGCGAGCCTCGGCGCGCTCGGTGTCTGGGCCCCCGGTCTCGGCGATGTCGCGCAGGCGCTGGCCGTCCTCACCATCACCGCCGCCGTCGGCGGCCTCCGCTTCCTGGCGCTGCGCGGCTTCGTCTTCTAGCCGCGCCGCTCGGCCAGGCGGTCGAGGAGGCGCTTGTGGACGGCCGGGGGGAGCATGTCGGTGACGTCGCCGCCGTAGGCCGCTACTTCCTTCACCAGGGAGCTGGACAGGAAGCTCAGTGACGGGTTGGTGGCGATGAAGAAGGTGTCGACGCCCGCCAGTTTGTGGTTCATCTGGGCCATCTGCAGTTCGTAGCCGAAGTCGCCCGCGTCGCGCAGGCCCTTCACGATCGCCGTGACGCCCTCCTGCTTCGCGAAGTCGACGGTGAGCCCCTGCCACGATGCGACGCGGACGTTGGGCAGGTGCGCTACCGATTCGCGCAGCAGTTCCATGCGCTCCTCGACGGTGAACATGCCCTGCTTCTTGGGATTCACCATCACGGTGACGATGACCTCGTCGAATTGCGCGGCGGCGCGGGTGAACACGTCGAGGTGACCGTTGGTGACCGGGTCGAAGGAACCGGGGCACAGTGCTGCAGCAGCCATAGCTCAGACGCTAGCACCGAACTCGGCGAGCTCGATCCTGGTCTCCCCGTATTTGCGTGCCTTCAGCACCGAATACCCTGCGGGCCAGGCGATTTCGGGCGATCGGATGGAACGTTCCACTACCACGAGCGCCTCGGGGGCGAGCCAGCCGTGTTCGGCGAGGGCTCGCAGGTCGGCGGTGACGTCGTCGGTGCTCACGTCGTAAGGCGGGTCGGAGAACACCACGTCGTACGCCACGGGAGCCGGACGCGCCAGTACCGAGGAGACGCTGCCGAGCCGCAGTTCAGCACCGGGCAGGTTCAGCTCGGCGATATTGGCGCGCACCACCGCACCCGCCTTGCGATCGGCCTCGATCAACAACGCCTGGGACGCGCCGCGCGAGAGGGCTTCCAGCCCGAGCGCGCCCGATCCGGCGTACAGGTCGAGTACCCGTGCACCGTCGAGATCGAGCCGGGCATCGATCGCGCTGAACAGCGCCTCACGCACCCGGTCGGAGGTGGGCCGGGTACCGGCGGGCGGCACCGCGAGGCGCCGCCCGCCGGCCACACCGGCGATGATGCGGGTCATTCCGACTCGCGCGCGGCCAGTTCCACCAGCAGATCCCCACCTTCGACCTGCTGCACCTTGGCGGTGGCGATGCGCCGGACCACACCGGCGCGCGGCGCGGTGATGGCCGCTTCCATCTTCATGGCCTCGATGGTGCCGACGGTGTCACCGGCGTTGATGGTGTCGCCCTCGGTGACCGCGAGGGTCACCACACCGGCGAACGGTGCCGCGATGTGACCGGGGTTGTTCTTGTCGGCCTTCTCGGCGGCAGGCACCTCGGAGGCGACCGACCGGTCACGCACCGCGATCGGGCGCAGCTGCCCGTTCATGATGCACATGACCGTGCGCATGCCCTTCTCGTCCGGCTCGGAGATGGCTTCCAGACCGATGAGCAGGGTGACGCCCTTCTCGAGCTGCACCCGGTGCTCCTCGCCGCGGCGCAGACCGTAGAAGAACTGGTTCTCCGACAGACCGGTGGTGTCGCCGTACTTGTCGCGGTGGGCCAGGAACTCGGCGGTCGGGCCGGGGAACAGCAGCCGGTTGAGGGTGGCGCGCCGCTCTTCGGAAGTGCCGTCGAGCCCGGCCTGATCCGCCTGGGTGAGCGGGGTTTCCGGCTTGGGTTCGCTGCGGCCGGCCAGGGCCTTGCTGCGGAACGGTTCGGGCCAGCCACCGGCCGGTTCGCCGAGTTCGCCGCGCAGGAAACCGATCACCGAGTCCGGGATGTCGTAGCGGCCGGGGTCGGCGGCGAAGTCCTCGATGTCGACCCCGGAACCGACTAGGGCCAGGGCCAGGTCGCCGACGACCTTCGACGACGGCGTCACCTTGATGAGACGACCGAGCAGCCGGTCGGCCGCCGCGTACTTGGCCTCGACCTCCTCGAACCGGTCACCGAGGCCGAGCGCGATCGCCTGCTGACGCAGGTTCGACAGCTGGCCGCCGGGGATCTCGTGGGTGTACACGCGCCCGGTCGGCGCGGGCAGCCCCGACTCGAACGGCGCGTACACCTTGCGCAACGCCTCCCAGTACGGCTCGAGGTCGCACACGTTCTGCAGGTTCAGGCCGGTATCGCGCTCGGTGTGCGCGGCCGCGGCGACGATCGCCGACAGCGCGGGCTGCGACGTGGTACCCGCCATCGCGGCGCTCGCGCCGTCGACGGCGTCGGCACCGGCCTGCCAGGCGGCGAGGTAGGTGGCGAGCTGACCGCCGGGTGTGTCGTGGGTGTGCACGTGCACGGGCAGATCGAAGTTGCTGCGCAGCGCGGTGACCAGCTTCGCGGCCGCCGGTGCGCGCAGCAGACCGGCCATGTCCTTGATGGCCAGGACGTGGGCACCCGCGTCGACGATCTGCTCGGCCAGCTTCAGGTAGTAGTCGAGCGTGTAGAGCTGCTCGTCGGGGTTCAGCAGGTCGCCGGTGTAGGACATGGCGACCTCGGCGATCGAGGTGCCGGTCTCGCGGACCGCGTCGATGGCCGGGCGCATCTGGTCGACATTGTTGAGCGCGTCGAAGATGCGGAAGATGTCGATGCCGGTGGTGGCGGCCTCGGACACGAACGCCCGCGTCACCTGCTCCGGGTACGGCGTGTAGCCGACGGTGTTGCGGCCGCGCAGCAGCATCTGCAGACAGATGTTCGGCACCGCCTCGCGCAGCGCGGCGAGGCGCTCCCACGGATCCTCGTGCAGGAAGCGAAGCGCCACATCGTAAGTCGCGCCGCCCCACGCCTCGATCGACAGCAGCTCGGGGGTGAGCCGGGCGACGTGGCCCGCCACACCGAGCAGGCCGTTGGTGCGCACCCGGGTGGCGAGCAGCGACTGATGCGCGTCGCGGAAGGTGGTGTCGGTGACGCCGACGGCCTTCTGCTCGCGCAGGGCCTTCGCGAAACCTTCCGGTCCGAGGGCGAGCAGCCGCTGCCGCGAACCGTCCGGCGGCGGCACCGTCAGGTCGACGGCGGGCAGCTTGTCGTAGGGGTACACCGTGGTCGGGCGGTCACCGTTGGGCTTGTTGACGGTGACATCGGCCAGGTAGGTCAGGATCTTGGTGCCACGGTCGGCCGACCCGCGCGAGGTGAGCAGTTCCGGGCGCTCGTCGATGAAGGAGGTGGTCACCCGGCCCGCCTGGAAGTCGGGATCGTCGAGCACCGACAGCAGGAACGGGATATTGGTCGTCACGCCACGGATGCGGAACTCGGCCAGCGCGCGGCGGGCACGAGCGGCGGCGGCGGGCAGGTCGCGGCCGCGGCAGGTGAGCTTGACCAGCATGGAGTCGAAGTAGGCGCCGATCTCCGCGCCCAGGTTCGCGCCGCCGTCGAGACGGATACCCGCGCCGCCGGGCGTGCGGTAGGCGGTGATGCGCCCGGTGTCGGGACGGAAACCGTTGGCCGGGTCCTCGGTGGTGATGCGGCACTGCAGCGCGGCGCCGCGGATCGCCACCTTGTCCTGGCTCAGGCCCAGGTCGGCGAGGGTTTCCCCGGCCGCGATGCGCAACTGCGACTGCACCAGGTCGACATCGGTGATCTCCTCGGTCACCGTGTGCTCCACCTGGATGCGCGGGTTCATCTCGATGAACACGTGGTTGCCGCGCTCGTCGAGCAGGAACTCGACGGTGCCCGCGTTGCTGTATCCGATCTGGCGGGCGAAGGCGACGGCGTCGGCGCAGATCCGCTCGCGCAGCGCCGGGTCGAGGTTCGGGGCGGGCGCGAGCTCGATGACCTTCTGGTGGCGGCGCTGCAGCGAGCAGTCGCGCTCGAACAGGTGCATCACATTGCCGTGCTGGTCGGCCAGGATCTGCACCTCGATGTGGCGCGGGTTCACCACCGCCTGCTCGAGGAACACCGTGGGGTCGCCGAAGGCCGACTCGGCCTCGCGCGAGGCCGCCTCGATCGACTCGCGCAGCTGCTCCGGCGCGGCGACCCGGCGCATACCGCGCCCGCCACCACCGGCCACGGCCTTGACGAAGATCGGGTACTCGAGCTGCTCCGATGCGGCGAGCAGCTCGTCGATGTCGGCACTCGGTTCACTCGACTTCAGCACCGGCAGACCGGCGGCCCGGGCGGCCTCGATGGCAGTCGCCTTGTTGCCCGCCATTTCCAGGACCTGCGCCGACGGGCCGATGAAGGTGATGCCCTCGCGTGCGCAGGCCGCGGCGAGGTCGGGGTTCTCCGACAGGAATCCGTAGCCGGGGTAGATGGCGTCGGCGCCCGCGCTCTTGGCCGCGTCGATGATCGCCTCGATCGAGAGGTACGCCCGGACCGGGTGCCCCTCCTCGCCGATCTGATACGACTCGGCCGCCTTCAGCCGGTGGACAGAGTTGCGGTCCTCGTGCGGGAAGACCGCGACCGTTCCGATGCCGAGTTCGTAGGCCGCGCGGAAGGCACGGATAGCGATCTCGCCGCGATTGGCGACCAAGACTTTCGAGAACATTGGACCACGGTACCCGGCCGCATCGACCCGTCCGGCACGCAAGGTGGGTTCGCAGCATTCTTCACCGCCGCCCCCGCCCACCTGCGAACCGGCGGTTACGCGGCCGTCACATCTCACCACCGCGCGCCGGCTTCGGTGCGATCGGCGCCGATGATCGCTTCGCATGTTACGCACGAGTAATCCACGGCAGAATCCCTTGCGGGACTGCACTTCTCCTAGGGCATTCCACACTTTCAGCGAACATTGCGAACCGGCGGCGCTAGGATCCTGGCGTGCGGAAGATGTACGCGGGGGCCAGACTTCGACGGCTACGCGAAGAACGACGGATGACCCAGGCCGCGCTGGCCAAATCGCTCGATCTCTCGCCGAGTTACCTCAACCAGCTCGAGCGCGATCAGCGTCCGCTCACCATTCCCGTTCTGCTGAAACTGAATTCCACCTTCGACCTGGACGTGCAGTTCTTCGCCGCCGATTCCGACGCGCGGCTGGTCTCGGACCTGCACGAGGTGCTGGTCGAGGCGGCGGGTGGCGGCGACACCGCACCGATCACCGAGGTGGAGGAGCTGGCCACCCGGTTGCCGGAGGTGGCGCGGATCGTCATCGCCATGCACCGGCGGCTGCGCGCGGCCACCGATCAGCTCGATCTGCTCTCCTCCCGCGTCGACACCCCGACCGGCGCACCGGGCACACCGCTGCCCTACGAGGACGTCCGGGATTTCTTCTACGACAACCGCAATCACATCGCCACCCTCGATCACGCCGCCGAGCAGCTGTTCGAGGAATCGGGACTGAGCATCGGTTCGCTGGACCGGCAGCTGGCGCGGATCGCCGAGGAACGCGCGGGCGTC
Organism: Nocardia ignorata NBRC 108230; assembly: GCF_001612905.1. Lineage (GTDB taxonomy): Bacteria > Actinomycetota > Actinomycetes > Mycobacteriales > Mycobacteriaceae > Nocardia > Nocardia ignorata. Next base: position 210,163 of record NZ_BDBI01000025.1, on the reverse strand, counting down.
ACCGTGCTCGTGCGGGGCGACGGCGCCGACCCGTCCATCCCCAAACGCCACTACGACCCCGACACCCGCACGCTCACCCTGGCCCGGCGGCTGCGACCCGGGCAGCGCGCGTTCCAGATCGCGTCCACTCTCGGCCTGCTGCTCTACGGCCGCGAGATCGACAATGTGCTCGCCGAATCCCGGGCCCTGGTCGGGGAGTCGCGCACGCTGGCGCGGGTAGGGCTGGCCAACTACTTCGCCGGGGCGCTGATCCTGCCCTACGGGCGGTTCCTGCGGTCGGCCGAGGAACTGCGCTACGACGTCGACCTGCTCGGGTTGCGGTTCGAAGTCGGGTTCGAAACGGTGTGCCACCGGCTGGCGACGCTGCAACGGCAAGGTCAGCGCGGGGTGCCGTTCTTCCTGGTACGCACCGACCGTGCGGGCAACATCTCGAAACGGCAGTCCGCCACGGCTTTTCACTTCTCCCGCGTCGGCGGCAACTGCCCGCTGTGGGTCACCCACGAGGCCTTCGCCCACCCGGGGCGCATCCTCACTCAGGTCGCGGAGATGCCCGACGGGCGCCGCTATCTGTGGATCGCACGCACCACACCCACCACGGCACAGGGATACGGCACCGCGGCGAAGAACTTCGTCGTCGCGCTCGGGTGCGATATCGAGTACGCCGACCGGCTGGTGTACTCGCAGGGGATGCAGGTGGACGACCCGAATATCGCCGTGCCGATCGGGGCCGGGTGCAAGGTGTGCGAGCGGCCGGCCTGTCCACAGCGGGCGTTCCCGCAGATCGGCCGGCCGCTGGCGGTCGCCGAGCACACGGCGACCGACCTGCCGTATCCGCGTCTGCCGCGGTGAACCCTGCCGGTTCTGCCCTGCGCCGAGCCTCGGCGGCTGGTAGGCGTGCGGACGGTTTCGCGACATCGCCCGCGCCGAACGCCTGTGCGGGGGGCGCCGGGCAAACCGCGTGGTCCTCTCGAAACTCCTAAGACTTGGCGAGGTACTCGAGTCGTTCGCCGTCGACAGCGGCGTTCATCATGCCCGCCAGGCCCGGGTGCTTCTCCAAGCCCGGGTCCTCGGCGACGATCCGGCGGGCCAGATCCTGGGCGGCGGTGATGACCTCGAGGTCGTCGAGCAGGGAGAGCAGGCGCAGCGAGCGCGCGGTGCCGGACTGGGCCGAGCCGAGCACGTCGCCCTCGCGGCGCTGACGCAGGTCCAGTACCGACAGTTCGAAACCGTCGGTGGTGGCGGCGACCGCTTCCAACCGGGCCATCGCGGTGCCGCCGGGTGCGGCATCGGTGACAAGCAGGCACAGGCCGGGGTGTTTGCCGCGGCCGATGCGCCCGCGCAGCTGGTGCAGCTGGCTCACGCCGAACCGGTCGGCGTCGACGATCACCATCACGGTGGCGTTCGGCACGTCGACACCGACCTCGACCACGGTGGTGCACACCAGCACGTCGATCGCGCCGTCGTTGAACTGGCGCATCACGTGGTCTTTCTCATCGGACGGCAACCGCCCGTGCAGCAGTCCCACGCGCACACCCGCGAGCGGCCCGGTACTCAGCGTCTCGAACATGTCGACCGCGGCCTGGGTCGTGGGGCCCTCCTTCTCTTCGGCCTTCTTACCCTTGGCCGGTGGCGCGTCCGGATCCTCGCCGATGCGCGAGCACACCACATAGGCCTGCCTGCCCTGGCCGACCTCTTCCACGATGCGCTCCCATGCCCGCTCGACCCAGGCGGGATGCAGTTTGCGCGCAACGACTTTCGAGGTGATCGGGGAACGGCCCTTGGGCAACTGGGTGAGCGTGGAGGTTTCCAGATCACCGAGGGTCGTCATCGCGATCGTGCGCGGAATGGGGGTGGCGGTCATGACGAGCAAATGCGGACTCACGCCGCCTTTAGCCTTGGCGCGCAGCGCGTCTCGCTGCTCCACGCCGAAACGGTGCTGTTCGTCGACCACCACGAGACCGAGGTCGAAGAACTCGACCGCGTCTTGGATGAGGGCATGGGTGCCGATGACGATGCCCGCCTCGCCGGTCACCGCGTCGAGCAGCGCGGACTTCTTCGCCGCCGCCGACATGGAGCCGGTGAGCAACACCACCTTGGTCGAGTTCTCGGCCGCGCCGAGTTCGCCCGCGGTGCCGAGATCGCCGAGCATCGCTCGCAGCGACCGGTAGTGCTGTGCGGCAAGAACTTCCGTCGGGGCGAGCAGGGCGCACTGGCGACCGGCGTCCACCGCTTGGAGCATGGCGTGCAGGGCGACGATCGTCTTGCCCGAACCCACCTCGCCCTGTAGCAGGCGATGCATGGGGCGGGTGCGCGACATGTCGTCGGAGATCTCGTCGATCACCTGCCGCTGGCCTTCGGTGAGTTCGAAGGGCAGTCGTTCATCGAAGTCGGCGGCGATGCCGTCGGTGCGTGGCGGGCAGGCGGGCGCGGTGCGGCCCTCCACCTCGTGACGACGTTCGGCCAGCACCAACTGCAGGGCGAGTGCTTCGTCGAAACGTAAACGGTCCCTTGCCCGCTCGATATCGAGCTTGTGTTCGGGCAGGTGGATCAGGCGAAGCGCGTCCGACACCTCGAGCAGGTTGCGCTCCTCGCGCAGCTCCGCCGGGAGCGGGTCGTCGATCGGGTCGAGCTGGTCGAGGACCTGCCGGATACAGGCCAGCAGGTCCCAGCTCTGCACCTTCGCCGTCGCCGGATACACCGGGACGAACTCGCGCTCGAAGAACGAAGCGTCCACTCCCCCAGCACCTTTGGCGCTCTGGGCCAGCCCGCGCAACGCACCGCTGCCGCGCACCGACGTGAGCTGCTCCACGCCCGCCTCGGCCTTGTCGGGCAGGATCAGGTAGTCGGGGTGCGAGAGGTTCCAGCGGTCGGGACGCCACCAGTGCACGGTGCCCGACATCATCGCCCGCACACCGTCTTTCACCAGGTAACGGACCTTGTCACCGTTGAAGAAGGTGGCCTCGATCGGCCGGGTGGCGCCGGTGTCGAGCTGCACCTTCAGCAGCGAGCCGCGGCGGTTCTTCATCGGGCGCAGTTCGGTTTTCGTGATCCGGCCGATGACGGTGATGTGGGCGCCCTCTTCCGGTTCCTCCTCCGTCAGCGGCTGGCCCTGGGTGGCGTAGCGCGCCGGGTAGTGGCGCAGCAGGTCTTCGACGGTGGTCATGTCGAAGGCTTCGGCCAGGCGGTCGGCGGCCTTCACGCCGAGTACGTGATCGAGCCGGTCGCTCAGTGTTGTCATCGTCTACTCGACCCCAATCTGCACCAGATCCGCTTGCTGCCCACCGGAATACACCACCACGTCCACACCGGGGAATCCGGCGCGCACATGATCGGCGAGAATCTGCCCGAGTTCGTGCCCGGCGCCCGCGCCCATCAGCAAGGTCACCAATTCCCCGCCGAGACCGAGCATCCGGTCGAGCAGGATGCGTCCCGCGCCGACCACGTCCGGGTCGATCACCACCACATCCTCGCCGACCAGGCCCAAACCGTCACCGGGAGAGCAGGTTCCGACCATCGTCAGCGCACGCACCCGGGCCGCCCGCAGCGCACCCCAGCGGGTGGTCGCCGCTGCCTCGGACATGGCGAAGGCGTCGTCGACGGCGATCCGCCCCCGATCGTGCACCGCGAGCGCGGCGAGCCCCTGCACCATCGACGCGCTCGGCAACAACAGCACGTCGCGCGAACCGTCACGCGCGGCCACACCGACGGCGACCAGTTCCTGCGCGGGCAAAGCACCATTGGGCAGCACCAGCACCTCGCGGTGCGGCATCGCCCGGATCGTCCGCAGGAGGATGTCGGCGTCGAAGGCCTCGTCCTCGCGCAACACCACCGCGCTCGCGTCCTCGAAAAGCTGCGCCGCTTCAGCACCGGCCACGACGGCGACGATCCCTCGGTCAGCGAGCCCATCGGTGGAAAGGGTGGTTCGCCCCACCGAGTTCGCATCGACCGGAGCCGACTCCGGGTGGTCGCCGACGCCGTTGTGCGCTGTGACGGCGAAGCTTTCGACCCGGATGGCGCTCAACGTCCCGACCGCGAGCCCCGCCTCGATGGCCGCGCCCGCGTCACGGCAGTGCACATGCGCCGACCAGGTGGTATCCCCGTCGCCGACCACGACGACGGAATCGCCGAGCACCGCCAACCGCTCCCGCAGTATCCCCGCGCCGGCGTCGTCAGTGCCGGAGATCACATACATGACCTCGAAATGCGGGTCGGCGCCGCGCCCCCGGTCCTCGTCCCCGCGTAGACCGTCGCGTTCTCCGCGCACCCCGTCACGGCCACGGAACGATTCGTCCAGGTCGCCGCCCGGCCCGCCCTCAACCCCGCGCGCCTCGTCATCCCGGCGTCCCGGCACTTCCCCATCCCGGCGCCCCGCCGCCTCGTCATCCCAGTGCCCCGGCGCCTCGCCATTCCAGCGCCCCGGCGCCTCGTCGTGGTCACCGCACGTCCCGGCGTGTGCGCCGAACCCACGACCACCGAGCGACGCACCGCGATCGCGCCGGGCATCGGCCCCACCCGCATGCGCGCCGACCGACCTGGGCAGCTGCCCCCCACCACGACCGGGCTCGGAAGCGCTGATCGACTGCCTGTGCCGACGCTCCGCACCCGTTGCCGGCGTCGCGCCGCCACCTCGCTCACGGGCGTAGGTATGGCGTTCGGGAACCACACCGCACACCTCGGCGACGAGGCAGTCCAGCAGAACCAGCAGACCGCGCGCACCGGCGTCGACCACGCCCGCAGCCCGCAGCACACCGAGTTGGGCGGGCGTCTCGTTCAGCGCGCGGGCGGCACCATCGGCCGCTGCCTTCGCCACACCCTCGAGCGAGGAATCGCCGGACTCGGCAGCAGCTACCGCGGCGCGATCGAGCACCGTCAGAATCGTGCCCTCCACCGGCGCACTCAACCCCAGCCGCACCAGCACCGCCGCCCGCCGCAACGCCACCCGCAGCCGTTCCCCGGTCAACGGCCCGGACACCACCGCCTCGGCGATTCCCCGCAATACCTGCGAAAGAATGATCCCGGAATTGCCCCGCGCCCCGGCCGTGGCGCCACGGGCCAGCGCCTTCGCCACCTCCCCTGCTCGACCATCGCCCAGCGCGCCGCCGCACGAGTCGGTCGCATAACGCGTCTGCCCCAGCTCGGGCCGCACGTGCGACCACTTCTGCACACCGCCGTCGGTCTCGGCGGCAGCGAGGGCGGCCCGCATCGTGGCCAGGAGGTTGGTTCCGGTGTCGGAATCGGCGATGGGGAAGACGTTGAGGGCGTCGATCTCGGATCGGCGGGACTCGAGGCCCGCGCAGCAGGACTCGGCCCACGACAGCAGCGCGGCGCCGTCGAGCGCCTCGGGCACCTGCGTCACCGTCACCTCGTTCCCCGTCGGCCGTGCTCGCCCGCCGAGCATCGCAGCCAGGTTAGCGCCAGCGACCGACAGCAGTACCCTGACCACGGACGCACCCCGTGTCCGCGCCGTCGAGCAGGACACCCGGTTTGGAAGTTCCCGCCCGGGCCCGCTACGCTTGCAGGGTTGCCTCGTGCGGCCTCGACAGGTCTGCGCTGGCCGATGCAAGTCGGCAAGGCATTTGACGACATCAGTTTCCGGTTCAGCGGCACACGTGCGCGCTGACCGCTTATGACATGAAGGAGCTCGCGACATGGCTGCCGTTTGCGACGTCTGCGCCAAGGGCCCCGGTTTCGGGAAGTCGGTCTCGCACTCGCACCGGCGCACCAACCGTCGCTGGAACCCGAACATCCAGACCGTGCGTGCGCAGGTTGCCCCTGGCAACACCCGCCGGATGAACGTGTGCACCTCCTGCCTGAAGGCGGGCAAGGTCGTCCGCGGCTGATTTCCGGCCCGTACATTCTGCCGACAGTGCCCCGGCACCCTTCATGGGTTGTCCGGGGTTTTGTCGTCGAACGGGTGATTCGTGGTTGAGTGGCGGATCGTCCCGGCGGGCGCCACGCACATCACCGCGCTCGCGGCCTGCCACATCGCCAGCTGGCGGGAGGCCTACGACTCGCTGGTCCCCGCCCGCCTGCTCGCCGCGTTCGATCTCGACAGTTCGGCGATCACCTGGGAACGCCGCCGCACCGACGACCGCTATCGGCTGCTCGTCGCCTGTCACGGCGACGACCTGATCGGCTTCGCCGCCGCGTCACGACAGCCGACCGGCAGCGAGCTGGAAGCACTGTACGTGCGCGCCGCCTGGCACGGCACCGGCGTCGCCGACGACCTGCTCGCGGCCACCGTTCCCGATGCGCCCTGCACGCTGTGGGTGCTCGGCGACTATCCGCGCGCGCACGCCTTCTACCGCAGGCACGGTTTCGCCGATACGGGTTTGCGCCGCACCGACCCGTTCACGCTGCTGCCCGAACAACAGTGGCGGCGCGCCCCTCGCTAATGTGACGGGCATGAGTAGCGAACCGGTCGTCGTCGACGGCGTACTGCACCTGACCATCGCCACCGCGGCCGCGGGCACCTCCCTCGATTTCGACCTGATCAACGCGGGCACCGCCGCCCTGCGTTCGCTCGGCGACGAGGTGGGCGCGATCCTGATCACCGGTGCGGGTGCCAACTTCTGCGCGGGCGGCAATGTCCGCCACTTCGCCGGTGCCGACGACCGGGGCGCCTTCCTGCACGAGCTGGCCACCCAGCTGCACGATTTCGTGCGCGCGCTGACCGCCGCACCCGTCCCGGTCGTCGCGGCGGTGCACGGCTGGGCGGCCGGTGCGGGCATGAGCCTGGTGTGCGCGGCCGACATCGCCATCGGCGGCCCGTCGACGCAGATGCGTCCCGCCTACCCCGGCATCGGCTTCACCCCAGACGGCGGGATGTCGTGGTCGCTGCCGCGCATCGTCGGCGCCGCCCGGGCCCGCGAGATCCTGTTGACCGACGCCGTGATCGGCGCCGAGCAGGCCGAACGACTCGGACTGCTCAGCCGGATCGTCCCCGACGAGGAGATCCGCACCGAGGCCCTGCGCGTGGCCACCGGCTTCACCACCGGCCCCCGCGCCGCCTACACGGCCATGAAAAAGCTGCTGGCCCAGTCGCCGACGGCAACATTGGACCAGCAGCTCGACGCGGAACGCGACAGCATCGCCGCCGCCGCGAACAGCAGCACCGGGCGCGAAGGCGTCGACGCCTTCGTCGCCAAGCGCAAGCCGGACTATCGCGGAGTCAATTGACTCAGCACGCAGCGCCGAGGGCGCTGAACGTGTTCTGCAGGAGGCAGGTGATCTTGGCGTTGACGCCGGAGGAGATGGTCGAGGTGCCGGTGGAGGTCCATTCCTCGCCGACGGGGCTGGTCGCGACCGGGGTCGCTTGCTCGTTGTAGGGCTCGAGCTGCAGGCCCGAGGCCGAGGCCGAGCCCGCGCCCGCGGTGATGGCGGCGGCGACGGCGGCGGTCGCCAGTGCGGCGCGAACGGTTGTGGTGTGCATCCGGTTGTGCTCCTTCATCATTTTCTTCTCGTGCGGGCGGCACCCCGGGTCAGGGCAACCGCCAGTCGACAGGATCGGCGCCGAGTTCGTCGAGCAGTTCGTTGACCCGGGAGAAGGGTCGCGACCCGAAGAACCCGCGCGAGGCGGACAGCGGCGAGGGGTGTGCCGATTCGATGTAGGGGACCTCGGCGGCGACCAGGGTCGGCTTCAGCGAGCCCGCGTCCCGGCCCCACAGCACGGCGACGAGCGGTTCGTCACGGTCGACGAGCGCGCGAATCGCCTGCTCGGTCACCGCTTCCCAGCCCTTGCCACGATGTGAGGCCGGGGTGCCGGGCGTGACGGTGAGCACCCGGTTCAGCAGCAGCACACCCTGATCCGACCACGGGCTCAGGTCGCCGCACTTGGGCGTATCGAAGCCGAGGTCCTTGGTGTACTCGGCGAAGATGTTGGACAGGCTGCGCGGGATCGGCGAAACATCCGGCGCGACAGAGAAACTCAGTCCCATCGCGTGGCCGGGCGTCGGGTAGGGGTCCTGGCCGACGATCAGCACGCGCACCGCGTCGAACGGGCGCCGGAACGCGCGGAGCACGTTCTCCCCGGCGGGTAGATATCCGCGTCCGGCGGCGTTCTCCGCGCGCAGGAACTCACCCATCTCGCTGATGCGGTCGGCAACCGGTTCCAGGGCCCGGGCCCAGCCCGGGTCGATGATCTCCGACAGTGGTTTGGCACCCATGACCGCACAACCTATCGTTCGCCGGGCTCGGCCGTGGCGCCTGCCCCACGGAACGATTCCCACCCGGTGGCACCGGCGGGCCGCGCGCCGTCGACGGTGACGCCGCTGCCTGCGGTAACGACGCCGATGGGCCGCCAGCCCGGCGGCAGCGCGGTCGCGGGCGACCACGTGCCGACGAACGCGTGGTCCTCTCCCCCGGCCAGAATCCATTGCCCCGCATCGGCTTCGAGCCGGGCGGCGACGGCGTCGAGTTCGGGGTCGGTGAGAGCGGCGGCGTGCACGTCGATCGCGACGCCGGAGGCGGCGGCGAGGTGGCCGAGGTCGGCGAGCAGCCCGTCGGAGACATCGGTGAGGGCGTTGGGGATATGGACGCCGAACACGTCGATCACCTCGGCGTAGGGCGGCTGCGGAACCCGGTGTGCCGCAAGCGCGTGCGCGAAGGCCGGATCGGAAACATCCGCCCCGCCGGACAATACGGCCAGACCCGCGGCCGACCAGCCGAGTTCGCCTGCGACAGCGACGATATCGCCCTCGACCGCACCGGAGCGGGTGAGCGCACCCTGCCCACCGAGGTCACCGAACGCGGTCACCGAGATCACCAACTGCTCGCTGTGCACCAGGTCGCCGCCCGCGATGGAACCGCCGGCCCGCACGGCCTCGAGCCACATGCCGTCGGCGATGCCCTCGACGACCCGTACCGGAGTGTCGCCGGGACAACCGAGCGCGACCACGAAGCCGGTGGGACGCGCGCCCATCGCCACCACGTCGGCGGCGTTCTGGGCGATCGCCTTGCGCCCGATATCGGCGGGCGTCGACCAGTCGAGCCGGAAGTGCCTGCCCTCCACGAGCATGTCGGTACTCACCACGAACCGGCCGTCGGGCGCGGCGAGCAGCGCGGCGTCGTCGCCAGGGCCGAGCAGCACGTGCGCGGCCTGCTCGCGACCGGCGTTGATCCGGTCGATCAAGGCGAATTCACCCAGCTCACGCACCGTCTGCGAACGGCTGTCCTCGCTGATGACCGACTCCTTCCCGCTGTGCTCCCGACCGACGAAATCGCCACGACGGTACCCTTTCGGAGGCGATCGGGCACCACTGACGGTGCGCGGCGCAGGCGACGAGGAAAGGACCACGCGGCTATGGCGGAATCGTCGGACCCGACAGCGGACGATCGCGACGAGGCGACCGGGCCCGAGGACACTGCCGAACCGTCAGCCCTCCGCAAAGCCGCTCCAGAAGCGGAATCGGCCGACGACGAGAGCCCTGACGCCGAGAGCGCCGACGACACACCGACCGCCGACAGCCAGTACTCCCCCGCGCTGATCGCCACCGCTGTCGCCCTGCCCATCGTGCTGATCGTGGGCGTGCTCGTGGCCGCCTTCCTGATCCTGCGCGCCCCCGTCGAACGCGAACCGCTCGCGCTGGGACCGGTCCCCGCCCCCGCCGCCGACGGCCCCGCCTGCGCGGCCCTGCTGCCGGCGCTGCCCGCCGACCTTGGCGACTACACCAAATCCACCCTCGCCGAACCGGCACCGCCCGCAACCCGCGGCTGGCAACTGCCCGAGGGCGGGGAGCCGATCGTGCTGCGCTGCGGCCTGGACCGGCCGCTCGAATTCAACCGGGCCTCACCGCTGCAAGAGGTCGACGGGGTGAAGTGGTTCCAGGTTCGCGACGAGACGGCCAAGACGGGCACGTGGTTCGCCGTCGATCGCGAAACCTACATCGCCCTGACGGTCCCCGACGGGTCGGGCACAGCCGCGGTGCAAACGGTCTCCGACACGATCACCGCGACCCTCCCCGCCCAACCGATCAACCCTGGCGAGCTGTGATTTTGGCGGCTGGCGCCGCGGGATTTTCGGCCCGGAAGGCCTCGAATCCGAGGTTGTTTCGCCGCCGGGTCAGCGCAGGCCGGTGCCTCGGGCTACGGCGGTTTCGATGAGGGTGGAGACCAAGGTCGGGTAGTCGATGCCGGTTGCTTCCCACATGCGGGGGTATTGGGAGATGGGGGTGAAGCCGGGCATGGTGTTGATCTCGTTGATGACCGGGCCGTCGGCGGTGAGGAAGAAGTCGACTCGGGCCAGGCCCTGGCAGTCCAGGGCGCGGAAGGCACGCACCGACAGGGCGCGGATCTCGTCGGCGACGGCGTCGTCGAGCTTGGCGGGCACGTCGAATTCGCACACGTCGTCGAGGTATTTGGTGGCGAAGTCGTAGAACTCGGGGGCGGCGGCGTCGGCGTCGGGCATGCGGATCTCGGAGACGACGCTGCCGCGCACGTCGCCGTCGGCGAATTCGAGGACACCGCATTCGACTTCACGCCCGACGATGCCCGCCTCGACGATCACCTTGGGATCGTGGGCGCGGGCGGTGGCGACGGCGTCGTCGAGGGCCGACCAGTCGGTGATCTTGGTGATGCCGATGGACGACCCGCCGCGCGCGGGTTTCACGAAGGCGGGCAGGCCGATGCGGTCGCGTTCCTCGGCGGTCATGGTCTGGGTGCCGGGACGTAACACCACCTGGACACCGACCGGAAGCGATTCGGCGGCCAGCAGTTTCTTGGTGAATTCCTTGTCCATCCCGGCCGCGCTGGCCAGCACCCCGGCGCCCACATAGGGCACCCCGGCCAGCTCGAGCATGCCCTGCAGGGTGCCGTCCTCGCCGAACGGGCCGTGCAGGATGGGGAAGACCACATCGACGGTGCCGAGCGTGGCGGTCGGATCGTCCAGGGCGACGAGCGCGCCGGAACGGCCGGGGTCGGCGGCCAGGGTGAGCGCGGTGCCCGCGGCATCGACGGCGGGCAGTTCGCCGTGGCTGAGCGTGAGTTCACCGATCCCCTCGGCAAGCACCCAGCTGCCGGTGGTGGTGATCCCGATGGGCACCACCTCGTAGCGCCGCGGATCGAGGTTGCGCAGGACGCTGCTCGCCGAAACACACGAGACGGCGTGCTCGCTGCTGCGCCCGCCGAACACCACAGCTACCCTGATCCGTTCCGTCATGAACGTCACCGTAGTAGGTTCGCGCCGCCGCGGCGGCATCGGCCTTATTCGGGTTTCATGCGCCTGCCGAGCAGGCTGCCGACGGCCTCGTTCACCGAAAGTCCCTCGTGGCACACCTTGTGCACCGCGTCGGTCAACGGCATCTCCACCTGGTGCTCGGCCGCGAGCGCCCGCACCGATGTGCACGACTTCACACCCTCGGCGACCTGACCGTTGGTCGCCTCCTGCGCGGCCTGCATCGACCCACCCTGTCCGAGCACATACCCGAAGGACCGGTTGCGCGACAGCGGCGAGGTACAGGTGGCGACGAGGTCACCCACGCCGGCGAGCCCGGCCAGCGTCACCGGTTGCGCACCGAGCGCCACCCCGAGCCGCATCACCTCGGCCAGCCCGCGGGTGATGAGACTGGCCACGGAGTTGTCGCCGAGGCCCATGCCCGAGGCGATACCGCAGGCCAGGGCGATGACGTTCTTACACGCGCCGCCGATCTCGCAGCCCACCACATCGGTATTGGTGTAGGGCCGGAAATAGCCCGTGGCACAGGCATGTTGCGCCTGCTGTGCGCGTTCGGTGTCGGTGCAGGCGATCACGGTGGCCGCGGGCTGGCGTTCGACGATCTCGTGGGCGAGATTGGGCCCCGACAGCACCGCGATGCGGCCCTGTTCGGCGCCGGTCACCTCCGCGATCACCTGGCTCATCCGCAGCAGCGTCCCGGTCTCGATGCCCTTGGCCAGGCTCATCAGCGTGGCATCGGCGCCGATAGCGTCCTTCCAGTGGCCGAGATTGGCCCGCAGGGACTGCGACGGCACCGCGAGCACGACCAGATCCGCGCCGTCGAGCGCGATCCGGTGATCGTGGGTGGCCCGCACGGGCGGCAGCTGCACGCCCGGCAGGTAGAACGGATTCTGATGCTCGGTGTCGAGCGCGCGAGCCACCTCTTCGCGCCTGGCCCAGATCGTCACCTCGGTACCCGCCTCGGCCAACACCTTCGCGAATGCCGTACCCCACGACCCAGCACCCATAACCGCAGCCCTCGTCATCAGCCCAATATGCCATGCAAGGATCGAGACCATGCACACCGTGCACGCCGTGATGGCGGTCAAGCACCGAGACCGGGCCAAGAGCCGGTTGTCGGCCGTGCTCAGCGCCGACCAGCGCGCCCGGCTGGTGCTCGCCATGTTCGCCGACACCGTCGAGGCGGCCGCCGCCGTGCCCGCGATCGGTTCGCTGACCGTCGTCACCCCCGACTCCGTCGTCGCAGCCCGCGCACGCGAACTCGGCGCGCACGTCCTGGCCGAGCCGCCCGCCGACCGCGACCCCCTCAACACCGCCCTCACCGCCGCGGCCGACGACGTGCGCCACCGCAGTGGCCCGGTCCGCCTGCTCGCCCTGCAGGCCGACCTGCCCGCCCTGCGCACCGCCGAACTCACCGACTTCCTCGCCGTCGCGCCCGCCACCCGCGCGGTGGTGATCGATCACACGGGGACCGGCACTTCGGCATTGCTGGCCGGTACCGCACCGGATGCGCTGGCACCACGTTTCGGCCCCGATTCGGCCCACGCCCACCGCGAATACGGCGCCGTCGTCGTGCCCGGCCACTGGCCGGGCCTGCGCTGTGACGTCGACACACCCGAGGATCTGGACGCCGTGCGCGCGCTCGGCGTCGGCGTCCACACCGCCGACGCGCTGCGGGAGTTCGGAATCACCACCCACCGAAGCGATCCCGTCCGCACGGTGTGCTAGCCGGTCGCCGCACCAGGAGTTCACCCGATGTCATGCTGCGGACCACGCGGTCCGTAGGGGATGATCGACAGCGTGAGCGACACGGAAACCATCAAGTCCCTGCCCCCGATTTCCCCGCCACCTGCGGCCGCCATCGCCTCGGGCGCCGACGGCAGTTCGCAGCGATTGCCACGCGATCGCTACCTCAACCGGGAATTGAGCTGGCTGGACTTCAATGCCCGGGTGCTCGCCCTCGCCGAGGATGCCTCCCTGCCGTTGCTGGAGCGCGCGAAGTTCCTCGCGATCTTCGCCTCCAACCTCGACGAGTTCTACATGGTCCGGGTCGCCGGGCTCAAACGCCGCGCCGAGACCGGGCTCTCGGTGCGTTCCGCCGACGGCCGCTCACCGTCCGAACAGCTCGAGATGATCACCGCCCGCGCACAGGAACTCGCCGAGCGGCACGCGAAGGTCTTCATCGATTCGGTGAACCCGGCGCTGGCAGGGGCCGGCATCGACATCATCGGCTGGTCGGGCCTCGACGAAGCCGAACGGCAACGCCTTTCGAGCTACTTCACCGATCAGGTCTTCCCGGTCCTCACACCGCTGGCCGTCGACCCGGCCCACCCCTTCCCCTACATCTCCGGCCTGAGCCTCAATCTCGCCGTGACGGTGAAGGACGCGGGCACCGGCGGCGAGCACTTCGCCCGCGTGAAGGTGCCCGACAACGTCGACCGGTTCGTCCGCGTGCGCCGCACCGGCGCGCCGTCGGCCATCGCGGCCTTCCTGCCGATGGAAGAACTCATCGCCGCCCACCTCGATCTGCTGTTCCCCGGCCTGACCGTGGTGGAGACCCACTCGTTCCGGATCACCCGCAACGCCGATTTCGAGGTCGACGAGGACCGCGACGAGGACCTGCTGCAGGCGATGGAACGCGAACTGGCGCGTCGCCGTTTCGGCAAGCCGGTGCGGCTCGAGGTCTCCGACGACATGACCGAGCACATGCTGGAGTTGCTACTACGTGAGTTAGAGGTCGACCCCGCCGATGTGATCCAGGTGCCCGGCCTGCTCGACCTGTCGTGCCTGTGGCAGGTCTACGGCGTCGACCGGCCCGAACTCAAGGACGCGCCCTACGTACCGGCCACCCCCGCCGCGTTCGGTGAGCGCGAGACCCCGCGCAATGTCTTCAGCGCGCTGCGCGAGGGCGACGTGCTGGTGCACCACCCCTACGACTCGTTCTCCACCAGCGTGCAGCGGTTCATCGAACAGGCCGCCGCCGACCCGCAGGTGCTGGCGATCAAGCAGACCCTGTACCGCACCTCCGGTGACTCTCCCATCATCAACGCCCTCATCGAGGCCGCCGAGGCGGGCAAGCAGGTGGTGGCCCTGGTGGAGATCAAGGCACGTTTCGACGAGCAGGCCAACATCAAATGGGCGCGGGCGCTGGAACAGGCGGGCGTGCACGTGGTCTACGGCCTCGTCGGCCTCAAGACCCACTGCAAGACGTGCCTGGTGGTGCGCCGCGAGGGTTCGACCATCCGCCGCTACTGCCACATCGGCACCGGCAACTACAACCCCAAGACCGCGCGCCTGTACGAGGACGTCGGATTGTTCACCGCGGCACCGGAGATCGGCGCCGACCTGACGGACCTGTTCAACTCGCTCACCGGGTACTCCCGCAAGGAGGACTACCGGAACCTGATGGTCGCCCCGCTCGGTGTCCGGGCGGGCATCATCGAGCGGATCGACCGTGAGATCGAGCTGGCACGTGAGGGTTTCGACGCCCGCATCCGGCTCAAGGCCAACGCGATCGTCGACGAGCAGATCATCGACGCCCTCTACCGCGCCTCCCAGGCAGGCGTGCCGGTGCAGATCGTGGTGCGCGGCATCTGCGGCCTGCGCGCGGGCGTGCCGGGCCTCAGCGAGAACATCGAGGTGCGCTCCATTCTCGGTCGCTTCCTCGAGCACTCGCGGGTGCTGCAGTTCCAGGCACAGGAACAGACCTGGATCGGCAGCGCCGATATGATGCACCGCAATCTCGACCGCCGGGTCGAGGTGATGGTGCAGGTGAAGGATCCGCGCCTGACCGAGCAGCTCGGTGTGGTCTTCGATTCCGCGCTCGACCCCATGACGCGCTGCTGGGTGCTGCTGCCCGACGGTTCCTGGCAGGCGAGCCCCACCGACGCCGACGCCAACCAGGTGCGCGATCACCAGGAATTCCTCATGCGGTTGCGTCGTCCCGAACAGCCGTGAGCAAGCACGCACAGGAGAAGCCCGAACCGATGCGCGACCCGCGGGTCCGGCCCAATATTCATGCCGCGGGAGCGGTTCTGTGGCGCGCGGGCGCCACCGGACCGGAGATCGCGGTGATCCACCGGCCGAAATATGGCGACTGGTCACTGCCCAAGGGCAAGCTCGATCCCGGCGAAAGCCCGGTGGTCGCGGCCGTGCGGGAGGTCGGCGAGGAGACCGGCCTACCGTGCACGCTCGGGCGATATCTCGGCCGGGTCACCTATCCCATCCCGGGGCACCGGCAGCTCAAGCGGGTGGACTACTGGGCCGCCGAGGCGGCCGAGGGCGAGTTCACCGAGAACTCCGAAGTCGACCAGCTGCGCTGGATTCCGCTCGACGACGTGATGGACGAGCTGTCGTACCCGATGGACCGCCAGATCGTGCGCGTCTTCGCCCGTCACCCACCGAAAACGGCCACCGTGCTGCTCGTCCGCCACGCCAAGGCGGGCAAGCGCTCCGAGTTCGACGGTCCGGACGATCAGCGCCCACTCGAGCCCGCCGGGCTGCGGCAGGCCGAGGCACTCGTCCCGAATCTCCTGGCGTTCGGAGCATCCCGGATCTATTCGGCCGATCCCCTGCGCTGTATCCAAACCGTTACCCCGTTGGCAGAGCATCTGAACGCCGAAATCAATTGCGAGCCAATGTTTTCCGAGCAAGGTTACGATTCAGCGAAAGATGCGGCGCGGCAACGATTTCTGTCGTTGGTAACAGATCGGGGTGTACCGGTGGTCTGCAGTCAGGGCGGCGTGATTCCCGATCTGACACAGTGGCTGGCTCAGCGCGACGGACTCACCCTGCCGCCCGCGCGTAATCGCAAGGGCAGCGTCTGGGCTTTGTCGTTCATCGGGGACCGATTAGTCGCGGCGAACCATATGGATCGTGCCTTGTCTACGGGAATCGTCACCGGCTGAACAAAAGTTACCCCGCACAGCCGAAACGGCCCCGGAAATTCCGGGGCCGTTCTCGGTCCAGTGGTGGGTGATGCGGCTTTACGTGCACATTCCCCGACCTGATCCCGCTGCGGCAGGATCAACGAGCACGACGGGTGGCTGTCTTCTTCGCAGCAGTCTTCTTAGCAGGAGCCTTCTTAGCAGCGGTGGTCTTCTTGGCCGCCGTGGCCTTGGTGGCGGTGGCCTTGGCGGCGGTGGCCTTGGTGGCAGTCTTCTTGGCCGGGGCCTTCTTTGCCGCCGTGGTCTTCTTGGCGGCGGTGGCCTTGGCCGCCGTCGTCTTCTTGGCGGCAGGAGCCTTGGTCGCGGCCTTGCGGGCCGTGGTCTTGGCCGGACCCTTCGACGGCGTGGCCTTCTTGGCCGCGGTCTTCTTCGCCGCGGTCTTCTTGGCTGCCGCCTTCTTCGCCGCCACGGGCGCATTCACGCCACGCTTCACGGCAGGGCCGGACGCGGCCAGCTTCTGCTTACCCGCGATCACCGCTTTGAACTGAGCGCCCGGACGGAAGGCAGGCACCGAAGTCGCCTTCACCTTCACGGTTTCACCGGTACGCGGGTTACGGGCAACCCTGGGAGCACGCTTGCGCTGTTCGAACACACCGAATCCGGTGATGGTGACGCTTTGACCTTTGTGCACGGCACGGACGATGGTGTCGACCACGTTCTCGACAGCCGCAGTAGCCGTGCGCCTGTCCGTACCCAACTTTTCGGTCAGAACGTCGATCAGTTCCGCCTTGTTCATTGAATCCTCCGCAGACTAATGGCCCGTCGTCGGACCGACTAGGTACCACGGTAAACCCAGTTTGAGCAAGAGTCTATGTGCCACGCCAAAATTCATGTGGTTTAGCACACGTCCAGCTACCGCTCCCGGGGAAGCGCCCCTAAGCGCCCCAGCCGATTACGCCGGTGAAATAGGCTCCGGCAGCGTCACGGGTTTCCATGACGGCCTTCCCTTTTCGAACTCGGTGATCGCGTCGCCTTGCCGCAGCGTGAGGCCGATGTCGTCCAAACCCTCCAGCAGACGCCAGCGGGTGTAGTCGTCAATATCGAACGGCAACACGATGGTTCCCGCCGTGACGGTGCGCGCCGACAGGTCGACAACCAATTCGAGGCCGGGTTGTTCCTCGATGAGCTTCCAGAGCATTTCGACATCGTTCTGTGACATCTGCGCGGCCAGCAGACCACCCTTGCCCGCATTCCCACGGAAGATGTCGGCGAAACGCGAGGAGATCACCACTCGAAAGCCGTAGTCCGACAGCGCCCACACCGCGTGCTCACGCGAGGAACCGGTGCCGAAATCCGGCCCGGCCACCAGAACGCTGCCGCTGCGGTACGGCTCGGTGTTGAGAATGAAGTCCGGATCGGTACGCCAACCGGCGAACAGACCGTCCTCGAAACCGGTACGAGTCACGCGCTTCAGGTAAACGGCGGGGATGATCTGATCGGTGTCGACATTGGACCGGCGCAGCGGTACCCCGATGCCTTTGTGAACAGTGAAGGCTTCCATAACGATTCTCCTTCGATCGTGGTGGTTCGGGGCCGCTCAGGCCAGATCGGCGGGCGAGGACAGGGTGCCGCGCACCGCCGTGGCGGCGGCGACCAGCGGCGAGACCAGGTGGGTACGCCCGCCCTTGCCCTGTCGGCCTTCGAAATTGCGGTTGGAGGTGGAGGCGCAGCGCTGACCCGGTTCCAGCTGATCCGGATTCATCCCGAGGCACATCGAACAGCCCGCCTGGCGCCATTCCGCACCGGCCGCGGTGAAAATCTCGCCGAGTCCTTCTTTTTCCGCCTGGGCGCGCACCCGCATCGAGCCGGGTACGACCAGCATTCGCACACCGTCGGCGACGCGGCGGCCCTTCAAAACATCGGCGACGGCACGCAGATCCTCGATCCGGCCATTGGTGCAGGAACCAACGAAAACGGTATCCACGCTCACCTCGCGCAGCGGCATTCCCGGCGTCAGGTCCATGTAGCGCAAGGCCTTCTCGGCGGCCTCGCGTTCGGACTCGTCGGCGATCTGGGCCGGGTCGGGCACGTTCGCACCGAGCGGCAGGCCCTGACCGGGGTTGGTACCCCAGGTGACGAACGGGGTCAGCTTGGTGGCATCGATGTGGACTTCGGCGTCGAAAACCGCGTCGTCGTCGGTCTTCAGCGCCTCCCAGGCGGCCACGGCGGCATCCCAGTCGGCGCCCTGGGGCGCGTGCGGACGGCCCTTCAGGAATTCGTAGGTCACTTCGTCGGGGGCGATCATGCCCGCGCGGGCGCCCGCCTCGATCGACATGTTGCAGATCGTCATCCGCGCTTCCATCGACAGCTTGCGAATGGCCTCGCCGCGATATTCGAGCACATACCCCTGGCCGCCGCCGGTGCCGATTTCGGCGATCACGGCCAGGATCAGGTCCTTACTCGTGACGCCGGGCGCCAATTCGCCGTCGACGGTGATGGCCATCGTCTTGAACGGGCGAAGCGACAGCGTCTGGGTGGCCAGCACGTGCTCCACCTCGCTGGTGCCGATGCCCATGGCCAGCGCGCCGAACGCGCCGTGGGTGGAGGTGTGGCTGTCGCCGCACACCACGGTCATGCCGGGCTGGGTCAGACCCAGCTGCGGACCGACCACGTGCACGATGCCCTGTTCGACATCGCCCATCGGGTGCAGGCGCACGCCGAATTCGGCGCAGTTGCGGCGCAGCGTCTCCACCTGGATGCGCGAGATCGGATCGGCGATCGGCTTGTCGATGTCGGCCGTGGGGACGTTGTGGTCCTCGGTGGCGATGGTGAGGTCGGGCCGGCGGACCGGCCGTCCGGCCGCGCGGAGCCCGTCGAAGGCCTGCGGGCTGGTCACCTCGTGCACGAGGTGCAGATCGATGTAGATCAGGTCGGGTTCGCGGGAAGTACCGTCACCGTCGCCGGGGACGACGACGTGCTGTTCCCACACCTTCTCGGCCAGTGTGCGGGCGCGCTCGGCCATTGCTTGATCACCTTTCGACGGGCATACTTGGTATCTCAACATATGAGAAGTTAGTATCGTTCTATGAGACAGCATAGCGGTATCGGTGTTCTCGACAAAGCCGTGGCGGTGCTCTACGCCGTCGCCGACGAACCTTGCGGTCTCAACGACCTGTGCACCCGAACCGGCCTGCCACGTGCCACCGCGCACCGCCTGGCGGTCGGGCTGGAGACGCATCGGCTGCTGGCGCGCGACGCCAACGGGCTGTGGCGGCCGGGTCCCGCGCTCAGCGAGTTGTCGGCGGGGGCCGCCGATCCACTGGTCGAGGCGGCGGGAGCCATTCTGCCCCGGCTGCGCGAGATCACCGGCGAGAGCGTCCAGCTGTACTGCCGCGACGGCAACGCGCGCGTGTGTGTGGCCGCGCTGGAGCCGCCCGTCGGCCTGCGCGACACAGTGCCTGTCGGTTCGCGACTACCGCTCACCGCGGGCTCGGCGGCCAAGGTGTTGCTGGCGTGGGCCGACCCGGAGCTACAGCGCACTGTCCTGGCCGACGCCGTGTTCGGCGAGCGGGCGCTGGCCGAGGTCCGCAGGCGGGGGTGGGCGCAGAGCGCGGCAGAACGCGCACAGGGCGTGGCGAGCGTCTCGGCCCCGGTGCGTGACGCCTCGGGCGTGCTGGTGGCGGCGGTGTCGGTGTCGGGTCCGATCGACCGGATGGGCCGCAGGCCGGGCGCGCGCTGGGCGGCCGATCTGGTGGCGGCGGCGGAGGCGCTGCACAAACGATTGTGAAACGAAGAAGGCCCCCGGTCGGATTCGACCGGGGGCCTTTCTTGGTAGCCCCGACGGGATTCGAACCCGCGCTACCGCCTTGAGAGGGCGGCGTCCTAGGCCGCTAGACGACGGGGCCAGGACGATTTCACCGAAGTGAAACCTTGCTGGGGTACCAGGACTCGAACCTAGAATGGCTGAACCAGAATCAGCTGTGTTGCCAATTACACCATACCCCAAGGATGGAAACGCTCGGCCCTGCGCTCACCGAGTGGTTGTCGGTGTTGCGAGGCCGTGTTCCGCGGCGATGAGAAGATTACCAAACAGCAGGGGGTAAACTACAAATCGCCTGGTCAGCGGCCGGTTTTCGAGCGTTTTCCGGCTGCCGGGCGGATGCGGCGCGTGCCGCACCCGCCTGCCGTACGGCTACTGCACGGCGGGCTGCCAACCGCGTGCGGCACGCAAGCGGTCGAGCGAGACCTCGCGGCCGAGCAATTCCATCGATTCGTAGAGCGGCGGGCTGATGTGCGAGCCCGTCACCGCCACCCGCACGGGCGCGAAGGCCTTGCGTGGCTTGAGGCCCAGATCGTCGATCAACGCCTTCTTCAGGGCCTCTTCCAGGGCCGGTGTGGTCCATTCGGCCAGCGGCTGGACCGCGGCGATGGCGGCGTCGAGCACCTGGTCGGCTTCGGCGCCGAGGTTCTTCGTGCCCGCGGCCTGGTCGATCGCGAACTCCTCCGGCGCCACGAAAAGGAACTTCAGCAGGTCCCAGGCGTCGCCGAGCACGACGATCCGGGTCTGCACGAGTTCGGCGGCGGCCAGGAACGTCTTCTCGTCGATTTCGGCACCGATATGCCCCTGCGCTGTCAGGAACTCACGCAAACGGTGGCCGAAATCACCGGGCTCGAGCAGACGAATCTGTTCGGCATTGATCGCGTCGGCCTTCTTCTGGTCGAAACGAGCCGGATTCGAATTCACGGTGGAAATATCGAAAGCCGCCACCATTTCCTGCATGGAGAACACGTCGCGGTCCTCGGCGATACTCCAGCCGAGCAGTGCGAGGTAATTCAGCAAACCCTCGGGAACGAATCCCCGATCGCGATGCAGGAACAGATTCGATTCCGGGTCGCGCTTGGACAGCTTCTTGTTGCCCTGGCCCATCACGAACGGCAGGTGACCGAACTCCGGAGTGAAGTCGGCAACACCGATACGCTGCAGCGCGGCATACAGCGCGAGCTGACGCGGTGTCGACGAGAGCAGGTCCTCGCCGCGCAATACATGGGTGATCTTCATGAGCGCGTCGTCGACCGGATTCACCAGTGTGTACAGCGGATCACCATTTCCACGGGTGAGCGCGAAATCGGGAACCGTGCCCGCTTTGAAGGTGGTTTCCCCACGAACAAGATCATTCCAGCCGAGGTCGGAATCGGGCATGCGCAAACGCACCACCGCGGGCCTGCCCTCGGCTTTGTAGGCGGCGATCTGCTCGGGCGTCAGATCACGATCGAAATTGTCGTAACCGAGTTTCGGGTCGCGACCGGCGGCGCGGTGGCGGGCCTCGACCTCCTCGGGCGTGGAGAACGCCTCGTAGGCCTCGCCGGCCTCGAGCAGCTTGCGCACGACGTCGAGATGCTGGTCGCGGCGCAGCGACTGCCGGTACGGCTCGTACGGGCCGCCGACCTCCGGACCCTCGTCCCAGGTGAGGCCGAGCCAGCGCAGCGCGTCGAGTAGCGCGCGGTAGGAATCCTCGGAATCGCGTGCGGCATCGGTGTCTTCGATCCGGAACACGAAGCTGCCGCCGTGATGGCGGGCGAACGCCCAGTTGAACAGCGCCGTGCGGATCAGGCCGACGTGCGGCGTGCCGGTCGGCGACGGGCAGAAACGGACCCGTACTTGTGTCATGACTCTCTTCTCCGCTATCAGCGCTTGGTGGCAACAGGATTGGTGAGGGTGCCGATGCCCTCGACGGTGACCGACACGTTCTGCCCGGCAGCCAGCGGGCCGACGCCTTCCGGTGTGCCGGTGAGGATCACGTCGCCGGGCAGCAGCGTCATCACCGAGCTGATCCACTCGATGATCTTCGGGATGTCGTGCAGAAACAGCGACGTGCGGCTGCGCTGGCGGACTTCGCCGTCCAGCTCGGTGGTGATCTCCAGATCGCTTGGGTCGATGGCGGTTTCGATCCACGGGCCGAGCGGGCAGAACGTGTCGTAGCCCTTGGCCCTCGTCCACTGCCCGTCGTGGCGCTGCTGGTCGCGCGCGGTGACGTCGTTGGCGACGGTGTAGCCGAGGATCACGTCGGCGGCCTTGGCGGCGGGCACGTCCTTGCAGGGGCGGCCGATCACCACGGCCAGTTCGCCCTCGAAGTCGACCTGAGAGGAGCTGGGCGGCAGGATGATCGGGGCGTTGGGCCCGACGATCGAGGTGTTGGGCTTGATGAAGATCACCGGATCCTTCGGCGCCTCACCACCCATTTCGGCCGCGTGGGCGGCGTAGTTCTTGCCGATGCAGATCACCTTGCTGGCCAGGATCGGCGCCAGCAGGCGGATGTCGGCCAGCGGCCAGCTCCGCCCGGTGAACGTCGGCGTGCCGAACGGATGTTCGGCGATCTCCTTGGCGACGGCGTCGCTTCCGTCGCCTTCGATGCTGACGAACGCGACTCCATCGGGACTGGCAACTCGACCTAAGCGCATGCCGGGGAGTCTATCGAGGCGCGCCCACCTGCCCGAACGCGCCCGCGATCGCCTCGCGCGGCCGAACCGGGAGGGCGAGCGAAGTCACATTCGTGTGATTTCGAACCTGCTGCCCGCGTTCGTGATTCGCATTACGCACGGTCGCCACCCGATGTGATCCGTCAGACACCGACGCCGAGCACCGGAACCCGGGGTCACCGGTGTAGCGTGATCTTCGATGTTCACAAGATGAGACATCGATCTCAAATAGTGAGATGCAATCGTGCAATTCGGCGAGGTGAGTATCGTGACGAACGCGCGGCCGACGGCCGGGGTGTCCCAGATCAGCAACGGCAGACGCTGGCTGATGCTCGCTCTCGGCGTGCTCGCGCAGACGTCGAGTTCCACCTTCGTGCACGGCACCCCCTTCCTGCTGCCCGCGCTCACCGATCGCGGTGATTCGCTGGCCGCCGCGGGCGCGCTCGTCGCCCTGCCGACCGTCGGTCTGGTGTGCACGCTGATCGCGTGGGGTTATGTCGTCGACCGCATCGGTGAGCGGATCGTGCTGGTCGCGGGCACGACGCTGATGTTCGCCGCCGGTGTCGGCGCCGCCCTGGTCGAGGATCCGGTCGCCTTCGGCGTGCTGCTGTTTCTCGGTGGGGTCGGCGCGGCCAGTTCCAACGGTGCGAGCGGGCGGGTGATCGTCGGCTGGTTCCCGCCGGACCGGCGCGGGCTGGCGATGGGTATTCGCCAGACCGCCCAGCCTCTCGGTGTCGGCGTGGGCGCGCTGACCATCCCGTGGGTCGCCGACCGGTACGGCATCGCCGCCGCCCTGCTGGTGCCCGCGCTGCTGGCCGGTGCGGGTGCGATCGGCTGCCTGGCAGGCATTGTCGATCCGCCCCGCCCGCTCGCGAAAGCCGCCGACCGGGCCAACCCCTACCGTGGCGACTCCACTCTGTGGCGCATTCACGCGGTGTCCATCCTGCTGGTCTTCCCGCAGGCCACCCTGTGGACGTTCGGGCTGATGTGGTTGCACCGCGATCTGGGTTGGTCGCTGGCGGCGGCGGGCGCACTGATGACGGTCACCCAATTGCTGGGCGCCGCTGGACGAATCGGCGCGGGCGCGTGGTCGGATCGGGTCGGCAATCGGCTCGGACCGCTGCGTCAGGTGGCTGTCGCCGCGGTGTTGTCGATGGCCGCGCTGGCGCTCGCCGCGGGGACCGGTTGGGGGTGGATCGCGGTGCCGCTGATGGTGGCGGCGTCGGTGATCTCGGTGTCGGACAACGGATTGGCGTTCACCGCGGTCGCCGAGATCGCCGGACCGTTCTGGAGCGGACGTGGTCTCGGCATTCAGAACACGGGCCAGAACCTCGTATTGGCCGCGATCCCACCGGCGTTCGGCGCGCTGATCACGGTGAGCGGGTACCCGGCGGCGTTCGCGTTCGCGGCCGTCACGGCGATGGCGGCGGTGCCATTGGTACCGAGGGGCACCGGAAGGTAGTCACCCGCAACAGCTCCGGCGCGGGTCGGCGCCTGCGACGGGCGCCCCGCGCCGGACTGGAGGCTCGGCGCTCGGTCTCCGGATCAGGCGGTGCCGGAGCGGTCGGACAGGCCGAGGCGCAGGTGTTCGCTGTGGTAGACGGCTTCGTCGAGCAGTTGGGCGACGTGGTTGTCGTGCAGGCTGTAGACGATGCTGCGGCCCGCGCGGGTGCCGATGACGAGACCGAGGTTGCGCAGCAGGCGCAGTTGGTGGGAGACGGCCGACTGTTCCATTCCCACCGCCTCGGCCAGTTCGGTCACCGGGCGCGGGCCCTGCCGTAGTTCGGACAGGATCAGCAGCCTGCTCGGGGTGGCGAGGGCCTGCAGAGTGGTCGCGACGTGCGCGGCCGTATCGGCGTCCAGCCGGGTGGTCGGCCGGTCGCGGCCCTCCACACCGTGTCCCATGGCAGGAGTCTAACCGACCCGTTGAAATGAAGACCTCTTCATATGTTCTGTTATTCTCGGGTTCTTCTGTTCCCGTCTCACGGAGGTTTCCCGTGGCCATGCCCACCGCCGTCGCGGCACACCCCGGCGCCGCCACTCCCCCGCGATCGCGACGGACCCGGCTGTTCGAGATCGCCGAAATCCGCTGGGCGGCCGCCTCGCTCGTGCTGTTCCTGGTGGGCCTGGCCGCGCAGCTGTCCGGTGCGCCGTCGTGGTCGTGGTGGGCGCTGTATCTGGCCTGCGCCGTCACCGGCGGATGGGAGCCGGCACTGGGCGGGTTACAGGCGTTGCGGGAGAAGACGCTCGATGTCGATCTGCTGATGGTTGTCGCGGCGATCGGCGCCATGTCGATCGGGCAGGTGACCGACGGTGCGCTGCTGATCGTCATCTTCGCGACCTCCGGCGCGATGGAGGCGCTGGCCACCGCGCGGACCGAGGACTCCGTGCGCGGGCTGCTCGACCTCACCCCCGACGTCGCCGTCGTCCTGCGTGACGGCGACGAACAGACGGTGGACGCGACGGATCTCGCCATCGGTGACGTGGTGCTGGTCCGCCCGGGCGACCGTATCGCGGCGGACGGGACCGTGGTCGGCGGGTCGAGCGAGGTCGACCAGGCCACCATCACCGGCGAACCGTTGCCCGTCGACCGGACAGTCGGCGACGAGGTTTTCGCGGGGACCCTCAACGGCACCGGCACGCTGCGGATCCGGGTGGATCGGCGGGCGGGCGACTGGGTGGTCGCACGGATCGCCGGCCTGGTCGACGAGGCCGTGCGCACCAAGGCGGGCACCCAGCTGTTCATCGAGAAGATCGAGCAGCGCTATTCGATCGGCATGGTGGCGGCTACCGTCGCCGTGTTCGTGGTGCCACTGCTGTGGGGTGAGCCGGTGCGCGAATCCCTCTTGCGCGCCATGACTTTCATGATCGTCGCGTCCCCGTGTGCCGTGGTTCTCGCGACCATGCCGCCGTTGCTGGCCGCCATCGCCACGGCTGGCCGCCACGGTGTGCTGGTGAAGTCCGCCGCCGTGATGGAACAGCTCGGTACCACCACCCGCGTCGCGTTCGACAAGACCGGCACGCTCACCCGTGGCACGCCCGAAGTGGCCGAGGTCCACGTGCTGCCCGGTACCGCCCTCACCGAAGACGCGGTCCTACGGCTGGCCGCGGCCGCCGAGCACGGCAGCGAACATCCGTTGGCCGAAGCCATCGTGCGTGCGGCTCGTCAGCGCGGCCTCGGCTTGCCCGATGCCGTGAACTTCACGTCCGAACCGGGGCGTGGCGTTTCCGCCACCGTCGACGGGCATGCGATCCGAATCGGTTCGCCCACAGCACTACTCGCCACGCCGACCGCGGATCGAGCTGTTGCCGTGGAGGTGGCGAGTCAGCAGTCGCGTGGCCGTACCGCGGTGGTCGTCGTCTGCGACGGCTCCCCGGTAGCGGTCCTCGGCATCACCGATCGCGACCGTCCTGAATCAGCCGCCACCGTCGCCAGACTCACCGAATCGACGGGCGCCTCACCGGTTCTGCTCACCGGCGACAGTCACACCACCGCAAGCCATCTCGCCACCCGCGTCGGAATCACCGACTTGCGAACAGACTTGCTCCCCGAGGACAAGGTCACCGCCATCCGGACGCTGCAGTCCGGCGGCGACCGCATCACCATGGTCGGCGACGGCATCAACGACGCCCCCGCCCTGGCCACCGCCCACGTCGGAATCGCCATGGGCCCCACCGCCTCCGACCTCACACTGCAAACCGCCGACGCCGTGGTGGTCCGCGACGACCTCACCACCATCCCCACCGTCATCGCCCTGTCCCGCCGAGCCCGCCGCCTGGTCATCGCCAACCTCGCCATCGCCGCCACCTTCATCGCGATTCTGGTCACCTGGGACCTGGTCGGCCACCTCCCCCTCCCGCTCGGCGTGGCAGGCCACGAAGGCTCGACGGTGATCGTCGCCCTCAACGGCCTGCGCCTCCTCAGCTCCTCCGCCTGGCGCCGCGCCGAGTCGGGTCACTAGCCTTCCAAGGGACTCACCCAACAGCGCTTGATGACCCACGAAGCTGAAAGGCGCTCAACGGCAAGCGACTTACGGATCCTTCGCCGCGGTAGCTGTTCACTGTGTCTTCCGGGCCGATGAGCACATACGAAAGGGCCCGCACCGGCGAGTTGCCGGCGCGGGCCCTTCTTTGTCGGTTCTCTCAGACAGTGGCGGCGATGCGGTCGCCGATCTCCACGGTGGAGGCGGTGCCCGTGCGGGCGGCCAGGTCCTTGGCGACGGCGGATTCGATGCGGGCGGCGCCTTCGGTGTTGCCCAGGTGGTTGAGCAGCAGGGCCACCGAGAGGATGGCGGCGGTCGGGTCGGCCTTGGACTGCCCGGCGATGTCAGGAGCACTGCCGTGGACCGGCTCGAACATCGACGGGTTCACACCCGAGGCGTCGATATTGCCCGAGGCGGCCAGGCCGATGCCACCGCTCACGGCGGCGGCGAGGTCGGTGATGATGTCGCCGAACAGGTTGTCGGTGACGATCACGTCGAAGCGGCCCGGATCGTTCACCATGTGGATGGTCGCGGCGTCGATGTGCTGGTAAGCCGTTGCCACATCGGGGAATTCGGCGCCGACCTCGTCGACGGTGCGCTGCCACAGCGACCCGGCGAAGGTGAGCACGTTGTTCTTGTGTACCAGGGTGAGATGCTTGCGGCGGGCCTGCGCGGTGGCGAAGGCGTAGCGGACCACGCGCTCGATGCCGAAGCGGGTGTTGTTGGAGACCTCGGTCGCCACCTCGTGCGGCGTGCCGACGCGGATCGCGCCACCGGTACCGGTGTACGGCCCTTCGGTGCCCTCACGCACGACGACGAAGTCGATGTCCGGGTTGCCGCTGAGCGGGCTGGTGACACCCGGGTACAGCTTCGAAGGCCGCAGGTTCACGTGATGATCCAGCGCGAACCGGGTCTTCAGCAGCAGCCCACGCTCGAGCACACCGCTGGGCACCGACGGGTCGCCGATCGCGCCGAGCAGGATCGCGTCGTGCTGCTTCAGCTCGGGCAGCACCGACTCCGGCAGGATCTCCCCGGTGCGGTGGTAGCGGGCGGCGCCGAGGTCGTACTCGGTCTTCTCGACGCCGGGCGACACCACGTCGAGCACCTTGAGCGCCTCGGCGATGACCTCGGGACCGATGCCGTCACCGGCGATGACTGCGAGTTTCATGAACAAGCTCCGTTTCGAAGCCGGGGCGGTTCGCCACCGGGATACGAGTGCGCGCCGCCACCGTGGGGTGACGACGCGCAGCTGCCGATGTCCCGGCGTCGAACCGGGACGTCAATCTCAGGCCAGGTCGACCAGGACGACCTTCGACGCGCCGACGGCCTCGCCGATCGCGGTCTGCACCTCGGCGGGCACCTCGCGGTTCACGCGCAGCACGACGGTGGCGCCTTCGGCATCCACGTCCTGGCTCAGCTGAGCGGCCAGGATGTCGATCTCGGCCTCACCGAGCAGGGTGCCGATCTTACCGAGCGCGCCCGGCTTGTCGCCGTAGTTCAGCACGGCCAGGTTCAGGCCCTCGGCGCGCATGTCGTAGTTGCGGCCGTTGATGTTGACGATCTTCTCCACCTGAGCGGGCTCGGTGAGCGACCCGGCCACGTTCAGGGTGGAGCCGTCGCCGAACACGGCGCGCAGGTCGACCATGCTGCGGTGGTTGGGGCTCTCGGTGGCGGTGGTGACAGTGGCGGTGATGCCACGCTCCTTGGCCAGCGACGGCGCGTTGACGAAGGTGACCTGGTCCTCGACCAGCGCCGAGAACACACCGCGCAGCGCCGACAGCTCGAGCACGGCCACGTCCTGGGCGGCCAGCTCGCCGCGCACCTGCACCTCGATGCTGACGGGCAGCTCGTTGGCGATGGCACCGAGCAGCGCGCCCTGCTTGCGGACGACGTCGAGCCAGGGGGCGACCTCGTCGTTCACGACACCACCGGTGACGTTCACGGCGCCGGGCACGAACTCACCGGCCAGCGCGAGCAGCACCGACTTGGCGACATCGGTGCCCGCGCGGTCCTGGGCCTCCGAGGTGGACGCACCCAGGTGCGGGGTCACGACGACCTGCGGCAGGTCGAACAGCGGCGAGTCGGTGCACGGCTCGGTCTCGAACACGTCGAGGCCCGCGGCGCGCACGTGACCCTTGGTGATCGCGTCGGCGAGCGCCTGCTCGTCGATCAGCCCACCGCGCGCGGCGTTGACAATGACGACGCCCGGCTTGGTCAGCGCGAGACGCTCGGCGTTGAGCAGGCCCTTGGTCTCGGGGGTCTTGGGCAGATGCACCGAGATGAAGTCGGCACGCTGGAGCACCTCGTCGAGCGAGAGCAGCTCGATGCCGAGCTGGGCGGCCTTGGCCGGCGACACGTAGGGGTCGTAGGCGACGATCTTGGTCTCGAACGCGGCCAGGCGGGCCGCGAACAGCTGACCGATGCGGCCGAGGCCGATCACACCGACGGTCTTGCCGAAGATCTCGACACCGTTGAACTTGCTGCGCTGCCAGGTCTTCTCGCGCAGCGTCGCGTCGGCGGCCGGGATCTGGCGGGCGGCGGCGAGCAGCAGGGTGACCGCGTGCTCGGCGGCGGTGTGGATGTTGGAGGTGGGCGCGTTCACGACCATCACGCCACGCTCGGTGGCGGCGGGCACGTCGACGTTGTCGAGGCCGACACCGGCACGGGCGACGATCTGGAGCTTCTTGCCCGCGTCGAGCACCTCGGCGTCGACGGTGGTGGCGGAACGCACGAGCAGCGCGTCGGCCTCGGGGACCGCGGCGAGCAGCGCCGGGCGGTCGGGGCCGTCGACCCAGCGAACCTCGACACCGTCACCGAGCGCGTCGACGGTCGACTGGGCGAGCTTGTCGGCGATCAGAACTACAGGACGGCCTGCTTGGCTCACTGTGGGGTACTCCTGGGGAAGAAAGGGGTCGGCAGTTACCGCGGCCCAGAATAGTCGCCGGGGTTCGGGTCCCCTTACCCCCCTGCCCGAAAACCGGGTGAACCCTGGGAGCCGCGCCCCTTAACATCACCGCATGTCGCTGCGCACCATCCCCGAGTCGATGGATCCGGCCGTGGTGGCCGCCGTCGAGGCCGAGCTCGACCGGGTCGCCGCCGAGCACGGTGTGCGCATCCGCCTGGCCATCGAAAGCGGCAGCCGCGCTTGGGGTTTCCCCTCCCCCGATTCGGATTACGACTGCCGTTTCGTCTATGTCGCGGGCCTGGAGACGTATCTGTCGCCATGGCGTACCCGCGATGTGATCGAGACGCCGCCGGCCGGCCTGCTCGATGTGAACGGCTGGGATCTGGCCAAGGCGCTGCGCCTGCTGGTGCAGGGCAACGCGGTGCTGGTGGAGTGGCTGATGTCACCCATCGTCTATCGCGGCGACGAGGATTTCCGCGCCCGGCTGCGTGAAGTCGCAGCTCAGGTGGCCGACCGCGACCGCATCGCCCGGCACTATCTGCACCTGGGTGCCCGCCAGTGGGGGCTCTACGCGCGCAACGGCGGGTTGAAGAAGGTGTTCTACTCGCTGCGCCCGGCGATGGCGCTGCGCTGGTTGCGCGAGCATCCCGGCGCGGCGGTGGCGCCCATGCACCTGCCGACATTGATGGCGCAGTGCGAGCTGCCCGCCGATCTGGTCGCGGCGATCACCGAACTCACGGACCTGAAGTCGCGCACCCGCGAGATGGGGGCCGGTGCACCGCCTGCCCTGATCCCGGCCTTCATCGACGACGAGTTCGCCAGGGCGGCAACAGAGTTCACCGCACGTGCGCCGCGCGACCTCAGCACGGCGCGGGCGGTGACCGACGAGTTCTTCCGCGCGGAGGCCCTGAAATAGCAGAAACTCCGCACCATCCGGTGCGGAGCTTCACGTTCGTACGCTGGTTCGCGCAGAATCAGAGGACGCGGACGTCCTGAGCCTGGGGGCCCTTCTGACCCTGGCCGATCTCGAACTCCACACGCTGACCCTCATCGAGGGAGCGGAAGCCCGAGCCACTGACAGCCGAGTAATGCACGAAGACGTCGGGGCCTCCGCCGTCTTGCGCGATGAAGCCGAAGCCCTTCTCGCTGTTGAACCACTTCACAATGCCCTGAGCCATTTCAAAAACTTTCCTGTAGACGAGCCAGGTCCTAATAGTCCGGTCCCGGTCTCACTGTTCAACAATGCCACGGTTTCGGAAATTCCTCCACACCTCCACCGGAGCCCTGTGAGCAAGCCAACGCTGGTAGCTGCCAGTCGGTGCTGTCGCATAGTCACCGAGGTGGATGCTGCGCGGATGCCGATGCGGTTGCCGCAGGGATGCGGTGAATTGTCCGGAACACGAACCGAACCGACTGGCACGCATCACCATCGATAACCCTATTGCGCGGTGACCGACCACCGTCAGCGACCCTAGACATTTTCGATAAAACCAATACGGCAAATTCTCTACCAGCGTACTTTCCGTTTCGTGAGGGTGCACACACCCCCGACGGGAAACCGCGCAAGGAGCTGAGCATGCTGAACATCAACCATTTCACTTACGGCTGGCTGACCCCGCTGCTCGCCTATCTCATGTCGGTCCTCGGATCGATGCTGGCACTGCGATGCATGGTTCGCTCGCGCGCCTCCGGCATCCACGGCGGATGGCTCACCGCGGCCGCGATCGCACTCGGCGGAACCGGCATCTGGGTTATGCACTTCATCGCCATGCTCGGTTTCTCCGTGCAGGGCGCGACCATCCGCTACAACGTGCCGATCACACTGTTCAGCGCCGCCGTCGCCATGGCCGTGGTGTGGCTCGGCTTGTCGATCGTCGTACGCCGCAGCTGGGACACCGCCGCGCTCCCGGTGGGCGGCGCGATCACCGGTCTCGGCGTGGCAGCCATGCACTACGCCGGGATGTACGCGATGAAAACCGACATCGAGATCGTCTACGAGCCGACCGTCGTGGTCGCCTCGTTGGTGATCGCCGTGGTCGCCGCCACCGCGGCCCTCTGGTTCGCCCTGCACATCCACGGCTTCCTCGCCACCATCGGCGCCGCTCTGCTGATGGGCGTGGCCGTCACAGGCATGCACTACACCGGCATGTTCTCCATGAGCGCCCACACCAGCGCGCACGTCGCCCATGCCACGGGCGCTACCGCGTCACAGCTGCTCACACCGCTGATCGTGGCCATCAGCATGGTCACCATGATCCTGCTCATGCAGGTCGGTATCACCGAGGCCGAGGATCCGAACCCGACCCGCCCGATCCACGGGCAACGCGCCAGCCGGTTCTGGCCGAGCGGTCAGAACTAGTCGACGACGCGCACCCGCTGTGCCTCGGGACCGCGCCGCGTCTCGTGCACCGCGAATTCCACGCGCTGACCGGCCCGCAGTGTCCGGAACCCCTCGCCGACGAGTTCGGTGTACTCCACGAACACCTCCGGTCCGCCCGCGTCCGGGGTGATGAAACCGAACCCCTTGCCGCCGTCGAACCAGCTCACCACGCCGCCGGTCATCCACCGACCTTCCTAATCATTTGCCTGACATGCCGATTCGTTCATGGTCGCATGCCGTCGGGCGCGACACGAAAGCGCACGGACCGGTCGACGCACCCGAGCTGGATAAACTCCAGCCAGGTTCGTCCGCGAGAACGGAGATCCGGTGTCCCACCACCCTGCGCGACCCCCGCTCCGGCACGGCTGGTCATGATCCGCGTCGCGGCGAGGCCCGCCGCCGAGGCACTCACGATCGTCGTCGCCACCTCCGTGGCGGTGCTCGCGATCATGATGCCCATCAGCTTCGCCGACCTGGGCGAGTCCGCCCACGACGATCTGCTCGTGTTCAACATCCCGCGCGCGATGACCGGCGGCGCGTTCATCGCGGTCATCACCGCCGCTGTCACCGTGGCGGTGGGCAGTGTGCGCGCCGCCCGCTGGACGGCCCTGCTCGCGCTCGCCGGGATCCTGGTGAGCCACCTACTCGCCGCGGGCGACAGCAGCGACGGTCGTCTCGACAGCGGCGTATCCCTGGCGACCCTGAACTTCGTCGACGCGCTGCTGGCCGGGATGGCGCTCGGCGCGACCGCGGTGGCGGTGTGGAACGAGCAGCGGCTGCGCATCGCGTTCCTGTTCGCCGCGATCGGGGCCACGGTCCTCGGTGACATCACCCAGACTCCGACCGACGACACCACCGGCGGTTTCGACGGGGCGCTCGCCGGCTCGCTGCCGCTGTGGTTCATCGGGGGCAGCGTGCTCGCACTCGCGTATTTCGCGGTCACCAGCGCCGCGCCCGCCCCGTCACATACCGATTCCGCGATCCCGCTCGCGCCGGTGCTCGCCGCCGTTTTCGTCTACTCGGCGATCATCTTCACCTCGCTGAACGTGTCACACCACAAGACCAGCCTGCGGCACGTGGTGATCGCCTCGATCATCGTGCTCGCCGCCACCGCTGCCGCCGCCCTCGTGCTGCCCGAGCGCGACGGCGTGCTCACAGTATTGATGTCATCGTTCTCGGTGGCAGGCAGCCTGGTCATCACCCTGCCCCGCAACGGCTGGGTGGACCTGGGCACCCTCGTCGCCATCGCCCTCGGCCTCGGCCTCGGCCTGCACCGCCCACGCCCCCTCGCCGCCGCCCTCTGGATCGTGGCCCTGGCCGGCCTCACCCTCGCCGCCGACATGACCGCGCCGCCGGCGGCACTCACCGCGGCCGTGGGCTGCCTCGCGCTCGGCGCCATCTGCGGTTACGGCGTGGGCAGTGCGGTTCCGGTCAACTCCTCGTCGGCGGTCGTCGGCTTCTGCGTGCTGTTCGTCCCTTCCCTCGGAGTCGCACTGAGCGACACCGAATTCGGCCACCTCGCCTACTCCTCGGCCTGGTACCGCACCGCGGAGGTGGACCGTGGACCTGTGCCCGGCACCGTCGCGGTGATCATCGCGCTCGTCTGCGCGGCCATCATCGCCCTGATCCTGCGCCGGCGTCAGCCCTCCTTGCCGGATCAGTCCCTCTAGTCAGGTCCTGCCGCAACAGCTTTCGGGGTATACCCAGTTCATGAGTTTCCCGGTGTCCTTCGGGCTCCCCCAGATCGGCCTGCTCGTCCTGCTCGCGGTGGGCGTCGCCCTGCTCGTCGCGGCAGTCCTGGCCCGCCGCCGCGGCCTCAAATCCGTGCTCGGCCGCGCGATCCCCGGCCTCGCCCTCCTCCTGGCCGCGACCGTGCTGCTGTGGATCGCCACCCTCCTGCAGACCTATCTCGGCCTCACCGGCGAGATCAAAGCGGCCCACGTGATCGCGAAAACCGTTGGGGACCAATCCCTCGAACTCGACGTCACCACCTTCGACACCGATGGAACTGTCACCGACCGCACCACCCACCGCATCGAAGGCGACCTGTGGGTGATGCAGGCAGCCATCGTCGAACTGGAACCCTGGGTCAACGCCCTCGGCTTCCACTCCGGCTACACCCTCACCCGCCTCTACGGCCAGCGCCTCGACGGCCGACCCACCACCCAATCCCACATCTTCCTCAACGGCTCCGACCGCGACTTCTTCGAGGACATGCGCGAAAACCGCTGGTACACCTCCCCCTTCATCCGCTCCGCCTACGGAAACGCCGTCATCGCCTCCCCCGGCGAATACGACGTCTGCATCTCCCGCGACGCCATCAAGATCTGCCCACCTCGCTGAAACCGCTGGGTCCGCAAGAGCTTTCGTGCGTACATTGGATCCGTGGAGATCCGCAGATACACCGAGGCCGACCGTCCCGAACTGACGGCCCTGGCCTCCCATGTCGGTGAGGGCTCTCCGACGGCCAGCCTCTGGGGCCACCCCGAATCCGAGAAAGCCGTGTACCTGACCCCCTACATGGACCTCACCCCTGACTCCCTCTTCCTCGCGGTGGACGACGGCCGCCTGGTCGGCTACCTCACCGGCTGCGTCGACAGCACCACCTTCCCCACCGAAGAAGCCCGCCTCGAATCCGCGATCCGCGACCACCGCCTGATCTTCCGCCGCAAGCCCGCCACCTTCTTCGCCCGCGCCCTCACCGACACCGCCATCGCCAAACTCCGCCACCACCCCCTCGCCACCGAACTGACCGACCCCCGCTGGCCCTCCCACCTCCACATCAACCTCATCCCAGCCGCCCGAGGAACCGGCGCCGCCGACGCCCTGATGCAACACTTCTTGGACCATCTGAGCGCGAGCGGGTCCCCCGGCTGCTACCTACAAACCCTCGTCGAAAACCCCCGCGCTGTCCGCTTCTTCGAACGCCACGGCTTCACCGCCCACGGATCCCCTGCCGCAGTCCCCGGCCTGCGCTACCAAGGATCAAAGGTCCACCAACAGACCATGGTCCGCCCAACCTCACGCCTCTGATCACGAACCACTCCGCCAATCGAATTCGGGCCGCTTCGATTTCATCCGCCGTGCACTTGTGCAGATCAGCCGCATGCACATCGACGACGACCCAGACAATGTCGTCACCGAACGCGGCTCGTCCTCGTGCGGCCAGCTCGGCAACTTCATTCAGCGTGGCGTCGAATTAGCGCAGCCGCTAGTCGACCGTTCGTCACTCACGCGGCGAAGGCGAGCCGCTTCGGACCGCGATCGACACCACATCGAAGTAGCTCATTCGAATCCAGATCAGCCGTCGTCACCACATCGACCGGACACCCGAGCAGATCTCGGAGCTCGGAGTCCAGGTCGAGGATGTCGAGTACCGACGAGTTCGGCGCCAACTCCACCAGCAGATCCAGATCGGAGTCCGGCCGGTCCTCTCCTCGGGCAACCGACCCGAACAACCACACATTGATCACCGGATATCGCGCCAGGACAGCTTCGAATTCACTCCGGCGCTCCTCGAGCAGCACGCTCGGGCGCACCGCGTTCACCAGTGCAGTCCCCAACCGGAACCCCGCCGCACCCAACAACTGCTCGACCATCGCGAACGAGGGCTGCCTCCGCCCCGCCTCCACAGTCGCGACCGTC
The DNA here is from genome assembly GCF_001612905.1 of Nocardia ignorata NBRC 108230. Taxonomy (GTDB): domain Bacteria; phylum Actinomycetota; class Actinomycetes; order Mycobacteriales; family Mycobacteriaceae; genus Nocardia; species Nocardia ignorata. The sequence goes on along the minus strand of NZ_BDBI01000025.1, from coordinate 174,717 downwards.
GACTGCGCAACCCCTGCCCGCTTCGCCAACTCACGCTGGGACAACCCGCGACGATGTCGAGCCTCGCGAACCAGGCTCCCCGCGGTCGACTGCTCGCTCTCCCCTGATGCCATCCTCACATGATGGCGTATCCACTATCGGCACAAAGTGGATCATCCACCGTTCACGGGTGATGCGACGGGGTTCGGGTTCGAAATCACGCCGAAACCCACGTTCTGAGGCAGCCACAGCCCGTCGCCGACCGGCAACTCACCGATTCGAACCCCGAGGTCGTTGCGGGCGCATTCGTAGAATGCATTCCGTTTGTGCCCGGCTGCTTCGAACGCATGGATGTAGTCCTCATGACTGATTTCGGCGCCACGCGCCACAAGGCTCAACTCCCACACTGCCTTGTTCCAGGCCCGCGCGGCTGCCACAGCTTCGGGGGACCCGAGGAGCAACACCATCTCCCACTTCAACGTCTTCTCGGAGTCGGCCCCGAGCAAAAGGCGTTCTCCTTCCTCGGCAGGGATCGACTGCCCGGCGCTCGGAAAGCCCCTGCCTGCAGCCATCCGCATAGACACGACTGAATAGTTCTTGAGCGCGTGCGCGAACTCCCTGTAAGCAACCAGCAGCCGATCATCCCCACCGGCTCTGCTGCGTCCGACGCCACTTCGCCCGCTCGGTGAAGGCAGCGTCGGCAAACGTCACCTCGCACCGAGCAGCACGTCGGCCACTTTGATCAATTGCTGCACAACAGTATTCATGAATCACTTGTGCGCTCTCCGGAGCTCCGAACCGGCATGTGACGGGGCGGTCAGGAAACAGCCCCTGAGTGAGGCTGGCGCACGAAGTCCACTCCTGCTCGGGCATAGGCGAGGGAGTGGCCTTCGTGTGCATACCAGTCAACAAACCAGTTGGCATGTTTATACTGAGTTGAGCCGGGACTCGGCAGTTTTAGCTGTTAGATTGCAACCGGAAGCCCGGCGGCTCAGCGGGGAAACTTTCCAGGGTCATCCATTATGAGCCGTCAACGACGTGTACCGACCCGGTAGACACAGCCGGGTTGGTACACGTTCCCGGCGGCGATGACATCCACACAGTCAAGAGCACCGGTACACAGACCAGACTCAAACTCCTCCCATACCTGAGGAGCACGAGGAACCTGCCCGACCAGGGCGAGGGCTGATCAACATCCGCCGGCCCGTTCGGTTTGTCATCACTCATCGCGAGTTACCATCTCCTAAGCTAATTCGACTCCGCCTACACCAGTCGGTGAGCGGGGGGTGTGAAGAATCCAAGTCGTCACATGACGACCGCTGCCGCGAATTCCTCTTCGTTATGGAGCTTTCCTCGTCACGTTCGGCGGTCCACGCGCCTGCCGCCTGTTCACGACGCACACCTTCCGGCAGCCGCCAGCACACCCTTCAGCAGCATGGAAGCGTCAGGACCTCCCTCAGATACGAGCAACCCGTAGGCGATCTCGACGACATCCAGGACGTCCTCTCGGTTCGCGGCGTACGCAAGAATCGCCTCCGCCGCATCCTCGCTACCGACAATGCGGCAAGACTTAACCGCGGCCACAGCTTCTCTCGGGGAAGCAACGGATCCAACGTGCCGGATAAGACCGTTTGCGCGAGCGAGATCGCCGGCATCGATGTACCCGACTATCAGCTTCGCCTCCGGCCATGCGACATCGAAACTGCCGTCGGCGTTGTGCCGGTCCCCCTCTCTAAGGGGGACCGGCACAACGCCGACGGGCAGTTCTGCCGCTTGGGAAGCCGGCCCACGTAGAACGCGCGGCCGTCGGCCACGACGCTTCCCACCTTTGTCGAGCGCGACGCCCAACTCCTTCCAAGCGATGTGAAGCGGATGAGAATCCCACGACGGCACCACTACGCCGTCGCCAGCCTGAGCTTCGGCAAGTAGGTGCAAGGGGCGAAGGAGCGCCTCGTTTGGCTGAACCTTCACCCTTCCTCCGATCCAGCGAGACATCGTGCTGGCACTGCACACAGCCCACTGCGGTCGGGCTCCCTCGATGTCCCGCGCGTTGTCGAACAACTCGTGAAGCCGACGCTCGATTTGAGCCAAAGAACCCCCGAGGGACCGCAGGATATTGCGAACCTCCGTCGCGAACCTTCGATTCGCAGGCTTCAGACCGGCGTCCAGCTCTGCGTAAGACCCCGGTTTGAATTGACCGCCATTCATGAAAATTGTGACTCCTCAGAACATTTGACGCACACACCACCGCCGATCCTCGACTCACGCTCGGCATTCGTCAACGCAAGCGCCTGACCCGATTTTTCGCCCATCCCGTACAAGTTCGACGCCGAACGCTCGAGACGGCGAAAGTCGGGACAGGCGAAAATCGGGACGGGCGACCCCCTTTCAGAAGACGTAAGGTGGGTTGCCGGGTAGCAACTCGCCAGTTGTTACGGCCGACGAGCTGGCCGTGCGCCCGGATACCCGTTGGAGGCAAACGTTATGGCTGTACCGAATTGGAACGATCCCTCGCTCGGCTCGATGAAACGCGTCGGCCTCTGGTTAGTTCAGGAGATCGGTGAGGGCGAACTGTTCAGCAAGCAGGACCTTCGCGACGCCTTCCCCTCAGTGTCCCAAGTCGATAGACGTCTTCGGGATCTTCGCGACTTCGGCTGGCGCATCGATACCAACCGGGAAGACCCGGCTCTCCAAGCCCACGAGCAACGTTTCGTCACCCAGGGGGAACCCGTCTGGGAGCCAGGGAAGGCGACTCGCAAGGCCGGCTCGACGGTTACAGCCGCCGAACGGCACCAGGCGATGTCACGTGACGGGCATATGTGCCGATCTTGTGGTATAGGCCCGGGCGAAACGTATCCCGGGACCTACATCGCGTCGCAGCTCGACGTGGCCCGGCGGCCAGTCAAACTCCCAACAGGCCAAGTTGATACGCAGTTGGTGATCGAGTGCACCCGATGCCGCGTTGGCCGACGTGAGCTGGTAGCTGACCTAGAGGACATCTTGACACGTATCGCGTCGCTCCCACGATACGAACAACAGATGCTGGCTCACTGGGTGAAGCAAGACAGCCGCACCTTCAGCGAGGCCGAGTCGCTGTGGGCTGCATACAGAACGCTGCCGGCCAACTCTCGGGAGAAAGTTCGTGAGGCACTTGGCTAGCACGCCCGCGTGACAGACGGCCACACTGCCGACGGCCGCCAGATCGGCAGGATAGATCACAAATCTCGTGAGGAGACCCATTGTGTTTACTGATTTCGGTACACCTCCCCAAGCATCGAATACCCGCCGTCTTGTCGAACAACGGCTCGGCGATATTCGGCAGACCAACGGTGTGGCAGAGACGCTGACGGTCGAGTGGCGAGGCATGCCGATTCACGTCGAGGTGATCGACATGCCCTTGAACACACTCTGCTACAACCCCAGTACTCACCGCATTCGTGCGCAGCGCAGTCTTGACCCCGGTCGTGATGCCGCTCTCGCCAATAATCCTTGGAAACCGGAGAGCCAGGATTACCTCCGGCACTTGCTGACAATTCGCCCGTCCGAGCCCGATAAGCGAGATCCTGATTACGAAGCCCTGAAAGCTAGTCTCCGCGAACACAAACAAAACGAGCCAGGCCTGATCACACGTGAGGGTGTAATCGTCAATGGCAATACTCGTTGCGCAGCACTTTTCGAGTTGGATCCGAACGCGAATATGCGCGTCGGAGTTCTGCCGGCGTCTTGCACCTGGCAGGATATCAATGACATCGAAATCTCGCTTCAGCTGCGGCCGGATCAACGCCGGGACTACTCTTATATCAACCGACTGCTGGCGATCGAAGAGCAGCGGATAAATCTCAATCGCGAACTTCCGGTGATCGCTGCAACCTTCCATACCGATGTGCGCTCTTGCGAACGCGACCTCTGGGTGCTCGCGCAGCTCCGTGACCTGATCGAGCGAAGTTCAAACACCGACGGTCCCGCGCTCCGACTGATGGATCTCGAGCGATCCCAGGAGAAGCTGGCGGAACTATACCGTGCGTACACCAAGGAAGCCGAGAAAAACAAGGTGAGCGCTGACCTACTCAAGGAAGCCCGGCTTGCTGCCATCGTCCTGGACTTTTCAAAAACTGATGTCAGGTATATCTCCCACGATTTCCAAGATCGATACCTCAAAAAGGAATTATCGGACGAGCTCATGGAGACCGATACACCCACGCCGGCAACAGTCACGATCCCGGGATTGAATCGCAGTGTAGCCGCTCCAGGTGCAGACATTGCCGCCGCGCGGGCAATCACCGACAAACTTGTTCAAGCGAAGGCAATTGAATCGGTGACTACCGCGACCGACATTGAAAAGCAGACAAAAGCATCCAAAGTGATACGAGCATACCGTCAAGCTTTCAACGACGCCATCGAGGCCGCGGGCCGCGATTACCGCCTGAAAAAGAAACGCCTCGCAGCGCCAGATCGGATCGCGGATGCGTGTAAGGACTTGGAGCAATCCGTGACTGATATCGTGACATCGCGTGGAAGCGCCAGCCTCGACGAAGGTGCGTTCGATGATGCGTTGTCCCAACTCCATGATGTGCTGAAAAAAGTTGTGTTCGAGGCCAATCGGAGCATCGAATTGCCCGGCCCAGGCCTTCAGTGGTTGACCGCCGCAGTGGACGCGAAGTAGCCGACCGTATGACAAGCCCCCAGCAGACCGTGTCCCTTCAGTTGAGCTTCGACGTCACCCGTACACGTGTGGAACTACGCACGGCGACCCGGTTTCAAGCCGACTTTGCCAGACTCTCTGGACGACTTTCCGGTGTGGGAAGAAGAGGAGTTCTCTCAGTCGAGATCGGGCTCGATGACTTTTTGGTGAACTTGAGTGAGCTGAGCACCTGGACTCACCCCGGCGTCGAATGGGATGGGGACCTTGCCACTCTCGTCACTGGCGTACTCGACGACTCAGATGCGATCGAGCGCAGCCTGGTCGGCAAATCGGGGCCCGCCACCGAAGCCAACATTGCACCGGAAGAAGTCATCAGTCGGCTTGGTGCCAGCTGGATTGGCGACCTGACGTCGTTTCAAAAGCGCGACGTTGCTCGACTACTATCGCTACGTCACGGCGCAAACTTCAGCGTGCCTGGAGCTGGTAAGACACGCGTTGCGCTAGCGGTGTATGCCGCGGTTCGGGAGCAGGGTGAGGCGAAGCGGCTCCTGGTCGTGTGCCCCAAGTCGGCCTATGATTCTTGGATACAGGAGTCAGGTGCGTGTTTCGATCAGCCCTTGCAGATTGCGCTGACCGGTTCGACCGACGATAGAGGCGCGGAACTTCGTATCGTCAACTACGAGCGGCTCGACCGTGCTTCTGGTGACCTTGCAGACTGGCTCAGGTGCGCGCCGTCCATGATCGTTCTGGACGAGGCACATCGAATGAAGTTGGGCGCCAGCGGCATTTACGGTTCGTCTTGCCTGGCACTCGGGCCGCTGGCCAGTCGACGCCTGATCCTCACCGGAACCCCCGCGCCCAACGGAGCTCGGGATTTGGAAAGCCTCTTCTCATTCGTATGGCCTGGCCATGGAAAGCGGGTGGTGAGCAACGCGGTAGGCGGCGGTGACCTCGCACATGCCAGCGCGGTGCTGCGGCCACTCTTTACTAGGACGACCAAACAAGAGCTCGGCCTCCCTCCTTACGAGCCCAAGATCCGCTATCTCGATATGGCGCCCGACACCAAGGAGATATATGAGGCGCTGAAGGGGAACTTCGCGAACGATGCTGACGGAGCACGCGGCAGTATCGAAGCGCTTGGCCGGTCTATGCTCCGGCTTCTCATGGCAGCGATCACCCCGGCGCTGCTGTTAGAGGGTTCCAGTCGTTACGAGCCGGTCGAGTACCAAATTCCTGCCCTGCGACCGGTACCTGGCGACACCCTGTACGAACGCTTGAAAAACCTTCCATCCGAGGGAGTTCCACCGAAGTACGAGGAAACCGTTCGGATCGTCGCGGAGAACGCCGCGCGGGGTCGGAAGACCCTCGTGTGGACCACATTTGTCCGCAGTCTTACCACTCTGGAGAAGCTGCTCGACCCATATCGCCCTGCCACCGTCTTCGGAGGCACTGTCGATCGCAACGAACAGCTTCGACGTTTCCGCGAAGACCCAGAATGCCACGTACTGATCTCGAACCCGGCGACCCTCGGTGAGGGGATCAGTCTTCATCATGTTTGCCACGATGCGGTCTACGTGGATCGTGACTTCATGGCCGGGAGGTTTCTCCAAAGTCTCGACCGCATTCATCGACTCGGGCTCCGCCCCGACACGGAAACCAGAGTGACAATTTTGGCGACCCGAGGCACTGTCGACGAGATCGTCAACCTTAGGTTGGAAAAGAAGCTGAACTTTATGGGCAGGATCCTCGACGACCCCAGCGTGCAACAGCTTGCGGATCTACAGGAGGAGCCAGCGATCAGCGCCGGCATGGATGCCGCGGATATGCGTGCCCTTCTTCAGCATCTCGGCGGCGTCTCGTAGCTAAGGCGAAACGAAGGCCGTGCGGACTCTGTAGTTTCACCGTCACCACGTTGCGATCGAAACCGCGAGCTTCGCATAGTCGAGCAATCGCCCCTGCCCCGTAACCTCCGCCCACGCATCCTTTTGTTCGATGCTGCCTGCAGCCTCTACGGCATTCGCCATCGCTGAGTACGCCAGATGATATGTGGCGTCGACTTCACCTGTGCCACGAGCAATCGATGCGAGTCTCGTGGGCAGCGGCTCCGCAGTAATCGTCACGAGGTGTGGCAGCCTCCCCCGCCGATGCCGAATCATGTTGCCATTCTCGTGACGGATGTTCTGCACGCGGTCAGACCTGATGGTCCATTTGCATGCGAGCGCGGCATGCAACCAGGGATGCGCCGAAGTCGTCGGTGTATCGAGAAGGCCCACAAGAACATCCGGCTTGATCAAGTAGTCTGTGCCGAGAGTCACACGCAGATTCGGATCGGCGGCGATAGCCAGGTCAACCGCCGCCAAATGCTGATACTGCGCGTAGTTGACTATGCTTCGGCCCTTGCGGACATCCCATCTCCGATGAGGATCCAGCCGTGGCAGCTCGGTAGCCAGGTCGGCAGCGACCTGTGTTTCGAGCAGGCCCCCAGGATTGCTCGGGGGTTCCACAGGGTCGGGCGCACCGTGATTCGGATTCGGGTCTCCAAGGTACTCGAGCACGAGTGCGGCCAGCCGCAGACTTGACGCGTTATCGGTGTCGGCGGTGTTCGGTACCCACTGCCAATTCAGCTTGTTTTTGCTGCTCCGCTTCCACCCGAGCAGATCTGTCCGAAAAGGCATACCCATAGCCGTCAATGTGTCCTCACGGGTGCGTCGTCGATGCAGTCCAGCATCCGATCCCATACTATCGCTCATATGTTCGGATGCCGATCGAGCTCTGTGACCACAGAGGCCACCGCTGTTGAGACCGGCTCATGCTCCCAGATCCGGATCACCGACCACCCAGCCGAAGTGAGCGCGATGTCCGCCTGGCGGTCTCTCTCGACATTTCGCTGCAGTTTGGGCGTCCAGTACCACTCGTTCGTGGTAGGCATCCTGCCGTGGTCCGGGCATGCGTGCCAGAAGCAACCATCTACGAAGACCGCGACTCTGCGCGCGGTGAAGACAACGTCGGGCCTGACCGGCCGACGGCCGGGGACCGCGATCGGGAAATCCTTCCTGAAGCGGTACCCGAGGCGGTGGAGTAGGCTCCTCAGTTCGACCTCAGGCTTGGTACCTGAACGCTTGATGGCCCGCATATTCCGCCCCCTGCCGGGCGACGAAGCTGCCGGCACGGACGCTCGCCTACCCTGTTTCGACGGTAGAGGACTCTCTTGCTCCATCCTGCACCCAGCTTCTGGTGGACAACTGCCTGCTCGGCATGATAGTCCCCTACTCCCGTCCGGCCCCTGGCTGGAGTCACTAGATAGAGAGGCCACCGCGTGACTGAGCTCAGTGTCATCGAAGTTTGCGCAGGAGCGGGCGGTCAGGCGCTCGGCCTCGAACTTGCTGGATTCGAACACAAACTAGCGATCGAGCTGGACCCCACGGCGGCGGCGACAATCAGGCGCAACCGGCCAGAGTGGAAGGTCGAGGTTGGTGATGTCGCAGATCCTGCGGTGTTCGATCCCAAGTCCTTCGCGCCCGATGCTGAAAGCCGCAACGGACAATCAATCGACCTCTTTGCTGGGGGCGTACCCTGCCCGCCGTTTTCCATCGCTGGTAAGCAGCTCGGCGCGAACGATGAGCGTGATCTCTTCGCCTGGGCGGTCGAGCAAGTCGATGTACTTCGCCCTCGCGCACTCCTCCTCGAGAACGTGCGCGGGCTGAGCATGCCCCGCTTTGCCGGCTATCGGCAACATGTGCTCGACCGGCTGAGTAAGTTTGGTTACTCAGCAGAGTGGCGGCTTATTCATGCATCTGACTACGGCGTTCCGCAGCTTCGGCCACGCTTTGTCCTTGTCGCGATGGCACCGCACGACTTTGCATACTTCCAATGGCCTGAACCAGTCGGCAGTGTCAAGTCAGTCGGTGAGACGCTGCTTCCGCTGATGAGCGCACGCGGTTGGTCGGGCGCAAAAGATTGGGCGAAAAAAGCCAGTGGTATCGCTCCGACAATCGTCGGAGGTTCCAAGAAGCATGGTGGCGCCGACCTAGGACCGACTCGCGCGAAACGGGCATGGGCGGAACTGGGCGTGGATGCCTACGGCGTCCACGACACCGCACCCCCCTATGACAAGCGGCCGATGACCGAGTTCGGCCCTAAACTCACAGTCGAGATGGTGGCCCGCATTCAGGGCTGGGTTTGGGCGAGAGACGAAACGCACCGAGATGAGCTCGCGAAGCAGGGCCCAGAGTATCGCGACTATGCGTGGATCTTCACTGGCGGCAAGACCTCTCAGTACCGCCAGATCGGGAACGCATTCCCCCCTCCAGTCGCGAAAGCATTGGGATCTTCTATCGCGGCAGCGCTCCGTCATGAAGGTAGTCCGGAAGCACGGAACGACGATCCATTGGCCGACCCGATCTACAAGGTGCTCCGTGCACAGGCCCACGACAACCCAGACGTTTTCCTCACAGCGGCGCAGATTGCCCAACGTGCAGGCCTTCAGCTCGATGAGCTCGAAGTCCGCCGCCGAATCGAACTGCTCGACAAAGACTTTGAGATCATCTCGGCATCCTCAGGTCCGGCCTTTCGCATCGGCGAATTCAGAGCATTCACGGGTCAGAACGACCATGCCCGGCATGAGTACATCCGCAACCACATGTCACGCGTCAGCTAGGACTGCACGGGTAACGTTCAGCGAGTTCGGCCGTCGATGGGGTACCGAGGTCGGCGTTGGCGCGACGGATACCTTTCCGTCGCGCCTGTCGGTCGGCCGTCTTCCAGAGCACGAGCGTGATCGGGGATGATCGCGTGTGTTGATGGTGAACTCCCGCCCAAAAGTCAGCCCGAACCAGCGGACAACAACTGACACATCGGGTCACATGTAGTTCGGCGTTCGTTTTCGTTGCCATACACAGTTATTCGAGAAATCGGCGCGGCGGGCGACGGTTAGCGGCACGCTCAGGGTCGAGAACCGTGTACATGGGGGCCCCGCATGACCGTCCGAACAGACCGCGAACATAGTGCCGCTACTGAGCTTCCTGCGCTGCAGCGGCTGCCTGTGCGCGAGGCCAGGGATTTGTTCGAGCTGGTGAGGGCGGCGGGGGCGTTCGAGGCGGCGACTATGGACAGGTCGATCGACTCGTTGGTGGGGGCATTGCCTCGGCCCTTGCGGCGGGTGGCGAAAAAGATCATGTTCGGGGCGCGATGACGGATCTGACTACGCGGGCGCAGTTGATTCTGTTGGCGCGGACGTTGCATGTGCATCCGCAGCGGGTGCATCATCTGCGGTATCTGGGGGCGGCGCGGTTGCACGAGTTGCAGGCGCAGGTGTCGGCGGTGTTGTTCGATCAGCACGCGACGACGTTTCGGCGGATCAGTGCGCTGGTGCCGTATATTCCGCTGACGATTTCGATTCCGTTGGTGCAGAAGCTGGTTCCGCCGATGATGACCGGGCGGGCGGCGGGGGCTGTGGGGGTCGAGCATCCGCAGAAGGCTGTGGAGACGTTGGCGATGCTCGATACGAGTTATGCGGCCGATTGCGCACCGTATCTGGATCCTCGGGCGATCGCGCAGCTGGCCGATCAGGCGCCCGCGCGGCCGGTGGTGCGGATCGTCAACGAGTTGTTGCGGCGGCGCGATTATGTGACGGCGGGACCATTCCTGTCCTGTGCGACACCGGAATTGATCGCGGCGGTCGAGGCCGGTGTGGGTGACGATGCGGGGCTGATCTACTCGGCGGCGTACTCGTTCGATGCCGAAGTGCTGAGTGCTGTTGTGCGCCAACTACTCGACGGGCCGCATCACCGGATCCCGCGCATGCTGCAGACGGTGCTCAACGGGCCGCCGGGGTTGCAACATGCGGCGCTGTCGGTGTTTTCGCGTTGCGAGGACGACGTGGTGCGCCGGGTGGGCGACGTGCTGTTCGGTAATGCCCAGCCTGCCGACGTCACCAAACTGGTGCGGAACGCGCTGACCGTCGGTGCCGTACCCGAATTTCTCACGCTGGTAGGGCATCTGACACCGCTGGGGTTGTGGTCGCTGGTCGGCAACCGGGTGTTCGACGAGCCGGGTGTCGGTGCGCGGGTGGTGTCGACGCTGGAACATCGTGACGATGTCGAGAGCTGGCGCGGGTTGTTCACGCTGGCCTCGCGCATGGACGAGCGGGCCAGGAACGAGGTCGGAGACACGCTGGCGTCACTGTCGGACACGGCGGTCGAGGAGCTGCCCGCGCGGGCAACCGAAACCGGTTGCTGGCCCGCACTACTCGATCTCGTCGCCGCGTCGGGACCCGAGGCACAGAATCGTTTCGGAAAGGTGTGGGGCGGGCTGGGACCGGAGCGGCGCGCCCGGCTGCACCGGTGCATCACCGAACATCGGTACGACAGCAGGCTCGCGGAGATCACGGCGATGGTGGAACCGGTGGAAGTGGATCAGTTGTTCTTCGAACGGCGGCGGACGCAGCGGCATCGGGGGTGAGCTCGATGCGTGGCGCGACAGCGCGACGGGTATGAGTCAGAGCGGTGGCAGCCGACTCGAGGAGGACCCTGATGTATCCCGCGCCAGTCCAACGACCGCCCAGCGGGGGGACGGCGATCGTTGCCGGGCTGTCGGCGCTGGTCGGCGGGATCCTCGGGGTCGTGGGGATGATCGCCGCCATGGTGCGGATGGTGACGTCGGACTATCCGATGTTCGCGTGGGGGTACGCGCCCGCGTGGGTTTCCATCGTCTCGGCGGTGCTGCTGGTGGTCGACATCGTCGCGGCGGTGCTGCTGTTCATCGGTGCGATCATGCTGTTCCGGCGCGGGAAGTCCGGGCCGACGATGGTGGCATTGGGCTGTGCGGGGGTCATCGGCGCCTACGTGGCCGGTGTGATCACCTCCGTCGCGCAGTTCGGGCACTTCGATATGGGCAGCCGCCTCTTCCGTGAGGTGGTGTTCGGGCAGTCGGCCGTGAACTCGCTTCTCGGATCGCACATCGATCTGCCGTGGTTCCTGCCGATTCTGCTGCTCGTGTTCCCCGCGGTGACGTTCCTGCTCGCACTGCTGCCTTCGACGCGAAAGTGGTGCGGACGAGGAGATCAGCGGCCGGCTTGGGCACCGGCCGCGCCCCGGATGCCGTATCAGCACCCCGGCACGCCGCAGGCGCCCGGATACGCGGCACCACAGGCACAGTGGGCTCCACCGGGACACCACCCCCCAGTGCCGCGTCCGCAAGACGGGTATCGATAGCGAGCACCCCCGGGTCCACCCCACTGAACATCACGCGACAACGGCGACGAACTAGGCGAGAGTGGGGTCCGAAGATTTCACCCGAGAGGATCTGCCCATGTTCGCTCGTTCTCCGCACCGCACCGCGATCAGGGTCGCCGTGATCGGTGCCCTCGTCGCCACTCCCCTGGTCAGCGTGACCGCCCAGGCTTCGGCTGCCCCCGAGACACCCTCGCAGTCCATCGAATTCGTCGATCGGAACGGTCATCACGACAACGGCCTGCACCTCGGCCACTACCCGCTGCGAAAGCTGCTGCACCACCTGCTGCCGCACGGTGCTTTCGGCAGCGTGGACTGACCCACAGGGATCGGCCGTCGAGGGGCGGCCATCCTGAGCCGTGGGACAGGACCTGCGATCCTTATGCCGTCCCAGCCCGGTCCGAATCTGTCGCGCGGACGAAGCGGGATCCCCAACCACTGACGGCTGCGATGAGTTCCGGCGGTTCGATGATGGTGAACTCTGCCTCCACCCGGCCGAGGAGATAGGTGGGCCAGTCGAGGGAGTCGACGGTCTGCTCGACGCGGGTGCGGTTGCCCGGCAGAGGTGTGATGGCGCACCAGCGGCCCACCCGTGAACGGACGTGCTCGGAAGACGCCTCTATCTCGGCGACCACCCTGTAACCCGTTCGCGCACCGCCTATCCCGTTGCGAACGAAAGTGGCCGCATCGGAAGCGGGCAACTCGCGTGGGCGGAAGTGGATTCCGGTGGCATGGGAGTCGGTGAGGCGGTCCACGCGGAACGAGCGCCAATCGTGGCGGGTGAGGTCGTAGGCGACGAGATACCAGCGGCGGCCGAGGGAGACCAGGCGGTGTGGTTCCACTTCGCGGGTGCTAGTCCGACCGTCGGCGGCGGTGTAGGTGAAGGTGAGGCGTTCCTCGCGGCGACAGGTGAGCGCCAGGTCGGTGAGGACCGAGGGGTCGACGTCGGAGAGCGGGACGGCGTGCCAGCCGGCGGAAACTGTCATGGCGCGCAGGGCATCGACGCGGCGGCGCAGCCGGGCGGGCAAAACGGTGCCGAGCTTGCCGAGAGCGCGCACGGAAGGTTCGGCGAGGCCGTCACCAGCGCCTTCGGAACCGGCCTGTAGACAGACGGTGATCGCGACGGCCTCGTCGTCGTCGAGCACCAGCGGGGGCATGGCCGCGCCCGCGGCCAGCTGATAGCCGCCCTCGATGCCGGGGCGAGCGTCCACGGGGTAGCCCAGGTCGCGCAGGCGGTCGATATCGCGGCGCAGGGTGCGCGGTGACACCTTCAGCCGCGCCGCGAGTTCGGTGCCCGGCCAGTAGCGGTGGGTCTGCAGCAACGACAGCAGCCGCAGGGTGCGTGCACTGGTATCAGCCATATTCCCAGTATCCGTTCATTGCGGACAGAAACTGACCGCAATACCTTCTACCTTGGGATTCATGACCGAAACAGTGCTCGACACCGAACGCGCCGACCTCCTCGAGATGCTGGCCAAGCACCGCTACTTCCTGCGCAACACCACGCGCGACCTCACCGACGAACAGGCCGCGCTGCGCACCACCGTGAGCGAACTGTGCCTGGGCGGGCTCATCAAACACGTGGCCGCGGTGGAAGCGAACTGGGCGAAGTTCATCGTCGAGGGCCCTGCGGCGGGCCCGAGTTTCGACTCGATGACCGAGGAGCAGCTCGCGGAATGGAGCAATGCCTTCCGCATGCTGCCGGGCGAGACGCTCGCCGGACTGCTGGCCGAATACGACCAGGTCGCGGCCCGCACCGACGAACTGGTGCGCACGCTGCCCGACCTGAACGCGACCCAGCCGCTGCCCGAGGCGCCCTGGTTCGAACCCGGCGGCCGGTGGAGCGCGCGACGCACCTTCATGCACATTTTGACCGAGACCGCGCAGCACTCGGGCCACGCCGACATCATCCGGGAGGCCCTCGACGGGGCTAAGTCGATGGGCTGAGTTCGCTCAGCAACTCCTCGGCCGCCGCGCGATGCTGTTGCGCGGCAGCCGGATCGGTGTCGTCGAGGACGTCGGCGATGCCCTGGTTAGCCCTGGCCTGCTCGAACCGGTACCCGAGTCGTGGTGCGAGGTCGAGGGTTTCGTTGTACAGGCGCAGAGCTTCGTCGGACAGCCCTGCCAGTCGGCATGTTTCGGCGTATCCGTTGAGGAAGTGGATCTTCCAGTGCGGTTCGAACAGGTCGTCGAGCAGGGCGAAGGCCTCGCGGTGGCTGTCGAGGGCCTCGTCGTAGCGGCCCATTTCCCGCAGGGCGACACCGCGACAGTTCAGGCACCACGCCTCGTTGTGCTTGTGACCGTCGGCGCGGGCGGCGGCCAGCGCGCTGTCCAGATGCCGCAGGGCCACATCGGGGTCGTCGGGGGCGATCGAGACGCCGAAGGCGATCTGGGCCTGCAGCGACGGCGGCTGGTCCGGGTCGTCGGCGGAGATGTCGAGTGCGCGTCTGGCCAACTCGGCCGCCTCGTCGCGTTTGCCGAGTTGCAGCATCGCCCAGGCCTCGCCGGCGAGCGCGTCGGCGGCGCTCAGCGGACAGCCGCTGCGCGTGTACAGGTCGTGGGCTTGGCGGAACAGTTCGAGCGGTTCGGTGACATCGCCCTCGTCCCAGCGCAATTGGGCGCAGCGCATGGTGAGTTCGGCGCGGGGCAGCGGGTCGCCCGCCTCGGCGACCAGTGAAGCGGCGGCGGCATAGGCGGCGGCCGCCTCGGCCATGCGGCCGGCGTTGTAGCGGGCGAAACCCAGATCGCTGTGGGCCTCGGCCAGCTGACGCGGATCACCGAGTCGCTGGGCGGCGCTGAGGGATTGCTCGAAAAGGGCATTGAGGTGGGTGGTGCCGCAGCGCCGTGCGAAGAAGGTGCGCAGGAAGCGGGGCAGTTCGCAGACGTGCTCGTTGGCGCCGATCTCCACGGCGGCGTAGAACACCGCCATCAGATTGGTGTACTCGCTGACGAACCAGAAGAAGGCGACGTCGCGATTCGGGAAATGCGGCAAAGCTTTCGGTGCGGGACCGGCCGACACGGGACGGGTCGGTGACAGGAACGGCATGGCGGCGTCGGCGGCGGCCGCGGTGTGCACGTAGTAGTCGAGGATGCGGCGCAACGCCCGCTCGCGGTCGGCGTCGGTGTCGTGTTCGGCGCTTGCCTGACGGGCGTGCCTGCGCACCAGGTCGTGCAGCCGGTAGCGCCCTTCGGCGGGTTGCTGCACGAGGTGGGCGTCGAGCAGGTCCTCGAGCATGTCGCGTGCGGCGCGCAGCGGCACATCGGCCACCGCCGCGGCGACGTAGTCGGTGAAGGTGGAGCCGGGCACCAGGCCGAGCAACCGGAACAGGCGACGCTGGTCGCGATTGAGCTGACGCACCGACATCCCGAACGCGGTATCGAATTCCGTCGCGCCCTCGGCCATTCGCTCGACCAGGATGCCCACCGACCAGCCGGGCCGATGCCGCAGCCGGGCCGCCGCGAGCCGCAGGGCCAGGGGCAGATTGCCGCACAGCCGCAACACTTCCGCCGCCTGCTCGGGTTCTCTGGCGAGCCTCCCGTCGGGACCCCGCGAATCGCCGCTGGCGCGGGCGAGCAGCTCGGCGCTCTCCTCGGGGGTGAGCACGTCGAGGGTCACCGGCGGCACCTCGTCGAGTTCGAGCAGGCGGTTGCGGCTGGTGATGATGGCGACCGATTCGCCTGCGCCGGGGAGCAATTGGCTCACCTGAGCGGCGTCGACGGCGTTGTCGAGCACGATCACCGCCCGCAATCCGGCCAGTTCCGAACGCCAGCACGCCGCGCGCAGTTCGACTCCGCCGTCCTGCGGCACCTTTTCCGACGGGACGCGCAGCGCCGAGAGCAGGGCGCGTACGGCGGCGTCGGGGTCGAGGGGCTGACGGCCGTCGGTGAAGCCGTGCAGGTCGAGATACAGCTGGGCGTCGGGGTATTCGGCGGTCAGCTGGTGTGCGGCGTGTACGGCCAGCGACGACTTGCCGACACCGGCCATGCCGTCGATGGCCACCACCCGGTTCGTTCGCACGGCGGCGAGCACCTCGGCCAGTGCCTCTTCGCGACCGGTGAAGTCGGGGACGTCGCGGGGTAGGTCGTTGCGCGGGGGGACGGCTTCGGCGGGCAGGTTGGGCGGGGCCACCTGGCGGCTCGTCTTGGGCGGGGCGGGCAGCGGGTTGTTGGCGCGCTCCCACAGCGGGCGAAGCGGGCGCGGGTCGCGCTTCACCAGACGACACAGTTCCAGCACCGCAGGCCAGGGCGGCACCGTCTGCCCGTTGAGGTAGCGCGACAGCGACGACGAACTCAGCCCCGTGTCGCGCGCCAGCGCCCGCACCCCGCGCCCGGACAGCTCCTGAAGCATGCGCAGCCGCGCCGCCAGCTCGTCCTGCGGGTACGCCCGCTGTTGCACCACCACTGTTCCGCACTCCGTGTCCCGGTATGAAACGACTATTTTCCCGCCGACAAGCCAGAGGTCAGAGCCGTTTTCCACTGTCCCAGAGTGTCCCACAGACCTCGTTTCGGAGCACGCGGCGGGCTGTTATCGAGACACACCGCGAGCAGCGGAGAACAAGCGAAACCGAGGAGAACATCATGCAGTCCCGTATGCAGAACCCGGCGATGATCCTGACCGGCGCGATGGGCCCCATCCAGGAGATCTTCGGCGCCATCAAGACCGGCGGCGTGGAAGGCGAGATCCTGGAGCTGGTGCACCTGCGGGTCAGCCAGATCAACGGATGCAGCTCCTGCGTCGACGCGGGCACCAAGACCGCACGCAAGGCCGGTGTCAGCGAGGAGCGCCTGGCCACCGTCGTCGCCTGGCGGGAAACGCCCTACTTCAGCGACGAGGAACGCGCCGCGCTGGAACTGGCCGAGGCCGCCACCCGGATGGCCGATCGGGCCGATGCCGTCACCGACGAGGTCTGGGACCACGCGGCCAGCTACTTCGACGAGCGCCAGCTCGCCGCCATCGTGCTGATGATCGGCATCACCAACATGTTCAACCGGCTCAACGCCACCACCCGCCAGATCGCCGGAGCCTGGGGCTGAGCCCCTCCCACCACCCGAAAGGACCTTTGCGATGAGCACGAAGCAGCAGACCCACACCGGCTTCTCCCGCTGGATGCAGCACAAGATGAACGCCAGGATGAACCGCAAGATCCGCCGCGGCGACGGCAGCTTCATGGGCATGGACGTGCTCATCCTGCACACCGTCGGCCGCCGCAGCGGTGAGCCGCGCCAGACACCGATCTCCTGGTTCTCCGACGGTGGCCACGGCTGGCTGCTGGTCGCCTCCGGCGGCAAGAACGGCGACCCCGACTGGTTCCGCAACCTGATGGCCCACCCCGAACAGGCCACCATCGAATTGCCCGGCGACCAGCCGGTTCCGGTCACCCCGCACGTGCTCACCGGCGCCGAACGGGCGAGCGCCTGGGCCGCGATCACCACCGCCCAGCCCCGCTACGGCAAGTACCAGGCCAAGGCAGGCCGCGAGTACGCGGTCGTCCGTCTCACCGCATGATGATGCGTGCGGACGCCCGGTGGCCCATCGAGCAGTTCCGAACTGATCGATGGGCCGGGCGTCAGGCGGGCAGAAGTCTGCCGATCACCTCGGTGAGCTGGCGGACATTGCGGCACTCGTGCATGGTGACGATGTCGGTGTAGGTGTCGGCGGCGGAATCACCGGTCGACCATGAGCTCGACGGTTCCGGGTTGAGCCAGTACACCGCTTTCGCACGCTCCGACATCACTTCCAGCGCAGCGAGATTCGGGTCGGTGCGGTTGGTACGGGCGTCACCGAGGATCAGCACGCAGGTGCGGGGGCCTAGGGCGTCGAGATAGTGGTCGACGAAACCCTGGAAGGCCTCGCCGTAGTTGCTCGACCCGAAACGAGCCACCCCGCCCTCACGCACAATGCTCTGCGCGAAGCCGGGCGGTGGGGGTTCACCCGGTGTGAAGAAGTGCGTGATCTCGGCGCACGTGTCGACGAAACCGAAGCTGCGGACCTTGCTGAACTGGTCCTGCAGCGCCTGCACCAATTGCAGGGTAAACTCGGAGAATCCGGTCACCGACCCCGAAACATCGGCCAGCACAACCAGATCGGGACGACCGTGTCTGCGGGCGCGCAGCACCGGGTCGACGGGCACGCCACCGGTGGCCATAGAACGGCGCAGGGTGCGGCGCAGATCGATCTGACCGCGCACCGCCTTCTTACGGCGCACCGCCAAACGGGTCGCGAGTTTGCGCGCCAGCGGGTGCACCAGCCGACGCATCTCGGCGAGGTCCTGCTCACGGGCGCCGAGGAAATCCGTTCGGTCCGCGGAGTTCTCGACACCACGGCGGGCGATGTAATCGGTGCCGCGCAGTTCGGCCGAGCGCAGGCGGGCCTCGTTCTGCACCGCCGTCCGGAACTGGTCGACGCGGCGTCGCGCTTCGATGGTGTGCACGGCGGCATCGAATTGCCCGGTGCCGCCCATGGTTTGGGCGACCTGTTCGGAGATCTCGTCGGGACGAAGGGATTTCATCGTCAGATACGACGACCAGCCCGCACCCGAGGCCTGCGTGACCCGGCCCGCGCTCTCCCCCGCCCCGCCGTAGGCGCCGAAAGTGTCGAGCGCCTCCCTGGCCAGTTCCGCCGTGTCGGCGCCCTGGACGAGGGACGCGATCAGGCGGTCACGCAGGGAGTCCGGGTCGTCACTCGGGCTCGGCACCGGCAGTTGTGTGCCGAGGAAATACAGGTCGAAGAGCTGGTCGAAGACCGAACGCTGACCGTTGCGGCGCAGCAGGCAGGCGGCCAGACCGGAGCGCAGGCGGTCGGTGTCGTCCATGCCGAGGGCGACGATCGCCGACGCGGCATCGATGGTTTCGCTGGGACCGGCGAAGATGCCGTGCTCACGCAGGAGACCGACGAAGTCCACCAGGCGATCGGTGGGCGCGGTCATGGCCGGGGGCTCTCCCCGTCGAGTGCCAGACGTTCGACGGCGACCCGATGGTCGGACTGGTACTTCAGGAGCACGCCGAG
The DNA here is from genome assembly GCF_001612905.1 of Nocardia ignorata NBRC 108230. Classification (GTDB taxonomy): domain Bacteria; phylum Actinomycetota; class Actinomycetes; order Mycobacteriales; family Mycobacteriaceae; genus Nocardia; species Nocardia ignorata. Next base: position 155,861 of record NZ_BDBI01000025.1, on the reverse strand, counting down.
GGTCGACCGCACCACCGACGAGGTGATCTCGCGGGTACGCAAGGCCACCAAGGTCTTCGCCCAGTCGACCGTCTCGGCGATCGACGGTGCTTTGCGCAACGGCAGCTGACGCAACGCGGCCACCGTGCGAACCACAGGCTCGGCCAACGTCTCGTCCAATTCCGGGACCTTCAAGCGGACGATCGAACGCTCCAGCTCGGCGGTCGGGTAATCGATATGCAGGTACAGGCAGCGCCGTTTCAGCGCCTCGGACAGGTCGCGGTTGGCGTTCGACGTCAGCACGACGAACGGGCGGCGCACGGCCTTGACCGTGCCCAGTTCGGGGATCGAGATCTGGAAATCACCGAGCACCTCGAGCAGCAGCCCCTCCAGCTCCACATCGGCCTTGTCGAGTTCGTCGATGAGCAGGACGGTGGGGTCCGGATTGCGGATGGCTGCCAGGAGCGGCCGGGCCAGCAGAAACTCCTCGGAGAACACATGATCGCGAGTGCTGTTCCACCCCTCACCCGAGGTGGCGGTGATGCGCAACAACTGCTTGGCGTGATTCCACTCGTACAGCGCGCGGGCCTCGTCGATGCCCTCGTAGCACTGCAGCCGCAGCAGATCCGCGCCCGCCGCGGCGGCGACAGCCTTGGCCAGCTCGGTCTTGCCGACACCGGCGGGACCCTCGATCAGCAGGGGCTTGCCGAGGTGGCCGGCGAGGAAGACCGCCGTCGCGATGTCGAGGGACGGCAGGTACCCGACCGCTGCCAGCCGGTCGGTCACCTGATCCACCGAGGGAAAGAAGTTACTCATCAGTAATGAGTATATCGAGAAGGTTTCCGACGCCTGCGGTAGCGGCCCGGAGTCACGCCGACCTGGCGATGGCGGTGGCGATCCCGTCGAGGATCAGCTCGAGACCGAAGGCGAAATCGTCGTCCGCCGATTCGTCGTCCGGCGGGACATCGGCGAAGGCCCGAGCGGCGAACAGGGCCGCGATCTCCGGGAAACCGGAGAGGTCGACGGCCGTCACATCACGCTGATACGCGGCGAGGTCCTGCGCCTCGGTGCGCTGGTCGGCGCCGCGCCGTTGCGCCATCTGCCGATCGGTGACGAACGCCTGCCGGACATAGCCGCCGACGACGGTGATCGCACCGATCTTGGCGCGCCAGTCCAGGCCGGTGTTGCGTAGCGCGGCAAGGCCCGCGTCCATCCAGGCGAGCGCATTGATGCCGCGCGGGGGGCCGGCGACGGGTATCTGGGTGACCCAAGGATGACGGGCGAACGCGGCACGCTGACCGTTCGCCCAATCCCGCAGGGCCGCACGCCAGTCGGACCCGACGGCAGGCGGTGGGCCGAAGGCGGCGTCGGCCATCAGGTCGGTGAGGCCGTCTCTGGAACCGATATGACGGTAGAGCGACATCGCGGTGACATCGAGTGCAGCGGCGACTTTCGTCAGCGAGGCGCCACGTAGACCGTCGCGATCGGCGAGTGCGATGGCGGTCGCGACGATGCGTTGCGCGTCCAACTCGGCCGGACGGCCGACGCGCGGCCGTGGCTTGCCGGTCACCGTCTCCTCATTCGTCGGGGTATCGCCAACTTAACATAAGCCCTATAGTTTAAGGCTTATACTAATTCGAAGCCGGGGACGCCGGCCCGGCAGTGAGGTCCGATAGCGATGGGTATCAACAGAATTCAACGAATCACCGGGGCGGCCGCGTTCATCGGCGCAAGCTGCACACTGATCGAATTGCCGCTGTACTTCGTGTACCCGGGCGCACCGCCGGACGCGAACGTGCTCACCCGCTGTTTGCTCGGACTGGTCGCAGCGACGCTGTTTGTGGTGTTCATGAGCGGATTCGCCTACCTGGTCCGCCGGCGTGACCCGGAACGCGAATGGTTCGGGTCGCTGGCCGCCGCAGCCGGAACTGCTTGGCTCACAGTGGTTTTCGTATCGACAGGACTCGAGGTGGGCGCGGTGATCGCGGCACCCGAACCGATCGACCCCACCATCACCGTCACCGGAACCTACATCCTGTACGGCACCGTCGCGCGACTGCTCGAGGGACTGTTCCTGGTGGCTTTCGCGACCGCGGCCCCACGGCTACTCCCCCGCTGGTGCATCGTGATCAGCTGGGCGCTGGCAGCGGTGAATTTCGCATTCGTGCCGTCGTTGTTCTTCGGGAACGTTCCGGCCGAGTTCTACGCGGCCAACGGGTGGGGTACCACCGCGACCGTCGGTGGGCTCACCCTGCTGTGGTTGTTCGCGATCGGCAGCGCGCTGTTCTTGTCGAGTCGGGACGCTGCCGACCGGCCTGCGGTGTCAGTACGGGTGGTCGGCGGCCTGCACCCGGCCGGAATCGATCGCGGCGAGTAGGGCGTCGCGGTCTACGACGGTCTGGTCGGCGTAGGCGAGGGCGAACTCGCTCATCGCGCTGTCGAACTTGTCGCTGTCGCCCAGGTAGGAGTTGATCGCCGATCGGTCACCGGAGCGGGCATGGGCGCGGGCGAGTACGCCGCCGCACAGGCCCGCGTATCCGGCCAGTTCGTGGTGGCTGAGGGCGCCGATGTCGACCGAGCCCTTCATGTCCTTGAGCTGACGCCAGTAGAAGTAATTGCCCGCCGGGCCCGTCGCCCAGCCGAGGAAGATGTCGCTGGCAGCCTGCATCAGGCGCTGGCCCGCCACCACGCGGTGCCCCTGATGGTGGTACTTGCTCGGCTTCGTGTGCGCCGCGAGAACCGACACCTCCGCCTGCTTGACCTGCAGGAACAGCGGGGCACCCGATTCGGAGTCCATGAACAGCACGATGAAACAGCGGGTGCCGACGCTGCCGACGCCCACCACCTTCATCGCCATGTCCACGACGGTGTAGCGGTCGAGTAGTGTGCGCAGCTCGTCGGGCAGGCTGCGGCGGTAGTCGTTGAGGACCGCCTTGATGTCCTTCTCCGTCAGGGACTCGATCGGTACCAGCAGCGGCGGCTGGTTCTTGATCCGTGGAACGCCGTCGGCATCGGGTTCGGTGAGTTTCTCCAGCGCGTCGAGGCTGGTACGGGTCCGCGCCGATTCGATCGTCTTCTCCGCGAGCTTGCGCCGCTTCTCCTTCGGGATCGTCGCCGTCACGACGTCGGCGTCGACGCGTTCGTACCAGATGGCGAGCGAATCGAGCTCGGCCATCGCGGCCATCGCCTCCCGGTAACCGCGCGCGGCGGCCTCGGCCGCTCGTCCGGCCCGCTGGTCGGAACAACCGTTGTCGCGGGCGGCGACGGCGACGCTGGCGGCCAGGCGTTTCACGTCCCACTCGAACGGGCCGGGCAGGGTCTCGTCGAAGTCGTTGACGTCGAAGACGAGGTTGCGTTCCGGGGAGGCGTACAGCCCGAAATTCGACAGATGCGCGTCACCGCAGAGCTGCACGGTCAGCCCGGTGTCGGGACCGCTCGCCAGATCGGCCGCCATGATCGCGGGCGCCCCACGCAGAAAGGTGAACGGCGAGATGGCCATTCGCGCATACCGGATGGGCAGCAGGCTCTGGACCCGCGACTCCCCCTGCCGCTCCAGAACCGTCACGGGATCCTCCCGCTTCGGCCCCGCCCGCCACTCCCCCAACCCCGAACGCGAAACCATCTTCCGCGCGGCACGCCCCAACTCCACCGCATCACGATCGAATTCCTCGACGGTTGTCATCGGGCAAGTCTTCCGCTACACGGCCCGAACGGCAAGAACCCGCCCCTCGACGCGGCTGATCGAACCGCCGCAAACAGCATGCAAACCGAAAGGGCCCGTCCGCATTTCGGCGGACGGGCCCTTCGCGAAACGAATTACGCGGTTTCGGTGATGGGGCGGTCGACCCAGCTCATCAGGCCGCGCAGCTTGGCGCCGGTGACCTCGATGGGGTGTTCGGCGTTGGCCTTGCGCAGGCCCTCGAGCTCGGTGTTGCCGTTCTCGACGTTGGCGACCAGGCGCTTGACGAAGGTGCCGTCCTGGATGTCGGACAGGATCGCCTTCATGCGCTCCTTGGTGCCCGCGTCGATGACGCGCGGGCCCGAGAGGTAGCCACCGAACTCGGCGGTGTCGGACACCGAGTAGTTCATGCGCGCGATGCCGCCCTCGTACATGAGGTCGACGATCAGCTTCAGCTCGTGCAGCACCTCGAAGTAGGCCATCTCGGGGGCGTAGCCCGCCTCGACCATGACCTCGAAACCGGTCTTGACCAGTTCCTCGGTGCCACCGCAGAGCACGGCCTGCTCACCGAACAGGTCGGTCTCGGTCTCTTCCTTGAAGGTGGTCTTGATGACGCCGGCGCGGGTGCCGCCGATGCCCTTGGCGTAGGACAGCGCCAGGGCCTGGCCCTCGCCCTTCGGGTCCTGGTCGACGGCGATCAGGGCCGGAACGCCCTTGCCGTCGGCGAACTGACGACGCACCAGGTGGCCGGGGCCCTTCGGGGCGACCATGGCGACGGTGACGCCGGCCGGGGGCTTGATCAGACCGAAGTGGATGTTCAGGCCGTGGCCGAAGAACAGCGCGTCGCCGTCCTTCAGGTTGGGCTCGATGTCGTTGGTGAAGATCGACGCCTGGGCGGTGTCGGGCGCCAGGACCATGATCACGTCGGCCCAGGCCGAAACCTCGGCGGGGGTGCCGACGGTGAGGCCGGCCTCTTCGGCCTTCGGGCGCGACTTCGAACCCTCGGCCAGGCCGACGCGCACGTCGACACCGGAGTCGCGCAGGCTCAGCGAGTGCGCGTGACCCTGGCTGCCGTAGCCGATCACGGCGACCTTGCGGCCCTGGATGATCGACAGGTCAGCGTCGTCGTCGTAGAACATCTCGACTGCCACTTGATTGGTCCCTTCTGATGATGGTTAAGAAAAGTTATCGCGGAGGTCGCTGAGGTCGGCTCAGCGGGTCGCGGTGATGGACTTGGGACCGCGGCCGACGGCCACGACACCGGACTGAACGATCTCGCGAATCCCGTACGGCTCGACCATGCGCAGCAGCGCGTCGAGCTTGGAACGGGTGCCGGTCGCCTCGATGGTGAGCGCGTCGGGCGACACGTCGATCACCTTGGCGCGGAACAACTGCACGGCCTCGATCACCTGCGTGCGCACCGAGGCGTCGGCGCGCACCTTCACCAGGATCAGCTCGCGGGCCACCGACGCGTCGGCGTCCTGCTCCACGATCTTGATGACGTTGACCAGCTTGTTGAGTTGCTTGGTGACCTGCTCGAGCGGCAGATCGTCGACGGTGACGACGATCGTCATGCGCGAGATCTCGGGAATCTCGGTGCCGCCCACGGCCAGAGACTCGATGTTGAAGCCGCGGCGCGAGAACAGGCTCGCGACACGCGCCAGCACGCCCGGCTTGTCCTCGACGAGAACGCTCAGCGTGTGGGTCGTACTCATGCTTCGGTGCCCTTCTCGAATGCGCCCTGCTCACGTTCCATCGCCTCGTGGATGACGGCGGGTTCGGAGACCTGCTCGTCGTCGTCGAACAGCGGGCGGATACCGCGGGCGAACATGATCTCGTCGTTGCTGGTACCCGCGGCGACCATCGGCCACACCTGGGCGTCCTTGCCGACGATGAAGTCGATCACGACCGGCCGGTCGGTGATGGCCTGCGCCTGGCGGATGGCGTCCTCGACCTCGTCTTCCTTTTCCACGCGGATGCCGACGCAACCCAGCGCCTCGGCCAGCTTGACGAAGTCGGGGATGCGCAGGGTGTGCGTGCCGAGATCGGTGTTGGAGTAGCGCTGTTCGTAGAACAGCGTCTGCCACTGGCGGACCATGCCGAGGTTGCCGTTGTTGATGAGCGCGACCTTGATCGGCACACCCTCCACCGCGCAGGTGGCCAGCTCCTGGTTGGTCATCTGGAAGCAGCCGTCACCGTCGACCGCCCAGACCTCCTTCTCCGGAGCACCCATCTTGGCGCCCATGGCGGCGGGCACCGCGTAACCCATGGTGCCAAGGCCACCGGAGTTGAGCCAGGTGCGCGGCTTCTCGTACTTGACGAACTGCGCGGCCCACATCTGGTGCTGGCCGACACCGGCGCAGTACACCGCGTCGGGTCCGGCCAGGCGACCGAGGGTCTCGATGACGTATTCCGGCGACAGCGAACCGTCGCTCGGGGTCTTCCAGCCCAGCGGGTAGTTGTCGCGGATGTCGCTGAGGTAGGCCCACCACTCGGTGAGGTTCAGCAGCGGCGCCGCACCGGACTGCGGGTCGGCCTTGAGGGTCTCGATGAGCTCGATGACGACCTCGCGCGCGTCACCGACGATCGGGACGTCGGCGTGGCGGTTCTTGCCGATCTCGGCCGGGTCGATGTCGGCGTGGATGACCTTCGCGTCGGGCGCGAAGGAGTCCAGCTGACCGGTGACGCGGTCGTCGAAGCGGGCGCCGAGGGTGATCAGCAGGTCCGACTTCTGCAGCGCGGCAACAGCACCGACGGTGCCGTGCATGCCGGGCATGCCCATGTTCAGCGTGTGGCTGTCGGGGAACGCGCCACGCGCCATCAGGGTGGTGACCACCGGGATGCCGGTCAGTTCGGCGAGTTCGAGCAGTTCGGCCGAGGCGTCGGACTTGATGACACCGCCGCCCACATACAGCACGGGCTGCTTGGACTCGAGGATCATCCGGGCCGCTTCGCGCACCTGCTTGCCGTGCGGCTTGGTGACCGGACGGTAGCCGGGCAGACGCATCTCCGGCGGCCACGAGAACGTGGTCTGGGCCTGCAGGGCGTCCTTGGTGATGTCGACGAGCACCGCGCCCGGACGGCCGGAGGAGGCCAGGTAGAACGCCTCGGCCAGGATGCGCGGGATGTCGGCGGGATCCTTCACCAGGAAGTTGTGCTTGGTGATCGGCATGGTGATGCCGGAGATGTCGGCTTCCTGGAAGGCGTCGGTGCCGACCAGGCTCGACGGCACCTGGCCGGTGATCGCCACGATCGGGACCGAGTCCATCTGGGCGTCGGCCAGCGGGGTCACCAGGTTGGTCGCGCCGGGGCCGGATGTGGCCATACACACACCGACCTTGCCGGAGGCCTGCGCGTAACCGGTCGCCGCGTGACCGGCGCCCTGCTCGTGGCGCACCAGCACGTGGCGGACCTTCTTGGAGTCGAAGAGCGGGTCGTAGACGGGAAGGACCGCACCGCCCGGAATGCCGAATACGGTGTCGACGTCGAGCTCTTCGAGGGACCGGACCACCGACTGCGCGCCGGTGACGCGCTCGGGCGCGACCTGGCGACGGGCGGGGGTGGTCGCCGGGTTAGCGGCTCCCGTTGAAGGCGCTGACCTGCGGGCCGATGGCCCGGGTCGTGCGGTAGGTGCACTCACCGTCTTCGTTCCTAACTGTGTTGTTCTGACTCCGGACTGGCGCGGAATTCGCCGGAACACAAAAAAGCCCCCGATCAGCGCATGGCTGTTCGAGGGTGGCGCGTCGCAACGCGAGCTGACGTATTCGACTCAGGCAGTCAGGCTCAACGCTGGACGCGCCGGCCGAGTACGAGCTCGCTTCGATTCACGGCTACGACGTTATTCGTGTGTGAACCGATGAGTCAAACAGGCTACCTTTCGTGTCCCATTATGTGGGACGCGAGTGGTTGCGTGGGTCCGTATACCGAGATGCGAGGATGGTGGGGTGTCATCACCGCATCAGTCCGTGCCACCGGCTAAATCGTCCCACACCGCCGACGAGACGACCGCGACGGGTCGGCCCGCGCGACCCGGTGGCCTGCGCGCCGCCGGTCCCGGCAGGCTCGCGGCCATCGCCGCGGTGGTACTGGCGTACCTGATCTTCGTCGTCGTCGGCACCGCGCAGGACTGGTCGCTCGGGCTGCGGATCGGGCTGATCGTGCCCACCGCGGTCGTCGTGTGGTTGCTGATTCCACGCAGAGAGAGCGGGCCGACGCCGGGCGTGCACGTGATCGGCGTGCCGAGGCTCGCCTACATCGGCGTGCTCGTGCTGGCGTTCTGCGTGTTCTTCGCGTTCGTCGGCTGGCCGATCGCCCTGTGGTGGCTGCTGCTGGCGCCGGTGATCGCGGTGTGGTGGGTGACGCGCACGCACACAACGGTTTCCGACGCGGGGCTCGACCTCTCCACGATGGTCTCCTCGAAGCACCTCGACTGGGCACAGGTCAAGGGCATCAGCATCCCGAAGCGTGGTTACATCCGGGCCCGGCTCGCCGACGACTCCGAGGTGAAGCTGCCCGCCGTCGGTTACGACCGGCTGCGTGAGCTGATCGAGGCATCCGAGGGCCGGTTGCCCGATGTCTTCGCGGCGGCCGAGGCGGCCGAGGCCGAGCGTCTCGCCGCTGAGCGCGCGCAGGCCGACGCGTCGACCGACGCCGATGCCGACGCGCCGGAAGCACCCACCGGCGAGACCGACACGCACTCCGGCGAGAACGGGGAACCCGGCACCACACGGTGACCACCTCGACCCCGGCCCGACGCCCTGACCCGGGCGCCGCGGAATGCCGAGCCACTCGGCACATCAGCGCCGAGGGCTACGCACCGCCGAGCGCACTGTGGGAATCCACACGATGCCGCACAGAGTGGCACCGGTAAGCTGACGGCACCGGGCACCCTCGCGCCGACGGCACCACCGCGGCGACACCCTCCGGAGCGACACTCCCGCCTCGAGCCCGGTTCCCCACCCCTGCACCGACGACCGGCGCGACGCGACCACCGCCCGCCGGAGTAACGTGCAGGGTTGCCGGACGCACCGCGCCCGCGCTCTGTGCCGCGCAGGTCAGCCCCCTGCGCGCCCGCCGCGAGCGCACCCAGCGACATTTGACGAGGACTTCCATGCCACCGCTTCGCTCACGCACCACCACCATCGGCCGCAATGCCGCGGGCGCTCGTTCGCTCTGGCGCGCGACCGGCATGACCGACTCCGATTTCGGCAAGCCGATCATCGCGATCGCGAATTCCTACACCCAGTTCGTGCCCGGCCACGTGCACCTGAAGAACATGGGCGACATCGTGGCCGAGGCGGTCCGCGCCGCCGGTGGTGTGCCGCGCGAATTCCACACCATCGCCGTCGACGACGGTATCGCCATGGGCCACGGCGGCATGCTCTACTCGCTGCCCTCGCGTGAGATCATCGCCGACTCGGTCGAGTACATGGCCAATGCGCACACCGCCGACGCGCTGGTGTGTATCTCCAACTGCGACAAGATCACTCCCGGCATGCTCAACGCCGCGATGCGCCTCAACATCCCCGCCGTGTTCGTCTCCGGTGGACCGATGGAGGCCGGTAAGGCCGTGGTCGTCGACGGCGTGGCGCACGCACCGCTCGACCTGGTGAGCGCGATCTCGGCGAGCGCGAGCCAGGCGGTGTCCGACGAAGGCCTCGACGAGGTCGAGCGGTCCGCTTGCCCCACCTGTGGTTCGTGTTCGGGCATGTTCACCGCGAACTCGATGAACTGCCTCACCGAGGCGCTCGGCCTCGCACTGCCCGGCAACGGTTCCACTCTCGCGACGCACGCGGCGCGCCGGGCGCTGTTCGAGCGGGCGGGCACCGTCATCGTCGATATCGCCAAGCGCTGGTACCAGGACGACGACGCCTCGGTGCTGCCCCGAAACGTCGCCAACGCCAAGGCCTTCCGCAACGCGATGGCCCTGGACGTGGCGATGGGCGGTTCCACCAACACGGTGCTGCACACTCTCGCCGCCGCTCAGGAAGGCGAGATCGACTTCGATCTGCAGACCATCGACGAGATCAGCCGCCGGGTGCCGTGTCTGTCGAAGGTGTCGCCCAACTCCGACTACCACATGGAAGATGTGCACCGCGCCGGCGGCATCCCCGCCATCCTCGGTGAGCTGCGCCGCGGCGGCCTGCTCGAACTCGACGTCACCACCGTGCACACCGCGAGCTACGAGGAATTCCTCGACACTTGGGACATCCGCTCCGGCAAGGCTTCCGAGGAGGCCCTCGAGCTGTTCCACGCCGCCCCCGGCGGGGTGCGCACGGTGGAACCGTTCTCCACCAGCAACCGCTGGTCCTCGCTCGACACCGATGCCGCCGGTGGCTGCATCCGCGACATCGAGCACGCCTACACGGTCGAAGGCGGGCTGTGCGTGCTGCGCGGCAACATCGCTCCCGACGGTGCCATCCTCAAGACCGCGGGCATCGACGAGGAACTGTTCACCTTCGAGGGCCCGGCCGTCGTGGTCGAGTCGCAGGAGGAGGCGGTATCGATGATCCTCGGCAAGAAGATCCAGCCCGGCGACGTGGTCGTGGTGCGCTACGAGGGCCCGGCCGGTGGTCCCGGCATGCAGGAAATGCTGCACCCCACCTCGTTCCTCAAGGGCCTCGGCTTGGGCAAGGTGTGCGCGCTGATCACCGACGGCCGCTTCTCCGGCGGCACCTCGGGCCTGTCGATCGGTCACGTCTCCCCCGAGGCCGCCTCCGGCGGTGTCATCGGCCTGATCGAGAACGGCGACCGCATCCGCATCGACGTCCACACCCGTGCCCTCGAGGTGCTGGTGTCCGACGAGGTGCTCGCCGAACGCCGCGCGAAGATGGAAGCCTCGGAGCGCCCGTGGCAGCCGGTGAACCGCGACCGCCCGGTCACCACCGCCCTGCGCGCGTACGCGGCGTTGGCCACCTCCGCCGACAAGGGCGCCGTCCGCCAGCTGCCGTAGTCGAAACAAGGTCCGGCCCCTCACAAACTCTGTGAGGGGCCGGACTCGTTTCTGCCCTAGGCGAGGGCGGGTTGTTTCGGTTCCGTCGACGACTCCTCGTCACGGCCGGTTCGAGCTGGGATCAGAGCGGTCGCGATCAGACCGAGCAGGACGAAGCCTGCCGCGAGATAGGCACCGATGTTGACACCGGCGGTCATTCCCGCGCGGCCCGCCTCGGCCACCGGTTGCGTATCGGGTTGGGCGGCAAAGCCTTCGATCGCCGCGCCCGCGCTGCCGGAGATGGCGTGGGCGTACTGCTCGGACTGGGCGGCTGGCATGCCCGTGGCGGTGAGGTCGTTGTCGACCTCGGTGGTCAGCGTGGTGAAGAAGACCGTGGTCAGCAGGGCGATGCCGAGGGCGGAACCGAGTTGGCGGAAGGCGCTCTGGATCCCGGAGGCCTGGCCGTTGTCGGCTTCGGGGATGTCGGCCAGCACGACATTGGTCACCTGGGCGGTGGCGAAACCGACGCCCACGCCGTACAGGCACAGCACCAGCGCCATCGACCACCACGAACTGTCGGTGGCGGCGAAGAAGCCGAGTGCGGCCAGGCCGACCACCTCGAGGGCCAGGCCGAGCCGGACCAGGTTCAGCGGGGAGGCCGATCCGGCCATTCCGAAGCTGGCACCGCTGGCGATGAAGCTGCCGATGGCGATCGGCACCAGGGCAAGACCGGCCTGCACCGCGCTGTAACCGAGGGTGAACTGCATCCACAGCGGCAGCACGGCGACGACGCCGAACTCACCGAGGCCGATGATCAGCGTGGCGATATTGCCGTTGCGGAACGAGGCGAGCGAGAACAGGCTCAGGTCCATCAGCGCCTTGTCGGCATTACCGCCGCGGCGCAACAGCACCTGCCTGGCGACGAACGCACCCAGCGCACACACACTCAGCACAAGCGCGACCAGCACGGGCGACGGCCCACTCGCCCAGGTGAATCCGCCGATCCCCATCGGGTGCACGGTGGTGATCCAGCCGTAGGTGCGGCCTTCGACGAGGCCGAAGGCGAGCAATCCGAGCCCGAGCACCGACAGGATCGAGCCGAGCACATCGAGGCGACCGACCACCTTCGGCGATGGTGCGATGCACGTCAGCACGCCGACCACGATCACCACCGCGAGCGGCACATTGATGCCGAAAGCCCAGCGCCACGACACATGTTCGGCCAGCCAGCCACCGAGCAGCGGTCCGAGCGCGGCCGCCGCGCCGATCGTCGAACCCCAGACCGCGAACGCCTGACCACGCGCTTTCCCGGTGAAAGTCGCGTTCAGCAGGGCCAGTGAGGTCGGCAGGATCATCGCTGCGCCCGCACCCTGCAGGAATCGGGCGATCACGAGCAGTCCACCGTCCGGTGCGAGCCCGGCCATGATGCTCGTCGCACCGAACACCACGACACCGGCGACGAACACCCGGCGCGCGCCGACCATGTCGGCGACGCGACCGACCACGAGCAGCAGCGCCGCGAACACGATCGCGTAGGACTCCTGAATCCATTGCGCCTCGGTCGAACCCGTGTCCAGGTCACCGATGATCGACGGGATGATCACGTTCACGATCGTGGTGTCGACCACGATCAGCGCTACGCCGAGGGCAATGGCGATCAAGCCGAGCCATCGGCGAAGAGACGACTCTTGACTCATCGCACACTCCTATTTCCATCATGGAATAATTCCATTGTCAAAGTAGATTGTGGGCAATAGGATGTCAAACCGATGCGAAAGGAACCTATGAGCCAGTCGGACGCTCGGGCGCAGTACGAACGAATCCACGAGGGTATGCGGGCCTACGGCGCGAGTTACCGCGAGCTCGCTCGCCGGTTCGCCACCTGGCTGGGCCTGCACTCGACCGACGCCGAGGCACTCATCGAGATCCTCACCGCCGAGGAACGCGGGACCACGCTGTCACCGGCGCGGCTCAGCGAACGAATCGCCTTGTCCAACAGCGCGACCACCGCACTACTGAACCGCCTGGAACAGACCGGTCATATCGTGCGCAGCCGCGAACACGACGACCGCCGCGTCATCACCCTGCGCAGCACCCCGCGCATCCACGCCCTCGCCAACGACTTCTTCGGCCCACTCGGCACGAAGGTCGAGGAATCGGTCATGGGTAAGTACTCCCCCGAGGAACTCCGCCGATTCGAGGCATTCCTGGCCGACATCCACGCCACGATGACCAACCACCTGTCCGAACCCGCACCCCCGCAACCACTGACTCGGCAAGAACATGGGTAACTCACCGGGTACCGGCTAACTCCCCAGAGCACCTACCCGCCAGCCGCGTCGAAACCAGACACCCACCCGAGTCCGGCCAGAATTCGCGGGGAGGCGGTTCAGAAGGGGCCTATGCCCTTCAGGGGGTTGCCGCCGTGGAGGAACCAGTAGGTGCCGATGGCGGCGGCGATCGCCAGCAGGACCACCACGAAGGAGCCGTAGGCGGGGCGGGTGGCCCAGCCTCGGGTGCGGTCGAGCGACCAGCGGCCCGGGCCGGTGAGGATGATCGCCAGCGCGGCGCCGGCGAGGATGGTGTCGATCTCCACGCCGGACTTGGTCGCCGCGTTGTACTGGAAGCCCGGGATCATGCCCTGCTTCCACATCCAGGCGTTCGAGATGGTCGCGAGGATGGCGCCCGCGGCGAGCGGGGTGGCCAGGCCGAGAACGAGCAGCACGCCGCCACCGAGTTCACCGGCGATCACCAGGGCGGTGGCCAGCGACGGGTGATCCCAGCCGCCACCGGCCATCATGTCCTTGGTTCCGTCGATGCCGGGGCCGTGGAACCAGCCGGTCAGCTTCTGCAGACCGTGGTAGATGAAGGTGCCGCCGACCACCAGGCGCAGCACGAACAGGCCGAAGTCGAGGGTGCCGCGCCGGGCCTCGCGGTTGCGGCGCTGCAGGCGGACCGAGTCCGCCGACGCGGCCGTCGCGGGCGGAATCGTCGCGTAGCCATAGTCGGTGTCGCCGGACTTGGCGCTGCTCGCCGTGGGAACCTCGTCGCCGGGATCCAGGCCGAGGTCCTCGTCGGTGCGCGGCACGTCCTTGGGGTCGGGCTTGCGCATCTGCGTGGTCGGCGAATCGAAGGGGCTGGTCACCGGCTGCCCCGCCGCGGAGGCGGACTCTCCGGCCCGCGCCGTCGCGTCGTCGGGGGAAGTGTCGTTCGACTTGTCGGTCACGGTCTCACCTTAGGACGTGGGATCGCGGTGCGCCGCCCTTCGCCGCATCAGGCGTGTCAGCCCCGCTCGACTGCCGGTAACGTCTGCACCATGAGTTCGGTATTCGCGGGCCGCGTGGCAGTCGGATTGGCGCTCGGCACGATTCTGGTCGCCGGGTGTGCCCGATTCGACGAGTCGGCGTCGAGCCCGTTCACCACCGAGCCGTCGATCGGCGGTGCCAACGCGGAACCGAAGCCGCCGCAGGACTCGCCCTCGCAGGCGCCGCGCCCGACCGGGCCGTGTATCGACCCCGATCCCAATGTCATCGGCACCTGCCTCGATTCGGCCGCCGGGCTGATCGCGGTGGGTGACGGCGCGCTGGTCGCCGAGCGCCGCACCGGTCGCATCCTGTCGGTGACCCCGGTCGACGCGAGCACTCCGCAGCCGCCGCCGGAGGAGGTCGCGGTGCTGCCCGTCGACGGGTCGGGCGACGGTGGCATCTCCGATATCACCTTGTCCCCGACCTTCTCCGAGGACGGGCTGATGTACGCCTACATCACCACCGGCAGCGACAACCGGGTGGTCCGCCTGTCCCGCGACGGCGCGCCGAAGGAGATCCTCACCGGAATCCCCAAGGGCGCCACCGGGAATCGCGGTGCGCTGGAATGGGCGACACCGAACCAGCTGCTGGTACTCACCGGCGACGCGGGCAACCCCGCCGCCGCGGCCGATCCCGGCTCGCTCGGGGGAAAACTGTTGCGGCTGGACTCACCGTCGTCGGGCGCGAACACTCCGCAGGTGGTCGCCTCGGGCATCGGCACCGCCGGTGACCTGTGCCGTGACGGCAAGGACGGCATGTGGGTCACCGACCGCACCGCCGCCGAGGACCGACTGCAGCATCTCGGCACCGACGGCACCCTCACCGTGTCGTGGACCTGGCCCGACCGCCCCGGCGTCGGCGGGTGCGCGGCGACCACCGATGGTGTGGCCGTCGCCCTCACCGAAGGAAAGGCGCTCGCCGCCGTCACCGCCGACATGACCACCTTCGCGGTCACCACGGCGCCCACCCTGATCGCCCAGGACAAGTACGGCAAGCTGCTCGGCGCCACGGGTGGCGCCGACGGCAGCGTGTGGGTGAGCACGGTCAACAAGACCGACGGCGCCCCAGGCGAATTCGACGACCGCGTCGTGCGCATCCCACCGCCCCAGGGCGGCGCGGGCGGCCCCGACTAGAGCTTCGGCGGTCGAAAGCCTGCCCAACCGTTCTCCCCGAACGGGCGAGAACAGTTGGGCTGCTTCGTTTCTCAGCTACAGGCCGCGATGACCAGGTCGCGGACGCGCGCGGCGTCGGCCTGGCCACGGGTGGCCTTCATGACATCACCGACGATCTTGCCCGCCGCCTGAACCTTGCCCGAACGGATCTTGTCGGCGATATCAGGGTTGGCGGCGAGGGCCTTTTCGACCTCGGCCTGCAGGGCGGTGTCGTCGCTGACCATGCCGAGACCCTTGGCCTCGACGATCTGGGCGGGTTCGCCCTCGCCGGCCAGCACGAAGTCGACGACCTGCTTGGCCACCTTGTTGTTCACCGTCTTCGCCTCGACCAGGGCGATGACCGCCGCCACCTGCGCGGGGGTGATCGGCAGGTCGACCAGGGCGACCTCGCGTTCCTTGGCCTTCTCGGTGAGGTAGGCGACCCACCAGGAGCGGGCCTCGTTGGCGGGGGCACCCGCCTCGACGGTGGCGATGATGAGGTCGAGGGCGCCCGCGTTCACCAGGTCGCGCATCACCTCGTCGGACAGGCCCCAATCGGCCTGGATGCGCGCGCGGACCAGCCACGGGTACTCGGGGATGGTGGCGCGCAGTTCCTCGATCCACTCGGCGGCCGGGGCGACGGGCTCGAGGTCGGGTTCGGGGAAGTAGCGGTAGTCCTCGGCCGTCTCCTTGCGGCGACCCGCCGAGGTCGACCCATCGGCCTCGTTGAAGTGACGGGTCTCCTGCACGATCTCCCCGCCCGCGGTGAGCACGGCGGCCTGACGGCGCATCTCGTAGCGCACCGCCACCTCGACGCTCTTGAGCGAGTTCACGTTCTTGGTCTCGGTGCGGGTACCGAATTCCTTCGCGCCGATCGCCATCAGCGACACGTTGGCGTCGCAGCGCAGCGAGCCCTGTTCCATCTTCACGTCGGAGACGTTGAGCGAGCGCAGCACTTCGCGCAGCGCGGTGACATAGGCGCGGGCCACCTCGGGCGCGCGTTCGCCCGCACCGGTGATCGGCTTGGTGACGATCTCGATCAGCGGCACACCCGCCCGGTTGAAGTCGAGCAGCGAGTGGCTCGCGCCGTGGATGCGGCCGGTGGCACCGCCCACGTGCAGCGACTTGCCGGTGTCTTCTTCCATGTGGGCGCGCTCGATGTCGACGCGGAAGGTGCTGCCGTCGTCGAGCACCACGTCGAGGAAGCCGTCGGTGGCGATGGGCTCGTCGTACTGGCTGATCTGGTAGTTCTTCGGCTGGTCCGGGTAGAAGTAGTTCTTGCGCGCGAACCGGCCCCACGGGGTGATCGAACAGTTCAGCGCCAGGCCGATGCGGATGGCCGACTCGACGGCCTTCTCGTTCACGACCGGCAGCGAGCCGGGGAGCCCGAGGCACACCGGGCACACCTGGGTATTGGGTTCGGCGCCGAACTCGGTGGGGCAACCGCAGAACATCTTGGTCGCCGTGGACAACTCGACGTGGACCTCCATGCCGAGCACCGGCTCGTACCGGGAGATGACATCGGCGTAATCCATCAACTCGACCGTGGGTGCGCTCATGCCTAGCAGTCTATGTAAGCCGCTCACGGCGGCGGCCGGTGGTCCTAGCGCGGCGGGACACGGCGGGTGAGCCAGTCGGTGACGTAGGTGAGAACGGCCGGATCGATGGTGATTTCGATGCTCGAGTATTCGCTGGGGTTGCCGGTTTCGGTGGGCTGCATCAGGTGGTTGAGGCCGGGGAAGGTGTGCACCGTCGGGTCGGGCGCGCCCGCCAGCGCCTCGCGCATTGGCCCCTCGCTCTGGGCGGCGGGAACCTGCAGGTCCTTGCCGCCGAAGAAGGCGAGCACCGGCACGCGCAGCGCGCGCAGCGACGGTTGTGGGTCGAAGGTCATGAAGGAGGTCATGTAGGCGGTGTTGAACGAATCGACCGCTTCCTTCGGTGCGCGCTCGTTCTCGGGTAAGGACTCGTTGTGCTGCTGGGAGTACACCCGGGCGCCCTCGAGGTCACCGGCGCGCAGCATCGCGGTCCATTTCGTGAGGTAATCGACCTGCTGATCGATCTTGTCCTGTGGCGCGCCCGAGGCGGCCATGATGACTTTGTTCTGTTCGATCAGCACGTCGGCGCCCGGCACCGACGGGCCGGCCATCAGGATCGCGAACGCGATATCGCTTCCCGGCCTTGCCGCGACCAGCGGTGCGAGGTAGCCGCCCTCGCTGTGGCCGAACAGGCCGACCTTCGCGTCGTCGATCTCGGGCCGCTCGCGCAGGAACGCCACACCGGCCGCGGCGTCACCGGCGAGGGTGTCGTAGGTGGCGTCGTCGAGCTTGCCGCCGGTTCCGCCGACGCCGCGGTCGTCGGTGCGCAACACGGCGTAGCCCGCGCGGGTGAGGGTGTCGGCGAGCACCAGGAACGGGCGGTGCCCGAGCAGTTCCTCGTTGCGGTCCTGCGGGCCGCTGCCGGTGATCATCAGCACCGCCGGGAACGGGCCTGGCCCTTCGGGTTCGGTGAGCGTGCCCGCGATGGTGATGTCGCCGCTGCGATAGGTGACGTCCTCGCTGCGGTACGGGAACGGTGGCTTCGGGTCCTGCGGACGGGCGACGTTCTCGATCTTGCCGCGCCGCAGCGTGAGTGGCGCCGACTGGCCCGATTGCGTCCAGTCACCGGTGATCCGCTCCCCCTCGAGCTTGCCGCGGAACCGAGGGTCACCCGGGGCGTCGGCGAGCGCGAACTCGACCTTGTCCGGCTCGGCGACAACGTCTTTCAGCGGCGCGTCACGCAGACCCTGGATGGGGATGTCGAGGGTGGCCGAACCGTCCTCGGCGAAACTCACCCCGATCGGGATCGGCTGCCCCGGCACCTCGATCGCGCCGTTCCAGTTGCCGTGCACGGTGGTTTCCCCGGAATCCGGTGTGGACCCGGAGCATCCACCGACCAAGGCGGTGAGGACTGCAAGAACCGAAACGAACACTCGACCGGTGCGCATGGAACCACGGTACCGACGCCCACCGACAAGTCCACGCAACGCCTCGCCAGGCAGCCCTCAGCCGAAGAAGGCCTGCGCCTCGCTGAGCCGTTCGGCCGGAACCCGTTTGAGCTGCTTGGTCGCCTCCGACAGCGGGACCAGACCGATGGTCGTGCCGTGCAGGGCGACCATCATCCCGAAATGTCCGGCGTGCACGGCCTCTGCCGCGTGCACGCCGAAGCGGGTGGCCAGGATCCGGTCGTAGGGTGTTGGGCTACCGCCGCGCTGGACGTGGCCGAGCACCGTGGTGCGGACTTCTTTGCCGATCCGGCGCTCGATCTCGGATCCCAACTGCTGGGCGACACCGGTGAACCGCTCGTGTCCGAATTCGTCGATTCCGCCTTCCCGCAGCGTGAACCCGGAATCCGGTGCGGGGTGGGCACCTTCGGCGACGACACAGATGAAGCTCTTCTCGCCGCGCTGGAAGCGGGACTTGATCATCGCGCACACCTGCGCGACGTCGAAGGGTTCCTCGGGCACCAGCGTCAGGTGCGCGCCCGCGGCGATGCCGGAGTTCAGCGCGATCCAGCCCGCGTGCCGTCCCATCACCTCGACGAGCATCACCCGCTGATGCGATTCGGCGGTGGTGTGCAGGCGGTCGATGGCCTCGGTGGCGATCGACAGCGCCGTGTCGTGGCCGAAGGTGACATCGGTGCAGTCGATGTCGTTGTCGATGGTCTTGGGCACGCCGACCACCGGCACACCCTCCTCGGCCAGCCAGCTGGCCGCGGTGAGGGTGCCTTCGCCGCCGATCGGGATCAGGGCCTCGATGCCGTTGTCGTCGAGGGTCTGCTGGATGCGTGGCAGCCCGGCGCGCAGGACGTCGGGATTGGTGCGTGCGGTACCGAGCATGGTGCCGCCCTTGGTGAGCAGCCGGTCGGTGCGGTCGTCGTTGTGGATGCGGATCTTGCGGTCCTCGAGTAGGCCGCGCCAACCGTCCTGGAATCCGACGATCGCGTCGCCGTAGCGGCCGTTCGCGGTTCGGACCACCGCCCGGATCACCGCGTTCAGCCCTGGACAGTCTCCGCCTCCGGTCAAGACTCCGATGCGCATGGCGTTCATCTTGCCCCACCAGCGCGGATCAGGGGCAGTGGCCTCCGGCGAGCTCGTCGAGGTGGCCCGAGAGCAGGGTCGCCATCTTGTCGAGCATGGTCATACCGTCGGCGAAAGCGCCCGAATCGGGTTTGGCCGCAAAGGCAACCGCGATGCGGCCCGAGGGCGAATCGATCAGCCCGAACTGACGGACCAGGTACTTTCCGGACGTATCCGGCCCCCACCCGCCCTTGAACTCGGCGCTGGTGAATGCCCCGAGGCCCCAGCGGTGGCTGACGACGATCTGCTGCATCAAACCGACCACCCGCTCACTCTGCGGCAGGCACGGCAGTTGGGCGGCGAACCGGACCTGATCGGCCAGCGCCCACTCGGCCTGGCCGTAGATGGAGGCGTCCGAGCGGGTACGCACGGTCGGCACGGTGGTCGTGGCGTCGCCGCCCTCGCGCAGGACCCCTTCCACCGCGGCGGCCGCGTCGGCGTTGTCGCCGAAGGTCGACCACAGCGCGTCGGCGGCGGCGTTGTCGGAGGCGGTGATGGCGGCGTTCACCGACGAGTTGTAGGCGCTGCTGCGACGCGAGACCGCGATGGCGAGCGGCACCTTGATCGTCGACCAGGCCGGGCCGGTCGTCCAGTCGCCGAAGGTGACCATCTTGGTCCCGGCGACCGGCATGATCGCCATCCCCACACTGCCACGCAAACCGCGTTGCAGATCGGCGAAGTCGGCGGCCAGGCTGCCGGGCACCGCGACGGAGACCTCGGCTGTCACCGGGCCGCCCGGCAAGGTGGCCGGGCTCTTCGTGGTGACCTGCGGTGCGGCGGGGCTGCTGTCGGAACCACAGCCCGCGGTGACCAATACGGCAACGCCCAGCAGTGCTGACAGCGCCACCCGTATCGGGTGGCGTCGGTTGTTCGTCATGATGTGAAGCATTTTCGTTTGTGAACTCCCCCGGGCTTTCGGTGCTGGGTAGCCGTGTCCGACACCGTACTGGGCTGTATGGCCCAACGCCCACTTCGTCCGTAAACCGTCAGGTCACACGGTTTTCACCCGAGTAGATGTTCATCGATTCGCCACGTACGAATCCCAGTAACGTCGATCCGGACTCCACGGCGAGGTCGACGGCGAGGGCACTCGGCGCCGATACCGCGGCCAGAATCGGGATGCCCGCCATCACGGCCTTCTGGACCAGTTCGAAGGAGGCCCGGCTGCTCACCACGAGCACCAGGTCGTGCGCGGGGATCCGGTTCTCCCGCAACGCCCAGCCGATCACCTTGTCGACGGCGTTGTGCCTGCCGATGTCCTCGCGCAGGGCGAGCAGGGTGCCGTCGGTGGCGAACAGGCCCGCCGCGTGCAGACCGCCGGTGGCGTCGAAGAGTTTCTGCCCTTCGCGCAGCAGGCCGGGCATCCGCGTCAGCACCTCGGTCCCGACGGCCGGGACCGAGGGCGGCAGCGGGAAGCGGGTGTGGGTGCGGACCTCGTCGAGGGCGCTCTTGCCGCACAGGCCGCAGCCGCCGGTGGTGACGAGGTTGCGCGGATGCAGCGGCACGGGATCGCGCAGCCGCACGTCGAGCACGTTGTAGGTGTTGCGGCCCTCGCTGTCGGCGCCCGCGCAGTAGCGGGCGGTGACGATGTCGTCGGCGGTGCCGATGATGTTCTCACCGAGCAGGAAGCCGTGCACCAGGTCGATGTCGTTGCCCGGTGTCCGCATGGTGACCGAGAGCGACTGCCCGTCGACCCTGATCTCGAGTGGTTCCTCGACCGCGAGGGTGTCGGGGCGCTCGACCCGCCCGGCCGGTGACAGCCGGACGGTCTTGCGTCGTGCGGTGACTCTGCTCATCAGGTGTGCCGATCAGTCGGTGACGAGTGGTGCTCGTCGTCGCCGGAACGACGGTAGGCGAACCGGCCGGGTCTAGTCGTCTTCGTCGTCGGCGGCCTTGTTGCGTGCCCGCGCGATCTCGAGCGCCCGCTCGGCCGTCGCCTGGTCCGGGTACGGCCCCATCCGGTCGCCGTACCAGCAGGACTTGCCCTGCTCGGCCTTGTGATGCTTGAGGCAGTAGTACCACTGGTCGTCATCAGCCATACCGACAGTATGCAACGATTCGCATATCTGCGTCCGCAGGTCGGCGCGGCGTGGTGCCAAGCCGGTGGTCAGTACACGTAGACGACCGCGTTCTCGCCGCCGGTGCAGGTGACGAGCTTGCCCTCCGGCGCGCAGGTCATCGTGTAGGTGCGTCCGGTCACCGGGCTGGTCGCCACCACCTCGCGGGCACCGCTCGCGCTGCCGCCACCCGCGTACGCCTCGCGGACCGCCTGCGCGAACGGGCAGCTGGTGACGGTGTTGCCGACCGCCGCCTTGCTGAAACTGCCACTGCCCGAACCGGAATCGCACGGTTGCGCCCCCGCGGGCAGGGTGACCGGGCCGGCCGAGGTGGTCGGTGCGGCGGTGGTCGCCCGTGGTGCGGTGGTGCCGGTCGGTCCGGCGGGCACCAGCGAGGTGGACGGCGCGCCCGCGGTGTCGGTGGAGTCGGTGGCCGCCATCAGCCGCCAGCCGATGGCCCCGCCGATGGCGACGACGATGACGGCGAGCACGCCGACGAGGATCGGCAGCAGCATGGATCGGCGGTTCGAGTCCTGTTGGGACCAGGCGGGTTCCGGGGCGTAGGCCGGTTCGGGACCGTAGGGGCTGTCGTTGTCGCGGTAGGCGTGGTCGCCGTAGGCCTGCTGGTCGTCGTACTGGGAGTAGGCGGCCTGATCGTTGTACGGATTCGCCGGGTCGACAGCATTGTGCGCACCGAACGGCGCTGCGCCACCACGGTATTGGTGGGTGGGCTGGGAACGCTGTGGGTCCGGGTCGTCGAAGCCGTAATGCTCCGTCGGCTGGGAGCGCTGTGGGTCCGGGCTGTCGAACCCGTAGTGCTCGGTCGGAGCGGAGCGGCGCGCCTCCGGGCCACCGGGGTAGTGCTCGGTGGGCGCGGAGCGTGGGGCGTCCGGGTAGTGCCGGGTCTGCGCGGACCGCTGGTCGCCGATGTCCGCGGGGTCGAATTGTTCGGTGGGCGGGCTGAATTGATCGTTCTGCCCGTAGTGCTCGGTCGGCGCCGACCGCCGATGCTCCGGACCGAACACCTCGGTGGGCGGGGCGAAGTGGTTGCCGCTGCCCGGCTGGGCCGGGTCTCGACGGTTATCGGGCCGATCTTTTCGCTGGTCGTCGGCGGACCGTGCGTCGTACTGCTCGGTCGGCGGACCGAAGGCATCGGGACGCCGCGAAGCCGAGTCCTCGTCGGCCGGGAACCGGTCACCACCGTCCGGACCGAACCGATCACCACCGTGCGCCGAACTCGCCTCCGCCGCATACGGACCGAACGGATTGGCTGCGCCAGCGGACCGGGAATCCGGTGCGTGACCAGGCCCCGGGAATCGCTCGTCGTCGAATTGCCCGGCAGCAGGGCCGAATCGATCCGCGTCGAACTTCTGAGTCGCGGGCGCGGGCGTGTTCGCGCCCGGTCGCGGCCCGAACGGCTGACCCGGACGTGGTTCCGGACCGTTCTCGGCACCGAAAGGTTCTGCGGGAGAGCCGAATCCGAGGCTGCGCGCGGGCAGGTCGGTGCCGGGCAGCGGGTTCGGTCCGGTGCCACCGGGGACCGGCGGGGAGACCAGCCGGGCGGGTGGAGCCGGACGGTCACCCGGGTTCTGACGGGAACCGAAATCAGCGGGCGGCTGCCCACCCGGCGCCGGGTACTCTCCGGAGTAGCGCTGGGTCGGGGCACTGCGTGGCGGCACCAGCGGGCCACGCTGGGCGTCGGCGGGACCACCGAATTGCGGCACGGGCGAGGAGGTTTCGCCGGGACGACCGCCGCCGTATGCCGGACCGCCGGGGTGCGAGCCGCCGGGTTGCGGGACAGGCGAGGAAGTTTCGCCTGGCAGACCACCGCCATACGCGGGACCACCGGGATGAGAGCCCCTCGCGGCGCCGGGTTGCGGGACAGGCGAGGAAGTCTCGCCCGGCCGACCGACGCCGTACGCGAGGCCGCCGGGGTGCGGGGCGCTGGGTTGCGGGACTGGCGAGGAGGTTTCGCCTGCTTGGTTGTCGCCGTAGAGGTGGGCGTCGGGGAACGGGCGCATCCGTGGGAGGCCCTGGTCGGGGGTGTAGGTGGGAGGTGGTGCGGGGACGACCGGTTCGGGGGTGGCGTCGTCGGCCGGGAGAGGCGCGAAATAGGTGTCGGCTGGGTGGATTTCGGTGGGGCCGGTGGGCTGGATGACGGCGGGGATGGACACCTCGCCGCTGCCCTCGACCGGAACGCGGTGGAAGCCCGCGGTGTCGGTGCGTGCCTCGGGCGGGCGGATGATGAGCGTCGGCTGGGCGCCGGTCGCGGAGGTCTGGCTGCGGGAGGTCTCGATGCCGCCGGTCGCGGTCACCGCGCCGACCACCCGGAACTCCCCCGTCGGCGTCGGCTTGGGCTGCTCCTGCGCCTCGTCGTCCCGCTCGCGCGGCACGTTCGAGCCACGGCCCGTGCCTGGTCTTGCGGCGGCATCGGTGCCCCGCGCCCCGGTTCCGTGCGCGGCCGCAGCCGCACCACCGATGATTCCGCCTGCGGCATTACCGAATCCGGCCGCCGCGGGCACCCCGTGACCGGGTGCATTGACCGGCCCACGGCCGACGATCGGGGCCGATCCGGGTGCGCTGGCCAAGGCATGCCTGGCGGCCAGCGCCAGCGCACCGGCGCTCGGGTACCGCTCGGCGGGATCCTTCGCCATGCCGACTGCGATCACGTCGTCGAATGCGGCGGGCAATCCGGCGATCACGGTGCTCGGCCGCGGCGGTTCCTCGGTCAGGTGGGAGCGGATGAGCACGCTCATGCTGGCACTGGGGAAAGGGGATGCACCGGTGAGGCATTCGTGCAGCACACAGGCCAGCGAGTAGATGTCGGCGCGGTGCGAGATGGGGGCGGCGTCGAACCGTTCGGGCGCCATGTAGATGTAGGAGCCCATGGCCATGCCGGCCTGGGTGAGCGCGCTGTCGCCTTCGGTGTGGGCGATGCCGAAGTCGGCGAGGTAAGCGAAGTCGGCGGGGGTGACGAGGATGTTGGCCGGTTTCACGTCGCGGTGCACGAGCCCGCCCGCGTGCGCGGCGTCGAGGGCGGCGGCGATCTGTTCGACGACGGCGACCGCGCGTTCCGGGTGCAGCGGCCCCCCGGCGCGCAGCACGCTCCGCAGGTCGGTGCCGGGCACCAGCCGCATGTCGATGAACAGCACCCCGTCGATGACGCCCCAGTCGTGGATCGGGATGACGTGCGGTTCGGCCAGTTTCGCGGCGGCCTGGGATTCGCGCCGGAACCGGACCTGGTAGGCGGGGTCCTGGGCGAGTTCGGCGGCCAGCAACTTCAGGGCGACTACCCGGTCCTTGCCGGTGTCGTAGGCCTCGTAGACCTCCCCCATGCCGCCTTTGCCCAGCATCGACCGCAACTCGTACGGGCCGAATCTGCTCCCCGTCCGTGACCCAGGTGCCTGCACCGGTGTCCGCCTCCCACGTCTTGCGGGCCGTGGGACCCGCGTCTCAGAACGACGATTCTCCCGGTGTCACTATGCCGTGGTCAAACGCGAACACGATGGCGGCGGCGCGATCGCGCAGGTCGAGCTTGCCGAATATGTGTCCGACATGGCTTTTCACAGTTACTTCCGAGATGCCCAGTTCGGTGGCGATCTCGCCGTTGACCCGGCCGCGTCCGATCAGTTCGAGCACCTCGTACTCGCGGGCGGTGAGGTCGCCCAGGCGGCGGTCGGTGCGGGTACCGGTGTGTTTCACGGTTCGGTAGGCGGTGAGCACCCGCCCGGTTACCGACGGATCGAGCCAGGCGCCGCCCGCCGCGACGGTACGGACGGCGCGGATGAGGTCCTCGGCTGGCGAATCCTTGAGGAGGAAACCCGCCGCGCCCGCGCGCAGGGCGCCCGACAGCAGTTGGTCGTCGTCGAAGGTGGTGAGGACGAGGACCGGTGGCGCGTCGGATCGCGCGCGCAGCAAACGGGTCGCATCGATGCCGCCGACCCGTTTCATGCGCAGATCCATCAGCACCACGTCGGGCCGTTCGGCGGCGACGGCGGCCGCCACCTCGTCACCGTCGGCGCATTCGCTGACGACGAACCCGTCGCGACGGCGCAGGATACGGCGCAGTCCGCCGCGCACAAGTTCCTGGTCGTCGACGACGAGCACGGAGACGGGGTTGTCGATCGGCGCGGCGGCCGTCACTGGTCCTCCTGGGTTTTCGGCCGGAGCAAGCCGGGCAGCATGGTGGACAGTGTTCCGCAGGAGCCCGATTTCAGCGGAAACTGGGCATGCACGGTCCAGCCGTCGTCGTCGATTCCGGCCCTGATGGTTCCGCCGAGCAGTTCGGTGCGTTTGCGCATGCCGCGCAAGCCCATTCCGGTGCCGAGGCGTGGTGGCGGTCCGAGAGGCAGAGCGTTGCGCACCTCGAGGGCGGCGAGTTCCGGTGTCACGTCGAGCCGCACCGTCGCCGCGGCACCCGGTGCGTGTTTGGCGACATTGGCCAGCGATTCCTGTCCGATGCGGTACAGCGCGTGGCCGACCGCGCCGGTGACGACCGACAGTTCGCCGGTGCGCTGGTAATCGACGGTGAGTCCCGCGCGCCGGAAGTCACCGACCAGTTCGTCGATATCGGCGGCGCCGGGTTCCGGCTTCGGCTGGGCGGGGCTGGTGTCGAGCATGCCGACGGTGCGACGGATGTCGGCCATGGCCTGGCGGCCGAGGCGTTCCGCGTCGACGAGCGCCTCCACCGCCTCGGTGACGTCCTCGTCGGTTTGCAGTGCGCGGCGCGCGGCGGTGAGGTGCAGCAGGGTGATCGAGAGCGAGTGCGCGATCACGTCGTGTACTTCGCGCGCGATTCGGCGTCGTTCCTCGTCGGCGGCCTGACCGGCTCGGATGGCCTGGTTCTCGCGTTCCTGATACAGGAACCGGCGCTGGTACTGCAGCATCATCCCGACGAAGGTGCCGAGCACGATGCCGAGCACGTACATCGGCAGACCTTCCAGCCGTTCGCCACCCCACTCCAGATGTCCGGCCAGGTCGAAGGCGATCAGTTCGGCGATCGCGAGCAGGGTGAAACCAAGCGTCATGCCCCGGGTCGTCACCGCGGCCACCTCGCCCGCGACGACGACGAGGACGAAGGGGGCGAAGTCGGCGGGGACGGGTTGCAGCAGGAACAGCGCACAGGCCAGCAGCCCGCTGGCCTTCAGCAGGACGGGATAGGGCTTGATGTCGAACAGCGCGTACAGCGGCACCGGCAGGAATGCCGCGAACATGGCGAGCAGCGGCAGCACGGTCGGGAAGTACTCGTGGCGCTGGATGATCGCGGCGCCGGTGACCGCGAGCAATGCCACGTCGGCCGACACGATCAGGGCGGGCGGATAGTCATAGGGCAGCGAGGCGAGCCGCGTCCGCACGGACTCGGTGAACCGGTGCGCCACCGCGCGCAACCGGGCCGTCGGCCTCGGCCGCCGTGCCGCAACGGTGTCGATCACCTCCATCCTGTCAGGCTAGCCGCCTGGGCAGCCCGCGACATCGTCCCGGGAACGGTCCGCGTCTCCTACCTGGGTAGGAGAAGAAGTCGCGTCTGCGGCACGACGAATCGCCGCGTCACGCTCCGTAGCGTTGGCTGCACCCGCTCACGGAAGGTGAAGTTCATGACCTGGACCGAGCTGCATCAACGCACCGACATCGTGCACACCGTTCTCGCCAGGGCGCAGGTCGACCCGAACGACCCGGGTCTCTTCGCCGGTCTGCCGGATCTGGACCGTCTCTTCGGCGGCGTCGACGGCCTGCTCCGGGCGCTGGCCAACCGCTGGGACAACCATCTGCGCGTCAAAGTCGAGCAGGCCGAATTCGACGGCAAAACCCTGGTCGAGGCCTATCTCGAGCTCGCGGCCGAACAGCCCGCGCTGCGTGCCCTTCTCGACGCGCACACCGCGATCGGGCAGACTACCCGCGACCGCGCCCTGGCGCGCTGAGACCCGCCACCCGAATACTCTTGGGGGACAACACATGACCGATAACGGCACACCGCAACCTCCGATGCTGGAATTGACCGGCGTCGTCAAGCGGTATCGCGTAGGCGACCAGCAGGTACGCGCACTCGACGACGTGAGCTTGCGCATCGAGACCGGGCAGTTCACCTCGATCATCGGTCCGTCCGGTTCGGGCAAGTCCACCCTGCTGCATCTGCTCGGCGCACTCGACCGGCCCGACGAGGGTTCGATTCGCTTCCGCGGCACCGAGATCGGCGATCTCGACGAAGACCGGCAGGCCGCGTTCCGGCTCGAGCAGGTCGGTTTCGTCTTCCAGTTCTTCAACCTGCTGCCCACACTGTCGGCCTGGGAGAACGTGGCCGTGCCGAAACTGCTGGACGGCACCGGATTACGCAAGGCCAAGCCGCGCGCGCTGGAACTGCTCGACCTCGTCGGGCTCGGTGACCGCGCGCAGCACCGACCCGCCGAGCTCTCGGGCGGCCAGATGCAGCGGGTGGCGGTGGCGCGCGCACTCATCATGGACCCCCCACTGATCCTGGCCGACGAACCGACGGGCAACCTGGACTCCAAGACCGGTGAGTCGATCCTGGGCCTGCTCGGTGACATCACCGCGCAGGGCAATTCGGTGGTGATGGTCACCCACGACATGGGTGCCGTTGCCTACTGCGATCGCGTGATCACGTTGCGCGACGGGCAGATCGGGGCCGACGACCAGGTGCCCGCGCGGGTGCGCGCATGATCGCGGCACTGGACCGATTGCGGCTGTTCAATCTCGGTGACCTCGTCCGGCACCCGGGCCGCACCATCATGTCGACCGCGGTGATGGCGGTGTCGGCCGCGCTGCTGGTCGCGGTGCTGAGCATCTCCGGTTCGGTGACCGGGTCGGTCGACCGGCTCACCAAGGGGCTGGCGGGTAACGCGGTCCTCGAAATCACCGGGATCACCGACGCGGGATTCGAACAGGCGCTGCTGCCTGCCATTTCGGCCACGCCCGGTGTGGCGACGGCGGCTCCCATGCTGCGCAGCACGCTCGGCGCGGGCCCCGACCGGGCTCTGCTGATCGGCGCCGACCAGAACATCAGCGCGCTCGGCAGCGATCTGACCGGACCCATGTCGCAGTACACGGCCAAGCTGGTCAGCACGCCGCGCGGCGTGCTGGTGGGTGCGGCGACGGGTTACCGCGAGGGTGACTCGATCCCGATCGGCGGCGGCACCGCGACGGTCGCCGCTGTGCTCGACGAGGCGGCCACCGATCGTCTCAACGGCGGCCACATCGTCGCCGCGCCGTTGCCACTGGCCCAGTTCCTCACCGACCGGGTGGGCAGGCTCGATTCGGTGCAGATCATGGCGAAGCCCGGCACCGATGTCGACGAACTGCGCGCGGCCCTCACCGCGGCGGTCGACGGGCGGGCGGTGGTCGCCGAACCCAGTCTGCGGACCGCGCAGGCCGGTGGCGCCATCCAGATCATGCGGTACTCGACGTTGATGTCCTCGGCGGCGGCGCTGATCGTGGCGGCGTTCCTGATCTACAACGCCATGAGTATGGCTGTCGCACAACGCAGACCGATGTTGTCGCTGCTGCGGGCGATCGGTGGCCAGCGTGGGCCGATGGTGCGCGACCTGCTCGTGGAGGCGGCCCTGCTCGGGCTCGTCGGCGGCGCGATCGGGTCCGCGATCGGTGCGGTGATGGGGCGGTTCTCGATCGGGCAACTTCCCGCCGCGATGGTGCAGTCGGTAGAGGCGCGGACCGAGTTCATGGTCCCGAATTACGCGGTGCCCGTCGCGATCACCGCGTGCGTGGTGGCCACCGTCCTGGCGGCGGCCATCGCGGCGCGGCAGGTGTACCGGGTCGCGCCGGTCGAGGCGCTCGCCCCCGTCGAGGCGGGCGATGTCGCCGCCGCGGGGCGCGGGCTGCGGTGGGTCGCGCTGATCGGCGGTCTCGCCCTCGTCGGCGCGGCCATCGCGCTGGCCTACATCGATCTCGGCCGGCTCTCGCTGGCGGCTATCACTGTGTCGTTCACCGCGACGGTGGTGTTGTGCTTCGCCGCGACCGGGCCGATCGTGCGGGCGGCCGGGTCGATCGCCCGCTGGTTCGGTGCGCCGGGTGCGCTCGGGGCAACCACGTTGGAACGCGCGCCGCGGCGCGTGTGGGCCACGGCGATGACGGTGACGATCGGGGTGGCGGCAGTGGTCGCACTGGGTGGCGCGTCACGGAACATGGTCGATTCGGCGACCGCCTCGTTCCAGAGTCTCGGCGAGGCCGACCTGTATGTGAGTCCGAGCCCGGCGGAGGAGTTCCCCACCGGACCCGTCCTCCCCGCGGATCTGTCGGACAAGGTCACCGCCGTGCCGGGGGTCGAGTATGTGAGCCCGGGCCAGATGGCGTTCGCGACCGTCGGCAGTGGGCGGGTGATGTTGCAGGGGTACCCGCCCAGGGTCGAGGACAGCAGGCTCGGCGCTGTCGACCCGGCCGTGATCGACCGGATGGCCCGTGGGGAAGGTGTGGTCGTCACCCGTGACGTGGCCCGTTCGCTCGATCTCGAGGTCGGCGATCGGATCACCATGCCCACCCCGTCGGGTGAACACACAGCCACTGTGCTGCAGGTGATTCCGTACTTCACCGCTGTCTCGGGTGTGGTGATGATGAGCCTGGATCAGATGCGGGAGTGGTATCAGCGGCCTGGCGAGACCGTGCTGGCGGTGCACTTCGAACCGGGTGCGGACTCGGCGGCGGTGCAGGCAGCGGTACGGGCGGTGGTGCCCGAGCAGATCCATGTCGACACCGGTGCCGCCCAGGTCGCGGCGGTCTCGTCCAGTGTGGAGCAGGGTGCGGCGATGAGCACCATGATCCTGTGGATCGTGGTGCTGGTGGCCACGGTGGCGCTGTTGAACACGCTGATGCTGTCGGTGCTAGAGCGGCGCCGCGAACTCGGCGTGCTGCGCGCCATGGGAACCAATCGCAAGTTCCTGCTGCGCTCGGTCCTCGCCGAGGCGGCGGGGATCGGGATCGTCGGTGCGGCGATCGGCATGGTCACCGGTGCGGCGGTCCAGTACCTGGGCACCGTCGCGATCGGGCACGCCATGACCATCGACATCGCCTACGCGCCGAGCCCGCTGCTCGTCGTCTACGGCATCGTCGCGCTGGGGCTGGCGCTACTCGGCTCCATCCCGCCCGCGGTGCGCGCGTCACGCATGCCGATCGTCGCGGCGCTGGCCGTCGACTGAGGTCACAGCGGCACCTCCGCCCACCAGGCGATCACCTCGTCCTGGGCGGAGGGCCGCGGTGCGCCGCCGGTCCCGCTGCTGCCCCGGCGGCTCACCACGACGAGATAGTTGTCGCGGTCCGGGTCGCCGGGGAAGCCGATCACCTGGTGCGCGGTCTGGACGCGACTGGTGGCCGGATCGGGCACCACCCAGCGCCGCACCGTCACCGGCACACCGTCCTTCTCCGCCCCGAAGCGGACGGCGGCGGGGAATGCGTCCATGGCGGAGCGGGCCTGCGCGGAGTTCGCGTATTCGAGGACGAGATAGCTCACCGCACCGAGCCCGTTGTCCACCCGCTCACACTGCCATCCCGCGGTGATCGGGTTCCACTGCAGCGCAGGCTCTTTCCACTCCAATTCGCTCACCTGCCGAACCCCGACACAATTCGCCCCGCGATACCCCTGCCCCTCGATCCCGGTGCCCTGCGGAACCAGCGTCGGGAACACCCGCCTGCTCGCCAGGAACGAATCGGTCGCCTCGGCCACGGCACTCGACGGCCCCGTCACCACCCCTCCGATGGCTCCCTCGTCGTCGTCCCCATCCGGCAGAACCACCACGACCAGCGCCAGAACCATCGTCACCAACACGACAACCAGCGCCGCGAGCACCACCCACCCGAGCCGCTGCAACCCCGACACCGGCCGAGACACCGCCGACTGCCGACGATAGGGAACCGGCCAAGGATGCCGTCCTTGCGGAGGCCGCCCAGGACCACCCATTCCCGGCCCTCCCCCCGGCGGTTGCATCGGCGTCCCCGCGGACGCGACCGGTGTCGCCGCGACCTGCGAAGGCACCGCCCCGACATCGGGCCCGCGCTCACCGCCACCCGAACCATCCCGGTGCGCACCGAAATCCGGGACGTCGGAGCCTTTTCCGCCCTGCGCCGCCTCCCCAGCAGCCGGGGGCGACGCCACGTTCTCACCACCGTCCGACCCCGGCACGCTGCCGAGCGCAAACGGCCGGTCCACCGCCGCGGCACCTGTTACGGGGTCGCCGGCAGGGGAAACACCGTGATCCGACTGATCTTTCAGATCCGGCGCAACGGAATCGCTCCGAACGGGCAGTTCTTCAGCGCCGCCATCGGTGTCCGATTCGGCATCGGCGTTGTGTTCCCCTTCACCCGAAACCGCTGAACCGTCAGGCATATCGACGTGCGTGCGTGCGTTCCCGACTTCCGCGCTGCCGACTGCTGGGATTCCACTTCCGGTCGACGTCGGCCGCGCGCTCGCCGCCGCTCCATCTCCCCAGGCGGTCTCTGCGCGCGGGGCCGCCGGCTCGGCAGCTTCCACCGCTGAACTGGCGGCACTTTCTCCGTCAGCGTCGGTGACCGGCGAGTCCGCTTCCGCACCGCTGGTCGTCGTGTGCGTCGCACCACCGGCTGCTCCCGGTGCGCTGTCCTGCCTACTCGCTGCCATGCCAGGCACAGCGGTGACTTCCGTTCGTGCCGAGGAATTTCGGACGTCCGAGCGGTCTCTGTTCGGCATACCGAGGACATCGGTCGCAGCTGTGCTCGACACGTCCCCCCCGACGGTGTCGGCGGGCACGACTGTCCTGCCGACCGACGACGAAACATCTGCCGCAACGGCTTTTGCTCCGCCCACCGAACCACCCGGTGCCGCCGCCCGCTGGTGCGCGGACCGGTCTGGTAGCTGTTCGGCCGGCGGCTGCTGCGCGGCCGACTGAGCCGGTGGCCGCGGAGCCGGCGGTGGGGCCGCAGGCCGGTACGACGGAGGCTGCGCGAGCGGTTGAGCCGGCGGCTGGGACGCGAGCGGCTGTGCGGGTGGTTGAGCATCCCCAAGTTGTTGCGGGAGCGGCTGCGGGCCCGGACCCTGCGGCACCGGCGGTTGAACCACCGGCTGCTGAACCGGCGGGCCGACATAGGGCTGGCCGACCGGCGGGCCGGCCGGGGCCACCGGAGGTGATGCCGGGTGCCAATTGAGTTGGGGCCCAGCGGATAACGGCGGCGCGAACCCCGGGGCGGACACAGCTGTGGGCTGTCCCTGGACGGATTGCGGCGGGTACGAGGCGGGAAGGACGGGTGGCTTGGTCGACGTGAGAGCCCGGCGGGCCGCCTTGGCGAAAGCGGTGCACGACTCGTAGCGGGCCGCGGGATGCTTGGCCATGGCGGCGGCGAGGACCGCATCCATGGCGGGCGGTAGGCCCGTGCGGCGCAGGGCGAGCGGGGGTGGCGGTGCGTAGAGCGTGCCCCGGATGATCTCGTTGGGGTCGGGTGAATCGAACGGGGCCAGGCCGGTGAACAGCCAGTACAGGGTGCAGGCCAGGGAGTACTGGTCGGAGCGGTGGTCGAGTTCGGCGCCGGTCATCTGTTCGGGCGAGGCGTAGGCCAGGGTGGCGGTGAACATGCCCTGCTGGGTGAGGTGGGTGGAGTCGGCGCGCAGACGGGCGATCCCGAAGTCGGTGAGGAACACCCGCTCCCCCTGCCCGCCGCCGGATCGCGCCAGCAAGATGTTGGCCGGTTTCACATCCCGGTGCAGCACGCCGTGCCCGTGCGCGTAATCCAGTGCGTCGGCGACACCTTCGATGATCTGCACCGCGCGCTGCGGTGGCAGGGTACGCGGATCGACGGTGGCCGCGTCGATCCCGTCGACGTACTGCATGCTGATCCACAGCTGTTCGTCCTCGGCGCCCCGATCGAACACGGTGACGATGCCGGGATGATCCAGCGCCGCGGCCAGATCCGCTTCCCGCTCGAACCTGGCCCGAATCCGCGCGTCCGCGAACAGATCCCGGTTGAGCAGCTTCAACGCGGTCAACCGGTCCAGGCGCGGGTGCCGGGCCAGATACACCGTCCCCATACCGCCCTGGCCGAGCATCCGTTCGATGGTGAACCCGGCGAACACATCACCGATCTCGTGCACCACGACCCCCTTTCAGCGCCCGTCGCCGGACAGCGCGACCGTCCCGGCATATGCGAAACTTACTGGCATACGCCCGAGATCGTCCGGGCGCGCTAGACGAGTAGTTTGCACCGCCGGAACACAGCGCCTCCGCGCAACCGGTGGTGGGGAGGGTTTTCAGGTGGCTGGCTCTACTGTGAAGGCTGCCTGTCGCGGTCTCGTGTCCGGTGTGCTGTTGATGTCGGCAGCGCTGACCGGCTCGTGCGCGGTGCCCGGCAACCCGACCGCCGCGACGGCGCCGACGGTCCAGCGCGACGAGGGCGAGGCCTGGCGTCCCGGCCAGTCGGTGATCCTGCCCGACTCGCTGGCCGCCGAATTCACCCAGCTGCAGGCGACCCTGCCCGGCCAGGTGGGGATGGCGTTGATGCCGGTCGGCGGCGGACGGATGACGATCTACGGCGACTGGACCACCGGCATCGCCTGGTCCACCATCAAGGTTCCGCTCGCCGTCGCCGCCCTGCGCCACGACCACGACCAGTCCATCTTCGAGATGGTGCAGGCCGCGATCACGGTGTCGGACAACGACGCCGCCTACGGCCTGTGGCAGTCCCTCGGCGACGGCACGGCGGCGGCCGAGGCGGTGCAGCAGGTGCTCGACGAGGCCGGTGAGGTGAACACCGACAAGCCGGAGATGCGCACCGAACTCGACTACACGGCCTTCGGTGTCACCGAATGGTCGCTGGCCAACCAGGTGCGCTTCGCCTCCAAGCTGCCGTGCCTGCCCGACACCGAGGTCGTGATGCGGTTGATGGGTGAGATCACCCCCGAGCAGGGCTGGGGCCTCGGCCTGCTCGACCACGCGGAGTTCAAGGGCGGCTGGGGTCCCGACGACGACACCGGCATGTACACGGTCCGCCAGTTCGGGCTGATCCCCGTCGGCAGCGGCCAATTGGCGATCGCCCTTGCCGCACAGGCGGATTCGGGCAGCTTCGAGGACACCACCGCCCTGCTCGACCGGCTGGCGCTGCTGCTGGCACGTCATCTGCCCGACCTGCGGGGCGGAGTGTGCCCGCGCTGAGCGGGCCCGCTCAGCCGGGAACGACCAGACCGGATTCATAGGCGAGGACGACCGCTTGGGCCCGGTCGCGCAGGCCGAGCTTGGAAAAGACTTTGGACACATGCGTTTTCACGGTCTGCTCGGCCACGAACAGTTCGCTCGCGATCTCGGTGTTGGACAGGCCCTTGGCCACCAGCTCGAGTACTTCGCGTTCGCGCGGTGTCAGCGTCGACAGGGCGGGCGAGGGTGCGGTGCGCACGGTGTTGCGCCGCCGGGTCACATCCGCGATCAAGCGGCGGGTGATCGTCGGTGCGAGCAGGGCCTGCCCGTCGGCGACGACCCGCACCGCGCGCACCAGTTCCTCGGCGGGTGCGTCCTTGAGCAGGAATCCGCTGGCGCCGAGGCTCAGTGCCTCGTACACGTAGTCGTCGATGTCGAAGGTCGTGAGCATGAGTACCCGCACGGGTGGGTCGAAACCGGCGGCGAGGATGGCGCGGGCGGCGTCGAGCCCGTTCATCTCGGGCATGCGCACATCCATCAGCACGACGTCGGGGCGAAGCCGTTTGGCTTCGGCGACCGCCACTTTGCCGTCGGGGGCGTCGCCGACGACGCTGATGTCGGGTTGGGCACCGAGCAGAGCGCCGAAGCCCTGCCGGACCATCGCCTGGTCGTCGGCGATCAAGACGGTAATAGCCACGCGACCACCTTACGGGGTCGGCAGCGTCACCGAGACCTCGAATCCGCCGGTCGCAGTGGGTCCGGCGAGCAGTTGTCCGCCGACCGCCGCCACCCGGGTGCGCATGCCGTCGATGCCATGGCCGCCGCCCGTGCTCTTGCTCGGCACACCGGTGGCGGGGTCGTTGTGGACCGTCACCGTCACCAGCCCGGGCCGCACACCGACCGCGACGCGCACAGGGGCGCCGGGTGCGTGCCGCGCGCAGTTGGCCATCGATTCCTGGACGACGCGGTACACGACCAGCCCGGTGGTCTCGGGCACGGCCGACAGGTCACCGTCGACGGTCCACTCGACGGGCAGACCGGCACGCGCGGCCGACTCGCACAGCGCGGGCACGTCGGCGGCGCGCGGTTGCGGTGCGTGTTCGGGCAGTTGGCCGTCGCTGCGCAGCACGCCGAGCATGCCGCGGATCTCGTTGAGCGCGGTGCGCGCGGTGGCACCGATGGATTCGAATTCCGCCGCCGCGGCCGGGTGCAGATCGGTGATCCGGTAGGGCGCGGTCTGGGCCTGCACCACCACCATCGACATGTGGTGGGCGACCACATCGTGCAGGTCGCGGGCGATGCGCGCCTTCTCCTCGAGGATGGCGCGGCGCGCGCGTTCCACCTCGGTCACCTCGGCCTGTTCCTCGAGTTTGGCCCGCGAGGCGCCGAGGGTCTGCAGCAGGTAGCCGAGCAGCGCGAGCGCACCGAACCCGACCGGCCACCCCCACAGCGGACCGTCGGCCGAACCGGGCATGGTCGTGGCGAACAGCATCGATTGCCCCGCCCACGCGACGACCACCACGGGCAGCGGCGCGCGCAACGCCACCGCGAACAGCAGCACGAACAGCACGATGACGTGCACCACCTGGAACGGCAGGTCGCTGTCGGCGGTCGGCGAGATCACCAGCGAGATGAGCAGCGCCGACCCTGCGGAGACGGCCCAGCCGAGGGCGGGATTGAGCCGGACGAGCAGGAGCGGGAACACCGCGAGCCCCGAGATCAGCGGTGCGACAGCGGCGGGCACCTGGTGGGTGACGAACAGCGTGGGCCACGCGATGCTGTACAGAATGAGCGCTACCAGCACGGTTCCCAGGTCGAACCAGGTGGTCGCGTCGATCCGGCGCACGGAGGTACGCAGTTGTCCGGTCATGGTCCTGAGCCTAGGAAACCGGTCACCGACCCACCTCATACCCACGAACCAACTGCGACCCCCTACCCTGGTGTGACCCCGGCGCCGGGACTCCACCCGCGCGCCTCGCGAAACCGGTCCACAGCGGGATGCCCGCCGTACGACCCGCTCCTTACTGTCGGAGGCCATGAAAACCCCGCTTCGCCCGGCACCCGCCGCTCGCCGTGCCCGTGCCACAGGTTCCGCGTCGCCCGCCGACACCGCCACTCCCAATCGCCGCCGCAGCGGCATCGCGCTGTGCACCGCCGGGCTCGCGATGGCCTCCGCGGTCGTGATGTCGGCACCGGGCGCGATGGGCACCACCCCGGGCAGCGGGGTCGAGAACGCGGCCGCCACCGCCGCGGTGCGCTCCCTCACCGACGACGACCCGGACGCGCCCGCGCTGATCCCCCGCGATTTCGGTTTCAAGTTCGGGTACGACCCCGCCGAGCAGGACGGCATGCTGGTGAACCCGAACGGCGGCTGCTCCTCCCCGGTGACGTTGCCGGGCGAGTTCGAGGCCGCCTGCAAGGCCCACGACCTGGGCTACGACATGCTGCGCTACGCCGAGCGGGTCGACGAGCCGCTCGGCCCGTGGGCACGGCGCTCGGTGGACGCGGCTCTGAACCGGCGCATCCACGCCGCCTGTGAGCTGCGCGACGACGAGTTCTCCCGCGCGCGCTGCGGTGTGATGGCCGATATCGCCTTCACCGCCGTCGACGTGAACTCGCGCAGGCAGGACTACGCCGCACCGGTGGTGGAGAACGTCTTCGCCGAGACCGACCCCGCCGACCGGCCCAACCTGTGGCCCTTGGCGCGCACGGTGCTGGGGTTGTTCGCGGTGACGGCCGCCTGCGCGGTGATCATCGACGCGCTGCGCAAACGTCGCCGCGTGATCTGACCACATTGCCGATTTATAGAACTTGTTCTAGCTTTCACGCATGACTCTGGTGATCGACGAGACGGTCGAGATCGATGCCCCCGCCGCGAAAGTGTGGCAGGTGCTCACCGATTTCGCACACTACGGCGAGTGGAATACCTTCTGCTACGAGGCCGCGAGCACCCTGGTGCCCGGCGAGCCGATCGACATGATGGTGAATCTCGGCGGCAACAAGCGCGCCCAGCGCGAGTGGATCCGCACCCACACGCCCGGCGTCGAGTTCAGCTACGCGATGAAGCCGGTGCCGCTGGGCGCGCTGCACAGCCTGCGCTCGCACACCGTGGTCCCGCTCGGCGAGGACCGCTGCCGCTACGAATCGCGCTTCACCCTGGCCGGCTGGCTCAGCCCCGTGGTCACCTTGGCGCTCGGCAAGCACCTGCGTGCCGGGTTCAACGCCATGACGGCCGGGGTCGCCGCTCGCGCCGTCTCGTAACGTCGCCCGCGCGCTGGACTCGGTGCGACGACCGCCCGGCTGCGAACCGACCTCGCTGTCCGCGCCTACGAAAAGCGGGGCCCGCCAAGGATTCTCATCCTCGACGAGCCCCGCTCGGTACGAACTCTCAGACCGCGCCCGGGGTGGGCAGCGGGCCACGGGCCGCCTCGTAGGCCGCACCGACCCGGTACAGGCGGTCGTCGGCCAGCGCGGGCGCCATGATCTGCAGACCCACCGGCAGGTTGTCGTCGGCTGACAGCCCCGACGGCACCGACATGCCGGGGTGCCCGGCGAGGTTGGTCGGCAGGGTGCACAGGTCCGACAGGTACATGGCGAGCGGGTCGCCGACCTTCTCGCCCAGCTTCCACGGGGTGAACGGGCTGGTCGGCGAGACGAGCACGTCGACCTGTTCGTAGGCCGCGTCGAAGTCACGCGCGATCATCGTGCGCACCTTCAGAGCCTGGCCGTAGTAGGCGTCGTAGTAGCCGGCCGACAGCGCGTAGGTGCCGATGATGATGCGGCGCTTGACCTCCGGGCCGAAACCGGCCTCACGGGTCAGCGACATCACCTGGTCGGCGCTGTGGCTGCCGTCGTCACCGACGCGCAGGCCGTAGCGCATGGCATCGAAGCGCGCCAGGTTCGACGACACCTCCGACGGCATCACCAGGTAGTACGAGGACAGCGCGTACTCGAAGCTCGGGCACGATACCTCGATCACCTCGGCGCCCAGTTCCTTCAGCACCGCGACGGCGGCGTCGAAGGAGGCGATCACGCCGGGTTGGTAACTGTCGGAATGCAATTCGCGCACCACACCCACGCGCACACCGGTCAGGTCACCGTTGGCGCCCTGTCGCGCGGCCTCGACCACCGGGGCGACCGGCACCTTGCGCGAGGTGGAGTCGCGCGGGTCGTGCCCGGCGATCACCTCGTGCAGCAGCGCGGTGTCGAGCACGGTGCGACCACACGGCCCACCCTGGTCGAGCGACGACGCGCACGCGACGAGACCGTAGCGGGACACGGTGCCGTAGGTCGGTTTGACGCCGACGGTCGCGGTGACCGCGGCGGGCTGACGGATCGACCCACCGGTGTCGGTGCCGATGGCCAGCGGCGCCTGGAACGAGGCCAGCGCGGCCGCCGAACCACCGCCGGAACCGCCCGGGATGCGGGTGGTGTCCCACGGGTTGCGGGTGGGACCGTACGCGGAGTTCTCGGTGGATGAACCCATGGCGAACTCGTCCATGTTGGTCTTGCCGAGAATCGGGATGCCTGCCGCGCGCAACCGGGTGGTGACGGTGGCGTCATAGGGCGACATCCACCCCTCGAGCACCTTCGACGCACACGTGGTCGGCATGTCGGTGGTGGTGAAAACATCCTTGAGCGCCAACGGAACTCCCGCCAGCGGCGAGGCGGGCTGCTCCCCCGCGGCGATCGCGGCGTCGACCACGGCGGCCGCGGCCAGCGCCTGCTCGCTCGCGACGTGCAGGAAGGCGTTGAGCTCGCCGTCGACCTTGCCGATGCGGTCCAGGTGCGCCTGGGTGACCTCGGTGGAGGACACCTCGCCGCCGTGGATCTTGCTCGCCAGCTCGGCCGCCGACAGCGTGGTCAACTCGCTCATTCGCCCTCTCCCAGAATCTGCGGGACCAGGAAACGCTGTTCTTCCACGGCGGGCGCCTGGTCCAGCGCCTGCTCGGGGGTGAGGCCGGGCACGACCACGTCGGGCCTGGTCACATTGGTCGTCGGGTTCGGCGATGCGGTGGCGGGGACGTCGGCGGCGACCTCGGAGATGGTCCTGACATGGCTGAGGATCGAATCCAGCTGACCGGCGAACTGGTCGAGTTCGGCGTCGGTCAACGCCAGCCGGGACAGCCGGGCGAGGTGAGCGACCTCGTCGCGGGAGATTGCGGGCACCGCGGGACCCCTTTCGGCTTCGGGTGGGAAGAACTTCCGGTACAGCCTAACGAGGTGGGCGAACAGCCCCGGACGCACCCGCCTCGCACGAAAGTTCGCCCTCCTCGCCGCGATGGGGTCATACTCGAGTCGAGATCCCCCGGTTGGGGGTGTAAGTATTGCTTCACCGGGTATTCGTCTCGAACAGCCTCGGCCGTCAAGGAAAGGAACGCACGTGTCATACCTGCTCCGCGTGCAACTTCCGGATCGACCGGGAAGCCTCGGTTCCCTCGCATTGGCACTCGGCGGAGTGGGCGCGGACATCCTCTCGCTCGACGTCGTCGAGCGCGGCGCGGGATTCGCCATCGACGATCTGGTCGTCGAAGTGCCAACCGGCGCACTGCCCGACACCCTCATCACCGCCGCCGAATCCGTGCGCGATGTGAGTGTCGACTCCATCCGCCCGTACTCCGGCGTCCTCGACACCCATCGCGAACTCGAGCTGATCGATCAGGTCGCCGGCGCGCGCGACGACCGCATGCAGGTCCTCGTCGACGGGGTGCCACGGGTGTTACGGGCGGGCTGGTCGACCATCATCGCGCTCGGCCCCTCGGGCGCCTACCGGGTGGTCGGCAGCCCGAGTGCCCCTGAGACACAAGCGGGTTCGGCTCCGTGGATGCCCATCGAGAAGCCGATGTGGCTCGACGGCGAAGCCGAATGGGTGCCGCAGATCTGGCGCGACATGGACACCAAGCTGGCGGCCGCACCGCTCGGCGGGTCCGGTAAGGCGCTGCTGCTCGGCCGCCCGGGCGGTCCCGATTTCCGCCCGTCCGAGGTCGCGCGGCTCGGCTACCTCGCCGGCATCGTGGCGACCGTGCTCAACTGAGCGCCAACCGCATCACGAACAGCGGCAGCCCGTCGTCGGTGCTCCAATTGCGTTCGGGCACAGCGACGAAGCCGAGACGCTCGTAGATGCGATGCGCGTCGACCATGGTGGACATGGTCGTCAGCGCCACCGCCTCGTAGCCGCCCGCCTTCGCCTCCTCGATCACGGTGCGCACCAACGCCGTTCCCACCCCGAGGCCACGCGCCCGCTTCGACACCGCGAGCATCCGGAACTCGAGTTCGCCGGGGCGGGCGATCTCGGCGTAGGGGCTGCCGGGTTCGGCGATGGTGAGCGATCCGACGACCTGCCCTTCGTGCAGGGCGACGAGCACCTGTGCGTGCGCGGCCCGGTGCGCCGCGTCACCCAGTTCCCGCGTGTAGTCGTTGTCGGCGGGTACATACCCGTCGCCGACGTACACGTCGACGGTGAGGGCGGAGATGGCGTCGTATTCGTCGGGCTGCGCGGTCCGGATCTGCGGACCGCTCGCTGTTGCGTGGTTGTTGCCGTGCATTCCCGCATGATCGCACCCGGGCGGCTGTGAGCTTCGACGCACCCGTCCCGGCTACCGGGACCGTCTCAGCTACCGAGATATGGGCGCAGGCCCGGGTGCTGCGCGGACCAGCGGTCGGGGTTGCGCGGTGAGTAGACCACATCGAGCTGGTCGCCGATCGACGGCCACTGCGCCGCGTCCCACGCGAACCGCCCGTACACGACCTTCGCGGGCACCGACGGGCCGGTGATGGTTCCGGTGATGGTCACGTAGTGCTCGCCGGTCATGGCGGGCAGCGGGCTCACCCCGGTCACCGACAGCGACCCGTGCTCGACCTGAACTCCGCCACCGCCGCCACGCCTGGTCAGGAGGGCGCCGATCATGACCACGAGCATCGTCACCATGGCCGCCGCCATCACCACTTCGAGCATGACCCCATGGTAGGCCGACTACAGACCGACGAGTTCGCTGACGCCCTGCGTCCGCCGCACCTGCCACACCGCCGTCCTGGTGCGCTGGGACCGGCCGTTGTTACGGTCGATGAGCGCGCGATTCGCGGTGGTGTAGATCAGCTGGGCGCCGCGAGCGTTGGTCTCCGGGTTCTGGAACAGCTGCACCAGACGGTCGGTCTCCTCCACCGGCAGGCCCGCACCGAGATCGTCGACGGCGAGGACACCGCCGGTGTCGAGCGCCTCGAGCATCGCGGGCAGCACCCGCAGCAGTGCGCGGGTCGCGGTCGATTCGTCGGCCAGGTCGAACGCGATGTCGATGCCCTCGTGCACCAGGCTCAGGCCGGGGCCGCGCCGGTCGACCATGCGGCGGTAGAGGGTGTCGCGGGCGGCACGCAGCGTGCTCAGTTCTCGTTCCACGAGAACGGCATCCGCGCCACCCTGGTCCAGTTGTGCTGTGAGCGAGGCGATTCCGGCATCCATGTCACGCAGGTAGTCGGCGTACATCGGGTCGTGCTCGGCGATCAGCAGATCCTCGATACCCAGATCGGCTGTGCGCAACAGCATCAGCAGGCGCGCGGCGTTGTCGGGCGAACGAGAGATGTGGCTGCCGAGCTCGTACGCCAACGCCTCCACACCGATATCACCCTGCTGCACTTGCAGATTCGCCGCGAACCAGCGATAGGCGGGTACCAGAGCCTCCGCGTACAACTGACCGGCCAGGCTCAGCAGCAACGCGTTCGGCCGCAGCAACGGCACCAGCGCCGTCACCCCGTATCGGGCCGCCTCGAACATCGGGCCGATCTTGACCTGATCCCCGTTGCGCTCGAACACGATTCGCTTCCGCGAACGCGGATGGGTGTAGAGCCACTCGGCGATCACATCGGCACTGTCGAGGCGGAAGCCGTAGGTATACGGAACGCCTTCCGCCACGAAACCGGCCACGAATTCGGTCGGCCGATCGGCAAATCCGAGATGCGGCCGACGCACCGGACCCGCGTACGGATCCCACCCGCTCACCGAATTCAAGACGGCATCACGCATCTGCGCGAGCGCGTCGACCACACTGGTCTTCCCCGACGCCGCGACGCCGTACACCGCCGTCACCGGCACCGCGAGCGGTCCACCGGCCCCCTTGGTCAGCCGCAATTGCTGCGCCTCGGCCAAAGACCCATGATTGGCCACCTGAAAACTCCGCAACAAGTGCTCTTCCGCCTCTCTATTCCGCCTCCCCGAGAATCTAGGCCAGATTCAGGTGGGGGGAGACTCCCGTTGGCGGCCAGACCATGTAGCAGGTCACCGTCGCCCGTTCCCGGTGAGTTACCCATGTTCTCACCTGCTGTCGACGCGACAGTCGATGCCCGAGGCCTCGAACAGACGTCAGAAGGTCTGTGTGGACCGACGGTAGCAGGCGTCATCGGCACCCTGGGCAGTTGAGAGTCGCTGGGTCTAGGCGGAAGTGTCCAGGTTTGCGATCGTGTGCATGTCGCGCGCGGGGGTGTGGGTCTGGCGTAGTCTGGCCGAAAATCGGTGAGAGGCGGAGCTGCAGTGATGATTCGTGGGCTGGTTGTTGCGGCGTTGGGGGCCGGGGCCGTGGTTCCGGTGCTGATGGTAGGTGCGCCGAGCGCGGCGGCCGATCCCTGTCCGGACGGGACCGCACGGGTGTTCCTCGGAAACTCGACGAACAGTTGCCAGGGGGCCGGGACCGTCAGCTACACCGAGGCGCCGGTGTCGAAGGTGTGCTCGATGACCGGTAGCGACGTCGTCGTCGACATCGAGGGCAACTCGAAGAAGACGCACCGGCACGTGGAACTCACCAACGGCCAGTGCGCCCAGTTCGACATCCGCACCCAGATGGCGAACACGGTCACCGTCACCCC
Source organism: Nocardia ignorata NBRC 108230 (assembly GCF_001612905.1). GTDB lineage: Bacteria > Actinomycetota > Actinomycetes > Mycobacteriales > Mycobacteriaceae > Nocardia > Nocardia ignorata. The sequence continues at coordinate 112,677 of NZ_BDBI01000025.1, read as the reverse complement.
GAGCTGAGCCGAACCCGGCCCGGGGGTCGCTACTCGGCTTCTGATTCGGCCGGTGCGCTGACCGCTTCCGGCCCTTGCTCGAGCAGCAGACGGAAACCGTCCTCGTCGAGGATCGGAACACCGAGTTCTTCGGCCTTGGCCGCCTTGGAACCGGGCGAATCGCCGATCACGACGAACGCGGTCTTCTTCGACACCGAGTTCGCCGCCTTGCCGCCGCGGACCAGGATCGCCTCCTTGGCACCGTCGCGGGTGAAGGTCTGCAGCGAGCCGGTGACCACGATCGACAACCCCTCGAGGGTGCGTTCGATGGAGGCGTCGCGCTCGTCCTCCATGCGCACACCGGCGGCCCGCCACTTGTCGACGATGGCGCGATGCCAGTCGACGGTGAACCACTCCACCACGGCCGCGGCGATTGTCGGACCCACGCCGTCGGTCGACGAAAGTTCTTCCACCGTCGCGGATTCGATGCGCTCGAGGCTGCCGAACTCGGCGGCCAGCGCGCGGGCGGCGGTCGGGCCGACGTGCCGGATGGACAACGCGACCAGCACCCGCCACAGCGGCCGGTCCTTCACCGCCTGCAAGTTTTCGAGCAGCCGCCTGCCGTTGGCGGACAAGCCGCCTTCCTTGTTGGTGAACAGCGGAACCGACAGCAGTTTCTGCTCGTCGAGGTCGAACAGATCGCCTTCGTCGGTGATGGCGCCGGAGCGCAGCAAAGCGTCGGCCGCCTTGTCGCCGAGCGCCTCGATGTCGAAGGCGCCGCGCCCGGCGAGATGGAACACCCGCTCGCGCAGCTGGGCGGGGCAGAATTGCTGGTTGGGGCAGCGGATGTCGGCGTCGCCCTCTTTCGCGGGCGCCAATTCGGTGCCGCAGTTGGGACAGTGGGTGGGCATCACGAACTCACGTTCGTCGCCGGTGCGGGCGTCGACAACCGGGCCGAGCACCTCGGGGATCACGTCACCGGCTTTACGGATGGTGACGGTGTCGCCGATCAGCACACCCTTGCGCTTCACCTCCGAGGCGTTGTGCAGGGTGGCCATCGCGACCGTCGATCCCGCGATGGTGACGGGTTCCATCACGGCGAACGGGGTGACTCGCCCGGTGCGGCCGACGTTCACCTCGATGTTCAGCAGCGTGGTGGTCGCCTCTTCCGGCGGGTACTTGTAGGCGATGGCCCAGCGCGGTGCACGGGAGGTGGAGCCGAGGCGCCGCTGCAACGCCATCTCGTCGACCTTGATGACCTGCCCGTCGAGCTCGTGCTCGATGTCGTGGCGGTGCTCACCCCAGTAGGCGACCCGTTCGATCACCGCGTCGACGCCCTGCACCAGCCGAGTGTGCTCCGACACCGGCAGTCCCCACGCGGCGAGCGCCTGATAGCCCTCGTGCATGGAGATGGGGCGATAGCCCTCGATGCGACCGAAGCCGTGGCAGATCATCCGCAGCCTGCGCTGGGCGGTGATCGCGGGGTTCTTCTGGCGCAGCGAGCCGGCGGCGGTGTTGCGCGGGTTGGCGTAGGGCGGTTTGCCTTCGGCCACGATCTGGGCGTTGAGCGTCTGGAAATCCTCGAGCCGAAAGTACACCTCGCCGCGCACCTCGAGCAGTTCCGGGATGGGGAACTGCTCGGTGGCGGTGAGTTCGGTGGGGATGTCGTCGATGGTGCGGGCGTTGAGGGTGACGTCCTCACCGGTTCGCCCGTCGCCGCGGGTGGCGGCACGCACCAGTCTGCCGTTCTCGTACACCAGGTTCAGGGCCACACCGTCGATCTTCACCTCGCACAGGTAGTGCAGGTCGGGACCGGTTTCGACCTCCACGCGGGCGGCCCAGGCGCGCAGTTCGTCGAAGTCGAACACGTTGTCCAGCGACAGCATGCGCTCGAGGTGGTCGACCGCGGTGAACTCGGTGGCGAATCCGCCGCCGACCAGCTGGGTCGGCGAATCGGGTGTGCGCAGATCGGGGTGCGCCTCCTCCATCGCCTGCAGTTCACGCAGGAGCGCGTCGAACTCGTCGTCGGTGATGATCGGCGAGTCCCGCACGTAGTAGCGGAACTGGTGCTCACGCACCTCGTCGGCCAACTGCTGCCAGCGCACCCGCTGCTCGGGGGTGGCACCTTCGGCACTCACGGAAACCGCGCTGTCGCTCTCACTCACACCCAGCACATTAGTGGAGGCCACCGACACTTTCGGCGACCGTTCCCGCACGTCGCGGCCTCATACCGGCGAGATGACCTCGACGGTGGGAAAGTAGCTGCGATAGCGTGCCGCATCACGAGTGAGCAGCCGGTATCCGCTGATCGCGGCGTGCGCACCGATATAGAAGCCAGGCAGAGGTGACCGCTTCTCACCGCCCCGCCGACGGTAAGCGAGAAAGGCCCGAGCAGCCAGAAAGGCCGCGTCCCACGGCAGCGGTTCACGCTCGAACGCCTGAGGCGGCAACGCGGCCTCCACCGCTTCCTTCGTCGAATAGCCGATCGAGACCTCCGCGTAGATCAACGGATTGATCACCACTCGCCCGGAGTTGCGAGCGGCGGACAACTCCGAAGCCGACCATTGTTCCCAGGTGGGGTCGCCGTCCAGCACATCAATGAGCACACAGCTGTCGACCAACGTGGTTCGCCGCAGGGCGGTAACTGATTCAGTCACGCAGCAGCGCCATGATCTCGTCGGTCGTCAACTCCGCGACCTCAGGATTGTCGAATCGATGCCGACGCATCTGGCGAACGAGCCGCTCGCCGGGGCTGTCCTCGCCACCACGAACCACGATGCGCAACGCGCCGCCGTCCTCGATCACGTCGAGTTCGTCGCCTTCTTTGAGATTGAACTTCGCCCGCAGCTCAGCGGGGATGGTGACCTGGCCGTTCGCGTTCATGCGCATGTCGGACTCCATCTATTAGGCAACTACGTAATAGATGGTACCTCTGATGAGCCGACCAGCGGAAAGCTATTCGGAGTTGATCGACTCCGGGTCCTCGGTGAACGCGCGGGCGACGTCGGTGCTGAGAGAGAGGGCTTTGCGGGCCCAGTCCAGCGGTGCGCCTGCCAGCCCGCACCCCGGGGTCGCCAACACCTGAGTGGCCAGGGTGGTGCGCGGAAAGCCGAGGCGGTCGATCAGGCGGACGGCGGGTTCCGCGATCGCCCGCCAGGTGGTCGGCGCGGCCGGTTGCTCCGTCGGAACGAGGCCGAGAGCGATCTTCTTGCCGCGGTCCACGATGTCGCCGAGGACGTCGAGGTCGGCGGTGGTAATGGTGGAGGCGTCGAAGGAGATTCCGGCGGCGGCGGTGCGGCCGATGGTGGCGAGGGCGGGCCGAGAAGCGCAGGTGTGCAACAGAACCGGGGCGCTCTGGGCGTCGATCACCGTGTCGAGGATGCGTAGCGCCTCGGGTTCGGGCAGAGCGCTGATCGTATTGAGGATGCTCGGGCCACGCAGCGAGCCGTCGAGGACCGTGGTGAGCTGCGGTTCGTCGAGCTGGATGACAACCTCGGCGCCGAGCCGCCTGCGCACCTCGTCCGCATGCCGTGCCAATCCCTCAGCGAGGGATTCCGAAAGATCGCGCACCGCACCGGTATCGGTGAGGATCCGATGCCCACCGGGGAGTTCCACCTCAGCGGCCAGAGTGAGCGGTCCGGCCGACTGCAGCTTCACGACGCGGCCGGTACCGACCAGACCTGTTGTCTCCCACGCCTCTTCGATGGCGTCGAGGTCGAACTGGAGCAGATCGCGCGCTCGGCGTGAAACAGCACCGGGACGGGCGGCCAGCCGGTATCCGCGCGTTGTCGAATCGAAGCGCAGGTCCACCAGCAAGGCCGAAACCCGGCCGATCATGTCGGCGCCGATTCCGCGCTGCGGCAGTTCGACCAGGTGCGCGAGGTCGGGCAGTTCACCGATGATCGTCGCGGCGGCTTCCCTCGGATCGGTGCCCGGCCACGACCCGATGCCCGTGGCGATGCCGCCGACGAGCAGGTCCGCGGGCGCGCTCTCCTCGAAGTTTTCGCTTCGCGACAATGTCACGTGCACAACACCTTTCGTGTCGTCGAACGGCGCGCTCCTCAGGCGGAAGCGTCGGTGATCCCCGCGTCGACCCCGGCGCGATCGGTGCCGTTGATGGTGCCGCTGCCGACCACGGTGTCGCCACCGTCGGCATCGGGCAGGTAGACCACGATGGCCTGACCCTTCGCGACGCCGCTGAGCGGTTCATGCAGCCGCGCGACCAGCCCGTCACCCACCGGTTCGACCACAGCGGGCGCGGTGCCGCCGTGGGCGCGCACCTGCACCACGCACTCGACCGGTTCGGTCGGGCGCACACCGGAGGTCCAGATGGCGCGGTCGGCGGTGATGACGTCGACCTGCAGGTCTTCCACCGAACCGACCTTCACCGTGCCGGAATCGGGGTCGATCCCGGTGACGTAGCGAGGCTTGCCGTCGGCGGCGGTGTGGCTCAGGCCGAGGCCCTTGCGCTGACCGACGGTGAACCCGTGCACGCCTTCATGAGTGCCGAGCACGGTGCCGTCGGAATCGACGAGCGCACCGGGCCGGATGCCGATCTTGGCGCCGAGGAACGCCCGGGTGTCGCCGGAGGGGATGAAGCAGATGTCGTGGCTGTCGGGCTTGTTCGCCACGGCGAGACCCCGCTCGGCCGCTTCCTCCCGGATACGCGGCTTCGGGGTGTCGCCGACCGGGAACATGGCCCGGGACAGCTGCTCGGCGGTGAGGACCGCGAGCACATAGGACTGGTCCTTGTCCGCGTCGACCGCGCGGCGCAGCACACCGTCTTCGAGGCGGGCGTAGTGCCCGGTGACCACGGCGTCGAAGCCGAGGGCCTGCGCGCGGTCGGCCAGGGCGGAGAACTTGATCTTCTCGTTGCAGCGCAGGCACGGGTTCGGGGTCTCGCCCGCGGCGTAGGCGGCGACGAAGTCGTCGATCACGTCTTCTTTGAAGCGGTCGGCGAAGTCCCACACGTAGAACGGGATGCCGAGCACATCGGCGGCGCGGCGGGCGTCACCGGCGTCTTCCTTGGAGCAGCAGCCACGCGAGCCGGTGCGCAAGGTGCCCGGCGACGCGGACAGCGCCAGGTGCACCCCGACCACCTCGTGACCGGCGTCCACGGCCCGCGCCGCGGCCACCGCCGAATCGACTCCACCACTCATGGCGGCAAGTACTCGCATCAGGCACCTCCTCTAGCGCCGGCCAGACCCGCGGCCCTGGCCCTTTCGATGACCTGCGGCAGCACGGTCAGCAATGTGTCGATATCGGATTCGGTCGAGGTGTGGCCCAGCGAGAACCGCAGCGAACTGCGCGCCTGCCACGGCTCGACACCCATGGCGATCAGGACGTGACTCGGCGAGGCCACCCCCGCGTTGCACGCCGAGCCGGTCGAGCATTCGATACCGGCGGCGTCGAGCAGCATCAGCAGGGAGTCGCCCTCGCAACCGGGAAAGGTGAAGTGGGCGTTGCCGGGAAGTCTGCGTTCGTCGGCCGGACCGTTGAGCACAGCGTCGGGTTCCAGCGCGAGCACACCGGCGATCAGCTTGTCGCGCAAGCCTTTCAGTCTGTGTGCCGCCTTGACGGAGGCGGCGCGCAGGGCGGCGGCGAAGCCGACGGCGGCCGCCACGTCGGAGGTTCCCGAACGCAAGTCGCGTTCGTGCCCGCCACCGTGGATCAGCGGCACACAGGGCACCTGCCGACCCAGCAGCAGCACGCCGACACCGTGCGGACCGCCGACCTTGTGCCCCGCGACGCTCAGCGCGGCCAGCCCGCTCGCCCCGAAATCGACCGGAACCTGGGTCACCGCCTGGATCGCGTCGCTGTGCATCGGAATGTCGAATTCCTGTGCGACGGCAGCCAATTCGGCGATCGGCTGGACGGTGCCGACCTCGTTGTTGGCCCACATCACGCTCACCAGCGCCACTTCGTCACCGTGCGCCTCGAGCACTTCGCGCAGCGTGTGCGGCGACACCACACCCTCGCCGTCGACGGGCAACCAGCTCACCTGCGCACCCTCGTGCTGCTCGAGCCACTCCACCGCGTCGAGCACCGCGTGATGCTCGACGGAGCTCACCACCAGGCGGGTCCGGCGCGGATCGGCCGCCCGACGCCCCCAGAAAATCCCCTTGATCGCGAGATTGTCGCTCTCGGTGCCCCCAGAGGTGAAGATCACTTCCGACGGCCGCGCCCCCAACTCAGCGGCGATCGACTCCCGCGCCTCCTCGAGCGTCCGCCGGGCGGCCCGCCCCGACCCGTGCAGCGACGAGGCGTTCCCCACCATCCCCAAGGCAGCCGTCATCGCCTCGACAGCGGCAGGCAACATCGGAGTGGTCGCCGCATGATCGAGGTAGACCGTCTTGGGCGCACCCGAATAAGCCGACTTCATGACCGACAAAGCCTATACCACCGCTGACCTGGTCATCTTCGGGGTCCACCCCTGCTTCCTACGATTTTCTCGGACTCGTCCACGACTCTCAACACGCATCACACCTGTCTGTATTCCTGGATCGCCATTCCTGGATCGCCGGCAAGAGGCCCGGTGAGCAGGCGTGGTGGTGCTGGCACTACCACCTCGGGGCAGCAGGCGGGAGCCCGTATTCGGGTGCGCGTGGCATGGGCGGGCGGGTTGTCGATTCCTAGGCTCGAAATCGTCGGAAACGCACCGATGATTTCCGGCTCGAACAGGAGAAAAGACACTGCTCATGAACCGATTTCGGTGGAACTCCGGTAAAGCGGGCCTTTCAGTTGTTGTGGTGGGTGCGGTGCTCGCGGTGGCCGCGTGCGGGGGTGGGACGTCGGTGGGGGCATCGGACGAGGTGGTGACGATGCCGCCGCCCGCGGTGGCCGCCGCGATGGACGCGGTGGTTCGCCAGGGATTCCCAGGTGTCCAGGTGGTGATCGATGGGCCCGGCGGGCATCGGACGTTCAGTGCGGGCGTCGGTGACCTGGGCACCGGCGCACCGTTCCCGGACGACGCGCGCGTCCGGATCGGGAGCAACACCAAGACCTATGTGACCACGGTGATCATGCAGTTGGTCGCCGAGGGCAAGGTCGACCTGGACGCGTCGATCGAGCGCTACCTGCCCGGGGTGGTGCGCGGCAGCGGCAACGACGGCAACCGGATCACGGTGCGGCAGATGTTGCAGCACACCAGTGGCGTGCCCGACTATCTCGGTCGTGGCTCCGGCGACGGCATCACAGCCCAGGATTCCGAACAGCTCGATCCGGACGAGGAGGCGCTGCGCTGGCAGCACTTCGAGATGAACGAGCTGGTCCGACGGGCGATGACGGCACCGCCGCAGTTCGAACCGGGCGCGAAATCGGTGTATACGAACACCAACTACCTGCTGGCCGGCCTGCTGATCGAGCGGGTGACGGGCAATCCGGCCGCCGACGAGATCGGGCGCCGGATCCTCGAGCCGCTCGGTCTGCGCGACACCTATGTGCCCGCTTCCCGCGAAACCGGCATCCGCGGCCCGCATGCCCGTGGCTACCAGCGGGTCGACGGTGAGCCGGTCGATTTCACCGACTTCGACCCGTCCTGGGCCGCCACCGCCGGTGACATGGTCGCCACCGCGACCGACCTGAACCGCTTCTTCATCGCGTTGCTGTCCGGAAAGCTCGTGCCGCCCGCGCAATTGGCCGAGATGCAGCGCACCGTGCCGTTCGACCGGATGCCGGGCGCGGACTACGGACTGGCGCTGATCCACCGAACAGCGCCGTGCGGTGCGCAGGCGTGGGGGCACGGCGGCAGCATTCCCGGCTTCGCGACCCGCAACGGCGTGACGGCCGAGGGCACCGCGGTGACCGTCACGGTCAACCAGTTGCCGACCAGCGACGAAGAGGCCGACGCGGTGGACAGCGTGCTGGACGCCGCCCTGTGCGCTTCGTGATCACCAGTTACCAAGACCTATGCGGCCGAACAACTTACGAGGAGAAACAGTGAAGCGCGCGAAAGGGCTGACGGTCGCCCTGACCGGCCTGATGGCCTGTGCCGCCCTGATCGGCTGTGCCGGTCCCGAGGCAGAGGCGGACCCACCCACCGCGGTGCCGGACCGGTTCACCGGTCAGCAGCTTGAGTGGAAAGACTGCGGGGTTCCGAAACTGGACGAGGCCGGGGCACAGTGCGCCGACGTCACCGTGCCGGTGAACTACGCCGACCCACAGGGTCCGACGCTGACGGTGGCGATCTCCCGGATCGCCGGTACCGACCCCCAGCGCGGCGTCATGCTGTCCAATTCCGGCGGTCCCGGTGGTGAAGGTCTGGACTTCATGGTCGATGTCGGCAAGGCGATGACGCCCGAGGTGCGGGCTCGTTACGACCTGATCGGGATGGACCCGCGTGGTGTCGGGCGCTCGTCGGCCGTCGATTGCAAGTGGCCGGTCGGCTTCGGTTTGCATTCGGCGGGGCTCGACGCGGTCGGCTTCGCGGAATCCGTTGCGATGCAAGGTGATCTGGCCGCCCGTTGTGCCGCGACCGAAGGGGCGCGGCTGCCCCACATCACCACCCGCAACACCGCACGGGACATGGACGTCATCCGCGGCCTTCTCGGCGCGGAGAAGATCAGTTACTTCGGCACCTCGTACGGCACCTACCTCGGTGCGGTGTACATGCAGATGTTCCCCGACCGCAGCGACCGGATGGTGCTCGACAGCGCGGCCGACCCGGACGAGTACGGGCCGGTCGGCATGATGCAGGCCATGGGTCCGCTCAACGAGGCCGCGTTCGACCTGTGGGCGGAGTGGGTCGCGGCGCGCGACGCGGAATACCACTTCGGTACCAGCCGCGCCCAGGTTCGCGAGGCCGTTCGAGCGCTGATCGGACAGGCCGCCGTCACGCCGATCCGATTGAGCGAGTACGAGATCGACGAACACTGGCTGCCGGTGGTGTTGTTCGTCGGGTTGGACAGCCCCGACCAGTACGAGATGGTGGCCCGACAGATCCGGACCATCGCCGACGCCGCCGCGGGCAAACCCGCCCAGCCCGACGAGACACTGGATTCCACCCTCGGATTCGCCTTGAAGGCACGGCCGAAAGACAATTCGTCGCAGATGGCGATCATGTGCGGTGACGTGGCCACGCCGCGCGATCCCGAGTTCTACCGGCGCAATATCGAGGCCGCCCGCGCCACCCAGCCGCTGTTCGCCGGGTTCACCAACAACATCACTCCGTGCGCGTTCTGGGCGCCGCCCGTCGAACCGGCCACGGTGGTGCGCAACTCGGTGCCTGCGCTGATCGTGCAGTCCACCGGTGACACCAGGACCACCTACGACGGGGCTGTAGCCCTGCACGAGGATCTGAGCGCTTCCCGCATGGTCACCCTGCAGGATGTGCCGATCCACTGGATCTTCGGGCGATACCCGAACTCCTGCGTGTACTCGGCGGTGAACACCTACTTCCGCGACGGCACACTGCCCGCCGACGACATAACCTGTCGAGCCGACTGACCAAAATCGGGTGTGGCCCTGAATCCCCCACGGGTTCAGGGCTTCACGCGTTCAAATAGGCAAGCACGGCGAGAACCCGACGATGCCCGACGTCCTCGGCAGACAGTCCCAGCTTCGCGAAGATGCTCCGAATGTGTTTGTGCACAGCGCCTTCGCTGACCACCAACCGCTCGGCGATGGTCGCGTTGTTGTGGCCCTCCGCCATCAGCGCGAGCACCTCGCGCTCGCGGGCGGTCAGCGCGGCCATCGGGTCGTCGGCCTTGCGGCGCACCAGCAGTTGCGAGATCACCTCGGGGTCCATGGCGGTGCCACCGGCCGCGACCCGGCGCAGCGAATCGAGGAAGCGATCGACCTTGCCGACCCGCTCCTTGAGCAGATAGCCGACACCGCCCATCCCGTCGCCGAGCAGTTCCGCGGCATAGCTGTCCTCCACCCAGGACGACAGCACCAGCACGGGCAGCCCGGGGTGCAGTTTGCGTGCGCTGACGGCCGCGCGTAAGCCGTCGTCGGTGAATGTGGGCGGCAGGCGCACATCGACGACCACCGCGTCCGGGCGATCAGCGGCCACCGCCGTGAGGAAGTCGTCGGCGTTGTCCACGGCGGCGACCACCTCGATACCCGCGGTGCTCAGCAGCAGCACCAGCCCCTCGCGCAGCAGGGCATTGTCCTCGGCGATCATGACCCGCACGGCAACTCCACCCGCACTACAGTAGGGCCACCGGGTGGACTGGTCAGCGTCATCCGGCCGTCGAGTGCCTCGGCCCTGCGCCGGATTCCGGCCAGCCCGCCGTCGTAGGTTTCCACGGCGCCGCCCACGCCGTCGTCGCGGATCTCGATCGTCAACAGCTCGGGCGCACCGCCCAGCACCAGTGAGATGCCGGTGGCACCGGAATGCTTGGTGGCGTTGGTGAGTGCCTCGGTGATGACGAAGTACGCCGCCGCCTCCACCGCGGCGGGGCGCCTGCCGACCTCGTGGAGGTCGAGCGTGCAGGGGATCGGGTTGCGAGCTGCCACGGCCGCGACGGCACTGGCCAGTCCGCGGTCGGCGAGCACCGGCGGGTACACGTTGCGCACCACATCACGCAGCTCGGCCAGCGCGGCCGTCGCGGTGTCCTGCGCCTTGCGCACGAGCTCGCGCGCGGTGTCCGGGTCCTGGTCGCGCAGCTGGTCGGCCAGTCCGAGCTGCATGATCACCGCCGCGAGGCGGGCCTGCGCGCCGTCGTGCAGGTCGCGTTCGATGCGGCGCAGCTCGGCGCCGTGCGCGTCGAGCGCGGCGGCGCGGGTGGCGGTGAGGGCCGCGACCCGGTCTGCCAGCAGGGCGCCCTCGGGTGGTTTCAGCAGGGCGCGGGTGGCCATCGCCTGCCAGCGCGCGGCGACGGGGAGTTGCAGGGTCACCAGGGCCACCGGGATCGCGAGGACGAAGCTCAGTATCGCCCTCGGCCACGAGTCGACCGCGAATCCGAAACTGGCGAACTCCTCCCCCGGCGGCATCAGCTGCCAGAATGCGGGGATCGTCAGCTGGATGAGGGTGCTGAGCGGGAGGGCGAGGGCGAATACGGCGAGGTAGAGGCCGGTCAGCGCGTGGGCGACCAGCCAGCCGAAGTCCCGGCGGTTCGCCGGATCGGTGAACACCGTCGCGACTCGCTGCCGCAGCCCACCGGTGAACGGCTGATAGGCCCGCACCGCGGGCTCACCGAGGTAGCGTGCCGCTCGGCGCCGATCGAACGACACCAACGGGCGGACCAGCCGAACAGCCTCGGGCAGGGCCGGTATCCCGACCCCGATCAGGCAAAAGGCGCCGACGATCAGCAGGCCGACCACCGCGAACAGCGCGAGCAGAGCGGTGACGCCACCGACCGCCAGGTACCAGACAGCGCCCGGCAACCGCCGTGCTTTGTCTCGCGCCGAGCGCAGGGCCTTCATCACCTCGCCATGCTGTCAGAACGGGACGCGACCGTGCCCGGCCGGTGCGCCGTCGGCACCGACTCCGAACCCTTGACCCCAAGTCGAGTTGAGGTCTTAGCGTGGCGTTCGTCGATCACCACGCGAGAGGACATGCTCATGATTCTGGTTACCGGGGCCACCGGAAATATCGGCGGCCCGTTGCTGAAAGAGTTGCGGGCGTTCAGCTCCGAGCCGATCAGGGCACTCACTCGTGATCCTTCCGGAGCTGCCTTCCCGGCGGGGGTCGAGGCGGTCGAGGGCGACCTGGCCGACCCAGCCTCGGTGCCGACGGCGCTGGAGGGGGTGCGGTCGATGTTCCTCGTGACGGGGATCGGGCCGGACGCCGAGATCATCGACCGCGCCCGTCGAGCCGGTGTCGAGCATGTGGTTCTGGTGTCGTCGATCACCGTGGAGACCCACCCTCACCTCGGTCCCGCAGTCGACAAGGCGTCGGTGGAGAAGATTCTCGAGGCCAGTGGGATGGATTGGACGATTCTGCGGCCGACGCAGTTCGCGTCCAATGCGCTCATGTGGGCGCCGACCATCCAGGCGGGGCAGCCCGTCCAGCTGCCCTACGCCGATGTCGGGCTCCCCACGATTCATCCCGCCGATATCGCCTCGGTGGTCCGGGTCGCGCTGACCGAACCCGGGCACCGAGGGCAACGGTATGCGCTCACCGGCCCCGCACCGGTGAGCGCGCGTCAGCAGGTGACGACCATCGCCGGGCTGCTGCACCGCGACGTCGAGGTCACCGAGATCACCCGCGAGGAAGCCCGGGCAGGGATGGTCGCGGTCTTCGGGGAGGACGCCGCCGATGCCGTCCTGGATGTCACGGGTGGCGATGTCGACGACGCGCTGCTGCGGGTGCGTGACACCGTCACGCGGGTGACGGGGTCGGCGGCCAGGACCTTCGAGCAGTGGGCCGAGGAGAACATCGAGTCCTTCCGGTGAGGGTCACCGGTTGGGGAACGAGCCGACGAGTCCGCCGTCGATGACGAGGTCCTGCCCGGTGATGTAGGAGGCGTCGTGGGAAGCCAGAAAAGCCACCGCCGCAGCGACTTCCGCGCCGTGACCGACGGCGCCCAGCGGTACCTGTGCGGCGTTGCGTGCGTCGGCCTCCGGATCGGTGGTGGCGTCGCGGTACATCTGGGTGTCGATGAAGCCGGGACTCACCGAGTTGACGCGGCCCGAGTCAGCGGATTCCTGCACTGGTTCGCCGGTCGATGCCAGGGAGCGGATCGGCGGCGGCCGCACGAATTGATTTGGTGCCTAACGTCGAACTCGATGTTCTTGTCAGAGGCTCGAGTTACCTTGAGGCGGTCGGCCATTCGTTAAGCAGGGGTGCTCGATGGGGGACAACCAAGATCTGTGCGTGGCGTACAAGATGAACGCGGCGCTAGACCCGTATCGCGACCATCTCATCGACATTCGCATCGATGAGAACTGGGAGCAGTGGCACGGAATCGGGAAGCCGGGTCTGCGTTGCGTGCTCTGCCGCCGCGTCGTCACGCCGTTCCTGTCCACCCAGAGAAACCGGTTCGTTCGCCACGAGAGCGGAGAAGGTACCTCGGCTTCCACGTCTGCGAAGAGGACTGCGCACGAGTCATTTCTGCACCAGCGATGCAAGTACTGGGTCGCTGACCAGTTGCGCGAGGCCGGCGCGATCGCTGAAGTCGAACAGCAACTCGGTGACCGCCGCCCTGATGTGCTCGCGATACGTGACGGCCGACGGTTCGCAGTCGAAGTCCAATGGTCCTCGCTGAGCTTCGCTGCCGCTCAGGAGCGAACGGCAGATCTTCGACGCGCCGGCGCCGACGAGGTCATGTGATTGACCCGCGGCTATACGTGGGTCGAGAAGCTGCCCACGCTCGGCCTTCACGGGTTCAAGCCCGGCGGCGATGGCTACAGAACCGAGTTCGGCTTCCTTGCGCTCACCCCGAGCGGTGGACTCAGGACAGCCATCCGGCCAGTGCGGCAGGCATTGCATCAATGGCTCGACGGCGAGATCGCGTGGGCCTATCGAGACTCCGAGAAGGCGGGATGGGCCACCGTGCAGGACTGGGCGCAGTACACCAAGCAGCAGGCAGAGAAGATCGAGCGACTTGGCAGTGAACTCGGCAAGGCGACGGACAAGATCGAGCGGCTCAGCACGACAGTGCGCAAGCAGAGCGCGCGGATCGAGGCGGTGGAATCAGATCTGAAGAGCGCCAAGGCCGAGCTGTCGCTCGAGCAGGACAAGGTCGAAAAGGCAAGCGCCAAAAGGCCCGTGATGCTGCAACGTTCGAGAGGCTCGGTCGCTGATAGAGAAGGCCATCGGTCAGCGCGACCAGCACGCCGGGGCGGCCTCCGCTCTGGAAGCCCAACTCGAAGCCGAGCGCGAGGCGCACAATCGCACCGCGGCTGCGTTGGTTTGGCGCGCGAGGCTGGTGAAGGTTCTGCTCGCCGCCTGTCTCGTACTGGCGGTTCTCGTTCTGCTCAGCAGCAATTGATCTCTAGGCATCAATGTCAAGGAAGTATGGACCGGTCAGGAGGACCGATTGCGACTGAGAATGCAGCTGAATCAGTTCGGTGCTTTGTGCATCGAATGCCAAGAGGGCGTCGGATCGGGCGGCGGATTCATCTTTAAGCCGGGGTCGAGCAACCGCGTCCTGTGCTTGGACTGTGCGTACCTCCAGTGTGGTCGATCCCGTGGCCTGATCGCGCAGCCACCCAGCGCGCCGTTGGACTGATGCTGTCGGCGACGATGGTATGCACCGCGCGATCGCGGATTCGGTGCGGCGATGCACCCTACGATGAACCGCATGGCAGTCAGCATGAGCAATGTCGGCATCGTCGTCGAGGATCTCGGGGTGGCGATCGAGTTCTTCCAGGAGCTCGGTTTGGAGCTCGAGGGGCGGGCCGTGGTGGCGGGCGAGTGGGCCGGGCGGGTGACCGGGCTCGGGGACCAGCGGGTCGAGATCGCCATGATGCACACGCCGGATGGGCACAGTCGGCTCGAACTCTCGCGTTTTCTCGAGCCCGAGGTGGTCGCCGATCACCGCACGGCCCCGGTGAACGCGCTGGGCTATCTGCGGGTCATGTTCCAGGTGGACGACCTCGACGACACACTCGAACGCTTGCGCAAGCACGGTGCGCGGGTGGTCGACGAGGTGGTGCGGTACGAGGATGTCTATCGGCTCTGCTACGTGCGCGGTCCCGAAGGGTTGCTGATCGGGCTGGCCGAAGAATTGGGGTAGGCGTGCGATGAGTTCCACCGGATCTGCTCGCGAAGAATATCGCCGTGGCCTGCGTGTCTGGCGAACTCCTCGATCATGGCGAGCAGTGTCCAGCGCATGCTGACCCTTCCCTCGCCGGGGATGTCGAGGATGTCGTCGAGGTCGAAGCGGGCGGCGATGTCGCGGGAGCGGCGACTCGCGCGTTCGAACTCGGCGATGACGTCGTCCAGCGATTCGTCGTCGGACACGGCGAACGTACCTTCGTCGCGGCGCGAGTACCCGTCACATTCGGACTCCGCGAGCCCGGCCCAGAACCGCTGAAACCAGATCCGTTCCGCACCCGCGGCGTGCTTGAGGAGCGAGATCGGCGTGGTGAGCGATGGGACGAGACGTCTGCGCGCGTCGGTTTCCGACAACCCGCGCGCGGTATCGATGAGCGCTTCGCGGTTGCGGTCGAGCATATTCTCGAGGAGCAGCCGCTCCCCACCATCGGTGATCCGTTCGGTCTTCATCTCTTTCACTCCATTTCCGTTGTGCCAGAATGCGCGGATGGCCATCAAGTTCGATGCTGTCGACGCCGCGTTGCTCGCCGAGCTGGCGCGGGATCCCCGGGCGCCGATTCTCGAACTGGCGCAGCGGCTCGGGATCGCGCGCAACACGGTGCAGGCGCGGATGAAGCGGCTCGAATCCTCGGGGGCGGTACGGGGGTATCCGCCGGATATCGATGTGGCGGCGATCGGGTTCGCGGTGCACGCGTTTCTCGGAATCGAGCTCGATCAGAACAAGATGGACCCGATCATCGAGCGGTTGCGCGACTTCCCGCATGTGCTCGAGGTACACGCGACGACCGGTCGCGCCGATCTGCTGGTCCGGGTGGCCGCGCGCTCACAGCAGGATCTGCTGGAGATCATTCAGCGGGTGCACGCCATCGATGGGGTCAACCATACCGAGACGATGCTCGCGCTGGCTACACCGATCGGGTATCGGAGCCTGCCGCTGGTCGAGGATCTGACGGCACGGCGATCCGACGACGATGTGAGCTAGGTCTCTCGGCTCGAGCAGTTTGACTCATCCGCCTCAGTGTCCTAGATCACTTTTGAGCAGTCTGATCAACTTTTTGTGTGACTGTTGACACAGTTCACCCCTTCACGGCACATTTCGCAGCACGGGTAGCAGTTTTCCTTCGTGCAGTGAGGTGTTCATGACCAGCGTCGTCTGTTCCACCGCCCGACCGCTGGCCGAACCGGCCGGGTCCTACGATCTGGCCGACCGGTATCGGTCCGGCGCGGGTCCGGTCCTGCTCACCGGGGTCCAGGCCATCGCCCGGCTGCTGGTGGAACAGCATGTGCGTGACATCCGCGCCGGGCGCCGGGTCGCGACCTTCGTCTCGGGGTACCAGGGCAGTCCGCTGGGTGGGGTCGACAAGATGCTGCTCGGCATGCCGGAGGTGCTCACCGAACACGACATCACCTTCGTGCCGGGACTCAACGAGGAATTGGCCGCCACTTCGGTGTGGGGCAGCCAGGCCGACCTGCCCGCCGGGCGCCCGACCCACGACGGCGTGCTCGGCGTCTGGTACGGCAAGGGCCCCGGTGTGGACCGGGCGACCGACGCCATCCGCCACGCCAACATGTACGGGGTGAACCCGCGTGGCGGGGTGTTGCTGCTGGTCGGTGACGATCCGTCGTCGAAGTCGTCGACCGTGCCCGCTGTGAGTGAACGTTCGCTGGCCGCGATGGGTGTGCCGGTGTTGTTCCCGCGCAATGCCGAGGAGATCATCACGCTCGGTATGCAGGGCATCGCGCTGTCGCGGGCCTCGGGGTGTGTGGTGGCGTTGAAGATCGTCGCCGATGTCGCCGACGGCGCGTGGACGGTCGACGCCGACGTGGCCGACCTCGCCGTGACGGTGCCCGAGGTGCAGTGGGAGGGACGGCCCTTCACGTATCGGCAGCGCCCGATGGCCGCTCCGACCGACAGCCTGCTCGCCGAGGCGGACCTGTACGGCCCGCGCTGGGCGATGGTGCACGCCTACGGCGCGGCCAATGCCATCGACAGCATCGAGGTGGACCCGCCGGAGGCGAAGGTCGGCATCGCCGCCACCGGAACGACATTCGACGCCGTGCGCCAAGCACTGCTCGAACTCGGCGTCGACGAGGCCGCGATGCACCGGGCCGGAATCCGGTTGCTGCGCATCGGGATGCCCTATCCGATCGGCCCGGCCAAGGTCACCGAGTTCGCCCGTGGACTCGAGGAACTGATCGTGGTCGAGGACAAGACCGCCTTCATCGAGACCCAGATCCGCGAGATCCTCTACGGCACCGAGCACACCCCACGCATCCTCGGCAAGCACGACCAGCGCGGCGCCCGGCTGATGCCGGTCGACGGCGAACTCGACGCCGGGCGGCTGCTCGCCCCGCTGCGCCGGGTGCTGCGCGAGCGCGTCGAGCTGAAAAGAGCTGCGCCGCCCGCACTTCCGCTGGAGGTGCTCAGCACCAAGCGCACGCCGTACTTCTGCAGCGGCTGCCCGCACAACCGGTCCACCGCCCTGCCCGAGGGCTCGATCGGTGGCGGCGGCATCGGCTGTCACACGCTGGTCACCATGTCGGGCCGCGCCGACAGCGCCGTCACCGGGCTGACGCAGATGGGTGGCGAGGGCAGTCAGTGGATCGGGCAGGCACCGTTCACCGATGTGCCGCACCTGTTCCAGAACATCGGCGACGGAACGTTCTTCCATTCCGGGCAGCTGGCCGTGCAGGCGTGCGTGGCGGCGGGGGTGAACATCACCTACAAACTGCTCTACAACGAGGTCGTCGCGATGACCGGGGCGCAGGAGGTGGGCGGCATGCTCACCGTCGCGCAGCTCACCCACAAACTCACCGTGGAGGGCGTGAAGCAGATCATCGTCTGTGCCGACGAGCCGAAGCGGCACAGCAAGCGGGCGCTGGCCGAGGGGACGCTGCTGTGGCATCGTGACCGGCTCGACGAAGCCCAGCGGATGCTGCGCGAGATCGAGGGCGTCACCGTGCTGATCTACGACCAGCACTGCGCCGCCGACGCCCGCAGGCAGCGCAAACGCGGCACACTGCCGGTGCGCAACACCCGCGTGGTGATCAACGAGGCCGTCTGCGAGGGCTGCGGCGATTGCGGCACCAAGTCGAACTGCCTGTCCGTGCAGCCCGTCGACACCGAATTCGGGCGCAAGACCCGCATCGATCAGACCTCCTGCAACACCGACTACAGCTGCCTGGACGGCGACTGCCCATCGTTCGTGACGGTGGAGGTGTCACCCGACAAGCGTGCCGGCCGCAAAATCCTGGAGCCGCCCTCCGTTCCGGATCCGGCACCGGGCGTGCCGCAGCGCACTCAGAACGTGCTCATCGCGGGCATCGGCGGCACCGGCATCGTCACGGTGAACCAGGTGCTGGCTACGGCCGCCCTGCGCGCCGGGTACGAGGTGGAGACGCTTGATCAGATCGGCCTGAGTCAGAAGGCCGGGCCCGTGGTGTCGCATCTGCGGTTCTCGGGCTCGGAGCTCGAACCAGCCAACCGGCTCACCCCGGGCAGCGCGGACTGTCTGCTCGCGGTCGACCTGCTGACCGCCACCGATCCCCGGTACCTGCGCTACGGCAACGCGGCGAGCACGGTGGCCGTGGCGTCGACGAGCAAGACACCGACCGGCGACATGGTGTACGACAAGTCGACGTCCTACCCCGAGACCGATGCCTTGCTGAATCGTCTTGCAGCCGTGACCCGTTCGATCGACCACTTCGACGCACTCGCGGCCGCGGAGACCCTGTTCGGCAACACCGCGGCCGCCAATTTCCTCGTCGTCGGCGCGGCGGTGCAGGCGGGTGGCTTGCGGTTGCCCGTGGCGGCGATCGAGGAAGCCATCGGGATCAACGGGGTCGCCGTGGCGGCCACCCTTGCCGCGTTCCGCTGGGGTCGTGTCGCCGTCGCGGATCCGGCGGCCTTCGCCGCGGCTGTCGATGAGGGGCAGCCGCGGCGGATTCCGCCGACCGCACCGGCTGAGCTGTTGGCCAATACCGGCTTCGAAGGCGAGGTACGACGGATCGTGGAACGGCGAGCCGGTGAGTTGGTCGGCTACCAGAACACGACGGTGGCCCGACGCTACATCGACACGGTCGAAAGCGTCTGGGCGGCAGAACGTTCCGTTACCGAGCGCACCGAGTTCAGCGAGGCGGTAGCACGTGGGCTGTACAAGTTCACCGCGTACAAGGACGAGTACGAAGTGGCGCGGCTACTGGTCGACCCGGCGTTCCTCGCCGAGGTACAGGCCCAGGTGCCGGGTGGCGAGAAGCTCACCTACAAGCTGCACCCGCCCGTCCTGCGCGCCATGGGCCGGAAGAAGAAGATCGGGCTCGCGCCGAAATCCCATCTGGCGCTGAAGGTCCTCGCCAAGGGCAAGTTCCTGCGCGGCACGAAGCTCGACCCGTTCGGCTACGCCCATGTGCGCAAGGTCGAACGCGAACTGCTGGCCCACTACACCGCGATGGTGACGCGGCTCGCCGCCGGGCTGACCGAGGAGAACTACGAGACAGCCACTGCGGCAGCCGCTCTCGCCGACCTCGTGCGCGGCTACGAGGACATCAAACTCGCCAATGTCGAGCTGTACCGCGCCGGGCTGCGCGATCTCGGCATCGACTTCTGAGTGATCACGGCGCCGAATCCATCGGCGCCCGTCAGCGACATCAGGCCGCAGACCCGCGGCACGAACGAACCACCCGGACACGACCCGTGGTGGAGGCAACCGGAAAGGATCGACAGTGACCGTCGCACACCCCGAAGCAGGAGTTTTCGGACGATCGCACGAGTTGAGTGCCCGCGCCCACGAGCAGGTGGTGTTCTGCGAGGACGACAGGTCCGGGCTGAAGGCGATCATCGCCATCCACTCCACGGTGCTCGGCCCCGCCCTCGGCGGCACCCGCTTCTACCCCTACGCCGACGAATCCGCGGCGTTGCAGGACGTGCTGCGACTGTCCTGGGGCATGACCTACAAGGCCGCCGCCGCGGGTGTCGACCTCGGCGGCGGCAAGGCCGTCATCATCGGTGACCCGGCGACGATGAAGAGCGAGGAACTGCTCGCCGCCTACGCGCGCTTCGTCGACACCCTCGGCGGCCGCTACATCACCGCGGGCGATGTGGGCACCACCACCGACGACCTCGACATCATCGGCAGGCACACCCGCTATGTCACCGGCCGCAGCGTCGCCGCGGGCGGCAGCGGTGACAGCGCCCGGCTCACCGCGCTCGGCGTGTTCCAGGCCATGCGCGCGGGCGCCGAATCCGTGTGGGGCGCACCGACACTGGCCGGGCGCACCGTCGGCGTGGAAGGCGTCGGCAAGGTCGGCCGCGAGCTCACCGCCCTGCTGCTCGCCGACGGCGCCGAGGTCTGCGTGACGGATGTGAACGAAGCGGCACTGCGCCGCATCGCCTCCGAGCACCCCGAGGTCCGGCTGCTGTCCACGGTCTCGACCGCACCGGTCGACGTGTACGCCCCCTGCGCGCTCGGCGCCACCCTCACCGCCTCGACCGCCGCGACGATCGAGGCCAAACTCGTCTGCGGCGCGGCCAACAACCAGCTCGCCACCCCCGATGTGGAGCAGGCACTCACCGAACGCGGCATCACCTGGGTCCCCGACTTCGTCGCCAACAGCGGCGGACTCATCCAGGTGGCAGGCGAATTGCGCGCCGCCCCACCCGCCGAGGTGGAAGCCGAAGTCACCGACATCTTCCCGCGCTGCCGCGAGATCATCGCCGCGGCGAAAGCCGACGGTATCGCCACCGGTGCCGCTGCCAATCGGTTCGCCGAACGCCGCCTCGACGCCATCCCCCGCTCGCTCTGAGCGCGCCCGAGTTTCAAGGAGGAGACACAGTGGCGATCACGAGCGGGTTGTTCCGCACGAAATCTGTCGAGCAATCGATCCGGGACACCGACGATCCCGATGCCAAGCTGCGCAAGGACCTGACGGCGAAGGACCTCACGATCTTCGGTGTCGCGGTGGTGATCGGTGCGGGCATCTTCACCCTCACCGCCCGCACCGCGGGCACGGTGGCCGGGCCCGCGGTCTCGCTCGCGTTCGTCTTCGCGGCGATCGCGTGCGGGCTCACCGCCCTCTGCTACGCCGAGTTCGCCTCTACCGTTCCGGTGGCCGGCAGCGCGTACACCTTCGCCTACGCCACCTTCGGTGAGGTGATCGCCTGGATCATCGGCTGGGATCTGATCCTGGAATTCGCGCTCGCGGTCTCCGTGGTCGCCAAGGGCTGGTCGCAATATCTCGGTGACGTGCTCGGCTCGTCGGCACCGGTGGTGCACATCGGGTCGGTGAGTTTCGACTGGGGTGCGGTGGTGATCATCGCGGTGGTCGGCGTGCTGCTGGCCACCGGGACGAAGCTGTCGTCGCGGGTCTCGGCCATCGCCGTCGCCATCAAGCTCGGCGTGATCGCGCTGGTGCTCGTGGTCGGCGCGACCTACTTCAAGCCGTCGAACCTGTCGCCCTACATTCCGCCCGCCGAGCCGTCGGAGAAGGCCGAGGGGCTGCGGCAGTCACTGTTCGCCTTCGTCACCGGGTCCGGCGGCACCAGCTACGGCTGGTACGGCCTGCTCGCCGCCGCCAGCCTGGTGTTCTTCGCCTTCATCGGCTTCGATGTCGTCGCCACCACCGCCGAGGAGACCCGCAACCCGCAGCGCGACATCCCGCGCGGCATCTTGGGTTCGCTGGCCATCGTGACCGTGCTCTACATCGCGGTGTCGCTGGTCCTCACCGGCATGGTCTCCTACACCCAGCTCGCCGACGGAAATGCCACCCTCGCAACAGCGTTCGCCATCCACGGCGCCACCTGGGTGAAGAACATCATCGCCATCGGCGCCCTGGCCGGGCTCTCGACGGTGGTCATGGTGATGTTCCTCGGGCAGACCCGGGTGCTGTTCGCCATGGCCCGCGACGGACTGCTCCCCCGCAGCTTGGCCCAGACCGGTCGCAAGGGCACGCCGGTGCGGCTCACCGTGATCGTCGGTGTGATCTGCGCGCTGCTCGCCGGGTTCGTCGACTTCGGCACGCTCGAGGAAATGGTCAATATCGGCACGCTGGTCGCCTTCGTGCTGGTGGCGGTGGGCGTGCTTGTCCTGCGCCGCACCCGCCCCGACCTGCCGCGCGGGTTCCGCGTGCCGTTCGTCCCGGTTGTTCCGGTCCTCGGCGCGCTGGCCTGCCTGTGGCTGATGGTCAACCTCTCCATCGAGACCTGGCTGCGGTTCATCATCTGGATGGCACTCGGTGTCGTCGTCTACTTCGCCTACGGCCGCAGGCATTCCGTGCTCGGTCGCCGACGACCGGATCCGGACAAGCCGGAATTGACACCAGTGGGATAGGCCACGTTCCACCTCCCCTGGCACTGAGTGCCAGGGGAGGTGAAATAATCGCCGGGACAGCCAGGGAAACGCGATGTTGGGAGTTCTGCAGTGGAGTTGATCGGTGTAATCGGTGGCGGCACGATGGGTGCGGGTATCGCCGAGGTGTGTGCCAAGGCGGGCAGCTCGGTGCTCGTGCTCGAGACCAAGCAGGAGTTCGCCGATGCCGCGCAGCAGCGCATCGCCACCTCGATCAGCAAGGGTGTGGCGCGCGGCAAGATCTCCCAGGAAGACGCCGACGCGGCCATCGCCCGCGTGCGGGTAACCCTGGACATGGACGAGTTCGCCGACCGCGACCTGGTGATCGAGGCCGCCCCGGAGATCGAGTCGCTGAAGTACGAGATCTTCGGCAAGCTGGACAAGATCGTCAAGCCCGAGGGCATCCTGGCCACCAACACCTCCTCGATCCCCGTGATCAAGGTGGCCGGTGCCACGCAGCGCCCCGAGCGCGTGGTCGGCGTGCACTTCTTCAACCCGGTGCCGGTGATGCCGCTGGTCGAGATCATCTCCACCCTGGTCACCGCGCCCGAGGCGGCCGAGGCCGTCACCGACTACGCCAAGAACACCCTCGGCAAGCTGACCGTGCAGGCCGGTGACCGTTCCGGTTTCATCGTCAACGCGCTGCTCATCCCGTACCTGTGCTCCGCGATCCGGATGCTCGAGTCGGGTTACGCCACCGCCGAGGACATCGATACCGCGATGAAGGGCGGCTGCGGTTACCCGATGGGCCCGCTGACGCTGCTCGACACCGTCGGCCTCGACATCGCGCTCGCCGCCGCCGAGTCTCTGTACGCCGAGTTCGCCGAGCCGCACTACGCCCCGCCGGCACTGCTGCGCCGCATGGTCGACGCGGGTCGCCTCGGCCGCAAGACCGGTCGCGGTTTCTACGACTACGCCAAGTGAGAACCTGGTCCCGCGCCCGCCCGGGCGCGGGACCGGCTCAGGCGACGCCCGCCGGGGCCGGGAAGAACCCGGTCTCGATGTAGTGGTCGAAATAGCGGGCGATGACGGCCGCGTCGACCGCCGGAATATCGATGGGCAGCGTTTCGGCCGACTCGACGCTGCTCGACTCGACCGCGTCGAGCACCGAGCTCGCCCCCGCCGCCGCGACCGCCGCCACATAGTTGCCGCTCAGTGCCGACGCACGCGCCAGCATCGGGTCGACCCCCGGCTGTTCGGCGGCCGTGGTGAGGATCTGCCCGAACTCCATCGGATCGATGAAGTCGAAACGGTAACCGCGCCGCACGATCTCGTCGTAGACGATGCCGAGCGGCACCTCCGGACCCGCCGCCCGGAACACCTGGCCCAGCGCCGAATCGTCACGTGACCGCCGCACGATGCCCGCCGCGACGTAGTCGACCGGCGCCATCCCGATCGCGACCGAGCGCACGTCGACGGCCGTGCCGAGCACAAGCATCGAGCGAAGCATCGTCCACCAGGCGTCCTCGGCCGGTGCGACGCCGGTGCGGGAATCACCGGTGATGAGGCCGGGCCGGTACACCGCGATCGGCACGCCGCGCTCGGCCGCCGTGTGCATCAACTGTTCGGCGACCCACTTGGTGAGCGCGTAGCCCGGAAGCCCGGCAGGCACGCCGTCGGCCTGCGGAATGCCCGCGAGCACCGACGTCGTCGATACGTAGTGCACCGCCTTGACGCGGGTGGTGGTGGCCAGGCGCAGCACCTCGGTGGTTCCACCGACATTGGCCTCGCGCATCCGCCCGTACGGCTCGAGATGATTCACCAGGGCGCCGTTGTGGTAGATCACGTCGATCCGGTCGGCCAGTTCGGCGAAGCGGCGTGGGTCGATGCCGAGCTGCGGCCGGGCGAGATCGCCTGGGACACCGGCCAATCGGGCCCGATCGACCTCGATGCCGTATCCGGCCGCCGTGGCGACCACCCGGTCGAGTGCGGTGTCGGGGTCGGCGGCGCGCACCAGGCAGTGGACGGTCGCGGTGGTGTGTTCGAGCAGTTCGCGCAGCAGGAAGCTGCCGAGGAATCCGGTGGCGCCGGTGAGCAGGATGTTCGCCGGTTCGCCCGAGCGCGGTGGGGTGCACCCGTCGAGGGTGATCGACGGATCGAGCACCCGGTCGAGCGCCGGATCGGGGCCGGTCGAGGAGGCCGCCTTCTCGTCGCGCAGTGCCAGCGCCAGGTCGCTGACCAGCGGATAGCTGAACAGCAGTCGCAATGCGACCTCGATGCCGAGCCGTTCGGCCAAGCTCGCACGCACCCGGATGGCCGACAGCGAAGTACCGCCGAGGACGAAGAAGTCGTCGTCGCGGCCCACCCGCTCCAGCTCGAGCACGCTCGCGAACACCTCCGCGACGACTCGTTCGTCGTCGGTGACCGGTGCCTGGTACTCACGGATCTCGCGCGCGGGTGCGGGCAGCGCCTTACGATCGAGCTTGCCGGTCGCGCCGAGCGGGAACTCGTCGAGCGCGAGCACCCGGTGCGGGATCATGTACGGCGGCAACAGGGTTCGCGCGGTGGCCAGCACCTCGGCGACATCGACACCGGACGGCGTGACGTAACCGACGAGTTGTTCGTGGTGCACCGTCACCGCCGCACCGGCCACCGACGGATGCGCGCGCAGTGCCGCCTCGATCTCGCCGGGTTCGATGCGCAGGCCGTGCAGTTTGAGCTGCACGTCGGTGCGGCCGAGGTAGGTCAGTTCGCCGGTGGGCAGGCGGCGCACCAGGTCACCGGTGCGGTACATGCGTTCGCCGACCGGACCGTAGGGGTCGGCCACGAACCGCTCCATCGTGCGACCGGGGCTCCCCAGGTATCCGCGGGCCAGCTGCGCACCGGCCAGGTACAGCTCGCCGGGCGTGCCGAGGGGCACCGGCCGCAGCCGGGCGTCGAGCACATGGGCGCGAGAGTTCCAGTGCGGCAGGCCGATCGGGACGATGCCGTCACCCACCTCGGTGACG
The DNA here is from genome assembly GCF_001612905.1 of Nocardia ignorata NBRC 108230. Taxonomy (GTDB): domain Bacteria; phylum Actinomycetota; class Actinomycetes; order Mycobacteriales; family Mycobacteriaceae; genus Nocardia; species Nocardia ignorata. The sequence goes on along the minus strand of NZ_BDBI01000025.1, from coordinate 87,742 downwards.
TCGGCGGCGGTGATCGAGACGGTCGCCTCGGTCGGCCCGTACAGGTTGTGCAGCCGGCCGGAGGTGGCGGCGGCGAAACGGGCGATGGTCGCGTTCGGCAGCGCCTCACCGCCCACCCAGACCGCACGCAGCGTCCGCAGTACGCCCGCGGGCGCGGCGTCGAGGAGCATCTGCAGCACCGACGGCACGATGGTCGTGCCGGTGACACCGTGGCGCGCGATGAGATCCGCCAGGTAGGCGGGGTCGGTGAGTCCGTGTGCGGCGGCGACGACCATGTGGGCCCCGGCGCGCAGCGGGGTCGCGAAACCGATCATCGAGGCGTCGAAGGTGAACGGAATCGACTGCAGCACAATATCGGCGGCGCCGACCGCGTACTCGCCGACCATGAACGCGGTCTGGTTCACGATCGCCGAATGCGGTACACCGACACCCTTGGGTTTGCCGGTGGAACCCGAGGTGAAGATCACGTAGGCGAGGTCGAGGGTCCGCAGCGGACGCAGCCGGTCGGCGTCGGTGAGCCACGTGTCCGAGAAGGCTTTCAGCGCACCGGAATTCGCGACCAGGTCGACCGAGATCACGGGCAGGTCGTCGACCTCGACGGTGTCGGCGACCGTGCTGAGCACGCAGGCCGGGCGCGCGGCGGTCAGGATGTCGGCGCGGCGTTCGGCGGGCGACTCCGGGTCGATCGGCACATACGCACCGCCCGCCGCGAAGACCGCGTACATGGCGACGACCAGGTCGAGCGACGGCCGGATCGCCACCCCGACGGTGCTGCCCGGCCCGACCCCGGTCGCCACGAGCAACCGGGCCAGCCGGTTGACCCGGCTCGCGAGCTCGTGGTAGGTCAGGGTCCGATCGGCGAACGTCACCGCGGGCGCCTCCGGCGTGCGCGACGCCTGCGTGCGGAACTCGTCGAGCAGCGTCACGTCGGGAACCAGCCGCAGCTCACCGGCCGGTTCGGTCCGCTCGGACTCGGTGAGCAACGGCAGATCACCCACGGCGTGGTCCGGGTGGGCCACGGCGGCCGCGAGCAGCGTTCCGAGTCGGGCGCCGAGCGCCGCCATGGTCGACTCGTCGAACAGCGCGGTGGCGTAACGCCACGAACACCGCAGCCCGGCCGGTCCGTCCCCGTCTTCCTGGGGAACCACCGTCAACTGCAGGTCGACCGGGGCCACCTCGTCGCCCAGATCGACTGCCGCCACACTCAATTCGGGCAGTTCCAGGCGTGCGGCACCGAAGTTCTGGAACGACAACGCCACCTGGTACAGCGGATGATGCGCCTGGGTGCGGGGTGGATCCAGTTCGGCCACAAGACGTTCGAACGGCACGTCGGCGTGCCCGAAGGCCGCCAGATCGCTCTCGCGGACCCGGTCGAGCAGGGCGGCGAAGGGTTCCCCCGCCGCGATCCGGGTGCGCAGCACGACGGTGTTGACGAACATGCCGACCAGGTCGTCGAGTTCGGGCTCACCACGACCGGCGACCGGGGCGCCGAGGGTGACGTCGTCGGTGCCCGCCATCCGGGCCAACAGCACCGCCAGTGCGGTGCGCACCACCATGAACAGCGAGGCATTGTGTTCGCGGGCGAGGGTTTCCAGTGCCCGATGCAAGTCGGCGTCGAAGGCGAAGTGGTGCGCGGCGCCCCTGGTGCTCGCGATCGGTGGGCGCGGACGGTCGGTGGGCAGCTCGAGCAGGGCGGGCGCGCCCGCCAGCGCGGTGCGCCAGAAGTCGAGCTGGCGGGCCAACAGGGAGGCGGGATCGTCTGCGGCGCCGAGCACTTCGTGCTGCCACAGGGTGTAGTCGGCGTACTGCACCGGCAGCGGTGACCAGGCGGGGGCGTGGCCCTCGGTGCGGGCGCTGTAGGCCGTCATCAGATCGCGGGTGAGCGGGCCGAGGGAGAAGCCGTCGGTGGCGATGTGGTGCACCACCACGGCCAGGACATGCTCGGTCGCCGAGAGCTGGAAGACGGTGGCGCGCACGGGAACCCGGGCGCACACATCGAACCCACCGAAGGTGTGCCTGGCGAGCTCACCGCGCAGGTCGGACTCCGCTATCGCGGTCACCGCCACCTCGAGACCGGCCGCGGCCACCGGAAGGACCTGCTGGTAGCCCTGGCCGTCGTGTTCGGGGTAGACCGTACGCAGCACTTCGTGGCGTTCGAGCACATCGTCGAGGGCGGCGGTGAGGGCGGCGGTATCGAGCGGACCGGACAGGCGAAGCGCGACCGGAATGTTGTAGGTGCTCGCATCGGGGTCGAGGCGGGCCATGAACCACATGCGCTGCTGGGCCAGCGACAGCGGAATCCGCGCACCACGCTCGCGGCGGGTCAACGGCACACGGGTGTCGGCGACGAGGTCGGCCAGCGCGGTCGCCAGCGCGGCCACACTCGCGTGCTCGAACACGGTGCGCGCGGGCACCCTGACGCCGGTGAGCGCGCCCAGGCGCCCGGCCAGGCGGGTGGCGAGCAGGGAATTGCCGCCGAGCGCGAAGAAGTCGTCGTCGCGGCCCACCCGGTCGGTGCCGAGCAGCTCGGCGAAGACCTCGGCGACGGTGCGTTCGGCGTCGGTTCGCGGCTCGGCGAATCCGCGTGTGGTCAGCTCGGGGTCGGGCAGGGCGCGGTGGTCGAGTTTGCCGACCGGAGTCAGTGGCAGTTCGTCGAGCACCACGACGGCCGACGGCACCGCGTGCTGCGGCAACCGCTGCTCGGCGAGCCGAGTCAGCGCCGCCGGATCGACGGTCGCGCCGGGCGCGGGCACCACATAGGCGACGAGGGCGTCGACCCCGCTGGGCAGCGTCCTGATCAGCGTCGCGGCGAAGTGCACCGAGTCGTCGGCCGAGAGCACGGCGTCGACCTCGCCCAATTCGATGCGGAAACCGCGCAGCTTCACCTGCGCGTCGGTGCGGCCGAGGAATTTCAGGCCCATCCCACCGGGCACCGGCTCCCATTGCACCAGGTCACCGGTGCGGTAGAGCCTGCCGCCGCCCGCCGGGTCGGCGACGAAACGGCTCGCGGTGAGCCCGGCGCGGTCGTGGTAGCAGCGGGCCAGCCCGGCGCCTGCCAGGTACAGCTCGCCGGGGACGCGGTCGGGCACCGGGTGCAGCCGGGCGTCGAGGACCACCGCCGTCATGCCGGGGATCGTGTTACCGATCGTCACCACGTCGCCGGGGTCGAGCCGGTCGCTCATGGCGCAGACGATGGTGGTTTCGGTCGGGCCGTAGACGTTGAAGAAGGAGCGACCCGGCGCCCACCGCGCGATCAGCTCCGGTGGGTAGGCCTCGCCGCCGACGGCGAGCGCACGCAGCTCGGGCAGCACGGTGGCATCGAGACCGGCCAGCGCTGCCGGCGTGATGAAGGCGTGAGTCACCCGTTCGGTACGCAGCAGTTCGGTGAGTTCGTCACCGCCGTACACATCCGGCGGCGCGATGACCATCGTCGCGCTCGCCCCCACCGCCAGCAGCACTTCGAGCATGCTGGCATCGAAGCTGGGTGAAGCGAAATGCAAGGTGCGCGAATCGGTATCGATGCCGAATCGGCGGACCTGCTCGGCACACAGGCCCGCCAGACCGGTGTGGGTGACCGAGACGCCCTTGGGCACACCGGTGGAACCGGAGGTGTAGATGATGTAGGCCAGCTCGTCGGGACGCAGCTGCGCGGTGCGCTCCCCCGCACACACGGGTTCGTCCGACGCGGCGGCGAGTTCGGCCTGGTAAGCGGCGGAATCGACGGCGAGCCAGCGGATTCCGGTGTCGAGGCGGGCGGCGTCGTCGGCCAAGGCGAGGCCGAAGCCCGCGCCGGAGTCGCCGAGCATGTGGGCGACGCGTTCGGCCGGGTAGCGCGGGTCGACCGGCACGAAGGTGGCGCCGCACTTGGCCGCCGCCCACACCGCGACCACCGATTCGATCGAGCGGGTGAGCGCGAGGACGATGCGGTCACCGGGGCCGAGCCCGCGGGCGATGAGCACACGGGCCAGCCGGGAGGACCACTGGTCCAGCTCGGTGTAGGTGAGCGAGCGGCCGGCGAACCGCAGCGCGGTGGCCTCGGGGGCACGCTCGACAGCTGCCGTGAGCAGCCGGGGCAGGGTGGCGGAGGTCGATACTCGTCCACGTCGAACGGGGCGGGGTCGACGGACGCCAGAAACTTGCTCGGTCACCGGAAACGCTTCCCTTCACCATGGATCAACCCATGCGTTCGCACTGCTCACACGCCGCCGGGCGACGACTACACCCGGCGTATCGGGAAAATCCTGCGTGACGGTACCGCAAATATCTCATTTAGTTCATGGCATAGCCAATTCACAGGTTTCACTTCGCAGCGAAGTGGGTAGAGGGGACTCTTCAGTCAGCGGCGCAGGTCACGCGGTGATCAGGGCAGCATCGCACGCACACGCTGCGGTAGCGCCCTTTTCACATTTGCGGGCGGCACCTGCTCGGCGGCAGGACGAATACCGGTAGCGGAGGTCGCGATCGCGACCTCCGCTACCGGAACAAGACCGGGAGGGTTACCAAGCAGTAGCTCCGGTGGACACCGGCTCCTGCTGCGTCACCGAGGGATCCTGCACGCGCGTATTGCCCGATTCGATCCATTCCGTGTCGAGCACACCGTGGCGCGAGCGGTCGGCGCCGCGAATGGCGCGCTCACACCGGCGTGCCAGATCACGGCGGTCGGTGCCGGGGTGCTCGCGCGGTTCCAGCACGATCTCGACGGTCATGCCTTTGCTGCGCAGCACCCGCTTCGCCGAGTCGGCGAAGGTGTCGTCACCGACGAAACCCGGAACGGTGCACGGCATTCCGTCGCGGTCGAGGTAACGCAACCGCACCGGCTGCACCGGGGTGGCGGTGTCCACGGCGGCCTGGAACATGGCCGGGCGCAGCGAACCGTAGGCCCGGCCACACCAGGTGGTGCCCTCGGGGAACACCACGATCCGGTTACCCGCACTCAGCCGTTGCGCGACTTGCCCGACCACACCCGGCAATTCGCGCAACCGGGCGCGCTCGATCGGGATCACGCGGGTGAGCTGGGCCAGCTTGCCGAGCAGCGGCCACTCGACCATGTCGGCACGCGCCACGAAGCTCACCGGTTGTACGGCGGCCAGCGCGACCACGTCGGCCCAGCCGATGTGCCCGGCCACCACCATCATCGGCGTGCCCGGATCGGCGAACCCGGCCGCCGAGGCGTCGGCTCCGCGGTTGTCGATGACGCGCAGCCGCATCCCCAAGCAGCGCAACGCCGCTCGGGCGTACCGGCGCTGCATGTCCTCGCGACGCGCCTTCGGGGTGGCGACGGTGAGGACCGGGAAACCGAGCACCAGCCCGGCCACCCCGGCCAGCCTGGTCAGCATTCTGGCGGTACCGACCTCGTCGATCGGTTCGATACAGCCGGAACCACAGGGGCTCGACGGCATCCACGAGTGTGAGTGGGGGGCGGGCGGCGCGTCGAACACCATGGCGGTTACTTCCCGTCGAAATTGGCGGCCGCGCTCTGCAGCCGCTCCAGGTACCGGGTGTTGATGGTTTCCATACCGAGCAGCGCGACGAAGTCGGCGACCGCGAAATCGGGGTCGTGCGCCGGTTCGCCGCAGATCTCGGCGCCCAGGCGCAGGTAACCACGTAACAGCGGCGGTAGCTTCGGGCGGCTCGGCGGGGTCAGCTGGTCGAGCGACAGTCCGTCGACGACGACCGGGTTGTACGGCTCCACATAGCGTTCCGGGTCGCAGGAGTGGCGGCCCAGCAGCATGTCGCGCACGCCGCGCACGTTCACCCCGGCGGGGTCCTGCGGGCTGTCCTGCATGGGCACCGACACACAGCCCATCACCCAGTCGTAACCGGTGAGTTGGATGTAGTGCAGGATGCCCGCCCACATGAGGGTGAGCACCGAGCCGTTGCGGTGGTCGGGCACCACGCACGCCCGGCCCATCTCCACGATGCGGTGGCCCTCGGGATCGAGGCGGGTGAGATCGAATTCGGTGGCGGTATAATAGCCGCCCGCCGCGATCACCCTGTCCGGCGGCAACATCCGGTAGCAACCGACGAACTGTTCGGTGAACTCGTCACGCACGAGCAGGTGGTCGCAGTGCTCGTCGAACCGGTCGGCGTCCAGACCGGTACCGTTGTCGGGCATCTGGAAACCGGGTTCGGCGGCGAAGACCTGGAAGCGCAGGCGCTGCGCGGCTTCGCGATGCTCGGCGTCGGAGGCGACGACGAGCGAGTAGCGAGACTTCCCCACCCCGGAGTCCGGCGCCGGCGCGGTCAACACGGACGAAATTGTCATGCAGTTGATGAAGCCAGCCCGACTTGGCATCGGGGCGACGCTCCAGTGTCGTGACGATGCCCGTTCGGTGAACGAGACACCCGTCACACCGGGCGTTCACCGACCCGCTGCCCATCGTTCGCCCACCTGCGGGTTTCTGGCCGAACACCGTGGATTTCGCGTGAGATCCGGAATGCGGGTGCGCACTGCGTAGCTTGCGAAACGGGGACGGCCCGCCGGTTTCCCGGCGGGCCGTCGGACAGTCGGATCAGGCCGCGACACGATCCTTCTTGTCGTTGTTCGCATCGTCTGTCCCGGCGCGCTCGTCACCGGATGCGGCCGCCGGGAGCTCGCGCACCTCGGCCTCGGCGAAACCGGGGCGGGCCGTACCGGCGAACGCGACCAGCCAGGACGCCACCGCGGCGAACCGGTTGCGGAAACCGACCAGGTACATCAGGTGCACGGCCAGCCACATCGCCCAGGCGATGGTGCCGCGGAAGGTGATGCGCTCGTTGAGCTTCACCACGGCGCTGAACCGGCTGATCACCGCCATGCTGCCCTTGTCCCAGTAGACGAACGGCGTGCCTGCGTCCTTCTTGCCGCGAATGATGTCGGCGGCGTGACGACCCTCCTGCATGGCCACCGGCGACTGGCCGGGGTAGCCGTTGAGCGAGGTCATGTCGCCGATGGCGTAGATGTCGGCGTGCCCACCGACGGTCAGATCGGGGTTGATCAGGATGCGTCCCGCGCGGTCGGTCTCGGCGCCGGTGGCCTCGGCCAGCAGCGTCGCGAAGCCACCCGCCTGCACACCCGCCGACCACACCACGGTCTCGGCGGCGATACCGCGCTCGATGCCCTCCTTGTCGCGGACGGTCACCTTGCCCTCGGCGATGTCGGTGACGAAGGTGCCGAGCAGCACCTGCACGCCGCTACCCTCGAGCGACCGCTTGGCGTACTCCGAGAGCCCGCCGCCGAACGGCGGGAGCACCGCGTCGGCACCCTCCACCAGCGTGACCGAGACCTTCTGGTGGAAGTGCCTTTTCGCGAGTTCCTTGATCTGGCCCGCCACCTCGACACCGGTCGCGCCCGCGCCGACGACCACGAAGCTGAGCAGCTTGCGCTTGGTCGCCTCGTCGGCGTGCTCGGCCTTGGCGAAGACGGTGGCGATCTGGTCGCGCAGCCGTTCGGCGTCGTCGATGGTCTTGAGCGAGAAGGTCTTGTCGGCGAAGTCGTCGCGACCGAAGTAGCTCTGGCTGGCGCCGGTGGCCGCGATCAGCGAGCCGTAGCGGATCTGGCGGGTGCCCTCGGCGGTCTCGTAGGTGAGCACGGCGGCGTCGGCGTCGATGCCGGTGACCTTGCCCAGGCGGACGTCGGCCTCGGGGTGGCGGCGCAGTACGTTCTTGATCGGCGGGGCGATCTCTTCGGAGTCGAGTACGCCGGTCGCCACCTGGTACAGCAGCGGCTGGAACAGGTGCTCCGGGGTGCTCGAGATCAACACGAAGTTGATTCGCGACTTGGCCAGCTGCTTGGCTGCGGCAAGTCCGCCGAAGCCCGAGCCGACGATGACGACATCGGTGTGTTCCATGATCGCGCGCTCTCCAAGATCGGTAATGAATCCTTTCCTATGAGTAAACGCGATGCGGAACGCAAACGTTTCCCCCGCGTGGGCGCATAATGAAGATGACTCTTATCTGCATAACTAATATATGGGAGGTCAGCGGGTGGAACTGCGTCAACTTTCGTACTTCGTGGCGGTCTGCGAAGAGCTCAGTTTCAGCCGTGCGGCGAGCCGCTGCTTCATCTCCCAGTCGGCCATCAGCCACCAGATCGCGCGCTTGGAACGCGACCTCGGCGCCCAGCTTTTCGAGCGGACCACCCGGGCCGTTGTACCCACCGAAGCGACGCTGCGACTGCTCCCCCTGGCCAAGCAGATGCTGAGTCTCGAGTCGGCGATCCGGGCGGCCGTGCGCACCACCGGGCCGCGAATTCGGTTGGCCGCCAACATGTCTTTCGCGGCGCCGTCGCTGTCCGCGATCGCCACCGCGCGCGCCGCGCACCCCGACGCCGAGATCGAATACGTCATCAAACCGTTCCGTCAGCGGATCACCGCCGTCGCCGACGGTGACTGCGATCTGGCCCTGATCCGCGGGAGCGTGGAGCAGCCCGGTCTGGCCGTGGAACAGCTGTGGGTGGAGGACCTCGTGATCGCCATCTCCAGCAGTCATCCGCTCGCCGAACGCGGCGCGGTGACCCTCGCCGAACTCAGCCCCTACCCCCTGCTTCTCCCCCCGGAACAGGAGCAGGTGTTGTTGCACACACTCATCCGCTCGGCCTTCGCCGACCTCCCGACCGGCCCCACCTTCGGCCCCCCGATCCCACCCGACCACACAGCGACCATGGAGCTACTCAACCGCCCGGAGTCCTGGACGATCCTCTACGAAGGACCCACCAAGGGCCTGCTCACCCTCGACCTCACCGACCACCGGCTGCGGATCCCGGTGTCGGCGGTGTTGCGTGAGGACGCTCGGGAGAATCCGATCGTGCGCACCCTGCTCGACGCGCTCCACGAGCACTGATCAAGTTTTGGCGATGGTGGCGGACGGTCCGTCGCCATCGGGGAGCGTGAACGGGAGTCGCGCCAGTGCGTTGGCGACTGCGGCGTGGAGATCGCGCATTTCCGGGTCGTTGTCTTCGAGGGCCCAGGTGAGTTCCTCGACGGTGCGGACCAGGGCCCAGCCGCGGGCGCGTTCGGGGTCTACGTCGAGTGCTGCTGCCGTGGTGGCGATCACCGTGTCGGCGTGCTCGGGGGTCGGGTCGGACTGGGTCTGGATCATCAGGAGGAAGCCCGCGTCGAAGGATGCTTCGCCGAGGCACGGTTTCGGGTCGATCAGAAGCCATGGTTCGCGTTCGGCGGCAACGATATTGCCGAGGTGGGTGTCGCGGTTGACGATCAACAGGGGACCTTCCGGCTCGCTCAGTGTGATGCACCAGCGCTCCACCAACGTCCGTAGAGATGGTGAGATCTCTTGCGCCACAGCAGGGTCGGTGAGTCGGGTGCGGAGGCCGTCTATGACGTCGGTCGCGGCGGGGAAGGCCGGAAAGCTGTCGGGAACGGCAGGCGCTGGTCGGCGGAGCCTGCGGTACAGCTCGCATGCCGACTTCACCTTCGCCGCGTTCTCCGGCCGACCCTCGAGGCTCGGGAAGCCGGGCTGGGTGAGCAATTCCGTTCCGGGGAAAGCCCATTCGAGCAGCATCGCACCGGTGGCGGGGTCGAATTCGAGCAGCCGGACAGCGCCGTCACCGTCGTAGGCGTACAAGGCGGTCGCCTCGGCGATGTTCTCCTCGTCGACCATCGGCACCTTCAGCACGGCCTGCCGTCCGTCGTCGCGCCTGGCCCCGGCGACGTAGGCGTGCGTTCCGCCGCCGAACGGCGCGGTGAACTCGCTGAGCCCCCACCGCTCGGCCAGCCCGGCCACGACGTCCGGCAACTCGTCGATCCACCGCGCACCGGCCGCACCGAACACCGCACGAACCGTCTCCTCGATCGCCGACGGCAACTCCACAGGCAATCCACCCGACACCATCAACTCACCCTGCCGACGCCGACTCCTGCCGTCAATCGAATTCCTACGCCCTCGACCGACCACCACCGAACCTGACAGCCTTCCGACCATGACGGATCCGCTCACCCCCGACTTCCCCTCCGGCTACGAAGTCTCCACCGACACCGCCCGCATCGACGCGGGACGTGTCCACACCTGGCTGTCCACCGACTCGTACTGGGCGAAGGGCAGAACGCGGGAGAAGCAGGACAGCGCGATGGCCGGTTCCCTCAATTTCGGTGTCTACGACAGTGGTTCGGGCGAGCAGGTGGCCTACGCCCGGGTCGTCACCGACCGTGCGACCTTCGCCTGGCTCTGCGACGTGTACGTCGACCGCTCGGTCCGAGGCAAGGGCCTCGGCACAGCCCTGGTCACCGCAGTCCGCGACCACCTCGCCCCCTACGGCCTGCGCCGCATCATGCTCGCCACCCACGACGCCCACGGCGTCTACGAGAAACTCGGCTTCGAGCCGCTGAGAAACCCGGAGCACTGGATGGCCCTCGAAATACGGTGAGCGCTACTGGCTCGCCGAGTCAGAAAACCAAGGACAGCCAATCGATTTCGATGGGGAAGGGGTACGGGAAGGAGATACCTGGCGCGGAACCGCGAGCCCACTCCCCCGCCAGCAGATAGTTCGCGTTGCGGAGTGGACGAACGCCGGGGGGAAGTTGCGCGTGGCCGGTTTCGAGGATGTACACGCGCAGGGCGCCGATACCGGTGAGGTCCTTGGTCAGGTCCACTTCCCAGTACGAAGGGATGCCGGCGCCCGCGTAGCGCGCCTTCTTCGCTTCTATGTCGGCCGGGGTATTGGACGGCGACAATACTTCCCCGACCAGAACAGTGTCGGAGGCACGGACATCGGAGCCCGGTGACAGGCAGCGGTGCACGAGGAAGTCCGGCGTCACGAAATCCGACTTTCCGGTGGAGCCGAAAAATACGTTCGTCTCGAGATTCACCCGCCAGCACCGGTCAGGGTGCGTGGACATCTCACGCCGGGCGCTGAGTTCGAGTTCGTTGGTCAGACGACGCGTGGCAGTTTGATGCTCACCGGGCCCGCGGCGCACGAAGACCACACGCCCCTCCCACAGCTCGATCTGAGCAGCAATCTCCTCAGGTAGCTCCTCCAGTTCCTCCCAGGTCATCGACTCGGGAAGATCAGGGCGATCGACGCTCGGCATGGCCATGTCCCCATGCTACGCAGCGGAAAACGCAAAACTCGCCAGACCTGACGTCTCTCGACGACAGATCTGGCGAGTCAGCGGACGCGCCTAGCCCTTGTGGGACTTGACGGCGTCGGTCAACTGCGGGGCGACGTTGAACAGGTCGCCCACGATGCCGTAGTCGGCGATCTCGAAGATGGGAGCCTCTTCGTCCTTGTTGACCGCGACGATGGTCTTCGAGGTCTGCATGCCCGCGCGGTGCTGGATGGCACCGGAGATGCCGAGGGCGATGTAGAGCTGCGGGGAGACCGTCTTACCGGTCTGGCCCACCTGGAACTGGCCCGGGTAGTAGCCCGAGTCGACGGCGGCACGCGAGGCACCGACGGCGGCACCGAGCGAGTCGGCCAGCGCCTCGACGACCGAGAAGTTGTCGGCGGAACCGACACCGCGACCACCGGAGACGACGATGCTCGCCTCGGTGAGCTCCGGACGGTCACCGGCGACGACCGGCTCACGGGAGACGACCTTGACGACGCCTTCTTCCTGCGCGGGCACGGCCACGGCGACCTGCTCACCGGCGCCGGCCTGCGGGGCGGCCTCGATGGAGCCGGGGCGCACCGAGATCACCGGCACGTCGCCGGTGGCCTTGGCGTCGACGGTGAACGCGCCACCGAAGATGGAGTGCACGGCCGAACCGTCACCGTTGACGCCGATGACGTCGACGAGCAGACCGGAGCCGATGCGCGCGGCGAGGCGGCCCGACACCTCCTTGCCCTCGGCGGTGGCGGCGACGATCACGGCGGCGGGGGCGGCGGACTCGACCAGCGAGGCGAGCACGTCGACCTTCGGGGTGACCAGGAAGCTCTCGACCTCGTCGCCCTCGGCGACGTAGATCTTCTCGGCGCCCGCGGCGGCCAGGGCGGCGGCCAGCTTGTCGGCGGTGCCGGGGGCACCGGTCACGACGGCGGCCGGGGTGCCGAGCGCGCGTGCGGCGGTGAGCAGTTCGGTGCTGACCTTCTTGACGGCACCGTCGGCGTGCTCGACGAGCACAAGTACTTCAGCCATTGTTCTTTCTCCTAGGGAAGTTCTCGGACGGTCCGGATCAGATGATCTTCTGGCCGATGAGGTAGGTGGCGATCTGGTTGCCGCCCTCGCCCTCGTCCGCGATCTTCTCGCCCGCGGTGCGAGCGGGCTTCGGGGTGGCGGCGGTGACCGCGGTGCCCGCGTTGGCCACACCGACGGTCGACGGGTCGATGCCCAGGTCGGCGAGGGTGAAGACCTGAACTTCCTTCTTCTTCGCGGCCATGATGCCCTTGAAGGACGGGAAGCGCGGCTCGTTGATCTTCTCGTTCACCGAGACGATCGCGGGCAGGGTGGCCTCGAGCTTGAACACACCCTCGTCGGTCTCGCGCTCGCCGGTGATCTTGTCGCCGTCGACGGTGAGCTTGCGCAGGTGGGTGAGCTGCGGGATGCCGAGGTACTCGGCGATGATCGCCGGGACCGCACCCGCGCGGCCGTCGGTGGACTCGTTGCCGGCGATGACCAGCTCGACGCCCTCGACCTGGCCGAGCGCACCGGCGAGCACCCAGGCGGTCTGCACGGCGTCGGAGCCGTGGATGGCCGGGTCGTTGATGTGGATGGCCTTGTCGGCACCCATGGACAGCGCCTTGCGGATGGCCTCGGTGGCGCGATCCGGACCGGCGGCCAGCACGGTGACCTCGCCGCCCTGGGCCTCCTTGATCAGCAGCGCTTCCTCGACGGCGCGCTCGTTGATCTCGTCGAGGACGGCGTCGGCGGCCTCACGGTCGAGGGTGTAGTCACCATCGGTCAGCTTGCGCTCGGACCAGGTGTCGGGGACCTGCTTGATGAGTACGACGATGTTCGGCATCGGTCTTCGTCGACCTCCTTCTGGGTTACACGTGAGTGGTGGGCCGCACGAGCTGGGCCGTACGTCCGTGTGGGTGCTCAGAGGGGAACAGTACCCTACGCTAAGTTACCGGTGGGTAACCTACTTGTGCAACAGGTCCCTGGCTCAGGAGCGGACCATCGGTACCAGTAACGTCGAGGCCATGAGCGAGGCTGTGATCCCTGCCGCACCGGTGGACGCAACACATGACCCACTGCCGCTGACCGGTGAGCGGACGGTGCCGGGTATCGCCGAGGAGAACTACTGGTTCCGTCGGCACGAGATCGCCTACGCCCGGCTGCTGGAACACTGCGCGGGCAAGACCGTGCTCGAGGCGGGCTCGGGCGAGGGCTACGGCGCGGACATGATCGCCGGGGTCGCCCAGCGGGTGATCGGCGTGGACTACGACGAGGGTGCCGTCGCGCACGTACGCGCGCGCTACCCGCGCGTGGAGATGATCCAGGGCAACCTCGCCGACCTCCCGCTCGACGACGAATCGGTCGACGTGGTGGTGAACTTCCAGGTCATCGAGCATCTGTGGGACCAGGCGCAGTTCCTGCGCGAATGCCTGCGCGTGCTGCGCCCGGGCGGACGGCTGCTCGTCAGCACCCCGAACCGCATCACCTTCTCCCCCGGTCGCGACACCCCGCTCAACCCGTTCCACACGCGCGAACTCAACGCCGCCGAACTCACCGAACTGCTGGTCGAGGCCGGTTTCACGGTGTCGCGGATGCTCGGCGTGCACCACGGTGAAGCCCTGAAAGCGCTGGACGCCAAGCACGGTGGGTCGTTCATCGACGCCCAGATCGAGCGCGCCCTCGCCGGTGAGCCCTGGCCCGCCGACCTCACCGCCGACGTCGCCGCCGTGACCATCGACGATTTCGACCTGCGTGAAGGCGATATCGATGCCAGCCTGGACTTGGTCGCGATCGCCGAGAAGGCAAGGCGTTGACCGACTCTCGCTTCGTGCCGGGTCAGTTCACGCTCGTCCTGCACTCGCATCTGCCCTGGCTGGCCCATCACGGGCGCTGGCCGGTGGGTGAGGAATGGCTGTACCAGTCCTGGGCCGCGTCCTATCTTCCCCTGGTCCGGGCGCTGAAAACCCTTGCCGCCGAAGGCCGCTCACATCTGCTGAGCCTGGGTATCACCCCGGTGCTCGCCGCCCAGCTCGACGACCCGCACTGTCTGGCGGGCATGCATCACTGGCTCGGCAACTGGCAGTTGCGCGCCGACGAGGCAGCCATGGCGGGCAATGTGGCGCTCGGCAGGCACGAACACCGGCTCGCCGCAACGGCTCTCGCCGATTTCGAGCAGGACTGGCGGCACGGCAGCGCGCCGGTCTGGCGTTCGCTGATCGACGCCGACGCCATCGAACTGCTCGGCGGGCCGCTCGCGCATCCCTTCCAGCCGCTGCTCGACCCGCGCCTGCGTCAGTACCAGCTGACCGAAGGCCTCGCCGACGCGCGGTTGCGCTGGGGCACCACCCCCACGGGAATCTGGGCGCCCGAATGCGGTTACACGCCGGGCATGGAACTCGGTTACGACGCCGCCGGTGTGACGCATTTCATGGTCGACGGACCGTCGCTGCGCGGCGACACCAGCCTCGGCAGGCCGGTGCGCGACGCCGATGTGGTCGCCTTCGGTCGCGATCTGCAGGTGAGTTACCGCGTGTGGTCGCCCAAACAGGGTTATCCGGGCCAGAGCGCGTACCGCGATTTCCACCACTACGACCATGCGACGGGACTCAAGCCGTCGCGGGTCACCGGCAAAACGGTCGCCGGTCCTGACAAGGCCCCTTACGATCCCGAACTCGCCGCCGAAGCCGTCACCCGCGATGTCGCCGACTTCGTCGAGACCGTGCGCGCGCGGCTGCTCGAGGAGTCCGAACGGATCGGCAGGCCCGCGCTCGTGGTCGCCGCGTTCGACACCGAACTGTTCGGCCACTGGTGGCACGAGGGACCCCAGTGGCTCGAGCAGGTGCTGCGCGCGCTGCCCGAGGCCGGAGTCACCGTAGGCACGCTCGCCGATGCCCGCGCGAAGGGGTTCGTGGGCGAACCCGTGCAGCTCAACGACTCGTCATGGGGTTCCGGCAAGGACTGGCGGGTGTGGGCGGGTGATCAGGTGGCCGACCTCGTCGAGCTCAACGCCGACGTGGTTCGGCTGGCCCTGGACACCCTCGACAAGGTGCGCCGCGACGGTGCGCTGCGCGATCCGGTCGCCGATCAACTGCTGCGCGAAGCGATCCTCACGGTGTCCAGCGACTGGGCGTTCATGGTCAGCAAGGACTCCGCCGCGGGCTACGCGCGCGACCGCGCCCACGAACACGCGCACGCCGTCCGCGAACTCGCCGAGGCGATCGGTGCCGGTCAGTTCGCCAAAGCGACCCGTCTCGCGGCAGGATGGAGCGCGGCCGACGGACTCTTCCCAGGTCTGGACGCACGGCGGTTGCCGACCGCCGTCCCGTCGGTCGCCGAAGGATCGTCATGAAGATTTTGATGGTGTCGTGGGAGTACCCGCCGGTCGTGGTCGGTGGGCTCGGTCGGCATGTGCATCACCTGGCCGTCGAACTGGCCGCGGCCGGGCACGAAGTGGTCGTGCTCGCCCGCAGGCCCACCGGCACCGATTCGCTCACCCACCCGACCCATTCCTATATCGCCGACGGTGTTCTCGTCGTCGCGGTCGCCGAGGACCCGCCGTGCTTCGACTTCGGCGAGGACATGCTCGCCTGGACGCTGGCCATGGGGCACGCGATGGTGCGCGCGGGCGTCGCGCTCGGCAAACCCGGCGTCGGTGACGGCTGGACGCCCGATGTGGTGCACGCCCACGACTGGCTCGTCGCCCACCCGGCGATCGCGCTCGCCGAGTTCTACGACGTGCCGCTCGTGTCGACCATTCACGCCACCGAGGCCGGGCGCCACAGCGGCTGGGTGTCGGGGCGGGTGAACCGGCAGGTGCACTCGGTGGAGTGGTGGCTCGCCAACGAATCCGATCAGCTCATCACCTGCTCGACATCCATGCAGGACGAGGTGGAGCGGCTCTACGGACCCGAACTTCCGCCGATCACGGTGATCCGCAACGGCATCGACGTCACGTCGTGGACGTTCCGGCCGCGCGCACCCCGCTCCGGACCACCCCGGCTGCTGTATGTGGGCAGGCTCGAGTACGAGAAGGGTGTGCAGGACGCGATCGCCGCGCTGCCGAGGATCCGGCGCGCGCACCCCGGGACCACCCTCACCGTCGCCGGGATCGGCACTCAGTTCGACTGGCTGCGCGAACGTGCTCGCGTGCACCGGGTGGCGCGCGCCGTCAACTTCGTCGGCAATCTCGGCCACACCGAACTGCTCGGCTGGTTGCACGGCGCCGACGCGATCGTCCTGCCCAGCCGCTACGAACCGTTCGGCATCGTCGCCCTCGAGGCGGCCGCCGCAGGCGTACCCCTGATCGCCTCCACCGCGGGCGGACTCGGCGAAGCGGTGATCGACGGCGTCACCGGCGCCTCCTTCGCCCCCGCCGACATCGACGGCCTGGTCGACGCCACCCGCGCCGTCCTCGACGACCCGCTCACCGCCCAGGACCGCGCCTACACCGCCCGCGAACGCCTCACCGCCGACTTCGCCTGGGACGTGGTGGCCGCCGAAACCACCCAGGTCTACACGACGGCCAAGCGGCGGGTTCGCACCCCCCTCGGCCGCCCCACCATCCCCGAACGCCCTCTCCCGGAGCGGGATCCGAAGTAGGCATCTCAGGGAACCAACGGCTCCGCGCTCAGCACTCGACCCCCGATTTCGCGATCGGGTGGTGCGGCTCGTCGTGTCTACTGCCGGACGTGGTGTCGGGTTGAGTCTCCATCAGGGGGAGACTGCAGGCTTGTAGGCATGGACGACGAGAACCTCCTGACTATCGGGGCCCTGGCTGTGCGGACCGGTCTTTCGGTCAAGACAATCCGGTTCTACTCCGACACGGGGATCGTTCCGGCGACCTGTCATAGCCCGGCCGGCTACCGCCTGTACGACGTGGATGCCCTGACTCGTTGGGAACTGGTCCGGACGCTCCGTGAGTTGGACATCGATCTGGCGACGGTTCGGCGCTTGCTGGCCGGTGAGACCTCGCTGGCTGAGGTCGCCGCAGCGCACGCCGCGGCCCTCGACGTGCAGATCCGCGCGCTGCGCCTGCGGCGCGCGGTGTTGGCGGCGGTAGCGAATCGTGACTCGAACCCTCAGGAGATGGATCTGATGCACAAACTGGTGAACCTGTCCGACGCTGAACGGCGCCGCTTCATTCATGATTTCGTCGACGACACCTTCGGTGGTGTCGACGCCAATCCGGCCATGGTTGAACTGCTGCGTTCGAGCATGCCGGAACTACCCGAAGAAGCTACCGTCCAGCAGGTCGAGGCGTGGATGGAGCTGGTGGAGTTGGTGCGCGACACCGACTTCCGGGCAGCGGTGCGGCGGATGGCCGAGTATCAGGCAGCCCAACGCGCCGACGGAGACACCACCGGCCTGCATCACGACCTGACCGAGGCCGTGCGTATCGATGTCGGCCGTGCGCTGGCAGAGGGGCTTGCACCGGACTCGGAGTCGGCCGGCGGTGTTGTCGCCACACTGACCGCACGCTACGCCGACACCTTCGGCAAGGCCGACGATGACCAGTTGAAGCGGTGGATCCTCGAACGGCTCGCGGTCGCCAACGACCCTCGCGTAACGCGGTATTGGCAGTTGGTGGCCACTATCGACGACTGGGCCCCGCTCCCAGATCTGGAACCGGTGTTCTCCTGGTTCGGGCAGGCACTGCGCGCCCAGCTCGACAGCTGACACCGACTACTCCAGCCCCGATCTGTGATCAGGCGCGCTGACCGGATCGAGGCGGCAAGCCAGGTCCACACCGCCACCGGCTGACGGCGCCGTTCAGTGGGATTGCACACCGTCATTGTCAGACCGGGTGGATTCCACCCCCGTGGTAGCGGGTGGCCGCGTTCCAGAAGAAGAACCCGTCGATGCCGGCGGCGCGGGTGGCGTCGATCTGGGCTTTGACTTCGGCGTCGCCGTAGGTGACGCCGAGGGAGAAGTCCTGGAGCCATGGGATGACGCCTGCGTTGGTGCCCTTGGTTTGGGTGATGAAGTCCTGGAGGGAGCGGTAGACGATGTCGTAGGGCTGGGCGTTGGGGTTGGCGACGCCGTATTCGCCGGGGTTCCAGTGGGAGGGGTAGATCATGGGGGCGACGAAGTCGACGTGGCGGGCGATGAGGGGGATGTCCTGGGCGATCTGGTCGGGGCGGGTGGAGGCGATGCCGTAGACGGCGGCGCTCTGGTGGGCGCCCGCGCTGTTCACCGGGTGCCTGCTCTCGGCGAGGAAGGCCGCGATCGCCACCGACGGCGTATCGGTGAGGCCCGTGAAGGTCATGCTCGTGAGGCTGCCGTCGGGTCGGCGGACGTAGTCGTACATGATGCCGTCGAACCCGAGCCGCGCGCCTTCCACGGCCAGGTCGATGTTGTAGCGGCGCACGTCGGGATGGGCGAAATTGGTGAAAGCGATCGGCCCGTAATGGCTGGAATACGGTTGGCCGGAAGGGTTCTGGACCACCCAGTCGTTGCGCCCGCTGTGCCACGCCCACGACGCCAGAGTCGGATCGCGGAACGCGACGATGCGCCCGACCACCTGCACACCCATGTCGTGCAACTGCCGAAGCGCGGCGGGCGCGTCGTAGATCTTCGTGGCGGCACCGGACTCCCGGGCGAGCGGCACCTGCGAGTCGTAGCCGACGACTCCGTCCTCGTCCTTGATGTCGAGCTGCACGGTGTCGATGCGTCCCTGGCGCGCCAGGTCGAGGACCGATTCACGCAGCCCGTCGTGCGACCAGGCGTGCGCGGTGACGTGCACCGCCCGCATCCTCGGCAGGGCCCGCGCGGTGACGACGGTGCTGCTGGCCGCGTTGCCCGCGTCGTCGGCCGCGACCACTTCGAAGGCGGGCGCCCACGGCACCGCGAACTCGAACGACCCGTCTTCGGCCGGTGTCACCGATTCCGCGCCGATGGAGACCCGAACGGCGTCGACGGCGGTGCCGCGCACCACCACCGGTGACCGGTACGACGTCACCGGGTCGGCGGGGTTCACGGTCAGCGTCGGTGGCGTGGTGTCGGCGAGCGGCACCACGGCCGATCTACTCAAAGCGAATCCGGCCACGAGCGCGACCACGACGATCGCCAGGCCGACTCCGACGACGGTGCTCGTCCACCGCCACCGGACGGCCGAACGGAATGAGAACCCCAACGCCAACACCGCCTTCCAATACTGTTGACACGCCAACTATTTCGCGGTTCCGACACGGATGTGGCGGGTATCGGTAGATCAACTGTAAACCGAGGCCGCCGCGTAATATCGCATTGATGACAGGTGGTTCTCCTGCTCTTTCGCGACTTCTGCCGATCCTCGCGCTGACCACCGCCCTCGCGGCGTGCACGGACACGAGCACCGAGGCGGCCTCGGTCGACCCACCCGCCGCCCACAGCACCACGGCGGCACCCCCGAACCCGGCCGAAGTCGGCGCCAACGAGCTCGGTCTCGTCCCGGTGTTGATGTATCACCAGATTTCGGCGAACCCGGCGGGCGAATACGACCAGACCCCAGCCGAATTCCGCGACGAACTCGAACGCCTCTACCGCGAGGGCTACCGCCCGGTGACCGCCGCCGACTATGTGTCCGGCCGCCTCGACCTCCCCGCGGGCACCCACCCGGTGGTCCTCACCTTCGACGATTCGACTACCAGCCAGCTCGCCTTCACCGACTCCGGCGCCGTGGCCCCCGACAGCGCTGCGGGCATCCTCGCCGAATTCGGCGCCCGCTACCCCGATTTCCGGCCGGTCGCCACCTTCTACGTGAACAACGAACCGTTCCAGGGCGATCCGCGCGCCCTGCCCTGGCTGGCGGCCAACGGCCACGAGATCGGCGCCCACACGGCCACGCACCCGAACCTGTCGACGCTGGACGACAACAGCGTGCAACGCGAGTTCGCCGAGAACGTGCGCGCGGTGACGGCCGCCGCGCCGGGCGCCACCGTGCGGACGATGGCGCTACCCCTCGGCATCCACCCCGACAACCGAGCCCTGACCACAGCAGGCAGCTGGGACGGCACCACCTACACCTTCGACGCCGTGATGCTCGTCGGCTCGAATCCGGCCCCGGCGCCCTACGCCGGGCTCGACCCGGCCGGTGTGCCACGCATCCGTTCCGGCCGCGGCGCGGTGCCCTTCGACTCGGCCCATTGGCTCGATCACCTCGCCGCCCACCCCGACCAGCGCTACACCGCCGACGGCGACCCCACGCGCGTCTCGTTCCCCCGCGCCCTCGCCGGCGAGCTGAACCCGCGCTTCACCGCGCAGGCGAACCCGTACTGAGCTACGCGTCCGGGGTGAAGGTGAAGATCTCGCCGAGGCGGGTGGCGACGACGACCTGACCCTCGGGCCCGATCGATGTGCCGGTGGTGGTGCCGGTGGCGTTCGGCAGCGGATCGGAGTCGATCGTGGTGCCGGTGGTGGTGTCGAAGGTGATCAGGTTCAGGCCCGCGCCGATGGCGGCGACCGTGTAGCCGATCTCGCCCGAGGTCAGGGCGGGGGTGCCGCGCTGGGCCAGGTCCTTGCGTTCCCAGGCGCGGTCGGCGCGGTCGCCGTGATCGCGGATGGCAGCCAGGTAGCCGTCGTCGCCGGACGGGAGGATCAGGTCGTCGACCAGAGCGATGCGGCCGCGCGGGGTCCAGCCGAGCGCGTGGGTCCAGCGGGTGCTGCCGTCCTCGGTGTTCACCGCGATCAGGCGGCCGCTGTTGTCGCCGACGTACACCGTGGCGCCGTCGGCCGACAGGGCCGGGCTGGTCGCGCTGCCGTCGGTGAGCATGTCGGCGCTCCACAGCTGCGTCACAGTGCCGTCGGCGTAGGACATCGCCCGCAGCGACGCCATCGGCTTGCCCGGTTCCCACACGGTGACGAAGAAGCGGCCGGTCTCGGGGTCGACGGCGGTGGTGTTGGCGACCGCGCAGCGCGGGCCACCGACCTGGCAGTCGTCGAGGCCGTCGCCGGAGGCGGGGCGGGTCAGGCCGGGGTACTTCAGGAAGTCGGGTTCGCCGAGCAGCTGCAGGGTCGGCACCTCGCGTTCGCCGGTCTGGCGGCTGAGCACGTCGACCTGGCCGGACTGGGTCACCGTGAGCACGCGGCCGTCACCGGTGAACTGGATCGCCACCGGCACCCCGGCGACGGGGGTGCGCCAGCGCGGCTGACCGAGGTAGTTGAACGAATTCACCGCGCCGTCGTCACCGACGTAGACATTGTTGATGCCGTCGACCACGGTGGGCGCCTCGATCGTCGACGGACCGAGCGGGTTGCAGAACCGTTTGCGGCCTGTCTGCATCTGATAGGAGAACACCGCGCAGTTGCCGGTGCTTGTGGTGACGAACAGCTGACCCTCGCCGCCGATCGTCACCGGCTGGGCGATCGGCCCACCCACCGGCCGCGACCAGCTCAACGTCATCGCCGACGCACCGCTCACCGGGCTCGCGGCGCTGTTGCGGCCGTCGTGATGGGCTGCGGGCCAACCCTTTCCGGAGCCGACGGTGATGTCGTCCACATCGGTGCCGCAACCGGCCAGTGCCACCACACCGGCGGCAGCGAGCGAGGCGGCGACGCGAGTCCGAGTTCGCACCTGCTGATCTCCTGGGTAATCGGGCCGAGGATCGGGGTATGGCACGGTAAGTGTGCCCTGCGAAAGTACTCTGTGTACCCGATGACCGAATCCCCGGGGCTCACCCGGTGGACGCCGTCGAGGTCGGAAGAGGGAGAGTAGTTCGTGACGAGCATGTGGGGCGCGCCGCTGAGCGCGCGCTGGCGTGGATCACGCCGCCGCGATCCGCAGCAGGCGCGTTTTCTGACCAGGGATTCGTTGCGCTGGGTGCTCGCCAATCGCGCCTACACCCCCTGGTACCTCGTGCGTTATTACCGCCTGTTCAAATTCCGGCTCACCAATCCGCACATCGTGCTGCGCGGAATGGTGTTCCTCGGCCGCAATGTGGAAATCCACGCCACCCCCGAATTGGCGCGCATGGAAATCGGGCGCTGGGTACATATCGGTGACGGCAACGCCATCCGCTGCCACGAGGGTTCGCTGCGCATCGGCGACAAGGTCGTGTTCGGCAAGGACAACGTGGTCAACACCTACCTCGACATCGAGATCGGTGAGTCGACGCTGGTCGCCGACTGGTGCTACATCTGCGACTTCGACCACAAGATGGACGACATCACCCTGCCCATCAAGGACCAGGGCATCGTGAAGAGCCCCGTGCGGATCGGCCCCGACACCTGGATCGCCGCGAAGGTGACCGTCCTGCGCGACACCCGCGTGGGCCGCGGCTGCGTGCTCGGCGCGCACGCGGTGGTGCGCGGCGACGTTCCCGACTACAGCATCGCCGTCGGGGCACCCGCCAAGGTCGTGAAGAACCGCAAGGTGGCCTGGGACGCCGGTGCCGCCGAACGAGAGGCCTACCTGGCCGCGCTCGCCGATATCGAACGCAAGAAGAACGCGGGCGCCCAAGCCTGAACGACACTCCGCCGACAGGACCGTTCCTGTCGGTGACGGTCGGTACGGTCGCGACGTGGACAGTTATGCGGCGCTGCTGCGCGGGATCATGCCGACCAACCCGAACATGCGCAACGACAAGTTGCGCGGGGTGTTCGAAGGGCTCGGTTTCGAGGGCGTCGCGACGGTGCTGAGCAGCGGCAACGTGGTGTTCCGCACCGACGACGACCGCGACGCTCTCGAAGACCGCATCCAGCAGGCGCTCGCGACCGAGCTCGGTATCCCCGGCGGCACCATCGTGCGCAGCCACCCCGAACTGCGTGCGCTGCTCGATCGCGACCCGTTCGAGGGCCTGGCCCACGAACGCGGTTCCTATCTCACCGTCACCTTCTTCAAACACACCATGCGCGAAGCCGATACGTCCGCCTTCACCGACGACCCGCTCACCCGCGTCATCGGCTACGACCCCGCCGCACGCGCGTTCCTCACCGTGATCGACAACAGCACCGGCAAGACGCCCGATTTCATGGCCCGGCTGGAGAAGACCTACGGCAAGGACATCACCACCCGCACCTGGCTCACCGTGCAGCGCGTGGTGAAGAAGATGGAAGCCTGAACTCGGGCGTCAGGAAACCTGAGCGGCCTGTGCGGTGCAGAGGAAAACTGTTGCGTTGCGGCCTATTCGCGTGACGACCAAGGTGAAGGGCCGGTTGCCGCGCGGTTTGAGCTTCTTGCGCAAGGCATCCGGGTCGATGTCGACGCCTCGGACCAGGATCTCGAGGGCACCGCAGTCGCGGCGGGCCAGTTCCTGACGCAGCGTCTTCTCACGCAGATCGAAGCGGTCTTCGATGCGGAAGCCGCGCATGCCGGGAGGCACGGTGTCACCCGTGAGGTAGGCGATGTGTGGGTCGAGTTGCCACAGAGCGTGTTTCGCGGCGTAGTGGCGAACGAGGCCGGCGCGGACGACGGCTCCGTCGGGGTCGATGATCCACTCGCCGGGCGCGCGTTCGGGGATGTCGTCAGGCTCGGCATCGGTGAGAGTTGTCGCGCCACCACGAGAATCGAGGACAGTGGCGCGACGGGTGATACCGGGTCCGGTGAGGCCGGGTGACCAGAGACACGCTTCGCGAACAGCACCGTCGAGGGAGACGATCTCGATCTCCCCGTCCCACCCGAGGCGGTCGAAATCCAGGCCCGGCGCGGACTTCACGGCGATGTCACGACCCGCGTAGGCGGCGAGCAGATCGGGCAGCGGGGGTTGGAGTTTGGCCGGATCGTACGTGCGTCGTCCGTCGGCCCGGCGGGCCGGATCAGCGATGATCACGGTGTCGCGGGTGGTCGGGACGAGGGCATCGGCCTTGGCCAGCACGATATTTCGGCCACCGACCGGCACGGTCGCGTCAGGTCCTTGCGCCGTCAGTGGGGCGACCCCTAGATTGTGGGCGGCCATCGACAGCCGCACGTCGTCGAGATCGCTGCCGATCACCGCCGGGCACACCTCCGCCAGCTCGGCCAGCTCGGCACCGATCGAGCACGTCACGTCGTGGACGGCACGACCGGCCAACCGCGCGGCCCGGTGCCGGGCGACGAGTGCGGGGGTGGCCTGTTGCAGCGCGTCGTCGGTGAACAGCCACTCCCCCGCCGCGGGCAGCTTCGCCAGCGCCTTGCGCCGCAACCGCACGGTCTCGATCAAGGCGGCACCGTGCTCGGGAAACGAGCGACGCACCTGCTCGATATCGCGCAGGTGCGTCGCCGCCGTCAGCTCCAGCCGGTCGACCTCGGCGAGCGCGGCACGTCCCGCCGCGCTGCCGAGGAAGGCGACATCGTCGCGGCCGAAGCGGTATCCCACCTACTTCTGCGCCGCGCCCGGCTTCACGCCGGTGATCATCGCGTTGTAGAAGAACTCGCGCGGAACCACCTTGCGCAGCACGTTCTCGTCGAGCCAGCTCAGGCCGAGCCAGGCACGGTACTGGGCCATGCGGTAACCGACGGTCAGCTTCTCGTCGGGGACGGCCGCCTCGAAGGTACGCACCGGCCAGCCCCACAGGGCGGCGGCGAATTCCTCGGTGGTGGCCTTCACGTCGACGGCACCGGCCGACTTCGCCATCTTCTCCAGGTCATTGGGGTCGAAGGTGTGCAGGTCGACGACGGCCTCGAGCGCTGCGGCGCGCGACGACTCGTCCAGCTCGGTCTGCGGACGACGCCACCCCGACAGGAACGGCAGCTTGGTGACCTCGGTGGTCACCTTCCAGGTGAGCTGACCGAGCTTGCGGGCGTAGAAGTTGCCCACGGTGGTCGGTTCACCGGCGAACACGAAACGCCCGCCCGGCTTGAGCACGCGCAGGCATTCCTTCAGCGCCAGCTCCACATCCGGGATGTGGTGCAGCACGGCGTGCCCGCACACCAGGTCGAAGGTGTCGTCCTCGTAGGGGATGGTCTCGGCGTCGGCGACGCGGCCGTCCACATCGAGGCCGAGGTGCTCGGCGTTGCGCAGCGCCACCTTCACCATGCCCGGCGAGAGGTCGGTGACCGAACCGGTCTTGGCCACCCCGCCCTGCATCAGGTTGAGCAGGAAGAACCCCGTGCCACAGCCGAGTTCGAGCGCCCGCTCGTACGGCAGCGGGGCGGGGCCGACCGCCAGGTCGAAGCGGCCGCGGGCATAGTCGATACAGCGCTCGTCGTAGGAGATCGACCACTTGTCGTCGTAGGTCTCGGCTTCCCAGTCGTGGTACAGAACCTGGGCGAGCTTGGTGTCCTTCAGCGCTGCTTCGACCTCGGCCTCGGTGGCGTGCGGGTTCGGCGCCGGATCATCGGGGTGAACCGTCATAACACGCAAGAGTAATAGGAGACCCTCAGCACGCAATCGCCGGTCTTGTTTCGCGCCATTCCTGCTGGCCGACTGACCGGTCCAGAGTCAGCGGCCGGTGAATACGGCGCTGTTCGGGCCGTCGGCGGCGAAGGATCGGGTGCCGGTGCGGGTGTCGTCGGTGTCGAAGAGGGCCGCCCACTCGGTGACGGCGGTCGAGTGGGCGTGGGGGCCCGCTTCGAAGACGGCTTTGGCGGCGGCGAGGGCGCGGGGGGCGGCCGTGACGAACTGGTCGGCCCAGCGGCGGGCGGCGGTGAGCACGTCGTCGGGGGGGACCACTTCGTCGACCAGGCCGAGTGTCGCGGCTTCCTCGGCGTCGACGAAACGGCCGGTGTAGACGAGGTCCTTGGCGCGGCTCTGGCCGATCAGCAGCGAGAGCCTGCGGATACCGGACAGGGGGATCAGGCCGGCCTTGATCTGGGGGAAACCGAGCTTCACGTTGTCGCCGACGATGCGGTGGTCGGCGCCGAGCGCCAGCTCGAGTCCCGCACCGAGGCAATAGCCGGCTATGGCGGCCACGGTCGGTTGCGGCACGCGGGTGAGGCAGCCGAGGGCGGCCTGCAGGTCGGCGGCCATGGCGGCGGCCTGGCCGGAGTCGAGCTCGGCGAGTTCACGCATCTCGTCGCCCGCGCTGAACACCCGCTCGTCGCCGTAGACGATCAGGGCGGCCACCCCCGGGTGGTCGGCGACCGTGCGCGCGGCCGCCGCGACCTCGCGGGCCAGCTGGGCGTCGACGAGGTTCAGCGGCGGACGATCGATGCGCAGCAGCGCGACGCCGCGAGCGGAGGGCTCGGCGGGCAGCTCGAGGGTGACGAATTCGGCCATGGCGCCAAACCTACCGGCCGCGCAGCGCGTCCACGTCCGGGAGCTGGTCGAAATACCGTTCGTTGTCGGGAAAGTCCGACAGCGGACGGCCGTCGGCGCCCGGCGAGTACCTCGGCATGATCGGCGCGATCGGCCGCTGGGCGGCCAGCACCGCGGCGGTGTCGGCGAACTCGCACAGGGCGTCGAGTTGCGACCAGGTGGGCGGCATCAGCACGTGCTCGCCCGCACGCCAGCTCTCGAGCGCCTCGACCGGGGTCTGCCAGCGCACGTGCGCGGCCTCGGAGGTCGCACCGTCGGCGATCTGCCCCTCCGGCAGGACCGCGACGAAGAATCGAGTGTCGTAGCGGCGCGGTTCGGCCTCGGGCGTGATCCAGTTCGACCACGGACGCAGCAGATCGGCGCGCAGCACCAGCCCCTCGGCGGCCAGGAAGCCCGCGAGGGAGATCTCGCGCCGCTCCAGCCGGCCGCGCGCCTCCCGGTAGACCGTCGAATCGCACACCACGGTGTCGACGGTCGGGCCGGCGAGCAGCACACCGCACTCCTCGAACGTCTCGCGCACCGCCGCGGCGACCAGCGCTTGCGCGGACTGCTCGTCGGTGCCGAATCGCTGTGCCCACCAGGCGGGTTCGGGCCCGGTCCAGGCGATGTCGGCGGTGCCGTCGGCCGGGTCGACCCCGCCGCCGGGGAACACGGTGACCCCCGCCGCGAACGCCATCCCGCTCACCCGCTGCTGCAGGAAAACCTCGATGCCGCGCGCACCGTCGCGCACCAGCATCACCGTCGACGCATCCCGCGCCCGCACCACGGACTCGCTCATAGCCGTTCCTCTCCGCCTCACCGCCCGGCATCGTCGCCGGTCGACACGCGAACGGGAACCCCGGCCACCGACGACGGCGGGCTCCCCGATCCTTACGCACCCTAACCGTTGCTTGGTCGGCGGTGCACCCCGTCCGCCCACCCATCGGGCAGCCCAGGCGCACGGCCCGCCCAGGTGGTGACGCAGCGCCACGCGGCACGGAGCTACACCCCGGGCGCGCGACCATCACTCGGCGCGCCGGGCTGCAGATGGCCCGTCAGTTCCGGCGGCGATGCCCACCCGAACGACGCGCACGCCGCGCGAACCAGCGCCCGTCGACCCGGTCCAGCGCGATGGCCTGGCTGAAAGCCTTGCTCAGGTTGTCGGCGGTGAGCACGTCCTCGAGCAGTCCCTGGCCGACCACCTCGCCCTCCTTGAGGAGCAGGGCGTGGGTGAAGCCGGGCGGGATCTCCTCGACGTGGTGGGTCACCAGGACCATGGCAGGCGCGTCGGGGTCGGCGGCCAGGTCGCCGAGGCGTTCGACGAGTTCCTCGCGCCCGCCGAGGTCCAGGCCTGCGGCCGGTTCGTCGAGCAGGAGCAGTTCCGGATCGGTCATCAGGGCACGGGCGATGAGCACCCGCTTGCGTTCGCCCTCGGAGAGGGTGCCGTAGGTGCGGTCGGAAAGGTGTTCGGCGCCAAGGGTTTCCAGCATGTCGACGGCGCGTTCGGTGTCGATGTCGTCGTAGCGTTCGCGCCAGCGGCCGAGCACCGCGTACCCGGCCGACACCACCAGGTCGCTGACCTTCTCGTCGACGGGGATGCGGCTGGCCACCGCCGCCGAGGACAGGCCGATGCGTGGGCGTAATTCGGTGACGTCGACGCGACCGAGGGTCTCGCCCAACAGGTTCGCCGTCCCGGCGGTCGGATGGACCTCGGCGGCAGCCATTCTCAGCAGTGAGGTCTTACCGGCACCGTTGGGGCCGAGGACCACCCAGCGTTCGTCGAGTTCGACCTGCCAGGTGACCGGGCCGACGAGCGTTCGGCCCGAGCGGCGGATGGTGACGTCGGAGAAGTCGATGAGCAGATCTGGATCGGGTTGCGACACGCGCTCCATCTTGGCCCACGGGAGCCCTCAGCGGAACGACCGGCCCGGGTGGGATTCGTCGGTTCGGTGCCGCGCCGCTTCGCGCGACGCGCCGAGGTCGCTGCGCAGCATCCGGGCGGCGAGGAACGACACCGGCACCGCGAGTGCGACCCAGACGATGAGGATCACGGCGATTGTCGTCATCATGGCGGAACCTCCGTGTGTCTCTCGCTGCGGACGGGTATCCGATAGGTCTTACCCACACAATGCCGCCGGTACACCCGAACATCGCGACGACGCGCGCGAACCGCAACGACAGCCGTCCGATCCGCCCGCGCGTGTCGGCCGTCTCACGGCACGGCGATCACCGTCATCGAGCCCGGGGCCACCTCGGTGAAGCCCGCGTCACGCACGGCGACAGCACGTCCCGCCGATACCAGCGCGACGAGTTCGGACCATTGCCGCGGGTCGGCATCACGCACGGCGCAACGGAATTCGCGTTCGGCCCAGGCGGCGGCCGCTTCGACCGGCATGGCGCCGGCCAGCAGCATGCTCGCGTGCCCCACCTGCGCGGCCGCCTTACCCACCGACATCCGCAGCGCGCTGTTCACCCACAGCACGGGCAGGTCGGGGTCGGGTGGGCCCGGTTCGTCGTGTTCGAGGTCGGTTCCGCCGATCTGGAGTTTGCGGATGCGCGGGTCGATCGCGCCGACGGGGCCGGGGACGAATGCCCGCGCCTGCGCACCGCCGATGTCGACGGTCACGCCGTCGACATCGTTGGCCGCCACCCATTGCGCACCGCGCGCCCGGCGGGCCACCTTCCTGATCCGCGAGCGTTTCCACGCCAGGTACCGCGCCTCCCATTCGCCGCCCGGCCCGGAACGCGGGTCGAGACACACCGCGACCGCGGCGGCGGCAGCGGCGGCGAGTAGCGCACTGCGCGCGGGTGGTTCGGCCTTGGGGATGTGCAGCACCATCTGCATCGCCTGCACCATGGCCGGGTCGTCGGGGTCGCCGGTGCCGCCGTAACCCTGCGCCAATTCCGCGTGCCGCACAGCGAATTCGGCCGCTTCGTCGCGGACCTCCACCTCGGTATCCCCACCGCTCAGTTCCGCGCTACCCACACCACACCCGATTCGATCGACACCACACGTGCGAACCAGCGTAGCGAGCCGTGCGCGCTAGGAGACCTCGACCGTCACCAGGAAGGTGCTCTCCGGCCGGACCGGCGGCTCCTCGAGCTGCCCGTAGGTGAACTCGACCGTCGTCGTCCCCTCGGCGACCGCGCGCAACGGCCACACCGTCGTCCTGCCCTCGGCCACGGGTTCCTCGGCGACCAGGATGCCCTCGTCGAGATTCACCGGCTCCCATTCCTGGTCCGAGTCGGCGGCCTGGGGCAGCCGGACCCGCAGTTCCTGACCCACATCGAGGGTCACCGTTCGACCGGCGGCCGACTGGTCGACGGTGACCGCCGGTTTCGCGACCGCCGGAGCGGTGCTCGGCAGGGTGAGCGTCGTCGATCCGATGCTGTCGGGGATCGGTTCGTCGTCGCCGCAGCCGGTGAGCAGACCGGCCACGGCGAGCGGGACGAGCAGGAATTTGCGCACGGACTCTCCCAACGCCGAAGTTCTTTCTGCGCTGGGAATACCCGCCGTGCCCGGAACTAACGGCCGAGCAGCGGAACTCGGCGGACCCCGCCGTCGCGGGCGTCGGCCGCCTCCACCTCGTCACGCGTCACACCGAGGATGAACAGCACCGCGTCCAGGTACGGGTGCGACAGCGCCGTATCGGCCACCTCGCGCAGCGCGGGCTTGGCGTTGAACGCCACACCGAGCCCGGCCGCGTTGAGCATGTCGATGTCGTTGGCGCCGTCACCCACGGCGACGGTCTGCTCCATCGGCACGCCCGCGTCGGCGGCGAACTTGCGCAGCGCGGTCGCCTTGAACGCGCGGTCGACGATCTCGCCGGTCACCCGCCCGGTGAGTTTGCCGTCGATGATCTCGAGGGTGTTGGCCTGTACGAAGTCGAGTTCCAGCTCGTGCGCGAGCGGCTCGATGACCTGCCGGAACCCGCCGGAGACCACGCCACAGCGGAACCCGAGCCTGCGCAGCGTGCGGATGGTGGTGCGCGCGCCCGGGGTGAGTTCGATGCGGTCGGCGACCTCCTCGATCACCGATTCGTCGAGCCCCTCGAGCGTGGCCACGCGCTGACGCAGCGACTCGGCGAAATCGAGTTCACCGCGCATCGCGGCCTCGGTGACCTCGCGAACCTGCTCCTCGACGCCCGCGTGCGCGGCGAGCATCTCGATGACCTCACCCTGGATGAGGGTGGAGTCCACGTCGAACACGATGAGCCGCTTGGCGCGCCGCGCCAGGCCCGCGCGTTCCACGGCGATGTCGACCTGTTCGGCGACGGCCACATCGGCCAGCGCCGTGCGCAGTCGCGCGTCGGTATCGGCACCGGAGTCGGCCGCCGACACCATGAGCTCCATGCCGGTCACCGGGTAGTCGGCGATGCCGCGGATGGTGTCGATATTGGCGCCGAGCCCGGCGAGCAGCCGCGAGATCGCGCTGAAGGCGTGCGCGGTGACCGGCGAGCCGAGTACGACGACGGCGTGGGTCGACATCGGCGGCTTGCCGATCTGCGCGTCGACCGACACGTCGACCTGCATGCCGACGGTGTTCATCGCCTCTTCGAGCTCGTCCTGCAGCGCCTCGGGGTCGTTCGGGCACGAGACCAGCACGCCGAGGGTGAGTCGGCCCCGGATGACCACCTGCTCCACGTCCAGCAGGCTCACCTGATGCCGCGACAGCGCCGCCAGCAGCACCGAGGTGACGCCGGGTCGGTCGGGGCCGGTGACGGTCACGAGAACTGTGGTGTCGGCCAAGTCGATCTGCTCCGTTCGTTTACCCACAAAAAGAGTGTGCACCCGCTGGTCACCCAGCAGGTGCACACCCTGGTCGTTCGGTGGTTCCTTGCTACTTCGTCAGCACGGGTTCGTCGGCGTGGGCGTTGTGCTTGCCCGAGCCCCAACCCACGTGCGCCTCGCGCTTCATGCGCTCGATCATGTGCGGGTAGTGCAGCTCGAACGCCGGACGCTCCGAGCGGATGCGCGGCAGCTCGTAGAAGTTGTGGCGCGGCGGCGGGCAGGTGGTGGCCCACTCGAGCGAGTTGCCGTAACCCCACGGGTCGTCCACGGTGACGACCTCACCGTAGCGGTAGCTCTTGAAGGTGTTCCACACGAACGGCAGCATCGAGGCGCCGAGGATGAACGCGCCGATGGTGGAGATGGTGTTCAGCGTGGTGAAGCCGTCGCTGGGCAGGTAGTCGGCGTAGCGACGCGGCATGCCCTCGGCGCCCAGCCAGTGCTGCACCAGGA
This sequence comes from Nocardia ignorata NBRC 108230, assembly GCF_001612905.1. Lineage (GTDB taxonomy): Bacteria > Actinomycetota > Actinomycetes > Mycobacteriales > Mycobacteriaceae > Nocardia > Nocardia ignorata. Next base: position 56,322 of record NZ_BDBI01000025.1, on the reverse strand, counting down.
AGGTGGTGTGGAAGCCGATGAAGGTGGCCCAGAAGTGCCACTTGGCCAGACGCTCGTCCATCATGCGGCCGGTCATCTTCGGGAACCAGAAGTAGATACCGGCGAAGGTGGCGAACACGATGGTGCCGAAGAGCACGTAGTGGAAGTGCGCGACGACGAAGTACGAGTCGGTGACGTGGAAGTCCAGCGGCGGCGAGGCGAGGATGACGCCCGACAGACCACCGAAGAGGAAGGTCACCAGGAAGCCGATCGACCACAGCATCGGTGATTCGAACGTCAACTGACCGCGCCACATGGTGCCGATCCAGTTGAAGAACTTCACACCGGTCGGGACCGCGATGAGGAAGGTCATGAACGAGAAGTACGGCAGCAGCACGGCGCCGGTGGCGTACATGTGGTGCGCCCACACGGCGATGGACAGCGCGGCGATACCGAGGGTCGCGTAGACCAGCGTGGTGTAACCGAAGATCGGCTTACGGCTGAACACCGGGAAGATCTCGGACACGATGCCGAAGAACGGCAGCGCGATGATGTACACCTCGGGGTGGCCGAAGAACCAGAACAGGTGCTGGTAGAGCAGGATGCCGCCGGTGGCCGGGTCGTAGATGTGGCCGCCCAGGTGGCGGTCGTAGGCCAGGCCGAACAGGGCCGCGGTGAGCAGCGGGAACGCCAGCAGCACGAGCACCGAGGTGACCGCGATGTTCCAGGTGAAGATCGGCATGCGGAACATGGTCATGCCGGGCGCGCGCAGGCAGACCACGGTGGTGAGCATGTTGACGCCACCGAGGATGGTGCCCAGACCGGAGACGGCGAGACCCAGAATCCACAGGTCGGTGCCGACACCGGGCGAGTGCAGGATGTCGGTGAGCGGCACGTACGCCGTCCAGCCGAAGTCCGCGGCGCCACCGGGGGTCACGAAGCCCGCGGTCGCCATGGTCGCGCCGAACAGGTACAGCCAGTAGCTGAACGCGTTCAGGCGCGGGAAGGCGACGTCGGGGGCGCCGATCTGCAGCGGCAGGATGATGTTGGCGAAGCCGAACACGATCGCGGTCGCGTAGAACAGCAGCATGATCGTGCCGTGCATGGTGAACAGCTGGTTGAACTGCTCCGGCGACAGGAACTGCAGACCCGGACGGGCGAGCTCGCCACGCATGAGCAGCGCCATGAGGCCGCCGATCATGAAGTAGCTGATCGCCGTCACCAGGTACATGGTGCCGAGCACCTTGGGGTCGGTGGTGGTGACCGCCTTGTAGAGGAACGAGCCCTTCGGCCCGGTCCGAGCCGGATACGGTCGAGTCGCTTCCAACTGAGGGACTGGCCTGGGCTCTACCGCAGTCACTGATCCTCCTGAAGATGCCTGTACGTCACTCGCAGAGCCGACCGCGCCTCGTACAAGGGCAGCAGACATGCGTTGAAGTGATCGTAAACCGTGCGGCCGCAGCATTCCGCGCGGGTCCTACTCTGTGTCGTATTCAGCGCGCCGTAGGCGCTGCTCGCCATCTTCCTCCGCAGGTCGCGCGGGTGCAACGGTTGGCGGGGACAACCTTTCGGGTTCCGGCGCGTCTCGTGCGCGGCCGGTCCGGTTCACCCACCTTGGGGTGGTATTCGATCCCCCTCGGAGTGCGTGCCCCACCGCTGGGGTCGCTGTCGGCGGGGTCCCTGGGCGACGAGATTGGAGGTGTACCGAAAACACCGCTGACAAGCCCTCGAGGGGAACACGATGAGCACCTTGGTCACCGCACCCGCCGACAACGTCATCCAGCTGCCGCGCCGCTCGAGCACACCGATCGCCGACGGCCGACTCGCCGACGCCGACCTGGACCGCTGGGCGAACCGCCTGGCCCGGCTCCTGCTCGGCCGTGGTGCGGGCGCGGGCGACCGGATCGCCCTCGCGGTCGATCCACGGGTGGAGGCCGTCGTCGCCGAGGCCGCGGTGCGCAAGATCGGCGCCGTCCCGGTGAGTGCCGAGGAGCAGTCGGACACGGGTTTCGGGATCACCACCAGGTCTCGCCGCGGCGAACTCTCCGACACCGTCGACTGGCTGGTGCTCGACGATCGGTCGACCCTGCGGCGCTATCTGGTGAGCTCGGACGCCCCGCTGTCCGGCATCGATCTGCGCGCGGTCTCCTGAACCCATTCCGGTCTGGTCCCCACAGGTTCAGAATGGAACCCAGAGCGCAGTACCAAGCGGTCGGGGACACCGGGCTCCACATATGAAAACGCAGGTCAGCTCATGATCCAGCCTTCTTCGCGAGCGTCCGACACCGCGCCCGAAGATCCTTTCCCCCTGTCCGCCGCCCAGCGCGGCATCTGGTTCGCCCAGCACATCGCGGGCGACACCCCCATCTCCATCGCCCAGTACGTCGAACTCAGCGGCGCGATCGACCACGCGCTGCTGACCGCGGCCGTGCGGCAAACCGGTCGCGAGTTCGGCACCGGTTTCGTTCGCCTGGTCGACATCGACGGACAACCCCATCAACTCGTCGACCCGACCTTGGACGCCGACATCGCCGAACTGGATCTGCGCGGCGAGCCCGACCCGGAAGCGGCCGCGCACGCCTGGATGCGCGCCGAGTACTCCGCGCCGCTGGATATGACGCGTGACCGTCTGGTCCGCCTGGCGATGCTGCGGATCGCCGAGGATCGCTGGTTCTGGTACTCGCGGATGCATCACATCGTGCTCGACGGAATGGGCGCCCTGGCGCTGGTCCAGCGCACCGGCGAGCTGTACAACGCCGCCTTCGAGGGCCGTGAGCCCCCGCCGGCCAAGGCCGAGCCGTTGCAGCGGATCGTCGAGGCCGACCTGGCCTACCGGAGCTCGGACCGTTTCGCGGCCGACCGTGAGTACTGGCGCACCCATCTGGCGGACCTGCCCGACCCGGTCACCCTCGCCGGTCGTGCGGCCGAGGTCGACAGTCATCCCACCCGGGTCGCGGGCGCGCTGCCCGCCGAGACGAGCGCCCTCCTGGATTCGGTCGCCGCGGGGATCAATTCGGGCGTCGCCCCGACGGTGGTCGCCGCCTTCGGCGCCTATCTCGCGGCGATGACCGGTGCGCCCGAAGTGGTGCTGAGCCTGCCGGTGTCCGCGCGGACCTCCGCGACGCTGCGCCGCTCGGGCGGCATGCTGGCCAATGTCGTCCCGTTGCGGGTCGCTCTCGACCCGACCACCACGGTGGGTGCCGCGATCCTCGCCGTGCAGAGCGAGCTCACCGGGGCGCTGCGGCGGCAGCGGTACCGCCAGGAGGACATCATCCGCGATCTCGGCTGGTCGATGGACGAGGCGGTGTCGTTCGGTCCGGCGGTGAACCTGATGATGGTGGACACCAAGATCGCGCTCGGCCCGGTCGTCGGCCGCCTGCACGTGCTCACCTCCGGCCTGATCGACGATCTGTTCGTCAACCTGTATCCGGGGATGGGTGGCGAGAGCACCCATATCGATCTCCAGGGCAACGGCAATCTCTACAGTCCCGCGGAGCTGGCCGCGCATCACGACCGTTTCCTGCGTTTCCTGCATCGCTTCCTCGCCACGGGCCCCGAGGCGCCGCTGTCGTCGGTCCACGTGCTCGCCGATGCCGAGCAGGCCGTTTCGGTGCCCGCGCGCGGTGCTGCCGGGGCCGAGCAGCGCACCCTGCCCGAGATCCTCGCCGCGGGCGCCGCGATCGCTCCCGACTCGGTGGCCCTGCGCTGGGGCGTGGACGACACGATGACCTACCGCGAGGTCGACGACTACACGAACCGGTTGGCCCGTGTGCTCATCGCGACCGGTGCCGGACCGGAACACGGAGTGGCGCTGTCGATTCCACGATCGGCCGAATCGGTGCTCGCCACGATCGCGGTCGCCAAGTCGGGCGCTCCCTTCGTCCCGATCGACCCGACCTACCCGGACGACCGGATCGAGCACATGCTCGACGACAGCGCGGTGGTGACCGGCTTGACGGTGACCCAGGCACGAAAGTCGTTGCCCGACAGGGTCGACTGGCTCTGCCTCGACGACGAAGCCACCGCCGACCGCGTCGCCGAGCAGGAGGCCACCCCGATCACCGACGACGACCGGACCGCCTCGATCCACCCCGATCAGGTCGCCTACGTCATCTACACCTCGGGCTCGACCGGATTGCCCAAGGGCGTGCTCGTCTCGCATCGCGGGCTGGCGAATCTCGCCGCCGGCTCGGGCGCGGGTTTCGGTGTCGACGCGGGTTCGGTCGTCGCGCACGCTGTTTCCCCGAGTTTCGACATCTCGGTGGAGGAGATCCTGGTGACGCTGGCGGCCGGGGCCACCCTCGCTGTGGTGCCGCCGTCGGCCTACGCGGGCGAGGACATGGCGCAGGTCTTGCGCGCGCACCGCGTGACGCATCTGAACGTGACCCCGGCGGTCGTCGGCTCCCTCGATCCGGCGACGCTGCCCGACCTGGGCACCATCGTGGTCGGTGGCGACGCCTGCCCGCCCGAGCTGGTGTCGAAGTGGGCCGGGCGCAGGCTGCTCAACGGGTACGGCCCGACCGAGACGACGGTCACCGCCACGCTGAGCGAACCGCTGACTCCGGGCGGCCCGGTCACCATCGGTGGCCTCGCCCGCGGGGTGAACGGGCTGGTACTCGATCCGTGGCTGCGGCCGGTCGCACCGGGCACCGTTGGCGAGTTGTATCTGTCGGGCCCCGGAGTGGCGCGCGGTTACCACCGGCGCAGCGGGCTGACCGCGAGCCGCTTCGTCGCCGATCCGTATGCCCCGGGAGCGCGCATGTACCGCACGGGCGATCTGGTGCGCTGGACCGCCGACGACGGCCGGTTCACGCTGGAATACCAGGGCCGCAGTGACTTCCAGGTGAAGGTGCGTGGATACCGGATCGAACTCGGTGAGATCGACGCAGCGCTGCAACGGCTGCCCGCCGTCGATTTCGCCATCACCCTCGGTGTCGAGACACCGTCCGGCGCGACCGCTCTGGCCTCCTACATCACTGTCGAACCCGGTGCCGATGTCCATCCCGAGGCGGTGAAAGCCGCTGTCGGCGAGACTCTTCCGGCGTATATGGTGCCCGCATCGGTGATCGTGCTCGACCGGGTTCCGCTCACGCCGCTCGGCAAGGTGGACCGCAAGGCCCTGCCCGCACCGGATTTCGGCGCCCGCGTCGTCGCGAGCAGAGCGCCGTCCACACCGCGTGAGGAAGTCCTCGCCGCCCTGTTCGCCGAGGTGCTCGGGGTGGACACGGTCGGGGTGGACGACAGCTTCTTCGCCCTCGGTGGTGACAGCATCGTGTCCATTCAGCTGGTCTCCCGGGCGAAGGCGGCGGGGATCGCGTTCAGCGCCCGCGACGTGTTCGAACGCAAGACCGTGGCCGCGCTGGCCGCGATCGCGGGCGACACCGAGGCCACCGTGGTGCACGAGCTGCCCGGCGGCGGTGTCGGCGCGGTGGAGCTCACACCCATCGTGCACGCCATGATCGAGCACGGTGAGCCGTGGGGTCGCTACGGTCAGGCCGTCCTGATCGGTCTGCCCGACGGCACCCGCCGCGAGACACTCGTCGCGGCGCTCGGGGTGCTGCTCGACCATCACGATCTGCTGCGCAGCTCGTTGCGCGGTGGGGAATGGGTTGTCGCCGAAGCTGGTTCGATCGATGCCGACAGTCTCGTCGAGGTGGTGCGGTCGGATTCCGACGATGTTGTCGGCCGCGCGTTGCAGGACGCGGCGGACCTGCTCGATCCCGCCTCGGGCGTCGTGGTGCGCTGCGTGCTGATCGAACGCGCGGAGGCCGCTCCGCTGTGCTGGCTCGTGCTGCACCACCTGGTCACCGACGGTGTGTCCTGGCGAATCCTGCTGCCCGACTTGGCGATCGCCGCAGCCAGTGGCACGCCCGCCCCGGTCGGGACCTCGTTCCGGCGGTGGGCACACAGTCAGGCGGAACAGGCGGCGCTGCGTGCCGGTGAGCTGCCCGTCTGGCGGCGGATCGCGGCCACCCCCGACCCGGTGTTCGGCCGCGACACCTTCGATCCGGCCCGCGATGTGGTCGCCACCATGGCGCAGCTGCGATCGACCGTCCCCGCCGAGGTCGCGCACGCGGTGCTCACCACCGTTCCCGAGCGATTCCATTGCGGCGCGGACGATGTGCTGCTCGCCGCCCTCACCATGGCGGTGTGCCGCTGGCGTGCGCGCACGGGCACCCTGCTGACCCTGGAAGGGCACGGCCGCAGCGAATCCCTGCTGCCCGGTGCCGATATCGGCCGCACCGTCGGCTGGTTCACCACCGTCTACCCCGTCGCGATCGACCTCACGGGCATCGACCTCGACGACGCGTTCGCGGGCGGCGGCTCGGCGAGCTCGGTCGTCAAGGCGACCAAGGAGCAGTTGCGCGCCGTCCCCGACCGGGGCGTCGGCTACGGACTGCTGCGGTACCTGAACAGCGAGACGGCACCGGCCCTGGCGGACGCGCCGATACCCCAGCTCAGCTTCAACTATCTGGGCCGGGCGGTCACCGGCGAGGGCCCCTGGCTGCCGCGCCGCTTCGCCGCGACCAACGACGACCGCGCGCCCCTGGCCGCCGTCGTGGATGTCAACGCCGTGCTCACCGACGCGGGGCTGGAGGTCACCTGGGCATACGCGGGCAGGCTGCTCGACGAGGCCGACGTGCGGGAGTTGAGCGAACTGTGGTCACAGGCACTCGACGCGCTGGTCCACCATGCGCGCACCGATGGGGCAGGTGGGCGCACACCGTCGGACTTCGCGCTCGTCGCGGTCGATCAGTCCCAGATCGACAGCTGGGAGGCGACCTATCCGAATTTCGCCGATGTGTGGCCGCTGTCGCCGCTGCAGTACGGGCTGCTGTTCCACGCGCTCTACGACTCCGACACCGCCGACGGCTACACCGTCCAGTCCCTGCTCACCCTGGCGGGCACCGTCGACAGCGCCCGCCTGCGCCGCGCGGCTCAGGCGTTGGTCGACCGGCACGAGAACCTGCGGGCGGCGTTCGTCGAAACCGCCGACGGACCACGTCAACTCGTCCTCGCCGAAGCCGAGATCCAGTGGAACGAAATCGATCTCACCGACACCGCCGAGGAGCAGCGGGCGCGTGAGTGCGACCGGGTGGTCGAACTGGACGCGCTCACCCGCTTCGACCTCACCCGTCCCCCACTGCTGCGGTTCACCCTGATCACGACGGCGCCCGACACGTACCGCCTCGTGATGACCAACCATCACCTGGTGCTCGACGGCTGGTCGACGCCCCTGCTGGTCCGGGAACTGCTCGCCCTTTACGTCACCGCGGGCGACACGTCACCGCTGCCGCCGCGGTCCTACCGCGAATTCCTGTCCTGGCTCGCGGAGCGCGACGCCCAGGAATCGCTCGACGCGTGGACGCGGTCGCTGGCCGGGATCGACACCCCGACCCGCGCGGTCCCCACCCTGGCCGGGATCGAGTCGACCGAAACCGCGATGATCTCGCACGACCTGCCACGGACCACCGTGGCCACCCTCGAATCCGCCGCCCGCGCCGCCGGTGCGACGGTGAACACCCTCGTCCAGACGAGCTGGGCGCTGGTGCTGGCCATGCTCACCGGCCGCACCGATGTGGTGTTCGGCAGCACCGTGTCCGGTCGCCCGCCGGAGCTGCCCGGCGTCGAGGAGATGGTCGGCCTGTTCATCAACACGCTTCCGGTGCGGGTGACGCTCGACCCCGGTGAGCGGGTCGCCGATCTCCTGGCGCGGGTGCAGGCCGAGCAGGCGCGCCTGATGGACCATCAGCACGTCGGACTGGCGGAGATCCATCGCGCTGTCGGCCTTGCCGAATTGTTCGACACACTCACGGTTTTCGAGTCCTATCCGATCGACCGGGCGGCATTGTCGCAGGCCCTCGACATCGCCGGGATGCGTGTACTCGATGTGGAGGGCACCGACGCCACGCCGTACCCGCTGAACCTCATGGTGATTCCGCTGCGCGGCGAGGACGACGCGGGCGACACCTTGCGCATCACCGTCAAATTCATGGCCGATCAGCTCGAACACACTGCGGCACAGTCTCTTCTGGACCGATTCATTCGGCTCTTGGGTGCGCTCGCCGAGAATCCGGATATCCCGGTGGCCCGCCTGCAACATTGCGACGACGACGAAAGAGCTTTGCTGGCCCCGGTATACGGTGCCCCGGCGCTGCCGATGCGCACCCTGCCCGAGGTACTGACGGCGGGTGCCCGCATCGACCCCGCCGCGATCGCGGTCAGTTCGGGCGACCTGCGGATGACCTACGGTGAACTCGACGCCTGGTCGAACCGGTTCGCGCGGGTCCTGCTCGGCCGGGGCATCGGGCCCGAGGTGTTCGTCGTGCTCGCCCTGACCCGATCCCTGGAATCGGTGGTGGCGGTATGGGCGCTGGCCAAGACGGGCGCGGCGTTCGTCCCGTTGGACCCCAGCTATCCGGTGGAGCGGATCGAGCACATGCTCGCCGATTCCAAGGCACCCATCGGTGTCACCGTCACCGAGACCGGCGAGACCCTGCCGGGATCCATCGACTGGCTGCTGCTCGACGACCTGAACACCCTGCGCCGGGCCATGCTGGTGTCGGACGCGCCGATCACCGATGCCGAACGCGGCGGACCCCTCGACATCGACCACACCGCCTACCTGATCTACACCTCCGGATCGACCGGCAAACCGAAGGCGGTCCTGCTCAGCCATCGCGGCCTCGCCAATCTCGTCGCCGCCCAGCGCGAAACGCTCGCCCTCGACCCGTCGGCAAGCGCGCTGCAAGTGGCCTCCCCCAGCTTCGACGCGTCGGTCTTCGAAATACTCACCGCGCACGCGGCGGGCGGACGGCTCGTGGTGTCCCCGCCGGAGGTGTACGGCGGTAGCGAGCTGGAGACGTTGCTGCGCACCGAACGCGTCACCCAGGCGGTGATCACCCCGTCGGCGCTGGCCACGATGGAACCCACCGATCTCACCGACCTGCGGGTACTCGCGGTGGCGGGCGAAGCGGCCACCCCCGAGCTCATCGAGAAGTGGGCCGCGGGCAGGCGCATGGTGAACCTGTACGGGCCGACCGAGTTCAGTATCTGGGCGACCGGTCCCGCCGAACTCGTGGCCGGTGCACCGGTCACCATCGGTGGGCCGATTCGCGGTGCGGCGGTGGTGGTGCTCGACAGCTGGTTGCGGCCGGTCCCGGTCGGTATCGCCGGTGAGCTGTACCTGTCGGGCCCCGCGCTGGCCCGCGGCTACTTCAACCGCTTCGAGATGACCGCCGGTCGCTTCGTCGCCGACCCGTTCGGCGCACCCGGTGAGCGCATGTACCGGACCGGCGACATGGTGCGCTGGGTGACCGACGCGGACGGCCGGCTCACCCTGGAGTACCTGGGCCGCAGCGACTTCCAGGTGAAGATCCGCGGTCTGCGCATCGAACTCGGTGAGATCGACGCGGTGCTCTCGCGTGACGAGGAAGTCGACTACGCGGTCACCATCGGGCGCGACGGACCGGCGGGCGCGACCGTGCTCGTGTCCTATGTGCTGCCGGTCCCGCACGTCGAACTCGACACCGAGCGGTTGCGGGCACGCGTCGCGGCGGAACTGCCCGGTTACATGGTGCCTTCGTACGTCGTCGTGCTCGACGACATTCCGCTCACACCGGTCGGCAAGCTGGACCGCAAAGCCCTTCCGGTACCGGACTTCTCGGCGGCCCGGCAGGCGTATCTTGCGCCGCGCACGCCCGTCGAACAGGCCGTTGCCGAAGTCTTCGCCGAGGTGCTCGGCAGCGAGCGGGTGAGCGTCGATCAGTCGTTCTTCGAGCTCGGCGGCAATTCGCTGAGCGCGACCAAGGTGGTGGCGCGGGTCAATGCGGCGCTCGGTTCGACCATCGCCCTGCGCGATCTGTTCGACGCGCCGACGGTGGCGCAGCTGTCGGCGCGGGTGGTGCCCGCCGCCGAGGGCAGCCGAGGACGTCCCGCGCTCGCGCCACGGGTGCGCCCGGATCGGATTCCGCTGTCCCCGGCCCAGCAGCGCATGTGGGTGCTCAACCAGCTCGATCCGGCCTCGTCGGCCTACAACATCGCGATCGCGCTCCGCCTCACCGGAACCCTGGACGTCGCGGCCATGCGCGCGGCCCTCATCGACGTGATCGACCGTCAGGAGAGCCTGCGCACCCGCTACCCCGCCGACGCCGAGGGCCCACGTCAGGTCGTCGTCGGTATCGACACCGCCACGCCGGTGATGCCGCTCATCGAAACCGAAGACGGTGCCGCACTGCGTGATCGGATCAACGAGCTGGCAGGTACCGGGTTCGACCTCACCCGCGAGGGACCCCTGCGCGTCGGACTGTTCGCGGTTCGTCCCGCCGCCGTGAACCGAGATCGGGACACCGAACCGGTCGACAGGGCGTTGTCGGACTCGTCTGCGGCCATGCCACAGCGCCCTTCTGCGCACACGCAGCGCGCCGGAGCTGACCGTCCGCCCGCGTCTGTCCGGCCCGCGGGCAACGAAACCGCTGATGGTGTGACCGACCATGTCCTGGTTCTCGTGGTGCACCACATCAGCGCCGACGGTGCGTCGATGGCGCCCTTGGCCGCCGATCTGGTCGCCGCGTATTCGGCGCGGGTGGCGGGTGCGGCACCGTCACGGCCGCCGCTCGCGGTGCAGTACGCGGACTTCGCGCTCTGGCATCGCGAGCTACTCGGCTCCACCACGGAACCGGAATCGCTTGCTGCCCAGCAGATCCGGTATTGGCGCGAAACGCTCGCCGGTGCGCCGGATGCGCTGGAACTCCCCTCGGACCGGCCACGACCGGCCGTGCAGACGATGCGCAGCGACGACGTGGGCTTCGGTATCGACGAGCAGACACACCGCGCGCTGATCGATTTCGCCGCCGCCCACAATGTGAGCGTCTTCATGGTGGTGCACGCGGCGCTGGCGGTCCTGCTGGCCCGGCTCGGCGGCACCGACGACGTGGTCATCGGCACCCCGATCGCCGGCCGGGGCGACGCGGCCCTCGACGACCTGGTCGGGATGTTCGTGAACACCCTCGCCCTGCGCACACCGGTCGACCCCGGCGCCGATTTCCGGCAGCTGCTCGCCGCCGTCCGCGCCACCGATCTCGACGCGTTCGCACAGGCCGACGTGCCGTTCGAACAACTCGTCCAAGCCCTCGACCCCACCCGGTCCACCGCGCATCACCCGCTGTTCCAGGTGTCGCTGTCCCTGCAGAACTTCGTGGAGCCGGTCCTCGAGCTGCCCGGCCTGCGCTTCGAGGTCGAGGATTTCGACCGGCGCTCCTCAGCCTTCGACCTCACCCTCGACCTGCGCGAACGCTTCGACGACGCCGGTGCGGCGGGCATCGACGGCGTCCTCACCTACGCGACCGATCTGTTCGACACCGCCACCGTCGTCTCTTTCGCCGACCGCTGGAAGCAGGTACTCACCACAGTCCTCACCGCCCCCGACACCCGCCTGTCCGACATCGACATCCTCGCCGAATCCGAACGCGCCGAACTGGTTCCGGCGCTCGGGCCCGCCACCGCCGGGACAACGACCCTTGCCCAGCTGCTCACCACCACAGCGACCACCTACCCCGACCGTGCCGCCTTGGTCGCCGGCACCGGCGGCACGACGACCTACCGTGCTCTCGATGCCCGCTCGAACCAGCTGGCCCGGCTGCTCATCGAGGCGGGTGCGTGCACGGAAACAGTTGTCGCCCTCGGCCTTCCGCGCTGCCCCGAACTGCATCTCGGCATCTGGGCCTCGGCGAAGGCGGGCGCGGCGTTCCTGCCGGTCGATCCGAAACATCCGGTGGATCGCATCGAGCACATGCTCACCGATTCCGGTGCGCGCGTGGGGATCACCCTCGCCGACTACCGACCCGCGCTGTCGGACGCCATCCGCTGGCTGATCCTCGACGACCCGGACTTCGCCGCGCGCCTGGACAACGCCGACGACAGCGCTCTCGAAGACCTCCCGGCGCCGATCAGGGTCGAGAATCCGGCCTGGATGATCTACACCTCCGGGTCGACCGGCACCCCGAAGGGCGTCACCGTCACCCACCGTGGCCTGGCCGATCTGGTCGCCTCCCAGCGCGCCGTTCTGCGTTTGGACGAGCAGGCCCGCGTCTTGCAGGTCGCCTCACCGAGTTTCGACGCCTCGATCTTCGAGGCACTGATGGCCTTCGGCCGCGGCGCCGCCTCCGTGATCGCCCCGCCGGACGTGTTCGGCGGCGCACCCCTGGCCGAACTCATCGCGGCCGAGGGTGTGACCCACATGGTGATCACCCCCTCGGCACTGTCCACCATCGATCCCGCCGGAGTGTCGAGTGTGCGGGTCCTCGCGGTGGCAGGCGAAGCGGTCGGGCCCGACCTGGTCGCGCGGTGGTGCGGTGGCACCGACGGCCGGACGATGGTCAACCTGTACGGCCCGACCGAATACACCATCTGGGCAACGGGTTCCGGCCCGCTGTCGGCGACGGAGCCGGTCACCATCGGCACTCCGGTGCGGGGTGCGGCGGCGCTCGTCCTCGACGACCGGCTGAGCCCGGTGCCGGTCGGTGTCGCGGGTGAGCTCTACCTCGCGGGCACCGCACTGGCGCGCGGCTACCATGCCCGGCCGGGGCTGACGGCGGCCAGGTTCGTAGCCGACCCGTTCGGCGCGCCCGGTGACCTGCTCTATCGCACCGGCGATCTGGTGCGTTGGACCCGTGGCGCGTCGGGGCTCGCCCTGGAGTACCTGGGCCGCACCGACTTCCAGGTGAAGGTGCGTGGTCAGCGCATCGAACTCGGCGAGATCGATGCGGTTCTCAGCGGCATCGACGGGGTGGAAGTCGCTGTGACCCTGGGTGTTCCCGGTCCCACCGGAGCCACCGCGCTCGCCGCCTACCTGGTGCGAGTGCCCGGCACCGAGCTCGACGTCGACCGCGTCCGCGCCCTGGCGGCCGACACCCTGCCCGCGTACATGGTGCCCGCCGCCTTCGTCGTCCTGGACGAGATCCCGGTCAACGCCGTCGGCAAACTCGATCGGAAGGCGCTGCCCGCACCGGTTTTCGTTTCCGACGAAGCACCGTACCGGGCGCCGGAGACACCGACCGAGAAGGTGCTGGCCGAGGTGTACGCCGAGCTGCTCGGCCGCGATCAGGTGGGTGTCGACGATTCCTTCTTCGCGCTCGGCGGCGACAGCATCCTCGCCATCCAGCTGGTGACCCAGGCCAAGCTGCGCGGTGTGCACTGCACGCCCCTACAGGTGTTCGAACACCGCACCGTGGCTGCGCTCGGCGCCGCGATCGATGCCGCCGACACCGTCGAAGCACTCGCCGAACTGCCCGGCGGTGGCACCGGCGACCTCCCGCTGACCCCGATCGTGCGGTACATGGTCGAACGCGGCGGGAACTTCGACCGGTTCGCCCAGACGGCGGTCCTCGAACTGCCCGTCGGCATCGACCGGGCCGCGCTCGTCGCCACGCTCACGGCCGTCATCGACCGGCACGACATGCTCCGATCGCGGCTGTGGGCGAGCGCGGACGGCTGGCGGCTGCGGGTCGCCGAACCGGGGTCGGTGAACGTCGACGCCCTGGTGCACCGCACCGTGTTCGACTCCGCCGCCGACCCGGTCGACCTGCGGGAATTCGCGCAGACCGAGCTCGACACCGCGATGAACCGGCTGGGTCCCGCCGATGGTGTCGTGCTGCAATTCGTGTGGCTCGACCCCGTCGGCGACGCCGGTTCGCACACCCGGCCCGGTCGACTGATCGTGGTGGCCCACCATCTCGCGATCGACAGCGTGTCGTGGCGAATCCTGGTGCAGGATTTGATCGCCGCCTGGGCGCAGGTCGACGCGGGCGCCACGCCGGTGCTCCCCGAGATCGGCACCTCGATGCGGCGCTGGTCGCACGCCCTCACCGAGCAGGCGAACTCCGAACGGCGCGAATCCGAACTCGACTACTGGCAACAGGTGGTGAACGGTCCCGACCCGCTGCTCGGCACACGACACCTCGATCCGGCGATCGATCAGGCACGCACCGTGCGCCGTTTCGGCATCGAGGTCGACGAGGACACCACAGCGGCGCTGCTCACCACCCTGCCCCGGCTGTTCCAGGGGACGGTCACCGACGCGCTGCTGGCCACCCTCGCACTGGCCCTGGTGCGGTGGCGCCTGCGCCGCGGCGTCACCGAACGTTCGGCGCTGCTACGGCTGGAAGGCCACGGCAGGCAGGAGGAGATCGTGCCGGGCGCCGACCTGTCGCGAACCATCGGCTGGTTCACCAGTCTGTACCCGGTCCGGCTCGATCTCGCCGAGGTCGATGTCGACGAGGCGTTCGCGGGCGGTCCCGCGATGGGTGCGGCCATCCGGGCGGTCAAGCACGACCTGCTGTCGGTACCGGACAAAGGCATCGGCTTCGGAATGCTGCGCTACCTGAATCCTACGACCGCACAACAACTCCCGGCCCGGCTTCCCGGCCAGATCTGCCTGAACTACCTGGGCAGGCACACCTCTGTCGACACCCCCGCAGGTCTCGAAGGGCTCGGCTGGCTGCCCACCGACGCGCTCGGCGACCTGGACGCACCCGAACACCAGGACGTGCCGATCATGTCGGCCGTCGACATCAACGCGATGGTCACGGGCGAACGCCTGCACGCAGAATTCGGCTACGCCGCAGAACTACTGGCCGAGGCAGACGTCACCGAGCTCGCCGGCCTGTGGGCCGAGGCACTGCGAGCGGCCGCGCACTTCGCCGAAACACCCGCCGCCCGAACCGCTTCGGCCGACGAAGCCGCCGCGATGACCGCCCGCACCGCACCCACCAAGACAGGACCGGCGGGCCTCGGCCTCGACGTCCTGCTGCCGATCCGACCCGGCGGCGACCGCCCCGCCCTGTTCTGCGTCCACTCCTCCTCCGGAATGTCCTGGAGCTACCTGGGATTGGCCGAGCAACTACGGCCGGGACGACCGATCTACGGGTTGCAGGCGCCCGATCTCAGCGGCCGCGAACCATCGGCTCGGTCCATCGAGGAATTCGCCCACCGCTACGTGCGCGAGATCCGCGCCGTTCAGCCGACCGGCCCGTATCACCTGCTCGGCTGGTCCTTCGGCGGCCTCATCGCCCACGCCATGGCGGTCGAATTGGCCACGGCGGGTGAGCGAGTCGGGGTGGTCGCGCTCCTGGACACCGACACCGCCGACATCGACGGTGACACCATCGAACGCCTCTCACCCGGTGCGTTCATCAACACCTTCGGGGCGATCTTCGGCATCGACGACGTCCCCGCCACCTCGACGGCCGAGGAGGCGGCCGACCTCATCACCGCCCGGCTCGGCGGCGTCGAACTCATCGATGCCGCGACCATCGAGCGGATGGCGGGCTCCTACAACGCCTCCGCGGGGACCAGAACCGGCTACCGGCGCCCCGTCTTCCAGGGCGATGTCCTGTACTTCAGCGCCACCGTCGACCCCGCCGAATGGATGGGACCCGACGGCTGGCGGCCCTACGTGACCGGCGACATCGTCAACCACGACGTCGACGTGTCCCACGACGACCTGACCAACCCCTACGCACTGTCGGTCATCGCGCCGGTGCTCGACGACCACATGGAAGCAGGAGACCGGATATGAGTGTCGAACACACTGCCGTACAGAGCCCTGCGCGCACCGGCACCGGTGGCGTCGTCGTCGAGGGGATCGAGAAATCGTTCGGGGAGGTGCGTGCCCTGCGCGGCATCGACTTCGAGGCCGCGCCCGGGCAGGTGCTCGGCATCCTCGGCCCCAACGGCGCTGGCAAGACGACCATGGTGAACATCCTGTCCACCCTCGTCGTGCCCGACCGCGGCCGGGCGACGGTCGCCGGCCACGATGTCGTCGCCGACCCGGCCGCGGTGCGCAAACGGATCATGCTCACCGGTCAGTACGCCGCGCTCGACGACATGCTCAGCGGCTACGAGAACCTGGTGATGTTCGGCAGGCTGATGGGTCTGCGCAAACCGGCCGCCCGGGCCCGGGCGACCGAGCTCATCGGCGAATTCGACCTCGACCAGGCCGCCGATCGACGCGTCGGCACCTACTCGGGCGGCATGCGGCGACGCATCGACATCGCCTGCGGCCTGGTGGTGCGGCCCGACGTGGTGTTCCTCGACGAGCCGACCACCGGTCTCGACCCGCGCAGCAGGCAGGGCGTCTGGGATCTGGTGCGCAGCTTCAAGAACGCGGGCATCACCACCCTGCTCACCACCCAGTACCTGGAGGAGGCCGACGCCCTCAGCGACCGGATCATCGTGATCGACCACGGTGTGGTGATCGCCTCGGGCACCGCCGACGAGCTCAAGCACCGCACCGGCGGCAGCTACTGCGAGATCGTGCCGCTGGATCTGGAGGAACTGCCCGCGATCGTCACGGCGCTCGGCACATTGCTCCCCGCCGAGCACCGGGCGGCCCTCACCCCGGAATCGGACCGCATCACCATCCCCGCCCCCGACGGTGCGAAAACGCTCGCCGAAGCCCTGCGGCGGCTCGACAACGCCGGGCTCGAACTCGTCGACATCGCCCTGCGACGGCCCTCGCTCGACGACGTCTTCCTCCAGCTCACCGGTCACCTCGCCTCGACCGAATCCACCCCGCAGGTGATCTCATGACCGCAACCACCTGGCAGACGCACTGGCGCGCCGCACCGAACACGCTGCAGCAGTGGTGGGTACTCACCACCCGGCTGATCGTGCCGTCGGTCAAATCCGGTGAGGTGCTCGCCTCGCTGCTGGCACCCGCCGCCTTCACCGCGAGCTTCTACATTCCGTTGAAGACGGTGATGTCGTTCTCCGGCAACGGTTTCAGCAGTTACGCCCAGTACATGATGCCGCTGGTCATCTTGCAGGCGGCGGCGTTCACGGCCATCTCGGCAGCGTTCCGATCGGCCACCGATTCCGTCGCCGGGATCGACCGGCGATTCGCCTCGATGCCACTGCGACCCCTGGTCCCGGTGGCCGCACGCATGTCGGGCAATCTGTTCCGGCTGCTGCTGTCGCTGGCGGCGGCGATCGCGGCAGGTTATGTGATCGGGTTCCGGTTCCGGCTCGACGCCGCGCACACCCTCGGGTTCCTGGCGTTCTCGCTGCTCATCGGCATCGCGTTCACCCTGGGCGCCGACGTGATCGGCACCCTGTCCAAAAGCCCGGAGACCACCTCGCAGGCGCTGATGCTGCCGCCGTTGATCTTCGGCATGCTCTCGACGGGCCTGGCACCGGCCGACCAATTCCCCACCTGGGTCCAGTGGTTCGTGCGCAACCAGCCCGTCTCGCAGTTCGCGACGGGGCTACGCGCGCTCGCCGGTGACACCAAGGCCGACACCGGTGCGGTGAGCTGGTCGCTGATGGGGCCGTCGCTGCTGTGGCTGGCCGCGATCCTGCTGATCTGCGTCCCGGCGGCGATCCGGTTGAGTTCGAGGAGGGCGTGATGACATCGCAGTCGGAGACCTCACCGGTGGCGCTGGTGCGGCAGACGACGATCCAGACCCAGCGGCTGCTGCTGCGCTGGGCCCGCAATCCGATCACCGTGCTCGAGGCGTTGTTCATCCCGTGCCTGCTGCTCGTGATGCTCGACATCGTGGTCGGCGGCCAGATCGAGCGGTTCACCGGGGAGAACGCGCTGTCCAGCTCGGTCCCGATGGTCGCGATCGTCGGCGCCCTGTCCGGTGCCGTGGCGAGCGGGGTACTGCTCGGCCGCGAACGCGACGCCGGGCTGCTCGCCCGATTCTGGGTGCTGCCCGTGCACCGGGCCTCCGGCCTGGCCTCCCGCATCCTCGCCGAGGGATGCCGCATCCTGCTCGGCACCGTCACCGTCGTGATCGTCGGGCTGCTGCTCGGCTTCCGATTTCAGCAGGGACCGCTGGCGGCGCTCGTCTTCCTGCTGGTCCCGGTGGTTTTCGGGCTGGCCTTCGCCACCATCGTCACCGCCGTGGCCGTCTACACGGCGAAGTCCTCGCTGGTGGAGGGGATCACCATCCTCACCTCGCTGATGATGTTCTTCAGCACCGGGTTCGTTCCGCTGGTCGCCTTTCCCACCTGGATCCAGCCGCTCGTCCGCAATCAGCCGATGTCGGTCGCCGTCGATGCCATGCGTGGCCTCGCCGACCACGGGCCCGTCGCCCGCCCGCTGCTGCTCACCCTCGCCTGGTCGGCCGGTGCGATCCTGCTGTTCGCCGTGCCCGCCGCCATCGGCTTCCGACGGGCCAGCCGCCGCTGAGCAGGGTCCGATCGAGTACCCGGACGGTCCTCCGCAGGATGCGACGGTCGGTGGCGATGACTTTTCCCGCTGCGGCGCGTCTTGATTGCAGACGGTGTGCTCGCCTGCGACCGTCTGCGTAGATCCCTTCAGCCGAGGAGTCAGCATGCAGTTCACCCCACAACCCGGCGATCCCACCTGGATCGACCTCTACACCTCCGATCTCGACCGTGCCATCGCCTTCTACGGCGAACTGTTCGGCTGGACTGCCGAACGCGGCGGGCCGGAGTTCGGTGGGTACACCACGTTCAGCAAGAACGGCGTCGCCGTCGCCGGCGCCATGAGCCGGATCGAGGACGAAGGCGATCCGTACCCCGACCGCTGGACCGTCTACCTGCACTCCGACGACGCGGCCGCCACCGAGCAGAAGGCCGCCGAAGCGGGTGGCACCGTGTTCGTGAAAGCGATGGAGGTCCCCGGTGTCGGCACGATGGCCGTGCTGGCCGATGTGGGCGGCGTGGGTGTCGGCGTGTGGCAGCCGGGACCGTTCTCCGGTTTCGGCGAGATCGGCCGGGTCGCCGACGGAGTCTGGCAGGACGCCGCAGGCCTGCCGTCCTGGTTCGAACTCATGACACGCTCCTACCCGCAGTCCCTCGACTTCTACCGCGCGGTGTTCGGCTGGAACGACACCTTCACCGTCGCCGACACCGAGGAGTTCCGCTACACCACCCTGCACGCCGAGTCCCCGATGCTTGGTGGGGTGATGGACGGGCAAGGCCATCTGCCCGAGGGAGTACCCGGCGCGTGGGTGGTGTACTTCGGCAGCGACGACACCGACAAGTCGGCCGAGCTCGCCGTGTCCCTCGGCGCGAAACTGGTCTTCGAGCCGATGACCACGCCCTACGGCCGGGTCGTCGGCCTCACCGATCCCACCGGCGCCCACTTCAGCATCGGCGGCACCGCCCGCTGACCGAGGCGGCGACGTTTCCCGCGTCGCCACCCCGGCGCTAGTCTCGACGCGACGCCCGAGCGGGCGGCAGCGACGAGTTCTTGTGTGGGGGAAGATGTCCGGGGACAAGACGACCGAACGTGCGCGTGTACTGCGGTCGATACCGATACTCGCAGGCCTGGTCGGTGCCGTGCTGCTCGCCGGGGGTGTGGTGCTGGCGCTCTACAGCCAGTTCGTCGCGGCGCCGATTCCGGTGCCGTTCAACGGTCCTTACGCCGAGGCTTCCGATTTCCCCTTCCGCCTCGTCCGGGGAACGCTGATCTTCGCGAGCGCTGCCGCGTTGGTCGGCGGGGTGGTGCTCGTTCTCGGGCGTCGCGGAGACGAACGGGCCGTGAGTGTCGGCGCGGGCGGTGTTCTCGCGATACTTTTCGTACTCGGGTTCGGCCTGCTCTTCGCGGTGACAGCGGACGTCCCGTCGACGTATAGGCGGCTGACCGGCGACTACATCGTGACTCCCCGTGTACCGTCCGCGATCGCCGCGCTGGTGCTCGTGGTCTTGGGCGCGGTGCTGATGTTCGTTTTCGTGGCGAAGCCGACCGGCCAGGTTCCTCGACGGTCGGCGCTCGCGATGGCGGTTGTCGTTGGTGTGGTGCCGGTGCTCGGCGCCGCCGGGGTCACGGCCTCGGTCGGGAACGACAGCGTCTCGATCGATCACGTCACCGCCGCAGCCCGTCCGGAAGCCCCTGCGCCCGCAGCGCTGGGTTCGGAGAAGTACCGGCTCCAGCTCCCGGTCGACCCCGACTTCACCAACCGAATTGTCGTCACCCGCACCGGATTCGTCGTCTCGACTCCAGAGGGGCTGTCACAGTACGACGGCGCTACAGGCGCGGAACGGTGGCACTTCCGGCGCGGCGATGCCCGTTCCGACAAGGTGCGGAACCGACATGCCGAGACGACATACCTACGCGCCGAAGACGTCGTGCTGACCAACTGGCGGAATATCGGGTGGATAGCGTTCGACGCGAACACCGGCGAAAAGCTCTGGACCGGAGAGGATTTCGCCCGCGACAGTCGCTCCGTAGCCGACGGTCACATGCTTGTCACGGTCTCCGAGCGCGGGCAAGTGACCCGATACGACGCCAGGTCCGGCCGCGAAATGTGGACCATCCCAGGCGAATCCGGCCAATGCACCACCAGCCACCGGCGCGTCGTCGCTGCCATGACCGCGATCTACCGTGCCGCGAGCTGTGGTGAAGGGGAGGCCGCGACGGTGGTCGTCACTGCGTTCGATCCGAAATCCGGAGAGCTACGCGACCAGCGCAGCTTTCCCACGCCGCGACTGGAACCGATCTATGGTGTCTCGATTCGTGTGTTCGACAGTGGGTTCGTCTGGGTGCAGGGCCAACGGGCCGAGGTGAACACCGACATCCTCCTGCCACCGGACCAACCGCTGGCAGCGGCCCTCGTGGACTCGAATCGCACGAACAGTAAGGTGCACGCGACGGACCGCACGGCTGCCCTCGTGAGCGCACACGACCCGGACTGGCAACCGATGCCCGGGCGCGGGTGGCCGGAGCGATGGGAAGTTCTGTCGGCGGCCGGCGCCGTGTCGACCGAGCTCGAAATGAGCACGCTCACCAGTTCGGAACAGATGGTCGACGCCGCAACCCTGCTCGCCGACCAGGCAGTCACACTCGCCTGGGATGACGGATTCGCGCTGCGGACCTGGGACCGGTCGACCGGACGCGAAAGTCGAGTGGTGCCCGTCACGATCGAACAGTCCAGGAGTCTGCGGTTCGCCACCACCTCGGGATCCCTGGTGTTGATCGTGACAGATCACCAGGATCGCGACATCGAGATCATCGGCTTCGGCTGACCCATGGACCTCCAACCGCACGGCGTTCGCGCGGTTCGAGGTCTGTCCGCAAGTCGATGCCGGTGATCGCCCGCCGCGACACCACCGGCCGCTGGCTCCTGATCGCCGCCGCACAACACGGCCTCGGGCCGCTCGCCCTGCGCGATCCTGCTACCACTGGACCTGCGCGTGCCCACCAGCTTGCCGCTGATCGCTCGGCGGTGAAGATGTCGACGCACGTGTAGAAGACAAGTCCCCGCACTGATGACCTCGGCCCCCGGCACTAACGCCCACCCCAACCCAGTACCCTCGTGCGCATGCCGGTGAGCGCCCGAGAACGCACCCGATTCCGTCGCACCGCCACGCAGGGTCGTCGTGACCGCTCGCGGGGCGCGCTCGTTGTCGCCGCGTTGCTGTGCGTCGCCGTGGTGAGCGCGGGTTGCGCGGACAAACACGACGACGCGAGCACGATCATCCGCACCACGACCAATATCGCCGGTGCCGGTGTGGTCGGTGCCGACCGCGATACGGCCACTGCGTGCCCGACGCCGAGCGCACCCGACGCGGGTTCGGGTACCCGCTCGGTCACCCATTCGGCCGGGGTCACAGAGGTACCCGCCGACCCGCAGCGCATTGTCGTGCTCACCAGTTCCGCTCTCGACGCGGCGTGCGCGCTCGGCTTGTGGGAGCGGGTCGCGGGCGCGGTGACGCTCGACGGTGAGCGTCCGCAGCCGATGTACCTGGGGTACGGCGTGCTGAAGGTGCCGAGTGTGGGCCCGATCGGCGCGCCCGACCCGGCGCGGATCGCCGAGCTGAAGCCCGACCTCATCCTCGGCGACGTCCCCCCTGCCGCAGGCGGTTACGAGGCGTTGCGCGCGATCGCCCCGACCGTGCTGGTCGGCAGCGGCGGCAGCTGGCAGTCCGATTTCGTCGCCTACGCCGCCGGTATGGGCCGCACCGACGCCGCCGAAAGTGCCCTGCAGTCCTATCTCACCGAAGCCCAGGACGTCGGCACCGCGCTGCACGCGAACCAGTCCCAGGCCTCGGTGCTGCGCTTCACCGCCGACACGATCCAGGTGCAGGGTTCGGAAACCTTTGCCGCCCAGGTCCTTTCGGATGCCGGTGTGCAGCGTCCGCAGGCACAGCGCGGCACCTCGTTCGACATCACCCCCGACGACTTCTCGAACAAGGCCGAGGGCGACATCATCTACGTGATGTTCGACGGCCCCGACGGCGAGGCGCACGGCAAGAAGGTGCTGCGCTCGAAGGAATTCGAGAACCTGGGCGCCGCGACGGATCGCCGCGTGTTCGCGGTGGACGACAAGATCTGGCACACCACCGGCCTCACCGCGGCGCGCGCCGTGCTGACGGATCTGCGCAACAGCCTCAACGGCTACGTCACCGACTGATCGGCACACAGCAAACGTCCAGCGAGTTTCCAGGCCGGGCGCGGTCCGCGCGCCTACCGTCGTCGGCATGGACGAACACGATCTGGGACTCGGTCACGACCTGCGGGTGATGTCGCGGCGGCGAATTCTCGGCGTTCTCGGAGCCGCGGGTGTAGCCGCCGTCGCGGCGGGCTGCGCGGCGGGCGAGGAAACCGGCGCGACCACCACCGAGGCGTCGACGACCACCACGGCCACCCCCGCCGCTGCCCCACAGGAAACCGCGGGTCCCTACCCCGGCGACGGCTCCAACGGACCGAATGTGCTGATCGAATCCGGCGTCGTCCGATCCGATCTGACCACCAGCTTCGGCACGTATTCCGGTGTCGCCCAGGGTATCCCGATGTCACTGACCTTGACATTGCACGACCTTGTGCAGGGCGGGGCCGGTGCGGGGATGGCGGTGTATGTGTGGCATTGCGATCGCGAGGGCCGCTACTCGCTCTACAGCGAGGGCGTCACCGACCAGAACTATCTACGCGGCGTACAGATGGCCGACGATGCGGGCGTCGTCGAATTCACCTCGATCTTCCCCGCCTGCTACGCGGGCCGCTGGCCGCATATCCACTTCGAGGTCTACGACTCGCTCACCACCGCCGTCGCGGGCGAGAACGCCCGCCTCACCTCCCAGATCGCCCTCCCCCAGGACTCCTGCGAGACAGTGTTCGCCGCCGACGCCGGTTACGCGGCCAGCACGAAGAACCTGTCGGCGGTGAGCTTGTCCTCGGACAACGTCTTCGGCGACGGCTGGGATGCCGAACTGGCCACCGTCTCAGGCACTCCCGCCACCTCTATGGCCGTATCGCTCACGATCGGTGTGGGCGAGAAGTCCAGCGCCGGTGGCGGTCCCCTGCCGGGTGGTGGCCGTCCGCCTCGCTGAGGTCATTCCGGCGCGTCGGCGCGCACGCTGCGGCGCAGCTTCAGTTTGTTGAACACACCGATGGCGACGACGCCTGCCAGCAGCACGTACAGCGTGATCGTGATCGGGGTGCTCACCAGCGTCAGCGGATCGTTGTCCGAGTTGTTCATGGCCGCGCGCAACGAGGTCTCGGCCAGCGGCCCGAGGATCACCGCGATGAGCACCGGGGCGATCGGCACGTCGTAGCGGCGCATGGCGAAACCGATCGCGCCGAGCACCAGCATGAACACGACGTCGACGATCGATGCCGCCGCGGCGTACACACCGAAACACGCGAACACCGCGATCCCCGCGTACAGGTATTCGCGCGGGATCTTCAGCAGATTCGCCCAGAGCCGGGCGAAGGGCATGTTCAGGATCAGCAGCACGACCATGCCGATGAACAGGCTCGCCATCAGCGCCCACACCAGGTCGCCGTTGCGGCTGAAAAGCAATGGGCCAGGCTGCATTCCGTACTGCTGGAACGCGGCGAGCAGCATCGCGGCCGTCGCCGAGGTCGGCAGGCCGAGCGCGAGCAGCGCACCCATCGCGGTGCCCGCGGTGGCGTTGCCCGCCGCTTCCGGTGCGGCCACACCGCGGATCGCGCCTGTGCCGAACTTCGGCTTGCGGCTGCGGCGGTCCAATCGTTGCTCGGCACCGTAGGCGAGGAAGGTCGGCACCTCCGCGCCGCCTGCGGGAATCACACCGAACGGCACACCCAAGGCCGTGCCACGGGCCATGGCGGGCACCATTTCCCGGAACTCCGAGCGCGTCAGGTAGGGCCGTCCCTGCGGGGCGATGAGCGTGCGGTCGTCGGGTCGCCCGATCCGGGACGCGACGTACAGAACTTCACCGATGGCGAGCATGGACACCGTGATCACCACGACGCTCACCCCGTCGAACAGTTCCACACTGCCGAAGGTGAACCGCTGCGCACCGCTCACCTGATCGGTGCCGATCACAGACAGCGCCAAGCCGATGAGCAGCGCGGCAACGCCTTTGAGGACCGAATCCGACACCACCACCGAGATCGCGACGAACGCGAAGACCGCCAGCGCGAAATACTCTCCCGGCCCGAACCTGGTCGCCAGATTCGCCAGGTGCGGTGCGAAGAACACCACGAGGACGGTCGCGATCAGCCCGCCGAAGAACGCTCCGACCGCCGCGGCCGCCAACGCCTGTGGGGCGCGGCCGTTGAGCGCCATCCGGTGGCCCTCGATGGATGTCGCTATCGCGGTGGAGTTGCCGGGTGTGTTCATCAGGATGCCGGAGATCGAGTCACCGAACAGGCCACCGAAGTAGATGGCGGCCATCATCACCAGCGCGGCCAGCGGGTCGAGCGTGAACGTCACCGGCAGCAACAGCGCCACCGCCATCGCCGAACCGAGCCCGGGCAGCACGCCGACAGCGGTGCCGATCACGCAGCCGAGCACTACGTAGAGCAGATTGACCGGGGTCAGGACACTGCCGAAACCCTCCAGGAGATTCGCGATCTCGTTCATCTAGAACAGTCCCATCACGCCGGGCGGCAAGCTGATACCGAGCAGACCGCCGAAAACCAACTGGATGGTCGAGGACAGGGCAAGGCCGACAAGGATATTGAGCCCGTACCGCCTGCTGCCGAGGCCGATGGTGACACCCCAGAACGTCACCGCCCCCGCGATGATCCACCCGGCCGGCAGGAGCAGCACCGCGAACATGACCAGCGACGCGAAGGTGATCCCGGTGCCACGCCAATTGCTGGACAGACCGATGATCGGGCGGCCGTTCTCGTCGAGCGGGACCTCCGGCCTGCGGATCACGCTCACCGCCAACAGCACCGCGAACACCAGGCACAGCACCGCGGCCAGCAGCGGCACCGTTTTCGGGCCGAACAGTTCGCTCTCGTCCGCCACTTCCATGTCGGCGATACCGGCGAACAGGAACGCCGCCAGCGCGACGAGCAGCAGCGGCATGATGAGCGCGCTCCAGCCGGGCCGCCACCACGAGCGTGACACCGACGCCGGTCCGGGTTCGGTGGTACTCACGACAGCCCCAGGTCTTCGACGATCTCGGTGATCCGCGTCTGTTCCTCGGCGAGGAACTGGCGAAACGCCTCGCCTGCCAGGAACGTCTCCTGCCACCGGTTGCGGGCGACGGCGTCGCGCCAGCTCTCGGTGCGGGTCATCTCGGTGACGATGTCGATCAGCTCCTTCTGCTCCTGCTCGCTCAACCCCGGTGGGGCCACGAACCCGCGCCAGTTCACGAGGTCCACCTGTGGGTAGCCGGCCTCGGCCATGGTCGGGGTCGCCTCGAGTCCGGGCAGCCGGCCGGGCGCGACCACGGCCAGCGGTCGCAACCTGCCGTCCTCGATCAGGTCGCGGAAGTCGTTGAAACCGCTGATCCCGATGCCAGGGGTGCCCGGTGCGGTCGAGAGCAGGTTGATCGTGAGTTCACCGCCACCGGCGTAGGCGGCGTAGCGCACCTGAGCGGCGGGGATGCCTGCGGCCTCGGCCAGCTGGGCGGCGAGCATGTGGTCGATCCCGCCCGCCGATCCGCCGCCGACCGGTGTGGTGGCCGGGTTGGTTCGCCAGTCGCGGATCAGGTCGTCGAGGGTGCGATAAGGCGAGTCGGCGGGGACGACGATCACTTCGAAGTCCTCGGCGAGCCGGGCGATCGGCGTCATATCGGCGAGCTCCACGGGCGAGCCGTTGCGCGCGATGCCACCCATCATCACGGTGCCCGTGACCATGATCGTCGTCGCCACCCCGGTCTGCGTGGACAACTGACCGAGCCCGATCGTGCCGCCCGCGCCGGGCACGTTCACCACCTGCACGTTGTTGACGATCCCGTCGCCGCGCAGCGCCTGCTGGGCTTCGCGGGCCACCAGGTCCCAGCCACCGCCCGCGGCGGCGGGCGCGATGACCGTCAGCTTGGCCCGCGCATCGGCACCGTGGCCCGACCGATTGGCATCCAGCCCCGCCGCGACCACCAGGACCACGACTCCGAGGACACCGAGGATCCAGCGAACTGAGCGGGGAACACGGTGCATCGGGGTCCTCTCACCAAACGTCTGCCGAAAGTTTGCCCGAGCCGGGTCTGCGCTGTGGACAGAACGCACAACAATTCGCCGACGGATCCGGCCGCGCGTCCCCGCGGTTACCCTCGTGCTCATGCCCGTGCAGCGCGACAGTTCCGTCATCCATTTCACCGACACCGGCAGCGGCGAGCCGATCGTGCTGTCGCACGGATTCCTCATGGACGCAACGATGTTCGACCGCACCACCGCGCGGCTCACCGCGGCGGGACTGCGGGTGATCGCCGTCGACGCGCGCGGTTTCGGCGAGACCGTCAGCGACCCCGACGAACCGTTCACCTACTGGGACCTGGCCGACGACATCGCCTCGGTACTCGACCATCTGGACATCACGGGCCCCGTCGTCCTCGGCGGCATGAGCCAGGGCGGCTACACGGCCCTGCGTTTCGCCCTGCGCTACCCCGACCGAACCAGAGCTCTGGTCCTCGCCTCGACCACAGCCCGCGCCAACACTGTCGAGGAATCCGCTCAGTACCGCGCCATGGCCACCGCCTGGACCGACCCCGTCATCCCCCTCGAACCCCAAGCCCGCGCCCTCGCACCCCTGCTCATCGGCGGCACCGACGCCGACCAGGAACACTGGATCCGCCGCTGGCTCACCGACCCCGACCGCCCCCACACCTCAGCGGCCTGGACGAACCTCGCCACCCGCGACGAAATCACCCCCCGCCTCCCCGAGATCCCCTGCCCCGCCCTGGTCCTGCGCGGCCACGCCGACCAAGCAGGCGGCACCGCCGACGACGCCAGCGCCCTAGCCGCATCTCTCCCCGGCACCCAGGGCCTTTCCACCGTCATCGCGGGCCCCACCGCAGGCCACGCAGTGTGGTGGACCCACCCCCAACCCGTATCCACGGCCATCACCACCTTCGTCGACCGAGTGCGTCGCGCCGAACAGGTATCTTCCGGATAGCGAGTTCTTCGATCAGGGGCGAAGCGCAGGCCCAGCAACGGCAATCGGCCGGACGCACCACTGCTTCGGAATACGTCCGGCCGATACCTCACATTCGTTGTGGTGCAGCGATTCCCAACTGTCCCAGGCCCAGTTCGAGGGTGCGAGCGGTGAGCCGGCACAGGGCGATCCGGTTGGAACGAATCGGTTCGTCGGCTGTGAGGACGGGGCACGAGTCGTAGAACGCTGTGTACGCGCGGGCCAGATCGTAGAGATAGCCGGCCAACCTGTGCGGTTCCAGCGTCTCGGCGACTTCGTCGAGCACGGACCCGTATCCGTCGAGAACCAGGACGAGTTCACGTTCAGCCGGTTCGACCGGGACACTGATGTCGACCGTGGACCGAACTCCCGCGCCGGCCTTGCGGAGGATCGAACAGACCCGCGCGTGCGCATACTGCAGGTAGACGCCCGTGTTGCCGTTCAGCGAGGTCATCCGGACCGCGTCGAAGGTGTAGTCCTTGACCCTGGAGGTCGACAGGTCGGCGTACTTCACCGCGCCGATTCCAGCCTGCTCGGCAATGGTGTCCAGTTCAGCAGGCGACAAATCCGGATTCTTCTCCGCGACCACCGCTCGAACACGCGCGACGGCTTCGTCCAGCAGATCCATCAACCGAACCGTGCCGCCTGCCCGGGTTTTGAACGGTTTACCGTCGGGTCCGAGGATGGTTCCGTAGGCGACGTGATCGACCTGGATAGCGTCGGTGAGCCAGCCGACTCGCCGCGCTGCCTCGAAAATCAGCTGGAAATGCAGAGATTGGCGGGAGTCGGTGACGTAGAGCAACCGGTCGGCGTGCAGGGTGGCGATCCGGTACCGGATGGTCGCGAGGTCGGTGCTGTCGTAGCCGTAGCCACCGTCGCGCTTGCGGGCCATCAGGACGGCGGGCTTGTCGTCGGGGCCGTTGACCTGCTCGGACAGGACAACGATCGCGCCCTCGCTGTCGACGGCCACGCCCTTGTCGACCAGTTCGGTCACCGTATCGACCAGCTGATCGTTGTAGAACGATTCGCCGGCGTAGTCGTCGGGCGTGAGCAGGACGCCGAGTCGGTCGTAGATCGCGCCGAACGCCTTCTCCGACTCCGCCACGATCTCGCGCCAGCGGGCGACGGTGTCGGGATCGCCTGCCTGCAAGGCGACCACACGATTTCTGGCCCTGTCCGCGAAGCCCGAATCGGCGTCGAACTGTGCGCGAGCAGCTTTGTAGAGGCTGTCCAGAGCGGATACCGAACTCGTCTCGTCGTCGAGTTCGTCAGTGTGCCAAGGTGACTCGGGATGCTCGTCGATGTACTGGATGAGCATCCCGAACTGGGTGCCCCAGTCACCCAAGTGATTGGCACGGATCACGTCGGCACCAAGGAATCCGAAGACCCTGGCGAGGCTGTCGCCGATGATGGTGGTGCGCAGGTGCCCCACGTGCATCTCTTTTGCCACGTTCGGGGCCGAGTAGTCGATAACCACCCGACGCCCGTCCTCTGTAGTCGGAATGCCGAGCCGTTCATCCGCTACACGCTCCGCGACAGCCGTCCACACCGCGGAGTCCGACAGGTTGATGTTCAAGAAACCCGGTCCCGACACCTGCACGTCAGCGATCACCCCGTCGGTGCGATCGATGCCGGCGGCGATGTCGGCACCGAGCTGAGCCGGTGACATCCCGACCCGCTTCGCAAGCGGTAACGCGGCATTGGACTGGTAATCGGCGCGGTCGGATCGTCGCACTACCGGGTCCGCATCCGCCGTTTCCGGGCGGACTCGGGCGATCGCCTCCGACACAGCGGTAGCGACACGTCCGAGCAGCGGTACAACACCGGCAGAGCTCACCTTCGGTTCCTTTCGAGATGGGATGGTGACGTTATTGTCGCAGGCTCCGCACGCCGGCCGACCAGGGCTGACCAGATCGCTCGTTGACCCTCGGTAGGTAAACCCGCAGGTACAGACACAATTGCTACGATCGAACCGCTGATCCATGACCCGCGAGCGTCAAGGAGAGATCTATGTCGAAGCGTGAGGTTCCGCCCGAATCCGACAATGCCGCCGATGTCGATATGCCGTGGGCGCCGCGGGATCATGAGTGGACCGGGCATCGGGCCGAGCACGATGCCCTGGAGTGGGCTAAGGGTGATCCGAAGAAGCTCGCCGGCATCTATCTGTATCGCGATCCGGAGGGGGATCCGGCGCTCGAGAAGGATTACAAGTTTCCGGTTGCCGACATCATCGACGGGAAGCCGACCAGGGTGTTCCGGGCGGTCGCGAATGCGGCGGCGCGGCTGGATCAGGCCGATATCTCCGGCGCCGACCGCGACAAGGTGAAGCAGCGCATCAGCGAGCTCTACCGCGACGCGGCCGACGCCTTCGACGATCCGGAACTGCGGGCACCGTGGGATCGGTGAACTAGAACTCCCAGTCCTCGTCCTCGGTGTTGACGGCCTTGCCGATGACGTAGCTGGAACCCGAACCGGAGAAGAAGTCGTGGTTCTCGTCGGCGTTGGGTGACAGCGCCGACAGGATCGCCGGGTTCACCTCGCACTCGTCCTTGGGGAACAGGCCCTCGTAGCCGAGGTTCATCAGCGCCTTGTTGGCGTTGTAGCGCAGGAACTTCTTGACGTCCTCGGTGAGGCCGACCTCGTCGTAGAGGTCCTGGGTGTAGTCGACCTCGTTGTCGTAGAGCTCGAAGAGCAGCTCGAAGGTGTAGTTCTTGAGCTCGTCGCGCTCGGCCTGGGAGACCAGCTCGAGGCCCTTCTGGTACTTGTAGCCGATGTAGTACCCGTGCACCGCCTCGTCGCGGATGATCAGGCGGATCATGTCGGCGGTGTTGGTGAGCTTGGCCCGCGAGGACCAGTGCATCGGCAGGTAGAAGCCGGAGTAGAACAGGAAGCTCTCCAGCAGCGTGGAGGCGACCTTGCGCTTGAGCGGGTCGTCGCCGTTGTAGTACGACAGGACGATCTCGGCCTTGCGCTGCAGGTTGCGGTTCTCCTCCGACCAGCGGAACGCCTCGTCGATCTCCTTGGTGGAGCACAGGGTGGAGAAGATGGAGCTGTAGCTCTTGGCGTGCACCGACTCCATGAACGCGATGTTGGTGTACACCGCCTCCTCGTGCGGGGTGAGCGCGTCGGGGATCAGCGAGACCGCGCCGACGGTGCCCTGGATGGTGTCGAGC
Organism: Nocardia ignorata NBRC 108230; assembly: GCF_001612905.1. GTDB lineage: Bacteria > Actinomycetota > Actinomycetes > Mycobacteriales > Mycobacteriaceae > Nocardia > Nocardia ignorata. The sequence continues at coordinate 25,847 of NZ_BDBI01000025.1, read as the reverse complement.
AGCGTCAGGCCGGTGAAGACCCGCATGGTGAGCTGCTTCTCCTCGGTGGTCAGCGTGTTCCAGGAGGGGATGTCGTTGGACACCGGCACCTTCTCCGGCAGCCAGAAGTTGCCGGTGAGCCGGTCCCAGACCTCGGCATCCTTCTCATCGGGTACCCGATTCCAGTTGATGGCCGACACCCGATCGATGAGCTTCATTCCGCCTCCACACCTTTCCGCCAGACCTGTGACCCGCACCCGCCGCCGTGTGCGAGGCCGTTCCCCACGAACACTACTCGTAGTGGGTGACAACCTCGCGGAGCACAACAGCTTGTGTTGCGATGCGGGCGATCCGACCTCACCGGCCGACCATCCGCACCACACACGCGGCCCCCATTGTGCGTCACGCGCCCGCGCGGACCACCATCGCATCGCCCGCGTTTTCCTCACACGCACCGACCACCCCGCCCCGTCGGTGAGTACCACCACCCGCCGCCCGATCCGGAACCACCCCGTCGACCCACGATCACCGTGCGGGAAGATCGTCGGGAGAGAGTGAATCGATCCGAAGGGACATCGACTGTGCGACGGATGTTTCTGTTGACCCTCGCCGCGGTGACCTCGGTCGCATGCGGTCCCGGCCCCGCGCCGGATGCGATGCCCAGCGACGGATTCTGGTCCAGGGCAGCGGTTTCCGACGAGGAGAAGGTGACCGTCCTGCGCAAGGTACGCGCGATCGACGTGTGCGCCCTGCTGCCGCGCGCCTCGCTCGAGCCGTTCGGAACGGTGAGCACGGTCGAGGACGTCCGCCCGGATCAGTGCCGCGCCGCCATCGCCGTCGATGGTCATCTCACCGGTATCGACGCCACCTGGAGTACAGGGGTGATGTTCTCCGGTGAACCCGCGATGGACGGACCGGTGCGCGAGGAGTCGATGGGCGATGTGCGCGTGTTGTTCGACGACGAGCCCGCTACGTCGTCGGATCCGCAGTCGCGGGCGGCGTGTCAGGCGTGGGCGCTGTTCGTGTCGGGCGCCGATCTGTCGCTGAGTGTCCGCGCGCCGGGCGACGCGTGTGCGACCGCCGCCGACCTGTTGCGGATCGCGCTGGTCGAGTTCCGCGAGGAGCCGCCGCACGGCACCTCACCCGATACGGATCGCACGGTGGTGACCGGCGCCGACCCGTGTGCCGTTGCCCCGCTGCTCGGTTCGCTCGTCCCCGTGCGCGATCAGCGGCTCACCACCTGCAAACTCACCGTCGACGGCCACGAGGCGATCGTGACCTACGACTACGGCTCCGAACGCTCCGTCACCGATGACACCCCCGCCTTCACGGTCGGCGGGCGCCAGGTGTTCCGCTTCGAACCGGGCACCGCGACATCGTCCATCATCTCCCTGACCGCCATCGTCGGCCGGGCTCTGACTCCCGGCCCGACCGACGCCCTGCTCGGCCCCCGCGTGCCGAAGGTGTCGGTCACCGCCGACTCGTCCGTCGCGGAGAAGGTCATGCGCGAGGCACTGCCGCTGCTGCCGTGAGCTACTCCGTGTCCTCCGGGAAACGGCGCAGAGCGATGACGGAGGCGAGCAGCCCACCCCACACCACCACGATCGAAATGATCAGCATTGTGATCGCACCAGCCGACATCAGGACTTCGCCTCCTCGGTCACCGGCGCCGCGACGACGCCGTCCTCGTCTTCCGGTACACCGGGATCGCGCCATGGCAGCAGAGCCATGACCACGCCGAGCACGATGGCCACACCGGCCACGCCCCAGCCCGCGATCAGCACGTACTCGGTCGTGTATCCGCCGTAGGTCTCACCGAATTCCTGGCGCAGGCTGTCGACCATCATCCACACCAGCGCCACCGGCGTCACCACACCGAGCAGCACCATCCACACGCGGCCGACCTTCAGGTTGGACACCGTGTCGGTGTGTTCGCGCAGTACACCGAGTTTGCGCAGCGCCCAGGCGACCACGATCACCGCCACGAACGCGGCCAGCACGATGCCGTACTGGTTGATGAAGTGGTCGGCCACGTCGAGCAGGTACAGACCGTTGCGAGTCGGGAACAAGGCGATCGAGACAGCGGCGGTGAGGCCGCCGACGATCAGCACCGCGGGCACCCGGGCGAGCCCGGTCCGGTCCTGCACCGCCGAGACGATCACCTGGACGATGCTGATCAGCGAGGTGAGCCCGGCGAGAACCAGGCAGGTGAAGAACAGGATGCCGAACCACGCCGCGCCCGAGGACAATTCGGAGATGATCGTCGGGAACGCGACGAAGGCCAGACCCGGACCGCTCGTGGCGGCCTCGCTCACCGCGACACCGGTCTGGTGCGCCATGAAACCGAGAGTGGCGAAGACACCGATACCGGCCAGGATCTCGAAGGAACTGTTCGCGAACCCGGCGACCAGCGCGGACCCACCGAGGTCGGCCTTGCGCCGCAGGTACGAGGCGTAGGTGACCATGATGCCGAAGCCGACCGACAGGGAGAAGAAGATCTGTCCGTAGGCAGCGACCCACACCTTGCCGTCGGTGATGCTCGACCAATCCGGGGAGAAGAACGCGTTGAGCCCCTCGGCCGCGCCGGGCAGAAACAGCGCGCGCACGACCAGGATCAGGAAGAGAACCACGAGCAGCGGGATGAAGATCTTGCTCGCGACCTCGATGCCGCGGCGGATACCGAGGGCGAGGACGACCAGCGTCACCACCCACACCGCGATCAGCGGCCACAGCACGCCCGGAACGAACGGGGCGGCGAAGCCCGGCTGCTCGGCGACGTGCAGGAAGTCGTTGGAGAAGAACTTCTCGGGGTCGTCACCCCACTGCTGGCCGACGGAGAAGCCGACGTAGCGAATGGCCCAGGCGATGATCACCGCGTAGTAGACGGAGATCACGAAACAGATCGCCACCTGCCACCAGCCGATGGGTTCGGCCGCACGCGCCATCCGACGGAACGCCAGCGGCGGCGACCCACGAAACTTGTGACCGATGGTGTACTCGAAGATCAGCAGCGGGATACCTGCCGAGAGCAGGGCGACGAGGTAGGGCAGAAGAAAGGCCCCGCCGCCGTTCTCGTAGGCGATATAGGGGAATCGCCAGATATTGCCCAGCCCGACCGCCGAGCCGATCGCCGCGAGCAGGAATCCTGCCCGTGTACCCCATTGTTCCCGGGGGCGTGCTGTCATCGCACTACTCCATCTACTCGCGACGTGTGGTCTCGGTTGCGCGAAAGGACCTTAGTGTAGGGGCGCCCGGCTCTTCCCGGCCGGGGATCCGATGTCGCCCCGGTGACGATCCGGCGGAGATCGCGATGCGGCGACAAGGCGGCATCGGTCCAGTTCCGGTGTTTGCGAGTGGATTGCTCGCACGGGCACACTCGGGTTCGGGTCCGACATCGGACCGGGTCACCGACGACAGGGGTTGCCGATGGTGCGCACGATAGCGTTCGCCGTGGCATTACTCGTTTGCGTCGGCTGTGGTGACCACGAGAGCGACCCGTCCGCGACCGCGCCGCCACCGCCGGTGGTCCCGGCGCCGCCACCGGAGTTCTGGTCGCAGGTGCCGCGTGACCGAGCCGAACGCGAGAAGGTCGCCCAGGCGACCCGGCAGGTGGATGTGTGCGCGATCTTGCCGCGCGAGGCGCTCGAACCGCTGGGTTCGGTCGAGAGCGTCACCGTCGGCCTGGATTCGTGCCGGGCGGTCCTGCACAGCGATTCCCCTGGCGAAGGCACCACCCTGACCTGGCACGCGACACTGCTGCCCGGCCTGACCGCGGGCGGACGAGGCAGGACCAGCCAGATCGGCGATGTGACCGTCCGCCTCGTTCCCGACCGAGACGCCGGTGAGCCCCGATCCTGCGGCGTCACCGCGCATTTCCCGGCGGGGGCGGCGTTCTACCTCGGCCTGTCCTCGCGCCCGGGGACCAACCCGTGCACCGTCGCCGACGCGCTGGTGCCGGGGATGGTGCAGCGGTGGCGTGAGTCACCGGCGCAGGGCACCTCCCCCGACACCGTGCCGACGGTGCTGCTCGGCGCCGACCCGTGCGCGGTACGCACGAAACTCGTCGGCACGGTGCACGACGACGAGCAGCGACTCACCCAGTGCCTGTTCGGTTACCGGGGACAACGGATCACGGTCGGCTACGAGTACCGGGTGCCGGAATACCTGGCGGCCAACAGCACCGAAGAGCACATCGACGGGCGGACCGTGCACCGTTCGGTCTCGGTGTACGACAGCTCGATTCCTATCTACACCGCCGCCGTCGGACCTGAATTGCCACCTGAATCAACGATTTTCGGACGGCGGATCCCCATCGTCGAGGTGGTCGCCGCCACCGACGATGTCGCGAGGGACGTGATGGCGGCGGCCCTCACCCTGTTTCCACCCCGCTGAAACTCAGATGCCGAGAACGAGTTTCGCGGTGGTGAAGTAGATGATCAGGCCGGTGGCGTCGACGAGTGTCGTCACCATCGGCGCCGATACGACGGCCGGGTCGATGCGGAACTTCTTGGCCAGCAACGGCATCGTGCCGCCGATGGTCGCGGCCCAACCGCAGATGAGCACCAGCGTGACAGCCACGACGATGGCGATCTTGGGGCCGACGAACACGGTGCCGATCAACAGGCCCGCCGCGGCCAGCATGCTTCCGAGCACCAGGCCGACCCGGCATTCGCGCCAGATCACCTTGAACAGATCAGACACCCGCACCTCGCCGACGGCCAGCGCACGCACACACGCCGTGGCCGCCTGCGCGCCCGCGTTGCCGCCCGCCCCGATGAGCAGCGGAATGAACAGCGCCAGGCTGGCCGCCTGCTCGAGGGTGGTGGCGAAGATGTCGGTGACGCTCACCGTGAGCGTGGCCGCGAACAGCAGCAGCATCAGCCACAGTGCCCGGTAGCGCGCCAGCTGGAACACCTTGGCGGCCATGTAATGGCCTTCCCACGGCGCCGAACCGGCCTGCTTGGCCACGTCCTCGCTGTCGGCGGCCTCGAGCACCTCCATCGCGTCGTCGATGGTGAGCAGTCCGACCACCCGGTCCTCGCTGTCGACGACGACCAGGTTGATCTCGTTGGTCGAACTCATCAACCGCGCCGCCTTCTCGGCGGAATCGGTGGCACGCACGAACGGCGGTTCGGTGACAACCAGTTCCGACACCATCGCCTCGGGCGCGTGCAGCACCAGCTCGCGCAGTTCCACGATGCCGGTGAGCCTGCGCCCCCGGTCGACCACGGGCAGGGTGTACACCGTTTCGGCGTTGGCGCCCTTGGCACGCACCAAGGCCAGCGCCTGGGCGACGGTCAGATTGCCCGGCAGCGCAACGACTTCCGGCGTCATGTAGTGACCGACCGACCCCTCCGGGTAGCCGAGCAGGGCGGCGGTCATCCGGCGCTCGCGAGGACTCAGCCCCTCGAGCACCTTCTTGGCGACCTTGGCGGGCGCCTCGTGCAGCATGCGGGCGCGGTCGTCGGGGTCCATCGCCTCGACCAGATCGCGAAAACTCTTCTCGCGCAGGCCCTGCAGGATCTGCTGCTGGTCGACCGGCTCGAGTTCCTCGAAAACCGTGATGGCGCGGTCCTTGTCGAGCAGCCGGAACACCACCCCGGCCTGCACGGCGTCCATGCGGGCCAGCGCATCGGCGATGACGTGCGGCGGTCGGTTGTCGAGCCAGTCCATCGCGCTGTTCACGCGGTGGGTCTCGACGATGTCGCGCACCGACTCCGACAGGATCGCCAAGGCCTCGGTCACCGAATGATCTTCGGCCACAATAGGATTCGGCTCGTGCGCGACGGCTTCGACAGGTACGTGACGTGCTTCGACGAGATCGATCTGTGACATGGGACAGTCCTCGGGCGCGACAACGCGCATGCCTACGGCAGAGGTAGGTACATGCGCCGAGATGGTTTCGGGAGACGGCGAGGATTACCGCGGGCGTCCGCCACCACGACCATCACGCACCACCGTCAGGAGAGCCGGCCGGTTTCAGTGCGAGAGCGAAGGGGCGACGCCGCGCGGCCTTCGACTAGGGGGTTCGCTGCGCATGGCAACACCACCTCCTCGTCGTCACCGCGGGCCCTGTGCCCACACTTCTCCCCGAAGGATACATGCGAGGACTGGTCGTTTCATCTTTACGCTGTCGTACCACTGGTCACAGTGGCCTCTGTCACACCATGGGCGGGCAATCCCGCGATGACGGTGTCGACCGCCTGTTCGGCGAACTGCCAGACCTTCGCGCCGTCCACGTGGCGCAGCGGTCCACGCAAGGCCAGTTCGGCAAAGCCGTGCACCGTCGACCAGCAGCTCCACGTGGCGGCCTCGCGCGCCGACGGGGTGAGGTCGCCGATATGGACCATCATGTCGAGCGCCTCGGCGAGGGCCAGGTAGGCGGGCGAGTCGGCGATCGCGGCGGGCGAGGTGTCTCCCGCGCCGAAGAACGCGACGGCGAACCAGCCCGGTTCGGCGAGCGCGAACGCGATGTAGCCGAGACCGACGGCGCGCAGGCTTTCCCGCGGCCCGGCGGGTACGCGGTCGGTCGCCATGCGCGCCGCCATGTCGGCCTGGATCGCCGACGACACCGCGTCGAGCAGCGCCTTGCGGTCGGGAAAGTGCCGGTAGGCGGCATTTGGCGTGACCCCGACGCGACGGGTGACTTCCCGGATGGTCAGCGCGTCGGGCCCACCGGACCTGGTGAGTTCCAAGCCCGCCGCGAGCAGCGCGGCCGCGAGATCGCCGTGGTGATACGCCAACCCTTGTACACCCCTTCCGCGAAGTATATGGTGTGAACATATCAAATGTGCACGCCGTACACATCGGAGGCCGTACCCATGACCGCACTCCCGAACGTCGTCGACCACGACACCTGGCAAGCCGAACTCGACGCCCTTCGCGTCCGCGAGAAGGCCGCCACCCGCGAACTCGACGCCATCGCCGCCCAGCGACGCAGGCTGCCCGCCGTCCGCCTGCCCGATTACACGCTCGAAGCCGAAGACGGCAGCGATGTTTCGCTCGCCGAGGTGTTCGACGGGCGCACCCAGCTCATCACCTACCACCACATGTGGACGCCGGGGAACACCTGGCAGTGCCCCGGCTGCACCGGGCTCACCTCCCAGTACGCGCGGCTCGATTTCCTCGACGCCTACGACGCGCGGTTCGTCATCGTCACCCAGGGCCCCATCGACGAGGTGCTCGCCTACAAGCGCCGCGTCGGCAACACCATGACCTGGTATTCCACCGCCGACAGCCCCTTCGGCGCCGATATGGGCGCGGGCCCCGGGGCGGGCTTCGCGGTGAACACCTTCCTGCGCGACGGCGACACCGTCTACCGCAGCTGGCACACCGACGGTCGCGGCACCGAACAGCTCGCCTACACCTTCGGCCTGATCGACGCCCTCCCCTACGGACGCCAGGAGGAGTGGCAGGACAGCCCCGAAGGCTGGCCGCAGTCACCCACCTACAGCCGGTGGCCCAGCTCCAAGGACATCGCCGCCTCCTACGGCGACCCGAACGCCTGAGCGGACGGTCGCGGGCGAAAACCGCCGGTCGGGGATTCGGCGCGGCGCGCGCACAATAGTTGCCGGAGTGGACGGCAGTGGGAACAGTGGAGACCGGAAGCCGCGGTGCGTGGCGCGGCGACATCGGTTGTCAACACACTGAGGAGAAACCTGTGCGCTTCGGCATCTTCGTCCCCCAGGGCTGGCGGCTCGACCTGGTCGACATCGAACCGGCCGACCAGTGGGCGGTGATGCGCGAACTGGCCGAGCGGTTCGACAGCGGCGGCGTGTGGGAGTCGATCTGGGTGTACGACCACTTCCACACCACCCCCGTGCCCACTGACGAGGCGACCCACGAGGCGTGGTCGCTGATGTCGGCCTTCGCCGCCTCGACCAGCCGGGTGCGGCTGGGGCAGATGTGTACGGCCATGAGCTACCGCAACCCCGCCTATCTGGCCAAGGTCGCCGCGACGGTCGACCTGATCTCGGGTGGCCGGGTGGAGATGGGTATCGGCGCGGGCTGGTACGAACACGAGTGGCGCGCTTATGGTTACGGCTTCCCGCCCGCCGGTGAACGCCTGGGCCGTCTCGACGAGGGCGTGCAGATCTTCCGTCAGGCATGGCGGACCGGGCGCGCCACCCTCGACGGCAGGTACTACCAGGTCGACGGCGCCATTGTGCACCCACGTCCGTTGCAGGAGAACGGGATTCCCATCTGGATCGCGGGCGGCGGGGAGAAGAAGACACTGCGCATCGCCGCGAAGTACGCGAACTACACCAACTTCAGCGCCGTCCCCGACGAGTTCATCCGCAAGTCCGAAATCCTGCGCGAACACTGCGCAGAGGTGGGCACCGACTTCGCCGCCATCACCCGCAGCGCCAACTTCAACGCCGTGGTGGGCAGCACGGAAACCGAAGTACAGGAACGTCTCTCGCTCATCGTCGACCGCTACGCGCCCTTCCTCGGCGCCGATGCGGCCAAGACCTATGTCACCGACAATTTCGCGAGCAGCGCCGCCACCGGCACGCCCGAGCAGATCGCCGAACGGCTGGGCGCCGTCGAGGATCTCGGCCTCGGCTACGCCATCCTCAACTTCCCCGAAGCCGCCTACGACACCTCCGGTATCGAACTGTTCGAGCGCGAGGTGGTTCCCGCGCTAGGCGGGTAGGGCGGGAACGATCGCCTCGCCCATCCGGGTCAGCGTCGCGCAGGCGTCCGGCGCGGGCTGGCCCGGGTTGGTCACCACGATCATGCGGACCACTCCCTGTTCGGCGCCGAAGGCGACATCGCACACCGTGGTCAGCGAGGCCGAGTCGACCAGCTTGCGTCCCGCACGTCCGGCGACCGTGATGTCGTAGAAGTTGCCGGGACCGGCCTCGGCCTCGAACTCCTCGAGGGAACGATCCGCCGAGTAGACCCGCAACGACGCGGTCGCACCGTCCCACGCGCACGTCTGCCACCCCGCCTCCGCCGACCCGGCGGGGACTCGCGACGCCGGGTCGACCCCCGCCTGTGTCAGCGCCTGCTCCCCCACGCCCGCGCACGGCTCGAACAGCGCCTTCGCCGCCGGGTCGTCGCCGGAACATCCGGCGACCGTGCCCGCCACCACGATTCCCAGGCCAATCGTCGACAACCGGCGCATTCCAGGTCCCTTCCACTGCCTCACAAACGCGCCCAAGCTACCAAGCGATTGTCCTCACCCAGCCCTGCGTCGCCCGATCCTGTCGCGGTCACCACTGCCGACCATCCGGGTTGTGGCAGATCCGTACGGTCCTCCGTCTGTCGAATCTTCTCGGCACTGCGGCTTCTGCCGAATCCTGTTTCCACAGCGGGCTTTCCGACTCCGAACTTCCGGTGGGTGGCGACGTAGGATCACTGCCGGGCCTGCCCGTCGGCGGGTCGGGAAGGGGAATCGGACGATGAGTGCCACCATGCCCGTCGAACTATTGGCGGCGGGTTCTACTACTTTGGGCGCTGCCTACGCGGCCGCGCTGCAACTCCTCGACGCGCGCCGCTCTCGTGTCCGCGTCCAGCAACTGAGCAGAACGATCACCTAGGACACCGCGGAACCGAAGGCCGAGGCCGACTGGCTCGAAACCGCCGCACGCGAGCGCTCCGCCCTCGACATCGAGCATCATCACAGCGCGCTCCAGCAGCAGCGGCTGGCGACCATCGCCTCGTTGGTATGCGGCGTTATCGCGATCGGCGTGGTGATGTACGGCCTGATCGGCGACGATCCGAGCGACCCACAAGGGCTCGCCACCGTTGCCGCGGGTCTGCTGCCCGGCGCGGCCCGCGCCCTGCTGTTCTGGCAGTCGCGCGGAGCGAGCACCCGCGCCGACAAGTTCGCCGAGCGCATCGCCGCCACCGCCGTCCTCCTCAGCACCGCGTTCCCGGAACTCACCGGACGGGAAATCTGGCGGATGGCCGAGAGCAAAGCTTTTGCCCACCAGCTTGATTCGCTGCCAACCGCCGAAGTCCAGGTCGACTGAGAGCTCGACCTGGCCCGGCCACAGTATTGGCATGATCAACGGTTCCCGTTAAGCACCCTCACCTACCTTGCCGACATGAGCGACTCGGTGGACATGCGGAAAGAGACCAAGCTTCTCAGCGCCAGATACGAGCGAGACAGCGACGGTCGGCTGGTCTTCGTCCCGGCGGTGCCCGCCAAACCGGACCGCGACGCGGAATGGCCGCTGCTGGCGAAGGATTCGACCGGCAGCACCACCCGGATGTGGTTCGCGTTCCCGTTGGACATGTCGCTGCACCTCGCGATCGGCGCCGCCACATGGTTCGCCGTCCCCGGCTCGATATCGCTGCTCTACGGCCTGCTCGCCTGGCTCACCGCATCGTTCCTGCACCGCACCGTCATCCAACGCCTCACCCGAGCAACCCTGGGAAAGGCCGTCTTCGGCCTCCGCATGCGCTACACCGACGGCACCTACCCCACCCTCGGACGACTGATCAAGGAGTGGTTCCGTGGCCTCGGCGCCGCCCTCGAGATGCTGGCCTGGTTCGGCTAGAGCCCGGCACCCAACCGCGACCGCCCTGGCGTTCACCGTCCTCAGGTTTCAGTGCTTCTCCGGGAGGGGGTCGGCGAAAGACCAGCCCTCGGAGAGGAGTTGGTCGACGGCGGCTACGGCGGCGCGGAGGCGTTCGTGATGGGAGCCCGTCAGGACGGTGAATCGTTTGCCGGTTCGGGTGAGTTCGGTGTGGAAGCGTTCGGTCATCCAGGGGCGTAGGTGTTCGCCGTCGCGGAGGCCGTCGTCTTCGAAGGGGACGGCGGTGTGGTCGGTGAGCAGCCAGAGGTGCTGACGTGGGGGTGTGCGCAGGCTCGGGTGGGGGAAGCCGAGGTAGCGCTCGTGCCAGATTTCGGTGGCGAAAGCGTCGGTGTCGCAGAAGAGTACGGGGCCCGACTCGCGTGCGGCGCGGTCTTCGCGTTCTTGTTGGCGTGCGGCGATCAGGGGGAACTCGGCGGAGGTGAATTCGACCTGGGACCAGTGGGCGGAGGGGCCGAGGGCGGCGAGTTTCCGCTCGCTGTATTCGCGGCCGTATTCGGGAACCCGAGGGGCGCCGTAATGTTCGGCCAGCGCTTCGGCCATGGTCGTGGTTCCGGTGGACTCGGCGCCGAGGACGACCACGCGTCTGGTGAGCGCGGCTCGCACCGGTGGCGCGAGAAACTTCCAGTGCGCCATCGGATCTCGCCGGATCACTGTCGCCGAGATCGGGTAACGGCGGCGCTGCGGGTCGACGCTGATCGGCTGGGCGCCGAAGCGGCGGGCCAGCTCGTCGCCGTAGGTCTCCGAGGTGAACACGGCGTCGACCGGCTCGGGGACGGCGGCAAGGAACACCGCCATGTGCGCGTCCCAGACCCGCGGATCGGTGAGGTCCATGGGTATGTCGTCGACGGCGCCTACAGCGGAAATGCCTGGCTCTGAGTGTATTTCACGCATCCACGCCACCCGGTCGGTGAGCGGAATCGACTCCACCGAGGCGGCACAGACCAGCACCGTAAGCCGGTCACAGCGCGCGGCTGCGGTGCGCACCAGATGATGGTGGCCCGCATGCGGCGGATAGGACTTGCCCAACACCAGACCGTGCGCGAACCTGTGTGCGGAATCTGATTGCCCGACAGTCGCATTCATTGTGCTCATACCGCCACAACCGCCGGCTCCACGTGCACATCCCGCCGCCAGGCGATCAGCCCGCGCACGCACAACGCGAGGAAGCCGCAGTACAGGATCGCGGTGAGATAGAGGTCTTTGTAGACATAGAGGGGGATGTAGACGACATCGGCCGCGATCCACAACCACCACGACTCGAGGCGCTTACGGCACTGCCCGTAAGTGGCCATCAGCGACAGTGCGGTGGTGAGCGCGTCCCAGAACGGCACCGTCGATTCGGTTGCGGTATCGAGCAATACGGTGGTCGCCGCGGCGCCGAGCACACCGCACGCCCCGAGCACGAGCCATTCGGTGCGTGTGGTCCTGCGGACGGGCAGCCGTTCACTCCGTGGCGCCCCGGTGGCCCATGTCCACCACCCGTAGCCGGCCAGTGCGATGAACACCACCTGCGTGCTGGCGAGCCACCAGCCAGACACACAGCGCACCGCTACCGAATCCGAGCACCTCGGTCCAGCTCACCGGCGTGCCGAGCAGCGTGAACAGCGGTTCCTGCATGGCACCTATCAGATCGAGCACGGTCATCCCCCGCATCAGTAATAGTCATCGCGACAATAACCTGACAGAGGCTGCGGCACAAGGGATCATCACCAAGGTCGTCACACGGTTCTTGTTAAGCGGAGCCGAGCAATCTGTGGCGCATGACCAACGCAGCACCGCCCCGGCACGCGACGAGGAACGGCAGCTACGAGCGCGACGGACGATCGAGGTACGCCCCGGAGACGACGACCGCGCACGACGAATTCCCGCTCACCGGAAGCACATCCACGGGTTCGGAGACCGGCGTGATCCCCGCGTTCCTCATCGACATGGCCCTGCACGCCGCGATCGGCCTCACCACCTGGCACCTCGTCCAGGGCCCGACCGGCGTGCTCTACGGCCTGCTCGCCTGGCTCGGAGCCTCGTTCACGCACCGCACGATCGTCCAGCACCTGGCCGGCACCACCATCGGCAAATGCTCGTTCGGCCTCAGCCTGCGCCACGCAGACGGCACCCACCCGTCCCTCGGACAGCTGATAATCCAGTGGTTCCGAGGCGGCTGGGCCTGCTTCGACTTCTTCGGCTGAGGCCGGTCACGACGAACGACCTCGGCGCGGATCACCCGCACCGAGGTCGTCGGCCAAGACTTACAACATGCAGCTGACGCAGTTCTCCACTTCAGTCCCCTCGAGGGCCATCTGCCGCAGGCGGATGTAGTAGAGGGTCTTGATTCCCTTGCGCCAGGCGTAGATCTGGGCCTTGTTCAGGTCGCGGGTGGTGGCGGTGTCCTTGAAGAACAGCGTCAGCGACAGGCCCTGGTCCACGTGCTGGGTGGCCGCGGCGTAGGTGTCGATGATCTTCTCGTAACCGATCTCGTACGCGTCCTGGTAGTACTCCAGGTTGTCGTTGGTGAGATACGGGGCCGGGTAGTAGACGCGGCCGATCTTGCCTTCCTTGCGGATCTCGATCTTCGACGCCACCGGGTGGATCGAGCTGGTGGAGTGGTTGATGTAGGAGATCGAGCCGGTCGGCGGCACCGCCTGCAGGTTCTGGTTGTAGATGCCGAATTCCTGCACCGAGGCCTTCAGCTCACGCCAGTCGTCCTGGGTGGGGATGCGCACGCCCGCGTCGGCGAAGAGCTGTGCGACCTTGTCTGTCTTGGGCTCCCACACCTGATCGGTGTACTTGTCGAAGTACTCACCGCTGGCGTACTTCGACTCGGCGAAGCCGCCGAAGGCGGTACCGCGCTCCTTGGCGATCAGGTTCGACGCCCGGATCGCGTGGTAGACCACGGTGTAGAAGTACATGTTGGTGAAGTCGATGCCCTCTTCGGACCCGTAGTGCACCCGCTCGCGCGCCAGGTACCCGTGCAGGTTCATCTGGCCGAGGCCGATGGCGTGCGACTCGTTGTTGCCCTGCTCGATCGAGGGCACCGAGTAGATGTGGGTCTGGTCCGACACCGCGGTGAGCGCGCGGATCGAGGTCTCGATGGTCTGCCCGAAATCGGGTGAGTCCATCGCCTTGGCGATATTGAGCGAACCCAGGTTGCAGGAGATGTCCTTGCCGACCTTGGAGTACGAGAGGTCGTCGTTGAACTCCGACGGGGTGGAGACCTGCAGGATCTCCGAGCACAGGTTCGAGTGGGTGATCTTGCCCTTGATCGGGTTGGCCCGGTTCACCGTGTCCTCGAACATGATGTACGGGTAGCCCGACTCGAACTGCAGCTCGGCGATGGTCTGGAAGAACTCGCGCGCCTTGATCTTCGACTTGCGGATGCGCTTGTCGTCGACCATCTCGTAGTACTTCTCGGTGACGTCGATATCGGCGAACGGCTTGCCGTAGATGCGCTCGACGTCGTACGGCGAGAACAAGTACATGTCCTCGTTCTTCTTCGCCAGCTCGAAGGTGATGTCGGGGATCACCACGCCCAGCGAGAGGGTCTTGATGCGGATCTTCTCGTCGGCGTTCTCGCGCTTGGTGTCGAGGAAGCGGTAGATGTCGGGGTGGTGTGCGTGCAGGTACACCGCACCCGCGCCCTGTCGCGCGCCCAGCTGGTTGGCGTAGGAGAACGAGTCCTCCAGCAGCTTCATGATCGGGATGACACCCGAACTCTGGTTCTCGATCTTCTTGATCGGTGCGCCGTGCTCACGAATGTTGCTCAGCAGCAAGGCCACACCGCCGCCGCGCTTGGACAGCTGCAGCGCGGAGTTGATGGAGCGCCCGATGGACTCCATGTTGTCCTCGATGCGCAGCAGGAAGCAGGACACGGGCTCGCCGCGCTGCTTCTTGCCGGAATTCAGGAATGTCGGGGTGGCCGGCTGGAAGCGGCCGTCGATGATCTCGTCGACCAGCTTGCTCGCCAGCGTCTCGTCGCCGGCGGCCAGGGTCAGCGCGACCATGCAGACACGGTCCTCGAACCGCTCGAGGTAGCGCTTACCGTCGAAGGTCTTGAGGGTGTAGGAGGTGTAGTACTTGAACGCGCCGAGGAAGGTGGGGAACCGGAACTTCTTGGCGTAGGCCTGCTGGAACAGCTGCTTGACGAAGCCGCGGCTGTACTGGTCGAGCACCTCGGGCTCGTAGTAGTTCTCCTTGACCAGATAGTCCAGCTTCTCGTCCAGGTTGTGGAAGAAGACGGTGTTCTGGTTGACGTGCTGCAAGAAGTACTGGTGCGCGGCCTCGCGGTCCTTGTCGAACTGGATCTCGCCGTCGGGGCCGTACAGGTTCAGCATGGCGTTGAGGGCGTGGTAGTCCATCACCTCGCCCGCGGCGTCGGGCCGCACCGCCGACCGCTCTAGACGGGCTGACTTGCCTGCCGGTGCTGTGGTTGCTGTTGCCAAAACAATCCCAATCCCTCTCGGACGCGCGCGACGTCCTCAGCGGTTCCCATCAGTTCGAAGCGATACAGGTACGGCACCCCGCATTTGCGCGAGATGACATCGCCTGCAGCACAGTAGGTTTCACCGAAGTTCGTGTTACCGGCCGCGATCACACCGCGCAGCAGGGCACGGTTGTGCGGGTCGTTGAGGAACTTGGCGACCTGCCGCGGTACGAGGTCCTTGTCGGACCGTTGCTCACCCATGACGTGCCGACCACCACCGTAGGTGGGGGTGATCAGCACGTAGGGTTCGTCGACGCGCAGCGAATCAGCGGTGTGCAGTGGTAGTCGAGTAGCCGGGAGACCCAGCTTCTCGACGAAACGGTGAGTGTTCTCCGAAGCGCTGGAGAAGTAGACCAGCCCGCCCGGAGTCGTCCGTTCGGGCATCGCGGCTCCTTCCGAGCGAAGTCCTAGGCGGCCGCGACGGCGAGCGACTTGATGCGGTCGGGACGGAAGCCCGACCAGTGATCCTCACCCGCGACGACGACGGGCGCCTGCAGGTAACCGAGCGCCATGACGTAGTCGCGCGCCTCGGCGTTCTCCGAGATGTCGATGACGTCGTACTCCACCCCGACCTTGTCGAGCGCCTTGTAGGTGGCATTGCACTGAACGCAAGCGGGCTTGGTGTACACGGTGACGGTCATTAGAGTCCCTCTCTCCTATGCCTGATCCACAGCCTGTGATCCGTATGCAGTGCACGAACGGTGATGCTGCGCAAACTCCTGGATCTGGCGAAGAAAGCCCTGCTCGTAACCCCTTCCCTTGGGCCCGATCAGTAGTGGCTTCACACCGTGTTCCAGTACCGAAGACACTACACCTAGTGGCCGACAGATGGGAACAACACAAGGGGTTGCGAGTCGCACAGATGTAATTTCCACCGGGTAAGTCCCAGGACGCACCGGCGGCGAGCAGCCGAAACAGTGGTTCAGATCACGATTTCGCCTACCGGCGAGTCTTCAGCAAACCGGCTCGACAACGAAAGAGCGCCGCATCGACCGTGTCGATGCGGCGCCCGTCGGGAGCGCTGTCAGCTTACGCGCTGACGCGCGCGCCGTTCGCGGCGGCGACCAGCTCGTGCACCGCGGCACCGAGCTGGGTCAGCGCCTCGGCGTCCTCACCCGGATGCACCTGGGCGAACCGCTCACCGATGGTGCCGAACCGCACGGTGGCCGACTCCACGACCACACCACCCGCGACGCCCACAGACTTCACCGCGTCGCCGTGCGCCCACTCGGCGGCACGCGCACTGATCGAGGCACTCACCACGGCGACCGGCTTGTCCTTGATCGAACCGGCACCATAGGGACGCGAGGCCCAGTCGATGGCGTTCTTCAGCACGGCAGGCAGGGTGCCGTTGTACTCGGGCGTGACAAGCAGGACGGCGTCGGCGGCGGCCACGGCGTCGCGCAGCGCCTGCGCGGTGGCGGGCACGGAACCGGGTACGTCGAGGTCCTCGTTGTAGAACGGAACCTCGGCGAGACCCTCGTAGATGGCGATGTCGACGCCCTCGGGCGCGGTCTGTGCGGCGGCCTCGGCGAGGCGGCGGTTGATCGAACCGGCGCGCAGGCTGCCGACCAGAGTAAGGATGCGGGTCTCGCTCATGACGACTCCTGGTGTACTCAGTGGAAAGATCCAAGTTTCATCCGACAATAACCGGACCGCGGTCCGAATACTTCCCCGGAGGGGCGTGTGAGCAGCGTGAGCTACAGCACACCGAGGTCGGACGAGCCCGGCGTGCTGCGGATCGGGCAACCCTCGTCCCTCAATGCCGAACCGGCCGAGCGCGCCGACGCGGCCCGCAATCGAGCCCTGCTACTCGACGCGGCCCAGCAGCTGGTGCGCGAGCACGGCGTCGCCGGACTCACCATGGACGCGCTCGCCAAGCGCGCGGGCGTGGGCAAGGGCACGGTGTTCCGCCGCTTCGGCAATCGCTCGGGGCTGATGCTGGCCCTGCTCGACCACTCCGAACAGAAGTTCCAGACGGCCTTCATGTTCGGACCAGGACCGCTCGGGCCCGAGGCCGAGCCGATCGACCGGCTGATCGCCTTCGGCCGCACCCGGCTGCTCGATATCGAACTCGAGGGCGACCTGCACCGCGCCGCCGAGGAGAAGGGCCGCTTCGGCGACGGCCCCTACGCGCTGCACCGCGCCCACATCGTGCTGCTGCTGCGCGCGGCCGGGGTGCGCGGCGAGCTCGCCCTGGTCGCCGACGGCCTGCTCGCCACGCTCTCGGCGGCGCTGGTCCTGCATCAGATGGAGGAGCTCGGCTACACCCGCGCACAGATCGGCGACAACTGGGAATGGTTCGTTCACCGGGTTGTTTCGCCTGTCGCCCAAGTAGAGTGAGACGGCATGGGGACACTGCGTGAACAGATCATTGCCGAATTGGGTGTGCAACCCGAGATCGAACCGAAGCAGGAGGTCCGCAGGCGCGTCGACTTCCTCAAGGAGTACCTGAGCACCACCCCCGCGAAGGGTTTCGTGCTCGGTATCAGCGGCGGGCAGGACAGCTCCCTCGCCGGTCGGCTGTGCCAGCTGGCCGCCGAGGAGCTGCGTGCCGAGGGCAAGGACGCCACCTTCCTCGCGGTGCGGCTGCCCTACGGCGTGCAGGCCGACGAGCACGACGCGCAGGTCGCCCTCAACTTCATCGACCCCGACCACTGCGTCGTCGTGAACGTGCGCCCCGGTGTCGACGCGGTGTCGGCCGAGGTGGCCGGGTCCATCGACCACGAGCGGCTACGCGACTTCGTGCGCGGCAATATCAAGGCACGCGAGCGGATGGTCGCCCAGTACGCGCTGGCCGGGCAGGAGAACCTGCTGGTGGTCGGCACCGACCACGCCGCCGAGGCGGTCACCGGTTTCTTCACCAAGTACGGCGACGGCGGTGTCGACCTGACCCCTCTCACCGGCCTCACCAAGCGTCAGGGTGCCGCGCTGCTGCAGGAACTCGGCGCGCCGCCGAGCACCTGGTCGAAGGTGCCGACCGCCGATCTCGAGGACGACCGCCCCGCCCTGCCCGACGAGGACGCGCTCGGTGTGCGCTACAGCGAGATCGACGACTACCTCGAGGGCAAGGAGGTGAGCGACGAGGTCGCCGAGCGCGTCGAATCGCTGTTCACCGCCACCCGTCACAAACGCACCGTGCCGGTGACTCCGCTCGACACCTGGTGGCGCTAGGCCGATATCGGCATCGTCTTCGAGCAGAACGCCGACTCGTCGGCGACGGTGGCCCATCGACTGGGGATGAGTCCAGTGAGTAGCGCTCACCGCACCGAGCGCGTTCAGCGTCGGCATGGGCTGTCCCCCTTGGCGATTCGCGACGGGCTCGTCGCGAGCTGATCCGCGCGCGGACTCGAGACGCGCGGATGTCGCGTTCCTGGGGCGGGAGCGGCTCGGTATCGACGCCGCCCTCATCCAGCTCGGACCGCGTCATGGCGTATCGAGTCCGCGGGCAGACGGGTCAGCGAGCTCTGGATTCACGGAGGTGTGCGGCGGCAGGCCGCGACTTCCGAAGAAACTTTCGCGAATCGGGAATCAACACGCCCCCTACTAACCTTTAAATAGATGATTGACGGTTAGAAAACCGGCTGTCGCCGCTCATCCCGAGTTCGTTCCAGAAGAAGAGGTTCCTCATGTCTCGTCTGCCGCTCATCCAGTCCGACGCCGCCACCGGCAAAGCCGCCGACCTGCTCGCCGGGGTACAACAGGCCCTCGGTGTGACCCCGAACATGACAAGGGCGATGGTCAACAGCCCCGCCGTACTCGAGGCGTACCTCGGTTTCTCCGGCGCGCTGGCCGGCGGCGCGCTGTCGGCCGCGACCAGGGAGCGGATCGCGCTGCTGGTGGCCGAGGAGAACGGCTGTGACTACTGCCTGTCGGCGCACAGCTACATCGGTGCCAATATCGCCAAGCTCGACGCCGAGGAGATCGAGCGCAACCGCCACGGCCAGTCGTCGGACCCGAAAGCCGAGGCCGTGCTGGTCTTCGCCGCGGCCGTGGTCCGCACGCGAGGTGGTGTCGAAGAGACCGATATCAAGGCCGCCAAGGCCGCGGGTCTGACCGACGGGGAGATCACCGAGATCATCGCCGGTGTCGCGCTGAATGTGTTCACCAACTACCTGAACAAGGCGGTCGACACCGACATCGACTGGCCGGTGGTGCGCCACCACCAGCACTGACCCGAATTCGCCGGGCCTCGCCCACCAGCGAGGCCCGGCTCTTCTTCTCCCGTGAAAGGGTTTACGGTGATCGAGATTCCTGTGATCGCACATCGATTCGTCGAGGTCGACGGCGTGCGCGTCTTCTACCGTGAGGCCGGCCCGCGCGACGCGCCGACGCTGGTACTGCTGCACGGCTTCCCCTCCGCCTCACATCAGTTCCGCCGGTTGATGGATGCCCTCGGCGACCGGTACCACCTCATCGCCCCGGACTACCCCGGCTTCGGGCACACCTGGGCTCCCGAGGATTTCGCCTATTCGTTCGATCGTCTGGCCGATATCACCGAAGGCTTCCTCGAGGCCCTCGGCCTGCACCGCTTCATCATGTACGTCTTCGATTTCGGTGGGCCGGTGGGCTTCCGGATCGCCGAGCGTCATCCGGAGTGGATCGCCGGACTGATCGTGCAGAACGCCAACGCCTACACCGATGGCCTGTCCGACGGCGCCCGCGATTTCATCGCACTGACCCCGGAAACCCCCGGATCACGCGATGCGATCGGCGACCTGCTGACCTTGGACGGCACCCGAGGCCAGTACGAAACCGGTGTGTCCGACCCGCATGTGCTCGACCCCGACGCCTGGACCCTGGACCAGCACTTCCTCGACGCGCCCGGACGGAAGCAGGCGCAGCTGACGCTGGCCTTCGACTACCACAGCAACCTCGAGCGCTATCACGCCTGGCAGCTCTGGCTGCGGACGCACACACCACCCACCCTGATCCTCTGGGGTCGGCACGACCCGTTCTTCCCCGAGCCCGGCGCCCACGCCTACCTCGCCGACGTGCCCCAGGCCGAACTGCACCTGTTCGACACCGGCCATTTCGCCCTGGAGACCCATCTGCCGGAAATCGCTCCGCGCATCGCGGATTTCGCCGACCACGTCTGGGACACCGGCCGGCGCGATCGCTGAGACCGGTCGTCCCTCGCGGCGACCTGCCAGACGGTGCGCCGGATCTATGGCTGGATCGGGTTCAGCCGCCCGCGAAAGGGGGGAGAACATCCACTCGGTCGCGGAGCATGGCCGCGGGGTCGCGGGTGAGTTCGTCGCCGATCAGGAAGGCGCAGACCCGGACCAGGGTGTCCACCTCGGCACCGTAGGTGGTGGCGAGGGTGGTGCGTAGGTCGGCGACGGTGGCGCCGTCGGGGAGGTCGAGTGTTTCGGTGTTCTTGCCGACCGCGTCGGCGATGGCGGCGAAATAGCGGACCTCAACCACCGATGGCTCCCATCGTGCGT
The DNA here is from genome assembly GCF_001612905.1 of Nocardia ignorata NBRC 108230. Classification (GTDB taxonomy): domain Bacteria; phylum Actinomycetota; class Actinomycetes; order Mycobacteriales; family Mycobacteriaceae; genus Nocardia; species Nocardia ignorata. Next base: position 5,394 of record NZ_BDBI01000025.1, on the reverse strand, counting down.
TCCGGGGGGACGAAACCTGCGGCATCGATGCCGTGACCTGCCCACTTCTGCCACATCGCGCCGCGCCACAGTTCGGCGACCTCGGCGTCGTCGGCGCCGGCCCGCAGGGCGGTGCGCACGTCGAACTCCTGGTCGCTGAACAGGCACGAGCGCAGCATGCCGTCGGCGGTGAGCCGGGTGCGGTCGCAGGCGTCGCAGAACTTGCGGGTCACTGTCGCGATGATGCCGACGGTCGCGGGGCCGCCGTCGACCAGCCACTTCTCCGCGGGCGCCGAGGGGTCGGCGCGGCCGGCGGGCGTGAGGGTGAAGCGGGTGCCGAGGACGTCCAGCAGATCGGCAGCGGTCACCATCTGTTCGCGCGCCCACTCGTGGTCGGCGTCGAGCGGCATTTCCTCGATGAAGCGCAGTTCACATTCCTCGGCCAGGCACCAGGCCAGCAGGTCGGCGGCACCGGCGAGGTTGTCGCGCATGAGCACGGCGTTCACCTTCACCGGTGCGAGGCCCGCGTCGCGGGCGGCGCGGATGCCGTTGAGGACCGATTCGAGGCGGTCGCGGCGGGTCAAGCGGGCGAAGTCGAGCCGGTCGACGGTGTCGAGGGAGACGTTCACCCTGGTCAGGCCGGCAGCGGCGAGGGCACGCACCCGATGTTCGAGGCCGACACCGTTGGTGGTCATCGCCAGCGGCGTGTCGGGAACGGCGGCGTGGCAGCCCGCGATGATCTGCTCGAGTTCACGGCGCATCAGCGGTTCGCCACCCGTGAAGCGCACCTCGCGCACCCCGAGTTCCTTCACGGCGAGGGAGACCAGCCGCACGATCTCGTCGGCGGTGAGCAGTTCCTCGCGCGGGATCGGCGGCAGGCCCTCCTCGGGCATGCAGTACGTGCAGCGCAGCGAACACTTCTCGGTGATGGAGACGCGCAGGTCACGGGCGACGCGGCCGAATCGGTCGACCAGCAGCGGCGTCTCGGGTCTGCCGTCGAGAGACGGCCGCTCCGAGCGCACAGCGGGGATCCCCATCTCGACCAGCGTCATTCCTCCAGTATGACCCGTCGGGGCCGTCACATCGGGTCCGGTGCGGCGATTCGTTGCTCACCGCTAGGGCCGGGAAAGAGTGAGCAACACGATCGAACCGGGTACCGCGACGACGATTAGGCTGGGCACATGACTCACCGGCCCGCCACCGCTTCGGCGCGCAGCGTGGACGAGTACCGCGACACCGTTGCCGCGCTGCTCGCCCACCTCGCCGACCGCACCCCCGAACAGGTGCCGGTCCCCGACGCACTCGGGCGCGTGCTCGCCGCCGACGTGAACTCCCCGATCGATCTGCCGGTCTTCCGCAATTCGGCGATGGACGGGTACGCGGTGCGGGCTGCCGACGTCGCCGTCACGCCGGTGACGCTGCCGGTCGCGGGTGTAGTGGCCGCCGGTAGGCCCGGCACCGAGGTACTGCCCGAGGGCGCGGCGATGAAGGTGATGACGGGTGCGCCGCTGCCGCCTGGCGCGGACTGCGTCGTCCCGGTGGAGGACGTGCAGGCGGGCGCCGACCGCATCGTCGTCGAACGCGGCCGGGCACGTGGGGAATTCGTGCGCGAGGCCGGTACCGATGTGCGCGTGGGTGAGCTGGTCACCCGGGCGGGCACGGTGCTCGCGCCGCGTCATATCGCCGCGCTGGCCGCCGTCGGGCTGGCGAGTGTGCCGGTGCTGTCGCGACTGCGTGCGGTGTGCCTGACCACCGGGGACGAGCTGCGACCGGCCGGTTCGGTGCTGGCCCCCGGCCAGATCTACAACTCGAACGGGATCGGACTGGCCGCCGCGCTGCGCGCCGACGGCGTCGACGTGCTCGAGATCGCCCACAGCACCGACGACGCGACCGTCTTCGCGCAGGTGCTGCCGTCGGCTGTCGCGAAGGCCGACGTGGTGTTCACCTCTGGTGGGGTGTCCAAAGGCGACTTCGAGGTGGTCAAAGAGGTGCTGGCGCCGCTGGGCGGAACGTTCGGTTCCGTCGCGGTGCAGCCGGGCGGACCGCAGGGGTACACGGTGGTCGACGGTGTGCCCGTGCTGAGTTTCCCGGGCAATCCGGTGAGCACGATGGTCTCCTACACGGTCTTCGCGCGGCCGGTGATCCGGGCGCTCGCCGGGCTGCCGGCGCCCGCGAGCCGGGAGCTCACCCTGCTCACTGCCGTCCGCTCGCCCGCGGGCAAACGTCAGTTCCTGCGCGGCCTGACCTGCGACGACGGCGTGGAGGTCGTGTCCGGGCCCGGCTCGCATCTCATCGCGGGTATGGCCTGGGCCGATGCGCTCGTCGACATTCCCGCCGAGGTCACCACGCTCGCCGCCGGTGCCACTGTGCGAATCTTGATGCTATGAGCGAGTTGTCGCACGTCGACCGCGAAGGTCGCGCCCGCATGGTCGATGTGAGTGCCAAGCCCGACACCACCCGGATCGCCGTCGCCGCAGGCGAATTGGAGACTACGGCCGAAGTCGTGCGCTTGGTCCGTGCCGACGGCATGCCCAAGGCCGACGTGCTGTCCACCGCCCGGCTCGCCGGAATCGCCGGTGCCAAAAAGACTTCCGAACTGATCCCGCTGTGTCACCAGCTGGCACTGTCGTCGGTGAAGGTGGAGTTCGGGTTCACCGAGACGACCATCACCATCGAGGCGAGCGCCAAGACCACCGGGCCGACCGGGGTGGAGATGGAGGCACTCACCGCCGTCGCCGTGGCGGGACTCACCCTGCACGACATGGTGAAGGCGGTCGATCCGGCGGCGGTGCTGAACGGGGTGCGGCTGGTCACCAAAGAGGGTGGCAAGCACGGACATTGGGTGCGGCCTGAGGCGCGGCCGGCGTCGACCGAGGCCGTGGAGGCTCCGGCCGTCGCCGAATCGGGCGGCACTGTGGGCATCTCGCAGGCAGCTGGTTCCGTCGCCCCTGCCGCTGATGCTGCGGTCGGCGTCTCGGAATCGCCGCATGCTGCCGAATCACGTTCGGCCGTCGCTGATTCTCGGCACGCCATGAACAGCGCCCCCACCGGGTCTCGTACAGCCGCTGTCGTGGTCGCGTCTACTGGCGCGGCGGCCGGGTCACGTGTCGACACCACCGGCCCGGTGCTCACCGAATGGCTTGCCGCACAAGGGTTTTCCGTGCGCGGTCCACTCGTCTACGCGGACGCCGACATCACGGCAGGCTTGGCCGACGCACTGACCGGGGCGCCGTCGCTGGTAATCACGACCGGCGGCACCGGCGCCTCGCCGACCGACGCAACCCCCGAAGCGACACGGGCCTTGCTCGATCGGGAGCTGCCCGGGGTGGCCGACGCCATCCGGCAGCGTGGGACGGCGAAATTCCCGCTCGCGGCGCTGAGCCGCGGGGTCGCGGGCCTGGTCGGGAGCACCGTTGTGGTGAACCTGCCCGGTTCGCCCGGCGGGGTGAAGGACGGCATCGCCGTGCTGGAGCCGCTGCTGGATCATCTGCTCGCGCAAGTAGCCGGAGGCGGCAATCATGAATGACAAGGGCACGGTCGCGCTGGCCGCGATCAGTGACCGCGATCTCGATCCCGCCGCCGTCGAAAAGGCCGTCGACGGACCGGAATTCGGCGCCGTGGTGGTGTTCACCGGCAAGGTCCGCAATCACGATGGTGGCCAGGCGGTTTCCTCGCTCGAGTACTCCGCGCACCCGCAGGCCGAACGGTTCCTCCACGCAGTGTGCGCCGAAGTCGCGACGGCCAGTGGACTTCCCGTCGCCGCCGCCCATCGGGTCGGTGCGCTCGACATCGGTGGCCTGGCGATCGTGGTCGCCGTCGCCGCACCGCATCGGGCCGAGGCGTTCACCGTATGCCACGAGCTCGTCGACCGGATCAAGCACGAAGTGCCCATCTGGAAGCGGCAACTGTTCGCCGACGGACTCTCGGAATGGGTCAACGCCTGCGGTTAGACCATGCTCGGGGTGTAGCGCCAGATGCCGAGCATCGCTTGGTCGTCCAGTGGTGAGTCGCCCTCGAAGGCGGTGGCGCGCAAGCGTTCCAGGGCCGCGTCCGCGTCGAGGCCCGCGCCGATGAGTACCAGACTCGACACCCGCTGCTCACCCCGCGCCCAGGTGCCGAGGGTGAACGTCACGTGGCGGCCGACCAGGTGCATCTCGAATTTGCGCCGCTCGCTCTCCACGGCGAAGGCCACGCATCCTTTGGCGCGGAACAGGCCGTGCGGCGGGTTCTCCAGGAACTCCACCAGCGCACGGGGATTCAGTGGGCGCTCGCTGGTGAACGACACCGAGGCGTAGTCGTCGTGGAAGTGGCGGTGGTCGGGATCGTCGTGGTCGTGGTCGTCGAGCAGGGCGTCGAAGCTCAACTGCTGCGCCACCTTCGGCTCTTCGCGGGTGCGCTCGTCGAACAGCAGACCCGGGTCGACCCGGCCGTGCGTGGTCGCGTAGACGGGTACCTGATCGGCCCACTCGGTGATCTGCGCACGCAGGGCCGTGAGTGCCTCGGGGGTGACGCGGTCGGCCTTGTTCACCAGCACCAGGTCGGCCAGTTTCAGATGCGAGATCAACTCCGGGTGCCGGGTGCTCGTTTCGCCGAATTGTTCGGCATCGACCACCTCGACCAGTCCGCCGTAGCCGATGCGCGGATTCGGATTCGCCACGACCATCCGGATCAGATTGCGCGGTTCGGCCAGCCCGCTGGCCTCGACAACGATCACGTCGACCGCGCTGCGCGGCTGCGCCAGCTGCGCGAACAGATCGTCGAGCTCGGACACGTCGACCGCGCAGCACACACACCCGTTCCCCAGCGACACCATGGCATCGACCTGGCCCGCGACCAGCATCGCGTCGATGTTCACCGCCCCGAAATCGTTGACCACCACCCCGATCCGGGTCCCCCGGTTGTTGCGCAGCAGATAGTTCAGCAGAGTCGTCTTCCCTGACCCCAGAAACCCAGCAACGATCACCACAGGAATCACGGCACCCATGGTGCCATCTCGCCGCTGCGCCCCACTCTCACCGCCCACCCACTGAGCCCCTCCCCGGCCCTGGACGCGCGATCACCACGCTCTGGTGGCGGCATCGACGGCGAGCCGACCGCCAGCAGAGCGTGGTGATCTTGAACGAAGGGTTTCGGTGGTCTACTTCGTCGGGCCGAAGACGACGCCGGCGAGGGTATAGGCCAGGTTGATGAGCTGATCGGTGACGACGCTGTTGTCCATGCCGAGAGACTGAGCCATGGGCATCAGCATGTTCATCACCGTGAGGACCGGGCCGCCGAGAGAACTACTCAGCGACGTGATGTCGGGAACCGATTCCTCCTGGTAGGGCTGGGCCTTCGGGGCGGCACCGCCGCGTTCCCTCGGGGTGGGAGCCGGCGCGGCCGGCGGGCGGGCGTTGGCACCGGGTGCGGTGCGGG
>NZ_BDBI01000024.1 GCF_001612905.1 Nocardia ignorata NBRC 108230 | reverse complement strand
GGGTCGGCGGACGGCGCACCGGGCACCGGTTGCTGCGGCGCGGCGCCACCGGCCTGCGGCTGGGTCGCGCCGAGCACCGGACGGATGTAGAGCTTGGCGGTGGTGGCCAGGGCGCGCGCCTGCTGGCTTTCCTCACCCGGCACCGTGATCACGAGGTTGGTGCCGTCGATGACCACCTCGGAGCCCGAGACGCCGAGACCGTTCACACGGTTTTCGATGATCTCCTGCGCCTTCTGCAGGCTCTCGCGGCTCGGCTCGTTGCCGTCGGGGGTACGCGCGGTCAGCGTGACGCGGGTGCCGCCCTGCAGGTCGATACCGAGCTTGGGCTTGGGCGAATGGTCACCGGTGAAGAACACCAGCGCGTAGATCACGGCCAGCAGCGCGGCGTAGACGCCGAGCAACCGGAACGGATGCGCCGATCCTTGGGAAGGTGGCACAGCAGGTCATCTCCTAGGCGGAAGTCGAGGCCGAATCGGTGGGCACAACAGTGCCCGGCCGGGCGCGCTCGTACGTCGCCCGGCGGGGGAAGGGAACTGCTCAGGAGTCCTTGGTCAGCCGGGTCTCGGTCTGATCGACGGCCTCTTCGACGGGGGCGTCGGTCGCGTCGGCGGTCTCGGCGGCCACCGGCTCCTCGATGCGCACCTCGCGAATGGCCTGACGCAGCCAGGTGGTGACGACGTCCTCGGCGATCTCCAGGTCGACGGTCGAATCGTCGATATCGACGACGGTGCCGTACAGGCCCGACGTGGTGACAACCTGATCACCGACCTTCAGGCTCTCCTGCATGCTCGCGACCTTCTCGGCCTCCCGCTTCTGTTTACGGATACCGAAGAACATCGGCACGAGCAGGGCCAGGATCAGCAGCGGAAACAGAAAGTCCATCGTCGAAGTCAGTCCCTAGTCAGTGGTGGACGGTGCAGGTACGCCTGACAGTCTGCCAGTTCCCCGCCGCGCCGACACACCGGACACCGCCGCGCGCGGCGAAACCCCGGTCACGCACCGCGCCCGTAGGTGTAGTCGTCGAGCGGGAAACCGACCGCCTCCCGGTGCGCCGACAGCGTGCTGGTGGGGCGCAGCAGCGCGGCCTCACCGTGCTGGTTGAAGTAGTAGCTGCGCGCACCGGAGCAGTCGCCGCCGTAGAACACCGACGAATCGAGGTCGGCGGTCACCCGGTCGAGGAAGCGGGCGTTGGCCTCCTCGGTGACCTCGAAGGTGTGTTCCCCGCGCCGGAACAGCTCGGTGAACAGCCTGCCCATGTGCTTCATCTGGGTCTCGATGGTGGTGAAGTACGACAGCCCGCTGTAGGAATAGGGGCTGTTCAGCGAAAGGAAGTTCGGGAACTTCGGCACCGTGATGCCCTCGTAGGCCTGAAAGCGATTGTCGCGCCAGAACTTTCCGAGATTTCGCCCGTCGCGCCCGATCACCTCGATGGCGGGGAAGTTCGCGTCCCACAGGTTGAAGCCGGTCGCCAGGACCAGCGTGTCGACAGCCGTCTTGTGCCCGTCGGCGGTGACGATGCCGTCGGGTTCGACATGGTCGATCGACTCGGTTTCCAGGCGCACGTGCGGCTGGTTGAAGGTCGCGAAGTAGGCATTGGAGAACGTCGGCCGCTTGCAGCCGAAGTCGTAGTGCGGGGTGAGCTTGGCCCGGGTGTCCGCGTCGCGCACCTGGGCGAACAGGTGTGCCTTGGCCAGCAGGGCGGCGGCGGTGTTGAGCGGTTTGGCCTGCTTGTAGTGCAGCACCCCCACCAGCATGATCGCCTCGAGCAGGGCGGTGTTGGCCAGCCGCGCGGCCTTCTGGGTGAACGGGACCGCCGCGAACGCACGCTGGACCACGGCGGGAATCGGGCCGTCGATCTTGGGAACCACCCAGATGGGAGTGCGCTGGAAAACCGTCAGTGACGCCACCTTCGCGGCCAGCTCGGGGACCAGTTGCACCGCCGTGGCACCGGTACCGATCACGGCGGCGCGGCGGTCGGTGAGGTCGTAGCCGTCGTCCCAGTCGGTGGAGTGGATGATCTTGCCCGCGAAGGACTCGATGCCGGGGAACGGTGGCGTGTAGGGCTGGGACAGGAAGCCGGTGGCGGTGATCAGGTACCGCGCGGTGAGGGGTTCGCCGCCCGCGATGTTCACCACCCAGTGTTCGTTGTCGTCGTCCCAGCGCGCGCTCCGCACCTCGGTGCCGAACCGCATCCGTCCGCGCAGCCCGTATTTGTCGGCGACGTGTTCGGCGTACTTCTTCAGCTCGGCGCCGGGCGCGAACAACCTGCTCCAGTACGGGTTGGGTTCGAACGAATAGGAGTAGGTGACCGAGGCGATGTCCACCGCGAGGCCCGGATACCGGTTCACATGCCAGGTACCGCCGAGGTCGTCCTCGCGTTCGAGAACCACGAAATCGCGCAGCCCGAGCCGGTCGAGTTCGATGGCGGCACCCATGCCGCCGAAACCCGCCCCGATGATGACCGCATCCCGCTGAGGCGCCACGTCGAACCTCCACACACCGATGTATGTGTTACAGCATGACACATAATTCTGTGGCCCGCGACCGGCTGCTTCGCCGGTGTACAGTCGCGATGCGCTGCCGTCGAAAACCTCTGGGATAGAAGGGCAATCCTGACACAATGACCGCTGTGACGCCCGACGATGTGAGCCGCACCCACTTCGCCATGCCCACCCTCGGCCATCGTGGCTACCATGCCGACGAGGTCGACGCTTTCCTGGAGAAGGTGTCGGCGACCCTGCACGGACACGGTGGTCTCACCGCCGACGACGTCCGCCATGTCCATTTCGGCGCGCCCCGTTTCGGTGGTCGCGGTTACCAGGCCGACCAGGTCGACGATTTTCTCGACCGGGTCAGGACCGAGCTCGAACATCGCCAGAAGGGCGCCTCCCCCGTGCCCGCGCCCCGCCCCGGGGAGGAGATCGCCGCGATGCTCACCCCCGACGACGTGCACCGCATGCGGTTCAGCCAGTCCGCGGTCGGCCGTCGCGGCTATCACGAGGAGGAGGTCGACGCCTTCCTCGACCTGGTCGCGGCCACCCTGGCCCACAACGGCCCCGGCAGCCTCACCGCCGCCGACGTGCGCGGTGTCCGCTTCACCGACAGCCGTCTCGGCACACGTGGTTACTCCCGCGAAGAGGTCGACGCCTTCGTCGACCTGGTCATCGCCGCCCTGGAAAACCTCGAACGGTCACATTAACCCTGGATACTGTGCAGTTCCGCTTCGCGCAGGTCGTCCGGGAACACGTAGCGGCGGAAGGCCCAGAAGCGGAACGCCATGGCCAGCAGCACGCCGAGGATCTGGCCGGAGATGAAGTTCGCGACCATCTGCACCATCGGATCCACGTGCGGCACACGCAGATTCAGCACGTACAGCGACAGCGCCTGCGGGATCATGGTGACCACGATGCCCAGCGCGCTGACCGTGAAGAACAGGGCTGCCTCGTGGCTGCGCTGCCTGCCCCCACGAGTGCGGAAGGACCATTCGCGGTTGAGGATGTAGGAGGCGATGGTCGCGATCAACGCGCCGAGCAGACGCGCGGTGAGCGGCTTGTCGCCGAGCACGGTGAGTTTCACCGCGTAGACCACGCCGGTGTCGATGAACCAGGTGACGGCGCCGACCATGGCGAACTTCAGCAACTCCCGGTGCTGGAGCAACAGGGAGCGTAACGGTTCGGGGACGCGTTGGACCACCGCATGGACTGCCACCCAGCCGACATTAGACGACGTATCGGCGACGCGCCCGTCCGGTAGGCGCCGCTACCGGTCGAACAGATCGAGGCTCGGTTGTGGTTCGCGCCCACGCACTTCGATGGCGCCGAACACCAGATCCGGTGGTGGCACCAGGCCCAGATGCTCCCAGGCGGCAGCCGTGGCGACCCGTCCGCGCGGAGTGCGGGCGACGAGTCCGGCGCGCACCAGGAACGGTTCGCACACCTCTTCCACCGTCGCGGCTTCCTCGCCGACGGCGACCGCCAGCGTCGACACGCCGACCGGTCCGCCGCCGAAACCGCGGACCAGCGCACCGAGCACGGCCCGGTCGAGCCGGTCGAGGCCGAGTACGTCGACGTCGTAGACCTCGAGCGCGGACTGGGCGATCTCGCGGGTGATGAGGCCGTCGGCGCGGACCTCGGCGAAGTCGCGCACCCGGCGCAGCAGCCGGTTGGCGATGCGCGGCGTGCCTCGGGAGCGGCCGGCGACCTCGGCGGCGGCGTCGTGTTCGATGTGGACGCCGAGGATGCGGGCCGAGCGCAGCAGGATCTGCAGCAGTTCGTCGGTGTCGTAGAAGTCCATGTGGCCGGTGAAGCCGAACCGGTCGCGCAGCGGGCCGGTGAGCGCGCCCGACCGGGTGGTCGCCCCGACCAGGGTGAACGGTGCGATGTCGAGCGGGATGGAGGTGGCGCCGGGCCCTTTGCCGACCACCACGTCGACCCGGAAGTCCTCCATGGCCAGGTACAGCATTTCCTCGGCGGGCCGCGCCATGCGGTGGATCTCGTCGATGAACAGCACATCGCCTTCGACCAGGTTCGACAGCATGGCCGCCAGGTCGCCCGCGCGTTCCAGGGCGGGCCCGGAGGTGATGCGCAGGGCGGTGCCGAGTTCACCTGCGATGATCATCGCCATGCTGGTCTTGCCGAGCCCGGGCGGGCCGGACAGCAGGACGTGGTCGGGGGTGGCGCCGCGTTGCCGGGCACCGCGCAGGACGAGGGCGAGCTGTTCGCGCACGCGTGGCTGGCCGATGAAGTCGTCGAGCGAAGTGGGGCGCAGGCCGGTCTCGGTGTCGCCGTCGGCGCTGAGATACCGGGCGGCGAGGGCGGATTCGTCGGTGTCGAACTCGTCGTCCATGGGTTACCTGTTCTTGCCGAGCAGACCGAGGGCGGCGCGCAGGGCCACGGAGGTGGTGGCGGCCGACTGGTCGGCCAGGACGGTGTCGACGGCCTGTTCGGCCTGCTTGGCCGGAAAGCCGAGGCCGATGAGCGCTTCGACGACCTGCTCGCGTACCGGGGTGACCGGAGTTTCGGCACCTGGTGGTCCGGCCGGGACAGGCACCAGGTTCACCTTGTCGCGCAGTTCGACGACCATGCGTTCGGCGCCGCGCTTACCGATGCCGGGCACCCGGGTGAGGGCGGCGACGTTGCTCTCCGCCAAGGCTTTTCGCAGCGCCTCGGGTTCGAGGACCGCCAGGACCGCCATGGCCAGGCGTGGGCCGACACCGGACACGGTCTGCAGGAGGCCGAACAGGTCGCGGGCTTCGGTGTCGGCGAACCCGAACAGCGTCATCGAGTCCTCGCGCACGATCATGGCCGTGTAGAGGCGGGTTTCCTCGCCTCGGGTGAGGCTGCCGAGGGTGGCGGGGGTGGCGTTGAGGCGGTAGCCGACGCCCGCGGCTTCGATCACCACATGGTCGAGCGCGATCTCGAGGACCTCACCGCGTACCGACGCGATCACCCGCGTACCACCTTCCGTTGTTCGGCGAGCCGTTGTTCGTAGCGGCGACGCACCTCGTCGGCCTTCGCCTGTGCGGCCGCCATCCGGTCGAGCAGCGGCGCCCGCCAACAATGACAGATCGCCAGGGCGAGCGCATCGGCGGCATCAGCCGGTTTCGGTGCGACCTGCAGGCCGAGGATTCTGGTCACCATGGCGGTGACCTGCGCCTTGTCGGCCGAACCATTGCCCGTGACAGCCGCTTTCACCTCGCTGGGGGTATGGAACGCCACCCGGATGCCCCGCCGCGCCGCCGCCAGCGCGATCACCCCACCGGCCTGCGCGGTTCCCATCGCGGTGCGCACGTTGTGCTGCGCGAACACCCGCTCGATCGCCACCGCCTCGGGCTGATGGGTGTCCATCCACTCCTCGGCGGCATCGGCCACCGCCATCAACCGCAGAGCCAGCTCGGCCTCCGGCGGTGTCCGCACCACGCCCACATCGAGGGCAACGACCTTACGGCCGGGACCGCTGTCCACCATGCTGAGCCCGCACCGGGTGAGCCCGGGATCGACGCCCATCACCCGCACCGGCAGCCCCTTCGAAGACACGAACAATTGTTCGAAAGTCTAAAGCATTGCGGCACACCGTCCGACCAGCGACACGAGGGCCGGTCGCCGCGCTCAGGGGAGGCCGAGTAATCCGGGCTCGCTCGCCCGTTCGGCCCAGATGCGCTTCGGTTCGTGCAGGAGTTTGCGCTCGGTCAGGTCGAGCATGCCGCTCAGGTACGACACGGTGGCGGCGAGTTCGCCGTCGTCGCGGCGCAGTTCGTGTTCGACCCGGTAGGTCTTGCCGGTCCCCCACTCCCAGCGACAGTCGACCTCGACGGTGTCGCCGGCGCGCAACTCGCGCAGGTAGCGCACGGTGAGTTCGAGGTTCACCGGCCCGATGCCGTCGGCCAGCATGTCTGGTACCGACACACCGGCCGCGCCCACACACGCGAACCGTGCGTGGTCGGCGAACTGCTGATAGGCCGCACCCGTCACGTGTTGTTGCAGATCCAGATCGGAGACTCGCACCGGGATCCGAACCCGAAACGGCAGCGCATTTTCCGTCATGCCCGCCAGTGTGGCAGCGGGGTCCGACACGTTCCGGTCGTCAACCCGCCCGGTCCATCCGCAGGAATTCGGTGATGCGCAGGACAGCGGGCGGCCGGGTGACATCCGTCGGCAGGATCCGGGCGGCTTCCTCGCGACCGATCACGCGCGGGGCGGTGAGATCCACTTCGGTGCCGTCGACGCGCAGGCGAGCGCCGCCCGCGGCGAGGACATTACGGACCCAATCCGAACGGGAGCCGTAGACCAGGACGAACAGGTATCCGCCCTCGATCGGATGGGCGTCGAGTGGGGTGCGGTGGGTGACTCCGGAGACGCGACCGGTGTGGATGAGCACCGGCCATTTGCCGCTCGCGAGTGCTCGCGGGTTGAACACCCGCTTGTTCACCCGACCCCACCATCTCGGCATCGGCATCAGCGGCCTCCTTCACTCGTTCTTACACACGTAAGGCTGACTTACGGCTGTAAGATTGTCAATATGCCGACTCCCTCCACACGTCGACCGCTGAGCCGCGAACGGATACTGGAAGGCGCGATCCGGGTGGCCGACCGCGGCGGCGTCGAGGCGATCACCATGCGCCGGATCGCACAGGAACTCGGGGTGGAGGCGATGTCGCTGTATCACCACCTGCCGAACAAGGACGCGGTTCTCGACGGCGTGGTCGACGCCGTCTTCGCCGCGATCGACCTACCGAGCGGGGACTTCGAGGATTGGCGAGCGGCGATCCGTTCGCGCGCGCATTCCGCCCGCGCGGTGCTGTCCCGGCACAGCTGGGCACTCGGACTCATGGATTCGCGGCGCAACCCGGGCCCGGCGACCCTGCGGCACCACGACGCGATCCTCGGCATCCTGCGGCGAGCGGGCTTCTCGCTCCCGATGGCGGCCCACGCGATCTCGCTTCTCGACAGCTACGTCAACGGGTACGTGCTGCAGGAGGCGAATCTTCCGATCACCACCCCCGACGACCTGGAGGAGGTGGCGGGCGGCATCCTCGACCAGCTGCCGACCGCGGAACTGCCCTACCTCACCGAGATGATCGTCGACCACGCCCTGCAGCCCGGTTACGACCACACCGCCGAATTCGACTACGGCCTCGACATGATCCTCGACGCCCTCGAATCACGTCGAGTCACGCAGTAGGCCCAGTCTGCCTGCGGCACAGGAACATTCACGGACAGCGCAGTGCAGCACGGCGGTACCCACGGATGCCATCCGTAGCAGCCGCTCAGCTGCCCGCACCCAGCCCGTCGACAGCGCGGCGGTGAAATTCGGTGAGGGCGCGGTCGTCGAACAGCACGAAGCGCACCTCGTCGACGGCCGTGTCGGCGGCGCGCACTGTTTCCACGGCAATGCGGGCGCCGTCGTCCATCGGCCAACCGTAGATGCCCGTGGAGATCGCCGGGAACGCCACCGTGTGAGCGCCCAATTCGTCTGCTACCCGCAGGGATTCGCGGTAGCAGGCAGTCAGCAGGGCCGAGCGGTCCTCGGTCGCCGACCAGACCGGGCCGACGGTGTGGATCACCCAGCGGGCGGGCAGCCGTCCGGCTGTCGTGGCCACCGCCTGCCCCGTCGGCAGGCCCCTGCCGTACCGGGAGGCACGCAGGTCGCGGCACGCCGACAGGATTTCGGGCCCACCTTTGCGGTGGATCGCGCCGTCGACTCCCCCACCGCCGAGCAGCGAGGAGTTCGCGGCGTTCACGACCGCGTCCACGTGCTGTTCGGTGATGTCTCCGCGTACCGCCTCGATCCGAGTCATACCGACATTGTGCTGGTCACGCGAATATCTCCGCGAGGGGATTACCGGCGGCGTACCGTCGAGGTCGACCTGTTGTCCGAGGCGTTCGAGCGAGGGAGAACCGCGTCATGCCGATGCCGACCGGCGAGATCGTACCGACCGAAAACGGGCGCGACCTGGTGATCACCCGGTCACTGGCCTTACCGATCGAACAGGTGTGGGGACGGTTGACCGATCCGGACCTGACCGCCGGCTGGTATGGCACCTGGGAAGGGGAACCCGGCGCCGGGAACATGATCCAGGTGCAGTTGCGGTTCGAGGACGGGCAGCCCTGGACCGAGATGCGCATCGACGACTGCACCCCGCCGGTGCGGCTGGCCGTGTCCTCGGCCGACCAGATCGGGTTGTGGCGCATGGAGGTGACCCTGCTCGACACCGGCACCGCCACCCAGGTGCGGCTGGTCCACCACCTCACCTCGGAGTACCAGCTCGCGGAGACCTCGCAGATCGGCCCGGGCTGGGAGTACTACGCGGACATGTTCGTCGCCGCCTGCACCAACACCGAACGACCCGACTTCGCCGACTACTACCCGGCGCTGGCCGACCACTACCGGGAGTAGAGACACGAACCGCCCCAGCCGAATCCACGGCCGGGGCGGTACACGGGGGAAGATCTACTCGTCGTCCAGCTCGGCGGCGACCTCGTCGGAGATGTCGACGTTGGTGTACACGTTCTGCACGTCGTCGCTGTCTTCGAGGGCGTCGATCAGCTTGAGCACCTTGCGGGCTCCCTCGGCGTCGACCGCCACCGACACCGACGCCTGGAAACCGGACTCGGCCGAGTCGTAGTCGATGCCCTTGTCCTGCAGCGCGGTTCGCACAGCGATCAGATCGCCGGGCTCGCTGATGATCTCGAAGGCGTCGCCGTGGTCGTTGACCTCTTCGGCGCCGGCGTCGAGGACCGCGTCGAGGACGTCGTCCTCGGTGAGGCCGTTCTTCTCGAGGGTCACCACACCCTTGCGGGCGAACAGGTAGGACACCGAACCCGGGTCGGCCATGTTGCCGCCGTTGCGGGTCATCGCGACGCGCACCTCACCGGCGGCGCGGTTGCGGTTGTCGGTGAGGCACTCGATCAGCACGGCGACACCGTTGGGCCCGTAGCCCTCGTACATGATGGTCTGCCAGTCGGCGCCGCCGGCTTCCTCGCCGCCGCCACGCTTGCGGGCGCGCTCGATGTTGTCGTTGGGGACCGACGACTTCTTGGCCTTCTGGATGGCGTCGTACAGCGTCGGGTTGCCCGCCGGGTCACTGCCACCCGTGCGAGCCGCCACCTCGATGTTCTTGATCAGCTTGGCGAAGAGTTTGCCGCGCTTGGCGTCGATTCCCGCCTTCTTGTGCTTGGTGGTGGCCCATTTGGAGTGGCCGCTCATGCCCTACTTCCTTCAGGTCGGTTGCGCGTCTGCCCGGGCGGACAAGCTCGAACCAGCCTACTCGTGCCCGCCACGCCGGTGGACGCGGAGGTTCACCCTGCCTTGCGCACGAGGTCGACGAACAGCTCGTGCACCCGAAGATCACCCGTGACCTCGGGATGGAACGAGGTCGCCACGACATTGCCCTGCCTGGCGGCCACGATCCGGCCCTGCGCCGGGCCGTGCGGCACCCGCGCCAGCACCTCGACGCCGTCACCGACCCGCTCCACCCACGGCGCGCGGATGAACACCGCGCGCACGGGCGTGTCGAGGCCGCTGAAGTCGAGGTCGGTCTCGAACGAGTCGACCTGGCGGCCGAAAGCGTTGCGGCGCACCGTCATATCGATGCCGGACAGGTGCTGGGCATCGGGCCGGGTGTCGAGCACCTCGGAGGCGAGCAGGATCATGCCCGCGCACGACCCGAACGCGGGCAGCCCGTCGCGCAGCCGCGCACGCAACGGTTCGAGCAGGTCGAAGGCCTGCAGCAGCTTGGAGATGGCGGTCGACTCGCCGCCGGGCAGCACCAGCCCGTCGACGGCGGCCAGCTCGGACTCGCGGCGCACCAGCACCGGTGCGGCACCGCAGTGGCGCAGCGCGGCAACGTGTTCGCGCACGTCACCCTGGAGTGCGAGGACACCGATCGTCGGCGTGGATGTTGCGTTCACAGCCGCTGAGCTTACGAGCCCGGCCGGTGTGGGCGCGCTCACGCCTCGCGCGGCGTGCGGATGAGGCCTTCCTGCACGACGGCGGCGACCAGGTTGCCCTCGCGATCCCAGATCCGACCGCCGGTGAGGGCGCGGCCGAAGCCCGCCGAGGGCGAGGACTGGTCGTAGAGCAGCCATTCGTCGGCACGGAAGGGGCGCAGGAACCACATGGCGTGGTCGAGCGACGCGTCCTGGGTCGGCACGCCGGGGTGGGTCACCTTCGACGAACCGAGCAGCGTCATATCGCTCATGTAGGCGAGGGTGCAGACGTGGAACATCGGGTCGTCGGGCAACGGGTGCCGGTAGCGGAACCACACCTGCTGCGGGGAGACGGTGCCTTCCCGGCGGGCGACCTGGTCCTGCGGGACCGTGCGGATGTCCCAGTGCTCCCATTCGCGCATGGCCCACAACCGTTCCGGGCTCAGCGTGGTCTTGGCGTCGGGCAGGTTCTCCGGGCCCTCGATGACCGGCATCACGTCCTGGTGCTCCGGGCCGACGTCGCCGCGGTGGAAGGAGGCGGCCATGGTGAAGATCGCCTCGCCGTCCTGCACACCGGTGACCCGGCGGGTGCAGAACGAGCGCCCGTCGCGGATGCGTTCCACCTGGTAGATGGTGGGCGCTTCCGGGTTGCCCGGGCGCAGGAAATAGCCGTGTAGCGAATGCACCTGATAGGCGGCGTCGACGGTGCGCACCGCCGAGACCAGCGCCCGGCCCGCGACCTGACCGCCGAAGGTCCGCGTCAGCTGGGATTCCGTGGCCGCCCCACGGAAGATGTCGCGTTCCAGCCGCTCGACCTCGAGCGCCTCTTCGATTGTCGCCATGCGCACGAGATTATCGCTAGGCGGACCGCACGGTTTGTCCGGCTCGGCGGCGCGCGGCGGGAATTTGCTGAAATGGGGTGGTGCCGTCGTTCACCCCCGTCTCCCCCACCACCCTGGCCCGCCTGGTCGCCGAGCGGGTATCCGAGCTGCCCGGTCGCCGGGTGGTTGCCGTCGACGCCGCCGATGCCGCCGAACCGGTCGCCTTCGCCCGGTTGGTCGCCGACACACTGAACGGGCAGGGCCGGTCGGCCGAGGTGGTGTCACTGCACGCCTTCGTCCGGCCCGCATCGCTGCGGATGGAGTACGGCCGAACCGACGAATGGTCTTATCGCACAGCATGGTTCGACTACGACGCGATACGCCGGGAGATTCTGGTTCCGCTGCGGACCGCAGGGCGCTGGTTGCCCGCGCTCTGGGACGAGGCGGGCGACCGGTCGGCGCGGGCGGGCATCCGGACAGCTCCGGCCGATCTGGTGCTGATCGTGGCAGGCCCGATGCTGCTCGGCCGCGGACTCGACGTCGACCTGTCCGTACGGCTCGAACTCAGCGAGCGGGCGGCACTGCGCCGCACCCCACCCGAGCACCAGTGGACCCTGCCCGCGCTGCGCGACCACGACGCCGAACATCCCGAGACCGCTACCTGGACGGTGCGCTGGGATCATCCGGACCGCGCGGCCCTGCGCACCGGCTGAAAACAGGCGAAAGCCCCGGCCGCAACGCGACCGGGGCTGCACGCGGTGCTATCAGGCGCAGGCGACCGACTGCTGGCCCAGGTTGGTGAGCATGGTGCAGGCCCACGACTTCTGGACCTTCCACTTGCCGTCCTCGGCGACGAACGGCACGTCGACCACATTGGTCTGGCCGTTGACGGTGAAGTTCGCCTTGGCGTTCACGCTGTCACCGAAGGAGGTCACCTCGGTGACCTGCACCTGGGCACCGGCGTCGCGGGCGGCGACGGCCAGGCGGTTCGGCAGCTCGGGATCGGCCTCGCCGCCCTGCACGAAGTCCAGCTTCTGCTCGTTGGGCACCTCGGGGTCCAGCGCGGTGTTGAGCTGAGCGTTGAGCTCCTCCACCGTCGGCACGGGGGGCAGGTCCGCGACAGCGGCCGTGGTCGTGGCCGGAGCACTGGTCGTGGACTTGGCGGCGGGCTTGTCGCCCTTGTCGTCACTGCACGCACTCATTCCCAATGCGGCGACCACGGCCAGGCCTGCGATCGCCACACGTCCGGTCCTACGAAGCTTCATCCACTCGTCCTTTGCGTCGGGTCAACGGTTTTCGCCCTGTGGGCGCCAACGGCACGGTACCGGCGCCACACGACGCAGGCCACGGTGCCTCGGCCAGGACGCTACCCAGCGTTTTTGAGGAAAGTCTGAGACGTGCCGGTACCGCGCTTGTGAAGGCCCCTTTCAGCGCAGGGCGAGCATCGCGTCGACGAGGCGGGCGTGGGTGTCGGCATCGGCGGCGGCGATGAGCCCGTGCGGGGCGGAATGGAGTGGTTGACCTGCTATTCCGGTGACGACGCAGCCCGCCGCGCGGCAGATTTCCACCGCGCTGGTGAAGTGGACGTTGTCGCGCAGGTCGCCGCCGGTGACATAGGCGGCGCGTCTGCCCGCCGCGACCCAGACCAGGGCGAGCGAGGTGGACAGCACGCGCGGGTGGAAGTCGGCGGCGACGCTGTCGAGCAGGCGGGCGGGTCTGGACCACGGCAGCGGGTTGTCGAGGTCGATGTCGATCAGGCGGCTGCCCGCGTCGGGGCGCAGGACGGTGTCGGAGCCGTCGTGGCGGCGGTACGCGTTCTCGCCCGAGGTCCAGAACACCTCGCCGGTGAACGGGGCGCCGACGGCCGCGGCGCGGACGGTGTCCCCGATGCGCAAGGCGACGTTCACCGCGACGAGCTGTGTGCCGACCGCGAAATTCCTTGTGCCGCAGAGCGGGTCGACGAACCAGGTGCGGTCGCTGCCCGGCGATCTCGTGGTGCCGGACTCCTCGGCGACGAACCGGTCGTGCGGACGGGCCGCGGTGAGGACCTCGAGGATCGCGCGTTCGGCGGCCAAGTCGGTCTGGGTGGCGAAGTCGTCGCCCTCTTTGGCGTAGCGGGTGACGGGTGCGTGGAACGACGACCGGATCACCTGTGACGCGAGTTCTGTTGCGTGGATTGCGATTTCGACATCGGAGTGGTGCACCGTTCTCAGGCTACGGAGTCCGGTGACGCCCGGGGCCGGATCAGCGCGCCAGGTACACCGCGAGCCCGAGTCCGAGCACGCCGACGGTCACCCGCAGCAGGTTCGGCGGGATCACCTTCACCACCGGCGGCCCGCACCACCCACCGACGAGCGCCCCCATCGCCAGCCCGAGCGCCGCGAACCAGTGCACCGGCCCGAACATCGCGAAGCCGAGAGCCGCGACCAGATTGGCGATGCCGAGCAGGAAGCTCTTGAGAACCGATGCGCTCCACACGGATTCGGAGGTGCACAGCAGCATCATCGACAGATAGATCACGCCCGCGCCGGCCCCGAAGTACCCGCCGTACACCGAGATCAGCAGGATCCCCAACGGCACGATCCACGGCGCGCTGAGCTCCCCCACATGCTTACGGACCACCGGCTGCACCAGCAACGCGATCGACGCCGCCGCGACCAGGAACGGCACCACCACCTCGAAGGTCCCCTCGGGCGCCACCAACAACGCCAGCGCACCGAGCAACCCACCCAGCGCCGACAACCCCGCCCACCACACGAGCGTGCGCCCCCGCCCCGTGAGTTCGCGCCCCGAATTGGCGGTGGCCCCCACCCCCACGGCCACCATCGCCACGGTATTGGTCACATTCGCCGTCACCGGCGGCAACCCCACAGCCAGCAACGCCGGATAGGAAACGATCGACGCCATCCCGGTGACGAACCCGATCAACCCGGTGAAGAATCCCGCGACGACCAGCAAGAAGAAGTCGAGCACGGTCACAGACCGACTGTACGGTACGCCCATCCGGCAGCGCCTCAGGGGCGATCGCTGGCCCTTCCGCTCCCACCTGGACTTCCGAACACGTTCCGAACACGATGGATCCATGCGCACGTCAGGCCTACCCGCCAGGACCCGACGCTCCTCGGACCTGAGCAAACACTCCGCTGAGGTCTTCGCCGAGGCCGAGAACCATCCCGTCACGGTGACCCGCCGCGACGGCGAGGCGCTGGTGCTGATGTCGCAGCGCGAGGCAGAGGGACGCGCGCGCCTGCTCGAGTTCGCCGCGCAGCTCATCACTGTCACCCTCGATGACAACGGCTCGCTCGCCGAGCGCATGTCCAAGGCATTCCCATGGATGCTCGCGCTGTCACCCGCCGACCGAGACACTTGCGCACAGGACCTCGTGGACGCCGCCCGCGCATCGTTCTCCACCGACCAGCCGCACCTCGCGATCGCCGAACTTACCTCCTGGAAGGAGACGGCAACCGCGATCGCCGCCGGATTGGGCAGTACGGACCTGGAGTGGCTGGACCGCGACGACACTGTCGAGCGCCCATAGTGGCGGCCGCCAAGAAGGGCGAGCTGGTCCCACGCCCCGCGCGAAAGACCGAGTACCAGATCCGCTTCGCCACCGCAGACGCTCAGAAGGGCTGGCGGGATCTGGTCGCGACCATCCGCAACCCGATGGCGGAAGCATGGGACTTCCTCACGCGCACGCCGCTGTCCACGACACCGACCGACTACCCCCTCCGCGGCGAGCTTGGCACGATCTCACGCGGTGGAGCGCGGCACGAACGCTGGCAGCACAAGCCGACAGCGAAAGGCACCGCACGCATCTGGTTCTACGTCCATGAGCACACCGTCTTCCTAAAACAGGTGCACACCAGCCACCCGAACGAAACGAAGTAGGCGTCGTTCTACGCACTGGTGGGCGGCGCGTGATGCGCCGCCCACCGGGTTTGCTTGTGCCCGAACCGATTACCAGCCGCGCTCGGCGAGGCGGTGGGGCTGGGGGATTTCTTCGACGTTGATGCCGACCATGGCTTCGCCCAGGCCGCGCGAGACCTTGGCCAGGACGTCGGGGTCGTCGTAGAAGGTGGTGGCCTTGACGATGGCGGCGGCGCGCTGTTCGGGGTTGCCGGACTTGAAGATGCCGGAGCCGACGAAGACGCCCTCGGCACCGAGCTGCATCATCATGGCGGCGTCGGCGGGGGTGGCGATGCCGCCCGCGGTGAACATGACGACGGGCAGCTTGCCGGTCTGGGCGACCTCGCGGACCAGCTCGTAGGGGGCCTGCAGTTCCTTGGCGGCGACGAACAGCTCGTCTTCGGACAGGGAAGTCAGGCGGCGGATCTCGGCGCGGATGGTGCGCATGTGGGTGGTGGCGTTGGAGACGTCACCGGTGCCCGCCTCGCCCTTGGAGCGGATCATGGCCGCGCCCTCGGTGATGCGGCGCAGGGCCTCGCCGAGGTTGGTGGCGCCACAGACGAAGGGCACGGTGAAGTTCCACTTGTCGATGTGGTTGGCGTAGTCGGCGGGGGTGAGGACCTCGGACTCGTCGATGTAGTCCACGCCGAGGCTCTGCAGGATCTGCGCCTCGACGAAGTGGCCGATGCGGGCCTTGGCCATCACGGGGATGGACACCGCGGAAATGATGCCGTCGATCATGTCCGGGTCGCTCATCCGGGACACGCCACCCTGGGCGCGGATGTCGGCGGGCACCCGCTCGAGCGCCATGACCGCGACGGCGCCCGCGTCCTCGGCGATCTTGGCCTGCTCCGGGGTGACCACGTCCATGATCACACCGCCCTTGAGCATCTCGGCCATGCCGCGCTTCACGCGGGCGGTGCCGACGGTTGATGTGGTCTCGGGCGTAGTCACGGCATTCTCCTGGGTCATGTGCACCTAACGGGCAGACTGTGTGGTCTCCTGCGATTCTAGGTGGCCGCCGAATCAGGGTTCATAGCCAGTCGGAGCCCACTGGACTGGTCGCGACCTGGGCCGATACCGCCGACCGCCGCATCTGGACCGGCTGCGGACCGCGTGGCGTGAGGCGACACACACGGTCGGGATCAGCGAATGGACCGGACCACCGGTTCGGTGTCGTCGTCGGCGGCGCCGATCGCCTCGGCGAGCAACTCGTCGAGGTGGTACGGGTACACCGCCTCGCCGGTGGCGTCCAGGGCGCGGATGTCGGCGGGCGTGCACCAGCGGTGGTCGGTGATGGTGCGCCGTTCCAGCGCGGTGAGGTCGGCGGGCCGCCAGGCGAAATTTGGGGCGCGCAGGACGAAGAACAGTTCTTCGGAGCGGATGAGTTCACCGTTGAACGGGAACACCGCGACCCGCCGCCACAGCGGACCACGCAACGCTGCCGGGTCGATCCGCTGCCCGGTCTCCTCGTACACCTCGCGCACCGCCGTTTCGCGCAGGGTCTCCCCCGGTTCCACGCCGCCGCCGACGGTGAACCAGAACGCCACCTCGGGAACCATCGGGTCGTGTCCGCGCAGCAGCAGCACCCGGTCCTGTTCGTCGAGCAACACCACGCGCGCCGAGGTGCGGGTGGTGTGCACCTCGAGCCCGGTGGACGCGGCCGGTGTCGCGCGTTCGGTGATCTCGAAATAGGTCGGTAGCGGCGCGGTACCGCCCAGGTGCAGCCAGCGCACCGGTCGGCGGGTGCGCAGGGCGAGGGTGTCGCGCACGGCGTCGTTGTGGAACCGGCGCGCGATGAGCACCCTGGCCTCGGCGTCGGCCAGTTCGGCGACGAGCTGGGGTCGCAGCTGACCGATGTCGATCGTCGACAGCGCGGCCGAGAGCTGGTTCTCGATGGTCTCTCGATCGCCCCGATCGGCGCGTTCGGCCCAGTCGGCCAGGGCGGCGAGTTGTCCGGCCCGCTCGGACCGCAGCGGATCGGTACTCGCCGGGCCCGCGATGGCCATGGCGACCGCGCGCGCGACCACCGCGCGCCGGGCCAGTGCCGCGTCGAGGGCCTGCCAGGACCGGTCCGAGCGCACGTGCAGTCGGTCGAGCCGGTTGGCGGTGGACGCCGCCCACACGCCGAGCGCGAGCACGAACAGGGCGATCAGGCCGAGAACGAGGATCGCGGTCGCGGAGAAGGTGATCATCCGGCGGCCCGCACCCCGTTGTCGCCGACGGTGACGGTCTCGTACACGCGCAGGATCTGTTCGGCGACCACCGGCCAGTCGTAGGCGGCGACCACCTGGGTGGCGGTGCGCACCAACCGGTCGCGGGTGTCGTCGTCGGTGAGCAGGGTGTCGATGGCCTCGGCCAGCGCCACCGCGTCACCCACGGGGGTGAGCAGACCGGCGCTGCCGTCGCGCAGTACGCGGCGGAAGGCGTCGAGTTCGCTGGCCACGACCGGCGTGCCCGCCGCCATGGCCTCGATGAGGATGATGCCGAAGCTCTCCCCGCCCAGGTTCGGCGCCACGTACACATCGGCGCTGCGCAGCGCGGCGGCCTTCTCGGCGTCGGAGACCTGACCGAGAAAGCGCAGGTGCCCGGCGTGGGGGCCCGCCTCGCGGCGCAACCTGTCCTCGTCGCCGCGCCCGACGATCAGGATCTCCACGTCGGGATGGCGTTCGACGAGCGCCGGCAGGGCGGCGAGCAGCACGTCCATGCCCTTGCGCGGTTCGTCGTAGCGGCCGAGGAACAGCACCGTCTTGCCCGCGCGCGGGTAGCCGTCGAGCAGCGGGCCGCGCGCGAACGCCGACACATCGACCCCGTTGGGGATCTCCACCGCATCCGACCCGAGCGCCTCCACCTGCCAGCGCCTGGCCAGCTCCGACACGGCGATCCGCCCGCTGATCTTCTCGTGGTACGGGCGGAGCACACCCTGAAAAGTGCTGAGCACCAACGACTTGGTGGTCGAGGTGTGGAAGGTCGCCACGATGGGGCCTTCGGCGATCTTGAGCGCGAGCATCGACAGACTCGGCGCGTTGGGTTCGTGGATGTGCAGCACGTCGAAGTCGTTGCTGTCGATCCAGCGGCGGATGCGCGTGTAGGCCATCGGCCCGAACGACAGTCGCGCCACCGACCCGTTGTAGGGGATGGCGACGGCACGACCGGCCGAGACGACGAAGTCGGGCAACGGCGTGTCGTCGGATGCGGGCGCGAGCACGCTCACCCGATGCCCACGCTCGATGAACACCCGTGCCAGCTCGACCACATGTGCCTGCACGCCGCCGGGCACGTCGAAGGAGTACGGGCAGACCATGCCGATCTTCACAGCACCTCACCTGCCTTGGCCGCGGCGATCCGGGCCAGTCGTTCCGGCGACAGATCGGCTTCCCACAGGGGCTGGAGCATGTGCCAGTCGGCCGGGTGCTGGGCGATGTTCGCCGCGAATTCGTCGGCGAGCAGCTGGGTCGTCGCGGCCACGCCACCCGAGACATCCAGCGGCGCACCGGCTTTCAAGCCCCAGCCTTCGGTGCCGTCGGCCTCGGTGGTGAACCAGGCGTGCACCGGCATCAGCGCGGCGCCGGTCTCGATGGCGAGTTTGGCCGCACCCGCGGGCATCCAGGTGCGTTCGCCGAAGAAGTTCACCGGCACACCGCGGCCGGTGAGGTCACGTTCACCCATCAGGCACACGATCCGGTTCTGCCGCAACCGTTCGGTCAGCGGCACGAACGGTGGCTGTTCTCCGCCGGTCAGCGGGAACACCTCGAAGCCGAGGCTCTCGCGGTAGGCCACGAACCGTTCGAACAGCGATTCGGGCTTCAACCGTTCGGCGACCGTGGTGAAGGTGTCGTAGTGCTGGACCAGCCACACCCCGGCCATGTCCCAGTTGCCGGAATGCGGCAGGACGAAGATGACGCCACGCCCGGCTTCGAGGCCGGCGTCGACGTTTTCCAGGCCGTGGACGTAGTAGTCGATGGTGCTGTGGTCCATGCTGGGCAGCCGGAACGCCTCACGCCAGTACCGGGCGTAGGAACGCATGCTCGCCCGCATCAGGTCGTCGGGAACCTCGGCCGGTGCTACGCCGAGCACGCGGGCCAGGTTGCGGCGCAGCTGCCGCGGTCCGCCGTCCTTGGTCGCACGGTCGGCGCCGAAGTCGAAAGCCTTGCGCGCCAACGATTCCGGCGCCGAACGGACCAACCGCCACCCCGCCGCGTAGCCCCAGTCGCTGAGCCGTTCGCTGATGGTCACGACGCCGTCTCCCCTGCCTGTTGTTGCGGCGCGGGCGGGATCACCGTGCGCGCGCCCGGCGAGTTGCGCACCGCGAGCACCCGCTGGAACACGGTGACGGTGCTGAGCACCGCCAGCACCCACATGGCCACGTACACCGCCCAGGTGAGCCAGCCGATGCCCCAGTGCCCGCCGATTCCGGTGAGCCCGGCGCCGACGAGCACGATCACCAGCCGGTCGGGCCGTTCGATGATCCCGCCGTCGGCCGACAGACCGCTGGCCTCGGCCCGCGCCTTGGCGTACGAGATCACCTGCGAGGTGACCAGCACGATCAGCGTGGCGACGAACAGCTGCTTGCTGTGCTCGTGGTGAACCGCCCACCAGGCCAGACCGGCGAAGATCGCGCCGTCGGCCACCCGGTCACAGGTGGCGTCGAGGACCGCGCCGTACTTCGTGCCGCCGCCGCGGGCGCGCGCCATCGCACCGTCGAGCATGTCGAACATGACGAACAGCCAGATGACCATCGTTCCCCAGAACAGGTGACCGCTGGGAAACAGCGTCACCGCCGCGACGATCGTCGCGGCGGTGCCGATGAGGGTCATCGCGTCGGGGGTGAGCCCGGTCTTGACGAGCGCTTTGCCCAGCGGCGCAGTCGCTTTGGCAAACGTCTGCCGCCCGAAGAAGCTGAGCACGGTGTCCTATTCCTCCCACGCCTCCGCCAGCAATTGCCGCGTCTCACGCAACAACTGAGGCATCACCTTCACCCCGCCGACCACGGTGATGAAGTTCGCATCCCCGCCCCAGCGCGGAACGATGTGCTGGTGCAGGTGGTCGGCGAGCGAACCACCGGCCACCCCGCCCAGGTTGAGGCCCACGTTGAATCCGGCGGGCCGGGAGACCCGTTTCATCACGCGGATGGCCTGCTGGGTGAACGACATCAGTTCCGCGCTCTCAGCGGATGTGAGGTCCTCCAGGTCGGCTACCCGGCGGTACGGCACCACCATCATGTG
This sequence comes from Nocardia ignorata NBRC 108230, assembly GCF_001612905.1. Classification (GTDB taxonomy): domain Bacteria; phylum Actinomycetota; class Actinomycetes; order Mycobacteriales; family Mycobacteriaceae; genus Nocardia; species Nocardia ignorata. Next base: position 236,533 of record NZ_BDBI01000024.1, on the reverse strand, counting down.
CCCTGGGTTGTACGGGTACAAGTTGAGCACGGCGTACACCTGCTCGCCGCGGGCGATGATGAGCCCGTCCTCGTCCGACATCTTGGGGATGTCGGTGAACGGGTGCCCGGTGGCGTCCTTGGGCTTCACCTCGCCGGTGATGTAGGACATCCGATAGGGCGTCCAGATCCGCTGTAACCGGTCGGGCCTGCCCGCCCCTGCATCGACGATGGAGCCCGCCGACGCCTCGGCCTGCTCGCTCATGAGCTCGCCTTGACGATCTCGAAGCCCTCCGCGGTCGGCGAGGCGTTCTCCCGGTTGCCGACCCAGGCCACGATGGTGGCCACCGCGTCGTCGACGGGCACACCGTTGACCTGGGTGCCGTCGCGGAACCGGAAGCTCACCGCGCCGGACTCCGCGTCGCGGGCACCGGCCAGCAGCATGAACGGCACCTTCTGCGCGGTCTGGTTGAAGATCTTCTTCTGCATGCGGTCGTCGCTGCGGTCCACCTGGGCGCGCACACCGGCGTCGGTCAGCCGCTCGATCACCGAATCCAGGTGCGGCACAAAGTTTTCCGCCACCGGGATGCCGACGACCTGCACCGGAGAGAGCCACGCGGGGAACGCACCGGCGTAGTGCTCGGTGAGCACACCGAAGAACCGCTCGATGGAACCGAAGAGGGCACGGTGGATCATCACCGGGCGCTGCTTGGTGCCGTCGGAAGCGGTGTATTCGAGGTTGAAGCGTTCGGGCAGGTTGAAGTCGAGCTGGATGGTCGACATCTGCCAGGTGCGCCCCAGCGCGTCCTTGGCCTGCACCGAGATCTTCGGGCCGTAGAACGCGGCGCCGCCCGGATCGGGGACCAGCTCGAGACCCGAGGCCGACGCCACCTTCGACAGGGTTTCGGTGGCCTCTTCCCACAGCTCGTCGGAGCCGACGAACTTCTTCGGGTCCTTCGTCGACAGCTCGAGGTAGAAGTCGTCGAGACCGTAGTCCTTGAGCAGCGACAGCACGAAGTTCAAGGTGGTGGTGAGCTCGCCGTGCATCTGCTCTTTGGTGCAGTAGATGTGGGCGTCGTCCTGGGTCATGCCGCGCACCCGGGTCAGGCCGTGGATCACGCCGGACTTCTCGTATCGGTACACCGACCCGAACTCGAACATCCGCAGCGGCAGTTCACGGTAGGAACGGCCACGCGCCCGGAAGATCAGGTTGTGCATCGGGCAGTTCATCGGCTTGACGTAGTAGTCCTGGCCGGGCTTGCGCACGGTGCCGTCGTCGTTGAGTTCGGCGTCCAGGTGCATGGCCGGGAACATGCCGTCGCGGTACCAGTCCAGGTGGCCGGAGGTCTCGAACAGCGCGCCCTTGGTGATGTGCGGGGTGTTGACGAACTCGTAGCCCGCATCGATGTGGCGCTGACGCGAGTACTCCTCCATCTCCTTGCGGATGATGCCGCCCTTGGGGTGGAACACCGGCAGGCCCGAGCCGAGCTCGTCGGGGAAGGAGAACAGGTCGAGCTCGAGGCCCAGCTTGCGGTGGTCGCGGCGCTCGGCCTCGGCCAGCAGGTGCAGGTACTCGTCCATCGCCTCGGTCGATTCCCAGGCGGTGCCGTAGATGCGCTGCAGGTCTTCGCGGTCCTGGTCACCACGCCAGTACGCGGCCGAGGAACGGGTGAGCTTGAAGGCCGGGATGAACTTGGTGGTGGGGATGTGCGGGCCGCGGCACAGGTCACCCCACAGCTTCTCACCGGTGCGCGGGTCGAGGTTGTCGTAGATGGTCAGCTCGTTACCGCCGACCTCCATGATCTCCGGGTCGTCGATGCCGGACTTGTCGCTGATGAGTTCGAGCTTGAACGGCTCACCGGCCAGCTCGACGCGGGCCTCGTCGACCTCGACCACCCGGCGCGAAAACCGTTGCGCGCCTTTGATGATCTTCTTCATCCGGGATTCCAGCTTGGCCAGATCCTCGGGGGTGAACGGCCGCTCGACGCGGAAGTCGTAGTAGAAGCCGTCCTTGATCGGCGGACCGATGCCCAGCTTGGCCTCGGGGAACTCCTGCTGCACCGCCTGGGCGAGCACATGCGCGGCCGAGTGCCGGATCACGCTCCGCCCGTCCTCGGTGTTCGCGGCGACGGGCTCGACCTCGGCGTCTTCCTCGGGAACCCAGGACAGGTCCTTGAGGGCGCCCTCGGCGTCGCGCACGACGACGACGGTGTCGGGGCCCTTGGTCGGCAGACCCGCTTCCCGCACCGCCGCGCCCGCGGTAGTCCCGGCCGGCACGGTGACGAGCGCGACTGGGCTGATCGGTGCAGAGGTGGTCACGGGAATGCTCTCCTTGACGTCGCGTTCTGTGGGGCGGACCCCACAGCGGTGCGGGCCATCCCCGCACCGCGCCCAACTCTACTGGGGGTGGGATGGATCCCGGGGATCAGGCTTGCGACAACAAGGCCGTGCGCTCGGCGGGTGGGCGTTTGGGGCAACTGGTGCACATGGTGCAGGTGGGGACCTCGTAGACCAGGCAGCACGAGATCCGCTTGACGAACGTGCGGTCGGCGAGGGTGACGAAGCGTGGGGCGGGTAGCCGGGAACCGACCTCGGCGGCGAGTTGTTCGCCCGCTGCCCGGGCGCCCGCGTCGAGGGCCCGGTTGCCGATGGCGTCGGTGACGATCGCCCACAGGGCAGGCACCGCCGCCCCGGAAACCGCCGCTACCTGCGGGATCACGACTGCCAGCGTCTCGCGCAAAGCGGCACCGACAGCGGTGTCCCCGGGGGACGGCCGTCGCACGGCTTCGCAGGCGGGAGCGAAGGCGCGGAACCGCACTCGCTCCACTCCCCCGTCCGGGCGGATCTCGCACTCGAAGTCGTCGAGGGCGGCCAGCGGGGCCGGACAGCCCTTCGCGTAGGCAGAGGTGATGGGCTCGACCAGCGCCGAGGCGACCATGCACCACCACAGGGTGCCGCCGACGCGCCGGGTCTCGGTGCCCCACGAGCGGCTCATCTCGGTGATCCTGGCCGATATCCAGGCGGGATCGATGAGCGCGCGGCCGGGGGCCGTGCTCACGACATCAGGGGACTGCGCAACCATGGCCAATCGACTCCGATCCACCCGCCGACCATCGAATATGTGCCGAGCAGCCACAACGTCACGACGACGAGGGCGAAGGTGGCGACCGCGCCGAGTGTCTTGATCACCCAGCCGCGTGAGGTGTACCAGTCCATGACGATCCGGTATTTGCCACGCACCCAGGTGAGGGTGTGGTGTGCCCACATGAACTCGGTGGCCAGGATGCCGAAGCCCGCGAACACGAGCGCCCAGCCAGGTCCCGGGTACGGGATCGTGATGATCCCGACGATCAGCACCAACCCACCGATCACGCCGATGGCGACGCGGTAGCCGGCGTTCAGGATAGGGCGGGCGGCAATGCCTTCCCGGAAGGCGCGCCCGCGTTCCTTGATCGCGTCCCACCGTCCGGGCGAGCCGGAGGCGGTGGCCACGGTGTCGGATTCGGCGCGGTCGGCGGTCGGCTCGCTGGTCATTGTCTCAGCCTAACGAGCCGACCGCCGGCCGGTCACAGTCCGACGCCGAGGTCACCGTCGATGGTCCGGACGCCGTCGGCGGTCACCTCGAGCACCCGGGCACCGGCGATGTCGAAGAACAGCCCCGACACGACCAGTCCACGCTCCTCGACGGCACGCCGCACCGCGGGATGACGACGCAGCGTTTCCACCTGTACGGCCACGTTCACCATGCTGAGCTGGTCGACCTCGTCGAAGCCCGCCGCCCTGGCCGCCCGGACCACCGGATGACCCGCGCGGAACCGCTCCAGACTGGCCTCGGCGTGCGCGAGCCAGGAACTGAGCCCGCCCTCGGCGTCGGCGCCGGTGTAGACCGCCTTCATCGCCCCGCAGGCGGAGTGCCCGCACACCACCACCGAGCGCACCGCGAGTTCGTCCAGCGCGAACGCCAGTGCCGCCTCGACGGAGTGGTCGCCGGTGATCGGCACCAGATTGCCCACGTTGCGGACGGTGAACAGGTCACCGGGGCCGCTGGAGGTGATCACGTTGGGCACGATCCGAGAATCGGCGCAGGTGAGGAAGAACGAGTCGGGGTCCTGCCGGTCGCGCAGCCCGTCCAGGTGCGGCCGCACCACGTGGGCGTGGCTGCGATGGAAGGCCGACACACCGGCCCGCAGCGCGTCGCCACCGGAGGCGCGGTGGCGCCACGGTCCGAGGAACTCGTCCCACACCTGCCGCCCGAAGCCGCGGGCGGGCGGCGCCGCGTCGGCACCGGCCATCCGCGCACTGCCGATCTCCACGAAATCGACACGGCCGCCGGAACTTTCCAGCTGACGCTGCCAGTCCTCGATGGCCTCGAAGGCGGCGTGGTCGAGGAAGTCGACGGTCATCTCCACTGTCACCTCGGCACCGGCGGGCACCTTGGCCAGTTCCGAGGACAGCTTGGGCAGTGCGAGGAAGGTGCACGATCCGTCGATGCGGACCAGCCAGCGCGCCCCCACCGGCACCGCGCTCACCTGCACCCGCACCACCCGCCACAGCAGCAGCGCGAAGGCGAGCCCGAGCCCGAGCAGCACGCCCTCCAGCAGGTTCAGGAATACGACGCCGAGCACCGTGACGAGGTAGATCAGCAGGTCACCGGTACGTTTGGCGGACCGGATGTGAGCGATCTTCACCAGCTGGATGCCGATCACGATGAGCAGACCGGCCAGCGCGGCCATCGGGATCTGCTCGACCAGCCCGACCAGTGCCACGGAGAACACCAGCACCCAGACACCGTGCATGATCGCCGAGGCACGCGAGCGCGCGCCCGCGGCCACATTGGCCGAACTGCGCACGATCACACCGGTGATCGGCAGGCCGCCGACCAGGCCCGAGAGCACGTTCGCCGAGCCCTGGCCGACGAGTTCACGGTCGAAATCGGTGCGCGGACCGGTGTGCATCTTGTCGACGGCGACCGCCGAGAGCAGGCTCTCCACGCTGGCGATGAGCGCGATGGTGAGCACCATCATGGCCACGCCCGCCCAGTTCCCCGAGGGCAGCTGCGGCAGTTGCAGGGCGTCGAAGATCGAGCCGTCGAGGACGATGCGGTCGATGTCGGTGAACAAGAACGAGATCAGTGTGCCGACGACCACCGCGACGAGCGGGCCGGGCACCGCGCGCAAGGCCGGTGGGACGTACTTCCAGCCGAGCATCACCGCGATCACCACGGCGCCGACGAGGGCGCCGCCGCCGTGCACGGACAGCAGTTGACCGGGCAGTTCGACGAGATTGCGCCATGCGCTGCTGTGCGAGGAACCACCGAGCAGCACGTGGATCTGCTGCAGCGCGATGGTGATTCCGATGCCCGCGAGCATCGCGTGTACCACGACGGGCGCCACGGCGAGGGCGGCGCGCGCGATCCGGCTCAGCCCGAACAGGATCTGCAGCACACCGGCGGCGGCGACGATGAAACAGGTTGTCCGCCAGCCGAACTGGGTAATAGATTCGGCAACGACGACGGTGAGTCCGGCGGCGGGACCACTGACCTGCAGGACCGAACCGCCGAGCGAACCGGCGACGATACCGCCGATCACAGCGGCAACGAGTCCGGCGGCGACCGGCGCGCCGGAGGCGACCGCGATGCCGAGCGACAACGGCAACGCGACCAGGAAGACGACAATAGAGGCGGGCAGATCATGACGCACTATGTTCTGCAACCGCGGTGGGCGGGACGGCTTTTCGGGTAGCGGCGCGACCTCGGGCTCGGGCGGAGCGAGATCTTGATCTACGGACATGTCTCTCCTTCGCGCAGGGAACCCCGGTGCGACGGCGAACCGGGAAGGAATGGCATAGGTGATCAATCTATTGGTAAAGATTTGGCAAAACCAGTGTGCCGCAACAACAGTGGGAGTGGCCATAATCTTGCCGCCATCGTGTTGTGGCCCACAGCAATTCGCTATCGGTGAGCCGGGACACACCACCCCGCCGCCGTGACGCGCCGAATGGCCGTAACAGAGTGCGGCAGCGCAGAATTCACAACATCCGAACCATCGAGGGTAGCCATCATTCTCCTTCGCCGGAGCGGTGAGGCGTCCGGTTCATCGGTCGAACATGCACTGGCAACAGACACTGAGCTGCGAGAAGAGCCCTCGGAAACGGGCCGGGATCAATAGTAAAGACTTACCCAAGCTCGCGAAAAGGTTCTGACCCGAATTGCTACGCAACTGTGATGTGTGCCACAGCTGACACTGGGTGCCGAAGCGATCAGGAATCGAGAAGCTCCGGTGATCCAGGCGTGGAAATGTCGTCCCCATGAACACAACCGCCAGGGTTCGCCGGGCGCACCGGCTGATCGCCGTCACCTTTCTCGCCACGCTGGTCGTCACCGTGCTGGTGCTTGCCTTGCGCGGTCCGCAGTGGGTGTCCTACCTGCCGCTGGTCCCGCTCGCCGGGCTCTTCGTTTCCGGTGCGTGGATGTACGTGCGCGGTCGGCGGCGCCCGATCATCGGGCGGGCGCGGCAGGCGCATCGCTGGTCGGGGGTGGTGTTCACGCTCGCCGTGCTCGCCACGATCGTGGCGCTGTCACTGCCCGATCCGATCGTGTGGGTCTCCTACCTCCCGCTGATACCGCTGGCGGCCATGTTGTTCACCGGGCTGTTCATGCTGGTCTCGCCGATCCGGGCACGCCGCACCGCCTGATCGAGGACTCGCCACGGACAGGCGGGCGGCGACACCGAGCGATGACCTCAGCCGATCCGGACCACTCTGGCCCACGCGGGCGGTCGGTCGGGCACGTAGTACGGATCGTTCTCCGACACAGCCTGTTCCCGGCGGAACAGGCCGACGACGGTTCGACAGGACGGGCGCGCCGACGGCCACGGTGTCTGGCCGTCGGTCAGCGCGACGAGGACGTCCGGTCGGGTGCGCAGGGCGCGGGTGAATCCGGTCCGCAGGTCGGTGCCGCCGCCTCCGATCAGGGTGATTCCCTCGGCGCGGCACACCGGGTCGGCGATGCGGGCGGCCGCGTCGCACGACCACACGGTGAGCAGGTCGCGGCGGCCACCGAGGGTGCGGGTGATCGCGGCGACTTCCAGTAGGGCACTGCCCAATTCGTCGTCACTGACCGACCCCGACGTATCGATGACGACCCCCACCCGTGGCGGTGTCCGGCGCAGACTCGGCAGCACCACCCCCGGCAGGCTCGCCGCGCGCCTGGCGGGTCGCCCGTACCGGTAGTCGGCACCCGCGCCCGCCGCGGTCGCCGCCGAGCGCAGGGCCGCGCCGAGCAGATCGCGCCACGGCTGCGGTGGGTGCAGCGCCTCCTCCGCCCAGCGCCGCCAGCCCGCGGGTGCGTCGCCTGGTCGGCCGATGATGGCCTGGGCGACGCGGAAGCGCACCGCGTCGCGTTCCTGGGTGTCGAGCCCGTCGGCGCCGTCGGGGCCGAGATCCCAGGGGCGGTCCGCCCCGTCGGCACCGCTGCCGCAGTCGAGCCAGGCCATGTCCTCGGTAAGGCGACCGAGGCGGAACTGCCGCAGATATTCTTCCATCAGTTCGCCCTCGGCCAACCCCAACCGTGCGGGCGTGACCGCGCCCTCGGGGACGACGAGGCCGTCGCCGAAGGCGTCGTCGTTGATCTCGGCGTCGGCGGCGATATTGCGGCGCAGTTGCTCGGCCGGTCCGTCCAGATTGTGTGCTCGGGCGAAGCGTTCGCCGCGCTCGTGGTGTTCGCGCAACAGGTGCGATACCTCGTGAACCAACACCGAGGCCAGTTCCTCGACCGGTGTGCGGTCGACGAAACCCGGTGCGACATAACACCGCCAGTACCGGTCGACGCCCATCGTCGGCACCTGCCGCGATTCGACGAGGTGCAGGACGAACAGCGCGGTCGCCAGGTAGGGGCGCGCCCGGATCGCGTGCAGGCGGGCGGCGTAGAGCTTGTCGATGTCGACGCTCATCGGCTCACCTTCGCCGCGACGCGGGCGGCCGCCCGGTCCGCGCGTTGCGAGATCGACACCACGCCGGCGAGTTCCTCGATCGCGGCGGGCACCACCCAGTCGTCGCGGCGCAGGGTGGCCAGGGTGGTGGCGGGCACGACCACCAGGTCCGGGGCACCCGTCCGGACGGCCCGCACCAGCAGTGCCCAGGCCGCGTCCCATCGCGCCCGGTTCGGGTGGTTGCGGACGGCGGCGACGACGCCGTCCAGGACCACCTGGCGCAGATCGCCACGCTCGGGCAGGTCGGCGCCGGCAGCGTCGGCGAGCAGGATTTCCGGATCGGGCAGGTCCATCCGGTCCATGCTGGTGAGCAGTTCGAATCCGGGTCCGTCACCGACGGTGCCGCGGATCAGCTGTGCGAGGACCTCGCGGTCGGCGCCCGATGCGGTGGCGAACGCGATCAGCCGCATCGTCATCTCCCAGCTGCGCGGTGAGGCCCACGCCCCGCCCCGCCGTGTTTCGGTCGTCGGCAGCTGGTGGGCGAGGGCGGGGCGTGCGGTGAGGAGCGCACACACCGATCTGCGCGCGAAAGCGACTGCCTCCGGCAGCTTTTCGGAGTCCAGTCGCGGCAGCTCCGCCTTCGGCCAGGTGCCGCCGAGACCGCGTACGACCACCTCCGGGTCGTGGGTCCAGTGCAGATGTACGAAACGGTTGGCCAGTGGCGGGCTGAGTTCCCAGCCGTCGGCGGCGGACGACCTAGGATTCGCCGCCGCGACGATGCGCACTCCCGGAGGCAGCCGCAACGCACCGACCCGCCGTTCGAGCACCAGCCGCAGCAGCGCCGCCTGCACGGCCGGTGGGGCGGTGGACAACTCGTCCAGGAACAGCAGCCCGCGACCGGCCTGCGCGAGTTGCACCGCCCAGTCCGGCGGCGCCATGGGGACACCGTCGACGGCCGGGTCGGCGCCGGGAATCGGCAGACCCGAGAAGTCCGAGGGCTCGTGCACACTCGCGATGACGGTGGTGAGTGGCAGGTCGAGGGATTCGGCGAGCTGGGTGAGCGCGGCGGTCTTGCCGATCCCTGGTTCACCCCACAGCAGCACCGGCAGATCGGCGGCGACGGCCAGGGTGAGTGCCTCGAGTTGCGGATTGCGGTGTGGTTCGGTGGTGGTGCGGCCGAGCAGGTTCAGCAGTTCGTCGGCGACATCGAGTTGGGCAGTGTGCGGTCGGGGTGGGGTCGATTCACCTCGGTTGTCGGGTGATGCCGGATCGGGCATCGGAGTCGGGAGAGTCGCGGCGTACTGCGTGGACAGGTCGGAAAAGTGCACAGTCATGAATCACCTTGAGGGTGTGAGAGTTCGGGTGCCTGATGGGTTCACTGCGCGCCGGTGAGCCCGGCGGCAGGGTCAGGAAAGGACGTGGCGGTTGTCGTGGCGGGCCAGGCGCTGGAGGAGCTTGCGGTCACGTCCTTGGCGCAGCCCTGCCCGTTGCAGGCGGTCGGCGAGGGTACGCGGAGCGTCCTTGCCGAGACCCGCGAAGATCTCGGATCGATACAGGCCGTAGGTGATCCGGCGGCGTGCCGCCCGGTCTATGGCGTCGCGCAACGGTCCGTCCCGCAGCACGGCACCCGGGCCGAGCAGGTCTTCGACGACGGTCAGGGCTCCGGCGGTGTCGCCGTGGTCGAGACGTTCACGAACACCGTCGATCCAGTCGGGCCGGCGATGCGCCGCATCGATGACGCGCAGGCACGGCAGGGCGACACCGGTCAGTGCGACCAGGAGTTCCTCCCGCTCGACCTCGGCCGGGTCGTGGTCGAGCGCGCTGAGTGTCCCGTTCACCAAGCCGATCCGATGGGTCTCACCTCGGCATTCGACGAGGTGTGTTCGAGGAGGCGAGGTCCGCGTTCGGGTAGGCGATCGATCCGCCATCGGGACGAGGGCCTCGGCGACCAGCGGGTGGAGCCGGTCGGCTGTGATGGCACCGGCGCGCAGGAGGTCCAGGTCGGGAAGCGTCCAGGTGGCGGCATCGGGCAGGATCGGCAAGGCAGTCAGCCGGCCGCGCGGGTGGTCCGTCACGATTCGCACGACCGGACCCCACCCCGGCGCCGGTTCTCCCGATGCTGTCGGCGCGGGTTCCACTTCCAGCACCACATGCCGTCGAGCACCGAATCGGACCAGTACCCGCTGGGACGACGCTCGTGCCGCGCCCGCGGAAACCGGCTGCGGCGATGCCTTCTCGGCGCGTGACGTCATCGGCCGCTGCTCGGCGCGCAGCAGCCGGACTGCCTCGGCGGCCCACTGCTCGACCGCACAATTCGTCGGCACGGTTTCGATCAGCCCTCGATCGGCGGGCGAGGTCACGCCGGCGACGAATCTCGCCGCGACACCCGGATCACCGGTCCCGCCCGGCGAGGCCCCGCACCGCATCGCCAGTTCCCCGGCTCGGCGGGCGTCCCAGAGGTGGCGGTGCAGGTCGAGTCGGTAGCGCCGGTTCGGTCGCGGATGCGGGTGCAGGCTCGGCGCGGCGTCGGAGCCGTCCCGTACGGCGAGGCTGATGCGCTGACCGGCGTCGGCCCACGCCGGTGCTGTCCGCACCACCAGATGCACGAATCCTTCTCGGTCTCTGGATGTTTCGCTCGCGTATCGAGCCAATGCCAGCGTCAGGCCCGGCCGGAGCAATCCGTCGGGTGCGACTCTCGGCAGGTGCCAGCGCAGCAGATCCGGGGCCAGATATCGAAGGTCGGTACGCACCCGAGCGGCGAGTTCGCGGCCGTGTTTCCGGGCCAGCGCGCGGAGATCGATATCGGTATCGACGTGCGCCGCAGCGCAGGCCCCCGCCCAATCACCGACACCGCGCCGAGCGGTGGCCGCATCGATCATCGTCGGTGGGACGGCGAACTGGCGCACACGTGACCAGAGGGCGAGGCGGGAATCGAGCGAACAGGAAGCCGGTTCCAGGACCGGCGAGGGGCTCAACGGCCCGGGCGGAGGACGCCCTTTCCACTTGTCGTCATCAGCCGAGTATGCACAATCGACCGCCAGGCGACAAGCGGCAGCGGCGATCCCATCTCTCGGCGACCGCAGTGATCGGCCGGAGCGGCACCACCCACGCCGACATGCTCGACGTCGTGCTTCCCCGGACGTCGCAGCGGCCGGGACTACCCTCGAAAAATGGCCTCTACCTCGCACGACGAGCACGGATCCACGGCGCTCACCGTCGTCGGCGACCTGTGGTCACCAGCGTGCGCGGCGGTCCGGACATTCCTCAGCCGCAACGAAATCGCTTGCCGCTGGATACAACCCGCCGACCCACGGGCGGCCTCGAGGTGTCGGCGAAATCGGTGATCATCGCGACCGGCGCCACCTTCCGCATCCTCGACGCACCAGGCATCGACACCCTTGACCGACCGGTCGGTCATTCCTATGTTTGGTGTCGAGCGATCGGAGGGGATCATGCGGGTATCCGTCGAGACCAGGTTCGGCACAGTGACCGTGCATCTGAGTGGGTGCGATCCGGGTGGGCGGACGGCATTGCTTCTCCTGCATGCCAATCCGGGTGATCATCGTGATTTCGCCGCCGTTCTGCCTGCGTTGGGTGAGCAGTGGCCGGTGGCCGCGCTCGATTGGCCCGGATTCGGCGATTCGACGGTGTCCGACCCTGCGGCTCTACGAACGCCGGTGCTGCCGATGATCGCGAGCCGCGTTCTCGAAGTACTACAGGCTGAGCACGGTTTCGGGTCCGTCGTCGTGCTCGGTAACAGTGTCGGCGGGTATGCCGCCGCGCGGCTGGCCGAACGCGAACCCGAGCATGTGCGTGCCGCTGTGCTCGTGCAACCGGCCGGGTTCGTGCCCCATGGCCTTGCCGTGCGGGCGATGTCGCGGTTCATGTCGGCGCACGCTGTCGCCGCGCGCACGGTAGGGCCCGCCGCGCGCCTCTACCTCGGGCCGCCCGGTCGCGGAGCCGTGCGTCCGGTCCTCGAACGCGCACGCCGGGTGCGCGACGACCCGCAGCGGCTGACGGTGTACCGCAGGCTCTGGGCGACCATCGCCGCCCCCGATCTCGACCTGGCCGCGAACGGCCCGTTGCCGATCCAGGCCCCGGTTCAGGTGGTGTGGGGCCGCAACGATCCGATCAATCCGTGGGTGCTCAACCGGCGCGGTCTCGCGGCAGCTCTGCCGCACGCCGAGGTGGCGGTCCTTCCCACCCGGCACGAACCCTTCTGCGAGGCGCCACAGCTGTTCCTCGATACGGTGACACCGTTTCTGCGTGCGCACAGCGAGGTGAACCGATGAGATCTCCGGAGCCCGGGCGCCGCGCCCTGCTGGACGCGGGCCGCGCTCTGCTCGGCAGCGAAAACCTGAGCAAGGTGTCGGTCAATGCCATCACGGCCGGGGCGGGCATGGCCAAAGGCAGCTTCTACCAGCACTGGCCCAGCCGCGAGGAGTACCTCCTCGCCCTGCACCGCGAGTTCCACGACACCCTCTTCGCCCGTGTCCGGGCCGCCATCGCCGACCTTCCGCCCGGCGCCGAACGCCTGCGCACCGGCATCGATGTCTACCTGGACGGCTGCCTGGCCGACCCGGCCACCAAAGCCCTGCTGGTCCAGGCGCGTACCGATGCGGGCCTGGGCGGCGAAGTCGCCCACCGCAACGCCCTCGCCGCCGACATCGCCACCGAGGACCTGACCGCGATCGGCTGGCCCGACCCCCACCCCGTCGCCGTCCTCCTCGTCGCCGCGATCGTCGAAACCGCCCTCCTGGAACTCGACGCCACCGCCCCCCGCCCCGATCTGCGCGCGGCGCTGCTCGAGCTGGCTCGGCGCTGACAGACAGCGCTCCCGGAATTCAGATCTGAAATGAAACTGTGCCTGAAAGTGTCGACGTAACCGGCTGCGGGTGGCGAGAATTGGTGACGACGGTCGGCGCTGTTGGCAACCGTCGCGAATATCCTTCGGCAACAGAGGAATTGGTCGATGAACAGGTTGTCGAGATTCAGTGTGGTGGTGTCGGCCGTCGCTGTTGTGACGGTCGGGTCCTCGGCGGTCGGTGTCGCGCGGGCGGAAACGCCTGGCGCGCAACCCTGTACCCCATATACGGCGATTCTGGCGCCGGGGACCTGGGAGACGACGCCGGACGCCGATCCCGAGGTGCCCGTCGGGATGCTGCGGCCGGTCGGTGAGGGCCTGCGACAGCGGTTCGGCCGCGACATCACGGTGCTCTATGTGCCTTATGCCGCAAGCGCTTTCGATCTGGGGTTGAGCTACGCGGAGTCGCTGAGCACCCTGGAATCCCGTTTGGACCGCATGCTGCGCGGCCTGTGCGACTCGACGAGAGTGGTCCTGGCCGGTTACAGCCAGGGCGCGGACGGTGTCGGTGATCTCGCGACCGCGATCGGCCATGGTGACGGTCCCATCGAGGCCGATCGAGTGGCCGGTGTCGGGCTGCTCGCCGATCCGCATCGCGATCCGGATACCACGCTCTCCCTGGGTGATCCGCAGCCCGGCTACGGTATCGCCGGGGCGCGGGACCGGGATTTCGGCGCGTTGACCGACCGGGTTCGCACTCTGTGCGCCGACGGCGATCTGTACTGTGCCCTCGATTCGGCCACTTCCCCGTTCCTCGCCGTGGTCGGCCGCGTACTCAGTGGTGACCCCGGGCCGATCGCGAACCTCGTTCCCCCTACGGTCGATCCGAACAATCTGATCGCGCAAGCGGTCACGATGGGGGCCGGCTGGACTGCCACCGCGGCGAACCTGCCGACCATCACCGACAACCTGACCCGCCTTCCGGAGTTCATCGCGGCGGGCGATATCCGCAGTGCGCGCCGGGCCGCGGATGCCCTGAACACCGCCCTGTCACCCTTGGTCCAGGCCGCCGCCGGTGTGGATCGTGTGCTGGTCGCCGAGGTCGTCCGCGCGGCTGCCGCCGTCGACCCCACCGGACGGACGGCGGCGGTCGGTGTCATCGCCGACGCCCTCGCGCACATCGACCTGCTCGGCATCGCCGACAGAGCAGGCCGAACTCAAGAAACACTGTGGCGTGCGGTCGAATCCCTCGACCGCGACGACCACCTCGGGGCTGCTGCCGAACTGGCGTCCCTGGTCGCCAACGGCGCCGACCTCACCGGCTCCGTGTTCGGCCCCGTCGCCGCGGGCATCCGCGCGGACCTGCACGCGACCACCCGAACCCTGCTGAGCCTCACCGACCCTGCCACCACCGACGAACTCGTCCAACTGGCTCGCCAAGGTGTGGATATGGCCAACTTCTACGCCTCCCGCGCCCACATCGACTACGACGACGACGTCCCCATCCTCCTGAGCTACCTGAGCTCACAGGTCGTTTCGTAGCCTGGGGCGAACACCGACCGTTGCGCCGACCCGACCTGCCTCGAGCCGGCGCAACGGCATTCAGATCAGCACGACACCGCGTCTCCGACAGACTTGTCGAGACGCACCCCGAGCACCCTCGACAACTCGCAGACATTGTCGGCACTGGGTGTCACCACACCGCGTTCCCAGCGGCTGATCTGGTTTCCGTCCGCAATTCCGATCCAGTCGGCCAACTCCGCCTGGGTGAATCCGGAGGCCATCCTTGCCGCCCGAATCGCTTTGCCGATCGCCGACATGGTCTCCCCTCTCTCTCGATGCCCTCGGCACGGACCGCATCGGCACGGGTGTCCATCGGCGAACACTCGAACTCCTAATGCGGTCTCGCGCAGCCACATTCGAAAGGTATCGGGGAATCGGTCCGGGAAGGAGGCTGTGACTGCACGGCCACTGACTGTGCACGCACAAACGTACGTGCATTCGGGCGTCGATTCCGGCTATTTCGGAGGGTTGTCCGGATCGGTGGCGCTGCGGCGCCAGTCCCGTGGTGTCATGCCGAACGCTTCGCGGAATCGCCGGGCGAAATGCGCGGCGTCGCGGAAGCCGACGGCACCGGCCACCGCGCCGATGGACCGGTGCGCGTAGCCCCTGTCGACCAGCATGTCACGGGCGCGGACCAGGCGCTGCTCGATGATCCACTGCTCGAGGCTGATCCCGGACTGGGCGCACACCTTGTACAGATGCCGCACGGAGATGTTGTTGGCGGCGGCGATCGCGGGGATCTTCAAGCTCGAATCGGACAGGTGTGTCCGCACATACCCGAGGATCTGCTCGATCAGCAGTTGCTCCGGGATGGCGGCACCGTCGCCCGGACCGCGACCGGCCGCCGAGATCAGCAGCGCCCGAACCATTTCCAGGCACGACTCGCCCACCGAGGCGGCGGCTGGATCGGTTTCGAGCTGGTCAGCGATCCGGACGAGATGCTGGATCTGTGCCGTGACCATGGGATACAGCGGCGATGCCGCCAGCCGCCCGTGCGCCGCGACGACCGTTTCCGGTGAGATGCCGAGGCGTTCTCTCGACAGCTGCAGGCACAGCGTTCCGCCGAGGCCGTGCCAGCCGGAGGCGAATGTGGTCGCCAGGTCGATCACTTCGCACGCGCCGGGTTCGATCAGCGTTTGCGCGCCGAATTGTTCGTGCCTGCGGACCTGCCCGTTCTGGACGGTGACCGTCAACGTGTCGCTCGGCGTTGTCCGCTCATGCCGCCTGGTGCGCCAGACCTGGTGACCGGATACCTCCGAGCGGGTGAGCGCGATCGGGCCGAGCATCCAGGCCTGGTGCCTGCTGACCACTTCGGCGGGCGAATCCCACATCCGCAGGTTCGCCCCGATATCGGCTTCCTGCAGGATGGCGGTGACCGCCTCCCGCCGGTCCGCCGGCGTGAAGTAGTCGGAATCGATCAGCACTGCCATCGGTGATCTCCACTTCGGATCCTCGCCGGCGGTGGAGACCCTCCCGTCGCCGGCCGCTGCGCGTATCGGGTGGTGGCAATTCGGGCAAAGGTGATTGCACGGGGGCCTGTAGTCGGCGATGCTATCGCGCCGAGGCGAGTCCGGAGCCCGATTCGGCAGGGTCGCGCAACGGATTTCAGCGCCCGGCGGCGGCGTGTTCCCTTGTCTCGGCGGGCCGCGATGCGAGGATTCGACGTTCGGCGGCGGTCGCCTTCGCAGCCCATTCCGGTCGCAACGCCGCATAGGTGCATACGTCGCGCCACTGGCCCTGGGTGCGATACAGCTGCCGCAGCCGCGCCTCCGGTGTCAAGCCCACTCCCGCCATCACCGTGTCCATCACCGGATGATCGTGCCGATGCCCCGCCCAGACCCGGTGGATGCCGAGCGGCCCGAAGGCGAAGGCCGCCATGAGCCGTCCCGCCTCGATACCGCCCGCGCGCAGCGAGCCTTCCGGAACGACGACCAGACCGCCGATCATCGCGTTGCTGCCGAAATCCTCCACCAGCAGGCCGATGGTGCCGACCATGGTGTCGTCGTCCGGCGCGGTGATCGCCAATGTGTACTTGCGCCGCGGAGTTTCGCCCCGGGAGCGCAGGGCGGCGTCGAACGACGCGGCGGCCGCTTGGACGCTCAAGCTGTCGGTGCCCATGTATCGGGTCAGCTGTGGGTCGGTGAAGATCCGCTGGTAGACGTCGAGGTCGTCGGCACGCAGATCGCGCAGTCGCAGCCGCGCGCCGATCAGTTCCACGTTGCGCAGGTCGATGGTCATCGGACTTCCTCCATCGCCCGCACGAATTCCGGCGAGATGCCCTGGCCCAGAGCGGGTATGAGTTCGTCGAGGTCGATATAGGTTCGCCCCGACGGGATCGGCTCGCCGAGCAGGATGCGTCGAGCCGTGTCCGCTACCAGGGCGCCGCCGAGCATCACCCCGGAGGCGAGTTGGGGCCAGCTGGACAGGCTGCGACCGATCTCACCGATGGCGTCGCGCATCGCCGGGCTCAGCCGGGGTTCGTCGACCACCGTGAGCAGGAAAGACAGCAGTTCGCCGCGATCCATCCGCGCGACATCGGACGAGGTGGACGTACCGATCCGGCCGTGGAACAGCGGGCGGTGGGGTTCGAGATCGAACCGTTCCACATCGAGCAGTCCGCGGTCGTTGGCATCCATCAGGACCGGAATCCCTCGGCGCCGCGCGTATTCGCGAGCGGCGACTTTCGCCCACACCGTGTCGCATTCCTCGACCAGCAGATCCAGCGCAGCGGTGCCGTCGACGCCGTCGAAGAACGGCCCGATCGATTCCTCGGTCAGCCCGGTGGTGAACAGCTCGATGTCGAGGTAGGGGTCGATCTCGAACATCTGGCGTGCCGCCAGCACGGCCTTGGAAACACCGAGATCACTCACCCCGGCCCGCAGCCGGTTCAGGTTCGACAGCCCGAGGCTGTCGAAGTCGGCCAGCCGGAAGGATCCGCCGACTCCTTCCATGGCCAGCGTGACGGCCGCGCTGTTGCCCACCGACAGGCCGACCACACCGATCCGCCGCCCACGCAGGTCGTGCTGCTGGGCCCGGTCGATCTTGTCGCGGTTGCGATCGGTGCGCAGCCGCTGGAAATGCTCGCGTGGCAGCACATGCACCAGTCGACCGTTCCACGGATAGAACACCCATGTCCCCCACTGCCACAGCGGCATCCCGCCACTGATTCGGTGACGCGCCACCGCCAGTGAGTCCGCCGAGTGCGCGACAGCGGGGTCCTCGCTGCGAATCAGTTCGTCGAGCTGATCTTCGATCGTGTCGTGCACCGCGCCGACAGCACCCGATGCCGCCAGCGCTTCCAGGTCACGCAGTCCTTCCCGGCTCGACGCGTCGAGCAGCACGGGACGGAATTGCGATGTCGCAGCGCCGGGCGTGAGTACCGCCGGACGCGGGACCGAGCGTTGCGGAACCATGTGCGCGCAGACCTCCGATTCTCATGAGGCCGAACGGATATCCGATCGGCCCTTGCTATCAGGACGCGCAAAGGATACCTACAGCACACTTTCAGCAAACGCATCTCGGATCCCTCGGCATGGCGCGATCGCGCCTCGGCCGAATTCGGGCATTCCGTACCGAACTCGCATGGGCTCCGTGTGACCGCCGCGACGCCTGGTGAGGCGGATGATCCGGCGCCCACCGGCCGCATTGATCGCACCGCGCCGCGCTCACCGCCGGTCCACGCGGTCACCCGGCCCCCATCGCGCGCCCATCGGAAAACATAGCGGTCCAGAATGTGGAACGTCCGAATCCGGGTAACGCACGTTCACGGCCCAGGAGACAGCATCGAGATGGCTACCCGCGAGTTCACTACCGAGCCGATGCGGTGGCCGATGCCAGTTGGGCAGCCACGCCGACAGCGCGTCCCGCCTGATGGCGGGCAGCGGCCAGTGCGAACTCCGTCGGCGGGTTGCCGAAGCCGGCGACGTGTCCGGCGCCGTGGGGGTTGCCGGACCGCATCTGTTCGGCGGCAGACACCGGCGCGGTGAAGCCGGGCGGCACGATGATCCCGCCCCAGTGGGTGAAGATCGTCGTGAAGGTGGCAAGGGTGGTCTCCTGACCGCCGTGCGTGCTCGCGCTGGAGACGAAGGCTCCGTACACCTTGTCGGCCAGTCGGCCGGTCCGCCAGAGGTCACCGGTGCCGTCGATGAACGTCTTGAGCCCGGCGGCGATCGTGCCGTAGTGACTGGGCGTCCCGAACAGGACGACATCGGCCCATTCCAGGTCGGCGTTGCCTGCCTCGTCCGCCGGGAGCAAGCGCACCTGGGCGCCTGCACCGGCGGCGCCGTCGGCCGCGGCTTCTGCCAGCCCCTTGATACTCCCGGTGCGGCTGTAGTAGATCACTGCGACGTTGATCATCGGTACTCCTGTGTTCGAGCGATGGCCGTCATGGGTAGTGACGGCCTCTCGATGCTGCGGCGCGGCCAGGCGGCGTGACCAATACCGACTGGGTCGGCAGCGATACCGCAGCGGTATCGACGGTGGTGGTGGCTGGTTACGATGCGCTGGTGGAGACCCGGGAGTTGCGCTACTTCGTCGCCGTCGCGGAGGAGTTGCACTTCGGGCGGGCGGCGCGGCGGCTAGCGATCGCGCAACCGCCGCTGTCGCGGGCGATCCAGCGGCTCGAACGGCGGCTGGGAACGGTTCTGCTGCGGCGCTCCGCTCGCGCGGTCGCGTTGACCGAGGCCGGGTCGGTGCTGCTGCGGGAGGCCAGGGTCGCGCTCGAGGCGGTCGAAGCCGCTGAGCGCCGTACTCGCCGGGCCGCTGCCGATCGCCCGGGTGTGGTGCTGGCCGCCAAGGCGGGTGCGTCGAGCGAACTGTTGTCGAGGCTGTTGGACGTTTACGCCGCCGAGGTCGGTGCTGTGCCTGTCGAGGTGGTGCTGTGCGGGCCCGGTGAACCGGAAGCCCTGTTGCGCAACGGGTCTGCCGATGTCGCTCTGCTGCATCGGCCGTACGACTCGACGGCTGGGTTCGACACCGAGGATCTGTATACCGAGCCGCAGGTCGCTGTGCTGCCCGCGGGACACTCCGTCGCCGGCCGATCCCACCTGTCGATGGCTGAGATCGGTGCCCTGTCGGACCTGCCCCTGCCGCGCTGGCTTCGGCGCGATGGAAGTTTCCCGGACGGCCCCGGCCCTGAGGTTCGCAATTACAGCCAGCTGATGCAGCTGATCGCGCTCGGGCGGGCTTGCGCGGTCGTACCCGAGTCGCTTCGGGCTCAGCTGAGCGACGCGTTCGCGGTCGTGCCGGTGCCGGATGCCCCGCCCGTGACGACGGTCATCTGCTGGCCGCCGCACAGCAGCTCGAAGGCTGTCGCCGACCTCGTCCGTATCGCGACAGAGCGGCGATCGTAAGCGGCCACCCTCGGGATACGAAAAAAGCAGGCCCTCACCGAAAAGGTGCTGACCTGCTTCTTCTGTGGTCCTAGCTGGTTTCGAACCAGCGACCTTCCGCGTGTGAGGCGGACGCTCTCCCGCTGAGCTATAGGACCGGGCTGGTTGCGAGGGGCTGTTTGTGCGGCCTCTCGAACGAGACGAAACATTAGCACGGGGTACCCGGGAGACACCAAATCGCCTTGTGAACGGGAAGTTCGGGCGGCGCGCCCGGTAGATGAGAAGGGTCCGGAACGTGCGGGTGCGGCGCGGTACCCGAAGTTCGGCCACCGGTCATCGCCGCGCCACCGGACAACACGCATGTAATTCACATTTGTGCCGTCTAACCAGGCGATTTGTAGTCTTCGCCGCGCGTCGGCTAATGTTCTCATCGCACCACGGAGAGCAGCAAGGCCCCCGGGACGAGCTCCTCTGGAAGTGTGAATGCGGATGTAGCGCAGTGGTAGCGCATCACCTTGCCAAGGTGAGGGTCGCGGGTTCGAATCCCGTCATCCGCTCGAGAGGTAGGTTAGGCACTAGTAATATGCCATCCTCCTTTGCGCGGTGGAGTGGCCGAGTGGTGAGGCAACGGCCTGCAAAGCCGTGCACACGGGTTCGATTCCCGTCTCCACCTCGCGCGATTAGCTCAGCGGGAGAGCGCTTCCCTGACACGGAAGAGGTCACTGGTTCAATCCCAGTATCGCGCACCACAAGTCAGGCCCCCTTTCGAGGGGGCCTGACTTGTTTGCGTCGTGGACCCGGTCAGCCCAGCTCGAGGACGGCCTTGCCGTGCAGTCGGCGGTCGCGCAATGCGGTGACCGCCTCGTCCGCGGCGGACCAGTCGCCTCGCCAGACGACCTGCGGGTCGAGAACACCCGCGGCGACCCGGTCGGCGAGCCAGGTGAGATCACGGCCGAGATCACGGCAGCCGAGCAGGAAGAACGTCACGATCGAGCGGTCGTGCCTGCCCGCATCGCCGAAGAAGGTGCCGAATGGGAACCGCTCTGGCGCACCCGAGGCATGCCCGACCGAGACGAGCGTCCCACCCTCCGCGAGCGACTCGAAGGCGGCAACCATCTGCGCTCCACCGACGAGGTCGATCACACCGTCGACGCGGCCGTCGAGTTCCATCGGGTCCGCTATCACCTGTCCGGCACCGAGCACCCGAATGCTGTCACGATGCACGTCCGGGTTCGAGGTCACCGCGACGACCTCTGCACCACCGAGACGCGCCAGCTGCACCGCGTAACGGCCGACCGCACCGGACGCACCGGTGACGAGAACCCTGCGCCCCAGCAACGGGCCGAGCCGGTGCAATGCGCGCAACGCCGACGCGCCCGCCACCGGCACCGTACTGAGGGCTGCGAGGTCGGCACCTACCGGTGCGACTCCGACGAATTCGGTATCCACAGCACGCAATTCGGCCCAGGCACCGGCCGGTCCGAGCGTGACCACCGGCGTGCCCACAGCCGGTCCCGAGCCATCGGCAGCCGCACGCTCGACCACCCCCGAAGCGTCCCAACCCAGAACCGTGCCCGCGTCGGCGCCGGGAACGAGATGGGTCACCTCGCCGTGGTTCAACGAAGTCGCGGCAACCCGCACCAACACCTGATTCGGGGCCGGATCGGGGTCCGGGACCGATCCGAGGCGGAGTCCGGCGGGGGCGGAACGGTCGACCAGCAGTGCTCGCATATCCAGGGCCTTCTCTTGTGACAACACGGCAGATAAGCCGCGCTGCAAAAGTGCCACTGAGTGGCAATTGCTGTCAAGTGGCATTCGCTGTCGGTCATCGCTAGGCTGAGACGATGGACGTAGCGATAGACGAGTTGCCGCTGCGCGAACGGAAAAAGCTACGAACCCGGCACGCGTTGATCGACTCCGCTCTCCGGCTGTTCACCGAGCGTGGGTTCGATGCCGTCACCCTGGACGAGCTGTGCGAGTCCGTCGAGGTTTCCAAGCGCACGTTCTTCCGCACCTTCGCAGGCAAGGAAGACGTGGCGATGGCGCCACTGCAGGACCTCTGGCTCGCCTTCCTGGAAGAGCTGGAACGCGGCGAGCTACGCGAAACCGAGCTCCTGCGCGTGCTCCGGGACGCGCTGCTGGCGGCCGTCGACCGCGTCGCCGTCGGCGAGTGGCCACGGCGTGCCGCGCTGAGCCATCGCCTCGTGGGCGTCACCCCGTCGATGGCCGGGCACAATCTGCAATTCTGCGATCGGACGAGCGGCGCGGCAGTCACCCTGCTGCACCGCCAACTGGAAGTGGGCGAGGACCGCACCCTGCATCTACGCCTCGCCGTCGACATCCTGGTCGCCGCGTTCCATTGCGCGCTCGGCGCGTGGACCGCCCACGACGACCGCACCGCCGGAGGATTGGCCACCGAAGTACGCCGCGCCCTCGATGCGGTCCCGGACGTGCTGACCATGACCGTGCGACCGAAGAGCCTGTAACCCCGATCACTCCCGCGCCGCAACCCGGCGGCCTCCCCTAGGATCGGCACGGCGCCGCCGGGGCCGCAGCGGATGGCGGGACAGGCGGGACGGAGGGGCAATGTGAGACAGATCCTGTTGTCGGCGGGCATCGCCCTGTTCATCACCATCACGCTCACCCCGGTGCTCATCCGGGTGTTCGCGCGGCGCGGTTTCGGGCAGGAGATCCGGATCGACGGGCCCGCCAGCCACCACACCAAACGCGGCACACCGACGATGGGTGGTCTAGCCATCGGCGCTGGCGTGTGGGGCGGCTACCTGGGCTCGCACCTGATCGGAACACTGTGGGACGCACCGGGTCCCAGCGCGTCGGGCGTTCTGGTGCTGCTGCTCGCCTCGGCGCTCGGCGTGGTCGGTTTTCTCGACGACTCGATCAAGCTGCGCAAACACCGCAACCTCGGGCTCACCGCGGCGGGCAAATATCTGGGGCAGATCTCGGCGGCGGTCGTGTTCGCGGTGCTGGTACTGCGATTCCCCGGCGCCACCGGACTCACTCCGGCGGGCCGCAACCTGTCGTATGTGCGCGACATCCCGACCATCACCTTCGCGTCGCTGTTCTTCGTGCTGTTCGTGGTGCTGCTGGTGGTCGCCTGGTCGAACGCGGTGAACATCACCGACGGGCTCGACGGGCTGGCCGCCGGGTCGATGACCCTGACCCTCGGCGCCTACGTGGTGATCACGCTGTGGCAGTACGACCACTCCTGCGAGATCACCCCCGGCCGCGCCTGCTACACCGTCCGCGACCCGCTGGACCTGGCGATGGTGAGCGCGGCCGGAGCGGCGGCCTGTGTCGGATTCCTGTGGTGGAACGCCGCGCCCGCCAAGATCTTCATGGGCGACACCGGATCCCTCGGCCTCGGCGGTCTGCTGGCCGGGCTGTCGATCACCAGCCACACCGAACTGCTCGCGGTGGTGCTCGGTGGACTGTTCGTCGCCGAGATCATGTCGGTGGTGCTGCAGATCGTCGTCTTCCGCACCACCCACACCCGGCTGTTCCGGATGGCGCCGTTCCACCACCATTTCGAACTCGACAACTGGCCGGAGACGACGGTCATCATCCGGTTCTGGGTGCTGGCGGGCATCGCCTCGGCGACGGGGCTGTGCCTGTTCTACAGCGAGTACCTGACGTCGCTGTGACACAACATTGTCGGTGTTCGCCGCTACGCTGACGCGATCATGAGAAAACCGGGCCACGACATCGCCGCCGACGTCTCGTTCGAGCTCGAGGAGCTCGACGAGCTGGTCGGCGAACTGCTCGTCGACCACGCCGAACGCGCGGCCCGCGAGGCGCGGGTGGTGGGGCTGCGCCTGGGCATCGGCGGGCAGCGCCCGGAAACCCTTACCCGCGTCGGCGCCCGCTACGACCTCGCCCGCGACCGCGCCCGTCAGCTCTACACCAAGGCGATCGGGCGCATCCTGCGCGAGGCCACCCGATCCGGACACCGCTCCGCCGAGGTGTTCGCACACCGATACCCGCGTGAGGCGGGCGATCTGCGCCTGGTGCGCACCCTGCTCACCGAGACCTACGCGACCGACACCGACCTGGTCGCCATGGAATGGTCGTATCTGAAATTGCGCCTGGCCGGACACGACCAGACCGACGCCCGGCGGGTCGCCGGCTATGTCATGCAGCGAATCCTGGGCTGGCAGAAGAAGACCGCGAGCATCCTGGCCAAACTGCACGCCCCGGACGACGACATCGACGACCTGGACGCCGTACTCGCGGGGACCGACTGGCCGGACTGCTCCCCCGCCCCGTTACCCACCGTCTCGGCGCGGGTGGCCGATGCCGACGACGACGGGCGCGGCCGGTTCTACCTGGCCAAGGCCGGGCGCGACGTCGCCTACGACTCGGCGCTGGTCGCCCGCCTGCTGCGCACGCTCGACGCCAGCCCGGCCGTCGCGGCATTCCAGGAGGAACCCGCCGCCCTCACCTACACGTTCGCGGGTGAGAACCACGTGCACTACCCCTCGGTCGCCGCCCGGCTCAGCGACGGCCGAACGGTGCTGATCGACGTGGTACCGCTGGGCCGGACCATGTTCCACCACAACAGGCTTCAGGCCGAACTGGTGCGCGCCCACGCCCACGAACGCGGCTGGGGTGCGCTCACCTGGACCGGCAGCGCGATCGGCATCGCACAACTGCGCACCCGCGCCGTCGACGCGGCCGCCGAACAGCGGATCGCCACGGACCTGGCCACCGGCCCCTACGACCGGCCGGCCCTCACCGCCGTGCTCACCGAGACCGGCCTCGACCTACTGGGCCTGGCCGCCCTCGTGCTGCGCAACGACTGGCGGTTCGACCGGTTGCCGATGCGGCTCAGCGCATCACCATCGCCCCGGCGAGCACCGCGACAACCAGCAGCATCGCGCAGCAGGTGAGCCACTGCCACTGATCGAGGGTGCGATCCATCCGGGTGATGGTGGCGCGCAGGCCCGCCGCGGTCCGCTGCTGGGCGACCAGCTCGCTGCGCAAGCCGGCCAGGGTGATGGCATGGGCGTCGGCGGCCGCGGCCGCACGTTCGATGCGGTGATGCAGCCTGGTCACCAGCCGCTGCTTGTCGCGCACGGCCTGCCGCGACACCGCCAGTTCCACTCGCTGGTCGCGCAATTGATTGCGCTGACGTTCGATCATCGCGGCCTGCGCCGCCGTGTGCTTTTCCCAGGTGCCCATCTCGGCCCACCCTCCGTTCATCACATCCACATGACCCCAGGCGATGTCGTCCGCCACCCAGCCCTCGAGGAACTCCCGCAGCGCCCAGCCCGCCCGCACCGGTGCGGCGAAACCGGACTCACCGGCGGTGAGCATGCCCTGATCGATGCGGTATTCGGCACCGGCGGGCGCGAAGTCGGCGATACCGACCGCGGGCACCAGCGGCACCCAGTACCCGCGCGGGACCACCCACAGCACGTCGTCGATGCCCGCTTCGCGCAGGCGTTCGCGGTGCGCGCGGGCCGCGGTGATGTCGAGGGGGCCGCTGCGCACCTCGACCACGCCGCGCCGCTCGCCACGGCGCCAGTAGATGTCGACGGGGATATCGCCCACCCGGGCGTCCACCTGCGCCTCGTCGGCGCCCGCCGCCGTCAGCCTGCCACAGATCCAATGTTCGAGCCGCTGAGTGTTCCATTGCTTCGCAACGCAATCGGGGCAACCACAGCCGTATCCGGTGCGTTCGGGCGCCGCGCGACGACCGCCCTCGGAGATCCCGAGTTCGTCGAGCAGCGCCCGCCGTCCGCACACCACCTGGGTGTCGCTTCGCCGCTTCGTCCTCACACCATCACTCCCTCACCAGGGGCCTGCCGTACGCCCCGCGCCCACGACCTGCACTCAGGTTCCCGCAGCCGCCGACACGCCGCCAGCCCCCTTGACCCGCACTCGGGTGCGTCGCCGTGTGGTGATCGAGATCACAACGACGACATTGCTTGTATATCAAGCCCTTTCATTGTGCCAACGTCGCACGGACCGGCGAAGATCTTGATCATTTCGATACACAGACCGGCCGGGTTGCCGGTCCTTTTCGTCCCGATTACGAAAAGGTTCGGCGCGTCGCCTGGCGCACCGGCCGAGGATCACTACAACGCGTCGGCGGGCACCGGTGGATATGATCGCAGGCGGCCGAGGCGGGCACGCTCGCCGTCCACCGGAAGTAGGGTGTGCATGAACCACGCTGAGCACGACGAAACCATCGGGTCGATGCTGGCGAATATCGCCGCGGCGCTGCGTGAGGTCAGCGAGAAGCTCGATGTCGTCGCCGCGCGCGTCGCCCAGGAGGTCCCCGGCTTCCCCGGTGACGACGAGGACGTGCCCGACCAGCTCCGCATCCGCCGCCTCGAAGCCTGGGCTTTCCATGCGTCACAGGACATTTCCCGGCTCAGTGCCCGGCTCGACGCGCTCGACGGCGGCGACGATCCGGCCCCACCGCCCGCCCGTGGGCGCAGCAGACGAGAAGTCCGCGAGGCCGCCGAGCGGGCCGCCGCCCACGAGGAAGCCACCAAGCCGCCGCTGGAGCGCCGTCAGTCGAGCCGCTCGGTCCCCGACCACCTAGGGGATCCCACCTGGCCCATCACCGCTCCCCCGGTCCCCCGCGCGACGACCGAACCGCAGAGCGGTGTGGTCGCGGGCGAACGTGGTCGGGTCGCGTCGCACGAGGAGGGTGAGCCTCGTACCGCCGCGTTCGCGGTCCAGTCGTCGGGACTCGGCGATCCTGAACCCCAGGCGGCCCGCGGTGCGCGCGGTGACTCCGCACAGCGACCGAAGGTGAACGGAGCGCATGTGCCGGAAGCGCCTGTGCGGGAAGCCGTCCCGAATTCGCAGCGTGTGAACGGCCGACTGCCCGCGCAGCCGGAGCGGGAGGCGCCGGCGCGTGGGGTGGCCGACGACATCGCGGCGCAAGGGGTCGGTCTCGCCGCGAATCGTGCTGCCCCGCTGCCGGATTCGACCGATGAGCTCGGCCGCCACGATGAGGACGCCGCGACCGTTTCGGGCGGGTCCGCGAGCGTCGAACGCGCGCGGCCTGTCGGCAAGGTTCCCACCGAGACCCGTGGCACCGAACGCCACACCACTTCCGGCAATGTGACCTGGTCGCCCAACGGAGTCGATCCGCAGGCTCAGCGCAACGGATCCGGCCCCCACCGGGCAACCGACCAACGCGCCCCCGTCGAACACGCCGGCGGATCGGAAGACGTGCGGCACAGCTCATTCCACGCTGGCACGGCGGGCGAGCGGGTCGACGATTCCGGCGATGTGCGCCGCGCCGCACATGCGTCGGGTCACGTCGACGACCAGCAGGCGAGCTCGGCGCGCGGACCGTTGGCCGGTACGGGTGGGCATCCGAGTCCGGGCGAGCAAGAACGTGCCGGAATCATCCCGGCCGAAGATGCTCACGCGGCCGAAGCCCGGGTCGTGACGAACGGGACGACCTTCAACGGGTTCGCCGATCGGTCGGGTTCCGGGCCGAAGAACGGCAGTGCCAACGGGATCCAGTGGTCCTTCGACGACGACGTGGAGACGACCCTTCCCACCCCGCCGCGAAACGGTCACGCCCGCAACGGCTTCACCACGGACTCCCGCGGCGAGTCCGTCTTCGCCGACTTCACGCCTCGCAACTCGAGCACCACCGACAAACCGGCAGCCCCCGCCCGTTTGGTCGCACCGCCACCCGCCGATTCGGCCCAGGTCGACGCCGGGCACGTGCCGGGCCGAGCCACCGCGCCGTCGGAGCACCTCGACCAGGCACCTCGGTCCGAGTTTTCGGTCGGCGGAACCGACTACCTAACCAGCCCGGCGACGGAATCCGTCGACCCGTCCGGCGGAGCAGCCATGCCGGCGGACCACCCGCATCAGGCGGGCCACTCCGCCCAGGCGGCGGGCGATCCCGGCCGGACGCACCAGCAGGCGGACCGCGCCACCCAGGGCGTTCAACCCGGCGCGTCCGACGAAGCGGCGAACGGCCGATACGACCGAGGCGCGCAATCCAGCCGACCGCACGGTCACAGCGCCGAGGAGAACGGCCGGACGTTCGGACAGGACGCGAACACAGGTCCGCTCGCGGCCCAGGCGGCTCACAGCACCGCGCGATTCACCAACTCCGACAACGACACCGGGACCCGGCACGGCCGACCCGCCCCGGCGGTCGACCTGCCCGCCACCCACACCTCGTCGAGCGCCGACGACAACCTCGGCCCTGCCCCCATTCCCACGGCCACCGACCCGGCAGGCATCACGGTGACCGGCACCTACCGCGCCTTCGACCTCGAATCCGCCGCCCACGTGGACAAACTGCAGGCCATGCTCGACGAGCTCAAGCGCTCCGCCGGCCTGCCACCCGGCCGCCGCGACGTCTTCGGTCCGCCGACGCAGGACCTCGGCTAGACGGCGACTCCCACCGAGCGCACATCGCGTACCTCCGGCGCGTCGCGCAGTACCGTCGCGACGAGTTCGCGCACGGCGCGATGGCCAGAGTCGGCGGTATTGCGCGGATGCCAGGCCATGGCGACGACGGGGGCGGGCAGCGGCAGTGGGATCTCGAAGGTGGCCAGGCCGAGCGCCTGGCAGGCCGGGCGGGACAACGCCGCGGGGGCGGGGCAGATCAGTTCGGTGGTCGCCACGGTGAACAACGCGGTCGCCAGGTCGGCGACGGTCGCGACGACGCGGCGGGTGCGACCGTGCAGGGCGAGGCGGTCATCGATGGGACTGTGGGTGCGGCCGGTGGGTGACACCTCGAGGTGGCGCGCGGAGGCGTAGGCGGCGACGGTGGGGCGGTCGGCGGCGAAGGGGTGGTCGGCGGCCGCGACACCGACCCAGCGGTCGCTGAACAACCGCTGCACAACGGTTTCGGGGTCGGTGCGGCCGAGCACGCCCACCTCGATGTCGACCTGTCCGTCGCGCAGGGCCACGGCACTGTCGGCGGGGTCCGCGGCCAGCAGCCGAACCGTCACGCCGGGCAGTTGCGCCCCGACCGCGCCGAGCAGCGGTCCCGCGAGCCGCGCCGCCACCGCATCACCCACGCGGACCACGAAATCCCGCTGCCTGCGAACACCGCCGCCCTCGTGCGAGGTGAGCAGCACCCGGCTCGCCTCGACCAGCGCCGCCACGTCCTGGCGCAGTTCCAGGGCGCGCGGGGTGGGCACCAGATGCCTGCCGGAGCGCACGAGCAGCGGGTCACCGAACACCTCACGCAACCGGGTCAGGGTTCGGCTCATCGCCGAGGTGGAGGTGTGCAGTCGCCGGGCCGCCTCGGTGACGCTGTTGGTGTCGAGCAGCGCGTCCAAGGCGGGCAGCAGGTTCAGATCCAGCGCTTCCACGCGAGGATTATCACCAACGCCCGGTTCGTCACCAAGCGGCCGCACCGCGTGTCGGTTATCCCTCGACCACCGCGACCGGTGTCGGCGCCGGGGCGGCGTTGCGGTTGCGCAGCACGCCGCGGTAGGTCGCGGGCCGCACCGGGCGCACCCACTGCCCGAGCCGGGCCGACAGCGGCAGCGGGGTGCCGAGGTCGTCGAGCATCTCGTCGATATTGCCCAGCGAGAACGGGATCACCGACGCACCGTGCGCGTGCGCGCCGTTGCTACGGGCCCGCGACCAGGCCAGGCGTTCGTCGATGTCGTTGTTCATCAGTTCGGCGACCGGCGGCACGAAGGCGCCGGTGAGCAGCCCCGCGATCCAGTGCGCGCCGACCTCGGCGCTGAGGGCGCTCACATTGGAGCTGTTGTAGCCGGCGAAACTGAGGTTGGGCACCTCGACGGGCAGGATGTGGCGGTAGAGCCGGAAGTCGCCCGCCTCGTCGGTGAGCGAACGGCGCACGAACGGGGTGAGGAACGGTACCTCCTGGCGATATCCGGTGGCGCACACCACGATCTCGGCCAGTTTCAGCGTCCCGTCGGACAACCGGACCGCGGGCCCGTGCTGCCCGCCGATGAGTTCGACGATCTCGGCGTCGCGGTGCACGGCGATGCGGCCCGCCTCGATTTGATCGAAGAACCCCTCGGTGACCAGCGCGGCGCTGCTGGTCGCCATCTCGGCCAGTGAACCGTCGGGGACCAGGCCGAGCTCGCGCAGCCGCAGCTTGCGCGTCACCCGTTCCTGCAGCAGGTCGAGGTTCGCCTCGCGCAGGGCGAGCCGGTCGAGCAGGCGTTCGGCGCGGTGGCCGAACCGGGACGGGAAATGCGCCTCGCCCGCGCGGGTGAGCAGCAATCGTTCGTAGTCGGTGCCGAATCCGAACTTGCGCGGCATCTTCCAGGTGAGCCTGCGGGCGACCACGCTGGTCTCGTCGGCGAGGTGACTCACCGCCTCGGCCACATCGCAGGCCGACTTGCCGTACCCGGCGACGACCACCGAACGGTCGCGTGCCAGTTCGGCGTCGTGGAACTGCGAGACATGACACAGCTGCCCGCCCGCGGCGCGGAAGGCGACCGCACCGGGCAGGTCCGGCAGCACCGGGTCGCTGTACACACCGTTGGCGACGATCAGGTGATCGCAGGTGCTGCGGTGCACACCCATCCCGTCGCGGATCTCGAGCAACCAGCCGCTGTCGACCGGGTCGGCCGCGACCACCTCGGTGCCCAGTCGCAGATTCCCGGTGAGACCGAACTTCTGCGCGTACCCGGCGAGGTAGGCCTGCATCTGCTGACCGTCCGGCCAGCGCGGGTAGTCCTCCGGCATCGGGTGGTCGCTGAAGTGGTTGGTGTGCTTGCTGTTCTGTGAACGCAGGCCCGGGTAGCGGCGGGTGACGCTCCACACACCGCCCACGTCAGGGGCTCGATCGAAGACTTCGACCGGGAACCCGGCCTGACTCAACACCTTCGCGCAAGCCAATCCCGCAACTCCCGCACCGACGATCCCGATGCGGCTACCGCTAGTCATGGGCAGGAGAGTACTCGGGACCGCCGTCACGGTGCCACCGCCGCGATGCCCACAGTGCTGCCTACCACCGCCACGCCCATGCTGTACTGGAACGATGACCAACAGCTCCGTCGTCGTCGACCGGGCCGGACTCTGGGACGCCGAAGCCCTCAGCGATGTGGCGACCGCGACGTTCCCGCTGGCCTGTCCCCCGCAGGCCGACCCGGCCGACATCGAGATCTTCCTGACCCAGATGCTCTCGGGCGACCGTTTCGGCGAGTACCTGTCCGACCCGGATCGCACGGTCCTCAAGGCCGTCGACGGTGACGAGATCGTCGGCTACGCCATGTTGATCGCGGGCAGGCCGACCGATCCGGCCATCGACGCACAGGTCAGCCCGGGATCGGTGGTCGAACTCAGCAAGATGTACGTGCTGCCCGGACACCACGGCACCGGGGTGTCCGGTGCGCTCATGGATGCCGCCGTCGACGCCGCGCGCGAGTCGGGCGCCGACGCGGTGTGGCTCGGGGTCAACCAGGACAACGAACGCGCGCAACGCTTCTACGGCAAGCACGGGTTCGTGCGGGTGGGCACCAAGACGATGACCGTCGGCAACCAGGTGCACGACGATTTCGTCTTCGAACGGAAGCTGTGATCCCTACGCGGTAGCGGCCTCGAACCGCGACAGCGCGAGCAGACGCGAGATGGCGCGCAGGTACTTCTTGCGGTACCCGCCGTCGAGCATCTCCTGGGAGAAGATCTCGTCGAGCTTGGCGCCGGACACGGTGACCGGGATGCTCGCGTCGTAGAGGCGGTCGGCGAGCACGACGATGCGCAGCGCGACGGCCTGATCGGTCACCGGGTGCACCCCGGCGACGAATACCGAGGTGACACCGTTGATGAGCGCGCCGTACTTCGACGGGTGCAGGGTGCTCAGGTGCGTCAGCAGGGCGTCGTAGTCGTCGAGGGTGGAACCCGGTGTGGCGGCGGCCCGTTCGGCCAGCACCTCGGGCGAGGTGGGCTCGGGAGCGGGCGGCAGGTCGCGGTGGCGGTAGTCGGGGCCGTCGACGCGCACCGGCTCGAAGATGGCGCCGAGCTTCTTGATCTCGCGCAGGAAGTCCTGCGCGGCGAAACGGCCTTCACCGAGTTGACTCGGCAGGGTGTTGGAGGTCGCCGCGATCGAGACGCCCGCGGCGGACAGCTCGGTGAGCAGGCGCGAGACCATCGTGGTGTCGCCCGGGTCGTCGAGTTCGAACTCGTCGATGCACAGCAGACTGTTGGCGGAGAGCCGTTCCACCGCGTTGACGAAACCGAGGGCGCCGACCAGGTTGGTCAGCTCGCCGAAGGTGCCGAATGACTTCGGCGCGGGCGCGCTGTGGAAGATCGAGGCGAGCAGGTGGGTCTTGCCCACACCGAAACCACCGTCGAGGTACAGGCCAGCCCCTGTGACAGCCTTCTTCTTGCCGAAGAGGCTCTTCTTCGACGCGGCCTTGTGGATCTTGGCGACCTGACCGGCGAATTCCTCGGCCTTGCGAACCGCGGCCGCTTGGCTGGGTTCCTTGGGGTCGGGAATGTAGGAGGCGAAGCTGACCTCGTCGAACATGGGCGGGGGCACCATCTGGGCGACGAGCTGGTCGGCCGGGACCTCCGGGTGGCGATCGACGAGGCGTTCTTGCATGTGCGAATCGTACGGACGTGGTTGCATCGGTACCTATGCAGCGTATCCCTAATGTGACCCAGCTCGCAGATCTCGACGCCGACGCACTGGCCAGGAGCTATGCGTACCCGAGGCACCTGGAGCGGCCCTGGGTGCGGGCCAACTTCGTCAGCAGCATCGACGGCGCGCTCGCCGTCGACGGCGTGACGAAGGGACTGGCCACCCCGGCCGACAAGCTGGTGTTCAAGCTGCTGCGCGAGCTCGCCGACGTGATCCTGGTCGGCGCGGGCACCGTGCGCACCGAGAACTACGGCGGCGCCCGCACCGACGACGAACACCGGCGTGCGCATTTCCGGCACGGGGTCGGCGGCAGCGAGGACGGCAGCCCACCACCGATCGCCGTGGTGTCGGGCAGCGCGAACCTCGATCCGGCGGCGCGGCTGTTCACCGACGCGCGGACCCCGCCGCTGATCCTCACCACCGCCCAGGCCGACAAGGACCGCGTCACGGCGCTCGAGGACGCGGGCGCCGAGGTGGTGGTCGCGGCGGAGTTCGCGATCACGCCCGCTGCGCTGCTGCGGGTGCTCACCGAGCGCGGATTGCCGCGGGTGTTGTGCGAGGGCGGACCACATCTGTTCGGTCAGCTGGCCGAGGCCGACCTGGTCGACGAACTGTGCCTCACCACGGCGCCGCTGCTGGTCGGCGGGGCGGGCGGGCGAATCTCGCTGTCGGCGAAGCAATTCGGCACCTCGATGGCACGCAAGCAGTTGGTGCTCGACGACGACGGCACCGTGCTGGCCCGCTGGGCCCGTCGATGAAACCCGGCGCCGAACCTGGCAGGGTGTAGCCATGCGCTTGACTCGGGCCGCGGTAACGGCCGCGACACTGTCGATCATGCTCGCGGGCTGCGGGGCGGGACCGTCGGATCGGCCCGTCGTCGCGGTGGAACGGCCGGGCGCCGGTGGGGTGGCGACCCAGGAGCCCGCCACCGAGGATCTCGGCACCGCCGAGGTCCCCAAGTCCGATCTCACCTGGCGCGACTGCACCGAGTCGACCATCAGCTCGCTGGCCTTCGGCGACGTGCCCGCCGGACTCGTACTCGAATGCGCCGATTTCTCGACGCCCATCGATACCGCGGGCACCGTGCTCGGCACCTTCCGCGCGGGCGCCCTGCGTGCCCGGCTGCCCGAGACCCCCACCGATGTGGCCCCGCTGGTGCTGACCTCCGGCGCCGACCGGTCCTCGGCCTCCACCCTCGCCGGTCTGGCCGTCGGCCCCAACCGCGCGCTGCTCACCGCGCAGCCGGTCGTGGCGGTGGATCGGCGCGGCATCGGCGCCTCCCAGCCCATCGACTGCATCCCGGCCCAATTGCGCGCGGTGCTGACCGATCTGGGGCAGACCGGTGTCGGCAACGCCGACCAGGTCGGTGCCGTCGCCGGTTTCAGTCAGGACGCGACCATCGCCTGCCGCGACTTCCTGCAGCCCTACGAGGGCACCTTCGACGCACCGCACGCCGCCGACGACATCGAACAGCTGCGTAAGCAGTGGCAGGTCGAGAAGATCAACCTGCTCGGTGCGGGCAACGGCGGCAAGGTCGCGCTCAGCTACGCGCGCCGCTACGGCGACCACCTGGCCCGGCTCGTCCTCGACGCACCGGAACCGGTGGGCGCCGACGCCGCGACCATGGCCGAGGCGCGCGTCACCGGCGCCGAGGCCGCGCTCACCGCGTTCGCCCAGCGATGCAAGGCGGCAAATTGCGCCCTCGGACCCGATCCGCGCGCGACCGTCGTCGGGTTGATGAACAAGGCGACGGCCGGCGGACTGGGCGAGGTGACGGCCGCCGACCTGGCGACCGCGCTCACCGGTTTCCTGTCGAGCCCGCGCGGGGATCAGAACACCCGGGTCACCGCGCTGGCCGACATCCTCGCCGCGGCCGACCGTGGCGATCGCGGGCCGCTGATCGCACTGGTCGGGCGTGAGGCGGCGGCGATCTCGTCCGACGGCGAGTTCGTGAACCGGTGCACCGACAGCCAGCAACCGCCCACTCCCGATCGGGCCCGCGAACTGGCCGACACCTGGGCGGGCAAATATCCGGTTTTCGGTCGCACCGCCGCGATCGGGCTGATGGTGTGCTCGGCCTGGCCCGTCTCCACCGCCCCGCCGCTGCCCGACGACCTGTCGCTGCCCGTGCTGGTGTTCGCCGGTGCCGCCGACCCCGTCGTCGGCGGCGCCGCGGCCTCGGTCACCGGCGCGCTCGGTGCCGCGGGCGCCCGGCACGCCACCATGACCTGGCAGGGCTGGGGGCATCCGGTGGTCGCGCATTCCGGGTGTGCGCAGCAGGCCGTGAACGCCTATCTAGCGGAGGGGAAACTGCCCGCCGACGGCGGCGCCTGCCCCGCCTGATCGCCATCCGACCGGCGCGTCACGGCGCGTCGGACGGGTCCGGCGACACCATCGCAACCCGATCCGGTGTACCGTGCCCCAGTGTTGTTCCGACAGCTCGAGCCCCGCACCGCTCGCACCGCCGCCGAGGTGATGAAGTTCGCATTGTGGCCGTTCGCGGTCATGACGGTGCTGAACCGTGTCTTCATCAAGGCGATCAACGGTTTCGTCACCGACGACTATCGCCCGGTGTACAACGCCTCGTTCGAGTTCTTGAACGGCAGGCCCGTGTACACGGCCAACTTCGACTCGGTCGACCCCCATTACCTGTACCCGCCCAGCGGAACCCTGGTGATCGCGCCCGTCGCGATCATCGAGTACGAGCTGTCGCGGTGGCTGTTCATCGCCTTGAACGCCGCGGCGATCCTGCTCGCCTGGTACCTGCTGCTGCGGTTGTTCAAGTTCGGCATCGGTTCGGTGGCCGCGCCCGCGCTGCTGCTGGCGATGTTCGCCTCCGAGACGGTCATCAACACGTTGGTGTTCACCAATGTCAACGGGTGTCTGCTGCTGGCCGAGCTGGCATTCATTCATCTGCTGCTGCGGCGGCGTGATCTGTGGGCGGGCGCCGCGCTCGGCCTGAGCATCGCCGTGAAACCGACATTGGCTCCGTTGCTGCTCGTCGCGGCGGTGCGCGGGCAGTGGAAGGTGTTCATCACCGGTATCGGTGTGCCCGTCGCGCTCACCGCGGCGGCCTGGCCGCTGTCGAAGGACCCCGAACGGTTCTTCACCCATGTGCTGCCCTACCTGGCGCAGACCCGCGACTACTTCAACAGCTCGGTCGGCGGCAACGGTGCCTACTACGGCTTGCCGCACTGGCTGATCCTGCTGGTGCAGGTGGTGATGGCCGGTGTCGTCGCGGTGTCGCTGTGGCTGCTGTGGCGCTACTACCGCGATGACGAACTGTTCTTCGTCACCACGTTCTCCGGTGTGCTGCTCACGGCCTCGTTCCTGCTGCCGTCGCTGGGCCAGATGTACTACTCGATGATGCTGTTCCCGTTCCTGATGACAGTGGTGCTGCGCAATTCCGTGCTGCGCAACTGGCCGGCCTGGCTGGCGATCTTCGGGTTCATGACCTACGACAAGTGGTTGTCGGACCGCTGGCAGAGCACCGGCCGCGCGCTCGAATACCTGCGGGTGACCTTCGGCTGGGGTCTGCTGCTCATCGTGGTGTTCTGCGTGCTCGGTGACCGCTACCTGGCCGCCCGCCGCGAAGGCAGGCTGCAGTTCGGCATCGACCCGGTCTGGATGGCGACGGCACCGGACTCACGCGACGGCGCAGCGGAAGAACCCGCGCCCGCGGCGACCCCTGACCGCGACGATCCGGTGGCACCGGTCGAGGAACGCGAACCCGCCCTGAAGTAGCGTTTCGGCGCGCGCGGCGCGAAACCATTAGCGTGGAGTGATGAGTTCCGATACCTCGTTGCCCGCGCCGCGCATCCAGCTGACGCCGCAGGAGTGGCGGGCCAAACTGAACCCCGAGGAATACGCCGTGCTGCGTGAGGCCGCCACCGAGCGACCTTTCGTCGGCGAGTACACCGACACCAAGACCGAGGGCGTCTACACCTGCCGTGCCTGCGGTGCCGAATTGTTCCGCAGCACAGAGAAATTCGACTCGCACTGCGGGTGGCCGTCGTTCTTCGACCCCGCCGATTCCGACGCGGTGATCCTGCGTCCCGACGACTCGCTCGGCATGCGCCGGGTCGAGGTGCTGTGCGCGAACTGCCACAGCCACCTCGGCCACGTCTTCGAGGGCGAGGGCTACCCCACCCCCACCGACCAGCGCTACTGCATCAACTCGATCGCGCTCAAGCTCGAGCCGAAAGCGTAGTGCCTACGGCAAGGCGTTGATCAGCTGCTCGACCTCTACGCGCGGGCCGGTGAAGAACGGGGTCTCCTCGCGGACGTGCAGGCGGGCCTCAGTAGCGCGCAGATCGCGCATGAGGTCGACGATGCGGTGCAGTTCGGGGGCCTCGAACGCCAGGATCCACTCGTAGTCGCCGAGCGCCATCGAGCTCACCGTGTTGGCCCGCACGTCCGGGTAGCCACGTGCGGCCTTGCCGTGGTCGGCGAGCATCTTGCGGCGTTGTTCGTCGGGCAGCAGGTACCACTCGTAGGACCGCACGAACGGGTACACGCAGATGTAGTTGCCCGGGTCCTCACCGGCGAGGAACGCCGGGATGTGGCTCTTGTTGAACTCCGCCGGGCGGTGCACGGCCACATTGCTCCACACCGGGGCACTGGCCTTGCCCAGCTCGGTGGTGCGCCGGAAATCGGCGTAGGCGGCCTGCAGGTCCTCGACCCGTTCGGCGTGCGTCCACAGCATGAAATCGGCGTCGGCGCGCAACCCGGCCACGTCGTAGATGCCGCGCAACACCACACCCTTGTCGGCCAGCCGGTCGAAGAAGGTCTGCGCCTCCTTGATCGCCGCCGCCCGGTCGTCGCCGAGCACGCCCGGCTGTACCTGGAACACCGAGAACATCAGGTACCGGATGGTGGAATTGAGGGCCTGGTAGTCGAGTCGCGCCATGAATCCATGGTGCCACTGCGCGGATTTCGCGCGGCGGCCGGGATCAGTCCAGGTGGTGCTCGACCGCACGCCACGGCGAGGATCCGTCGGCGCGGAAGACGGCCGTCACGGTGGTCGCCTCCCCCGCGTGTAGTTCGACGGGACCGAGATCGGGGTCGAGGATCAGGGTCGGTCGCTCAGCGGGACTGGTCACAGCGGGCGATCATGCACGAACGCTATCGCCGATGGTGGTAGCCACGCCGCGACCGGGTATGTGCACTGCGACCCGGGTCGGCTTCGGCCTGCGTTCGCGTCGTGCCGCCGACCGCAATGCGCAGCCGTGTCAATGATGAAGGCTGTGTGCGACCCGTTCCGCGGCAGCGGTGCCCGCGGCGACGCACGCCGGAACTCCGACTCCGCGCAGGTAGGCGCCTGCGACGGCGAGTCCTTCGAGCGGGGCGATCGCGGCTTCGATGGCGTCGATTAGTTCGGTGTGGCCGGGGGCGTATTGGGGCAGGCCGCCGGGCCAGCGCTGCACGACGGCGGCATGCGGGCTGATCGCGGCTCCGGTGACGGTGCTCAGGTCCTCGACGGCCGCGGCGACGAGTTCGTCGTCGGTCCAGGTGAGGGGTTTCTCGTCGCCGAAGCGGCCGAACGAGGCGCGGACCAGGGCGACATCACGTGCGGCCAGGTGCGGCCATTTACGGCTCGACAAGGTGAAAGCCTTGGCGCGCAAGGGTTCTCCGGTGGCGACGAGGATGCCTGAATTGTCCGGCAGGGCGGTGTCTTTCGGCAGTGCCATCGCGACGAGCGCCGACGACGACAGTTCGATTCCATCCGCCAGAGCAGCCGCCTCGGGCGCGACGAAGTGCAACAGCCGGGCGGTGACCGGCGCGGGTGTCGCGAGGACGACCGCGTCGACAGCGCCCAGCGGGTCGACCACCCAACCCCGGGGTGACCGAGCCAGCCGTGTCGCGGGGAGATCGGTCACCAAGCGGGCCCGCGACGCCTCGGTCAGCGCGGCGAGCAGGGCGCCGTATCCGTCGCGGAGTCCACCGAAGACCGGCGCGGAGCTGGGGGCGGGCATCGCTGTCCGAACGGCGTCGGTGAGACTCGGTGCGCCTTGATCGAGGGCAGCGGCCAGCGTCGGCAAGGCCGCACGGATGCCGATCGACGCGCTGATCCCCGCGTACACCCCGCCGAGCAGCGGATCGACACTGCGTTCCACAACCTGCCGACCGAACCGCTCGGCGACCAGCGACTGCACGTCCACGTCCGAACCGGGTTCCCAGCGCAGCGGCCGCTCCGGCTCGGTCGCCACCCGGTGCAGGGTTTCGTCGTCGACGAGCCCGCGCAGCGATTCGGCATCAGACGGGATGCCCATCAAGGTCCGCCCCGGCAGCGGGTGCGCACTCCCCCCTGCCCACACCAGTGGGCGTTTCCCGGCAGGTCGTACCAGCTGATCGTCGAGGCCGAGTTCGCCCATCAACTCGATCACCTCGGGCCTGCGCCCGACGAACGCCTCAGCACCGAGATCCAATGGCTCCCCGGCCAATTCACCGGTGTGCAGCACCCCGCCGACCCGCCCGCGCTGCTCGAGCACGACGATATCGGCGCTCTCACCGAGGCGCTGACGCAACCGGTACGCCGCGACGAGCCCGCTGATTCCGCCCCCGACAACCGCGATCCGCATCCTCCGACCGTAGCCGTTCTGCCGATGCACATAAGACGCGCCCACGCTGTGTCGGCAGTGTCACGTCGAGCTCCGGAGCGCGGCTCGTGACCGGCGGCGAACGTCCACCACCCACCCGGGCGATCGACGACCATCGAGCGCGGCGGCGAGGGGGATTGTCAGACGGCCGCCTCGGCCTGGCGCCTCAGAGCGAATGCACGAGTTCGACCAGCGCCGTCAGCACGCCGGGATCGGTGTCCGGCAGCACCCCGTGACCCAGGTTGAAGATATGACCGGTCGCGCCGAGCGTGATCGCCTCGTCCGCCTCCGCCACGATGCGCCGCGCTTCCGCCTCGACCGCGTCGAATCCGGCGAACAGGATGGCCGGGTCCAGGTTGCCCTGCAGACCCTTCCCGGCACCGACCCGGCGCACGGCGTCGGTGAGCGGCACCCGCCAGTCGACGCCGACCACATCGGCACCGGCCTCGCCCATCGCGCCGAGCAGCTCACCGGTTCCCACACCGAAGTGGATGCGCGGCACGCCCGCGTCGGCGATCTCGGCGAACACGCGTTCCGAGTGCGGCAGCACGAACTCGCGGTAGTCGGCCAGCGACAGCGCGCCCGCCCAGGAATCGAACAGCTGCACCGCGTCGACACCGGCGGCGAGCTGGGCCTGCAGGAAGGCGATGGTGATGTCGGTAAGGGTGCCGAGCAGCGCGTGCCAGGTCTTCGGGTCGGCGTGCATCATCGCCTTGGTGCGCTCGTGCTGCTTGCTCGGCCCACCCTCCACCAGGTAGGAGGCCAGCGTGAACGGTGCACCGGCGAAACCGATGAGCGGGGTGTCACCGAGCGCGTCGGTGAGCAGCCGCACGCCCGCGGTGACCGCGCCGACCTCTTCCGGACGCAATCTCGGCAGGGCGCGCACATCGGCCTCGGTGCGCACCGGCGAGGCGATCACCGGGCCGACACCGGGCACGATGTCGAGATCGATGCCCGCCGCCTTGAGCGGAACGACGATGTCGGAGAACAGGATTGCCGCGTCCACACCGTGACGACGGATCGGCTGCATGGTGATCTCACACACCAGCTCCGGGTCGAAGCACGACTCGAGCATGCCGATGCCCTTGCGCAGCTCCCGGTACTCGGGCAGCGAACGGCCTGCCTGACGCATGAACCAAACCGGTCGCCTGCTCGGCGTCGCGCCGGTGGCGGCGGCCAGGAAAGGGGCATCGGTCAACCGGCGGCGGGTGTAGGTGCTCACCACGATGATCCTAGGGGGCGGGGCGGGCGACTCCACCCCCACGTCGGGGTAGAGTCGCGCGGCCTCCGGCTCGCTCGTCTCATCGCACATCGCGCATCGCGAAGCGCCACAGAATGCACCCTCCGCAACGCACCCCCGACCGGCCCGCCGTAGGCGGCGCGCCTCCGCACGCCCCGCACACCCACCGTCTACGGTTGCCCTCGTGACACCGCTCGACATCCGCGACGGCGCCGCACCGACCGGGGGAACGCCCCGCGAGCCTGCTTCTTTCCGGGCGGCGGTCGATGCGATGGGCACCGCAACCGTGCACCCTCGAATCGAGCTGGCGCCTATCCGCCCCCCACAGCGGTTGGCGCCGTTCTCCTATGCGCTCGGGGCGGAGGTCGTGCACCCCGACAGCCCGGTAGTGCCGACCGACTCCGAGGGCGACGCCTTCGGCAGGCTGATCCTGCTCCACGACCCCGACGGAGACGAGGCCTGGCACGGCGTGTTCCGGCTGGTCGCCTACATCCAGGCCGACATCGACGCCGCCCTCGCCGCCGACCCGCTGCTCCCGGAGGTCGCCTGGAGCTGGCTGGTCGACTCCCTGGAGTCACGTGGCGAACCGTTCACCGCCCTCGGCGGCACCGTCACCGCCACGAGTTCGGTGCGGTACGGCGACATCGCGGGCCCACCACGCGCCCACCAACTGGAGCTACGCGCGTCGTGGACGGCGATGAACACCGAGATGCGCCGTCACGTGGAGGCATTCTGCGAGGTGCTCGCCTTCGCCGCCGGATTACCCCCCGCCGGAATCACGCATTTACGGCCGGACTCCTATACCCACACCGACAGACCGTGATCGCCACGTAGAGTTCACGTTTATGTCGGTCGCCGAGGAACCAACCGCAGCAGAGCCCCTGCTCGCCCCCGCCGAGGGGGTTCCACCCGTGCTGGCCTCCCCCGACGAGGTCGCCGCGGCCGCCAAATCCATCGCCGCGGGCACCGGCCCGCTCGCCGTCGACGCCGAACGCGCGTCCGGTTTCCGCTACTCCGCGCGCGCCTACCTGATCCAGCTGCGCCGCGAAGGCGCGGGCACCTTCCTGATCGACCCCATCCCCGTCACCGACGCGCTCACCCCGCTGGCCGAGGCGATCAACGACCTCGAATGGGTGCTGCACTCCGCCGACCAGGACCTTCCCGGCCTCGCCGAACTGGGCCTGCGCCCCGCCCGCCTCTTCGACACCGAACTCGGCGGCCGCCTCGCCGGCTACGAGCGCGTCGGCCTGGCCGCCATGGTGGAGAACCTGCTCGGCCGTTCCCTGCGCAAAGGCCACGGCGCCGCCGACTGGTCCACCCGCCCGCTGCCCGACGAGTGGCTCAACTACGCCGCCCTCGACGTGGAGCTCCTCCTGGAACTGCGCGACACCGTCGCCGAAGACCTCGCCGCCCAGGGCAAAATGGACTGGGCCGCAGAGGAATTCGAACACGTCCGCACCATGGACCCGCCCGCCCCCAAGGCCGACCGCTGGCGCCGCACCTCCGGCATCCACACCCTGCGCCGCCCCCGCCAACTCGCCGTCGTCCGCGAACTGTGGACCACCCGCGACGAACTGGCCCGCGCCCGCGACGTCGCCCCCTCCCGCATCCTCCCCGACTCCGCCATCGTCGCCGCCGCGACCAACGACCCACGCACCATCGCCCAACTGCGCACCCTCCCCGTCTTCGGCGGCCCCCGCCAACGCCGCTACTCCCGCGACTGGCTCGCCGCCGTAGACCGCGCCCGCGCCCTCCCCGACAAACAACTCCCACCCCTCACCCTCCCCTTCGACGGCCCACCCCCCGTCAACCGCTGGGAACGCCGCGATCCCATCGCCGCCGCCCGCCTCACCACCGCCCGCAACGCCATGGGCGAACTCTCCACCGAACACTCCATCCCCGTGGAAAACCTGCTGTCCCCCGATCTCGTGCGTCGGCTGTGCTGGGACGGGCTCCCCGACTACAAGAACGTCGGCACCCCCGAAGAGCTCTTCGTCGCGATCGAGGAGTTCTTGCGTGCAGGTGGAGCACGACCGTGGCAACGAACCCTCGCCGTACCGGCACTGACCAAGGCACTCACCCCGAAGGTCGAGTAGCTCAGTTCGTCAGACGCAGCCGTGAAGCGCCCCGAGCCGCGGGTGACGGGTAGTCCACCAAGCTGCACTCGCGTCCAATCCGCCGAATCTCACTTTTCGACCGCGATTCACTCATAGTTCAGTCCGGCATACAAGTCCACGATCTGCTGGAGCCGGGTGGAGTGTTCTCGATGCGGGACGATCATCCGATCCTCGGCGCGATGGGGTTCGAGCCGTGGGAGATCTCCGACGACTACCTCGGTGGGGGCGGGACGAGGACGTACACGGATTCGGGCACTTACACCGAGGATTCCGCCGGGCAGATCGCCCACACCACCAATCATGAATGGCGACACGATCTCGGTGAGGTCGTGGGAGCACTGCTCGACGCGGGACTGGCGATCGAGGCGGTGCGGGAGCTGCCCTATATGGACTGGCCCGCCTTCCCGGAGCTCGTTGCCTGCGAACAGGGTTGGACGTTGCCACCCGGACGGCCGCGGATTCCGTTGAACTTCGCGGTCGTCGCCAGGCGGAGAGGTTAGTGGGCGCCGAGCCAGGCGGTGATGCGCTGGGTGATGACTTCGGGGGTGAGGCCTAGGTCCTCGAGGATTTCGGGGCGGGAGGCGTGGTCGAGGAACTGCTGGGGGACGCCGAGATCGCGGGTGGGGACGTCTAGGCCGGCAGCACGCAGGCGGGCGGAGAGGGTGGAGCCGATGCCGCCGTGCAGGCCACCGTCTTCGAGAGTGACGACCAGGCGGTAGTTCTCGGCGAGTTTGACCAGGGTGTCGGAGATCGGGAGGACCCAGCGGGGGTCGACCACGGTCACCGAGATGCCCTGGGGGGCAA
Organism: Nocardia ignorata NBRC 108230; assembly: GCF_001612905.1. Classification (GTDB taxonomy): domain Bacteria; phylum Actinomycetota; class Actinomycetes; order Mycobacteriales; family Mycobacteriaceae; genus Nocardia; species Nocardia ignorata. The sequence continues at coordinate 193,587 of NZ_BDBI01000024.1, read as the reverse complement.
GGTGTTCGGCGACGTGCACGGCGGTGTCGGCGAAGGGGCCGACGGCGACGAGCAGGACGTCACCGTGCTGGGACTGCACCGTGCCCGCGCCGGGCACGGCCAGGCGAAGGATGTCGAGGCCGTCGAGGCGTTCGACGGCGGTGATGTCTTCGGCGACAGTGCCTTTCGGGAAGCGCAGCACGGTGGGGCCGTCGTTGACGGAGAGCGCCTCGGCGAGTTCCTCACGCAGGGTGGCGCCGTCGCGGGGGGCGGCCACGCGGATGCCTGGGATGATGCCGAGCAGCGAGAAGTCCCACATGCCGTTGTGGCTGGCGCCGTCGGGGCCGGTGATACCCGCCCGGTCCAGAACGACGGTGACGGGCTGTTTCAGCAGCGCCACATCCATCAGCAGCTGGTCGAAGGCACGGTTGAGGAACGTGGCGTAGATGGCGACCACGGGATGCATGCCGCCGAGTGCCAGACCGGCGGCGGAGGTCATCGCGTGCTGTTCGGCGATGCCGACGTCGAACATGCGCTCGGGGAAGCGTTCACCGAACGCGGCAAGACCGGTGGGGCCGGGCATGGCGGCGGTGATGGCGACGATGTCGTCGCGGCGCGCGGCGTGCTCGATGAGCTCCTCGGAGAACACCGCCGTCCAGCCCTTGGCCTTCTTGCCCGCCAGGGGGCGGCCGGTGAGCGGGTCGATGGGATCGCACGCGTGCATCTGGTCGGCGACGTGGTTTTCGGCGTGCTCGTAGCCGTTGCCCTTGCGGGTCACCACGTGCACCACGACGGGGCCGCCGAAGTCCTTGGCGCGGCGCATGGCCGCCTCGAGCGCGACCAGGTCGTGGCCGTCGACGGGGCCCACGTACTTCATGCCCAGATCGCCGAACAGTTCCTGCGGGCTCACGGCGTCTTTGATCCCGGCCTTGAGCGCGTGCACCATCGAGTAGGCCGAATCCCCCACGGCCGGAATGCTTTTCAGCAGACGCTTCCCGGTGTCGAGGGCATGCTCGTAGGCGGGCTGGGTGCGCAGGGCGGTGAGCCGGTCGGCGAGGCCACCGATGGTCGGCGCGTAGGAGCGGCCGTTGTCGTTGACGACGACCACCACCGGGCGGTCGGCACCGGCGATGTTGTTGAGCGCCTCCCAGCACATGCCGCCGGTGAGCGCGCCGTCACCGACGACGGCGACCACGGTGCGGTTCTGGTCGGTCAGCGAGAACGCCTTGGCCAGGCCGTCGGCGTAGGACAGGGCGGCCGAGGCGTGCGAGGACTCCACCCAGTCGTGTTCGCTCTCGGCACGGCACGGGTAGCCGGACAGGCCGTCGCGCATGCGCAGCGTGTCGAAGCGGTCCTTGCGGCCGGTGAGGATCTTGTGCACGTAGGCCTGGTGGCCGGTGTCGAAGATCAACGGGTCGGCCGGGGAATCGAAGATCCGGTGCAGGGCGATGGTCAGCTCGACCACACCGAGGTTGGGACCGAGATGACCACCGGTGGCGGCGACCTTCGCCACCAGGAACTCGCGGATCTCGTCCGCCAGTTCCCGCAGCTGCGGCACGCTCAGCCGGCGCAGATCTTCGGGTGAATCCACCCGCGACAGCACTCCCACCTGAACTCGCTCCCTCCGGACTTCCGATTGATCCGCCCAGTGTATTTGGCCGGGCCGCGGGCGAAAGCCCCCGACCGGTGTCGCGCACTGTCCGACGGTAGCCGGGACGGCCCGCCGACCAGCGGGCGCACCCCTGGCTGACGGGCGCGACGTGTGAGCACAATCTCCCCGCGCGTCCGCCCGGGAACCGTTGTCAATGCCCCCTACAGTGACGCTGTGGCCGAACCGAACAGGATCGATCCCGGGGTGGTCGCGGGCATTCTCGACGAGGTGTACGCGGCCTGCCGAGACGACACCTCCGGCGCGCCCGCCGACTACATCCCCGAACTCGCCGCCGTCGCACCGGACTCGTTCGGGCTGTGCCTCGCCACCGCCGACGGGCTGGTCTACCGGGTCGGCGACACCGATGTCGGGTTCACCATCCAGTCGATCTCCAAGCCGTTCACCTACGCGCTCGCCCTGGCCGACCGGGGGCTCGACGAAGTCGCCCGCCACATCGATGTGGAACCCTCGGGCGAACCGTTCAACGAGATCGCGCTCGAACCCGACACCCAGCGCCCGAGCAACCCGATGATCAACTCCGGGGCGATCACCGCCGCCTCGCTGATCGAGGGGCCCGACGAGTTCGAACGGGTGCGGGACTGCTACTCGCGCTTCGCCGGACGCGAGCTGCGCGTGAACGACGCTGTGTACCAGTCGGAATCGCGCACCGGATACCGCAACCGGGCGATCGGGTACATGCTGCGTTCGGTGGGGATCATCGACGTGGACCCCGACGCCGTCGTCGACCGCTACTTCCGCCAGTGCTCGATCGAGGTGACGTGTGCCGACCTGGCGGTGATGGCGGCGACGCTGGCCGACAACGGTGTGAACCCGGCGACGCACGAGCGGGCGTTGTCGACGGCACTGACCGAACGGGTGCTGAGTGTGATGACCACCTGCGGCATGTACAACGCGGCGGGCGACTGGGTGACCACGGTGGGGCTGCCCGCCAAGAGCGGGGTGGGCGGCGGGATCATCGCGGTGTTGCCGGGGCAGCTCGGCATCTCGGTGTACTCGCCGCGCCTGGACGGTCAGGGCAACAGTGTGCGCGGGGTGGCGGCATGCCGGGAACTGTCGCGGCGGCTCGAACTGCACTTCTGTCACGTGACCCGGTCCGCGCGCACCGCCATCCGCGCCGAGCACTCGGTGTCGGAGCTGCCGTCGCGGATGCGCCGCTCCCCCGACGACGCCGCCGTGCTCGCCGCGCACGGTGACCGCGCCCGCGTCTACGAACTGCACGGCGACCTGCTGTTCTCCGGCGCCGAACGGGCGGTCCGGGCCATCGAGGCCGCCTCGGGCGAGCTCGACGCGCTGGCGATCGACCTGCGCCGGGTAGGTGAGGTGAGCGTGGCGGCACGCGGAATGCTCGACATGCTGCAGGCCGAACTCGTACCGGCCGGGGTGCGGGTGGCGCTGGTCGATCCCGATGCCAAGCTGGGGCACGACGTGTCGAGCCTGCGACCCGACGACCCGCGCGGGCGGGTGTTCATCGATCGCGATACCGCCACCGAATGGTGCGAGGACATCGTGCTCGCGCGGCACCGTCCACCCGGAACACACCCGACCACCTCGATCGCCCTCGACGAGCACCCGCTGCTGGCCGAGCTCGATCCCGGCGACCGCGCCCGGCTGGCCGCCGATTTCGGTGAGCGAACCTTCGCCAGGGGCGAGACGATCGCCGAACGCGGTGATCAGCGCTCGGGGCTGTATCTGATCCTGGACGGGCGGGTGCGGCTCACCTTCCCCGGCACCGACGGGCGGACGCACCGGCTGGTGACCTTGTCGGCGGGGATGTCGTTCGGCGAGATACCGATGCTGGTGGGCAAACCGTTCGTCAACGCGGTGATCGCCGAGACGCCGGTGTGGGTGGCGGTACTGAGCCCGGCGGTGTTCGACTCGCTCACCGAGGTGCATCCGAAGCTCAAACTCGCCCTGCTGCAACGACTCGCGGCCGGTGCGTACGCGCAGATGGAAGCCACGGTCCGCACCATCTCCGGCAGTCACTGACCGGACAAGGAACCCTCCGGCGATGCGAGACGTTGGGCTGCACAACAGCCCTCGACCGACAGGAGCAGCGGTGAGCGAACGATCCCCTCAGCCGAGCACCACCACCTTCGGACGCGGCACGGTGCGCGCGATCCCCGACCTCATCCGCGTCACCCTGACGGTGGAATCGCGGGCCGCCACGGTGGCGGGCGCCTACGACCGGGCTGGTCAGCGGGTGAACGCGGTGGTCGCGGCGTTGCGCACGGCCGGGGTGCGCGACAGCGACATGGCGACCAGCGGTCTCGGTGTGCGCACCGAGACCGTCTACACCGACAACGGGCGCAACGAGATCGTCGGCTACCTCGCGTCCACGGGACTCAGCATCGCGCTGCGCGAGGGCAGCGGCACCGAACCCGCCGAGACCGTCGCCGCCGCGGTGAACGCGGGCGGCGACGACGTGCGCCTCGGCGGACTCACCCGTGGTATCGCCGACCCCGCGCCACTGCTGATCCAGGCCCGCGACGCCGCCTACGACGACGCGCTCGCCAAGGCCGAGCAGTACGCGGCCCGCGCGGGTGTGCGCCTGGGTGCGGTGCTACAGATCACCGAGGACACCTCACCCACGCCCCGCGCCTACGACGTGAGCGCCGAGATGGATTCACCGATCATGTTCGCGCGCAGCAGTTCCCCGGTGCCGGTCGTCCCCGGCGAGACCGAGGTCGGCGCGAATGTGCGGGTGACCTGGGCGCTGGAATAGCCGCGGTGGAACCCGGGTCGGTGCGATCGTCGGGTTCTCAGCGGTCGAGCAGCGCGACGCACTCCACATGGTGGGTGACCGGGAAGGCATCGAAGGCACGCAACTCGGCCAGGTGGTAGCCCGCGTCGAGGTACAAACCGAGGTCGCGCGCGAAAGAGGCCGGGTCGCAACCGATGTGGATGATCCGGCGTGGGTCGGCGTCGGTGACGGCGGCCACGACCTCCTTGCCCGCGCCCGCGCGAGGCGGGTCGAGGACGACCACATCGGGGGTGGTCGTGGCCTCGCGAGCCCAGCGTTCGACCCGGCCCGCGTGCAACTGCACCCACGGCAGGTCGCGCAGTGCGGCCGTCCCGTCGGCGACTGCGGATCTGGCCGATTCCACGGCCGACACCGCGCCCGTCTGCCCGGTCTGCTCCCCCAGCCGCGCGGCGAAGACACCGACACCGCTGTAGAGATCCCAGCCCGAACCGCCCGGTTCCAGCCCCGACCATTCGGCAACCAGATCCGAATAGCGTTGCGCCGCACCGTGATGCGCCTGCCAGAAACCGGTGGCCGACAATTCCCAGCGGCGGCCCGCGACATACTCGACGGCCCGGCCGCTGCCCGCCATCACCCATTCCTCGCGTGGCGCGTTGGTCGCCGACTTGCGGGCGGCTGCCCGGTCGCGCACCGCACCGCGTTCGTCGGCGGGGCGACCCGATTCGCGGTGCCGCGCGGGTCGCTGCCCACGCCCCCGGGTACCGCCGCGCGGGGTGGCAGGCCGGGTGCCCGCCCGGTCCGCCTCGGCGGCCGGAGCCAGTTCGACGATATGACGGACACCGTCGCCGTCCACGGCGACCACCAGATCGGCACCCGGTGTCCAGGACCGCTCGGCCACACCGTCGAGTGCGCCCGCCACCGGCTGTGGGCAGCGCAGATCCGGGATCACCTCGGTGCTGCGGTACCGGTGCACGCCCGCGCGACCGGCCGCGTCGACGACCAGGCGCACCCGGGTGCGCCAGCCGCCGACGACCTCGTCACCGATCGGTTCGACCTCGATCTCACGCTCCACCCCGGCCAGCCTGCGTAACTGCTCGGCCACCACGGTCGCCTTGAGCGCGCGCTGCGCGGCGGGGGTGGCGAAGGAGAAATCGCAGCACCCGGCCCCACCCGGCCCCGAGACCGGACAGGTCGCGGGCACCCGGTCCGCGGAGGCCTCGATGATCTCCACCGCGTCGGCGCGGCAGAACGAGCCACCACGATCCTCGGTGACCCGGGCGCGCACCAGCTCACCGGGCAGTCCGTGCCGCACGAAGACCACCCGGCCCTCGTGCCGGCCCACGCAGAACCCGCCGTGCCCGGGCGCACCGAGGCGCACCTCGAATTCCTGTCCGCGCCAATCACTCACAGCCACACACCCACTTCCGTTGTCGGCCGGGCACGCTCACTCGCGCCGCTCCGGCCGGTCGAACCCGCGACGCACCGAGCCCGGTGCGTTCACCTCGGCCGCCTGTTTGGCCCGCGTCGAAGACGACAACTGCCACGGCACACTGGTCACCATCACACCCGGTTCGAACAGCAACCGGCCCTTCAACCGCAACGCCGACTGGTTGTGCAGCACCTGCTCCCACCAGTGACCGACCACGTACTCGGGGATGAACACGGTGACCACGTCGCGCGGCGCGTCCTTGCGGACCCGCTTCACATACTCGAGCACCGGCTTGGTGACCTCGCGATACGGCGACTCGACCACCTTGAGCGGCACGTTGATCTCGCTGTTCTCCCATTCGCGCACGAGCTTGCGGGTGTCGGCGTCGTCGACGTTCACCGTCACCGCCTCGAGGGTGTCGGGGCGCGTGGCCCGCGCGTAGGCCAGTGCCCGGCGCGTGGGCAGATGCAGTTTCGACACCAGCACGATGGAGTGGGTGCGGCTGGGCAGCACCCCGTCCCAATCGGATTCGTCGAGTTCGCGGGCCACCGAGTCGTAGTGCTTGTGGATCAGCTTCATCACGATGAAGATCGCGACCATCGTGATGATGGCGATGTAGGCGCCTGCGAAGAACTTGGTGATGAGCACGATCACCAGCACGGTGCCGGTGAGGGTGAGGCCGATGGCGTTGATGACGCGTGAGCGCTTCATCCGCGACCGCTCCTGCGGGTCGGTCTCCTTGCGCAGCAGGCGGGTCCAGTGCCGCAGCATGCCGGTCTGGCTGAGCACGAAGGACACGAACACACCGACGATGTAGAGCTGGATCAGCTTGGTGACCTCTGCGTCGAACAGCACCACGAACGCGATGGCGGCACCGGAGAGGAACAGGATGCCGTTGGAGAACGCCAGCCGGTCGCCCCGGGTGTGCAGCTGCCGCGGCAGGTAGCGGTCCTGGGCCAGGATCGAACCGAGCACGGGGAAACCGTTGAACGCGGTGTTGGCGGCCAGCACCAGGATCAGGGCGGTGACGATGGTGATGAAGAAGAAGCCGATGGGGAAGCCGTGGAAGACGGTCTCGGCGATCTGGGCGATCAGCGTCTTCTGGTGGTAGTCGGCGGGCGCGCCGACCAGGTTCGAGGTGTCGTGCGCGTAGACGACCCCGATCTTCTGCGCCAGGATGATGATGCCCATCAGCAGCACGACGGCGATGGTTCCCAGCATCAGCAGGGTCGTCGCGGCATTGCGCGACTTGGGTTTACGGAAAGCGGGCACGCCGTTGCTGATCGCCTCGACACCGGTCAGCGCCGCGCAGCCGGAGGAGAACGCGCGCGCGATAAGGAAGGCGAAGGCCAGGCCGTAGAGGTGTTCGTCCTCGGCTTGGAGCCCGAATCCGGCGGAGACGGCCTGGATGTCGTCACCGAGCACGTAGGTCCGGAACAGGCCCCAGCCGAGCATCACGAACATGCCGAAGATGAAGGCGTAGGTGGGAATCGCGAAGGCCGTGCCCGATTCGCGCACACCACGCAGGTTGATGGCCGTGAGCACCGCGATCGCGACGACCGCGAACAGCACCTTGTGCGTGTTGACGAACGGTATGGCCGAGCCGATGTTCGAGGCGGCCGACGAGATCGACACCGCCACCGTGAGCACGTAGTCGACGAGCAGGGCGCTACCTACCGTGAGTCCGGCGGTCGGGCCGAGATTCACCGTGGCGACCTCGTAGTCGCCGCCGCCGGAAGGGTAGGCGCGCACGTTCTGCCGGTAACTGGCGACGACCACCGCCATCACCACCGCCACGGCGAGACCGACCCACGGTGCGTACATGTACGCGGAGATGCCCGCCGCCGCCAGCACCAGGAAGATCTCCTCCGGCGCGTAGGCGACCGAGGACATCGCGTCGGAGGCGAACACGGGAAGCGCGATCCGTTTGGGCAACAAGGTATGGCCGAGCGAGTCACTGCGGAAGGGCCTGCCCAGCAGCACGCGTTTGGCCGCCGTCGTCAACTTGGACACCGGGCTGAGCATAGACGGGATCATCGATGTGTTCGCGCTCACGTGACCTCGCCGCCGACCGGGATGTCGAGGTTGTTTGCACCGCCTCGCCAGGGGGAAACTGGGCGGGGGAAGCTCCGGCGGGTACGGTCCAAACCGGACGCCACGGGTTCGGCAAGGAACGAGGGTGCACGGTGTACGTAGTGATCATGGGGTGTGGGCGCGTCGGGTCGTCGCTGGCCCGCGCCTTGACCCGGGTGGGTCACGAGGTCACGGTGATCGACCGTGATCCCAGCGCCTTCCGCCGGCTCGGTGAGGGCTTCACCGGGCAGGAAGTGATCGGCGTCGGCTTCGACCGTGACGTACTGACCCGCGCGGGAATCGAACGTGCCGACGCCTTCGCGGCCGTGTCCTCGGGCGACAACTCCAACATCATCTCCGCGCGGGTGGCCAGGGAGATGTTCGGCGTGGAACGCGTGGTCGCCCGGATCTACGACGCCAAACGCGCCGAGGTCTACGAACGGCTCGGCATCCCGACCATCGCCACCGTGCCGTGGACGACCGACCGTTTCCTGCGCACGCTGATCGGTGACAACTCCACGACCACCTGGCGCGAACCCACCGGCGCGGTGGCCGTCACCCAGCTCACGCTGCACGAGGACTGGTTCGGTCGCACCGTGCGCGACCTCGAACGCGACCTCGGCGTGCGGGTGGCGTTCATCCTGCGCTTCGGCCGGGGCCTGCTGCCCGAATCCAAGACGGTGGTCCAGGCCGACGACGTGGTGTACGTCGCGGCGACCTCCGGCAGTGTCGGCGAGGTGGTCGCGCTGGCGGCCAAGGCCCCCGTGAGCGAGGACTGAACATGAAGGTGGCCATTGCCGGGGCGGGCGCCGTCGGGCGCTCGATCGCCAGGGAACTGCTGCGCGGCGGGCATCGGGTGATGCTGCTGGAACGCCAGCTCGACCACATCGACCCGCCCGCCATCCCCGACGCGGTCTGGGTACACGCCGACGCCTGCGAGCTGTCGCTGCTCGAGAACGCCGGGCTGGAAACCTACGAGGTGGTGATCGCGGCCACCGGCGACGACAAGACCAACCTGGTCCACAGCCTGCTCGCCAAGACCGAGTTCGGGGTGCGCCGGGTGGTGGCGCGGGTGAACGATCCGCGCAACGAATGGCTCTTCGACGAGTCCTGGGGTGTGGACGTGGCCGTGTCGACACCGCGCCTGCTCGCCTCGCTGGTCGAGGAGGCGGTGTCGGTGGGTGATCTGGTTCGGCTCATGACATTGCGCCAGGGCCAGGCCAACCTGGTCGAGATCACCCTGCCCGCCGACACCCAGCTGGCCGGTAAACCGGTGCGCAGCCTGGTCCTGCCGCGCGACACCGCGCTGGTGACGATCCTGCGCGGCGGCCGGGTGATCGTGCCCCAGGCCGACGACCCCTTCGAAGGCGACGACGAGCTGCTGTTCGTCACCTCGGTGGAGGCCGAGGAGGACCTGCGGCTCACCCTGGCCGGGCACGGCATCCGGCCCTGAGCCGCCCTCAGGCGGCGGCGAGCTGAGCGCGCAGCTTGTTGAGCGCGCGATGCTGCATCACCCGGACCACTCCGGGGCTGGTGCCGATGGCCTCGGCGGTCTGCGCGGCGCTCCAGCCGAGCACGATCCGCATCATCAGCACCTCACGGTGATTCGGGGCCAGCACCTGCATCAGTTCGCGGGTCGCGGCACGCCGTTCGAAGGCGAGCGCCCAGTCCTCCGGGCCCGCTTCGGCGCTGGCGGTGTCGGGCATCTCGGCCATCGGATACGCGGTGTGCTTGCCCCGGCGGAAGGCGTCGGACACCTTGTTGGCGGCGATGCCGTACACGAAGGCCAAGAAGGATTTGCCCTGGTCACGGTAGCGCGGGATGGCGGCGACGGTGGCGATCAGGACTTCCTGGGTGACATCGTCGGCGGTGACCGTGAGGTGGCCGGTGGCACCCATCCGCGCCGAGCAGTAGCGGCGCACGAGGGGGTGGACCAGGCGCAGGATCTCGGCGATCGCGTCGCGGTCGTTGCGGGCGGCGGGACCGATCAGGGCGTCGAGTTCGGCGCCGATGCGCCTGCTCTCCGACTGGGCTGAGCCGGGCTTGGAAGCTGCGCTTGCACGGTGCTCGGTTGCCATCATGGTCGCCGGTCCTCTCACGATCACTGCGTAATTCGGTATGCATTGATCGTGCGACGAACAGGCGGCGGCAACCAGGCACCCCAGGGTGGGTAGTTCCCCACCTCCGGCGGTACCCCTGCCCACCCTCAGGCGGAAGCGGAATCCCTTCCGACAGCGGACTTGTCGGCGGGCAGGTGGCCCGCGCGACGCACCGCCCACACGGTGACCACCAGGGCGACCGCGGTCAGCGGCCAGCCCATCGCGATGCGGGCGATGGCGAGCCAGGTGGTGTGGTCGGTGTCGTAGAGCTGGGACTGCACCAGGTAGCGGGCGCCGAAGACGACGACCCACACGACGGTGGCCAGGTCGTAGAGCTTGCGCAGCCGTGGATCGCTGCGCCATGCGGTGCCGTGGCCGTTGAGCGCGCCCCAGATCACCCCGACCAGCGGCCACCGGAACAGGATCGACAGCGCGAACACGCCCGCGTACACGAGGCTGGTGTAGATGCCGAACAGGAAGAAGCCCTTGGCTTCTCCCACCCGGTGGGCGATGAACGCGCACAGCCCGACGCCGAGGAAACCGGAGATGGCAGGCTGGACGGGGCTGCGTTGCACGAGCCGCCAGATCAGCACGCCCGCGGCCACGCCGAGGGCGGCCCAGATGGCGGCGGTGAGCCCGGCGAAGGTGTTCACCGGAACGAACACGAGCACGGGCAGGGTGGAGTAGATCAGGCCGCTGATGCCGCCGAGCTGCTCGAGCAGGGTCTGCTCGGCCTCGGCCGTCTCCTTGTCGACGTCGGGGTCGACGGGGTGGTCGGTGACCACCGGCAGGGCAACGGTGGCATCAGGGTCCGCGGTGTGGCGGTACTCGTCGCTGGAGGGCATACGTCAGCTGTTCCCGCGCAATTCGTAGTAGGGGTTGAAGATCACTTTGCGGCCGTCGCGGTCGCCGACGCGGCCGCGCACCAGGATGCGCCTGCCCGGTTCGATGCCGGGGATGCGCCTGCGCCCGATCCACACCAGGGTGATGGCGTCGGTGCCGTCGAAGAACTCGGCCTGCACCGTGGCACCGGCCGCCTTCGGACAGGCCTCCACACTGCGCAGCCTGCCGACGATGGTGGCTTCCTCGCCGCGACAACAGTCCTTGGCTCGCCGGGCGCCCGAGGCGTCGGCGGTCTCGGCCAGTTCCTCGGCGTCGAGCTGATCGATATCGGCCGTCAGGCGGCGTCCGAGTCGACGAAAATATCCCGAGTCCGGGCCCGATCCCGACTTGTGTGAGCCCGTGGATGACGACATGGCACGCTTCTCCCGCTAGTTGGCCTTCAACGCCACTGTAGATGGGCAAACGCCGGGCCGCTACGCTCGGTCCGTGTTGCGCACCCCACCCCAGGTCACCGTGGTCGCCCTGCCCGGAACCGGCTCCGACGCCGATTTCGCAGCCCGTGCATTCGGACCTGCCGCGGCCGCTCACGGCCTGGAATTCCTTGCCGTCGAACCCGACCCGAAGGCCGTGATCGCGAGCTGTACCGCGGCTTTGCACACCGCCGCCGCGCGCGGACCGGTCCTGGCGGCCGGGATCTCGCTGGGTGCCGCGATCGCCTTACGGTGGGCCACCGGACATCGCGACGCGGTTGTCGGTGTCATCACAGCATTACCCGCCTGGACGGGCCCGGAAACCACTTCGTGCCCCGCCGCTCTGAGCGCCTCGGCAACCGCCGGGCAACTTCGCGCCGACGGTCTGGACGCCGTGATCGCCCGCATGCGCGCCTCGAGCCCGGCCTGGCTGGCCGAGGCGCTCGCCCAGTCCTGGCGCGGCCAGTGGCCCGACCTGCCGCGGGCTCTGGACGAGGCGGCCGCCTACTCCTGGCCGACCGTCGAGGAACTGGCCGCCTGCCCCGTCCCGGTCGCGGTGATCGGCGCGGGCGACGACCCGGTGCATCCGTTCGCCGTCGCCGAAGAATGGGCCGCGACGCTGCCGACGGCCGGATTGCGCCGGATCACCCTCGACGACCTCGGCGCGAACCCGGCGGTCCTCGGACACACCGGGTTCACCGAACTCGACCGTCTCTCGACCGAAAAGATCTCGGCCGCAACCTAGTTCAGGCCGAGTTGCTGCATCGCCGACCCGTCGGCGCCACGCCGCGGTTCGTCGGGCAGCTTCGGCGGCACCGCCGAGGGCGGGGTCTGCGCGGCAGCCGCCTGCGCGGCCATGGCCTGCTGCTGGGCGAGCACCTGCTGCTGATGGGCGGCGGCGAGCTGTTCGGCCAGCTCCTGGGGCAGCACCACGGGCAGCGGGTCACGCACCGGCAGCGGCTCGGAGCCGCGCCGCACCACCGCGTCGGCCAGGACGGCCCGCGCGGCGGTGATGAGCGGGCTGCGATCGTCGACCGCGCCCGAGGGGCCCGCCGCGACCAGCCGGATCATCCAGCGCGGTCCGTCGACACCGATGAAGCGCAGATCGGCGCCCTCGGTGACCGCCTTCACCTCACGACCCCACGGGCCCTTCTCGATGGCGACGCTCGCACCGTCACCGCGCAGCGACTCGGCCAGGTCGGCCGCGACGAGGCGCCACTGCCCGGCCGACTTCGGCGCGGCGTACGCGGCAACGGTGAGCCTGCCGTGCTGGGTGGCCAGGTGCACCGCCTGCGGGGTGCCGTCGGGACTCATCTCCACCTGCAGCTGCCCACCCTCGGGCACCGGGATGACCACCGACCCCAGATCGAGCCTGCGCGCGATCATGTCGTCGGTCACTTCGGTGATGTCGTACGGGCCGGCGGCGGCGTCGGGGGCGTGGTCGAAGTTGCCGTAGATGCGCTCGTCGGTTGGGGCGTCGTCGAAATCGAGGTGGGCGAAGTCGGGGCGGCGGAACTCGTCGGTGTCGTAGTCGTCGGTGTCGGCGAAATCGTCGTAGTCGTCCGCGGCGTAGTCGTCGCCGTAGTCGTCGTCGTAGACCGCGTCGTCCTCGCGCGATGCGCGCTTCTTCTTGCCGAACAGACCCATTACGCCTCCTTGCCGGTCAGGCTCGCGTGCCCGCCGCTCGACCCGTAACCACCCGCGCCACGCACGGTTTCGTCCAAGTCGTCGACCTCGGCGAACTCGACCAGCTCCACCCGCTGCACGAGCAGCTGGGCGATGCGGTCACCGCGGCGCAGCTCGATGGCGGTGCGCGGGTCGTGATTGATCAGGCACACTTTGATCTCGCCCCGATAGCCCGCATCGATCGTGCCCGGTGTGTTCACCACCGACAGCCCCGCCTTCGCGGCCAGACCCGAGCGGGGGTGGATCAGGCCGACCGTGCCGACCGGCAGCGCGAGCGCGATCCCGGTGCCGACCAGCACCCGCTCACCCGGTTCGATGATCACATCCTCGGTGGTACAGAGGTCGACGCCCGCGTCACCCGGATGGGCACGCTTCGGCACAGGGATGCCGGGATCGAGCCGCCGCAGCGGAATCGGTGCAAGTGCGTTCACATCGGTCGAGACTACGCGCTCGGAGCCGGACCAGCGCGTCACGACCCTGCCACGATCGCCTAGTCTTGAACCGTGCCCGACCAGTCCCATTCTCCGACCACCGACGCCGCAGACACCGACGCTCGCGCGGCCGCCGCGCCCACCGTGTCGCCCTACCGGGAGCGCCTGTGGGTGCCACTGTGGTGGTGGCCGGTGGGCTTCGCGATCGCCGGGCTGATCGCCGCCGAGTTCCACATGGGCGCGCCCGGGCTGCGGGCCTGGTTGCCGTACGTGCTGATGGCACCGGTGCCCGTGTGGATTCTGTTGTGGATGAGCCGTCACCGGCTGGAAGTGGCCGTCACCCCCGAGGGAACGGCGGAATTGCGCGTCGACCGCGCCCACCTGCCGGTGAGCTTCGTCGCACGGGCCGCGGCCGTCGCACCGACGGCCAAGAGCGCGGCGCTGGGTCGTCAGCTCGACCCCGCCGCCTATGTCCAGCACCGGCCCTGGATCGGGCCGATGGCATTGCTCGTCCTCGACGACCCGGACGACCCGACGCCGTACTGGTTGATCAGCACGCGCAGGCCCGACCGGGTGTTGGCCGCGCTCGGACTCCCGAGCGCGGGCTGACCCGTCTACCTCGCCGTGGAACGCGTCAGAGGGCGCAGTCCATGCAGATCATCTCGCCACCCTTCTCGCTGGCCAGCCTGCTTCGGTGGTGCACGAGGAAACAGCTCGAGCAGGTGAACTCGTCTGCCTGCTTCGGGACCACCCGAACGCTGAGCACCTCGTCGGACAGGTCCGCGCCGGGAAGCTCGAACGATTCCGCTGTGTCGGTCTCGTCGATGTCCACGACGGCGGACTGCGCCTCGTTGCGGCGGGCCTTCAGCTCCTCGAGCGAATCCTCCGACACTTCGTCGGATTCGGTGCGCCGCGGTGCGTCATAGTCGGTTGCCATGTCGTCTTCCCCTCAGTCCTTACTCCGTAAATACCGGATCAGTTCGATTGCCACGTCCCCGCAGGGAGACGGCGCTCGACCGCCCCGCCGGTGGTGCACCTCACACGTACACCGCTCGACTATCAGGTGGATCGTTGCTCGATCTACTCCGACAGCGTTCGGTTAACGCAGGACATGCCCTTGTTGTTCCCGCGACCGACCACCGTTTCACGGGTGATTATTCGATCTGGGCGGGCAGACAATAGCGGACCTACCGACAAATGTCGCAATCAAAACCCCGCCGCGACGAAACCGACGACGAATCTTCACCTGCCGGGAAACTCGCCGAGACCTCCCGCACTCGCGCATCGGCGGCGGACTCGTAGAGTGAGCGCGTGGTTTCACTGATCACCGAAGGCAGCGCGACCGATCGCGACGGCAAACCCTTTCCGCGACGGCGCCCCGAGCTGTGGCTCGCGATGGTCCTCGTGCTGGCTCTTGTGGCCCTGTTCGTGTGGGTGGCGGCGTTCCGCACCCGCGAGGACAACAACGAGCCGATGGCGTGCAACGCGCCGAGCACACCGACCGCGACCAACGCGCCCAAGCCCGCACCGCTCGGCACCCGAGTCGGGCCCTCGCGCCTGGACGAGGTGGATCCGGCGGCGCTGTCGGAGTCCAAGGTGCGGGTGTTCAACGCCAACGGCAAGAGCGGACAGGCGGGCAACATCGCCTCCGCGCTCGGTGACCTCGGCTTCGCGAGCGCACCGGGGACACAGGTCGGTAACGATCCGGTCTATGTCAGCGGTGACCTCAACTGCACCGGCCAGATCCGCTACGGCGTGAACGGCAGGCCCGCCGCCGCCTCGGTGCAGCTGGTCGCGCCCTGTGCCGAACTGATCGAGGACCCGCGCACCGACGACTCGGTCGACCTGGTGCTGGGCCTGGCCTTCGGCGAGTCGCTCCGCCCGAGCGCCGACGCCGAAGCGGTCCTGCGCGCGCTGAAGAATTTGGCCCCCGGCGCCAGCTCGTCCTCCATCGACCCCGACCTCCTCGACGCCGCCCGCACCGTCAAGTGCTGAGATATCGGCGGCTGGCGCCGCGGGTTTCTCGGCCCGGGGGGCCCGGCTTCTCAGTCGGGTAGGGGTGTTGTCGCGCCGGTCTCGGTGAGGAGGGCGGCGAAATCCTCGGCGATGCCGGGGGCGGCGACGAAGGTCAGTTCGCCCGCGGCACCGCCGACGGTGACCGGCGGGACGTGCACCACCGCGCCCGCTTCGGCGGCGATGAGGGCGCCCGCCGCCCAGTCCCAGGCGTTGAGCCCGTGCTCGTAGTAGGCGTCGAGGTGACCCGAGGCGACGTGGCACAGGTCCATGGCGGCGGCGCCGAGGCGGCGGATGTCGCGGACCTGGGGCAGGATCTCGGTGAGCAGCCTCGCCTGGTCGGCGCGACGCCGGGTGCCGTAGGCGAAACCGGTGGCGACCAGTGCCACCGACAGCGAATCCTCTTGGGTACAGGACAGTTTCGTGCGGGTGCCGTCGGCGGTGACGGCGAACGCCCCGCCGCCGCGCACGGCGCTGTAGGTGGTCGCGGTCGCCACGTCGGCCACCGCTCCCGCTACCGGGGCGCCGTCGATCACCGCTGCCACCGAGACCGCGTACCCGGGCAGGCCGTAGAGGAAGTTGACGGTCCCGTCGATCGGGTCGACCACCCAGGTGACGGCGCCCGGCGCGGTGGCACCGACATCGCCGCCGCCCTCCTCGCCCAGGATCGCGTCGTCGGGTCGGCGCTGGGCGAGCAGGTCGCGGATCAGTTGTTCGGACTCGGTGTCGACCACGGTGACCGGGTCGGTGATGTGCCCCTTGGTCGCCACGGCACCGTCGACGGGTCCCCCGTCGGCGAACACCTCGGGTCGGCGGGCACGCACATGCGCGGCGGCGGTCTCGGCGAGCTCGACGGCGAGCTCGCGCAGTCGTTCGTCGGCGGCGGTCGTGGCGGGGGCAACGGAACTGTGTTGAGGCACCACGCCATCGGATCATATGCGGGAGCCCGAGCGAGCGGTGACTACCGCTACTCTTTGTCCGGCACATCGACCGCGTCAGGCAAGGGGTTCATCCATGTCCGCTCGGGGGCACGCATTCGGCATCGATATCGGGGGAAGTGGCGTGAAGGGGGCCGTGGTCGATCTCGACACCGGTCTGCTCACCCATGAGCGGCTCAAGATCGCCACTCCGCGACCCGCCACGCCCGAGGCGGTGGCGGCGGCCGTGGCCGAACTCGTCGCGCTGGCCGGCTGGGAGGGACCGGTGGGGATCACGCTGCCGTGCGTGGTGCTCGACGGGCACGCCCGCACGGCCGCCAATATCGACCCCGCCTGGATCGGTACCGACGCGCGCGCCCTGTTCTCGGCCGCGCTCGGCGGGCGGACGGTGACGGTGCTCAACGACGCCGACGCGGCGGGGCTTGCCGAGGACAGCTACGGCACCGCCCGCGACCTGAACGGCCTCACCCTGCTGCTCACTTTCGGCACCGGGATCGGCTCGGCGTTTCTCTACAACGGCACACTTGTGCCCAACTCCGAGCTCGGCCACCTCGTCATCGAGGGGGTGGAAGCGGAGCACATGGCCGCCGCCTCGATCAAGGACCGCGACGGCCTCACCTACCCGGAGTGGGCGCAGCGGGTGAGCACGGCCCTGATCCACATCGAGAACCTCTTCTGGCCGAAGGTGATCGTGGCGGGCGGCGGTATCAGCCGCGATCACGAGCAGTGGATACCGTTGCTCACGAACCGAACTCCGGTGATTCCGGCCGTGTTGAAGAACACCGCGGGTATCGTCGGCGCGGCGATGGCCATCGCCGGGGGCATCGCGCCGTAACGCACGAGGACGACGCCGCAACGCCTGGAGGGCATCGTGGCACTGAGTACCCTGGTTGGATCGTTACAATGGAACACGTCCGGCGGTGAGCCGGTGAAACCTTCCGGCCTCAGCCGGTCGCGAGCAAGCCGGTGAACGAGCCGGAGAGCACCCGACCGACGCACCGCCGGTGCAACCCGACCGACCGCTCCGCCGGAAACCACTCTGGCGTGACGCCGCACGAGACCGTCACGAAAGGGCGTACGTGGTAGCCACGAATACCCGTCAGACCGCCGACTCGGCCGACGCCGATGCCGACGACGCCGTAACTCCCGCCAAGAAGGCTCCGGCGAAGAAGGCCGCTGCCAAGAAGGCCCCGGCGAAGAAGGCCGCTGCCAAGAAGGCCCCGGCGAAGAAGGCTGCCGCCAAGAAGGCCCCGGCGAAGAAAACCGCGGCCAAGAAGGCGACCGCGGCCGAGGGGGGCGAGGAGCAACTCGACGACGAGTCGATCGAACTCGACGATCTCGGTGATCTCGAGGTCGCCGAGGACGAACTCACCGACGGTGATGTCATCGTCGAGGAGGTCGCCGACGACACCGCCGATGCCGCCGACACCACCGAGCCGACCGAGAAGGACAAGGCCTCCGGCGATTTCGTCTGGGACGAGGAGGAATCCGAGGCGCTGCGTCAGGCGCGCAAGGATGCCGAACTCACCGCCTCCGCCGACTCGGTCCGCGCCTACCTCAAGCAGATCGGCAAGGTCGCGCTGCTCAACGCCGAGGAGGAGGTCGAACTCGCCAAGCGGATCGAGGCCGGCCTGTTCGCGGCGGAGAAGATGCGCGAGTTCGCCGAGGCGGGCGAGAAGCTGTCGGTGACCACCCGCCGCGATTTCAACTGGATCGTGCGCGATGGCAACCGGGCCAAGAACCACCTGCTCGAGGCCAACCTGCGCCTGGTGGTGTCGCTGGCCAAGCGCTACACCGGCCGCGGCATGGCGTTCCTCGACCTGATCCAGGAGGGCAACCTGGGTCTGATCCGCGCGGTCGAGAAGTTCGACTACACCAAGGGTTACAAGTTCTCGACCTACGCCACGTGGTGGATCCGTCAGGCCATCACCCGTGCCATGGCCGACCAGGCACGCACCATCCGTATTCCGGTGCACATGGTGGAGGTCATCAACAAGCTCGGGCGCATCCAGCGCGAGCTGCTCCAGGACCTGGGCCGTGAGCCCACCCCGGAGGAGCTGGCCAAGGAAATGGACATCACGCCGGAGAAGGTCCTCGAGATCCAGCAGTACGCGCGTGAACCCATCTCGCTCGACCAGACCATCGGCGACGAAGGCGACAGCCAGCTCGGCGATTTCATCGAGGACTCCGAGGCGGTCGTCGCGGTCGACGCGGTGAGCTTCACCCTGCTGCAGGATCAGCTGCAGTCGGTGCTCGAGACGCTGTCCGAGCGTGAGGCGGGCGTGGTGCGGTTGCGCTTCGGCCTCACCGACGGTCAGCCGCGCACCCTCGACGAGATCGGTCAGGTCTACGGCGTCACGCGTGAGCGCATCCGGCAGATCGAGTCCAAGACGATGAGCAAGCTGCGTCACCCGAGCCGTTCGCAGGTGCTGCGCGACTACCTCGACTAGGCATTCGCGAGACGAGGCCCGGACCTTATGACAAGAGGTCCGGGCCTTTTCTTGTGTCCGTCGCCGAATTCCGAACGGTCCGTTTACCACAGAAGACTCGCGGTAATCGTTTCGTGATCAAACCCACACTCCTGGATTGCGCTGTGATGGCACCGAATTCGGGGTTTTCGCCGTATCGTCACGTCCAGCTTTTCGTTCTACCGCCGACCGGTCAGCGGTACCGGCATTGAGGGTTTGCGCGGCGTGCTCGACATCTATCACTTCAGTTACGGCTGGATCACCCCTGTTCTCGCCTATTTCATGTCCGTCACCGGTTGCCTGCTCGGACTGCAGTGCGCCGCGCGTGGACGCAACGCCACCGAGGGGCGGGTGAGCTGGCTCGTCGGCGCCGCCATCGCGATCGGCGGAACCGGTATCTGGGTCATGCATTTCATCGCGATGCTCGGGTTCAGCATCCGGGGCGCGGAGATCCGCTACGACGTCCCCCTGACTATGCTCAGCGCGATCACGGCGATGGTCGTCGTCGGGATCGGGCTGTTCATGGTGAACAAACCGCAGCCGACGCTGCGCTCGCTCGTGGGCGGTGG
The DNA here is from genome assembly GCF_001612905.1 of Nocardia ignorata NBRC 108230. Lineage (GTDB taxonomy): Bacteria > Actinomycetota > Actinomycetes > Mycobacteriales > Mycobacteriaceae > Nocardia > Nocardia ignorata. The sequence goes on along the minus strand of NZ_BDBI01000024.1, from coordinate 174,216 downwards.
CACCATCGCCGGACTCGGGGTGGGCACCATGCACTACGCGGGCATGTATGCGATGAAGTCGACGGCAACGGTGTCCTACGACGCGATGATCGTCACGCTGTCGCTGGTGATCGCGGTGGTCGCCTCGATCGTCGCGCTGTGGTTCACCTTGCGCGTCAAGGGATTTCTGGCCACCATCGGCGCCTCGCTGATCATGGGCGTAGCCGTCACCGGCATGCATTACACCGGCATGGCGGCCATGAAGGCGCACCCCGGTCACCATGGCGGGCCACCCTCGGGGGCGGGGGCGATGGAACTGCTCGCACCGCTGATCGGGGTGAGCAGCATCGTCACCATGCTGGTGCTGATCAGTGTGAGCCTCACCGAGATCGAGAACGAGGAGGCGCTGCCGCGCATGTGGCTCACCTCCCGCCACGAGCCGCGTAAGCGTGCCGTGCCGCCACCCGCGATGCCCGCGCCGGTGCGGATGCAGGAGCCGATCGAATACCGCACGGAGGAACTGGCCTACGACGTGGCGGGTGCCTGGCCGCGCCGGGTCATCGATTAGTCACGTCGCCGAAAGGCTCCGGCGCCCACCACGAGTGACGACGGGTTCGATCACCCGCGCGATGACGGGACCGAGCACCGCCATCAGCAGCACATAGGCCGACGCGAGCGCGACGAGGCGGTGGTCGGCGGTGCCGTAGCTCACCGCCAAACCGGCGATGACGATGGAGAATTCGCCGCGGGCGACCAGCGCAGCACCCGCTCGCGCCCGGCCCGCCCGCGCGATGCCCTCCCTGCTCGCCGCCCACCAGCCGACGACCATCTTGGTGCCCGTGGTGACCACCGCGAGCCCCGCCGCCCAGGCGAGCACCGGCGGAATGGCAGCCGGGTCGATGGACAGGCCGAAGGCCACGAAGAAGATGGCCGCGAACAGATCGCGCAACGGTTCGAGCAGCTTGGCCGCCTCCTGCGCGGTCGACCCCGAGATCGCGATGCCGAGCAGGAAGGCGCCGACCGCGGCCGACACGTTCAGCGCCGAGGCCGCACCGGCGACCAGCAGCGCCGCGCCGATCAGCTGCAGCAGGAACACCTCGCGATCGGTGCTGTCGAGCACCGCAGAGACCACCCGCCCGAACCGCAACGCCACCACCAGCACCACGGTGATCGTCGCCAGCGCGACGGCCAGCGACACCAGCCCGCTGAGCAGGCTCAGGCCCGCCAGCATCATGGTGAGGATGGGCAGATACACCGCCATCGCGAGGTCCTCGAACACGAGGATCGAGAGCACCACGGGGGTTTCTCGGTTACCGAGGCGGCCGAGGTCGTCGAGGAGTTTGGCCACGATCCCCGAGGACGAGATGTAGGTGACGCCGCCGAGCACCACGGCGCCGAGAATGCCCCAGCCCAGGATCAGGGCGACGGCGGCGCCGGGCAGCGCGTTGGCGAGCAGGTCGAGCACACCGGCGGTCCAGGAGCGGCGCAGCCCGGTCATCAGTTCGGGTGCGGTGTATTCGAGCCCGAGCAGCAACAGCAGCAGTACCACGCCGATCTCGCTGGCGACGTGACCGAATTCGATCGCGCCTTCCAGTTCCACGAAACCGCCACGCCCGAACGCCAGCCCGCCGAGCAGGTACAGCGGGATCGGTGACATTCCGAACCGGCCTGCGATCCGGCCGCAGATCCCCAGCGCGAACAAGATCATGCCTAGTTCGAGCAGCGCCAGGGCCTGCGCGGTCACGGCCGTCAGCCGTGCGTGAGAATTTTCGCGGCAGCGTCCAGGCCTTCCGGCGTACCGACGACCACGAGCTGGTCGCCCTCGGTGAAGGTGAAGTCCGGACCTGGTGAGGGGTGGAGCTGGCCGGCACGCATCACGGCCACGATCGAGGTCTTGGTGCGGGTCCGCATCCCGGTCTCGCCGAGTGTGCGTCCCGCGTACGGTGACTCGGCGAGCAGCACGAGCTGACGGGTGGTGATGCCGGGCAGGTCGCGGTGGTCGTCGTTGAGCTTGGCCACCAGTTGTGGTGCGCCGAGCAGATTGGCCAGCACCGAGGCCTCGTCCACCGACAGCGGCACCTGCGCGGCGATGGCGTCGGGGTCGTCGGGCTTGGACACGATCAGATCGATGTCACCGTCGCGATGGGCGACCACCCCGACGCGGCGCCCCGACCTGACCTCGAAATCCTTGCGCACTCCGATCCCCGGTAGCGCTGTGACATCGACATTCACATATCCACGATAGACCCGTCGGAGCCCGGTTGTGTCCGACGCCACTCACGGTCGGCGTGGGGTATGGAACACGCCGTCCGGGCCCGGTCGATAGGGCGAGACGTCGAGCACCGCGGCGACCGGCAGCGGCCCGTACAGGTGCGGGAACAGCATCGGCTCCGGGTCGCCCGGCACGCCCGGTTCCCACTTCAGCGGCGACGCGAGCCGGGCCGGGTCCAGCCACAGCAGCACCAGATCCGTGCGACCGGCGAAGAGACGATTCGCGGGCAGCCGCACCTGTTCGGGAGTGGACAGGTGTACGAAGCCGCTCTCGGCCAGCGACGGCGGGCGGCGTTGCCCGTCGTGCGCAAATTGTTGCCACTCTTGGGAAGAACACAGGTGAACAAGCGTGTGAGTGTCGGATATCACGGGTAATCTCCGGGTAGACAACAGGTTCGGACGGTGAAGACCCTGTCACACGGTGGGCGGTGGGGCCGCACGGTGGTGATCGAGCTCGTGGCGTAACGAGCAACACCACAGCGAGCGACACAGTCGATGAGTGTCAGGATCGAACAGGAGGTGGGAAACGGCGCCACGGGTGATCGGCGGGTGCTCGAGACCGACGACCAGCGCATGTTCGCTTTCAGCGAAACCGCAGGTCGTGTTATCGAAAACACAAAGATTCACTTCCGGGAACAAAGCCTGAACCCCGAACGTCTGACAGAGTAGTCGTACCACTGCTGGGAAGTAGCGGACGCGAGCCACGTGGAGTGACCACGGGGCCCACACCTAGGCGAACGGCCACGCAGCGCCGGGAGCCGGGACGGAGGAGTCATGCCAGGAACCCTGACCAGCACCCCACTGACCGCGGTCGATCGTTGCGATCGTTGCGGGGCGGCTGCCCGAGTGCGTGCCGTTCTTCCCGCGGGTGGCGAGTTGCTCTTCTGCCAGCACCACGCGAATGAACACATGGACCGTTTGCGCGAGCTCGAAGCCGTGATCGACACGGAATCGGCTCCAGCTCTCTGACCACTCCTCTCGCGTCCGAACACAACAACATCCGACAATAGAAAACCCCCGACAGCGGGCGACCGGATTCCGGCGCCCGCTGTTGTGGTGTCCGGGGTCAGACGGTGTCGGCGAGGATGCCGTCGACCAGGGTCGCGACACCGTAGGCGTAGGCACCGTCCGGATCGGCGGGGGCCTGATAGTGCTCGCCCACCGTGGCGCCCACGCGTGCGGCGAGGGGGAACTGGTCGGCGGGCATCACTTCGGCCAGCAGCGGGCCGTGTACCCGCCACCAATCGGCATCGCTGAGCTGGTCGGCCGCGCCCGCCGCCGCGACGGCGAGGCGGGCATTGCCGGTGGCGAAATCGGTGAGCACCGCGATGGCGCGGTCCATCGCCAGATCCGACAGGCCCGCGCCGTCGATAGCGCGCAGCTGGTTCTCGTAGCGGCGCATCCTCGCCGGGCCCAGGACCTGGCGCCACGGCGACACCTCGAGCAGCCACGGGTGGGCGAGGAGCTCGGTGCGGACCCGGTCCGCGACGGCGATCATGCGCTCGCGCAGCGGCAGCTCGGCGGGGATCGGCTCGTCCTCGGCGGCCACGGCGTCGACCATCAGCACCAGCAGCGCCTCCTTGCTCGGCACATAGGTGTAGAGACTCATGGCACGCACATCGAGGGCGGCGGCCACCGCGCGGATGGTCACCTTGCCGATGCCGTCGCGATCGGCCAGGGCGATGCCCGCCGCCACGACCGCGTCGACCGTGAGGCCGGGTTTGGGGCCGCGCGCGCCGGGCTTGGCAGGCAGGGCATGACGCCACAGCAACTGCACGAGCTGGGCGGCCTGGTCGGTGGATCTGCCGTCGGTCGGCATGCGCGAAACCTTTTCCGGTCGGTCGGGAACAAATTCAGTACAGTGTACGTTATTAGCCTGTTCGCGCTGCCCGATCAGAGGAGAATGTTCTGCCCGCCATCCAGGCCACCTACCTTCCCGATCGTCACCTGTTCGCCCTGTGGACCTGGAGCGGACTCGGTGCCGGGCACCCACCACGCGACGTCGGAGACCCCGAGACGTTGACGCTGGCGCTGCCGGTCGGTGAGCGCGGGGCGCTCGAGCCGGTCGAGGTACCCGCTGCCGTCGTGACCGGTTCGGAGTTGCTCGAGTTGTCCGTCGCCGACCTGGGCCCGTCGGCCTTGGCCTGGCGCATGCTCCTCGACGACGCCCGCACGGACGTCGACCGTCGGCATCGGGAGGCGCCCACCGCCGATGAAGCTCGTGCGGACGCGGGCGATGGGCGGCCCTCGATCGGCCTCGGCACGGGCGAGCGGCCCGCCGCGAATGCACGGCCCACCGCGAATGCACGGGCGGCCGAGAATGCAGGGGCGGCCGCCGATGCGCTCGAGCTGCCGATCGCGGCGCATGCGGTGCCCAACGCTGTGGGGACGGCGGTCGTGTCGGCCGAGCGGGCGGTGCGGGTGGTGCGGGAGACCGAAGCCGCGGCGGCGGAGCTCGCCGGGGCGCTCGAGGCGACCCTTCGCCCGTATCAGGTGCGTGGGGTCGGATGGTTGCGGGAGACCGTCGCCGCGTACGGCGGGGCGGTGCTCGCCGACGAGATGGGCCTCGGCAAGACCGTGCAGACGATCGGGTTCCTCCAGGGGCGGGCCGCGGGGCCGCAGCTGGTGGTGTGTCCGACCTCGCTGGTCGGGAACTGGGTGCACGAGATCGCACGGTTCGCACCCGGGCTGACGGTGGTGTCGTGGCGTGGCGGTGCGGTGTCCGCAGCCCCGGGGACCGTCGTGGTCACCGGGTATCCGACGCTGCGTCTGCACGGGTCGGCGCTGACCGAGAAGCAGTGGGCCACCGTCGTCTTCGATGAAGCGCAGGCGTTGAAGAATCCGCGCACCCAGGTGTCGCGGGCCGCGCGTGCGGTGCCCGCCGACGCCAAGGTCGCGCTCACCGGCACCCCGGTGGAGAACCATCTCGACGAACTGTTCGCCCTGCTGAACCTCACCGTGCCCCGGTTGTTCGCGCACCGCACCCAGTTCCGGCGCCGATTCGTGCGGCCGATCGAGGAGGGTTCGGCCGATGCGGCCGCCCGGTTGCGTGACGCGGTGGAACCGGTCTTGCTGGGCCGCAAGAAGATTCAGGTGGCGGCGTCGCTGCCGGCCAAGATCCACAGCGATCTGCTGTGCGACCTCACCCCGGAGCAGGAGAAGGCCTACGACACGGTGCTCGCCGCGGCCTTGGACGAGGGTTTCGGATCGGGTCTACAACGACAAGGCCGGGTGCTCGCGGCGCTCACGCACCTCAAACAGGTGTGCAACCACCCCGGCTTGGTCACCGGCGACCTCGGCGAATTGTCCGGGCGCTCGGGCAAACTCGAGCTGTGCACCGACATCGTGGCGACCAATCTCGACACCGGTGATCCCACGCTGATCTTCACCCAGTACCGGCAGACCGGCGAGTTGCTCGTGCGCCACCTGGCCGAACAGTTCGGGGTGCGGGCGCCGTTCTTCCACGGTGGACTCGACGCCGATCAGCGTGCCGCGATCGTTCGCGAGTTCCAGTCACCCGACGGCCCACCGGTTCTCATCCTGAGCCTGCGTGCCGCGGGCACCGGTCTCACCCTCACCCGCGCCGCCGACGTGATCCACTTCGACCGATGGTGGAATCCGGCGGTGGAGGCCCAGGCTTCGGATCGGGCGCACCGCATCGGGCAGACGCGCACGGTCACCGTCACCACGCTCACCAGCGCCACCACGGTGGAGGAACACATCGCGGGCATGCACACCCGCAAGTCGGCCCTCACCGACCTGTCCGATGCCGCGGGCATCGCCGAACTGGCCCGCCTCGACGACGACGCCCTGGTCGACATCCTGCGACGGAAGCGAGAGAGCTGATGGCAGACAACGAGTTCGGGTACACGCCGTGGGGTAAGGACTGGGTGCGACTGGCCGAACCGCTGCGTCAGACCCGCCCCGAACCGCTGCTGCCGCGCGCCCGCAGCGTCGCCCGCAACAACGGGGTGCGCGCCGAGATCGAGGGCCGCACGGTGCGCGCGCACCTGCACCGGGGCGGGCAGGCCTCGATCGCGCACGTGGAGGTGGCGCCGCTCTCGCGCGCGGCGGTGACCGCGATCGAGCAGGTGATTCCCGACGCCACCGTCGTCACCGACGACATGCACCGAGCCCTCCTCGACGCGGGCCACTCCCCCGCCCCGACCCTGGTGAGCACGGACTGCTCCTGCTCCGCCCGCACACCCCGCTGCCTCCACGTGCTCGCGGTGCTCTACACGATCGCCCGCCAGGTGGACGAAAACCCCCGTCTCGCACTGGAATTGCAGGGCTACTTCGACACCGCCCACGACCCGGAAGCACCCGTCGCCGAGTCACCCTGGACCCCCATCCACACCCTCGACCCTGCCCGCTTCTTCTCCGTCACCGGCTGAACCCGCCCGAGTCGACTCCACGTCGGCCGTGCCGCGTGGCGTCAGCCGCGTGTCAGGCAGTTGCGCGTGGTGTGTGCCGAATGGGCGCCTGATAGTCGGCGGCGTTTCGAACCGGCTGGGTCAGGCGTTGGTGCCGCCGTCGACGGTGATGACTGCGCCGGTGATGGTGCGGGCTGAGGGACCTGCGAGGAAGGCGACCAGGTCCGCGATGTCGTCGGGGGTGCCGAAACGGCCGAGCGCGTTGAACTCTCGTTGAGTGGGTGCGTGCTCGCCCGCCGCCGGGTTCATGTCCGTGTCGGTGGGGCCGGGCTGGACGAGGTTGACGGTGATGCCGCGCGGGCCGAGTTCCCTGGCCAGCGCCTTGGTGTAGCCGTTGAGGGCCGACTTGCTCAGGTTGTAGAGGGCCAGGCCGCCGAACAGGGCGCGGTCGGTGAGGTTCGATCCGATGGAGATGATGCGCCCACCTTCGCCGAGGTGGGCCAGCGCGGCCTGGCCCGCGACGAACGGTGCCCTGGCGTGGATGTCGAGCGCCCGATCGATCTCGGCGAGGGTGAATTCCTCGTAGGGCTTGGCCGGGAAGATGCCCGCGTTGTTCACCAGCACGTGGAGGCCGCCGAGTTCGTGCGCGGTCCGGTCGACGGCCGCGACCACGGCGGCGGCATCGGCGCTGTCGGCCTGGATCGGCAGCGCGCGCCTGCCGAGCGCCTCGATGTCGGCGGCGACGGACTTCGCGGCGACCTCGTCGCGCTGGTAGGTGAACGCCACATCGGCGCCGGTGGATGCCAGTTTCCGGGCGATGGCGGCGCCGATCCCCCGGCTGGCGCCGGTCACCAGGGCGACGGTGGTGCTGTGCGACATGAAGGCTGCTCCAATTCTGTAGTGGTCGATACACAAAGAGAGAAGCGTATCCGACCGGCTCACGTCAAGCTTTTTCTTAACAATCGATACAGAAATTCTGGGCTACGGCGATCGCGGTATATTTACCGATCGGCACAGAAAGGTCTCCCATGGCAGAACGTGGTCGCCCCCGCGCCTTCGACCGGGATGTCGCCCTGCGGCGGGCGATGGAGGTGTTCTGGGAACGCGGCTACGAGGGCGCGTCGATGAGCGACCTCACCACCGCTATGGGCATCAACTCACCCAGCCTGTACGCGGCCTTCGGCGACAAGGAATCCCTGTTCCGGGAAGCCGTGGCGCTCTACGGCCGCGCCGAAGGATCACGCACGGCGCGGGCGCTGAGCGAACAACCCACCGCCTATGCCGCGATCGCGGCCATGCTGCACGACAACATCGTCATGTACACCGACCCGGGCCTGCCCCAGGGCTGCATGGTGGTCCTCGCGGGCGCCACGTACACCACCCGCAACGCCTCGGTGCGCGAGTTCCTCATCGAGGCACGCCGCCGCACCACGGCCGACATCCAGGCACGGCTGGAGCGCGGCGTCATCGAGGGCGATCTGAAACCGGGCACCGACACCGCCGCGCTCGCCGCCTTCTTCAGCACTGTCCTCTACGGGCTGTCCGTCCAGGCACGAGACGGCGTGGGCCACACCGAACTCACCGCCGCCGCCGACTCCGCGCTGGAGATTCTCGCCGCCGCTCGAACCGCTTAGCTCAACCGAGCGCGAACCCAGCCGCGACAACTACCCGCTCACATCCGCACGACTATCGCCGGCGCAGCGCCGCAATTCGTTCGGTGAGTTGATCGGCGGTCGCCAAAGCTGTTGGCGGACCACCGCATTCGCGGCGGAGTTCGCCGTGGATGACGCCGTGTGGTTTCCCGGTGCGGTGGTGGTGCATGGCGACGAGGCTGTTGAGTTCGCGGCGCAGTTCGCCCAGCTTGTCCGATGTCGCGACCCGTTCGGCCACGGCGGCGGGCTGGGGGGCGGCGACGGCGGCGCTGCGTTCCGACAGCTGACGCGACTGCCGGTCGCGCAGCAGCGCCCGCATCTGATCGGCGTCGAGCAGACCGGGGATGCCGAGGTAGTCGGCTTCCTCGTCGCTGCCCGCGAAGGTGGCGGTGCCGAAGGAGGATCCGTCGTAGATCACCTGGTCGAGTTCGGCGTCGGCGGCCAGGGCGACGAAGGACTTCTCCTCCTCGCCCGGCTCGTCCTTGGTCTTGTTCGCCTCGGTGAGCAGTTCGTCGTCGAGGGCGTTCTTCTCGCGGTGCGGTTTGCCGATCACGTGGTCGCGTTGCAACTCGAGCTGCGCGGCCAGATCCAGCAGCACCGGCACCGACGGCAGGAACACGCTCGCGGTCTCCCCAGGCTTGCGGGCACGCACGAAACGCCCGATGGCCTGGGCGAAGTACAGCGGTGTCGACGCGCTGGTGGCGTACACGCCGACCGCGAGGCGTGGCACGTCGACGCCTTCGGACACCATGCGCACCGCGACCATCCACGGCTGGGTGCTGCTCGCGAACTCGCCGATGCGCTGCGAGGACTGCGGGTCGTCGGAGAGCACCAGCGCGGGCCGCTCCCCCGAGATGTGTTCCAGCAGTTCGGCGTAGTCGCGGGCGCGTTCCTGATCGGTGGCGATGACCAGCCCACCGGCGTCCGGGATGCCGGAGGACCGCAACTGCCGCAGCCGGGTGTCGGCCGCGCGCAGCACCGCCGAGATCCAGTCGCCCGCGGGGTCGAGCGCGGTGCGCCAGGCGCGGGCGGTCTGTTCGGCGCTGAGGGGTTCGCCGAGGCGGGCGGTGTGTTCCTCGCCCGCGCTGTCGCGCCAGTGCGCGTCACCGGAGTAGGCGAGGAACACCACGGGTCGGACGACGCCGTCGGCGAGGGCGTCGGCGTACCCGTAGGAGTGGTCGGCGCGCGAACGCGGGAAACCGGACTCGTCGGGTTCGTAGGTGACGAACGGGATCTTGGAATCGTCGCTGCGGAACGGCGTACCGGTCAGGGCCAGGCGGCGGGTGGCGTCACCGAACGCCTCCTCGGTGGCCTCGCCCCAGGATTTCGCGTCGCCCGCGTGGTGGATCTCGTCGAGGATCACCAGGGTGCGGCGGTTCTCGGTGCGCACCCGGTGCCGGGTGGGGTGTGCGGCGACCTGGGCGTAGGTGACGACCACACCGTGGTAGTCGCCGGAGGTGCCGCCGGTGGAGTTGGAGAAGCGGGAGTCGAGCTGGATACCCGAGCGCGCCGCGGAGGCGGCCCACTGGTGCTTGAGGTGCTCGGTCGGCGCGACGACGGTGATCTGATCCACCGTCCGATCCGCCAGCAACTCGGCGGCAACCCGCAGCGCGAAGGTGGTCTTACCGGCGCCGGGCGTGGCGACCGCGAGGAAGTCGCGTGGCTTGGTGGCCAGGTATTTCGTCAGGGCGCGGCGCTGCCAGGCGCGCAGGGAACCGCCCGACGCACCACCTGCCGTCGAATCGCCCGGTGTACCCGCTTCTCTCGCCGCAGCGACGCCACCCGACCCAGTCACGCAGACGACCCTAGCCGCCCGATACGGCGTGTCGCCAACACCGGCGCGACGCGCGCGACGGGCGTCACATCCCGGCCGAGGTCACCGGCCATTTACCTGTTACCCACCGACACGATGCTCGTCCCGCACCCCATGGTCGACGTCGGTGCGGGATGCTGGACAACGACATGAGCAACAACGAGGCCCACGCGACCGACGCCGTGTATCCGCCGCCCACCCCTGGGCCCGGCGGTGCGGTGGCCGTACCCGTGCCCGCCGGGCAACATCCGCGCGAACACGCGCGGTGGCTGTCCTGGTCGCGGACGGCGTGGCGGCTGATCGTGCGGGTCTCGCACAAGTGCTGGGACAATTCGATTTTCGCCAAGTCGGCGGCGGCGGCGTTCTGGCAGACGCTGTCGCTGGCACCGCTGCTGCTCGGCCTGCTCGGCAGCCTCGGCTACGTGGGTGGACTGTTCGGGCCCGACACCGTGCAGATCGTGGAAGCCAAGATCATCGCGTTCAGCCGGGACTTCTTCAGCCCGTCGGTGGTGTCGGACCTGATCGAACCCACCGTCGACGATGTGCTCGGCCGTGGCCGTGGCGCGGTGGTGTCGTTCGGTTTCGTGCTGTCGCTGTGGGCCGGGTCCTCGGCCATGGCGACCTTCGTCGACGCGATCGTCGAGGCGCACGGTCAGCAGGATGCCCGCCACCCGGTGTGGCAACGCATCTTCGCGTTGCTGCTGTATGTGCAGTTCCTGGTGGCGGCGGTGTTGTTGCTGCCGATGATCGCGCTCGGGCCCACCCGCATCGGGCGGGTGCTACCCGATGCCTGGCGCGAACCGGGGCTGCGGGTGATCGACACGTTCTACTACCCGATCGTCGGGTTGCTGCTCATCGTCGGACTCGCCACGCTCTACAAGCTCGCGCTGCACAAATCGCTGCCGTGGCACCGGTTGTTCGCCGGGGCACTGGTCGCGGGGGTGTTCTTCATGGCCGCCAGCGACCTGCTGCGCCGCTACCTGTCCTGGATCACCGAGACCGGGGTGAGTTACGGCGCGCTGGCCACCCCGATCGCGTTCCTGCTGTTCACCTATTTCCTCGGCTTCGCGGTGATCCTCGGCGCCGAGTTCAACGCGGCGGTGCAGGAGTTCTGGCCCGCACGCGCCACCCGCATCGAGCAGGTGAAGGAATGGATCACCAGTCAGGTGCTCGGTGACGACGAAACCGACAGCGAACACGACGAAACCGCCGACGCCTCGACGGAGGCGCCGGCGTCGTCACCGACGGCGGAACCGGCTCAGTCGCCGCCCTTGCGCAAGCGCTCGTAGACCTTCTTGCAGTCCGGGCAGACCGGTGAGCCGGGCTTGGGCGACCGGGTCACCGGGAACACCTCACCGCACAGCGCGACGACCATGGTGCCCATCACGGCACTTTCGGCGATCCGGTCCTTCTTCACGTAGTGGAAGAACTTGGGGACGTCGTCACCGGTCGTCTCGTCGGTCGTGGTTTCCGGGCGTACCAGAGTGTCCGTACTCATGCCTTCCATGATGCCGCATCCGGGCGGTGGCTCGCTGACCAGCCGCGTGTGCGCCCGCCGACGGTAAGTGGAAGACTCGGGAGCATGCAGTCCAACGGCGAGTCCCCCGGCGCCGGCGATCCGACCCCGGAACCCGAAGTGCACCTGCCGGGCAAAGGTGCCTCGCGGGGGTTCTTTCGCGACTCCGGTGAGCATCCGGTGCTCATCACCGAGGCCGCGACCTCGCTCGACGAGCAGCACCGCGCCCGGGTACGCCGCTACATGATCATCATGGGTTTCCGGATCCCGTGCCTGATCCTCGCGGCAATCGCCTACAGCGTGTTCGAGAACCCGCTCATCTCCATCCTCATCATCGCCGCGTCGGTGCCGCTGCCGTGGATCGCGGTGCTGGTCGCCAACGACCGGCCGCCGCGCACCAAGGACGAACCGAGCCGCTGGGACGGGCGCCGCGAGGAGATCGCTCTCGAGGTGCGCTCACGCAAAGCCCTCGAGTGAGCGCCGCGGCCGCCTGATCAGGATCGACATCAGCGCCGCCGCGCCGCACAACCCGCCCGCCAGATACCAGGCCAGGTCGTAGGAACCGTTGAGGTCGCGGATGAAGCCCGCGCCGGTGGCCGCGATCGCCGCACCGACCTGGTGGGCGGCGAACACCCAGCCGAACGCGATCGGACCGTCGGCGCCGAACAGTTCCCGGCACAGCAGCACCGTCGGCGGGACCGTCGCGATCCAGTCCAGGCCGTAGAAGATGATGAACACCCACATGCTCGGCTGGGTGTGCGGGCCGAGCAGCGACGGCAGGATCAGCAGCGACAGTCCGCGCAGCGAGTAGTAGCCGAGCAGCAGATAACGCGGGTCCACCCGGTCCGACAGCCACCCCGAGGCGATGGTGCCCACCACATCGAAGACCCCGACCAATGCCAGCAACCCGGCCGCCGTGGTCGGTGGCATGCCGTGGTCGTGCGCAGCGGTGACGAAATGGGTGCCGACCAGGCCGTTCGTCGATGCGCCACACACCGCGAAACCGCCTGCGAGCAACCAGAATCCGGGCCTGCGGGCGGCTGTGGCGAGCACCCGAAGCGCCCGGCCCGCTCCCCCGGCGACCGGCTGCCGCACCCCGACGTCCGAACCGGGTTCGGCACCGTAGGCGCGCACGCCCGCATCGCTCGGATAGTCGCGCACGAACAACCACACCAGCGGCACCACCGCCAGGGCAACGCCCGCGACGATCACCGACGGCAGGCGCCACCCGTGATCGTGGGCGAGCATCGAGACCAGCGGCAGGAACACCAGTTGCCCCGTCGCACCCGCCGCCGTCAGGATGCCCGTCACCAGGCCTCGGCTGCGGACGAACCAGCGGCCGGTGATGGTGGCGACGAACGGCATGGACATCGAACCGACGCCGATACCGACCAGCAGACCCCACGTCATCAGGAGCTGCCAGGACTGGGTCATGAACACCGTCAGTCCGGCGCCCGCGGCGATCAGCACCAGCGCCGCGCACACCACCCGGCGGATACCGAACCGGTCCATCAGCGCCGCGGCGAACGGCGAGATCAGGCCGTAGAGCAGCATGTTCAGGGAGACGGCGGCCGAGATCGTCGCGTGCGACCACCCGAACTCGTCGTGCAACGGTTCGATCAGGACGCTGGGGACCGACCGGAACGCCGCCGCGCCGAGGAGCGCGACGAAGCCGACGCCCGCGACGATCCAGGCGGGGTGCAGGGTGCGACGGGGTTCGTCGACGAGCCGAACGACTACCGCTGGTTCGGGTTCGATCGGGACTTCACCGGCGGGCGGCGTGAGTGGGCGCAGGTCGGTCACCCTGGTGATCATGAAGGATGTTGCCGTTTCGAACGAGTGGCCGGAGTGACACGTTTCGTCGATATCCGGCCAATTCGATCGACCGGCCGGGTCGCGGCGACCGGAGCCCGCACCGGGCCCAGCATTTCGGTCGACAGCGCGGCCTGCGCGGCATACCGTGCGAAAGGAGCCGCCGATGCCCGTGCCGCACGGCCTCTGCCGGGTTCGCGACGGTCGGGCCTTGCTTTCGTGGCGGTGTCTCGAACCTCCGATCTACCAGGGAGACACTATGATTCGTTGGACCTGGGCGTTCATCGACCGGCCCGCAGCCACTTTCGACGAGTGCGTACGGTTCTGGGCAGAGGCGACCGGGTCGACGGTGTCGCCGCCGCGTGGAGCGCACGGTGAGTTCGTCACGCTGCTGCCGCCGACCGGGCCCGCGTGGCTGAAGATGCAGCGGGTGGGCGGCGCGGGCGGGACACACCTCGATCTGGATGTCGACGACATCCCCGCCGCGGTAGCGGAGGCGACGGCGCTCGGGGCCCAGGTCGTCCTGGTCGATCCCGACTACACAGTATTGGAATCACCTGCGGGACAGACCTTCTGCTTCACTCCTGCGGGCCCGCCCCCCGCTACCGGTGCGACGGCACGGGTCACGGCGCCCGATGGAAATGTCGCGGCACTGGACCAGATCTGCCTCGACCTCGCACCGACCGACCTCGACTCCGACACCTCGTTCTGGCAGGCGCTCACCGGGTGGTCCCCCGAATCGACCCGGCGCCCCGAGTTCGAACGCCTGCGCGATCCCGCACAACCACTGCAGTTCCTGCTGCAACGCCTCGACGAGCCTCGACACCCCGGCGCCCACATCGATTTCGCGGCCACGGATATGTCAGCCGTCGCCACCTGGCACGAATCCCTCGGCGCCACCCGTCTCGTGGACGAGGAGTTCTGGATCGTCCTCGCCGATCCCAGCGGCACCCCCTACTGCGTGACCTCCCGCAAGCCTTCCTGAGCTGGCCGCGGCGCGGTGCGCCGAGGCTGACAGAGTGGTCGGGTGCCTACGAAACCCACCACCACCGGTTCCCTGCTCACCGCACTGTGCCCGGATCTGCGCGCGGCGCTGACCAGGGTGGACTACACCGCCGACGGGCTGGTCGACGCGCTCGGCCCGGATGTGCATGCGGCACTCGGCCGTTCGGAGCCGGTGCCGGTGCGTCGTGCCGCGCGCGACGCCGGTGAGCTCGGCACACTGATCCGGTTGTTGCTGCTCGGCGACGCACTGCCCGAAACCGACGTGGCCGCGGCGCTGGCGCCGGTCCGCCTCGACGACGCCGTAGCCGCCGGGCTGCTCACCAGAGACGGCGACGAGGTGAGCGCCGCACTCGACCTGCGCCCGCTCGACGCCGGCCACGGGAACCGCTGGATCCTGTCGGATCTCGACGACTCGATGCGCAGGCGAACCCTCACCGAGGAGCACGTTCTCGGCGTCGGCCACGCCTCGCTCTCGCTGCTGCGGGCCACCCCGACCGAACCGGTGGGCACCGTGCTCGACCTGGGCACCGGCTGCGGTGTGCAAGCCGTGCACGCGGCCGCCTACTCGGACAGGATCACCGCAACCGATGTGAATCCGCGCGCGCTCTGGCTCGCACAGGCCACCGCCGCGCTCAACGAACTCGAGATCGAGCTGCTCGAAGGGTCGTGGTTCGAGCCGGTGGCGGGCAGGCGGTTCGATCAGATCGTCGCCAATCCGCCCTTCGTCGTGGGGCCCGCACGCATCGAACACACCTACCGGGACTCCGGGCTCGCGCTCGACGGGGCGAGCGAGCTGGTGATCGGGCAGGCCGCCGGGCTGCTCGCACCCGGCGGTACCGCGGCCATGCTCGCCGCCTGGGTGCATGTCGAGGGGCAGGACTGGCGGCAGCGGGTGTCGTCGTGGTTGCCGGAACACGGCGTCGACGCGTGGGTGGTGCAGCGCGATGTCGCCGATCCCGGACTGTATGTGGGCACCTGGTTGCGCGACGCGGGCCTGGACCCGCGCGACCCGGAGGCGCAGGAACGCGCGGCACGCTGGCTCGATGCCTTCGAGGCCGCCGACGTGGCGGGTATCGGCTTCGGCTTCGTCTACCTGCGGGCCATCGACGGGCCGACCGAACTGCTTGCCGAGGACCTCACCCACGGCTTCGACGACCCGCTCGGGGCCGAAGTGGGCGACTATTTCGCCCGTTCGGCCTGGTTGCGAGCGGTGGGCGCCGACGAAAACCTCGCGTGGCGTTCACGT
This sequence comes from Nocardia ignorata NBRC 108230, assembly GCF_001612905.1. Classification (GTDB taxonomy): domain Bacteria; phylum Actinomycetota; class Actinomycetes; order Mycobacteriales; family Mycobacteriaceae; genus Nocardia; species Nocardia ignorata. Next base: position 158,549 of record NZ_BDBI01000024.1, on the reverse strand, counting down.
TTCGCGCCGAGCCCGGCCACTGCCCTGGAACGGGTGTACCTGCCGGGTGAGGACGGCTGGGCCGAGCAGGTGGCGCGGTTGCACCGCGGCGACGGTCCGCGCTGGCAGCACGAGGTCGACGAGACGACCGTCGCGCTCGTCGCGGGAATGCGGGCCGACGGTCTGCCGTTGTACGAGCTGATCGAACTGCTCGCGCTCGCCGACGGAGCCGAGCAGGTGACCCCCGAGTTCGCGGCCCAGGCCCTCGGCGTGGTCGCCGGTCTCGTCCGCCACGGATTGATACGGCCGGTGTAGACCGGGCCGGACGGGGCACGCGTTCCACGACGGCGTCCTTCTCAGGAACTTCTCAGCCGTGCGCGGATAAATCCGCAGCTCAGAGCGGTTTATCACGCACGGGATCGGGAACTTTCTCTAAGTCGGGTCCGTTGATCGGAGTGAGACACCACCGACAGGAGGCAAGTCATGACAAGCCCCGCCACTACTCGAGTGCGCCCCAGCGAGTCCGATATCGACGCCCAGAGCCCCGCCGCCGACCTGGTACGCGTGTACCTGAACGGGATCGGTCGCACGGCACTGCTCACGGCGGCCGACGAGGTCGAGCTGGCCAAGCGTATCGAGGCGGGCCTGTATGCCCAGCACCTGCTCGAGACCGGCAAGCGGTTATCGGCGGCCCGCAAGCGTGACCTGGCCGTTCTGGTCCGCGAGGGGCAAGCCGCCCGCTCGCACCTGCTCGAGGCCAACCTGCGTTTGGTGGTTTCGCTGGCCAAGCGCTACACCGGCCGCGGCATGCCGTTGCTCGATCTCATCCAGGAGGGCAACCTCGGCCTCATCCGCGCGATGGAGAAGTTCGACTACGCCAAGGGCTTCAAGTTCTCCACCTACGCCACCTGGTGGATCCGCCAGGCCATCACCAGGGGTATGGCCGATCAGAGCCGCACCATCCGGCTGCCCGTGCACCTGGTCGAACAGGTGAACAAGCTCGCCAGGATCAAGCGCGAACTGCATCAGCAGCTCGGTCGCGAGGCCACCGATGCCGAACTGGCCAACGAGTCGGGCATCCCGGTGGAGAAGATCGCCGACCTGCTCGACCACAGCCGCGACCCGGTGAGCCTCGACATGCCCGTCGGTAACGACGAGGAAGCGCCCCTCGGCGACTTCATCGAGGACTCCGAGGCCACCTCGGCCGAGAGCGCCGTGATCGCGGGCCTGCTCCACCACGACGTCCGCAGCGTCCTGGCCACCCTCGACGAACGCGAACAGCAGGTCATCCGCCTGCGCTTCGGCCTCGACGACGGGCAACCCCGCACCCTCGACCAGATCGGCAAGCTGTTCGGCCTGTCCCGCGAGCGGGTGCGTCAGATCGAGCGCGAGGTCATGTCGAAGCTGCGCAAGGGTGAGCGCGCCGACCGCCTGCGTGCCTACGCGAGCTGACCCCCCCGTCAGCGCCGTACTGATCCGCCGCCTTCGTGCCGACGGTGATCTGCGTGCGCTGACCCAGACCTGACGGCCCCCAGGGGTCGTCTTCCGAAACGCCGACCGGTGTCCGTGACTCCATCCCCCTCCGGGGTCGCGAACCGGTCGGCGTTGTCCGTTCACCACCGCCCCGCCTGTGGCATGTACCGCCACTGAGCGGGCGCCAGGTGCGCCGACGCGGGCGTGTGATCGTTCATGCCAGGCGTCGGGGGCCGATGTCGAAGCGGGTGGGTTGGGGACCGATGCGGGCCCGGGCGTAGATGATCTCGGCCGAGCCGGGGGAAGCCAGGACGGGGTCGCAGGACAGTTCGCGCATCTGGGGGATGTCGTCGAAGAGGGCCGAAATGCGTTGGGCCAGTTCGATGAGCGCCGCCTTGTCCACGCCCGGGCCGGCCGGGCCGGGCGAGAGCAGTGGTGCGGCGCGAGGTGCGTCGATCAGGGCGGCGGCCTCGTCGGCGGTCAGCGGTAGTGCGCGGTGGGCACGGTCGCCGAGCAGGTCCATGATCATCCCGGACAGGCCGAACTCGATGACCGAGCCGAACGACGGGTCGTCGGTGACGCTCAGCACGCACCCGACGCCCTTGGTCGCCATCTTCTGCACGTGCAACAGGGGGTCGCCGCAGATCGCGACGAGATCGGTGTACGCCTGACGGACCGCGTCGGGCCCCCACAGATCCAGCCGGACCCCGATCAGATCTGGTCTGCGCCGCCACAGCTCACCGGTGGCCTTCGCGGCGACCGGGTAGCCCAGTTCCTCGGCTGCGGCCACCGCCTGCTCCGCGTCACGCACCGCCCGGAAGTCGACGATGTCGATGCCGTAGCACTCGAGCAATCGCACCGCCTCGTCATCGGTGAGCCACCGTCCCGACGACCCGGCCGACCACTGCTCCACCAGCGCCGTCGCCGCGGCGGTATCGATGCCGGGAGGACGAACCACCGGTGAGACGGGCCGATCCCGCCAGCGCGCGTAGCGATCGACCCTGGCCAGCGCACGGGCGGCCCGTTCCGGATCGGGATACGACGGGATGGACCCGCGTCCCGGCGCACCACCGGTCGATCGCACCGCGAGCAGATCGGGAATTCCGGATTCCGCCACGAAGGTGGTGAGCACCGGTTTGTCCCGGTCGGGTGCGGCGGCCGCAGCCGCACGCAACGCATCCGCGAACCCACCCATATGCACCGGCACCGGCGGCGCGACAACCACGATCACCGCATCGACCTCCTCACTGCGCAAAGCCGCCAGCACGGCCTCCCGGTAGTCGGCAGGGGTCGCCTCGGGCCCGAGATCCACCGGCCCGTCAGCCGCCACACCTCCGAGGTCGACTTCTGGACCGCCCGGTCCGCGTTCGGTCGGCCGGGCTCCGGGGCCGCGGTCGACGGCTGTGGGCGGGCGGTGGATACGTAGGCCCTCGCTGGTGGCCGCGTCGATGGCCAGCCAGTTCAGGGCAGCGCTGTTGCCGACCACCGCTACCCGTGGTCCGCGCGGCAACGGCTGACAAGCGAGTAAGGCGGCGCAGTCGAACAGTTCGGAGATGGAGTCCACCTGGATGATCCCGGCCTGGGCGAACAAGTCACGCACCACTGTGCGATCCATGTCGGCACCGGCGGCCAGCCTGCCGCTGCTCACGGCCACGATCGGTTTGCCGCGCGCCACCCGCCGCGCGAGCCGGGAGAACTTGCGCGGATTACCGAAACTCTCCAGGTAGAGCAGGATCACCTCGGTATCGGCGGCGGTGTCCCAGTACTGCAGCAGGTCGTTGCCCGACACATCGGCGCGGTTGCCCGCCGACACGAACGTCGACACCCCGAGATTACGGGTGGCGGCCTCGGCGAGAATGGCGGCGCCGAGCGGGCCGGACTGGCAGAAGAACCCGATCCGCCCACGCTGCGGCAGGACCGGGGCGAGGGTGGCATTGAGCCCTACGGCCGGGTCGGTATTGGCGATGCCGAGCGCGCTCGGTCCGACCACCCGCATCCCGTGCCCCCGGGCGGCGGCGACCAGGTCCTGTTCGGCGGCCAACCCCGCGGGCCCGGTCTCCCCGAAACCGGCGGTGAGCACGATCAAGCCTTTGACGCCCTTGGCCATGCAGTCGTCGAGCACCGATCCGATCGCGGCGGGCGGCACCGCGACGACGGCGAGGTCGACCTCGTCGGGAATCTCGCGGACGGTGGCGTAAGCGCGCACCCCGCGCACCGAGCGGCGGTGCGGATTCACCGGGAACACCGGGCCGGCGAATCCCCCGGCGAGCAGGTTGGCCAGTACGGCACCGCCGACCCGTGTGCTCTCCGGCGACGCGCCGATCACCGCCACCGAACCGGGTGCGAGCAGATTGCCCACGCTGCGCGCCTCCGACGCCGCCTCCCGGGCGTCCCGGACGGTGCGCAGGGCCTCGGTGGGGTCGATCGCGAACTCCAGGTGCACCTCGGAGCCGTCGCGGCTGCGCTGCAACTGGTAGCCGGCGTCACGGAACACCGTGATCATGGCCTCGTTCTCGGCCAGCACCTCGGCGGTGAAGGTCTCCACCTCGTTCTCGGCGGCGGCACCCGCGAGGTGCTCGAGCAGGATCGACCCGAGTCCGCGCCCCTGGTGTTCGTCGGCGACGACGAACGCCACCTCGGCCGCGCGCGGCCCCGGCCGGTCGAGCAGTTCGTAGCGGGCCACCGCGATGATCGCGGTACCGAGCACCGCGACCAACCCCACTCGATCGTGATAGTCGAGATGGGTGGTGCGGTACATGTCCTTAGGCGAGATTCTCGGATAGGGACCGAAATAGCGCAGGTAGCGGGTGCGATCCGAGAGCCGGGCGTGGAAATCCGCGAGCGCGTCGGCATCGGCGGGCACGATCGGGCGGATCCGCACCACCCCGCCGTCGGCCGCCAGTACATCGCCGAACAGCTGCGGCGGCGGCTCGGGCGGGTTCGCGGGCGTATCGGGCGTGTCGGGCAGCAGTGGTTCAGTCACGGGGATCCTCCGGGTCGAGACCGAGCAGCGAGAAACTGGCCCGTCGGGTGGCCGAGATGGCGGTGTCGACCGCGCGCTGGGCTCGGACCTCGTCGGCGTCACCGATCTCGGGGGTGCCGCCCGGCCCGTCCCACGGGCGGTAGGTCGGGTCGCCACCGTCGCTCATCGTCGTCGGCGGGGTGATCCGCGGCGCCGACGCGCGTACCTGCTCGCGCCAGCTCTCGGGAATCGGGGTGTCCGGCGCCAAGGGGCGATCCAGCGCGGCCGCGAGCAGGTGCGTCCACGCCCGTGGCACCACCCGCACCACGCCGTAGCCGCCACCACCGAGCGCGAGCCATCTGCCCTCGGCGTGGCGGTCGGCCAGCTCGCGCATGGCGAGGAAGGCCGCGCGCTGACCGTCGACGGTCAGTTCCAGATCGGCGAGCGGGTCCTCGCGGTGGGTGTCCACCCCGCACTGGCTCACGATGATCTGCGGCCGGAACGCGGCGATCGCACCGGGCACCACCGCGTGAAAACCGCGCAGCCACTGCGCGTCCCGGGTGCCGGGCAGCAACGGCAGGTTGATCGAGGTCCCCTCGGCGCTACCGAGCCCGGTCTCCTCCGGCCACCCGGTATTGGGCCACAGCGTGGCCGGATGCTGGTGCAGCGACACCGTGAGCACCCGTGGATCGGCGTAGAACGCGCGCTGCACACCGTCACCGTGATGAACATCGACATCCACATACGCGATCCGGTCGAATCCGTTGTCCAGCAACCAGGAGATCGCGATCGCGGCGTCGTTGTAGATGCAGAACCCCGCCGCCGAATCCGGCATGGCGTGATGCATGCCCCCGCCGATGCTCACCGCGCGCCGGGTACGCCCGGCCGCGATCTCCCGCGCCGCGGCCAGCGTGCCGCCGACGATCACCGAAGCCGCCTCGTGCATGTGCGGGAAGACCGGATTGTCGGCGGTGCCCAGGCCGTAGAGGGTGTCCTCCGGGGTGGCAGGTCCCGCACCGGCTCGGCGAACCGCCTGGATATAGGCATTGCTGTGCACCCGCATCAACTCGCCCTGAGTAGCCTCGGCAGGCGCGAGTGGTTCGATACCGTCGAGCAGGCCGAGACTTTCGGCCAGCGACATGGTGAACCGCAGGCGCGCCGGTTTCATCGGATGTTCGGGGCTCCAGGTGTAGCCGAGGAATCGCTCGGTCCATACGAGGGTTCCCGGCGCTCGGCTCGGTGGCACAGTGACCATGCTCGCCACGCTAGCCGGAAGCAGCGGGCCCCGTGAGACGTTGACATGCAGTAGAAATAGGGCCGCCGGTCCAGCGCACGGACCGGCGTTCGCCCGTGGGTAGAATCGTGCCGACGAAGGGGTTATCAGGTGAAAGATCTGGTCGACACCACGGAGATGTACCTCCGTACCATCTACGACCTCGAGGAAGAGGGCGTGGTGCCCTTGCGGGCACGAATCGCCGAGCGGCTCGAGCAGAGTGGTCCGACGGTGAGCCAGACTGTCGCGCGGATGGAACGCGACGGCCTGCTGCTCGTCGCGGGTGACCGCCATCTCGAGCTGACCGACAAGGGTCGCTCGATGGCGGTCGCGGTGATGCGCAAGCACCGGCTCGCCGAGCGGTTGCTGGTCGACATCATCGGGCTGGACTGGCAGAACGTGCACGCCGAGGCGTGTCGCTGGGAGCACGTCATGAGCGAGGAGGTGGAGCGGCGCCTGATCGAGGTGCTCAACCACCCGACCACTTCGCCCTACGGCAACCCCATCCCCGGCCTCGACGAACTCGGCCTCGCCGACCCGCCGCCGATGGAGGAGAAGCTCATCCGCCTCTCGGACCTGCCCAACGGCGCGCTGCACGCGGTGGTCGTGCGCAGGCTGGCCGAGCACATCCAGACCGACCCCGAGGTCATCGGCCGGTTGCGGGAGGCCGGTGTCGTTCCCGACGCGCGCGTCACCGTGGAGACCAAGCCGGGTGCGGTGCTGATCACGGTGCCGGGGCACCACGGTTTCGAATTGTCCGAGGAGATGGCGCACGCCGTCCAGGTGAGGCTGGTCTGATTCGTGAAACTTCTGGTCACCGGCGGCGCCGGCTATGTGGGCGGCGTGTGCGCCGCTGTGTTGCTCGAGCAGGGCAACGAGGTGGTCGTCGTCGACGACCTGTCGACCGGTAACGCCGACGGTGTCCCGGCGGGCGCGCGATTCGTCGAAGGCGATATCGCCGAGGCCGCCCCGGCCCTGCTGCGCGCCGAATCCTTCGACGGTGTCCTGCATTTCGCCGCTCAGTCGCTGGTGGGCGAGTCGGTGGAGCAGCCGGCCAAGTACTGGCACGGCAACGTGGCCAAGACGCTGACCCTGCTCGACGCGATGCGCGAGACCGGTACCGGGCGCCTGGTGTTCTCCTCGACGGCGGCGGTCTACGGCGAGCCCGAACAGGTGCCGATCACCGAGGACTCGCCCACCCGCCCGACCAACCCCTACGGCGCGAGCAAACTGGCGATCGACCACGCCATCACCTCCTACGCGGTGGCCTACGGGCTGGCCGCGACGAGCCTGCGTTACTTCAATGTGGCGGGCGCTTACGCCGGGCTCGGCGAAAACCGTGTGGTGGAAACCCATCTGATTCCCCTCGTGCTGCAGGTGGCGCTCGGTCACCGCAAGGCGATCTCGGTGTACGGCACCGATTGGCCCACCCCCGACGGCACCTGTGTGCGCGACTACATCCACATCCGTGATCTGGCCCAGGCGCATCTGCTCGCCCTGTCGTCCTCGCAGCCGGGCAGTCACCGCGTTCTCAACCTCGGTTCCGGCACCGGTTTCTCGGTGCGCGAGGTGATCTCGGCGTGCGAGCGGGTGACCGGTCTGCCCATCGAGGCCATCGACGCGCCTCGCCGCGCGGGCGACCCGGCCGTCCTGATCGCCTCGAGCGAGAAGGCGATCGCCGAGCTGGGCTGGACGCCCGAGCACAACGACATCGACGAGATCGTCACCGACGCCTGGGAATTCCTGCGTTCGCTCGGCGACAAGGCGCACAGCGCCCGCTGACCCGGCCGACCGGTGCGGCCCGCTCACGGCCGCACCGGCCCCAGGTCGACCCCGAGATCGGCGGCGATCCGGCGCCCGCAGTCGGCCAGCGTACGCAACCGTTCGGGCCGAAGACCCGACTGCAGCGACGTTTCCAGCAGTACCGCCATCGGATGGTCACCGTCGGCATCCACGGCGGCGGCCAGCGCGATGCCCGCGAACGGCCCGTCGCCGCGCACGTAGGCACTGAAGCCGAGCAGTGCGGCCGCCTCGGCGCGGTCGCCCGCCGGGGTGGCCCTGGCCAGCTGTGCCCACAACCCTTCCGCCGCTTCGGCATGGTCGGTGACGGCCAGCCCGTAGAGCGCGTCCCGAACCGCCCGATCACGCAAAGTGGCGGCCAGCCTGGCGAATTCGCGATCGGCGCGTGGCAGTCCCGAGGTGGCGTCGGCAATCTGCCAGAGCACCCACTCCAGCGCGCGACGCTGAAACACCGCGCCCTCCCCCACCCGTTCGGCCGTCGCGAGCCCGCCACGGTAGCGGGCGACGGCCGGTCCGAGCTTGCGCCGAACCCGCGCGCACAACTGTTCGTCGGGTTCGACCAGCGCCGTGAGTTCGCCCCGGGAGCGCCGTATCTGCCTGCCGTCGAGCACATGTGACAGCGAGACCATCGAGGAGTCCGGGTCGGCGACCAACCCGCCGCCGGCCCCGAGCAGACTGCGGTATCGCGCGCCCGCGGCGACGGCACGCACCGCCCAGGCCCCACGCACCTCGATCCCCTGCGCACCGATCGCGGCGAGCAGCGCGTGGCCGCGCACGGCGGTGGACGAGAAGGATCGCTGCCGGTCGTCGATGAAGACGGCGAACACCCCACTCGCTCGTTCACGCAGGCAGATCGACCCGAGACACCCGAGGAAATGCTCGTAGTGGTCGGGATCGGTGACGGCGTCGAGGTCGAAGCGCACCACGGCGTCGATCGCGGCGGCGGCGGTGGGGTGCGGGTGCAGGACGGCGACGACGAGGGAGCGTTCGGGTACGAAACCGAGCATCGCCGGGAGCGCGGCGATGAGATCGCCGGGCTCGTCGACGCGGACGGCGGGGGTGGGCAGATCCCGGTAACCGGGGCTTGTCTCGGCACAGGTGAGCGCCCGGGGAAAGGGGCCGGTGCGGTTGGCCCGCCGGGTCGGGTTGGTCGAAGATGTCATGGCTCGAGCGTCCTCGCCCGCCGTCCCGGCACCGCCGGCGCGACCTGGGCTTATCGCCGCCCTGTGCACAGCGGCGAACCTGTGCACAACCACCGCGGGCGCGGGTCCGGGCGTACCGGAGATGTCGGTGCCGCGTGGTAACGGCCGATCAGCGCGTGCGTACGGAGTGCACGGCCGTGGCGAACAGCTCGTCGACGGCGGCTTTGTCCGGTTCGCCCGCGCCGAAGGTCATCGAGGTCACGGTGATCCGGATGTCGCCGACGCGCCCGACCGAGGTGTACATGGTCTGTGTCAGTCCGGCCCCACCGACATCCGGAATCACGCTGCGCCGCAAGGTCATCGCCTCGTCGGCACCGGCCGGTACGTGCGCGGAGACCTCGGTGGTGACGGTCGACCCCGCTCCCGCCCGGCTCACCCGGATCTGTTCGCAGGCCCGTAATCGGTCACGCATCCGCGCGAGCAGTTCGGTGGTCCGCGACAGTTCGACGGTGAGACTGGCCCGGCTCGCCTCGTCGGTCCCCACCGCCACCGCGGGCGGCTCGGCACCGGGCTCGGACTCCGGCGGCGTGCATTCGACCGGGCTCACGGTCGCACCCATCCCGACGCCGTCCAGATCCCCCGCCGCTGCCGAGGCGGCCTGCGGCGTGAGCACGACCGCCGGATAGGCGGACGGGAACTCGTGTGGGTCGGGCAGCAGATCGGCGGGAGCGGCCTCGACATGGTGCATCGAGGTGGCGCTCTCGGCGACCGGGATGCCGCTCACCGCCTCGGCACACCCGGTCAGCGTCCCCGCCATCAGCACGGCACAGGCCGCGACTCGCCGACGACCAGCCGTCGTCGGAACGGCCCTGCTGAGCGAGGTGCGCGCCACGTTCACACCTTTCACTGTGCCCCACCGGACCGAGCGGTCGCCGCGCGCCACGCCGAAGGGAATGCCGGGGCGCGTGCGGCTGTTGGAAGCAGGATGAGCCGTCCTCCGGCCGTGTGCGTCGGTCGTGCTCGCATGGGGGACAATGGACGAGCCTCCCCCGCCGCGAGCGTTGGTGGACCGCGCAGGAAGGAGAAACGCGATGGATGACCAGTCGCATATGTACGAACTGGAGTTCCCGGCACCGCAGTTGTCCGCGGACGACGGCGCCGGTCCCGTGCTGGTGCACGGGCTGGAAGGTTTCACCGACGCCGGCCACGCGGTGCGCCTGGCAACGACGCACCTGCGCGAGAGCCTGGAGTCGGAACTGGTCGCGTCGTTCGACGTGGACGAGCTGCTCGACTACCGGTCGCGCCGTCCCCTGATGACGTTCAAGACCGATCATTTCGCCGATTACGCCGAGCCCGAACTGAACCTGTGGGCGTTGCGCGACACGGCGGGCACCCCGTTCCTGCTGCTGGCCGGTCTCGAACCGGATCTGCGCTGGGAGAAGTTCACCACCGCCGTGCGGCTGCTGGCCGAACAGCTCGGTGTGCGCCGCACGATCGGCCTGTCGGCGATCCCGATGGCGATCCCGCACACCCGCCCGCTCGGTGTCACCGCGCATTCCTCGGACCGGTCGCTGCTCGGAGAGCATCAGCGCTGGCCGGGTGAGCTGCAGGTGCCCGGCAGCGCGTCGTCGCTGCTCGAGTTCCGGATGGCCCAGCACGGCCACGAATCGCTCGGGTTCTCCGTGCACGTGCCGCACTACCTCGCCCAGACCGACTACCCCGAGGCCGCCCAGACCCTGCTCGAGAGCGTCGCCGACAACACCGGTCTCGAGCTGCCGCTCGCCGCACTCGGCGAGGCGGCCGCGCGGGTGCGCGAACAGGTCGCCGAGCACATCGCGGGCAACGAGGAGGTGGAGACGGTCGTCGCGGCGCTGGAACGCCAGTACGACAGCTTCGTCACCGCCCAGGAACGCCAGTCCAGCCTGCTGGCCGGCGACGGCGAACTGCCGAGCGGCGAGGAGCTCGGCGCCGAGTTCGAGCGTTTCCTGGCCGAGCAGGGCGGCTACGACGACACCGGACGGGACTGACGCACGGTCGCACCGCACCCGACCACTAGGGTGGTCGGAGTGGATCTGACCGACCTGCTCGAAATTCCCGGTACCGACGCCGACGCGCTCTACGAGTCGTTCGCGCTGTGGGCCGCCGAGCAGGGCACCACCCTGTATCCGGCGCAGGACGAGGCGCTGATGGAGCTGGCGTCGGGGTCCAATGTCATTCTGGCGACCCCGACCGGTTCCGGTAAGTCCCTGGTCGCGGTCGGCGCGCACCTGTTCGCCATGGCCAACGGGCAGCGCAGCTACTACACCGCACCCATCAAGGCGCTGGTGAGCGAGAAGTTCTTCGCGCTGTGCGAGGTGTTCGGCGCCGAGAACGTCGGCATGGTCACCGGTGACGCGGCCGTGAACGCCGACGCGCCGATCATCTGCGCCACCGCCGAGATCCTGGCGAATCTGGCGCTGCGCGAGGGCGCCGCCGCCGAGGTGGGTCAGGTGGTGATGGACGAGTTCCATTTCTACGCCGATCCGGACCGTGGCTGGGCCTGGCAGGTGCCGATCATCGAACTGCCCCGCGCCCAATTCCTCTTGATGTCGGCCACGTTGGGCGAGGTGGATTTCTTCGCCACCGACCTCGAGCAGCGCACCGGCAGGCCGACCGCCGTGGTGGCGGGCACCGAACGCCCGGTGCCGCTGACGTTCTCGTACGTGCGCACCCCCATCACTGAAACCCTCGAGGAACTGGTCACCACCCACCAGGCCCCGGTGTACGTCGTCCACTTCACCCAGGCCGCCGCCCTGGAACGCGCGCAGGCGCTGACCAGTGTGAACTTCGCCTCCCGCGCCGAGAAGGACGCCATCGCCGCCGCGATCGGCGACTTCCGGTTCGCCTCCGGTTTCGGCAAGACCCTCTCGCGGCTGATCCGCCACGGTATCGGCGTGCACCACGCGGGCATGCTGCCCAAATACCGCAGGCTGGTGGAGAAGCTCGCCCAGGAGGGCTTGCTGAAGGTGGTGTGCGGCACCGACACCCTCGGCGTCGGGATCAACGTGCCGATCCGCACCGTGCTGCTGACCGGACTGACCAAATACGACGGTGTGCGCACCCGCAGGCTCAAGGCCCGCGAGTTCCATCAGATCGCCGGACGTGCCGGACGCGCCGGATTCGACACCATGGGCACCGTTGTCGTCCAAGCCCCCGAGCACGAGGTGGAGAACGCGCGCCTGATCGCCAAGGCGGGCGACGACCCGAAGAAGCAGCGAAAGGTGCAGCGCCGCAAGCCCCCCGAGGGGTTCGTGTCCTGGAGCGAGGAGACGTTCGACCGGTTGGTCGCCGCGCAGCCCGAACCGATGGTGTCGCGTTTCGCGGTGACCAACTCGATGCTGCTCAATGTCATCGCCCGGCCGGGCAACTGCTTCTACGCCATGCGGCACCTGCTCGAGGACAATCACGAACCGCGCCCGGCCCAGCGCAAACACATCCTGCGCGCCATTCGCCTCTACCGTTCGCTGCGCGATGCCGGTGTGGTGCAACAACTCTCCGAGCCGGACGCCAAGGGCCGGATGGCCCGGCTCACCGTCGACCTGCAACGCGACTTCGCGCTCGATCAGCCACTGTCGCCGTTCGCGCTCGCCGCGTTCGAGCTGCTCGACCGCGAAAGCCCCACCTACACACTCGATGTCGTGTCCCTGATCGAGGCGACGCTCGAGGATCCGCGGCAGCTGCTGATGGCCCAGCAGCACAAGGCGCGCGGCGCCGCCGTGGCCGAGATGAAGGCCGACGGCATCGAATACGAGGAGCGCATGGAGCTGCTAGAGGAAGTGACCTGGCCCAAGCCGCTCGCCGACCTGATCGAGCCCGCGTTCGAGACCTACCGGGCCGGGCACCCGTGGGTGTCGGAGTTCGCGCCGTCACCGAAGTCGGTGGTGCGCGACATGATCGAGCGCGCGATGACCTTCGCCGAACTCATCTCTTTCTACGAGCTGACCCGCTCCGAAGGTGTGGTGCTGCGCTACCTGGCCGACGCCTATCGCGCGCTGCGCCGCACCGTGCCCGACGCGGCGCGCACGGAGGAACTCGACGACCTCACCGAATGGCTCGGCGAACTGATCCGCCAGGTCGATTCGAGCCTGCTCGACGAATGGGAACAGCTCACCAACCCCGGCGCCGAGATCGACACCGACCAGGTCGCCTTCGGCGCCGAACAGGTGCGCCCGATCTCGGCCAACGAACGCGCCTTCCGGATCATGGTGCGCAACGCCATGTTCCGCCGGGTGGAGCTGGCCTCGCGGCAGCGTTGGTACGAGCTGGATCAGCTCGGGACGGGCCCCGACTGGGCCGAGGAGTTCGCGCCCTATTTCGAGGAGTACGAGTCCATCGGCACGGGCCCCGACGCGCGCGGCCCGCAGCTGTTCCGGGTGGAGCAGCGGCCCGGTTTCTGGCACGTGCGCCAGGTGATCGACGACCCGGCGGGCGATCACGGGTGGGCGCTGACGGCGATCGTGGATCTCGAGGAGTCCGACGCCGCGGGCGAGGTGGTGTTCGACGAGGTCACGGTAGCGCCGGGCTGAGTCATACCCGATCGATATGACCAATATGACGAATGTTTGACGGATTCGTTGTTGGGTAGGCGCCGCTGATAGTCTCTCCCGGCCGCCGACCGAAAGTTCAACTATGCCCGAATCCCCGTACCTTGTCATCTACCCCGAGCGGGTACGTGCCAACTACCGAACCCTCGCCGCCGCCGTCTCGGCGCAGCGCGAGCAGGGCACCCGGATCAGGTACGCGGTGAAAGCGGCTCCCGTCGACGAGTTGCTGAGCCTGCTCGACGCCGAGGGCGCCGAGTTCGACGTCGCCAGTGTCGGTGAGATCGATCAGTGCGTGCGCCTCGGCATCGCGGCCGACAAGCTCTGCTACGGCAATCCGATCAAGAAGGCCGCCCACATCGCCTACGCCCACGCCGCCGGTGTGCGCCGGTTCGCCTTCGACACCGAGGACGATCTCGAGCGCATCGCCGAGCACGCGCCCGGCGCGGAGGTGGAGTGCCGGTTCCTGTCCTCGGCACCGGAGTCGCGCACCCCGTTCGGCACCAAGTTCGGGTGCGCGCCCGGCGAGGCCCTGCGGTTGCTCGTACGGGCGCGCGATCTGGGTCTGCGTGTCGGTGGCCCGTACTTCCATGTGGGCTCCCAGCAGCTCGATCCGGCCGCCTGGCGGATCGGTATCGAGCAGGCCGGTGAGATCGTGAAGGCCTTGGCGGACAAGGACATTCACGTCGCCGCGGTGAACATCGGCGGCGGCCTGCCCATCTCCTATGCCGAATCGGCGCCCGAACCGGGTGCGATCGCGGCCGCCGCGGCGCAGGCCGCGGCCGAATTCCTGCCCGCGTCGGTCGAGCTGATCGTGGAACCGGGGCGTGCCCTGGTCGGTAACGCGGGCACCATCCACGCCGAGGTCGTCGGCGTGCGTTTCGCGCCGGACGGGCGGCGCTGGGTGTATCTCGACATCGGCCGATACAACGGTATGGCCGAGACGGAGAACGAGTACATCGCCTACCGTTTCGTCACCGATCGCGACGGCGATCCGGTGGGCGAGGCGGTGGTCGCGGGTCCGACCTGCGACGGCGACGATGTACTGTATCAACGCACGAAGGTCCTTCTGCCGACCACGTTGCGAGCCGGTGATCAGATCCAGATTCTCGACACCGGCGCCTATACCGCGAGTTATTCGTCGGTGTCCTTCAATGGTTTTCCGCCCTTGACCGTTCATGTCTCGGGCGCTGAGCGAGAGTGAGTTTGCCCATGACGGCGGAATTCACCGGCTGGCATGTGCTGGCCGAGTTCGGTGGTGTCGACACAGACCTGTGTGACGATCTCGAACGACTCGAATCGGCGTTGCGTGAGTCTCTGATCGCGGCGGGCGTCACCATCTGCGATGTCGTTCACAAAAAGTTCGAACCGCAGGGGGTGACCGTCCTCGCGCTGTTGTCGGAGTCCCACGCCTCGATTCACACCTATCCGGAGTCCGGCGAGATCTTCGTCGACGTCTTCACCTGCGGCAGCATCGGTGCGGGCGCGACGAAGGCCGTGGAACTTCTGCGAGACAAGTTGTCTCCCAAGGAAGTTCGCATGAAGGTCGTCCAGCGCGGCCACGGTGCCGAGAAGATCTACGAACCGGTGGGCGACGGCCTGACCCGGATCTGGGATCTGCACGAGGTGATCGTCGACACCAACACCCCGTACCAGCACATGGTGATCGCGCGGACCGACCAGGGCATCTCCCTGTTCTCCGACGACGACCGCCAGTCCACCGAGTTCTCCCAGGTCACCTACCACGAGGCCATGATGGTCCCGGCGTTCGTGCTGGCGGAGAAGCTGGACCGGGTGCTCATCATCGGTTCCGGTGAGGGTGTGGCCTCGCAGATGTCGGTGGCGGCCGGGGCGACCCACGTCGACCACGTCGACATCGACCAGCGCGAGGTCGAGCTGTGCGCCCGTCACCTGCCTTACGGGTACACCCCGGAGGAACTGGCCGCCGCCGTGCGCGGCGAGGGTCCGGTGCATGTGCACTACGCCGACGGCTGGGATTTCCTGGCCAAGGCGCAGGAGGCGGGCACCCGTTACGACGTGATCGTCATCGACCTGCCCGACGAGCGCGTCGAGGACGCCCAGCACAACCGCCTCTACGAGTCGGAGTTCCTGTCGCGATGTAAGGCACTGCTCGCGCCCGGCGGTGTGCTGTCGGCCCAGGCCGGCTGCGCGACGATGTGGCGCAACGAGACCCTCAAGCGGTCGTGGGGACGGTTCCACGAGCAGTTCGCCACCGTGGTGCCCTACGGCAGCGACGAGCACGAGTGGACCTTCCTGTTCGGCCTGAACGAGAAGATCGAGGACCCGGTGCGCGGCATGACCGATCGCCTGGCCCTGCTCCCCTACAAGGCCGAGACCATCGATGCCCGCGCCCTCGAGCGCGGTGCGATCGAGCCGTACGCCTTGCGTCGCTGAGCTGGGTGCAAGACACCGAAGGCGGTGATCCGGTTCGTCCGGGTCACCGCCTTCGTCGTTGTCCACCGCGGCGAATACCGCGATTCCGGTGCGGGTGGACGCCCGTTGTCGGCACTATGCGAAGAGCGAAGCGCCGAGGGAGAAGCGAGTCCGCCCATGACACCGACACCACTGTCCGCCCACGGTCTGATGCCGGTGGGCAGGCCAGCCGACCACCGGCCCCGGCTGGACCGGTTGTCGGCGGCGGGGCTCGCGACGTTCGGCGCGCGGTTCGCCGAGGCGCCGGAGCCGACGGCCGCGGATTTCGCACGGCTCGACGGTGATGTGTCGATGCGGTCGTTTCCCGGGTCCGGCGAGCGGGTGCTCGCTCCGCTGATGGCCCGGCCGTCGTACTTCTGGGTGGGCAAGTCGTTGCGGCACGTCGGTGACGGGGTCGCCGTGGGACACAATGTCTTTCGCCTGCTCGGTGGGTTGCGGGCCCTGAATTTCGTGGCGACGGTCGGCGATTCCGTGCTCGACGGCCGGTCGGCGGTGCTGTTCGACTACGACGACCCGCGCGTGGGTTCGCGCAGGCCCGCCCGGCGGATCTACGACGAACTGCGCGAGATCGAACCGGATCTGTGGCTCGGCCCCAGTTACTTCTCGACTCGGTCGCGGCGAATCCCGATGGGGTGGTTCGCACTCGACGCCTCGGTGCCGTTCGCCGGTCCGGCCTGACCGGGGAGCCTAGGCGCGGGATCGCGTTCGGCTCGCCCGGTGTCACTCAGCCCCGCGCCGCTCGTTGCGCACGATACTCGGCGACGTTCACCCCGCCCACACCCCAATCCGTCAGCGCCACTTCGTCGATCACGACATAGGTACTGTCGGGTTCCTTGCCGAGCACGTCGAAGAGCAGATCGGTGACGCCCTTGATGAGCTGTGACTTCTGCTCCGGGGTGACGTTTTCGTCGGTGACCTTGATATTCACATACGGCATGTGCGTGTTCCTTTCCTGACGGGTGCAGCGGAAAAAGCCGGGAGCGCGCTGCTGCGTGCGCGAACCCGTTGCCGGAGAGCCGATCCCGTGAGATTCAGGCCGACCGACCGGCCACGAAACCGCCGTCGACCGGCAGGATATGACCGGTGACGAACTCGGCGTCGGCCAGATAGAGCACCGCCGCGGTGGTGTCGGCGACCTCACCGATGCGGTCGAGCAGCGCCAGCGAGGCCGCGGCCCGCTCGTCGCCGTCACCGAAGAGCGGCGTGCGGATGATGCCGGGAGCCACCGCGTTCACCCGGATGCCCGCGGGCGCGAGTTCGGCGGCCAGGCTGGTGGTCAGCGCGTGCACGCCACCCTTGCTGACCAGTGCGGCCGAGGCCGGTAGTCCGGTCATCGCGTGGTCGATGAGCACCGTGCCGATATTGACGATGCTGCCGCCTCCGCCTCGGGCGAGCAGTTGGCGCACAACGGCTTGCGTGGTGAGGTAGGTGCCTTTGAGGTTGCCGTCGAGATAGCGGTCGAGCTCGTCCTCGGTGACGTCGACGAACGGTGTCGCCCCGAAGACGCCCGCGCTGTTGATCAGCGTGTCGACGCGGCCGAAGCGGTCCAGCGCGGTCCGCACATACGCCGCACCCGTTGCGGGCGAACCGATATCGCCGACCACGGTGGCCACCCGGTCCGGGGCGGCCAGGGTGGCGGCGACGTCGGCGAGCTTGGCCGCGTCGCGTCCGCCGAGCACGACCGCGTCCCCGCGGTCGACAAAGGCGCGGGCGACATCGCGCCCGATTCCACTGGATGCGCCGGTGACGATGACCGTCTTGGCTGTCATCTACTGATCCTTTCGATATACGACCGGTCGTCTTGAAATGGGCGACCGGAAGAAACCCTGCGGAGATGGGGTCGACTCAGGAGGTCACGGCCGGAAATAGTCGTCGAGCAGCCGCCGCAGGCACTTCTCGAGCGGTTCGATCGTGCGGTCGATCTTCATCCGGATCACCGCACCCTCCCAGGATTCGAGCAGGAGGTCGGCGAGGTCGACGGCGTCGATATCGGTCCGGACCGTGCCCTCGGCCTGCGCCGTCCGCAATGCGTCGGCCACCCCGTCCCGCCAGGACCCCCACGCGGCCGACAGTGCTGTGCGCAGCACCTCACTGCCTTCCAGCTCGCCGCCGAGATTGCCGATGAGGCAGCCACCGGTGTACTCGGCGGCGACGAAATCGTCGATCAGGGTGGCGAAGAACCGGCGTAGACCGGAGAGGGCATCGGGCGCGCCCGCGAACGCGGTCGCCAGGTTGCGCTGTACGCACAGCGAGTGATGTTCGATCACCGCCCGAGCGAACGTTTCCTTGCTGTCGAAGTAGTTGTAGAACGACCCCTTGGGCACCCCGACCTTGTCGAGCACCTGCTTGATGCCGGTGCCGTGGTAGCCGTGGGACAGCAGATCGGCGGCGCCCTCTTCGATGAGGAGGGCTCGCGTGTCGTCGCTACGCCGTGGTCGTGCCATGCGACGAATATACGACCGGTCGTCTACTAACGCAACCCGGGCGTCCGCCGCGCCCGCGGACGCTCGCCTTCCGCATCGGCACAACCGATCTCAGTCGTCGACCCCACGGGCGGCGAGGGCATCACCCATCGCGTCGGCAGTGCGCAAGGCACGGACCACGACCGGGGTGACGAGGGCGGTGGCGGACCAGGAGACGCCGCGGGCGCGGCGGGCTTCGGCGACGTCGTGGACGATGCTCGCCAGGAGTGGGACGCAGCGGATCGCCAGGGCCAGCAGCAAACCCACTCGTTCGGGATCGACACCGAGACGACGCAGCGGGGCGAGGGCGCGGGTGAGGGCATCGAGCATGGCGGTGACGCGCGTGGTGACAGTGACCAGGGCGGCGAGGGCCACCGAGACGAGCAGGACGCCGCAGACGGCGATCGCGCGGGCTGGGGTGGTGGTGAACAGTTGGAACACGCCGATGATCACCGTCATCCAGAGCACCGGGCGGATCTGGGCCACGGCCACTCGCCAGGAGATGCGCGCCACGGCGAACAACAGAGCGACCGTCACCGCGGCGACCGCCACGGCGAGTGGCGTGCGGGCGAAGATCGTCATCGCGACGATGGCGATAACCAGCAGGAGAAGTTTGAGACCCGCGGGCAGGCGGTGCACCAGCGAGTCACCGGGGCAGTACAGGCCGATCATTCGACCAGGCGCCGATATGCGCCGACGGCGTCGGCCGGGGCACCGTCGAAGGCGACAGCACCGTTGTCCAGCACCACGACTCGATCGAAACCGTCGAGCAGGGCGAGCTGGTGGGTCACCACGATCACCTGCTGGTCGAGGGAATTCAGGGCTTGGGACACGAGGCGCGCGTTGCGCAGGTCGAGCAGGGTGGTCGGTTCGTCGGCGACGATCACCTCGGGCTCGCGGATCAGCGCGGAGCCCAGCGCCAGCAACTGCTTCTGCCCACCGGAGAGCAGGTGCGCGGGATGATCGGCGTGCCCGGCGAGCCCGAACCGGTCGAGCATGCGCCGCACCCGTTCGGAGATCTCGGCTCTGCTCAGCCCGCTGCGCCGCAACGAGAAGGCCAGGTCCTCACCGACCGTCGGCATCACGATCTGGGTGTCGGGATCGGTGAAAACGAACCCGACCTTGCGCCGCACCTGGGCGCCGTTGCGGGCGGCGTCGATCCCGTCGACGGTGACGGTGCCGGTGGCCGGCTTCAACAGGCCGTTGAGCATGCGGGCCAGCGTCGACTTCCCGGAACCGTTGGCGCCGATGAAACCGACCCGGCGTTCGGTGATGGTCAGGTCGATATCGCGCAGCACCACCCGGTCACCGAACCGGTGGCCGACCGAATCGACGACGATCTCACTCATCGGCTCACGCGCGGATCAGCCCCGGATACGCCCGGTGCACACCCTTGGCGACCACCGTCGCGATGACGACCTTGGCCAGGTCACCGGGCAGGAACGCGAAGTTGCTCGAGATCGCGGCCCACAGACCCAGTTCGGTGCGGACCAGCAGGCCCGCGGTGCCGAAGAGGTAGATGACCACGATGCCGCCGAGTGCGTTGATCAGCAGACCGAGCGCGAGCGGGTATTTCGGCAGGATTCGCGCGGTAAGCCAGCCGATCAGCAGGGTCGCCGGGATCCACCCGATCAGGTAGCCAGCGGTCGGCGAGGCCAGCGCGGTCAGGCCGGTGCGTCCGCCCGAGAGCAGCGGCAGACCGATCAAGGTGAGCGCGATGAACACCGCCACCGCCGTGACTCCCTTGCGCGCGCCGAGGACGGCGCCGGTCAGGATCACCCCGAGCGTCTGCAGGGTGATCGGAACGCCGCTGAAGCCGACCGTGATCGCGCCGGGCAATCCGAGGGCGGCGATCAGCGCGGCGAACACCGCGATCTGCGCCAGGTCGCGGGCGGCGAAGCGGCCGGTGCGCGTAAGGGCGTTCTGAGGGTCGGGCACTGTTCGGACTTCCTTTGCACAAGCAATTGAACGACGTTCAAAATAGCAGTCGAGCTGGGCGGCTCAGAAGGGCCGCTTCGAGCGGATCACCGCCGCCAGGTACTCGTAGTCGTCGACCCGGGCCGAGGACGCGCGGTAGGCGAGGCCGATCGTGCGGCCCGGCGCGGGATCGGCGAACCGTGCGGTCTCGAGGGTGCCGCGCGCGGTTTCGGCCGGTACCGCCATCTCGGGGATGAGCGTCACCCCGAGCCCGCCCGCCACGCACTGCACCACGGTGGTCAGCGAGGCGGCCCGGGTGTCACCGACCGAACCCGGATGCACCTCGGCGGTTCGGCACAGTTCGAGGGTCTGATCGCGCAGGCAGTGCCCCTCGTCGAGCAACAACAGGGGCAGGTCGGCGAGGACCGGCGCGGCCAGATCGGTGCGCCCGGCCAGCTCGTGCCCGCGCGGCGTCACGAGCACGAATTCCTCGGAGTAGAGCGGGATTTCGACCAGACCGGGCGCCTCGCTCGGCAGCGCGAGCACGGCCACGTCGAGCACACCGGTGCGCAGGCCGTCGAGCAGGCGGGCGGTCTGGTCCTCCACGACCTGGGGCACCAGGTTGGGCAGTTTGCGGCGCAGCTCGGGCAGCAGACCCGGCAACACATACGGGGCGACGGTAGGGATGATGCCCAACCGCAGCACGCCACCGAGGCTGTCGCCGGTCGCCGAGGCGACGAAACGGTCGGCCGCCTCGAGCGTGGCCATCGCCTGCGGCAGCAGCCGCATCCCGGCGGCGGTGACCAGCACCCGGCGCGTGCTGCGCTCGATCAGCTGCAGGCCGAGGCCGTTTTCCAGTGATGCCAGTGCCTGCGATAACGTGGGTTGGCTCACAGCCAAACGCGCTGCGGCAGTGCCGAAATGCCGGTATTCGGCGACGGCGACGAACGCACGCAGCTGCGAGAGGGTTGGCTGATAAGTCTGATCAGTCACGCCTATCAGTGTAGAACGAGCGATCGGCTTTACCTTTCAGTAGGCTTTGGGCAAGATCTTTGCGGGCTCACACGACGAGCACGACCACACCATCAACGAGGAGATGAGCATGGCTCTGCTGACCATTGGCGACCAGTTCCCGGCATACAACCTCAAGGCCGTCATCGGAGGTGACCTGTCGAAGGTCGACGCGCAGCAGCCCGACGACTACTTCACCCAGATCACCAGCGACGACCACGCGGGCAAGTGGCGGGTCGTGTTCTTCTGGCCCAAGGACTTCACCTTCGTCTGCCCCACCGAGATCGCGGCGTTCGGCAAGCTGAACGACGAGTTCGCCGACCGCGACACCCAGGTCCTCGGCGCCTCGGTGGACAACGAGTTCGTGCACTTCCAGTGGCGTGCGCAGCACGAGGATCTCAAGACCCTCCCCTTCCCGATGCTGTCGGACCTCAAGCGTGAACTGGCCACCGCCACCGGCGTGCTCAACGCCGACGGTGTCGCCGACCGCGCCACCTTCATCGTCGACCCGAACAACGAGATCCAGTTCGTCTCGGTGACCGCCGGTTCCGTCGGCCGCAACGTCGACGAGGTGCTGCGCGTGCTCGACGCCCTGCAGTCCGACGAGCTGTGCGCCTGCAACTGGAAGAAGGGCGACCCGACCATCAACGCGGGCGAGTTGCTCTCCGCCAGCGTCTGATTCACCCTTCTCCACCCGATCCCCCTGACAGGAGCGCCTTTTCCATGAGCATCGAGAACCTGAAGAACTCTCTTCCCGAGTACGCCAAGGACCTCAAGCTCAACTTGTCCTCGCTCTCGCGCACCACCGTGCTGAACGAACAGCAGCTGTGGGGCACTCTGCTCGCCTCCGCGGCCGCCACCCGTTCGGCCACCACGCTGCGCGAGATCGCCGAGGAAGCCGCCGACGTGCTGTCCGCCGAAGCCTACGAGGCCGCGTTGGGTGCCGCGTCGATCATGGGCATGAACAATGTGTTCTACCGGGGCAAGGCGTTCCTGGACGGCAAGTACGACGATCTGCGCGCGGGTCTGCGGATGAACATCATCGGCAACCCAGGCGTGGAGAAGGCCGATTTCGAACTGTGGTCGTTCGCGGTCTCCTCCATCAACGGCTGCGCGCACTGCCTCGATTCGCACGAGAAGACCCTGCGTGAGGCCGGTGTCTCGCGTGAGGTGATCTTCGAGTCGCTGCGTGCGGCGGCGATCGTTGCCGGTGTCGGCCAGGCCGTCGCCGCCACCGAGGCGCTGGCCGCGGCCGCCGTCTGATCCGCTCGTCGAACGACCCCGATCCGCGTGCCGGGTCGGGGTCGTTCGCGTTCGCGCGCCTGACGCGGCGCGAGAACCGCCCGGACGGCGGTGTTGATCTTGCGCGGTAGGCTCGCGAGCATGAACGCACACGATGTGCCGGAAGCCCCTGACATCCAGGTCGAGGTCGTCCGCGTGTTCACCGATCCGACGGGCAGGCTCGGCAATGCGCTCGGCATCGCTCGCGCGGGTGATGTCGTCGCGCTCGACAAACAGGAACTCGCCGCGCGGCTGGGGTTCAGCGAGACCACGGTGGTCGGGGAACCTGTCGACGGTGTCGCCGACGTCCGGATCTACACCCCGGCCGTCGAACTGCCCTTCGCCGGGCACCCCACCGTGGGCACCGGATGGTGGATGGCCGCGCGCGGCACCCCCGTGCACACACTGAACGTGCCGGCCGGCCCGGTTCGGGTGACCGAGACCGACGGGCTCACCTGGATCACCGCCCGCGCCGAATGGGCACCGGACTTCACCTTCCACCAGGCCCGTTCAGTCGACGAACTGGCCATGCTCCGCGCCTCGGACTACACCGAGGGCCAGCACTACGTGTGGACGTGGACCGACGAATCACGCGGTGCCGTGCGCTCCCGGATGTTCGCACCCGCCATGGGCATCGCCGAGGACGAGGCGACCGGCGCGGCCGCCGTCGCCCTCACCGCCAAGCTACGGCGCGGGCTGGTGATCACCCAGGGGCAGGGGTCCCAGCTCTACACCGAGTGGGATTCCGACGGCTGGGTGCGCCTGGGCGGACGGGTCGTCGAAGACCACGTGGTGGTGCTCTGATTCCGGTTCGCCGCTAACTCCCGAAGCGGGGCAACCACGGCGGCCTGCCGGTCCGGGCACCGCGTCTGCCCGGGCTGTCGATCGCGGCCAGGATGCGCTGTTCCAGATTGCGGGGCGGGGGCTGCCGATCGTCGGCGGCCAGTTGGGCCAGCAGCTCGTGCACTCCCCCGACTCTGGCGTCGAACTGGGCGAGGCCGGTCGTGGTCGTGGTGGCCAGCTTGTTCTGGATGTGGTGATGCTCGAGTTCGGCGACGGCGTCGAGGGCGTAGGCGTCGGCGAGGGCGAGGACCGAACCGGGCGGGGTCCAGGGGCGGCGCGCGGCGACGCGGACGAGACGCTGGTGGGCGAGGCGTTCGATGCCCTCGGCCAGCAGACGGGTGACGGCCGGGACGCGCATGCCCAGCTCCCGGGCGATCGAACGGTAGGTGCGGCCACCGTAGTAGGCGAGGACGAAGACTTCGCAGCGGCTGTCGAGCGGATCGAAACCGAGGCGGGCCGAGGCGGCCAGCCAAGGGATGTCGATGCGGTCGTTGCGGTCCAGGCGCAGGCGCTGGATGGCGAGGCGGTGGACCTGGGCCAGGAGTCTGGTGTGCAGAGTCGGCGTGTACCGGGTGCCGGTCGCGTCGGGTGTGTCGAAGTGGGGTGGGTCGGTGACATCGAAGGGCGCACCGTCCGGGTGACCGGCGAAATCGAGACGCCCGGCGAGTGGACCCGCACCGTGCATCGAACCCACGCCGTCGAACATGATCGCGTCACCCGACTGACCTGAGTCATCCAGTCCGCCCGCGTGGTCCCCGCGACCCGTGTGTGCCGTTCGGCCTGTTCGGCTGTGGGGGTCCATCTCACTGTCTCGGCGTGCGAAACCGAGCCGTGGGTCGTGCAGCGCCGCGTAGTCGAGGCGACCGGAGTCGTCGAGGCGACCCCTGTGGTCGTATCCCTCCGAGTGGTCGCCTGCGTGGCCGCGTCGGCCCGAACGAGGCGTCCCGTCCGAGTGCCCGAGAAGATCCGAACGGTCGAACCCGTTCGAATTGCCGAATCCGCCCGAACGGTCAAGGCCTCCCGCATGATCTCGTCCGGTCGAGTGATCCCATCGGCTGGAATCGTCGCGGCGGTCAGCGTTACCCGGACGGTCCTCGTGGTCGAAGCCGCCGGCGCGGTCGGGGTGGCCCCCGAGGTCGGTGCGTGGTCTGTTCGCGACGAATGCCGAACGGCCCCACGGTGTGGCGAGGTCATGGCGCGCAGCACCGGCCGGGGCATGACCGTTGCCCTCGGCAATCCACGGACTCGCGGCGATGCGCTGGAATCCTTCGCGGACAACCTCTTCCGCCGATCCTCGCCTGCGCAGGATCCGCAGGGCGAGTCCGTAGGCGGCGGGGCCCGCCTCGTGGTAGAGCGCACGCACCACCTCGCGGTCGGCGGCGGCCGGCCGGATTTCCGGTGGGGGCGTACCGAATCCCCGACGCCCGGGCGACATGCCTGAAACGCGTTGTCCACTCATAGTCGAATTCCTGTCCGCACAAAGGCGATTCGCAGCCCGGACGGTTGTGGATCGGTATTCACCCGCCGACAGCGGCGATCACCATGAATGCCGTCCCGATATCCATCACCACATGAGGTACCAAGGCCGAGGTCAGGGGGTGTGCGCCTGCCGGATGGGCGAAGCGGTGCCAGCGCGGCCGGTGACCGACGGTACCGAGCGCGACGAGCGCGTCGAGCACGAACAGCGCCGCCAGCACCAGCGCGGGCCCCGGCGGGATCCCGGTGTGACCGGATCCGTGCCCGGCCATGGCGTAGAGCATCACCGCCGCCGCCACCGTGTGATATCCCAGCGCGAGCACCCCGTCGGCCGTCGGCATCGCCCCGTTGCGCCACTGCACGACCCGCTCGGCGAGCAGCAGCACGAAGGCCACCGTGAGCGCGGTCAGCAAACCGCGCATCGCGTGCGGGTCGGTGGCGGCCGGGAACACCAGCATGGCCAGCATCACCAGGCACATCAGCAGGTGCGCACCGTCGGCCGCCGCGTCCGCCGGGACCGCGCGCCTGCTCAACCGCACGACCACGATCCCGGCCGCCAGTACGAACGCCGATACCACGGCCCACCGCAAAACCGCATAGTCCTCCACGAATTCGGCCACGCCCCACCACCTTCGGCTCGCCCCTCGTCCTCATAGTCGCATCGCCCACCCCGGCCGTGTGCCGTTTTCCCGCGTCGTATCCGCCCCGGGCACAATGGACCGATGCACGACACCACCCGGGCGGAGCAGCTCACCCTCGCCGTCGACGACCTCACCGGCGAGCAGATCACCACCCTGCTCACCGAGCACCACACCGAAATGGCGGGCAACTCTCCCGCGTGCAGCATGCACGCCCTCGACCTGACCGGGTTGCGCGATCGGGCGGTCACCGTGTGGAGCGCGTGGTCGGGGCCGGTGCTTGTCGGCTGCGGTGCCCTGAAGGAGCTGGATCCCGAGCACGGCGAGATCAAGTCCATGCGGACCGCCGCCGGATTCACCGGTCGCGGTGTCGCCGCCGCGGTGCTCGCCCACCTGATCGCGGAGGCCGAGCGGCGCGGATACCGGCGCTTGAGCTTGGAGACCGGGACGAGCGAGTTCTTCGCCCCGGCCCGGCGCCTGTATCTGCGGCACGGCTTCGTCGAATGCGAGCCGTTCGCCGACTACACCCTCGATCCGTACAGCCAGTTCTTCACCCTCGAACTGGCCGTCACCGGATCCTGAACACCGGGCCTTTCGGGGTGAAGGGCAGGGACGCGCCCGCGGGGATCAGGAAGGCGTGTTCGCCGCGGATGCGTAACGGGTCGCAGTCGCCGTCGGTGATGACGAGAATCGGGCCGTCGGCCGGAAAGTCCTCGGCGCGTTCGAGGAGCCGGACGGCGGGTTGCAGCACCGTGCCGCCCCGTCCGCGCACGCGCATTCCGGCGGCGATCTCTTCCACCGCGACGTATCCCGCGTCGTAGGGTGCGGCGTCGCAGTAGACGACACGGGCGCGTGGCACATCCCTGGCCAGCGCGTACGAGGCGATGGCGCCGAGACCCTTGCCGAGCAGGGTGACGTTCATCGACAGCGAGGTATCGAGCACCACACCGAAGGTCGGCAGGCGCACGTTCTCCTCCGGCCGCACCCACGCCGGGCGCGGGATGTCGGGGGTGGCCGCCTGTCTGCGGGAGGCGCGGGCGTAGCTGCGGCGTTTGTCGACGGTGGGTATGTGCTCGTCGAACCATTGGGCCAGCCGCGCGTCCCATGGCAGCGGTGGCTGATCGAGGGCGCGAATCGCCTGCTCCAACGCGGCGGGAACATGTCCGCGACCGCTGTTCGTGTGATAAGCCAGTCCGGTGACCAGCGCGTTGCGGTAGTACTCGTCGAGGTCGACGTAGCGGCCCGCGCTGCCGGGATGCGGCAGGGGTTCGCCGAGTACATCGCCGCGTCCGCGACCGCGCAGCGTGGCGAGCTTGCGTATCCGGCGCAGATCGCCGGCGATGCGGTCGTAGATCTCCTCGGCCGAACACCCTTTCAGTTCCGGGTCGTAGAGCAGTCCTTCGGGCATCTGCCCTACGTTCATCTCCACCAGCCAGCCGTTGACGACGTAATCGCAGGCGACATTGAACAGGTAGTGGTCGCGCCAGTCCGCCCGTTCGCCGTGGCGCAGGGCCGCGTGCAGCATCTCGTGCGCGAGCACGAACCGCCATTCCTCCTCACTCAGCCCGGCATAGGGATTCACATAGATCTCGGCGGCGTCGGCGTTCACCGCGGCGATCGAGATATCCGCGGCCCGAACCACTTCCACATCGGCGACCACGGTCATCCCGGCGGCGAGGGCACCGAGCAACGGGAACGACGAGACGAACCAGCCGAGGGCCGCGTCCCACTGTGTACGCGGCCGCTTCCCCTCGGGTGTGTGGTCGCCACCGGCCGTGGCCAGGGCGGCACGGGCGGCGTCGGACACCCCCGCCGCGAACCGGGCAGGCGCGTCGACGCGGGCCGCCGTCTCGGCGTCGGTGAGCAGGAAGTCGGGAGGTCCGGTGCGCGCGAACGCGTCCGGCACCGCGGTGTCGTGCCAGCGCGCCGCGGCGGCGTGCTCGTCGGCCAAGGCGGGCGGCACGGGATCGGGCGGGGTGCCGATTTTCATCGTCGCCAGGTAGGTGTCGACGGCGGCGCAGCACGCGGCGCGGTACACCGGATGCGGTGCGCGTACCCGGGAGGAGAACCACGCGTCGTCGCTGGCCAGCCCGATGATGTTGGTCGGCACGGTATTACGCGGATCGAGGTGCCCGAATCCGGCGTGCAGCAGGCAATGCGCGAAGGTCCACGCCCATTCCTGCGCCGTGGCACGCCGATTCGGGTGGTACTCGAGACGGCCGCCCGCCAGCCGTGCCCACATCTCACGCGGTGCGCGCTTGTCCGACTGGTAGAGCTGACCGGCTAGCGGGCGCAACGCCGGGTGGGCGCGCACGATCGCCCACCCGTCCTGAACAGCCTGGTACCACGGGTCGATCCGGCGCGTCTTGCGTGCACCCATGCTCAGCGCCGCGCGGCCAGTCGCGGCAGGTCACGCGACACCTCGATGAGGAACCACGACGGCAGCACCGGCACGCCCTCGGCATCGGCGGCGATCACCAACTGCGCGCATTCCACCGAGATCTCGGCCAGCTCCACGAGCAGCGACTTGGCGCGCAACACGAACCGGCGCACCGCGGCGGAGGTGTGCTCGCGGTCGCCGGGCAGTTCCTTCACGAGGCGGGCCCGCATCGTCTCGGCCAGGAAGTACAGCAGGTCGCGGTCGGCCGGATCGCGCGGCCAGGCGGCATCGCCCTTGAAGACGGCGTCGAGGTCGAAGGCGTGGCGCACGGTCTTGACGAAGGCGCGGAAGCCGGAGGCGTGGCCGAGGGTGAGAGTGCCGGTGGCCAGCACATTCAGCGTGGTGTCGTCGATGTCGTCGCCGCAGGAGTACAGCGCGTCGGAGAGCATGTGCCACCCACGCGGGGTGGAGAAGGGCGCCTCGGTTTTGGGCGGTGCCGACCACAGGTGGTCGGGGCGCTGGGTGAGGTAGCGGATCACCCACGGATGGATGTCGTTGACGGCAGCCCATTTCAGCCAGTCGTCCACGTCGGCGCGCAGATGCAGGTGCACCATGCGGTTGACCAGCGCCGAGGCCATCGGGCGGGCCAGCGCGTTGTCGGTGGCCCGGTTGCCCGCCCCGATCACCACAGATCCCTCGGGCAGTTCGTAGGTGCCGATGCGCCGATCCAGGATCAGGGAGTAGAACGACTTCTGCACCTCGGGTGAGGCGGCGTTGAGTTCGTCGAGGAACAGGCAGTAGGGCTGGGCGCGGGCGATCAGTTCCGGCGGCGCGAACCGGCTGCGGCCGTCCACGATCTGGGGCACCCCGATGAGATCCTCGGGTGCGAGCTGGGTGCCGAGCAGGGTCACACAGTCGAGGCCGAGTGAGTCGGCGAAGGTGCGCACCAGCGAGCTCTTCCCGATTCCCGGTGCGCCCCAGAGGAATACGGGCCGTACCACGGCGACATGCAGCAGTAGCTCCGGTAGCTGGTCCGGTGTCACCGTGACGGATGCCTGCAACGTGGTTCCCTCCCCTGCCTTCGTCGGAGCAGGAGAGTATCGGGCGGATCGCCCGGCCCGCCAGCGAGTTTCGCCGACGGGCCGGTGCGGCGCATCAGTCCAGGGCGCGCGACAACCCTTCGGCGAGTTCGGCCACCTGGGCGTCGGTCATCACGAAGGACGGGGAGATCTGCATGGCGCCCGCTCCGGCAGCACGACCCGAGATCCCCTGGGCACGAAGGGCTTTCACCAAGCCGGGGCCTTCGGAGGGGTCGGCCAGCTGGACGGCCGCCACCGCACCGAGACCGCTGCGGACCTCCGCCACGCGCGGGTGATCGGCCAACGGGGCCAGGGCGGTGTGCAGGGTGGTCTCGAGCCGGGCCGCTTCCTCGAGCAGACCCTCACGTTCGACGATGGCGAGATTGGCCAGCGCCGCCGCGGCCGCACCGGCGTGCCCGCCGTAGGTGTACCCGTGCCGGAACCACACACCACCGGCGTAGAACGGCTCGGCCAGGTGCGGGGCGATGAACACCGCACCCATCGGCAGATAGCCGGAGGTGAGGCCCTTGGCGGTGGTCATCAGATCGGGTCGCAGGTCGAAGCGGGTGGAGGCGAACCAGGAGCCACCGATCCGCCCGAAGCCGGTGACCACCTCGTCGGCGACGAACAGGATGTCGTGGTCGCGGCAGATCTGGCGCACCTCGGCCAGGTATCCCTCGGGCGGCAGGTACACCCCACCGGCACCGATGATCGGTTCGCAGAAGAACGCCGCGATCCGTTCCGCGCCGATGTCCTCGATCAGCGCGAGCAACGCCTTGGCGTCGTTCCATTCGACGGTGCGGGTGTCCTCGACCAGGACGCCGTAGCCCTCCTTGTTCGGGGTCAGACCGCCGAGCGAGGTGCTCGCGTAGTGCATGCCGTGGTAGGCCAGGCGTCGCCCGACCAGGATCTTCTTGTCGGCGCGGCCCTGTTCGTGCCAGTAGCGCCGCGCCAGTTTCGCGGCGGTCTCCACCGAGTCCGAACCACCGGAGGTGAAGAAGATCTTGCTACCGGGCACGGGCGCGATGGCCGACAGCTTCTCGGCGAGCTCCTGGGTGGCGGGCTCGGTGAGGTCACCGAAGTTCGAGTAGTGGGCGATGGTGCGCAACTGCTCGGCGACCGCGTCGGCGATCTCCCCGCGACCGTGTCCCACATTGGCGAACCACAGACCCGCGGTGGCGTCGAGGTACCGGTTGCCCTCGGTGTCGTAGACGTAGGCACCGTCACCTCGAGCCACAACGAACGCACCGTCACGAGTGACGGCACCCATATCGGCGAATCCATGCCAGAGCGCATTCATGGCTCCACACTTACACCGGCTCGCCCTCGCGCGCTCGTCGGGCCCTCCACCACGCGGGCATGTCACCCAGCGACGCCATGGCAACCGCGAGCACCGCGAACACGATGCTCAACACGATCAGGCCGAGCGTCATCGACAGGTAGCCCTGGTGGCGCGGATCGATGAACGGGTACGGGTACCAGTCGACGATCGGGCCGCGGATCAGCGTGTAGGCACCGTAGAGCAGCGGGAAGATGAGCCACTTCCCCACCAGCTCGGGCGTCGTCGCCAGTCGGCGCCCCATGGCGACCAGCACCCAGTCCGCGACGAGGACGAGCGGCAGGTACCGGTGCATGATGTCGTTGATCCACTTGTCGGTGAGCATCACGTCGATATTGGCCAGCAGGACCGCGTACACCACCATCGTGATGAGCATGTACAGCGTCACCGCGCCGCGCACCACCTGCCAGCCGCGTCCCTGCGGCGCGAGCAGGCCGCCGACGAGCAGCACGAGCACGGCCAGGATGTTGGACTCGATGGTGAAGTAACTGAAGTAGTTCGCGATCGAGAATGTCGGCGAGTCCAGGTTGCGCAGGGGAATCCACAGCAGGGCGACGAGACCGAGCACTCCGAAGCCGATCCGGTATGCCCTGATCCACCACGCCGTGCGCACCGAGCCCCTCATCCGGCCTCCTGTGTCTATGGCGGCTGGCGCCGCGGTTCTCGGCGCTGAACCCCCGCCTCGTCCCTCCTACGGGCACTCCTTCGTCGCACCCCTTCGGTCAGTCCAGAGGCGGGGACGCGCCGAGACCGGCGCCGGCCTGGTCGTATCTTCGCACGCGATGTCGGTGATCCGGGTGCAGCACGCCGCCGTCGACGGGCGCGCCGGGAAAACCGGTGGCGTGCTTCGCTAGGCTGGTAGACGCAATGACCAGGACAGCTAGCACCGGAACCCGCGCGCTGCGCACCCGCCTGGCGGAGGTCTCGCTGCGCGACGAACATCGGCTCCGGCGCAAACTGGACCGGGCGCGCCCCGACGACCTGCCCGCGCTGGACGCCGAGATCGCCACCGCCGAGACTCGCGTGGCGAATCGCCGCGCGGCGGTTCCGTCGATCACCTATCCCGAACAGCTGCCGGTCTCGGCGCGCCGCGACGACATCGCCGCCGCCATAGCCGCCAACCAGGTCGTCATCGTCGCCGGTGAGACCGGCTCGGGCAAGACCACCCAGATCCCCAAGATCTGCCTGGAACTCGGTCGCGGCATCCGCGGCACCATCGGGCACACCCAGCCGCGCAGGCTGGCCGCGCGCACGGTCGCCGAACGCATCGCCGAGGAGCTGGGCACCGAACTCGGCGACGTGGTCGGGTACACGGTCCGCTTCACCGATCAGGCCTCGGATCGCACGCTGGTCAAGCTCATGACCGACGGCATCCTGCTCGCCGAGATCCAGCGCGACCGGATGCTGCGCCGCTACGACACGATCATCATCGACGAGGCACACGAGCGCAGCCTCAATATCGACTTCCTGCTCGGCTACCTGAGGCAGTTGCTGCCGAAGCGGCCCGATCTCAAGGTGATCATCACCTCGGCGACCATCGATCCCGAACTCTTCGCCCGCCACTTCGCCGCCGCCGACGGCACCCCGGCCCCGATCGTCGAGGTGTCGGGCCGGTCCTATCCGGTCGAACTCCGTTATCGCCCTCTGTCTTTGGAGCTGCCGGGCACCGACGACGAGGACGACACCCGCGTAGTCGACCGCGACCCGACCGATGCCATCGGCGACGCGGTCACCGAACTGTTCGCCGAGGGCGACGGTGACGTGCTGGTGTTCCTGTCCGGTGAACGCGAGATCCGCGACACCGCCGATTCGCTGCGCGACCTCAGACTGCCGCGGACCGAGATCGTCCCCCTCTACGCGCGTCTGTCGGCGGCCGAACAGCACAAGGTGTTCGCCCCGCATACCGGTCGAAGGGTGGTGCTCGCCACCAACGTGGCCGAGACTTCGCTGACCGTGCCGGGCATCCGGTACGTCATCGACCCGGGTACGGCACGCATCTCGCGCTATTCGATGCGGACCAAGGTGCAGCGGCTGCCGATCGAACCGGTGTCGCAGGCTTCGGCGCGGCAGCGTTCGGGTCGATGTGGTCGTGTCGCCGACGGCATCTGCATCCGCCTGTACTCCGAAGACGATTTCGAGTCGCGGCCCGCGTTCACCGAACCGGAGATCCTGCGTACCAATCTGGCGGCGGTCATCCTGCAGATGACCGCGCTCGGCCTCGGCGATATCGAGAGCTTCCCGTTCGTGGAGGCCCCCGACCGGCGTGCGATCCGTGACGGCATCGCGCTGCTCGAGGAACTCGGCGCACTCGCCCACGGCAGCTCCAAGGCTGTCGGCAGCGAGGAACAACCGGGTGGGCATCTCACGCTGACCCCGGTCGGCCGGGAGATGGCACAGTTGCCGGTCGATCCGCGCATGGCCCGCATGCTGGTGGAGGCCAACCGCAACGGCTGTCTCGACGAGGTGCTGGTGATCGTCGCGGCACTGTCGATCCAAGACGTGCGGGAACGGCCCGTGGAGCATCAGCAGGCCGCCGACACCCAGCATGCCCGCTTCACCGTCGACGGTTCGGACTTCCTGGCCTACCTGCGCCTGTGGGACTACCTGACCGAGCAGCGCAGGTCGTTGTCGTCCAACCAGTTCCGCCGCATGTGCCGCGACGAGTTCCTGCACTACCTGCGGATCCGCGAGTGGCAGGACCTGCACGGCCAGCTGCGCACCATCACCCGTGGGCTCGGGTGGGACAGCACGGGCCACCTGCCGTCGGGAGACGGCGAGCAAGCATCGGACGGTCGCCGTGGCCGTGGCAGACCGCAACGCGCTCAGACACATTCCACGAGTGCCGGTGGGGCGACCGGGGGCAACCGTTCCGGTAGCGACGAGCCGGGGCGGGGTGGCCGCAAGTCGCGTGGCCGTGGGGCCGGGCAGCCACCAGCCGATGGCCCTCGCTCCGGCGCGAAAGATGCTGCGGGGTCCGCTGATTCGGCGGTGGCCGAGGCCGAGGCGGCGATGCCGTGGCCGAGCGCGCAGATCCATCAGTCCTTGCTGGCGGGCATGCTCTCGCATCTCGGTGTGCGGGAAGCGGAGTCGCGGGAGTTCCTCGGGGCACGCAATGCCAAGTTCATGATCTTCCCCGGCTCGTCGCTGGCCAAGAAGCCGCCGCGCTGGGTGATGGCGGCCGAACTGGTGGAGACCTCGCGGCTGTGGGGGCGCATCGCGGCGCGGATCGAACCGGAGTGGGCCGAGCGGCTCGCCGGTGACCTGGTGAAACGCACCTATTCGGAACCGCATTGGTCGGCCAAGCGTGGTGCGGCTCGCGCCTACGAGCGGGCCACGCTCTACGGTGTGCCGCTGGTGACCGGCCGCCCCGTCGACTACGGGCGCATCGATCCGGAACTGTCGCGTGAACTGTTCATCCGCCATGCCCTCGTACAGGGTGAATGGCAGACGCGGCACGGGTTCTTCGCCCGCAACCGAGCGCTCGTCGACGACGTGGCCGACCTCGAGCACCGAGCGCGCCGACGCGACATCCTCGTCGACGACGAGGTGCTGTTCGAGTTCTACGACCAGCGCATCCCCGCCGACGTCGTGTCGGTGCGTCACTTCGACTCCTGGTGGCGCAAGGCCGAACGCAAAGACCCAGGGCTGCTGGACTTCTCGACCGACACCGTGGTCAACGCGGGTGCCGCCGCCCTCGACCCCACCGATTTCCCCGATGCCTGGCGTCAGGGGGAGCTCTCCTTCCCGCTGACCTATCAGTTCGAGCCGGGCAAGGACGACGACGGTGTCACCGTCCGCATCCCCGTCGAGCAGCTCGCGCACGTGCGCGCGGTGGGCTTCGATTGGCTGGTTCCCGGCATGCGGGAGGAACTCGCGTCCGCCTACATCAAGACGCTGCCGAAGGCGTTGCGCCGCGCGGTGGTTCCCGCGCCCGACTTCGCGTCGGCGGCCCTGCGTGGGCTCACCCCTCGCGCGGAACCGTTGCGGATCGGGTTGGCGCGCGAACTGTCACGGCTCGGTTCGGTGACCATCAGCGCAGACGACCTCTCCCCCGCCGCCCTGCCGGACCACCTGCGGATGACCTTCGCCGCCGTCGATCAGAGCGGGAAGGTGCTCGCCAAGAGCAAGAACCTCGCACAGCTGAAAACCCAACTGGCCGAACAGGTTTCGGCGTCCGTCGCGCGTGCCACCGCCGGTGCCGAACGCGCGCCCGCCACCGTGTGGACCTCCGAGTCGCTCGGTGCCGTCGCGCCGACGGTGCGACGCGAGGTGGCCGGGCAGACCGTCACCGGCTACCCCGCCCTGGTCCCCGAGGGTGAAGGCGTCGCCGTGCGCGTGCTGAGTTCGCCCGCCGAACAGGCCGCCGCCATGCGCGCGGGGGTGCGTACCCTGCTGCTCGCCGCCGTCCCGACATCCACCCGTGCCGTCACCGCCGGGCTGTCGGCGGCCGACCGGCTGGCTTTGAGCCAGAACCCCGACGGGTCCCTCGACAAGCTCGTGGACGATTGCCGGGTCGCCGCCGCCGACGAACTCATCGCCCGCGCCGGTGGTCCGGTGCGCACACCGGAGGAATTCGACAAGCTCGTCGCCGCCGTTCGCCCGAAACTGGCGGGCACGGTCAGCGAACTGATCCGCCTCGTCGCGCCGGTGCTGTCGGCCGCGCATCAGGCCCGCGCCGCTCTGGCCGACACTGTCGAGACCGACATCGCCGACGATGTCCGCCACCAGCTCGACGACCTGCTGTTCCCCGGTTTCGTCGCCGAATGGGGACGCTCGCGGCTGCGTGAACTGCCCCGCTACCTGCTCGCCGCCGCCCAGCGCCTCGAATCGCTGCCCGGTTCGGCGGTGCGCGACCGTCAGGGGATGCTCGAGGTGGATCGGATGCTCGCGGCGTACGACAAACTCGTCCGCAGCCTTCCCGACAACCGCCGCAACGCCCGCGATGTCACCGAGATCTGGTGGATGATCGAGGAATTGCGCGTCAGCTTGTTCGCCCAGAAGTTGGGGACCCCGTACCCGGTGTCGACCAAACGCATCGAAAAGGCGATCGCCTCCATCCGCCGTTGACGGGTGTGGCTCGTTGCGAACAAGTGGGCGAGCCGACCCCGGGAGACGGCGGCAGCGAGCACGGGCGCGGCGACGCGGGTTCAGTCGGTAGCTGCGGTAGCGGCGCGGGCGGCGCGCATCTCGGTGATCTCGCGTTCGAAATCGTCTGCGCTGGTGAAGGATCGGTACACCGAGGCGAAGCGCAGGTAGGCCACTTCGTCGAGATCGCGCAGGGGCCCGAGGATGGCGAGGCCCACCTCGTGGCTGGGGACTTCCGGAGATCCCTTGGCGCGCACCGCGTCCTCGACCTGCTGGGCCAGCAGATTCAGGGCGTCGTCGTCGACCTCGCGGCCCTGGCAGGCGCGTCGCACGCCGACGATCACCTTCTCACGGCTGAACGGTTCGGTGACGCCGCTGCGCTTGACCACCGACAGCACCGCGGTCTCGACAGTGGTGAACCGGCGCCCGCACGACGGGCAGGAACGTCGGCGGCGAATCGCCGTGCCCTCCTCGACTTCCCGCGAGTCGACGACACGCGAGTCGGGGTGACGGCAATACGGGCAATGCATCCGAGGGGTTCCTTCGTCGGTGCGCAGTTCACTTCGCTACTCCATGACTCTTGACAGGATACCGCTCAGGTATGGGTCACCTGCCACTGCGTGGTCAGGTCCGCGATCACGTCCGGCAGCCGGGCGACCAACCGGCCCCGGTCGAGCTTGCCCGGAAACGGCTCGCGGTACACGACCACGGCCCGCGCGGGGTCGGTGGCCAGGTCGAGGTGGCGGGGCACCAGGTCGGCGGCGAGGTAGGCCCAGCGGTCGGCACGGTCGGCCCAGTTGAACGCGGGCAGCGGCATCCGCAGGCCGAGCTTGCTGCCGGGAATCGGCGAGCGCACGGTGGCGGGCGCGTACACACCGGGTGCCCGGGCGCCCGCCAGGGCGGGTTTGCCCGCGACCGTGGTGACGTAGGTGAGCACCCGGCCCAGGCCGCCCCGTCCGGCGGCGGTGGCGTCCCACTGCTCGGGGACGATGTGGTTCTGTTCGCGGTCGGCCATGGTCACCAGCGCCGCGGCGAGGCCGGTGCCGTCGTCGATTCCGGCCCAGGCCGCGCGCATGGCATTGTCGAGCAGGCCCGCCGCGTGCATCTCGTCGATCGCCGCCATCCCGTCAGCCAGGTAGGCCTCGTGCATGGGCACCAGATCCGTGAAGATGTGGCGCTGCATGATGATCAGCCTGGTCTGGTACCACGCCAGGTCGTCGGCGGTCAGGCGCGGGCCGAGCAGGGCGAGCGCGGCGATATCGGGCGGTACGGCGGCGACAAGCTCCGGTGGGGTGGCGCGCAGCAGGCCGGCGACGGCCGTACCGAGTTCGTGGATTCCGGGCACCGACAGCAGAGCGCCGATATCGCCCACGTCGAAGAATCCCGATGCGAACGAGCCGCCCGCGATGCCCGCCAACCCGGCCCAGTAGAAGTCCGGGCGGGCCGCGGCGATGCGGAAGTAGTTCACGTACACGCGGGAGAAGGTGTCCGTGTTGGCTGCCACGCCACGCTCCGGTGCCCAGCCGGCGAGGTCGATGCCCGCGTTGTCGGTGGCGACGACGAGCCAATACTGATGCAGCAGTGTGGAATACCGGCTCGGCGCGATCCCGTCGGCTCTGGCGCGGTCGAGCGCCATACGCAATGGTTCGGCGCTCAGGGGCAGTGCCGGATGGATGCCGCCGGCGAATTCACCGTCGTCATTGATGGCAGGTAGGTCCAGATAGGCGGTGTAGGTGGGTTCGGCTCGGACGAGGGGCGCGGGCGCCACGGCCGGCAGCACACCGAGGAGCAGAACGATCCAAAAGCTGCGCACGTGACCTCGCATCCGTGCCCCGACCGGCCCGCCCGGCAAGAACAATCGTCACGGTAGCAACGTGTTCTATTTTTGGGGTCGCGTTTCGAACAAGCCGACCTGCGGGTGGTCACCCGGCTGGGAGATTCCGGGCGTGGACTCGGCCCACTCGCCGAAGCTGCCCGCCCGCAGATGCGCCAATCCCAAGAACGTCACCACGATCAACGCGGTCACCAGCGCCGTGAGGGCCAGCGCCGCCAATCCCGCCTGAGCCTGACGCACCCGCACCATCGGATGGGCACCGCGCGCACCGGAACCGACCACACGCGCGTAGAGCGCCTGCTCCGAGCGCGGCCCACGTAATTCCGGCCCACGATCGGACGCCCGAACACCCGCACGCACCCGCCGGGTCGGCGCTTCGATCGGGGACGGGTCTCCGACGAGCGCCCGGGTGACGGATCGCGATCGCGTCGACTCCCAGCGGGGCACGGTCGCGAACGCGAGATCCACCTCGGCTTCGGTGATGTCGAAGGTCCGCACACCCCTGGCCCGGAGCTCGGCACCACGAACCACCTCGGCCTCGCGCGAGCGCCGGACCGGCGTGGCCGGGGCGGAGAGTTGCGGCGGATGGGGGATGAAGCGGGCGGCGACTTCCCGCCGCGCCGCGCTGTTGCGGCCCTGTCCGCGCACGAGCGCGAAAGGACGTGGAGCGCGGGCGGTTCGGCGGCGACGCAGCACCGGTTCGGGGACTTCGGCGGGATCGTAGGAACGCAGGGCGCTGATCGCTGTGCTCATCGGAAGAACCTCCGGGGTGGTGTGCTCCGCTGGATGAAAGGGCAGGTGAGGCGACGATGACCGAACCTGTTCGAACACCTGTGCGACGAACTGATGTTCGATTTCTACCACGCGGCGACGCGCATGTCAGCACGAAACGCCCGACATGCTCGAACAGATGTTTGATACTTCGGCGTGGCCCGACTAGCGTGAGAGAGGCGAATTCGACAAGCGGAAGGGCGGGACAGGTGACCCACACAGACGACACGGGTGACGAAAGCGCTACCGGCACCGTCACATCGGGATCCGGCGCGGATCTCACCGTGCGTCAGCGCACGGTCCTCGAGGTCATCCGCTCCTCGGTGACCGAACGCGGCTACCCGCCGAGCATCCGCGAGATCGGCGACGCGGTCGGGCTCACCTCCACCTCCTCGGTGGCCCATCAGCTGCGCGCTCTGGAACGCAAGGGCTACCTGCGCCGCGACCCGAACCGGCCGCGCGCGGTGAACGTGCGCGGACTCGACGAAGCGGTGCGCGCGGTCACCACCCTGCCCGCCGAACCCGTGGACGACGTGGCCGACCCGAGCCGCCCCACCCCCACCTTCGTTCCGGTCCTCGGCCGGATCGCCGCCGGTGGGCCGATCCTGGCCGAGCAGGCGGTGGAGGAAGTGTTCCCGCTGCCGCGCGAACTCGTCGGCGACGGGTCGCTGTTCCTGCTCAAGGTGGTCGGCCAATCGATGGTCGATGCCGCGATCTGCGACGGCGACTGGGTGGTCGTGCGTCAGCAGAACGTCGCCGAGGGGG
The DNA here is from genome assembly GCF_001612905.1 of Nocardia ignorata NBRC 108230. Classification (GTDB taxonomy): domain Bacteria; phylum Actinomycetota; class Actinomycetes; order Mycobacteriales; family Mycobacteriaceae; genus Nocardia; species Nocardia ignorata. The sequence continues at coordinate 120,005 of NZ_BDBI01000024.1, read as the reverse complement.
GCGACATCGTCGCGGCCATGATCGACGGCGAGGCGACCGTGAAGACCTTCAAGCGCACCGGCAAAGACGTGTGGCTGATGCCACACAACCCACATTTCGAACCGATCCCAGGAAACGACGCGCAAATTCTGGGGAAAGTCGTCACCGTCATCCGCAAGGTGTGAGGTCAGCGGCTTGCCGCCGCGTCCATCTCCCAGACCAGCACCTCGGCGGGGGTCGTCGCAGTCACGCGGTGGCCGCCCGTCGCGGTGAGCCGCACGGCGTCGCCCTGCTCGAGTGCGCCGTGGTTCTCGTAGTCGACGCTGCCCCGGGCGATGAACACATGCCCGTACGGCGCGTCGGGAACGGTGATGCTGTGGCCCGGGTCCAGCCGCGCCACATGAAAAGTGGCGTGGCGGTTGCCGATTCCGATCGCGGCGTCGCCTCGGTACCTCGGCATGCCGGAGGCCACCGGCACCAGCGAGTTGCGGCGCAACGCACCGTCGACGTCGAGTTCCTGATAGCTCGGCGTCGCGCCGAGGGTGTCGGGTGGGATCCACATCTGCACCACGTGCAGCCGTTCGCGTTCCGTCCAGCCGGCGCCGTTGCGTTCGGAATGCAGGATGCCGGTACCCGCACTCATCCGTTGCGCGAGACCGGGCCGGATCAGCCCCGAGTTGCCCGCCGAATCCTGGTGCACCACTGTGCCTTCCAGCACCCAGGTCAAGATCTCGGTGTCACGGTGCTGATGCGTGTCGAAGCCCTCGCCGGGATCGACGATGTCCTCGTTGTGCACCAGCAGCAGCCCGTGCGCGTAGTCCTCGAGCACGAAATTGCCGGTCACGGGGAACGACTGACGCGAGTCGAGCCACTCGGTGCGCCAGTACCTGCGGTCCGCGCCCGGAATCACCTGCACCTGTGCCGCCATCGACCTCGCCTCTCACTATCCGGACCCTGGTCCGTATAGCGCGTAACGCGAGGTGAGCGGTGGGTATTCCACGAACACCCACCCCTCGGCCGGGTCAGAAGGGCAGCGCGCTCCGCAATCGGCCGATCAGGCCGCGGCCGGTATCGCGCTCGCGTTCGGAGAACAGGAACTGCAGTTCCTCCTCCAGGCTTTTCTGCACCACGTCACGCAGGTCGGCGGCGGCGCTGTCGATGTCGTCGGTGCCGATCCACGGGGTGGGATCGATCGGTGCGCCCGCCGAGTAGTAGAACCGTTCCGGGCGCGGAATCGGGGTCGGCCCGATGCCCTTCACCAGCGGCGGGTTCAGCTCGGGGTTGATGCCGAGCAGTTGGCACGTCCACCGCAGCGGCGACATCACCGGATGCTGGCCGTCGAAGACGATGTCGAAGGCATCGTCGATACCGATCATCGCCAACGGCACGATGGGAACGCCGGCCTGGATCGCCATCCGCGCGAACCCGGTGCGGCCCTCCCACTTGAGCACATACTTCTCCCCCTTGCGGCGGATCGCCTCACGACCGCCACCGGGGAACACCACCACCGCCTCGCCGCGCTCGAGCAGCGCGAGGCAGTTCGACCGGGTACCGCGCACGGCACCGAAACGGTGCAGGATCTCCCGCACACCCGGCACCATCAGCACATGCTCGGCCAGACCACGCACCAGCCGCCCCCGTTCCCGCAGGATCGCGGGCATCAGCAGCGGCGCATCGATGCCGCCGAGCAAGTTGTGGTTGGCCACGATCAGCACCGGGCCCTCGGCCGGAATGTTCTCCAAACCGTAGAACCGCGGGCTGGCCCAGGCTCGCACCGGTGCGAACACCGCCTCGAAGGCCCGGATCTCCCACTCGCTCGGCGCCGGATTCAACGGCGCACCATCACTGAGAACGTGGTCGCCCTGCTCGACTTCGTTCTTCTGGTCGTTCGACATAACACCCTCCTGCTGTCGACAATCGACCATAGCGCGGCGAATATGGCTGTATCGCATCGGTGTCGGCCGCAAACGCGCGGCAACCCGGCTATCGACCAGCCGACTCCGCAGGCCCGGAATGGGCGAATTCCGACAGGGCCGCCGCCAGCGCGTGTGGCACCCGAGCGCGCACGCGGGTGCCGCCCTCCTCGTGATCGGAGGAGATGATCCGGCCGTCGGCGTGGATGCGGGCGAGCAGGTCGCCCCGGCTGTAGGGCAGCAGCACACTGATGTCGACATCGAGCCCGCCGAGTACCTCGGAGAGGCGTTCGCGCAGCTCCTCGATGCCCGCGCCGGTGCGGGCCGACACGAACGCGGCGCCCGGCAGCAGCCCGCGCAGGCGGGTGAGCTCGTCGGGGTCGGCGGCGTCGATCTTGTTGACCACCAGCAGTTCCGGCGGAGCCGCCGTACCCTGCTCCTTGATCACGTCGGTGATGACCTCGCGCACCGCGCGGATCTGCTCGAGCGGCAACGGGTCGGACCCGTCGACCACGTGCAGCAGCAGATCGGCGCCGGTGACCTCTTCCAGGGTGGACCGGAACGCCTCGACCAACTGGGTGGGCAGGTGGCGCACGAAGCCGACGGTGTCGGTGAACACCATCTCGCGACCGTCGTCGAGCGCGGCCCGGCGGGTGGTCGGATCGAGGGTGGCGAACAGCGCGTCCTGCACCAGCAGGCCCGCGCCGGTCAGCGAGTTCATCAGGCTGGACTTGCCCGCGTTGGTGTAGCCGACGATGGCCACCGACGGCACTCCGCTGGCGCTGCGGCGCGCACGCATGGTGTCGCGTGCGGTCTTCATCTCGCGAATCTCGCGGCGCAACTTGGCCATTCGCTCGCGGATGCGGCGGCGGTCGGTTTCGATCTTGGTCTCACCGGGGCCACGCAGACCGACACCGCCGTTGGAGCCGGCCCGACCACCGGCCTGCCGCGACATCGACTCACCCCAACCACGCAGCCGCGGCAGCATGTATTCCATCTGGGCGAGTGCGACCTGGGCCTTGCCCTCGCGGGAGGTGGCGTGCTGGGCGAAGATGTCGAGGATCAGCGCGGTGCGGTCGATGACCTTCACCTTCACGACCTTCTCCAGCGCGGTGAGCTGGGCGGGGGTGAGTTCACCGTCGCAGATCACGGTGTCGGCGCCGGTGTCGAGGACGACGGTGCGCAGTTCCTCGGCCTTGCCGGAGCCGATGTAGGTGGCCGGGTCGGGCTTGTCGCGGCGCTGGATGAGGCCCTCGAGGACCTCCGAGCCCGCGGTCTCGGCCAGTGCGGCCAGCTCGACCATGCTCGCCTCGGCCTGCGCGGCGCTGCCGGTGGTCCACACACCGACGAGCACGACCCGTTCCAGGCGCAGCTGGCGGTATTCGACCTCGGTGATGTCGGTGAGCTCGGTGGACAGCCCCGCGACGCGACGCAACGAGGTGCGTTCGTCGAGCTGCATCTCACCGACGGTCGGTTCGGGTGACCAGCCCGGGCGCTGCATCCGCGCCGCGTGGCGGGCCAGCGCGTCGTCGACGTCGCCGCGGTCGGCGGCCACGTCGGCATCGGCCGCGGTGGTGTCGCGGTCCGATGTGGTGTCTGAGGGTACTTCTGGTTTCGTCATACGTCTTCCATGCTGCCACGTCACAGTGACACGGCGCATCCGGTTATCCCTGGGCTTGCGCGTTCCACCAGTCGCGCGACAGCGTGCCCGCGGCGAGCAGGACCGAGGGACCGCGCATCCAGGCGCGCCCGTTGTCGATGGTGACGCGCACCTCCCCGCCCGGTACGCGCACGGTGACCTCGCCCCGACCCGACCCGACCGGCACACCGGCGGCGGTCAGCGCGGCGGCCGCGGCGGCGACGGTTCCGGTTCCGCAGGAACGGGTCTCGCCGACACCACGCTCGTAGACGCGCATGTCGACGGCGTTGTCGGGACCCAGCGCAGTGAGGATCTCGACATTGACGCCGTGCGGGAACAGGTCGGGATCGAAGCCGGGCGACACGCTGAGGTCGAGCTTGGCCAGCGCGTCGGCGGTCAGGCTCTCGTCGACGCAGGCCAGGTGCGGATTGCCCACATCGATGCCGATTCCGGACAGTGCCCAGCCGGCCAGGGTCGCGGTGGAGCTGCCGAGTTCACGCACGGCGCCCATGTCGACGGTGATCTCGCCGTCGACCGGGCCCGCGCTGTGCACCTCGACGGGTCGTCCGCCCGCGCGGCTGCCGACCACGTACTCGGTGCGGGTTTCCAGGCCGGTGGCGTTGAGGTAGTGGGCGAACACACGGGTGCCGTTGCCGCACATCTCGGCGATCGACCCGTCGGCGTTGCGGTAGTCCATGAACCAGTCGTCGTCGGCGACACCGTCGGGCAGGGTGTCGAGCACGCCCGCTTCGCGCAGGGCGCCCGCCTTGGCCACGCGCAGCACACCGTCGGCGCCGAGGCCGCGACGGCGGTCGCACAGGGCGGCGACGCGGTCGGCGTTCAGGTCGAGACGCACCTCGAGGTCGGGCAGCACCACGAAGTCGTTCTGAGTGCCGTGGCCCTTGCTGAATTCGATGTCGGACACATCCGCCATTGTCCCCTGCGCGGGCGCCGAGCCCGTCATCGGGCGAAGGTGCGGCGCTGCCGGGCGATCTCGTACAGGCCGATCGCGCCTGCCGACGGGGCGCCGAGCGAGCTGGCGGTGCCGCCCATCGGGATGGTCACGAGGTCGTCGCAGGCCTGCGACCAGGCCGAACTCATGCCGGTGGTTTCGTTGCCGACCACCAGGATCGTGGCCTCGGTGAAGTCGTAGTCGTAGATGGTCGACGGCGCGTGTTCGTCGGTGCCGACGATGCGGGTGGGGATACCGCGCGCCACCTGCCGGTCGCGGAACTCCACGACCTGGGCGGGGCCCGACGCGCGCAGGACGGGCACGGCGAACAGCGAACCGGTGGAGGCGCGCACGGCCTGCGGGTCGAACTGGTCGGCGCCGTGACCGGTGACGATCACGCCCGATGCCCCGAAGGCGTCGGCCGAGCGGATGAGGGTGCCGAGGTTGCCGGGCGAGTTCGGCCGGTCGAAGACCACGACGACCGGAAAGTCCTCGCCCGGTTCGCCGGGCGCGTACGTGTCCAGGTCGGGTTGCCGCGAATGGGCCACCGCGACGATCTCGGGAATCGTGCCCGACTTCTCCCCCAGCTCGGCCATCAGCTCGGGAACCAGACCCACCTGCGGTATGTCGGTGGTGTCGAGCAGTTCGCGCGCCCAACTGGACAGGTCGGGTGTGCCGAGCCGGTACAGCAGGGTTTCCAGCGGCCAGTCGTTGGCCAGGGCCTGGGTGATCGGGCGCACGCCCTGCACGAGGAAGCGGCCGTCGCGATGACGCTTGGTCCGGTTGTTGAGGTAGGCCTGCCACACCTGCACCGAGGCGTTGCGGGTACTCACTCGTCGGGTCACTGCGCGGTCCGTCCTGTCTGTTCGTCGAGCAGGGTGAGCGTGGTGGCGGCGAGGTCGGGGTCCGCGCCGTCGACCCAAGTCACCCTCGGGTCGCGGCGGAACCACGAGCGCTGCCGTCGCACATAGCGGCGGGTGCCGATGAGGGTGCGTTCGCGGGCGTGCGCGAGATCGCATTCGCCGTCGAGGTAGGCCAGTACCTGGGCGTACCCGATCGCGCGGCGCGCGGTCCGGCCTTCGCGCAGTCCGGCTTCGAGCAGGGTGCGGACTTCCTCGACCAGGCCCGCGTCGAACATGTGCGCGGTGCGGGCCTCGATGCGGGCGTCGAGGGCGGCGGTCTCCCGGTCGACGCCGACGATGACGGTGTCCCAGCGCGGTGTGCCGACGGTCGGAGCCGAGGCGGCGAACGGTTTGCCGGTGAGTTCGACGACTTCCAGTGCGCGGACCATCCGTCGCCCGTCGGTGGGCAGGATGGTGTCGGCCGCGACCGGGTCGGCCGCCCGCAGCGCCGCGTGCACGGCCGCGACACCGCCGTCGGCCAGCACCGCTTCCCACCGGGCCCGCACCTCGGGGTCGGTGGCCGGAAAGTCCCACTGGTCGAGCAGCGCCTGCACGTACATCATCGAGCCGCCGACGACCACCGGGATACGCCCGCGCGCCATGATGTCCTCGACGATTTCGGTGGCCGCGCTCTGGTAGGCGGCGACCGTGGCGGTCTCGGTGACGTCGAGAACGTCGAGAAGGTGGTGTGGGATGCCGCGCCGCTGCGCGGGCGGCAGTTTCGCGGTACCGACGTCCATGCCGCGGTACAGCTGCATAGCGTCGATGTTGACGATCTCGCCGTCGAGCCGTTCGGCCAGGTCGAGGGCCAGATCGGACTTCCCGGTCGCGGTGGGTCCGACGACCGCGATGGGACGCTTCGTCATCGGCCGACCTCCCACACGCTCACGTCGTAGCCCACGCCGTACGGTGCGCCCTGGTAGAGGGTGCGAACCGGTGGGTCGGCCGGATCGGTGGCGAATAGGCCGCCGAGCACCTGGTAGGCGGCGCGGCCCTCGACCCGTAGCTGCCCGCACATGTCGGGGTCGATTGCCGCGAGCCCCGCACGGGAACCAGCACGCAGGGCCGCGTCCAGATCCGCTTGGAAGGGGGCGGCGCGCTCGTCGAGGTAGCCCGGGGATCTGAGGGTCAGGGTCGCGGCTCCGTCGGCGACGATGAGTACCGCGCACGGCGCCGGATCGGCGTCGAGTTCGGCGCGCAGCTCGGCACCGAAACGGGCGCACTCCCCCGGCGCCGTGTCGGCGGCGACCACTCGCGCCCGTACGGAGACGTCGGGCGCGGCCTGCTCCCGCAACCACGCGGCGATCAGGACGGGCAGCGGAAGCTGGGCGTCTGCCGGTGCGTCGGCGCTCGCGACCGGGCCGAGACCGACGACGACATCGGCGCCGAAGCCGCGGAAAGTCCCCCGCACGCCGGGTTCGAACGCTTCGGCACGCGCGCCGGCGCCGACGACGACCCAGCGATCGGCATGGGCGGCGAGGGTGGCGGCGGCCTCGAGCGCGGCCGCGCGCAACACCACCACCGGCTCGTCGGGAGCATCGCCGGAGGCCACCTGGTGTCCGCACAGTTGTGGCACCAGCATCGGCGGCGACGGGACCAGGGCCGCTATCGAGAACACCAGGTAACCGTAGCCGCACCGGTGGCCCGCACCAGCATCCGGCGCAGGAGGGGCGCACCGGGTCAGCGAGTGTCCGGCGCCGTGACGCCCCGCGAGATTGCTAGTGTTTTCTGATGCGACCACCCCCGTCGTCCGGGACGAATTCCCAGGAAACGCGGCATCCGATCCCCGGGATCGATGGTTTCCTCGGCTCGAAGCGGGTTCAATGGGATGTGCTAGAGCGTAACCAGGCAGCCGTGACGCGCGGCAGGGACGGAGAGCAATGACCGACAGCAACGGAACCGCGAAGCCCACCCCCGGTCCGGGCCCGCGACCCTCCGGCACCCCCAAGCCCGGCGGCAAGGCTGCGCGTCCGCCCAAGCCGCACGCCGTGAAACCCGCTCCCGGCCCCGACCAGGCGCACCCGCACGCGGTGGTGGTGCCCGCGTCCACCGACCCGAGCAAATGGGGTCGCGTCGACGAGGACGGCACCGCCTGGGTGAAGACCGCCGACGGCGAACGTGTCGTCGGGTCCTGGCAGGCCGGTGACGCCGCCGAGGGCCTTGCCCACTTCGGCCGCCGCTTCGACGACCTGGCCACCGAGGTGGCGTTGCTCGAGGCGCGCCTGGCCGCGGGCGCCGATGCCCGCAAGACCAAGGCCGCCGCGCTCGCGCTGGCCGAGACGCTGCCGACCGCCGCCGTCATCGGTGACATCGACGGCCTGGCCGCCCGCCTGCAGGCCATCACCGAGCACTCCGAGGAAGCCGCCGCGCACGCCAAGGAGGAGAAGGAACGCGCCCGCCACGAGCACACCGAGCGCAAGGAAGCCCTGGCCGCCGAGGCCGAGCAGATCGCCGCCGAATCCACCCAGTGGAAGGCCGCGGGCGACCGGTTGCGCGAGATCCTCGACGAGTGGAAGTCGATCCGCGGTGTCGATCGCAAGGTCGACGACGCGCTGTGGAAGCGCTACTCCAAGGCGCGTGAGGCGTTCAACCGTCGCCGCGGCGCCCATTTCGCCGAGCTCGATCGCGAACGCGCCACCGCCAAGACGCGCAAGGAAGAGCTGTGCGTGCGCGCCGAGGAGCTGTCCGGCTCCACCGACTGGACCGGCACTGCCGCGGTGTTCCGCGACCTGCTCACCGAGTGGAAGGCGGCAGGCCGGGCGCCCCGCGAGGCGGACGAGGCGCTGTGGCGCCGGTTCAAGAGCGCGCAGGACGTGTTCTTCGCCGCCCGCAACGCGGCGGTCTCCGAACGCGACGCGGAGTTCGAGCACAACGCCGTCGCCAAGCAGGAACTGCTCGACGCCTACGAGCACATCGACCCGGCCAACGGCCTCGAAGCCGCCCGTGCTGCCCTGCGCGAACTGCAGGACAAGTGGGATGCCATCGGCAAGGTCCCGCGCGAGCGGATGCAGGAGCTGGAAGGCAGGCTGCGCGCGATCGAGAAGCGGGTGCGCGACGCGGCCGACCAGCAGTGGCGCCGCACCGACCCGGAGGCCGTGGCCCGGGCCGCGCAGTTCCGCGAGCGCGTCGCCCAGTTCGAGGAGCAGGCCGCCAAGGCCGAGGCCGCGGGCAAGAAGCGGGACGCGGAGAAGGCGCTCGAGCAGGCCAAGCAGTGGCGTGAATGGGCCGAAGCGGCCGAAGGCGCCGTCAGCAATCTCTGACGAGAACGAGAAAACCCCGACCGCCTACGGTCGGGGTTTTTTTCTTCGTTTCGGGAGCTACTCGTCGCCCAGCAGGCGTTTGCGGTCGCGTTCCTCGGCTTCGCGGGCGGCATTGCGGCGCTGTTCCTCCGCGGCCAGCTGCACGGCGGTGCGACTCCAGACCACCCGGATCCAGTGGAAGGTGAGCACCATGACGGCCAGAGTGCCGAGGATCAGGCCGATGCCGGGCCCGGCGCCCTCGTAGTTGCCCAGGCCGGGGGTCTGGCGATGCCAGATCGACAGCACGCCGAACACACTCGCGACGGCCGAGCCCGCACAGGCCAGCCAGGCCAGCACCCAGCGCCGGGTGGTCAGGGCCAGCAGGGAGAAGCCGACACCGAACACGATGACCAGCCACACGAAGACGCGGGAGGGCAGCCCGATGTGTTCGAGGCGGGCCGCATCGGTGCTCAGCAGCACGTCGAAGCCGCGCGCGGCGCCCGCGTGCGGCAGGATCAGCGAGACGAGCAGGGCGAATACCGCGCCCGCCACCACCATGGCCCGTGCGCCGGGATCGATCTCACCGGCGATCCGCCGTTCGACGGCGTCGATCTCGCCGCGGAACTGCTCGAATTCCTGATCGTTGCCCACCCGGTTCACGTCGCTCCTGTCCGCAGGGTTACTCGGCTCGTGTGCGCCGGGCTCCACTCTGCCATCCCCCGCGCCGTCCTCGTCACCCGACCCACTACGGCCGGTAGTAGAGTCCGGGTCCTCGGCGTTCACGCCGGACACCCGGTCGAACAACCGCTGTCCACCGGCTCGACGGCGGGCGCGCCGATACGCGGCAGGCCGAGACCGACACCGATCGGCGCGGTCTTGGGCGTGACCCCTCGTTCGTGTGCGTCACCCGCTCGCGTGCGGCGATGCGATTTCACGACACCGTCGGCGATCAGGTGGTGCGGTGCCGCGGCGGTGATGTCGACGACGACGAGGTCACCGGGCCGGATTCCCGCGTCGGTGCCGGGACGGAAGTGCACCAGTCTGCCGTCGCGGGCGCGTCCGCTCATCCGCGCGGTCGCCGCGTTCTTCTTGCCCGCGCCCTCGGCGACGAGCAATTCCACTTCGGTGCCGATCAGCGCCTGGTTCTCCTCGAGCGACACCTGTTCCTGCAGGGCGATGAGCCGGTCGTAGCGTTCCTGCACCACCGCCTTGGGCACCTGGTCGGCCAGTTCGGCGGCCGGGGTGCCGGGGCGCTTGGAGTACTGGAAGGTATAGGCGCTGGTGAAGCGGGCCCGGCGCACCACGTCCAGGGTCTCCTGGAAGTCCTCCTCGGTCTCGCCGGGGAAGCCGACGATGATGTCGGTGGTGATCGAGGCGTGCGGCATCGCGGCGCGCACCTTGTCGATGATGCCGAGGAAGCGTTCCTTGCGGTAGGAGCGACGCATCGCCTTGAGCACCCGGTCCGAGCCGGACTGCAACGGCATGTGCAGCTGCGGGCAGACATTGGGTGTCTCGGCCATCGCCTCGATGACGTCGTCGGTGAATTCCGCCGGATGCGGCGAGGTGAACCGCACCCGCTCGAGTCCCTCGATCCGCCCGGTCGCGCGCAGCAACTGGGCGAAGGCGCCACGGTCGCGCGGCTGTTCGGGGTCGACGAAGTTCACGCCGTAGGAGTTCACGTTCTGGCCGAGCAGGGTCACTTCGAGCACACCCTGGTCGACCAAGGCCTGCACCTCGGCGAGCACGTCGCCGGGGCGGCGGTCCACCTCCTTGCCGCGCAGCGCGGGCACGATGCAGAAGGTGCAGGTGTTGTTGCACCCCACCGAGATCGACACCCAGCCCGCGTAGGCCGACTCCCGCTTGGCGGGCAGGGTGGATGGGAAGGCCTCGAGCGATTCGAGGATCTCCACCTGGGCCTGCTCGTTGTGCCGTGCCCGTTCGAGCAGAACCGGCAGCGAACCGATGTTGTGCGTGCCGAACACCACGTCAACCCACGGCGCCTTGCGCACCACGGTGTCGCGGTCCTTCTGCGCCAGGCAGCCGCCGACGGCGATCTGCATGCCGGGCCTGCCCTGCTTCACCGGCGCGAGGTGCCCGAGGGTGCCGTAGAGTTTGTTGTCGGCGTTCTCCCGCACCGCGCAGGTGTTGAACACCACCAGGTCCGGGGTGTCGCTCGGTGCGGCCTTCACATAACCCGCGTCTTCGAGCAGGCCGGACAAGCGTTCGGAATCATGGACGTTCATCTGGCAACCGAAGGTGCGGACCTCGTAGGTGCGCGCCTCGGTGACCGAGCCGTGCGTCGCATTCTGTCCGTTCGAATCCACCCGTCCAGGGTACGGCCACCGCCCCGGTGACCTGCGTCGCGGTCGGGCAGGCCGACCGCGACGAGGAGGCTGCCGCCCGGTTACCGGCAGGTGTCTTCTCGGCGAGCCGAGACGGCGAGTCACGGAAAGCAGGGCAAATCTCCGAAGAACGCCTAAGGTTTCTGAGCATGACCGACGACGCCGCACCCGCGACCGGGAAAGCCGACGCCGCTGCCACTGCAGGCGCGCCGCCGATGATCTCGATGCACAACGTGGACAAACACTTCGGTGAACTCCACGTTCTGCGCAATATCAACCTGGAAGTGCCCCGCGGGCAGGTCGTGATCGTCCTCGGCCCCTCGGGCTCGGGGAAGTCCACCCTGTGCCGCACCATCAACCGGCTCGAACCGATCGACTCGGGCCGCATCGCCATCGACGGGGTGGATCTGCCCGCAGAAGGCAAGGCCCTCGCCGCGCTGCGCGCCGAGGTGGGCATGGTCTTCCAATCGTTCAATTTGTTCGCGCACAAGACAATTCTGGAGAACGTGATGCTCGCGCCGATGAAGGTGCGCGGCATCAAGAAGGACGAAGCGCGCAAGCACGCGCTCGCCCTGCTCGACCGGGTCGGCATCGCCAACCAGGCCGACAAGTACCCCGCCCAGCTCTCGGGCGGCCAGCAGCAACGCGTGGCGATCGCGCGGTCGCTGGCGATGGACCCGAAGGTGATGCTGTTCGACGAGCCCACCTCCGCGCTGGACCCGGAGATGGTCAACGAGGTGCTCGAGGTGATGGTCTCCCTCGCCAAGGAGGGCATGACGATGCTCGTGGTCACCCATGAGATGGGCTTCGCCCGCCGTGCCGGCGACCGGGTGTTGTTCATGGCCGACGGCGAGGTCGTCGAGGACGCGGAGCCCGAAACGTTCTTCACCGCACCGCGATCCGACCGCGCCAAGGACTTCCTCGGCAAAATTCTCAGCCACTGACTTGTAGCGACACCACAAGAGGGAGAAGGAAACTCGATGAGGATCAATCGTGCGGTGCGCGTCGGCGTCGGCGCTGTGGCTCTGGCTCTGGCCGCCACCGTGACGGCGGCCTGCGGCGGCGGTGACGAGGGCAGCGCGCTCGACCACGCCAAGGAAGGCAAGCTGACCGTCGGCATCAAGTTCGACCAGCCGGGTCTCGGCCTGCGCAACACCGACGGCACCTACAGCGGCTTCGATGTCGAGGTCGCCAAGTACGTCGCCGACAAGCTCGGGGTGAAGCCAGAGGCCATCACGTTCAAGGAAACCCCGTCGGCGCAGCGCGAGACGATGATCGAGAACGGTCAGGTCGACTTCATCGTCGCCACCTACTCGATCAACGACAAGCGCAAGGAGAAGGTCGATTTCGCCGGCCCGTACTACGTGGCGGGCCAGGACCTGCTGGTGCGTGCCGACAACACCGACATCACGGGCCCCGATTCGCTCGCGGGCAAGAAGGTCTGCTCGGTGAAGGGCTCCACCCCGGCCCAGAACATCGAGAAGAACTACCCGCAGGCTCAGCTGCAGACCTACGACACGTACTCGCTGTGCCTCGAGGGCCTGCGTGGCGGTGCCATCGACGCGATGACCACCGACGACGTGATCCTGGCCGGTTACGCCGCGCAGGCGCCCGGCACCTACAAGCTGGTGGGCAAGACCTTCACCACCGAGAACTACGGCATCGGCGTGAAGAAGGACGACACCGAGGCCCGCACCAAGATCAACGACGCGATCGAGGCGATGATCGCGGACGGTTCGTGGAAGGCCGCGCTGGAGAAGTCCTTCCCCGGTACCGGTTTCAAGGTCCCGGAGCCGCCGAAGGTCGACCGCTACTGATCCCGAACACCGTCGCGGTGGCCGTGTGCCACCGCGACGGTCTTTGTCCTGCTGGCCTTTCTCATCGATCGGAGGACGCGCGTCCGTGTTCGACCTGATCTCGGAGTATGACTCCCGAATCCTGGCTGCCTTCTGGGTGACCATCAAGCTGACGTTCTTCTCGGCGATCGGCGCCCTGATTCTCGGCACCATCGTCGCCGGAATGCGTGTGTCTCCCATCCCCGTCGCGCGCTGGGTCGGCACCGCCTACGTGTCGATCTTCCGCAACACCCCCCTCACGCTGATCATCGTGTTCTGCTCGCTCGGCCTCTACAGCACGCTGCGGTGGGAGCTGGCCGGTGATTCGATCAAGGACAACAACTACTGGTGGGCGATCATCGGATTGAGTGTCTACACCGCGGCTTTCGTGTGCGAATCACTGCGGTCGGGCATCAACACCGTCCACATCGGGCAGTCCGAGGCGGGCCGCTCGCTGGGCTTCGGGTTCGCCCAGAATCTGCGCCTGATCGTGCTGCCACAGGCTTTCCGGGCCGTCATCGCCCCGCTGGGCAGCGTGCTGATCGCGCTGACCAAGAACTCGACGATCGCCTCGGTGATCGGCGTCGGTGAGGCCGCGTTCCTGATGAGCGAGATGAACGAGAACGAGGCCGCGGTGCTCGCCATCGGTGCGGTCTTCGCGCTCGGCTTCGTCGTGCTCACCCTGCCGACCGGCTTGTTCTTCGGCTGGCTGGCCAAGCGATTCGAGGTTGTCCGGTGAGTTCAGGCGCTTCGGTTCTGTTCGACGCTCCCGGCCCCAAGGCTCGGGTGCGGCACTGGATCTACTCGGTCCTGGTAGCGGCGGTGCTCGTCGCGATCGCGGTGTGGATGTTCCTGGCCTTCCAGCGCGAAGGCCAGTTCACCGCCGAGAAGTGGAAGCCGTTCCTCGAGGCCGAGGTCTGGGAGACCTACCTGCTGCCCGGTCTCGAGGGCACGCTCACGGCCGCGGTGCTCTCGATCATCGGTGCGCTGATCTTCGGCATGATCTTCGGCGTCCTGCGCCTCTCGGATCACACCTGGGTGCGCTGGGTGGCGGGCGCTATCGTCGAGCTGGCCCGAGCCATCCCGGTGTTGATCCTGATGATCTTCCTGTTCGCCGTGTTCGGCGACTACAAGGTGTTCCCGTCCGATCAGCTCGCGCTGGCCGCGGTGGTCATCGCCCTGATCGTCTACAACGCCTCCGTCATCGCCGAGATCGTGCGTGCGGGTATCCGGTCGCTGCCCAAGGGCCAGAGCGAGGCCGCCGTCGCGCTCGGCATGCGCAAGACCCAGCTCATGCGGCTGGTGCTGTTGCCGCAGGCGATCACCGCGATGCTGCCCGCGCTGGTCTCGCAGATGGTGGTGGTGCTCAAGGACACCGCGCTGGGCTACCAGATCACCTATGTGGAGCTGGTGCGCTCGGGTCAGCAGGTCGGTGCGGCGGAGCAGAACACGATCCCCGCCCTGATGGTGATCGCGGTCATCATGATCTCGCTCAATATCACGCTGTCGTTCCTGGCGACCCGCTTGGAGAAGCGGCTGCGGTCGCGGCGCAAGAAGGGCGGCGGTGCGGTGCTGGCCGCCGACTCGATCGTCACCGATGCCGCACCCGGCGTGGACATCACCAAGAAGTAGGCCCGGTATCCGACGGGGCCCGGTCCTTCGACCGGGCCCCGCTCGCTTCATTCGGTGTAGCGGTAGAAGCCCTCACCGGTCGACAGGCCGAGCTTGCCCTTGTCGATGTAGTTCTGCTTCAGCCAGTCGGCCAGCTTCTGCTCCTCCGGGCCGCCGTTGGTCAGGATGTTGTAGGGCGTGGTGAGCCCGACGATGTCGAGGATCTGCATCGGTCCCATCGGTGCGCCGGTACCGATGCGCCAGGTCTCGTCGACGGCCTTCGGTTCGGCATAGCCGCCCGCGACCAGCCCCATGCCGGCGTTGAGGAACGGGACGAGCAGCGAGTTGAGCACGTAACCCGCCTTCTCCTTGTGCAATTCGATGGGTACCATGCCGATGTCGGTGGCGAACTTCACGACCGAGGCGAATACCTCCGGGTCGGTCTCCGGTGTGCCCATCACCTCGGCGGTGTTGAACTTCCACACGTGGTTGGCGAAATGCAGGGCGAGGAAGCGGTCGGCGCGCCCGGTGAATCCGGCCATGTCGCTCGGCAGCAGGGTCGAGGAGTTCGTCGCGAAGACCGTGCGTTCCGGGGCGAGGCCGCCCAGCTTCGTGTACAGGTCGCGTTTGATGGACAGCACCTCCGGCACCGCCTCGATGACGAGGTCTGCGTCGGCGACCGCGGCGGCCAGATCGGTCGTCAGCGTGATGCCCGCAGCCGTCGCCTCGGTCTTGGCGGCGTCGGCTCCGCTCACTTCGGCCTGGTAGGTCTTTGCCAGTTCGTCGAACCGGGTGCGGGCGGCGGCGATCGCCTTGTCGTCGATGTCGTAGGACGTCACGTCGAAGCCGTGGAAAGCGGTCTGGAACGCGATCTGGGAACCGAGGACGCCGGTTCCGAGAACTGTCACCTTGCGGAATGCGATGGTCATGCGTGTTCCTCCCAGCGATGTCGGTGTGCCGGTGTGTAGCCACCGTCCATCATGGCCCGACTGGTCGGCATCGTGGGGAGGTGGTCCGGCCCGGGCGCCGGGTCGGGTCAGCCTGCGGTGACGAGGCCCTCGGCGATCATCCAGTCGCGGGCGACGTCGGCGGGTTCGCGACCGTCGATGTCGACCTGGCGGTTGAGTTCGGTGATGACCTCGTTGGTGAGCCGGGCCGAGATCGGCGCCATGATGTCGACCACGCGGGGGTTGGCGTCGGCGAACGGGCCGTACATCACCAGAGCCGCGTTGTACTTGGGGAAGAAGCCCTTGTCGTCTTCGAGCAGCACCAGGTCCAGGGCGGGAATGCGGCCGTCGGTGGCGGCGACGGAGCCGAAGCGGCACTGTTTCGCGTCGGCGGTGGCCTGGTAGACCAGGGCGTCCTGCACGATCTGTTTCTGCGCTCTGCCCGCGTCGATGCCGTATTTCTGCGCCAGGCCCGGGTAGCCGTCGGGGCGGACGTTGAACTCGGTGCCCACGCAGGTGGCGGCCGCGGCCGGGTCGGCGGCGAGCAGTTTCGCGTAGTCCGACAGGGTGCGCACGCCGGTCTCCTCGGCGGTGCGCCTGCTGGTGACCAGGGCGTAGGTGTTGTTCATCGGTGCCATGGCCGCCCACACCATGTCGTGCTGTGCGCGGTCGGCGTCGCGGACGAGGTCGAACTGTTTGCGTTCGTCGGGTTCGGGGGTCTCGTTACCGAGGTAGTTGATCCAGCCGGTGCCGGTGTAGTCGTAGGCGATATCGATCTGGCCGTTGAGTTGCGCGTCGCGCAGGCTGTTGGAGCCCTGGATATTGGTCAGGTCACGCACATTCGCGCCTGCGGCGGTGAGGGCGAATTCGATGAGGTAGCCGAGGATATTGGCCTCGGTGAAGTCCTTGGACCCCACCGTCACCGCGACACCGTCGAGTTCCGGAACCGGGGTGATACTGCCCGGCCCCACCGGCAACGGCACCGAGCCGCCCGATTGCAGACCGCAGCCGGCGAGCACCACCGCGAGGACCGGGATCAGCCCACGCAACCATCTGCTCTTCCTCACCGCAGCCCCCTCGGCCCGAGAAACTGTTCGGCCAGCGCGCCGAGCCAGTCGACGAACAGGGCAAGTGCCACCGCGAGCACCGCGCCGACCGTCAGGGTGACGGTGTCGCGCAGTTTGTAGCCGGTGTCGATGAGGATGCCGAGACCGCCCGCGCTCACCATGAACGACAGCGTCGCGGTGCCGACGGCGAGTACCAGCGACGTGCGCAACCCGGCGAGGATGTAGGGAATGGCGAGCGGGAACTCGATGCGCCGCAACACCTGCACAGCCGACATCCCCTGGCCGCGACCGGCATCGATGACAGCCGGGTCCACCTGCTGATAGCCGAGGATCGTGTTGCGCAACACCGGCAGCAGCGAGCAGAACGCGATCGGCGCGACACCCACCCAGAACCCGGTGGTCCGGGTGAGCAGGTAGCACAGCACGATCAACCCGATCGCGGGCGCCGCCGCCCCGATATTGGCGATCCCGACGAAAAACGGTGCGAGACGGCGGAACCGGCGACGGGTGAGCAGCGTGCCCAACGGCACCGCGATCACGACGACGATCGCGACCACAGCCGCCGTGATCAGCACGTGCTGCCAGGTGACCTCGGCGATATTGCCCACACTGATATTGGCCTGCTGAATCGTGGTGAGCTCACGCCGGAACGCCCACACCAGCACACCGGCGGTGAGGATCAGCACGATCACCGGTTGGGCGAGCAACCGCAGGACTTCGGCGCGACGCTGGGTGGCGGGTGCGGAGGCGGCGGCGGGCAGGTCGACGACCGGACGAGTGGAGGAAGTCGTGGTCACCATGAGCCCACCCGTTCCGCAGCGAGAGTTCGGGTGCGCCAGGGCGATCGGTGATTCCGAGGTAAAGGCATCATGACGACGCCTTCCCCGAGGTGGCCAAGTGGTCGATGAGGGTGTCGACGGTGACGACTCCGGCGTAACCGCCGCTCGCGTCGAGGACGATCGCCGAGGCGGTGCGCTCGGTGAGCAGGGCGGCGAGGGCGTCTTGGAGAGTGGCATCGGCAGGCAGGGTCGTGCCGATGGGCGTGCCTGCGGTGGTCAGCGAATCCGCTTGTGCTGATTCATCTCTGGATACCCGGCGCAGTGGGCGACGCTGAGGGTCGAGGACGATTCCCCAGGTGCGATCCGCGTCGTGCAGCGCGGCGGCCAGTGCCGTGGGGCCGGTGCCCTCGGTGACGGCGACGCCCTGGTCGAGGTCGAGGTCGGCGAGGACCGCGAGGCCGAGGCGGTCGATGGTGGCGGTGGCGCCGACGAAGCCCGCGACCGTGTCGTCGGCGGGGGCGGCCAGGATCGCGGCGGGGGTGTCGTACTGCAGGATGCGGGAGCGGTCGCCGAGCACCGCGATGCGGTCGCCCAGTTTCACCGCCTCACCGAAATCGTGGGTGACGAACACGATCGTCTTGCCGAGTTCGCCCTGCAGGCGCAGCAATTCGTCCTGCAGCAGGGCGCGGGTGATGGGGTCGACGGCGCCGAACGGTTCGTCCATCAGCAGTACCGGCGGGTCGGCTGCCAGCGCCCGTGCGACTCCGACGCGCTGCTGCTGGCCGCCGGAGAGCTGGCGCGGGTAGCGGTCACGATAGGTGTCGGGATCGAGGCCTACGAGATCGAGCATTTCGTCGGTACGGGCCGCGACGCGGCGCCGGTCCCAGCCGAGCAGACCTGGCACCGTCGCGATGTTCTTGGCGACTGTCATGTGCGGGAACAGCCCGGCCTGCTGGATGGAATAGCCGATGCCACGGCGCAATTCGTCGGCGTCGATGGCGAGCGCGTCGCGGCCACCGATGGTGATGGTGCCCGAGGTCGATTCGATGAGGCGGTTGATCATCCGCATGGTTGTGGTCTTGCCACAGCCGGACGGGCCGACGAGGACGACGATCTCCCCGGCGGGAATCGTCATGCTCACCTCTTCGACCGCGGGGTCCGGCTGCTCCGGATACCGTTTGGTCACCCGGTCCAGGACGATCTCCACCCCGGAAACGGCGGTGGCGGCGCCGGTTTCGGCGGTGCTGGTGTCAGTCACGAATACCCCTCGAGATGGTGAACCGTCCGAGCAGAACCAGGACGCCGTCGAGCGCGAGTGCGAGCACGACGATGAGGATGGTGCCGGTGAGCGCCTGCGGCACCGCATTGGGACTGCCGAGGCGCGCGAGCCCGGAGAAGATCAGGTTGCCGAGCCCCGGGCCTTTCGCGTAGGCCGCGAGCGCGAGGATGCCCATGATCATCTGGGCGCTCACCCGCATGCCGGTGAGGATCGACGGCCATGCCAGCGGCAGTTCGATCCTGGTGAGCAACTGCCACCGGCCCATCCCGACGCCACGTGCGGCATCGACGGCGGCCGGGTCGACGGCGGACAACCCGAGCACGGTGTTGCGCAGAATCGGCAACAGCGCGTAGAGGACCAGCGCGACGATGGTCGGTGCCACGCCGAGCCCGAGGAACGGGATCAGCAGCCCGAGCAGCGCGAACGACGGCACGGTGAGAATCGCGCCCGCCGTCGCGGTCGCCGCCGCCGATCCGAGCGGACTCCGGTAGACCAGGATGCCCACGAGCACAGCGATCACCGTCGCCAGCAGCAGGGACTGCACCACCGCCGACACATGCAGATACGAATCGACCAGCAACTGCTCACGCCGGTTCACCACGAACGACCACAGTGCGTCCAGGATCCCCACCTCCCCATCGTCCGGCGGCCCAACGGGCCCTGCCCCAAGATGCCCACCCACAACCCGGGCGAAACCACTCGTCCCACACCCTCGGGCCACCAAGCACCCGAATCCACCTGCGCGGACCCGCGTTTCACTTCCGCCTCATGCTAACGCTCCACCCCGACAGCCGTGGCCGTTCCGGTTCCCGACCCCGGATCATGAGGACGACCGAATCATCGACCCGCTTCGGCCAGTTCCGCTTTCACCACGGCGTAGGCGGTGGAGGGGTTGTAGCCGCGGCGGGCGAGCATGTCGACGAGGCGGCGGGTGAGTTTGGTTCGGTCGAGGTCGGGGGGTGTGGTGCGGAGTTTGCGGCGGACCAGGTCGGCGGCGGCTTCGTCGTCGCCGGGCTCCGGACGGGGGCGGCGTGCGGGGGCGGCGGTGCCGCGGGAGGGTTCTCGGGCACTGTCGGCCCGGGCCTGCCGGGCGCGGCCGTCGTCGGTGTCGGGCTGCTCGGCGCCGTCGTGGTTCGCGCTGCGATCGGTGCCGGTGGACGAGGTTCGGGCGAATCCTGCGGCATCGAGTTCCGTGGTGACGACAGCGAAGGCGGTGGACTGGTCGTAGCCCCGACGGGCCAGCATGCCGACCAGGCGGCGAACCGCCTTGTCACGGCCCAAGTCTCGGGGCAGGGTGCGCAGCTTACGGCGAACCAGATCGGTGGCGCGGTCACGTTCGGCGTCGTCGGAGACCATCGACAATGCCTGTTCGGCGTCGGTAGGGGCTACCCCTTTGTCGCGCAGTTCGCGCTGGAGCGCTTTCTTTCCTTTGCCGGAGTAGGTGTGGCGGGCGTGTACCCACTGTTCGGCGAAGGAGCTGTCGTCGACGAGGCCCACTTCGGTGAGCCGGTCGATGGCCGCTGCGGTGACCTCGAGCCGGAAACCCTTCTCGCCGAGCCGTTTCTCCAGTTCGGCGCGGCTGCGGGCCCGCACGGCCAGCAACCGCAGGCAGGCGTCCTTGGCTTGTTCCACGGTGGCTCCGGGCCGGTCACCCGGGGCGAGCCGGCGTGTGCCGGCTCGCCTCTCGGGCTCTCCCGGTGGGGATCCGGCCGCCACCGGATCCACCTGCCGCCCGTCGTCACCACCGACGACGGTCGACAGGGAGTCTGTGTCGCGCCGCGTGGATCGGCGAGAACGCCGGGCGCGGCGGGGCGTCGCCGCCCCGCTCCCCCACTCTTCATGATCAACACCGGTTCGCGGGGCGAAATCGGTCCGATTGTGTTCTTCGGTGAATCCGGTCGGGTGCGCGCGCTGCGGATCGCCCGCACCCGACCGAATTCCCTTCGCGCCCGAGGCGGCTCGTTCTGCACGAGCCGCCGGGGCGAGTTCGGTGGCCGACCCCGGTTCGCGCGTCACCTCGGACGTCAGCGACTGCGGTTGCACCTCGATACCGAGGCGAGCCAGCTGACGTCGCATGTCCTCGACCGGATCGGCCGGGTCACGGCGCGCCCGGCCGGGGTTCGGCGTGCGCATCGGCTCAGAAGTCGGCGGGTGCGTCGGCCTCGGCGGTCAGATCCGCGCCGATGCCGAGCTTTTCCTTGATCTTCTTCTCGATCTCGTCGCGCACATCGGTGTTCTCCAGCAGGAACTTGCGGGCGTTCTCCTTGCCCTGGCCCAGCTGGTCGCCCTCGTAGGTGTACCAGGAGCCGGACTTGCGGATGAAGCCGTGCTCGACACCCATGTCGATGAGCGAGCCCTCCTTGGAGATGCCCTGCCCGTAGAGGATGTCGAACTCGGCCTGCTTGAACGGCGGGCTCACCTTGTTCTTGACGACCTTCACGCGGGTGCGGTTACCGACCGCGTCGCTGCCGTCCTTGAGGGTTTCGATGCGGCGCACGTCCAGGCGCACCGAGGCGTAGAACTTGAGCGCCTTACCACCGGTGGTGGTCTCGGGCGAACCGAACATCACGCCGATCTTCTCGCGCAGCTGGTTGATGAAGATGGCGGTGGTGCCCGAGGTGCTCAGCGCGCCGGTCATCTTGCGCAGCGCCTGGCTCATCAGGCGGGCCTGCAGGCCGACGTGGCTGTCGCCCATCTCGCCCTCGATCTCGGCGCGCGGCACCAGGGCCGCGACCGAGTCGATGACGATGATGTCGATGGCACCCGAGCGCACGAGCATGTCGGCGATCTCGAGGGCCTGCTCACCGGTGTCGGGCTGGGAGACGAGCAGTGCGTCGGTGTCGACGCCCAGCTTGCGGGCGTAGTCGGGATCGAGCGCGTGCTCGGCGTCGATGAAGGCGGCGACACCGCCCGCGGCCTGGGCATTGGCCACCGCGTGCAGCGCGACGGTGGTCTTACCCGAGGATTCCGGGCCGTAGATCTCGACGACGCGACCGCGCGGCAACCCGCCGATCCCGAGCGCGACGTCGAGGGCGATGGAGCCGGTCGGGATGACGGAGATGGGCTGGCGGGCCTCTTCGCCCAGGCGCATGACCGCGCCCTTGCCGAAGCTCTTCTCCACCTGAGCCAGCGCCAGTTCCAGCGCTTTGTCGCGATCGTAGGCCTGCGGTGCCATGATGTGGTCCCCTTCTCGAGGTGAGTGTCTCTCTGGTTGGCGCCCACAGTAGAGGGCGGCACCGACAAGTTCTGTCGCCCAGATTAGTCGAACACTCTTTCGAGTCAAGCGACGCGCCCGCAAACACGCCACGACCGTCGTCAGTGCTGCGGCAGCACCGATTCGTCACCCTCGGCACGCGGCCCGAGGATCCGTCGTTGCGACTGTTCGATGCGCACATCGTTGATGCTCGCCTCACGCCGGGACATCCGCCCGTCGGGCGCGAACTCCCACTGTTCGTTGCCGTAGCTGCGCCACCACTGTCCGGTGTCGTCGTGCCATTCGTACTGGAAGCGCACGGCGATGCGGTTGTCGTGGAAGGCCCACAGATCCTTGCGCAGTGCGTAGCCGTTCTCGGTGGCCCATTTGCGGGTGAGGAACTCGACGATCGCGGCGTGGCCGGTGAAGAACTCGTCGCGGTTGCGCCACACCGAATCCTCGGTGTACGCGGCGGCTACCCGCTCGGGGTCACGGGTGTTCCAGGCGTTTTCGGCGGCCCGCACCTTGGCGCGGGCGGAGTCGAGGTCGAAGGGAGGCAGCGGTGGTCGCACGGTGTCGCCTTTCAAGGGTTGTGCGGTGACAGTTCGGGTGCGCCGAAGCGCAGCGGGAGCGCGCCGGGGCGTTCGATCACCCGCTCGACGGTGTAGTCGACGGCGCATTGCGCACCGGTGGTGAGATCGGCGGTGTCCCAGACGATTTCGGCCCGGCCGGTGAGCTGCAGCAGCGTACCGGTCGACCAGTCGGCGATCAGCAATCCGCACCGCGAGTGCACGGCGAGGTTGCCGAGGGTCATGAACATCGAGTTGCCGCGATAGTCCGGCCAGCGCAGCCGGGTCGGCGACAGCAGCTCGAGGAAGCCGGGGTTGCCGCCGCGATGGGAGGCATCGGCGTGCCCGTCGGCGTCGGCGGTGGCGACGAAGAAGGTGTCGGCGGCGGCGATCATCGTCCCCTGCTCGGCGGTGAGTTCCGTGCCCTGCCGCGCCGGACCGGCCTGCCCGGCCGACACAGCGCGGATCTCTCGGCGTGAGATGTATTTCGGGCAGTTCGCGTACACCTGTTCGGTGCTGATCCGCACTCCACCGGGCCGCGGCCGCGCGGTCCCGTTGACGCGCATCCGGCGCCGCCGCTGCGCCTGCACGGCGATCATCCCGACCGCGATATCGCCGGTCAGCGCGTCGAGCAAGGGGTCGTCATCACCGGGTAGCGCGGCGATGTCGATGGTGGTGTCGTCGATCGCGTGGACGAATCCGGCGGGTCCGGTGAGCGGGCTCGCCCACAGCCGCCCGGCCGCGTCGGCCGCCGCGAGGACGACCATCGGTTGCTCGGCGAGGAAGTCCGCGGCGACGGCCGGGATCCCGGTGCGGATCGAACGCCCGACGCGATCGGCGATCCCGGCCTGGCCGAGGCGTTGCTGCACGGCCAGCTCACCCGGATGGAACATGACGACTCCTCAGAAGAATCCACAGGTCGGTGCGCTACCCGCGGGAGCGGGCGCGGATTCGGCGCCGGCCGGGGCGTACACCTCGAGCCGGATGCCGTCGGGGTCGGCGAAGAAGATCCCGCCCGAGGACGCGCCCTCGCCGTGGGCGACCACTCCTTGGTGAAAGAACTCGGTGGCCAGTTCCCGCACCGCCGACTCGACGGCGCGCACCGAGTCGAGGTCGGCGACCTGGAAGGCGAGGTGATGCAGGCCCGGTGCGCCGGTGGCGAATTCGCCGGTGCTCTGCTGCCACAGCGTGAGCATCAGCACGCCGTCGATACCGAGGAAGGCCCAGCGGCGCGCACCGTCGGCGCCGCTGCCGAGTTCCTCGAAGCCGAGACCACGGCGATAGAACTCCGCGGAGCGGTCCAGGTCGGTGACATTGAGCCCGATGTGGCCGGTGGTGAGCACGGGAGCGGTGACGGCGGTCATGAGTCCTCCAGGAATGGGAAACCATCTATGATTGTTTTGATGGTTAGAACATAAGACGCCGAAGCACTGCCGTCAACCCTTGAAATACTTTTTGATGGTTAGGAGCGCGAGTTGATAGCCTCAGACATGCGCGATCCCCGTCCGCACACCGGCGAACCACCTGCTCTCGACCTGCTCAACACCCGATGGGCAGGCGCCGAACCCGGCGATCTGCTGGCCGATCTCGACGGGTTGCGCACCTGGCTGGCGCTGCTCGACCTGACCGACCGGGTGCCCGCCGACGAGCACACCCTCACCGCGCTGCACACCGCACGCGATGCCGTGTACGACACGGTCACCCGCGCCGACCACACCGCACTCAACCGGGTGCTCGACCAGGGACGCATCCGCCGCGAACTCACCGACGACGGCCCACGCGACATCCCGGAGGTGGCCGACCCCGCCTGGTTACCCGGCTGGCTCGCCGCCGACAACCTGCTGCGGCTGATCGCCGAAGCGCCGCACCGGATCCGCCAGTGCGCCCACCCCGACTGTGTGCTCTTCTTCTACGACACGTCCAAGAACGGCACCCGCCGCTGGCATTCCATGGCGACCTGCGGCAACCGCGCCAAGGCCGCCCGCCACTACGCCAAGAGCGGGTGAGCGTTCAGAACAATTCGTCGAGCAGGCGGTAGTAGTCGAGTTTGTCCGCATCGGGCTCGGTCAGGCCGTAGGCCGCACGGAACGCCGTCACCGCTTCGGCGCCGAAATTCTCGCCGAGGTCGCGTTCGGCCAGGGCGATGTCGCGGTAGCGGTCGGCGCGGCCGAGCTCGGCGACATCGATCAGCACGCCACCGGCCAGCACATTGCCCGGGGTGAAATCGCCGTGCGCGACGACGAGATCCTCGCTCGCCGGACGACGGCGGACCAGTTCCGCGAGCAGCTCGGCCGGTGTCCGATCGCGGTGATCGGGGTCGAAATCGTCGGCGTCGACGAACCCCTCGACGACATTGCGGTGTGCCCGTGCGAGGGTGACGTCGAGCCCGGCGTCGAACGGGCAGTCCGCTGCCGGCAGGTCGTGCAGGGCACGCAGCCGCGAACCGAGCAGCGTACCGGCGGCGGCCGGGTCGGGTGCCTGCGACGACACCGAACCACCGCCCACGTCCGCGAGAACCAGCACGTCCTCGGCGAACGCCGCCACTTCGGGAACGGCGATGCCCTTGTCGCGCAACCAGATCAGGCGCTCGTGTTCGGCGACGGCGCGTGGGCCGCGTTTGATCCAGTACTCCCCCGCCCGCAGCACATTGCCGCCGCGGCCCTCGTGCTCGTCGGACCAATCGGCCAGCGGTCCGACCAGCGCGATCACCTCGGGTGGCAGCGGCAGGGCCAGCTCGTCGAGGTGGTCGAGCGCCGCCCTGGTCGATTCGATCAGCTCGGAGTCACCGTCGGCCACCCGCAACCGCATCGCCTCGTTCAGCAGCTCGCGCGCCTCAGCGGGCCGATGCTGTTCGGCCAGCGATTTGCCCAGGTGGTGGGCGGCGAAGGAGACGAGTTCGGGGTCGAGGGCGCGGCTGGCGTCCAGCGCGCGGCGGTACAGGATCTCGGCGCGACCGGGTTCACCCTGATAGCGGTACACATCGGCCACATTGATCCACACGGTGATGCGGCGGCGCTCGGTGTCGGCCAGTTCGAGGGCCTGGTCCAGGCGGTCGAGCGCCTCGTCATGGCGCCCGAGCAGCATCAGCGCGATACCGAGCCTGCGCAGACCACCGAAGTCGTGCGGGTCGGCGGCGGCGACACGGGCGGCGAGGGATTCGGCGTCGACCGGGATCATCCGCAATCGTTCGTCGAACCGGTAGGGACGTGCCGACGAGTTCTGCGCTGTCACGGACATGGTCTGGTCACCACCGGTTTCTGGGGACGTCGAAGTCGGCACACAGCGCCCGCCATACCTCGCGCGGGTCGATTCCCGCCTCGATCGCGGCCGCACCGGTCATTCCGAAGGCCGGAATGACGTGATCGGCCAGCATGGCGTCGGCGCGCGCAACGCCGAACTCGGTGTGCATCAGCTCCTGGAATTCGGTCAACCGCACCTTGCCCAAGATACTCGCGCTGTCGTGCACCCGTCAGGACGCCGGCCAGTCCCGCCTGCGTTCTACGGTCGACCGAAGATGCGGCCGTTGCGAGCCCGGCCGGTTCCTCAGACCGTGGCCCCCACGCGATGACAGATCTCGACCGGGTCGGCGACCTCGTCGAGGCCGTCCGCGGCCCGGCGCGCGGCGGCGGCGAACGCCTTGTCGTCGAGGACCTGCCGCACGGCCGCGGCGACGGCGTCCGGGGTGAGCGGCCGGATCAGCAGCGAACTGCCCTGGCGTACCGCGCGATTGGCCAGTTCCCACTGGTCGCCGCCGCCGGGCACGGTCACCACCGGCACCCCGGCGGAGAGGGATTTCGCGAGCAACCCGTGCCCGCCCCCACCGACTACCACCGCGGCGTGGGTGAGCAGTTCGTCCTGGCGGCCCAGACCCGCCGTCGCCCAGGCGGGCAGGTCTGCCGGTGGGGTGTCGAGCATCGAAACCGCCGCGCGCACACCGAGTCCGGACAGACCCTCGAGCACGGTCTCGGCCATGCCGGCCACCCCGGTGTGGGCGGTGGACGGGGCAACCATCACCAGTGGTTCGTCGCCGGGTGGCAGTTCGAGCACGGCATCGGTGGGTTCCCAGAGCAGCGGGCCGACGACGTAGGTGTCGGCGGGCCAATCGGGTCGTGGGAGCTCGAGCGCGGGCAGGGTGGCGATGAGGCGGGCGGCGGGGCCGGGGTCCTCGGCGGGTAGCCCGATGCTCACCCGTGCCGCCGAACGCTGCCGCTCACCGGCCCGCACCGCGCGGTCGGTCATGGTGCGCAGCACGGTGTCGCGCAACCGGCCGCGCACCCCTTCTCCCGGTGCCAGGCCGCTCCCGATCGGCGGCAGACCTTTCGACGGCAGGTACAGCGGGTGTGGTGAGAGCTCTACCCATGGCACGCCGAGGCGTTCGGCCGCGAGACCGCCCCCGGCGGTGAGCACATCGGAGACGACCAGGTCGGGCAGCATGGCACCGAGTTCGGGCAGGTTCTCCGTGGCGATGTAGGCGGCGCGTTCGTGGATCCGGGCGCCCGCGTCGGTGTCGTCGTCGACCGAGCGCGGCGCGAGCCCTTTGAGTTTGCGCACGCCGATGCCCGCGGCCCGCGCCGCGTCGAGCCACCGGGGACCGGTGAACAACACCGGCTCGTCTCCGGCGTCCAGCAACCGCAGACACAACGCGATCGCGGGAAACGCATGCCCTGGGTCGGGCCCGGCTACCACAGCTACTCGCATGCGCCTCACCATGCCATATCCGCAGGACGCACGGTCGCGACCCCGTCGACATGACCCACATCGGCCGATGCCGGGGCCATCCGCCCACGCACCCAAGACAATCGGGCCGCGTCAGCGTTTCCGACGTGCGCTCAGCCCGCGAAGGTGAACAGTTCGAATCCGACCGCGTGGGCGGTCGGGAACCCCTCCTTGGGACCGGTCGCCATCGCGACGATCTGGTTCACCTGTTCCTCGACCGGAACGGAGCTGAGGACCTGTAGGTAGCGGCGATGCGCGGCCAGGGAGGCGCGGGCTTGTTCCAGCTGATCACTCACGTCGACGGCGTGGGTGGCGACGGGGCCGACGACGGCGGCCCATCGCGCGGACCACGGTGCCAGATCGGCGATCTCGGGGAAGATCCATTCGTTGCCCGCGTCGGAGATCGCGTCCATCGCCGAGCGGCCGACGGCCCGGTGATCGGCGCTGTTCACGAAGCCGGGCGCCCAGGTGTCGCCGAAATTGAACAGCACGACCATCTCGGGGCGGTGCCTGCGGATCGCGGCGGCCAGGTCGCGCCGCAGCGGCAGGCCCTCCTCGATGCGCCCGTCGGGGTAGTCGAGGAATTCGACGGTGTGCACGCCCACTTCGCGTGCGCCCGCGATCTCCTCGGCCTCCCGCAACGGCGCGGCCTGCGCGGGGGGAACGCCCGCGATCCCGGCTTCCCCTCGGGTGACGAGCAGATAGCGAATGTCCTTGCCCTGCTTCGTCCATCGCGCGACGGCCGCCGCCGCACCGTATTCGATGTCGTCCGGATGCGCGACGATCACGAGTCCGCGCTGCCAATCCTCGGGTAGCTGTTCCACCCCGCCCATGCTAGGGCTAGATCTTGCTGACCGGCGTCTTGTCGCCCGACCCCGTCACCGCCTTGTACAGCAGGTACAGCCCTGTGCCGATCGCGGCGAGCACCAGAATCGGCAGCACCGCCTCGAGGATCGCCCCGATGATCCAGAACGCGATGACCGCTACGACGACGATGCCGATGACCTTGAAAACCATGATGTGACTCCTCGGTGTCCGCGACCGCACAGCCGCGATCGACACCTTCGATGCTGCCACCGCAACCGTGGTAAATCACCAGGTCAGCACGGATATCCGGGTAGAGATCAGGGTTCACCCCGAGACTGCCGCCGTCGACATCTACCGTGAATCCATGAACTACCTGGCTCTGCTGCGTACCGAACTCACCACGTTCGGCGAACTGATCACCGACGACGTCGATCTCGCCGCACCCGTCACCACCTGCGGCAACTGGACCTTCTACGATCTGGTCGATCACCTGGGCCGGGGTAATCAGTGGGTGGTCACCGCCGTCGCCGAGCTCCGTGGCGACGACGACGGTCGGCCCGCGCCGAAAGATCCCGCGACCCTGCGCAAGTGGTACGACGAGTCCGCCGACGCCCTCGCCGCCACCCTGTCGGCCGATCCCGAACAGGAGGCGTGGACCTTCACCCGTGCCATGCCGCGCACGGTCGGCTTCTGGCGCCGTCGCCGCGCCCACGAGACGCTGATGCACCGGTGGGACGGCCAACACGCGCTCGGGAAGGCCGAGCCGTACGACCGCGCGATCGCCGAGGACGGCATCGATGAGGTCTTCGAGCTGTTCGCACCCCGAATGATCCACCGCGGCCTGGCGACCGCACCGGAGGTGGCGCTGCGCGTTCGCACCACCGACACCGATCGCCGCTGGACCTACGGCCCCGGCGAACCGGTGGCCGAGCTGGCGGGTACCGCATCGGATCTGCTGCTCGCGTTGTGGGCCCGCATCCCGCCCGAGCACCAGGGTCTGCGCTGGGACGGTGACCGCGCCGCCGGGCTGCGCGTCCTCGCCGGGCCCTTGGTTCCATAAGCACCCCACCGAACCGGACAAGCGTCCATAATCGGGTTCGACTGCGAGGAGGACCGATGGAACCGATCGTCACGATCACCGGCGGCGCGATTCTGGGCACGACCGAAGGCGGCGTCACCCGGTTCCTCGGTGTGCCGTACGCGGCGGCGCCGGTGGGCGCGCGACGGTTCCGGTTGCCCGAACCGGTGGAGCGCTGGCAGGGGCTGCGCGAGGCGACGAGTATGGGCCCGACGTGCGCGCAGTCACCGTATCCCGCGCCGATCCACGCCCTGATCGGCAGCGACGGCATCCCCGGCGACGACTACCTCAATGTGAACGTCTGGACACCCGATGTGGGCGGTGCGGGCCTGCCGGTGCTGGTGTGGATACATGGCGGCGCGTTCGTGCGCGGGTCCAACGCACGCCGGATCTACGACGGCACCGCGTTCGCGCGCGACGGTGTGGTCCTGGTGTCGATCAACTACCGCCTGGGGATCTCCGGGTTCGCGGTGCTCGACGGCGCACCGTCGAATCGTGGTCTGCACGACCAGCTCTGCGCGCTGCGCTGGGTGCGGGACAACATCGCCGCGTTCGGTGGCGACCCGGACAATGTGACGATCTTCGGGGAGTCCGCCGGCGGTATGAGCGTGGCCGCGCTGATGGCGGCGCCGCAGTCGGCGGGACTGTTCCGCCGGGCGATCGTGCAGAGCGGCAACGGATCCGTCGCCGCCGAGGCCGACGACGCGCGCCTGGTTTCGGCCGCGCTGGCCGAGCACCTCGGAATCACCCCCACCGCGGCGGATTTCGGTGCACTCGGTCCGGCCGACTTGTGCTCGGCGCAGAACGCCGTCGCGCTCGCGCTGATGACCGACCCCGACCCCCAGCGGTGGGGCACCTCGGTGGTCGAGCGCGGCCTCGGCATCATGAGCCTGTTCCCGGTGGTCGACGGGGATGTCGTCGAGGGCACCCCCACCGAGGTACTCGCGGCCAACCCGCAGCGCCGGGTTCCGCTCGTCGCGGGCACCACCGCCGACGAATTCCGCTTCTTCACGGTGCCCACCGGGATCACCGCGGGCGTCAACGCCGACAGCTTGCCGTTCGTGCTGGCCCGCTACGGCATCGATCCGTCGGTCGCACACACCTATGCGCGGCAACGCCCCGATGCCGCACCGGCCGAGATCTTCAACGCGATCCTCACCGACTGGTGTTTCCGCGCGGGCACCATGGACCTCGCCGAAACCAATGCCGCAACCGCGGCGACCTACGTCTACGAGTTCGCTTGGCCCACAGCACTGCCCGGCCTCGGCGCCTGCCATGTGCTGGAAGTCCCGTTCGTCTTCGACGCCGTGGACAACGCCCACACCCTCACCGGGCCGACCCCGCCGCAGCCGCTGGCCGACGAAATCCACGCAGCCTGGGTCTCTTTCGCCGCACATGGCAGCACGGGCTGGTCGGCGTTCACTCCGGCAGAGAAGAACGTCCGCATCTTCGACCACCCCGCGTCGTCCACGGTCGACAATCCGCGCGCCGAGGAGCTGGCCGCCCTCCGTCAGGCGATTCGCTCCTGAGAACCGGACTGCTCAGCAGGTCTGTCGAGTCGGGCCGCCGACCCGGGATACCCGCTGCGCGAGTACGGGATCCGTGCGGGCGAGATTTCAGCGGGGAAGATCGGGCGACGTCAAGCCGGGTCCGTCGGCCATCTCGGTGAGGGCCTGGGCCCAGCCGTCGAGGCGGTCGGCGGCTTCGCGCAGATCGGCCACGATGCCGTTGAACTGGTAGGCCACCACGGTGTCCTCCGGGACGGCCAGGATGCGAGCAGCCGCCGCGACGAGCTGTTCGTATTCGACGACACCGGTTTCCAGGCGCGCGAGCACGGCGGTGACCGTGGTCTTCAATGCCGACACCGTCTCCGGGTTCGCCCGGCCTACCGTGTCGACAGCCTGTTCCATGGCGACCACGTCGGCGGCCAGGGCGTGCAGCGCGGCCGCCCCGGAGCTCGCGGTGCCGAGCAGGTCGCGCAATTCGTCCTCGGGTAACCGCCGGGTGCGCGCGATCTGGGCGCCCAGCCCGTGCAACGCGCGTTCGGCCCGGATCAATCGCTGAATCGGCCCGCGGGCCGCCGAGCGCAGTCCCGGCGACTTGCGCGGCACGAACGTCGCCTGCGGCAACGGCTGATGGCGGGTCTGCAGATAGCGGCGCGCGTTCACCGCGGCGCCGGTCACGAAAGCCACTGCCCCACCGCCGATGACGACCACCGCCCACGCCGGCGCCGACACCACGGCCAGCCCCACCGCGCCGACCGTCGTGATCCCCGAAGCCGTACCCAGCTGGAAACTGCGCCTGCGCATCCGGCGGCGACGCCGCAACTCACGCTCGCGGGGGTCGGCCCAGCGCCGCACCGCGACGAGCGCCTGCTCGCCCACTCCGCGCAGTGTCGCCGGAACCCCGCCGTTCATCGTCGACTGCACGACCGCCATCGGATCGGCGACCTCGATCCGGTCGCGCCGCGTTCTCCCGCTCATCGTGATCCTTCCACCTACCCAGAGTGCCACGCGGGTACGACAACCTCACCCTGAACAGGGCCGGGCCGCCGGTCGGCGTTCGACGCCCGCGACGGGCGCGAGTATCGAGCGTCGGCCGACGGCCCGAGGTGGCGTGACTACTGCTGAGCCGCCTGGCCACCCTTGTTGATCTGCGGCGCCGCGGGCTGCTGCTTGGCCGGGTCGATGGCCGCGTTGTTCCCGGTGGGCAGGGCATCGCCGCGCATGGAGGCACGGATCTGCTCGAGCTTGCTGTGCCCGGCCATCTGGATGCTGGCCTGCTGCACCTCCATCATCCGGCCCTGCACCGAGTTCTGGGCCAGCTCAGCCGAACCGAGGGCGTTGGCGTAGCGGCGTTCGATCTTGTCGCGCACGGCGTCGAGGCTGGGGGTGGAACCAGGCGCGGACAGGGTGGAGTCCATCTGCTGCAGCGAGGCCGAGACCTGCTCCTGCATCTTGGCCTGCTCGAGCTGGCTGAGCAGCTTGGTGCGCTCGGCGACCTTCTGCTGCAGCATCATCGCGTTCTGCTCGACCGCCTTCTTGGCCTGTGCGGCGGCCTGCAGGGACTGGTCGTGCAGCACCTTGAGGTCTTCCACCGACTGCTCGGCGGTGACCAGCTGGGCGGCGAACGCCTCGGCGGCGTTGGTGTACTGGATCGCCTTCTCGGTGTCGCCCGCGGCCTGTGCCTGATCGGCCAGGGTGACGGCCTGGCGGGCATTGGCGTTGAGCTTTTCGACCTCGTCGAGCTGGCGGTTCAGCTTCATCTCCAGCTGACGCTGGTTGCCGATCACCGACGCCGCCTGCTGCGACAGCGCCTGATGCTGACGCTGCGCCTCCTCGATCGCCTGCTGGATCTGGACCTTCGGATCCGCATGCTCTTCGATCTTGGAGTCGAAAAGGGCCATCATGTACTTCCAGGCCTTCACGAACGGATTAGCCATCGATTGATCCCGCCTCCATCTGTGCGTCGCTCGTGCGACTGGTGGTGCGCGACCGTCACGCACCAGATATGTGCTTATCCTTCACCATGCGGCACCCGGACCGATATGACCGGCCCACTCGACGCCTGATGAGAATCTATCCGCTCTCACCAGTAGTGCGCAGCGTCACGCGGGTTCGCCGCGTCACATCCCTTTCACCAATACCAGCATCTCGGCCCGCGGGGCCGGGATGACGATGCGGGTGTCCTCGGCGATCCCGATGCGCGCGTCCACGTCGGCCTGCGCGCTCGCGGTGGCCGACGGCTCGGCGGGCACCGGTTCGGCGACGGGTTCGGCCACGGGCTCGGTGAGCGCGGGTTCGCGGGGCGCGGAGCCGTCGGCTCCGGCCATGATGGTGCTCACGTCCCACAGCACCCGCGACAACGGCACATCGAGTGCCTCGCAGATGGCGGCGAGCAGTTCACTGGAGGCTTCCTTGCGGCCGCGCTCCACTTCCGACAGATAGCCGAGGCTCACGCGCGCCGAGGTCGACACCTCGCGCAGCGTCCGATGCTGGGCCAGACGCGCACGCCGCAGACTGTCCCCGATTGCCTCCCGCAGCAGCGTCATCTCGTTCTCCTCCACCTCGGGTCACCGCCTCGGGCGGTGCTCACCTCTTTCTGGCACAACGTCGAACAGCGGCCGGGGGTTCCCGGACGCGGCTAGTCCGTCGTCACATCGCCGTACCCACCGACACAGCGCAATAACTCCCCGATCGCGTTGTGCACCGCACCGATCCTGATGTTCCACCGGTCACCGTGCAGTTTCAACCGGCTCACCGCGCTGTGATCGGGTCCGGCCACTCCGAGGTATACCGTGCCGACCGGATGCCCGTCCTGGGAATCGGGTCCAGCGACCCCGGTGAGACCGATCCCCCAGTCCGCCGCGCAGCGTTCGCGCGCGCCCACGGCGAGTTGTTCGGCGGTGGACGCCGCGACCGCGCCCTCGACGCGCAGCACCTCCTCGTCCACCCCCGCGAGCCGGTGCTTGAGGTCGGTGGCGTAGACGACGAGCCCGCCGCGCAGCACGGCACTCGCGCCGGGCACCCCGGCGATCGTCGCGGCGAGCAGGCCCGCGGTGAGCGATTCGGCGGTGGCGACGGTCTGGCCCGCGGCCGTGAGTGCCGCGACCAGCTCGGCGGCCGGCGCACCGGCGACCAAGGGGTCGCTCACCCGCGCGACTCGTTGCGCGCGCGACCACCCGCCACCCACACCCGCGCGGCCTGGCCGACGTAGTCGAGGCCGGTGATCACGGTGAGCGCCGCGGCCAGGTACATCAGGACCATGCCCGCGGTGGCGAACGCACCGGACAGCGGCAGCACCAGCAGGGCGATGGCCACCGATTGCACGAGTGTCTTGAGCTTGCCGCCACGCCCGGCCGGGATCACCCCGCGCCGCACCACGACCAGCCGCAGCAGGGTGATGCCGAGTTCGCGGCCGCAGATGACCAGGGTGATCCACCAGGGCAGATCGCCGAGGATCGAGAGCCCGATCAGGGCGGCGCCGATCAGCGCTTTGTCTGCGATGGGGTCGGCGAGCTTGCCGAAATCGGTGACAAGACCGTATTTGCGGGCGAGTTGCCCGTCGAACCGATCGGTGATGGCGGCGAGGCCGAAGACCGCCGCCGCGATCACGCGCCAACGGGTGTCGTGCCCGCCGTCGGCGAACAGCGCGAGCACGAACAACGGCACCAGGACGATGCGCGCCACCGTCAGCACATTCGCGATATTGACCACCGGGACCTGATGTTCGGACATCCCCGGCAGTCGAGCCGCCCCGCGTTCGATCTCCTCGGGTCGCACGCTCATGCTGCGTCTTCTCGGCATGATCGGGTGCCCTCCGTGGTCACGCACGCTTCCGCCGCCAGGCGCTGACCTCTCATGCCCCCGCCCTCTCGGCACTCACCGGCACTGCGCCGAATCTCGGGTGTGTCGCGCGATGTTTGCTCACGCGTGCAGTGCCGTATTCCCCGGTCGCCGGGCCCGGCGCGATGCGATGAGCGGAACGACAGGATGTGCGGCACATGTTCAGACTATCGGTAACCGGGCCGACTACTGTGCACCCCATGACTTCACGGGGACCAGCAGGTGGTCCGACCAGCGACGCGCACCCGTCCGCGCCTACCGTGGCGCCAGTTCGAGACGTCACCGTGCGACGAGCGCGAACCTCGGATGTCCCCGAGATCAAACGTCTGGTCGACGAGTACGCCGGCCGGATCCTGCTGGAGAAGAACCTGGTCACCCTGTACGAGTCGGTGCAGGAGTTCTGGGTTGCCGAGGTCGAGGGCCGGGTCGTGGGGTGCGGCGCGCTGCACGTGCTGTGGGCCGATCTGGGCGAGGTGCGCACGGTCGCGGTCGATCCGGTGGTCAAGGGCCGCGGGGTGGGCGGCGCGGTGGTGCGTCAGCTGATCGAGGTGGCACGGGAGCTGCAGTTGCAGCGGGTGTTCGTGCTCACCTTCGAGGTCGACTTCTTCGGCAGGCACGGTTTCGTCGAGATCGACGGCACGCCGGTGACCGCCGAGGTGTACGCGGAGATGTGCCGTTCCTACGACACCGGCGTCGCCGAGTTCCTCGACCTGAGTTTCGTGAAGCCGAACACCCTCGGCAACACCCGCATGCTGCTGACCCTGTAGATACCCACCGCGAGAAAGTTGATCGACGTGCCGATCTTCGCCGTCCACTACACCTACACCGAGGCCACCGCGGCCGAGCGGACCACCAATCGACCCGAGCACCGGGGCTGGCTCAACGCCCTGGTCGACGCGGGCACCGTGCTCACCAGCGGCCCGTACGCGGACGGTTCGGGCGCCCTGCTGCTGTTCCGGGCCGAGGACAAGTCCTCGCTCGAGCAACTGCTCACCGAGGACCCGTTCGCGAAGCTCGGTCTGATCGAGGACGTGCGCGTGGTCGAGTGGCTGCCCGTGATGGGCGCCTTCTCCGAATAGCCCGTAGACGCGAACGGCCCGGAACCCCACGGGTTCCGGGCCGTTCCTCGTCGGTCAGACAGACGTGCGGCGGGTCTTCAGCAGGCTCGCCACCGTCGCGATCACGAGAATCCCGAGGATCACACTCAGCGACACCGGCGTGGAGATCTCCGGCACGCTCACGTGCTCGCCGCCGTTGATGAAGCCGAGGGTGTTCTCGTGCAGCGCGTGCAGCACCAGCTTCACACCGATGAACGCCAGGATGGCGGCCAGGCCGTAGGACAGGTACACCAGCCGGTCCAGCAGCCCACCGATGAGGAAGTACAGCTGACGCAGACCCATCAGGGCGAAGGCGTTGGCGGTGAACACCAGGTACGGCTGCTCGGTGAGGCCGTAGATGGCCGGAATCGAGTCGAGGGCGAAGAGCAGGTCGGCGAAACCGATGGCGAGCAGTGCCAGCAGCAGCGGGGTGACCACTCGTTTGCCGTCGATCTTGGTGATCAGCTTGTCGCCGTCGTACTGGTCGGTGGTCGGCAGCACCCGCTTGGCCAGCGCGACGATGCGGCTGTCGCGTTGCTCCTCGTGCTCGGCCTCGTGCCCGCTCTCGCGCAGCAGCTTGAACGCGGTATAGATCAGGAACGCGCCGAACAGGTAGAACACCCAGCTCCACGCGCTGATCGCGGCCGCGCCGACGGCGATGAACACACCGCGCATCACCAGGGCGAGCACGATGCCGATGAGCAGCACCTTCTGCTGGTACATCCGCGGCACCGCGAAGGTGGTCATGATGATGAGGAAGATGAACAGGTTGTCCACCGAGAGCGCCTTCTCGGTGACGAAACCGGCGTAGTACTCCCCGGCGAAGGTGCCGCCCCACTTCCAGGCGACGTACCCGCCGAACAGCAGGGCGAGGCCGATGTAGACGGCCGACCAGATGCCCGATTCCTTGAAGGTCGGTTCGTGCGGCGTGCGCACGTGGGCGAAGAAGTCGAAGACGAACAGTCCGAGGATCACCAAGCCGGTGATGACC
The DNA here is from genome assembly GCF_001612905.1 of Nocardia ignorata NBRC 108230. GTDB lineage: Bacteria > Actinomycetota > Actinomycetes > Mycobacteriales > Mycobacteriaceae > Nocardia > Nocardia ignorata. The sequence continues at coordinate 83,725 of NZ_BDBI01000024.1, read as the reverse complement.
CATTCGAGCGTGGTCACATCCATGAAGTGGTCCGATCGATGAGGTTCATGCCGTCCATCATGTCCAATATGTCCGTTTCAGCCAACTTTGCGGAGCGATTGCCCGCCATGATTCCACACACAGCCGTGCGAACCCGTCCGCGCCGGTAGCCGAGCCGAAAACCCGTTTCGCCTCGTCACGGCCGCTGCTACCGTCGACCCATCGACCACCCACCGGCACCGCGAGAGGAGTCAGCCGTGACCGCCCAGTACGACCATTTCGCCGCGATGTCACGGCTGTCCGAGGATGCCGCGCGACCGCAGCGCGTGTCGCGCGCGGGCATCGGCAGCTGACCCGAACCCGCCTCCGGCCGCTCCCCGCGATCGGCACCCCGCGCCCCGGTCCCTCCTCGTTCGTCGCCGCTCGCTGACGGCACGGTCAGAGCAAACCAGCAGTGCGCTATTCGCCGTCCCCGGAATCCGCCGGATCACCGCCACGAATCGACCACAGCAGACCATCCAGTTCGTCGGGCTTCACCAGCACGTCGCGTGCCTTGGAGCCCTCGCTCGGACCGACCACTCCCCTGGTTTCCATCAGGTCCATGAGTCGGCCCGCCTTGGCGAACCCGACACGCAGTTTGCGCTGCAGCATGGAGGTGGAGCCGAACTGTGAGGTGACGACCAGTTCCACCGCCTGTAGCAACACGTCCATGTCGTCGCCGATATCGGGGTCGACGTCCTTGGTCTCGCCCGCCTTGGCGGCGGTGACGCCCTCCTGGTACTCCGGTTCGGCCTGGGTCTTGCTGAACTCGACGACCGCCTGGATCTCCTCGTCGGAGATGAAGGCACCCTGCAGACGGGTCGGCTTACCGGCGCCCATCGGCAGGAACAGGCCGTCGCCCATGCCGATCAGCTTCTCCGCGCCCGGCTGATCGAGGATGACGCGCGAGTCGGTGAGCGAGGAGGTGGCGAACGCCAGCCGTGAGGGCACGTTGGTCTTGATCAGGCCGGTCACCACGTCGACCGAGGGGCGCTGGGTGGCCAGCACCAGGTGGATGCCCGCCGCACGCGCCTTCTGGGTGATCCGCACGATCGCGTCCTCGACGTCACGCGGGGCGGTCATCATCAGGTCGGCCAGCTCGTCGACGATGGCGAGGATGTACGGGTAGGGCCGGTAGACCCGTTCGCTGCCGAGCGGAGCGGTGATCTTGCCCGAACGCACGTTCTTGTTGAAGTCGTCGATGTGGCGGACCTTGTTGGCCTGCATGTCCTGGTAGCGCTGTTCCATCTCCTCCACCAGCCAGGCCAGCGCGGCGGCGGCCTTCTTGGGCTGGGTGATGATGGGCGTGATCAGGTGCGGAATGCCCTCGTAGGGCGTGAGTTCCACCATCTTCGGGTCGATCAGGATCATCCTGACCTCTTCGGGAGTGGCCCGGTGCAGCAACGAGATCAGCATCGAGTTGACGAAGCTGGACTTACCCGAACCGGTGGAACCCGCCACCAGCAGGTGCGGCATCTTGGCCAGGTTCGCCGAGACGAACTCGCCCTCGATGTTCTTGCCGAGGCCGATCACCAGCGGATGGTGGTCGTTGCGGGTGTGCGGCGATTTGAGCACGTCGGCCAGGCGGACCAGTTCGCGGTCGGCATTGGGCACCTCGATACCCACCGCCGACTTGCCCGGGATGGGTGCGAGCAGGCGCACGTTCTCCGTCGCGACGGCGTAGGCGAGGTTGCGGGCCAGCGCGGTGATCTTCTCGACCTTCACGCCGGGGCCGAGCTCCACCTCGTACCGGGTGACGGTCGGCCCGCGCACGAATCCGGTGACCGCGGCGTCGATCTTGAACTGCACCAGGACCTCGGTGATCGCCTCGATCATCGATTCGTTGGCGGCCGAACGCTTCTTGGGCGGGTCGCCGTCGAGCAGCAGGCTCAACGGCGGCAGCGAGTAGTCGCCGTCGACCACGCGGTCGGTGACGAACTCCGGTTCCGGTGGTGGCGGCGGCGTCTGGTCGACGGGTGCGGGAGCCGGGCGCTTGCGGGCCGGTTTCGGCGCGGGGGCCGGCGGCTCGTCGACGATGGGTTTGGCATCGCGCAGCGGCGGCTCGCCCAGCGACTCGGTGACCGCGTCGGATCCGGCGAAATCGTCGGCCGCCGATGCCGCACCGCGACGGGACCGGTTGCGGTGCGCCGGGAATCCGTCGGCGTCGTAGTTGGCCGGGTCGTAAGGGTCGCTGTCGTCGGCGTATTCGCCGAGGCCGAAGTATTCGCGCAACCGCGACGGCACCTCGCGCACCGTGGTCCCCGTGAGCAACAGCACACCGAATACCATGGCCAGCAACAGGATCGGCATCGCCAGCCACGGGGTGAGCCCCTGGCCGAGCGGGCCGCCGATGGCGTAGCCGAGCGCGCCCGCGGCACGCGAACGTCCGTGCGCGTCGGTGGGTGACCCGGCCGCCAGATGCCAGATGCCGAGCGCGGGCAGGATCACCAGCAGTCCGCCGAGGACCAGCCGTGGCCGGATCTCCGGATGCGGTTCGGTGCGCATCAGCACCACCGCGATCGCCACGAACAGCAGCGGCGCCACCGCGGCCGCCGACCCGGCGATCGCGCGCACGATGTCCTCGAGGAAACGCCCCACCGGGCCGCCGGCCGACAACCACACCGCGGCGGCGATGATCACGCTCAACGCGATGAGCGCCAGTCCGATTCCGTCGCGACGATGCCCGTGCTCGAGCTCGCCCGCGCGGCTCAGCGTGCGGGTGGTGGCGCCGAGGCCGCGCGCGAGCATCGTCCAGCCGCTGGTGACGCCCCGGCCGATGACGGCCAGCGGTGCGGTGTTCGAGGCGCGTTTGACGGGTCTGCGGGCGGGAGTGGTTCGCCCACGCGCGGCCGACGACGCTCGCGGTGTCGTCGAACGAGACCGCGCCGACGGCGTCTGCCCCCTGCTCGATCCCGCCCGCGCACGAGAGGTCGTGGTGCTGCGGGACTTACCTGCCATGACGATCAGGCTAGCCGCTCGCACACCATCGAGACCATCCGCAACACTGGTCCCACGGGTGATGTGACCGCCGATACGCGCCGGACCCGCAGGTCGCGGGCCCGCCGGTCAACGCGCGGAAATCCCGGATCGAGGGCGTTTCGCGGCCCGTCGCTTACCGAATCCTTACCGATTTCCAGCATTTCGGCCGATCTGGGCGGCCAGCGGTGGCGCGGGCAGCGCACCGATCGGTACTTTGACTGCGCTCTAACGGGTCGTCGACCCATGCGTATGAAGGGGAACAAGTGAAGAGAATGCTCACCAGCGCGGCCGTGCTGGGTGCCACCGTCGCGACCATGTTCGCGGGGCACATCGCACCGGCCCAGGCGCAGTCGGGCTACTACGGCGCCATCGCGGCGTCGGTCAAATCGGGGGTGTACGGGTACGCGACCGATTACGGCAGCTACGCCGACGCCGAAGCGGGCGCCATGGCCGCCTGCCGACGCGGCGGTGGCGGCGGCGGTTGCGACGTGAAGGTCTCCTATCGAAACGGCTGCGGAGCCATCGCGATCTCGCGTGGCTGGTGGAGCTACGGCTCGGCCTCGACCATCGGTGGCGCCAAACGCGAAGCGCTGAACCGCAATCCGGGCAATGCCTCGATCAAGCACTGGAACTGCACCAGCGGTTACCAGCTCTAGCCCGACCGTTTCGACCACCATCATGGGAGTTGTAGTGAACAACCGACCGATCAAGACCGCCGCCGTCCTCATCGCGCTCGTCGCGTCGCTGGGGCTGAGCGCGTGCGGTTCTTCGGACACCGAGTCGAGCAGCGCGGGCGCCACCACCACCGCGGCCGCCTTCGAGTCCGGTACGGCCAAGCAGGACAAGGAGGAAGGCGGCGACGTCGCCGAGACCACCCCGCCGAACCTGCCCAAGCCGACCGTCGAGGAACTCAACGCGCGGCTCACCAAGGCGATGAGCGGCCAGCTCACCGCCGACGAGAAGAAGACCTACATCGAGGACGCCGATCAGGACCCGATGCTGGTCGACAAGTTCGTCGACGCCGCGAAGAAGAACAATGTGAAGGTCTCCATCACCAACGTGGGTGAGCCCGCCGACGGCAAGCTCAAGGCCGACGCCGATGTCACCATCGACGGCCAGCCCGTGCAGGACGCCTTCATCGACTTCGTCGCCGAGGACGAGTCGTGGAAGGTGTCGCATACCTTCGCCTGCAACATCGTGAAGTCGGCCAAGCTCGACTCCGCGGCCTGCCAGGCCTGAGAAGAGACGAAAACCGCCGGGCGACAACGTCACCCGGCGGTTTTCGTGTTCCGTGAGGTCAGACGCCGATGACCGTCGGCACGATCATCGGGCGGCGACGGTAGGTGTCGGCGACCCAGCGGCCGACCACTCGGCGCACGCCCTGGGCGATGCGATGGGTGTCGGTGATGCCCTCGCCCGCCAGGCGGAGCAGCTCCGCCTCGACCAGCTCGTTCGCACCGTCGAGGGCGGTGGGGTCGTCGGAGAAGCCACGCCCGTTGACCTCGGGGGTGCTCACCGCCTTGCCGGTGGTGGCGTCGATGACGATGGCGATCGAGATGAAGCCACCCTCACCGAGGACCAGGCGGTCCGACAGCGTCGACTCGCCGACGTCACCGACGGAGAGGCCGTCGACGTAGACGTGCCCGACCGGGACCCGGCCGACGATGGAGGCGATGCCGTCGACCAGGTCGACCACGACGCCGTCCTCGGCGAGCACGACCCGCTCCTCCGGCACACCGGTGGCCACCGCGAGCGCGGCGTTGGCGCGCAGGTGGCGCCATTCGCCGTGCACCGGCATGGCGTTGGTCGGGCGCACCGCGTTGTACAGGTACAGCAGCTCACCGGCCGAGGCGTGCCCGGAGACGTGCACCTTGGCGCTCTGCTGGGTGATGACCGTGGCGCCGAGCCGGGCCAGGCCGTTGACCACGGCGAACACCGAGTTCTCGTTGCCGGGGATCAGCGAGGACGCGAGCACGATCAGGTCGTCGGCGCGGATGTTGATCTGGCGGTGGTCGCCGCGGGCCATCCGCGCCAGCGCCGAGAGCGGTTCACCCTGGGAACCGGTGGAGATCAGCACCAGGCGGTTGCCGGGCAGGGTCGCCGCCTGATCCATTTCGACCACGACGTTGTCGGGCACCGACAGGTAGCCGAGGTCCTGGGCGATCTGCATGTTGCGCACCATCGAACGACCGACGAAACACACCTTGCGGTTGTGCTTCTGGGCCACGTCGACCACCTGCTGGATGCGGTGCACGTGACTGGCGAACGACGCCACGATCACCCGGTTGCGGGCCTTGCCGATCACATTGTCGAGCACTCCGCCGATCTCGCGTTCGGGAGTGACGAAGCCGGGGACCTCGGCGTTGGTCGAGTCGACCAGGAACAGGTCGACGCCCTCGTCGCCCAGGCGGGAGAACCCGGCCAGGTCGGTGAGGCGGCCGTCCAGGGGCAGCTGGTCGAGCTTGATGTCACCGGTGTGCAGCACCACGCCCGCCGGGGTGCGGATGGCCACGGCCAGCGCGTCGGGGATGGAGTGGTTGACCGCGAAGTACTCGAGCTCGAACGGCCCGTGCACGGTGGTCTCACCCTCGGCGACCTCGCGCAGCCGGGGCTGCTGGCGGTGCTCACGGGCCTTGGCCGCGACCAGGGCGAGGGTGAACTTGGCGCCGATCACCGGGATGTCGGGGCGCATGCGCAGCAGGAACGGCACCGCGCCGATGTGGTCCTCGTGACCGTGCGTGAGCACGATCGCCTCGATGTCGTCCATCCGGTCCTCGATGGGCCGGAAGTCGGGCAGGATCAGGTCGACGCCGGGCTGCTGGTCCTCGGGGAACAGCACACCGCAGTCGACGATCAGCAACTTGCCGTTGTATTCGAAAACGGTCATGTTGCGGCCGATTTCGCCGATGCCGCCGAGCGCGAACACGCGCAGCCCGTTCTTGGGCAGCTTGGGCGGCAGACCGAGTTTGTCCTGCGCCGCCTTCTCGCGCGGCTCGGCCTGCGCGTCACCGCGACCCCGGCCACCCTGCCTGCCCCGGCCACCGCCGCCACCGCGACGGTTCGGCTGCTGGGCGGCGGCCTGCTCGGCGGGCTTGGCCTTGGCGCGACGCGACGCCGCCTTCTTCGCGGGGGCGCGATCCTGCGCGATCTCGAGCGCCTCGGGTACCGACTCGGCCTCGGCCGTCAGTTCCGCCTCGGCGACGATCTCGGCGACCGGCTCCACTGCGGCGGGTGCGGCAGCGGGCTGCTCGGCCGCAGGCGGCGCGGCGACCGGCTGGGTCTCGCGCACGGTTTCGGCCGGGGTTGGTTCCGGCGCGCCCGCAGGACGCGACGCGGCCCGGCGGCGGGGCTTACGACCAGTGGGTTCGGTCACGCGGTCACCCCCGCGGCTTGCAGATCCAGCGCCAGCTCGTCGAGCTGAGCCGGCGTCGGCATCAGTTGGGGCAACCGTGGTTCACCCACGTCGATCCCGAGCAATTGAAGTCCTCCCTTACACATCGCCACACCTCCCAGGCGGGTCATGGCCGCGTACAGCGGCAGCAGTGTCGCGTTGAGCTCCCTGGCCCGAGCCACCTCACCGGCCGTGTAGGCCTGGTGGATCTCGCGCAGGCGTTCGGGCACCAGATGCCCGATCACACTGATGAATCCGACAGCACCCACCGAGAGCCAGGGCAGATTGAGCCCGTCGTCACCGGAGTAGAACGCCAGTCCGGTGCTCGAGATGAGATCGGCACCGGAGACGAGGTCGCCCTTGGCGTCCTTCACGGCGACGATGTTCGGATGCTCGGACAGATATCGGATCGTGTCGATGGCGATCGGCACCACCGACCGCGGTGGAATGTCGTAGAGCGTCACCGGCAGCGACGTGGCGTCGGCGACCGCGGTGAAATGCGCGATCAGCCCCTCCTGCGTCGGCCGGGAGTAGTAGGGGGTCACCACGAGCAGACCGTGCGCGCCCGCGTTCTCGGCGGCGCGCGAGAGCTCGATGGAGTGCGCGGTGTCGTAGGTTCCGGCACCGGCCATGATGGTGGCGCGGTCGCCGACGGCGTCGACGACGGCACGCAGCAGGTCGACCTTCTCCGATTCGGTGGTGGTCGGCGACTCGCCGGTGGTGCCCGAGACGACGAGCAGATCGACGCCGCGATCGACCAGGCGAGCGGCGAGTGCCACCCCGGCGTCCACGTCGAGCTTGCCCGCAGCGCTGAAGGGGGTCACCATCGCGACACCTACCGTGCCGGATGCGTGCAGCTCCGTGGGCGTCGATTCACCGTTCGTCATGGTCAGAAAGGCTACCCGGTCGGCTCGAGAGCCTCGACACCCTAGCGGCCGAAGTCGCGGCCGGTAGGGGTCGCCTTCCTTGCGTGATGTCATATGTGACGTCATGCTGATGTCATGGATCTGAACGCTCACACCGCGCGGCTGCGCGAGGAACTGCTCGCCGCCGCGGCTCTCGGCGACGAGAAAACGCAGGCCACCGCCGCCGCACTGGCCGCAGCGGTGGAGAGCTCGCACCGGCTGGTGCTGCTGTCGGCGCTGTCGGAACTGGCCGCCGAGATCAGTACCGAGCTCGGTGACCGCACCGTGCACGTGCGTCTCGACGGCACCGACGTCGTAGCCGACGTGCGCAAGAACACGTCCGGCGACGACGCCGAACCCCCGACCTTCGAGGAGATGACCGGTGACATCAGCCGCGTCACCCTGCGTCTGGTCGAACAGCTCAAGTCCCGCGCCGAGGAAGCCGCCCAGCAGAACGGACAGTCATTGAACTCGTGGCTCTCGGGTGCGGTCACCGGCGCGTTGCGCGATCAGATGCGCGGACAGAAGTGGTGACGCGCACCCGGTCATAACAGCGGGGCCAGGTCGCCGCGTTCGCCTATCACCACCTCGTCGAGTTCGAGCCAGTCCGCCATCTCCCGCAGCGCGCCGCGAAGGGCGTGCGCGGTCTCGGCGGTGGCGTGGCCGGGTTCGGCGAACGCGGCGGGCGCGAGCAGCCGCCCGGTCGCGCGTTCGGCGCGCAGGTCTACCCGGCCGACGAGCTTGCCGTCCAGCAGGAACGGGAAGACGTAATACCCGTGCACCCGTTGGGGTTCGGGTGTGTAGATCTCGATGCGGTAGTGGAAGTCGAATACACGCTGCGTGCGCGGCCGGAAGAAGATGAGCGGGTCGAACGGGCACAGCAGGGCCGCACCGGTGATCCGGCGCGGGATACTCGCCTCCGGGTGCAGGTAGGCCGGTGCGTCCCACCCGTCGACATCGACGGGCACGAGTTCGCCGGCGTCGACGAGTTCGGCGATGGCCGGGGCGCTCTGGCGGCGGTGCAGCCGGTAGTAGTCGCGCAGGTCGGGTTCGGTGGCGATGCCGAGCGCCCGGCTCGCGCGGCGCACCAGTTCCCGCACCGCGTCGGCTTCGGCGATCTCACGCTCACGGATGTCGGCGGGGACGACGCGCTCGGTGAGGTCGTAGTGACGGGTGAACCCGACCCGGCGCGCGGTGGACAACTCGCCTGCCGCGAACAGCTGTTCGCAGATCAGTTTGGTGTCGCTGAGATTCCACCAGGTGCCCTTGGGTCGCGGCTTGTCGAGTTCGAGATGCCGTTCGATTTCGCGGGCGCTGGCCGCACCGACCTCGGTCACCACGTCGAGGATGTCCTTGCCGAGCGTCGGGTTGCGTTCGGCCGCCTTCCGCATGCCCGCCCACCGGCCGTGTTCGTATTCGGCCATGCGCCACCGCATCAACGGCCAGTCGGCGACAGGGATGAGCGCGGCCTCGTGTGCCCAGTACTCGACGAGACCGCGCCTGGCGCGTGGGCTGTCGCTCCAGGCGGCGCCGTCGAGCAGGGTGCGGTCGTAGGGGCCGATGCGACTGAACACCGGCGCGTAGTGGGCGCGTACCACCGCCGAGACCGAATCCAGTTGCAGCAGGCGGGTTCTGGCCACCACATCGAGAATCGCCCGCCGTTTGGGGTTGGCCGGGCGGCGTTTGCCGAAACCCTGGGCGGCCAGCGCGATCCGCCGGGCCGCCGCCGCATTCATCCGCTGCATGCCACCACCCTGGCACAGGGGTACGACAGGTTCCGGTCAGGTGGAAACCCGCACGTCACCGGCGGTATCGATCTCGGTGCGCCGGTCACCGTCGGGTCCGGTGGCCAGCACCGTCGCCACCCAGCGCCTGCCGATGGGCAGCACCCGCACGGTGACGGTGCCCGCCCGGGCCGCGTCCAGTGCCTCGACGGCGGCCTCGATCACGTTGCGCCGCACCCATTCCGGGACACCGCGGAAGCCACCGTCGTCGAGGAGTGTCACCTCCACTCCGCGCGCCCGGGCGCCCCGGGCGGCGGCGCTGAGGCGTTCGGTGACCAGTTCGGGGGCGCGCAACCCGTCGCGCAGTTCGGCTTCGAGCAGCCTGCACTGTTCGCGTTCGTCGTCGGTGAGTTCGCGGCCCTCGGCGATGCGGGTCAGGATGGGGCCCGCCACCTGGTCCAGCCGGACCAGCTGACGGTCCCGCTCGGCGGTCGCCGCGTGCAGGGCCGCCTCGGTGGCGGCGCGCAGATTCGCCTGCGATCCCAGCTCGCGCAGCGAGCGCTGGGTGGGCCGCACGATGGCCATGAACACCGTCACCGCGCCGACGGTCGCGATCGGGGTCAGCGCGCGCACCACGGTTTCCGCGTGCCAGTCGGTGAACACCCCGAGTGTCATGAGCACCGAGGCGGCCGCGGTCACGCCGAGCCAGGCCGCACCGACCCGCCCGCGCAGGACGAGCATGGCCAGCAGGTACGAAGTGGGATAGGCCGTCCACAGCTGATTCGAGAAGCCCGAGGGGTTCTGCACCCACGGCACGGTCAGCGCCATCGCCATCGGTCCGGCGGCCGCGACGAACACCGTGGGCGGCCAGGGCAGCGGATCCATCGGGAACACCAGCACCACCAGCGCGGCCGCCGCCATCAGCAGCAGCGCGGCCGTGGCGGGCAGTAGGGGGGCGATGCCGAAGTTCACCCGCAGGTGCATCACGATGGTCGCTTCGAAGATGACGACGAACAGCCAGGCGGTGCCGTCGCTGAGGCCGAACAGGTCGCGCATCCCGAACGGCAGGTCGCGCTCAGCCATCGCTGGCCCACACCAGGGTGACCACGGTGCCCGCGCCGGGCGCGGACTCGACGAACGCCGCGCCGCCCGCGAGGGTGCGCATGCGGCCGAGGATGCTGCCGGTGATGCCCATCCGGTCGGCCGGGACGCGAGCCGGGTCGAAGCCGACGCCGTCGTCGGTGAGCACCACCCGGATGCCGCCGGTCGCGATGGTCACCGACAAGCCACGCCGGACGGTGCGACCGGGTGCACCCGCATGGCGCAAGCTGTTGCGCACCGCCTCCATCAGTGCCGCGCCGAGTACCCGCGCCGATTCCACCGGCAGCCGCAGGTCGGCACCGCGTGAGGAAACCTGAACGGGCAGTTCGGGATCCACTTCACGCACCGCGTCGCGCAGGAACTCGACCGTGGCGGCGGCGTCGAAGTGGTCGATCTCGGGGGCGTTGCGCGACTGTTCGAGCTGTTCGAGGGTGCGCGCGGCCTGGCGGCGCAGCACCGGCGTCGACCCGGCACTGCGTGAGGCCTCGAGCAGAGTCGACAGCACCGCGTCGTGGATGAGTGCGGCGAAGCGGGCGCCTTCGCGTTCGCGGGCGGTGGTCGCCGCGACCGTCGCGGCGCGCACCCGCTGCCGGATGGCCTCCCGGTCGACGCGTTCGGCGGCGGCCCGCGCGTACACCACGCACCACAGGAACAGCGCGGCCACCCCGAGCGCCCGGGTGATGTCACCGACCAGCGTCCACATCGAACTGCCCGGGATCACCAGCACATTCGATATCGCGGCCACCGTCGCCAGCAGCGCGACGAAGACCGCAGCCACCCGCCGTGGCCATGCCAGACCGGCCGCCAGCGCACCGACGGCCAGGCCCCGGTAGGGCCAGGACGCGAACGAGCCGATGTAGGTCACCGAGTACAGCAGCGGCGTCACCGCCGCCGCCGCGAGATAGACCACCGCGGCGGCCCCGGCCGCACGCCGGATGGCGCGCACCGGGCCGCGCGCCGACACGATCGCCAGCACCGCGAACAGCACATAGGCCGACACGAGGTGGATCTCGGGCCAGCGGGCGAGGTAGACCGGTTGCACCAGCACCGCGGGCAATTCGAGCATCATCACGATCAGCGCGCCGATCCCGATGACCACTCCGAGCCTGCGCAGGATCTGATCGGTCGCCGCGTGCGACAGGTCGATCTCGGCGACAGGTGCGGGCGCGGCGGCGACCGCGGTGCTCACGTGCGCTGCTGCCTCTCCGGCACGGGCAGCCACCCGTCCTCGACGGCCCGTTTGTACAGGTCGGTCTTGGTGGGCGCGGGCCTGCCCGCGTCGGCGTATTTCTGCCGGATGCGGCCGAGGTAGTCGTTGACGGTCTGTTCCGACAGCCCCGTCAGGCGGGCCACGCGCGAGGCCTTCTCGCCCGAGGCGTAGAGCATGAGCACTTCCTCCTGGCGCGGGCTCAGACCCACGTCGGACAGCTGCGGGTCGCCGTCGATGGCGGCGGCCCAGTCGGTGGTGACCACCTGTTCGCCGGAGGCGGCGCGGCGCACGGCGTCGACCACGGTGGCCGCGCCCTCGGATTTGCGCAGCACGCCGAGCACGCCCGCCTTGGCGGCCGAGCGGACGAGGAAGGCGTTGTCGGCGCCGGTGAACACCAGCACCTCGATGCCGCGCTCGCGCAGCGCGGTGACGTTGTCCTCGGGGCTCGATCCGTCGGGCAGGCGCAGGTCGAGCACCACCAGGTCCAGGTCGTCGGCGTCGGCGAGCAAGCCCGCGACGGTCTCGGCGGTGGCGACCAGTTCCAGGTCTGGTTCGGGGCCGAGCATGGCGGCCAACCCGATCGCCACCGATTCGTGGTCCTCGACCAACCCGATCCGTCGCACCGTCTGCACCTCGGTCACCGACCACTCCCCATCTCGAACACCCATCCGCGGCCAGCCCGCAACACGTCGGGTCGAGTTCTACCGTATCGCCGGCGCGGATGTCAGCCACCAGAATTCGGGGCGAACCCCACTTACCCCATCAGACCTGCGGCGATGGTGGCCCCGAGCTCCCAGCAACGCTCCAGTTCGGCCTTGCCCGGCGGCCCCGACACCACCACCGGCGCGGCCGCCCGCGTCCACCCCAGCCCGGTGGTGATCCGCTCGACGCTCGCCTCGGCCCCCTCGGTGCCCTCGTTGCCGTGCAGGTACAGCCCGTAGGGCCGACCGCGGGTGGAGTCGAGGCACGGGTAGTAGATGGTGTCGAAGGCGTGCTTGAGGGCGCCGCTCATGTAGCCGAGGTTGGCCGGGGTGCCGAGCAGGTAGCCGTCGGCCTCCAGCACGTCGACGGCGGTGACGGCCAGCGCGGCTCGGCGCACCACTTCCACGCCCTCGATCTCCGGGTCGGTGGCACCGGACAGGACCGCTTCGAACATCGCCTGCGTGTGCGGCGATGGGGTGTGGTGGACGATCAGCAACCGGGCCATGAGCTACTTTCCGTCGCGTTCCAGTTTCTCGAGTGCCACCGCACGGCGCATGGTTTCGCGAGCACGGGTGCGGTCACCGGCATAGTCGTAGGCGCGAGCCAGGCGGTAGGAGCTGCGCCAGTTGTCCGGATCGGCCTCCCACTCGGCCTTGATCTCGGCGAACAGGGCATCGGCCGCGTCGCGTTCGATGCGGCCGGACGGGCGGCGCGCCAGCTGCGAGGTGTCGACCTCGCGGCCCTCCTCGTGGATGCGCCGGGCCAGGCGCTGATGATCGAGGGCGGCCCGCAAGGTGGTCCACACGATCCATACGCCGACGATCGGCAACAAGAGCATGCCGATGCCGATGGCGATGCCCGCCGGCTTGCCGTCGGCGATGTAGGCGATGGCAAGGCCACCGAGGCGGACGAAGTAGAACACCAGCGCCAGCACCAGGAAGGCAACGAGCGCAACGGTTTTCACGACCTGACGGTTCGGCTCGGCCTGGGTCACCGGATCGGCGCTCACAAGTCGAGGAACGGGTCGAGCCCGACGGTCAGGCCCGGTCGTCCGGCGATCTCACGAACCCCGAGCAGCACGCCGGGGGCGAAGGAGCTGCGGTCGATGGAGTCGTGGCGGATGGTCAGCGTCTCGCCCTGGGTGCCGAAGAGCACTTCCTGGTGGGCCACGAGCCCGGCCAGGCGCACCGAGTGCACGCGCACCCCGTCGACATCGGCGCCGCGCGCACCCTCGAGTTCGGCCGTCGTCGCATCGGGACTGCGCCCGACCCCGGCTTCGTCGCGGGCGGCGGCGATGAGCGCGGCGGTGCGGTAGGCGGTGCCCGAGGGCGCGTCGGCCTTGTTCGGGTGGTGCAGTTCGATGACCTCGACCGACTCGAAGAACCGCGCCGCCTGCTCGGCGAACCGCATCGACAGCACCGCCCCGATGGCGAAGTTCGGCGCGATCAGCACCCCGACCTCGGGACGCTGCGCCAACCACCCGCGCACCTCGGCCAACCGCGACTCGTCGAAGCCGGTGGTGCCGACCACGGCGTGGATGCCGTTCTCGATCAGGAACTTCAGGTTGCCCATCACCACATCGGGATGGGTGAAGTCGACGACGACCTGGGTGCCGGTCTCGGTGAACGCCTCCAGCGCGTCACCCTTGTCGACCTGGGCCACCAGCTCCAGATCGGCCGCCGCCTCCGCCGCCGCGCAGATGGCCTGCCCGACCTTGCCGCGTGCTCCGAGCACTCCGACCCGAATGGTCACCGCATCTCCTCGTCGTCGTTTCCGCTTGTCCGCAAGCCTATCGAGCAGGCACCGGCCGGGGACGCCGAGGTCAGCCGAAGACGATCACCTGCCGCAGCGCGGCGCCCGCGGCGAGTTCGTCCATGGCCTCGTTCACCGCGTCGAGTCCGATGCGCGCCGATACGAGCCGTTCCAGCGGCAGTTTCCCGGCGCGCCACATCCGCACGTACTCGGGGATGTCGCGGGCGGGCACGGCCGAGCCCAGATAGCTGCCGATGATGGTTCGGCCCTGGGCGACCAGTGCTAGCGGGGAGATCGTGGCGGTGGCATCGGGAGCGGGCAGCCCGACCGTCACCGTGACGCCACCGGGAGCCGTCGCGGCGACGGCGGTTTCGAAGGCACGGACATTGCCCGCCGCCTCGATCACCACGTCGGCGTTCACCCCCTTGTCGACGATCTCGGCGGGAGTGAAGGCGGCGGTGGCGCCGAATTCTCTTGCCAGCGCCAGCTTTTCGGGCACGGTGTCGACGGCGATCACCTCGCCGAGACCGAGCGACACCGCGACCAGCACCGCCGCCATCCCGACGCCACCGAGGCCGACCACCATGATCCGGTCTCCCGCACCAGGTTTCGCGGCGTTGAGCAGCGCGCCGCCGCCGGTGAGTACCGCGCAGCCCAGGACCGCGGCCACCTCCGGTGGCACGTCGTCGTCGACCGGGACCACCGACCGCCGATCCACCACCGCGTGCGTGGCGAATCCGGATACCCCCAGGTGATGGTGCACATCCTCACCGTCGCGACGCAGCCGCCGCCCACCACCGAGCAGCTCACCCGCGTTGTTGGCCACACTGCCGGGCCCGCAGGGTGTGCGGCCGTTGCTGGCACAGCCCGCGCAGTCGCCGCAGCGGGGCAGGAACGTCATCACCACGCGCTGCCCCACCCTCACATCGTCGACACCGGCGCCGATCGCTTCGACGATGCCCGCCGCCTCGTGGCCGAGCAGCATCGGCACCGGGCGCACCCGGTTGCCGTCGACCACCGACAGGTCCGAATGGCACAACCCGGCCGCCTCGATCCGCACCAGCAACTCGCCGTCACCCGGCTCGGCCAGCTCCAGTTCGCACACGGTGATCGGCCGCGACTGCGCGAACGGCGCCGGATCGGCGACGCGTTCGAGAACGGCTCCACGAATCCTCATGGCGCGAACCTACCGCGCCATCGGCATTGCCGGACCCGGGATTCGGCGTTAATCTCGTTTCCGGTGACGGTGCTCCTGTCGGCCGCCTTGTACCGAGCCCAGGGTCGGCGCCGTCACGAACCAAGGAGAAATCCCCTGTCAGTACAGTTCAATCACACCATTGTCGGATGTCGGGACAATAGGGAAACCGCCGAATTCTGGGCGGACATCCTCGGGTTGGACATAGGAAAAGAGTGGGGTCCGTTCATTCCCATCCCGCTCGACAACGGTGTCACGTTCGATTTCGCGAAGGTGCCGCCGTTCGTTTCCGAGATCCAGCCGCAGCACTACGCGTTCCTGGTCTCCGAAGCCGAGTTCGACGCGGCCTATGCCAAGATCCAGCGCTACAAGCTGGACCATTGGGCCGATCCGCAGCAGCACGGCGTCAACGAGATCAATCACAACGACGGGGGCCGAGGCGTGTACTTCCTCGACCCCAACGGCCATTTCCTGGAACTGATCACCGTGCCCTACGGCGGTTGGCCCACATAAATGCCCGACCCCGTCCGGCCGTTCAACCCCGGCCGGACGGGGTGCTCCTCAGCCTTTCGCCCGGCTGCCGCGCAGCCCGAGCAGGGCGGCCAGCACACAGGCCACGGCGACGATCGCGATGAACCACGGGAATACCGTCGCGATTCCCCAGGTGGTCGCCGCCCAGCCCGCCGCGAGCGTCGGCAAAGCCATTGCCGAATAGGCGAGCAGGTAATAGGCCGACATCGTTTCTCCGCGCCGATGCGGCGGCACCACTTCCGACAGATGGCGCAGCGAACCACCGAAGCCCAGCCCGAACGTCGCGCCGAGCACCAGCCCCGCGATCAGCACGGCAGCCGGTTGCCTGGTGGCCAGCGCCGGAATCGTGGCAAGCAACGCGGCGGCCATCCCGAGGTCACCGATGATCGCGGCCTTACGCGCCGGAATGCGGGTGGCGAACAGTTGCGCGAGCGCGCCGGCCAGGGCGGTCGAGGCCACCACCGCCCCACCGAACACCAGGTTGTGCACGCCGGTTTTCGCGGCTGCCAGCGACGGATACAGCGACAGCAGCACACCGAGCACCGACCAGGCGGCCATCACCCCGATCGCGGAGAACCAGAAATCTGCCCTGATCTCCTGGGGCACAGCGGGTTTGGCGATCGTGATGCGACCCTTCACGCGCGCGACGTGCGGTTCGCGCAACGCGAGGATCCCGGCCGCGGCGGCCAGGCAGATCACCGCGATCACCACGTACGGCGTGCGCAGCGGCGACGGCGCGTACTGGGCGAGCACAGCGGTGCCGAGCACCGCGATCGCGATGCCCACATTGAACGCCACCCCGCTGAGCTGACCGGACCGCGCGCCCCGCTCGGGTCGCAGATCCAGCAGCGCGGCGGCACCCGCCACCACGGTTGCCCCGACCGCCGCGCCGTGCAGGGCTCGCGCCAGCAGCAGCATCGGCACCGAGTCGGCGAGCAGGAAGGCCAGCAGCCCGAGGATCATGGTGGCGAACGCGCCGACGATCACCGGCTTGCGCCCGACCACGTCGGAGACGCGACCCGACACCAGCACCGCGCCGAGCGCGGCCACCGCGTACACGGCGAAGACCATCGTCGTGGTGAACGGCGACAGGTGCCATTCGGTTTCGTAGATTCCGTACAGCGGGGCGGGCGCCCCGGAGACACCGAGTGCCACGCCGGTGGCGGCGAGGACCAGCCCGTAGGCCCACCGCTGACCGGTTTCGGTCGGCACCATCGTTGTCGCTGCCATCGCAGCCCCCATCAGGTGAGTTTGATAACCATCGAACGAACCCGACCCTACGCCGGGTATGATGACTATCAAACCCGGGAGTGAGGTAGATCATCATGACGCAGGCTAAAGATCTCCCCGCGGCGCCCACCCTGCCCGTGGCGGAGCTGCCCGCCGTACTCGGCGCGCTGCACGATCCCGTGCGCCTGGAAATGGTGCGCCGCCTGAGCAACGCGGGCGGCCCGCTGCGCTGCTCGGCGCTCTACGACGCGATCAACAAGTCCACCGCGACGCACCACTTCAAGATCCTGCGCGAAGCGGGTCTCATCGAGCGCCTCACCCTCGACGGGCAGACCTATCAGCGCCTGCGCACCGAAGACGTCGAATCGGCGGTCCCTGGATTGCTCCCCGCGGTCGTCGCCGCCGCCAACAGCGCTGCCGACGACTGACGAGCGGCGGTCCTGCCCACGCGCCTAACGGTCACGGAGCGCCGGAGCCGACACCTGCTGCGCGCGGCCCTGCGGACCGGTTGCCGCTGTCACCGGGTCGGGGTCACGGCCGGTACCCCCGTGACAGTCGGGGGTACGACCAGAGTCGGAACCCGCAGGGTCGGGATCGTCGGGAACTCGCGCGGTGAGATCGTCGGTGGTGCGGGCACATTCACGAACTCACGCCCGCGCACCTCACCGTCGACGATTTCGCCGCCACCCCACCACACAGCCGCACCCGACCCGGCCAGCAGGGCGCACACGATCGCCGCGATCACGGGCAGCCTGCGGTATCCCGCTCGATCGCGCCAGATCCCGATTCCGGCTTCCAGGACGAGGGCGAACAACACCGCACCGACCACGGCGAGAAACGCACCGAATACGGCAGGCTGACGAGCGAATCCGCGTGCGAGACCGGCGACGACGACCAGCGGCACCACGCAGATGCCGAGCACCATGATCTGCATGGCCGCGAAGTCGAAGCCGTCTTCGGGATCGGGGTCGTCGCGGCCCGGCCGCAACCACGCCGTATACAGCAGCAGATGCGCGAGCGCGGCCCCGAGCGCGCCGAGCACCAGCAGCCAGCTCCCGATCCGGATGAATGCCACGTACTCCGACCGCATCGCCACCGCGCCGAGTACGACACCGAACGCCGAGCCGACCACCACGAGCAGCGCCAACACCACGCGCGGTCGCAGTACGCGAGTCCGCAGATAACCGGGTGGCAGTTGTTTGCGCAGCTTGTGGAACACACCGAACCAGGCGAGCGGAATCGCCGCGAGCAGCACCGGCGACACGATTCGGAGCAGTACCGTCGGTGCCCACATCGCCACGGCCGCATAGCAACCCGCGAAGAACCACACCCACGCGGCGAGTCGCATCAGCGCTCGCCAGTGCACTTCGGCGAGCAACCTTGTGGCTTTGCTGTCGGTCGGCGCCTGCGCGAGGACACCGCGCAGCGTCGCCACCGCCGACCGCCTGCCGCCTTCGACGCCGCCGAACTCGAGCTGCGCCTGCATGCGGAGCAGGTCTGTGTGGGTCGGGTCGAGCAGGAGTCCCGCGCCGACATGGCGCCGGATCCCGTCGAAGTCGCCGAGACGCTGGTAGATCTCGGCGGCGGAGCAGTGCACACCGGCGTCGTCGGGCGCGAGTTCGACGGCCTCGCCGACGAGCACGGCGGCCCGGTCGCTGTCGCCGGCCGGTCCGAAGGCGATCATCCACGCCGCGAGCAACAGCGACGCGGGTTCGTGGGGCAGCAACCGCAGGACGGTCTCGCTGTGCTCGCGCGCCCGCCCCCACTCCCCCAGCATCGCCGCGCACATGGCGGCCAGCATCTGCGCTTCGGGCAGTTCCGGGTAGGCACCGATGGCGCGCCCCGCCCACCGCAACGCCTCTTGTGGATCGTCGAGCGCGAAGGCCGTATTTCCCAGCGCCACAAGCAATTCCGGGTCGTCCGGCGCCTGCGCCAGCACAGCCCCCAGAATCTCCCGAGCCTCCTCGGCCCGTCCGATCTCCAAAGCCACTCGCGCCCGCTCGAGCGCCGCCTGCACCGGCACGATTTCCCTCCCCCTGGATTCCTCGGGCGCACACTACCGTTGCTACGGCAGTCAGCACGACCGGCCTGCCCACTGTTGGCGGCAGTCGAGACTCACGCCAGGGCGCCGCGCTCGCCGCTGAGTTCGGCCAACTCGACCAGCACGTCCGGGTCGTCGTGCGCATGCGTCAGGGCCGTCCCCAGCATCCGGCGCGCCTTCTCGACGCGTCCGATCCGCCTGGCGGCACGCGCGCGTGCGAGCGCCCCCTCCACCGTCACAACCGTTCCCTGCCCGTCGACGTCGTACCGCTGTCGGTGATCGGTACGTCGCAGGCGAACCGCTCGGCGACCGGCGTCCACCGCGCACAACGTTACGGTGCGACCACGACAGTTCGCTCCCGCATCGCCACCGGAGTTACAACGGGCTCACCAGTCGGGTCTCATAGGCGTAGATCGCCGCCTGGGTCCGGTCGCGCAATTGCAGTTTGTCCAGTATCCGGCCGACATGCGTTTTCACCGTCTGCTCGGAAATGACCATCTCCCCGGCGATTTCGGCATTCGACAAGCCCCGCGCGATGAGTACCAGCACCTCGGTCTCCCGCGCGGTGAGCCCGGCCGCCTTCTCCGCCGACCGAACCGACTGCCCCTGCCGGGCGAACTCGGACAGCAGGCGCCGGGTGACCGAAGGAGCGAGCAGCGCCTCACCGGTGGCGACCACGCGTACCGCCTCACCGAGCGAACGGGCCGAGGATTCCTTCAGCAGGAACCCCGAGGCGCCCGCGCGCAGCGCCGAGTACACGTAGGCGTCGAGGTCGAAGGTGGTCAGCACGATCACCTTGGCAGGCCCGGCGGCGGTGATGCGGCGGGTGGCCTCGATCCCGTCGCACACCGGCATCCGCACGTCCATCAGCACCACATCGGGGGCCAGCCGCTCGGTCTCACGCACCGCCTGCTCGCCGTCGGCGACCTGGCCGACGACGTCGATATCCGGCTGGGAGTCCAGCAGCACGCTCAATCCCTCGCGCACCAGCTCCTGGTCGTCGGCGATCAGCACCCGGATGTTCGCCTTCGCCGCATCGTGCGCGTGATAGTGATTGTCCGACAACGGAATTCGCCCCTCTGTGCGGACGGCGCGGTAGGCGCCGAACCGATCCGAACCACCCTGCGACATCAGCGTAATGGCCACCGCGCGAACGCACCGGGCAGCGCCGCATCCCTCTCGAGGACTACCCGCGCAGTTGGCTCCCGGGATGGATGTGGCCGAAATGCCTGCTCAATACGCTCGAAAGCATGATCCAAGCACGTAACTTGACCAAGTTCTACGGCAGGACTCGCGCCATCGACAACCTGAGCTTCACCGTCGAACCAGGTCGGGTCACGGGGTTCCTCGGCCCCAACGGTTCGGGCAAGTCGACCGCGATGCGCTGCATACTCGGACTCGACACGCCCACCTCCGGTACGGCGACGGTGCTCGGCCAGGACTACCGCGACCTACGATTCCCGCTGCACACCGTCGGCGCCCTGCTCGATGCGAGCGATGTGCTCGGATCACGCACCGCCGCTTATCATCTGGCTTTCCTCGCGGCGAGCAACGGCATCCCACGCACGCGGGTCGACGAGGTGCTCGAGCGGGTCGGGCTCGCCGACGTGGCCGGGATGCGGGTGAAAGGCTTCTCGCTCGGCATGCGCCAGCGCCTCGGCGTGGCGGCCGCCCTGCTCGGCGACCCCGCCGTGCTGATCCTCGACGAACCCGTCAACGGTTTGGACACCGAGGGCATCCGCTGGATCCGCCAGACCCTGCGGGCCATGGCCGACGAGGGCCGCACGGTGCTGCTGTCGAGCCACATGATGAGCGAGACCGAACTGGTCGCCGATCACCTGCTGGTGATCAGCCGGGGCAAGATCGTCGCCGACGAGCCGACCGCCGACTTCGTCGCCAATGCCGAACCACGGGTGCGCGTGCGCGGGGAAGAGCTGACCCGGCTGGCCGCCGTGCTCGGCGACCGCATCGAGATCCGGGGCGACACCGGCACCGTGCGCGGGGTGACCGCGCGCGAGATCTGGCGCCTCGCGGCCACCCACGACATCGTCCTCGACGAGCTGACGCCGGTCACCGCGTCGGTCGAAGAGGTCTTCACCCGGCTGGTCTCCGGTCGGCACACCTTCCAGGACAGCGAAACACTGCAGGAGTCGGCATGAGTACCACGATCGTGACCAGCACCACCGCCACCCCGAACCGCTCGGCGCCGCCCTGGGAGGTGATGCGGTACCAGGTGATCTCGGAGCTGATCAAGATCCGGTCGTCGAGGGCGCTGTTCCTGCTGCCCATCCTGGCGCTGCTGATCGGCCCGGTGTCGGCGGCACTGGTCGGCCTGTCCGACAGCCTGGAGACCACCGACACCGTGATCGGCGGCGCCTTCACCGCCATGACCCTGCCCATCGCGCTCATCGGCGCCTGGGGTGCGCTGGTCACCTCCACCGAGTACACCTCGGGGACCATCCGCTCGGTCCTGGCGGCGACACCGCAACGCGATGTCGTGTTCGGGGCGAAGATGCTTACCGCCGCCGCGGTGAGCACGACCCTGGGCATCGCGGCCACCACGCTCACCTATCTGGTCGGCGTCTTCGCCATCGACAGCTCGAAATACGCCGCGGGTGACGCGTTCCCGGGCTTGCTCGGCATCGTCTGCGTGTTCCCGGCGGTGGCCCTGTTCGGGGCAGCGCTCGGCATCCTGATGCGCAGCTCGGCCGGGGCGGTCGCCGCTGCCGCCGCGCACGTGGTGCTGCCCGAGGCGGCGTCGGCGACGGCGTTCGGCGAGCTGCACAAGCTGGCGACCCTGCAGGCACCCAGTGCCGTGGTCGGCAAGCTCTCCCAAAGTGCCGACGCCTCGGCCGAACTCATCGGCGCGCTCGGCGGCTGGCCCCGGCTGGCGATCGTGACAACCGTGACACTCGGGGTGTCGGCCCTCGCCCGCCGCGCCCTGCTCCGAAGGGATGTCTGACATGTCCGTACCCACCGGCCGAGGCATTGTCCGCCTCGGTTTCCAGATGCCCGACTTCAACTTCGGCGCACCGGTCGACGAACTCTTCCCCGCCATCGTCGCGCAGGCGCAGGCAGCGGAGAAGGCCGGATTCGACACCCTGTTCCTGACCGACCACTTCTATCAGCGCTTCGGCCCGCCGAACGGCCCGACGCTCGAGGCCTACACCACGCTGGGCGCGATCGCCGCCGTCACCGAGACCATCCGGCTCTCCACCATGGTCACCGGCAACACCTACCGCAATCCGGCGCTGCTCGCCAAGATCGTCACCACGCTCGACGTGATCAGCCGGGGCCGGGCGATGCTCGGTATCGGCGCGGGCTGGTTCGAGCTCGAACACCTCGCCTACGGTTACGAATTCGGCACCTTCACCGACCGGTTCACCAAGCTGGACGAGGCACTGCAGATCATCGCACCGATGTTCCGCGGCCAACGCCCGAGCTTCGAGGGCACCTGGTATCGCGTCGCGAACGTCATCAACGAACCACGCATGCGCGACGACGTGCCGATCATGCTCGGCGGTGCGGGCGAGAAGAAGACCTTCGCCCTGGCGGCGCGGCACGCCGACCATCTCAGCATCGGCTGCGAGACCGACGAGCTGCCGCGCAAGATGGCCGCCCTCGACCAGCGCTGCGCGGAGGCCGGGCGCGACCGGTCGACCCTCGACGTCAGCTACCTCGCCTTCGTCGTGATGGACGAAAGCGCCGACCGCGCCGAACAGCTCATCGACGACATGTTCGCCGCGCGCGTGGGCGAACGGGCGAAGGTCGAGCGGGTGCGTGCCTCGATGGCGGGCAAGTTGTTCGTCGGAACGCCGAAGCAGGTGGCCGAGCAGATCTCCGACCGCGTCCTCGTCCACGGCGTCGACGGCCTCATCATCAATATGGTTGCCAACGGCCACCATCCCGGTGTTCTCGAGATGGCAGGCGAAGCACTGAAACCGCTGGTCGCCTGAGCCTTCGTCCGCCGTGTGACGCTGTCGTCGCACGGCGGACGACTGCGAGCAGCCTTTGACAGCCCATAGTCCGAAACGTATAGTGCGGATCGCGATATCCGGCTCCAATAATGAAGCATTCCTGTTTCTCACCCAGGATGTTGTCACCCGATACCAGAGGAGTGAGCTGCTTGGCCGACCGGAAGCTCAGCCCGACGTCCTATCTGGTCCTCAGCTTGGTCGCCCGCACCGGACCCTGCACTCCGTTCGACATCAAGAAGCAGGTCGATCGCTCGATCGGATTCTTCTGGTCGTTCCCCCATTCCCAGATCTACGCCGAACCGGAACGCCTCGTCGAAGAGGGGCTGCTGTCCGGCTATCAGGAGACCACCGGTCGCCGCCGCCGGATCTACACCATCACCGACGCGGGCCGCGCCGAACTCGAGGACTGGCTCACCACCGGGCAGGACAAGCGCACGCACGAACTGCGCGACAGCGGATTGCTCAAGCTGTACTTCGGCAGCCTGTCCTCCCCCGACGACGTGGTCGAGGTCGCCGCCGGGGAGAAGCAGGCGCATCAGAAACGGCTCGATCGCTATCTGGCCGCGCATGATTCGCTCTCCGGTGATCCGGCCAGCGATTCCCACGAGCTGCTCGTGCTCGAGTTCGGCATCCGCTACGAAGCTCTGTCCGTCGAGTTTTGGGGCGAGATCGAACAGCGCAGAGCGGCGGTTCAGCCCACAGCTTCGACCGGGAACACACCGCCCACCTCATCGGCCACCGCGCGGATGCGCCGCCGGTCTCCCGCGGAATAGCTCGCCACCTCGGGGTACGCGCGTTTGCACAATCCCGTGAGCACCCGTCCCGGGCCGACCTCGACGAACGCCTCGACACCGAATTCCCGCACAGCGCGCAGACTCTGACTCCAGCGCACCGATCCGGCGAGCTGTGCCCGTAGCCCCGCACGCGCCTGCTCCCCCGTATGCACCCGCGCCGCAGTGACATTCGCGACGAGCGGGATCACCGGATCGGCGAACCGAACGCCTGCGAGATCGGCCGCGAACTCCGCCTCGACCGGGGCCATCATCGAGCTGTGGAAGGGCGCGCCGACCGCGAGCCGCTTCACCTTCGCCCCCTCGACGCCGAGTCGTGTTGCCCTGGTGGTGAACTCGGTTACACCGGCTTCACTGCCCGACACCACCGTCTGGTCCTCGGCGTTGTAGTTCGCGACCTCGACGACGGCGCCTGTCTGCTCGCGCACCTCGGCACAGAGGCGCTCGACCGTGTCACTCGACAGCCCGAGAGCGGCCGCCATCGCACCGGGATTCGATTCATTGACCCGCGCCATGAGTTCGCCGCGCCGTCGGACCAGGCGCAACGCGTCGGTCCACTCGAGTACGCCCGCCGCGACCAGGGCGGTGTACTCGCCGAGACTGTGGCCGGCGACGACCACCGGTGCGGGAACGAGTTCGGACAGCACGCGGTAGGCGGCCAGGCTGGCGACGAAGATCGCGGGCTGGGTGATGTCGGTGCGTGCGAGCCGGTCCTCCGGCCCGTTCCAGCACAGCTGGGACAGCTCGAAGCCGAGCACCTCGTCGGCGGTCCGGAACAGCGGTGCGACGAGGTCGGGGTAGGCCTGGGCGAGGTCGTGCCCCATCCCGACTCGTTGCGAACCCTGGCCGGGAAACAGGAAAGCGGTGGATGTCATGCGTTTCTTCCCCTGAATATAGAACGGGTATCAACCTGGACAGGTGTCAAAAACAATCTGCCGGTACGGATACACGGAATTCCGCTCGACGACGAGCGTCGTTGCTCGATTCTGCTCGCAGGTAGTCCGGAGTTCAAGACTTGCCCTTGTTGGTATACCGCGAAGCATATCTCGCCCAAATCTCCGACCGGTCGGTTTCAGTAGTCGGCTCACGTCGTGATGAATTCAGCGTTAACGCCAGATCTATTCCGTCTTTCCCACGCGAAGATCAGCCTCTAGCGGCCCAAGGAATTACTAGCTAGCGCGCTGCAACAACACGTGCTAAGAGCGTCACCAACCGGTAATAGCGCACAGCTATTATGGCGCAAATCACACTTGTGTCGGTTGCACCTGGGGTTTAACTGCCGGATCATCGGTTTCGGAAAGTGTGGATGAGATCGTCCGAACCGGACCATCGCACGCTTTTCATGCTGACCCCTGGGGAGGTACTTGATGTCAGCAATTCACACCGGCCGGGTCGCACTGGTGACCGGCGGATCAGGCGGAATAGGCCGCGCGGTTTGTCATCGTCTCGCCGCGGAAGGCGCCATTGTCGCCGTGAACTACTTTCGCGGGGAGCAGGCGGCCAAGGAAGTGGTTACCGAAATCGAGAACAACGGCGGAAAGGCCGTTGCCATTCAGGGAGATATCTCCTCCTACAGCGCTGCCGAATCGGTTGTCGAGCAGGTGCTGGAATTCGCCGGGAAACTCGATATCCTCGTCAACAATTCGGGTATCACGCGCAACGAATTGATCATGAAAATGTCGGAGAGCGATTGGCTCGAGGTCATGCGGGTCAACTTCGGCGGCGTGTTCAACGGCACGCGGGCGGCCTGCGGCGCGCTCGCCCAGAGCGACGGCGCGGCCATCGTCAACATCTCCTCGGTGATGGGCGAACGCGCCTGGTTCGGCGCGTCCAGCTACGCCGCGTCCAAGGCGGCGATCAACTCCTTCACCCGGGCATCGGCGCTCGAGTTCGCCCGCTTCGGCATCCGGGTCAACGCGGTGCTGCCCGGCTTCGTGGAGACAGAGATGATCGCCGACGTTCTCAGTGGTGACGGTGGCGACTCCGTCATCGGGCAAGTGCCCATTTCGGGTGCGACCACCGTCGACGAGGTGGCCGACCTGGTCTCCTACCTCGCCGCGCCCGGCAACCGGCATCTGTCCGGCGCGCTCGTCCCGGTCGACGGCATGGTCGCCGGGACGCTACTGACCGGCAAACCGCTCAAGAAGACCGCGCGCCGCTAGCCGGTACCTCAGCTCCACCCCGATCCGACCACTTCCAGATGGAGGAAACCAGCATGTCCGAAATCAGCGTTATCGATACCGTCCGCGAAATCGTCGCCGAGGCAGTCGCTTTGGAAATCGATGAGGTCGAAGCCGATGCCACCCTGTTCGGTGAGGTCGGCGCCGAGTCGATCGATCTGCTCGACATTCTTTTCCGAATCGAACGCCGCCTGGGCGTCAAGATCACGACCACCCAGCTGAGCGAGCGAATCCAGGGCGGCATCCCGGACGAGCAATTCGGCACCGACGACGGAATGGTCTCCGACCTCGGCCTCGAGCAGTTGCACAAGGTGATGCCCCAGATCGACCCGGCCGAACTCAGCGGCAAGCTCGGCGCCGAGGACGTGATGGGTCTGTTCACCGTGCGCAATCTCGCGGACATGGTGTCCAAACACACCGTCGCGGCGAGTTGACCCGTGCGGTTCCATCTCGTCGACCGCATCGACACCATCGAACCCTGGGCGCGGGTCGAGGCGGTCAAGCGGACGAGTTCGAGTGAGAGTTACTGGTCAACAACAGCTTTCGGGTCGCTGATGCCGCTGTCGATCCAGCTGGAGGTGCTCGCCCAGAGTCTGGCCTGGCTGATCTATCTCAGCACCGATCGGCGGCAACGGGCGGTGCTGCTGTCGGTCGGCGCCATGACGACCCGGTCCGCCATCGTGCCCGGCGACGACGTCGTCGCCTCGGTCGAAATCCTGTCCAGGGGCGACACCATCGTGGCCGGGGGCCGGCTGCTCGTGGGCGAGAGCGTCGTCTTCGAGGTCGACGACCTCATGTGCGGTCTGGTCGACGCCGACATGCTCGAGGACGCGGCGTCGGTGCGGATGCGCGAAGAACTACTGCGAAGCGGGGTCCGATCATGAACAACGAGGTCGTCATCACCGGTATCGGGGCCGTCACCCCCGTGGGAAACACCGCACCGGACACGTGGTCGGCGCTGGCCGCCGGGCGCAGCGGAGTGGGCCGGATCGAGACGTTCGATCCGAGCACCTTCGAAGTCCAGATCGCCGGGATGGTGCGTGAATTCAGCCCGGCGCCCGAGCTCTTGACCACCCAGCGCTGGGATCTGCTCAGTCGGTCCGGCGGTTTCGGTGTCGTCGCCGCGGCACAGGCGCTGGCCCAGGCGGGCAATATCGGGTCGCACGACGAGGCCGCCCGTGGCGTTTTCGTCGGTGGCCACGTCGGCAGGCCCGAGCCGCAGGAGTTCGCCGAGATCGGTCTCACCCGGCGCACCAGCGACGGCGCGGTGATCCATCGCCGCAGCCCCGACAGCACGTGGCGCTGTGATCAGGGTGTCGACCTGATGGCCATCGCCGAGGTGGGCCGGTGCCGTGGGCCGATCAGCGGGATCAGCACCGCGTGCACATCGGCGACCCATGCCGTGGGCGAGGCGATGCGCCGGATCCAGGCGGGCGAGATCACCATGGCCGTCGCCGGGGGCCAGGACTCGCTCACCACCTGGCTCGACGTCGCCGGCTTCTCGCTGCTCGGTGCGCTGACCACCCGCTACAACGACAATCCGACCAAGGCCTCGAAACCGTTCGACGCCGAACGCGACGGTTTCGTGCTCGGTGAGGGGTCGGTGCTGCTCGTGCTGGAGGAGCGGCGGATCGCCGAGGCGCGCGGGGCCCGGATCCTGGCGCGGCTCACCGGTTACGCCTCGACGATGAACGCGTACCGGATCACCGATTCCCCGCCCGACGGTGGCGGGTCGATCACCGCCATGGCCGACGCGCTGGCCGACGCGGGGGTGGTGGGCACCGAGGTCGATTGTGTGTACGCGCACGGGACGAGCACACCGGGCAACGACGTCTCCGAAACCGCCGCCATCAAACAGGTTTTCGGTAGGCACGCCTACGAATTGCTCGTCACCTCGCCGAAGTCGATGACCGGGCACCTCACCGCCGGGGCGGGCGCGCTCAATGTGCTCGCGGCGCTCGGGGGGATCACCGAGGGGCTGGTCTCGCCGACCGTCAACTACACGCACCCGGACCCCAAGCTCGACCTGGACTATGTCCCGAACCAGGCCAGAAAGGCCGATGTCTCGGTGGCGCTGATCAATTCGTTCGCGTTCGGCGGCACGAACGCCTCACTAGTGGTGCAGGCGCCATGAGTACCCCCGCGGTGACCGTGCCGAGCACGGATGTCGGCGCCGGGTCGCCGGTGCCGCCCGACGCCCTGGCCGTGGCCGGCGGCCTTCGCCTGGACCGCGTCGTCGAGTTGCGACCCGGTGCGGGTGCCAGTGCCCTCGCGAACGTGCCGAACACCCTGCCCGTGTTCGACACCCATTTCCAGCGGTTCCCGGTGCTGCCCGGGGTGCTCATGCTGCACGGCATGGCGAATCTGGCCGACGTGTTGCTCGCCCGCGACGGTGGCCGGTGGCGGCTCACCGGCGCGCGGCGGGTGCAGTTCCGCCACTATGTGCGCCCCGGCGACCAGCTGCACGTCGCGGTCGAGGTCCGCCAACTCGACGGCACCGTGGCGCGCCTCAGCGGGCGCATCACCCGGGCCGGCGCGGTGGTCGTCCTCGCGCGGGAGCTCACCATGACCCGTGACGCGGGTCCAGAGAGGGAAATCTCATGAATCGCGTTGTCATCAGCGGCATCGGTGTGGTGTCGCCCCTGGGTACCGGATTCACCCAGACCTGGAAGGAACTGGTGGCCGGGCGCAGCGCGGTGCGCCCGATCACCGCCTACGACCCCTCCTCGCTGCGCACCCGGTTCGGCGCCGAGATCACCGACTTCGACGCGAAACCCTTTGTCCGCAACCGCAAATCGCTGCGGCTGATGACCCGCGCCAACCAGCTGGCGCACGCCGCGGTCCGGCTGGCCACCGAGGAGGCGCGCATCGACCCGGCCACCTCGGGCAACGATTCGGTCGGTGTCTTCCTCGCCAGCGAGAACCAGAT
The DNA here is from genome assembly GCF_001612905.1 of Nocardia ignorata NBRC 108230. Classification (GTDB taxonomy): domain Bacteria; phylum Actinomycetota; class Actinomycetes; order Mycobacteriales; family Mycobacteriaceae; genus Nocardia; species Nocardia ignorata. Next base: position 55,069 of record NZ_BDBI01000024.1, on the reverse strand, counting down.
CTCCGACCCCCTGCACATTCTCGACGCGACGGTCGAAGCGTGCGGGCCCGACGGCCGGATCGACCCGACCCGGTTGGGGCACGAGGCGGCCCGGATGTACCCACTGTTCTTCGTCGAAGGGCTGCCCTCGGCCGAATTGTTCTTCCTCTCCGAGGAATTCGGCTTCGCCGGGCCGAGCGCTTTTCTCTCCGGGGCGGGCGACGCGGGCATCAGCGCGATCGGCAATGCCTACCGGGCCATCGCACGCGGCGAGACCACGGTCGCCGTCGCCGGTGGTTTCGACGACGGCGTCTCCTGGTGGTGCATGTCGAAACTGGACCGGCTCGACCTGCTCACCGGCCGCAACGAGGCGGGTGCGGTGCGCCCGTACGACCGCGACGCCTCCGGAACCGTCCTCGGCGAAGGTGCGTGCATGCTCGTGCTGGAGGACTACGACACCGCCGTGGCCCGCGGGATCGAACCGTACGCGGAGATCGTCGGTTTCGGCGGTGGCTCGGATCCGGTGACACCCGGCGAGATCTGGGGCGACGGTACCGGTCTGCGCAACGCCATGGCCTCGGCCATGCGCGAGGCGGGTGTCGCCGGCACCGATATCGGCTACGTGGCCGCCGACGGCGCGGCGGTGATCCGGGCCGATCTGGCCGAGGCGCGGGCATTGCGAGCCGCGCTCGGCGCCGGGGCCGACACCGTCGCGGCGAACAGCGTGCAGCCCGCGCTAGGCCAACTGCTCTCCGCCGCAGGTCCTTTGAATGTGGCGCTGGCGGCGATGACGCTGCGCGAGGCCACCGTGACGCCGACCTTGAATCTGTCCGCCGCGGCGCCGCGGTGCGACCTGGACTGGGTGCCCGGTACGGCACGCGAACTGCGCGCGGACTACAGCCTCGCGCTGGGCCGGGGACTGTCGGGCCAGGCCGCGGCGCTGGCTCTGCGGCGCCTGTAGAGCCCGCTGGAACCATGAACAGGAGTGCACGGTGAAGACGAGAGAAACCCAGCACATGTCCCTGCGAACGGTGGTCGTCGTCGCTGTCGGCGCCGTCACCTCGCAGGGCGATACGGCCAAGGCGCTGTGGGACGGCGTGCGCGCCGGTCATGTCGCGATCGACCCGGTCGAGCACCTGCCCATGTCGGACTACAACACCCGGATCGGCGGTGAGGTCCGCTCCCCCGTCGCACCCTCACCGATCGCCGACGAAGTGGACGGATTCCGGGACCGCGCTTTCGATTTCGCGTTCGCCGCCGCCACCGAGGCGATGGAGGCGGCGGGCGCCCTGGTCGCCGAGGTGGCGCCGCACGACCGGGCCATCGTGCTCGGCACCTGTAACGCGGGTCTGCTCAGCACCCTCGAATGGCTCGGTGACGACGGTGTCGGCGCGGGCACCCCCGAACTCGCCATGTTCGGGCCGCCGCAGGCCATCGCCGAATCGCTGGCGGCGCATTTCCAGTGCGCCGGCCCGGTGTTCTCGGTGAACACCGCCTGCGCGGCGGGGGCGAACGCGATCGGCTACGCCGCGGATCTGATCGCGCTCGGACGGGCCGACATGGTGCTGGCCGGCGGCACCGACGCCCTGTCCGACGTGGCCTACGCGGGGTTCAACTCGCTCGGTTCGCTGTCGCCGACACCGGCGGCGCCGTACCAGGACAAGCGAACCGGGCTCTCGCTCGGTGAGGGCAGCGGCATGCTCGTCCTGACCAGCGCCGACCTGGCGGCCGCGGCCGAGGTGGAGCCGCTGTGCGTGATCCGCGGCTACGGGCTGTCCGCCGACGGCTATCACCCGACCGCCCCGCGCCCCGACGGCACCGGCGCCGCGCGGGCCATCCGTTCGGCCATCGAATGGGCCGGGTTGCGCGACAGCGACGTCGGCTACGTCAACAGCCACGGCACCGGCACACCACGCAACGACAGCGCCGAGGCCAAGGCCACCCGGCTCGCGCTCGGCGACGCCGCCGATACCGTGCCGGTGAGCAGCTCCAAGTCGATGATCGGGCACCTGCTCGGCGCGGCGGGTGCGGTCGAGGCGATCATCACCGTCGGCGCGTTGCGCAACGGCGTGCTGCCGCCGACCGCGAATCTCGTTCGGGCCGACCCGGAATGCGTGCTCGACCACATCCCGGTGACCCCGCGGGTCAGCCAGATCGACCACGCGATCTCGAACAACTTCGCCTTCGCGGGTGCGAACGCGAGCGTGGTGTTCTCCGAACGCGCCGCCGAGCCGACCCGCGTCGAGCGCTCGCGCGTGGTGGTGACGGGGACGGGCGCCGTCGGTGCCGCAGGCCTCGATGTGCGGGCGGCCTTGCGCGCGGTCACCGAAGGCCGTGACTGCACCCAGGTCCACGACGGTGTGCGGCTGGGTCTCATCGACACCGACCCCAGCGACCATCTGACCAGGCGGGAGGCCAGGCGGATGGACCGGCTCGGCCTGCTGTCGACCTTCGCGGCGAGCCGGGCGCTGGCCGAGGCCGGCGCCGATCTGATCGCCGACGACCCCGACCGGGTCGGCGTGGTCTTCGGCACCGGGCTCGGTCCGATGGAGGCGATGGAACAGTTCGTCCGGCCGCTGCGCGCGGAGGGGGTGGCGGCGGCGAACCCGGCCGTGTTCCCCAACACCGTGTACAACGCGGCGGCGGGCAGTGTCGCCACGCTGCTCGGCGCGCTCGGTCCCACCTCGACGGTGACGTCCGGACACGCGGCGGGCGCGAACGCGCTCTGCTACGGCTACGACATGGTCTCGCTCGGCCGCGCGACCGCGATCCTGGCCACCGCCGCCGACACCCTCACCCCGCTCGTGGTGCGTGGCTACCGCAGGCTGGGCCTGCCCATGGGCCCGCACGACACGTTCGCCCTCGCCGAGGGCGGTGCCGCGGTGATGCTCGAGCGGTACGACAACGCCGTTCGCCGGGGCGCCACCGTGTACGCCGAGGTACTCGGGCATGCCACGGCGTCGGACGCGCGCGGTGTGGGGCGCACCGATCCGACCGGCTCCGCGGTGGAACGCGCCATGCGCGCCGCACTCGACGCCGCGGGTCTGACACCGGGCGATATCGCCGAGGTGTGGACCAACGAGGTCGGGCTGCCCGCCTTCGACGAGCCCGAGAACCAGGCCCTGCACCGGCTTTTCGGCGACAACGCCCCGCGCCGCATCGCCGCCAAACGGGCGCTCGGCGAACAACTCGGCACCGGCGGACTGCTCGCCGCCGCACTGGCCGCCTGTGACCGGCCCGATCGGGGCGTGGCCCTGGTGAACAGCTCCTCACTGGGCGGAACCCACATCAGCATCGTGCTCGCGCCGCTGACCGACTGAGCATCCGAACACAAAGGACGACAAGCGTTATGGCAACACCGGAATTCACGGCCCAGGTGGTCGGCACGGGCAGTTACCTGCACGGCGACCCGATCGACAACAAGCAGATCGAAGCACTGCTCGGTCCCGTACCCGAAGACATTCTCGAGGGCATCCAGGTCAAGGAACGGCACTGGATGATCGACCCCGACACCGGCGAACACCTGGTGACCAACTCCCAGATGGCCGCGGGCGCCGCGACCGCAGCGCTCGAGCGGGCGGGCATCGAGGCGGGTGAGGTGGATCTGATCGTCATGTCGACGGCCAGCCCCGAATACCTGCTGCCGCCCGCGGTGACGTTCGTGCAGGAACACCTCGGGATCGCCGAATGCACCACCATCGAAGTCCGTTCCGGCTGTGCGGGTTTCGTGGAGGCCGCCGATGTGGCGCGCGGCTATCTCGAGCGCGGCACGCACCGGACCGCCCTGGTGATCGGCAGCGAGGCCATCTCGCCCCTGCTCGTCCCGATGTATCGCGGCATCGACCCGGAGCGGATCCGCATGCGGGATCGGCTGGTGGCCTACACCTTCGGCGACGGTGCGGGTGCGCTCGTGCTGCGCGCCGAACCGGCCGACCCGCAGACCCGGGCCGGGGTACTCGGTTCCTCGATCGTCACGATGGGCGGCACCAAGAAGCCGGGCATGCAGGTGATCGGCGGGTCGACGCACGCCCCACTGCACAAGCAGGTGCTGGCCAAGCGCCTGATGGAGCTGAAGGTCGACGTCGTGGAATCGGGAAAGTTCATCCCGCACATGATCACCCGCTCGCTGCGCGAGATGCTCGAGATCAGCGGAGTGAAGGCCGAGGACATCGCCCTGTGGGTCGTCCCCGAGGGCAACGCCGGCTACATGACCAGTGAGCTGGAGGCGGCCGGTCTGCTCACCGACGAGTGGCTGGCCCTGCGCGACAAGATCTACGAGAACATCGAACGGGTCGGCGCCACCGGTTCGGCCGCTGTTCCCCTCGCCCTGGACGAGGCAGCGCGCGCGGGCCGGTTGCGGACGGGCGACAACGTCTTGCTGCTTGCCATCGAGACGAGCAAGTGGAAGTACGCCGGGATGACCCTGGTCTGGGCGGGCTGAGGGATGCGCCCTGCCGTGGGCCCGATCGAGACGGGCCGGTTTCGCACGAGTGCGGCGACGCTCGAATACGCCCACGTCAGTGGTGACATCAGGCCGTCGCTGTGCATGCTGCACGGGTTGGGCGCGCGGTGGCAGACCTTCCGGCCGCTCGTCCGCTCGCTCGGCCCCGGCTGGGACGTCTACGCACCGGATCTGCGTGGGCACGGCCGATCCGACTGGGTGGCTGGTCATTACGCGCTGGCCGACTTCGCCGCCGATGTCGAGCAGTTCGTCACCGAGCGCATCGGCGCGCCGGTGGTGCTGTTCGGGCATTCGATGGGCGGCTGGATCGCCGCCATGGTCGCCGCCGCCCGCCCCGATCTGGTGCGGGCGGTGGTGATCGTCGACTCGGCGCTGTACCGGCTCACCGAGTCCCAGCGCGCGGCGATGCTCGGCTACGCGGTCCCCAACCAAGCGATGCGTTCGATCGCGGTGTCGCTGCGCATGGCCGATCCGGAGCTGAATCAACGCTGGGTGGAGGGGCGCAACCAGCGCGAACAAGACCCCGACGAGCTGATGTCGCGACTGCGGTGTCCGGTGTTGCTCGTCCAGGGCGACGAGCGCACCGGCGCGCTCATGACCGACGAACACGTGCGGCGCGCGCTGGGGCTGCTCGCCGACGGCTCGCACGTGTTCGTGCCCGGTACCGGCCATGCCGTGCACGCGGAAGCGCCCGGCACCGTCGCCGACGCGCTGCGGGCGTTCCTGGCCGAACAGATCGACAAGTCAGAGCCGAACGGAGAGTTCCGATGACCGAAGTGATCGACACCATCGGCAGGCAGGGCACCGACCAGGACATCACCTGGACCAAATGCCCGTCCTGCGCCGAATACCAGTACAAACCCCAGCTGGAACGCAACCTGCGGGTCTGCACCCGCTGCGGCCACCATCTGCGCATCGGCGCGCACCGGCGGCTGGCCCTGCTGCTCGACGAGAACTCCTGGACCCCGGGCAGTTACGACGACATCGAAACGCGCGACGTGCTCGATTTCCGTGACCACAAGTCCTACCGGCAACGGCTCGCGCAGGCCCGCGCCAAGACCGGCGAATACGACGCCGCCGTGTTCGGTCTAGGCACCCTCGACGGCAGGCGTCTGGTCGTCGCGGCGATGGAATTCGGCTTCATGGGCGGCTCGATGGGTTCGGCCGTCGGCGAGGTCATCACCCGCGCCGCCGAACTCGCACTCGCCCAACGGCTTCCGCTACTGCTGTGCTGCGCCTCGGGTGGCGCGCGGATGCAGGAGGGCAGCCTGTCGCTGATGCAGATGGCCAAGACGAGCCAGGCGATCGGCCGTCTGCACGAGGCCGGGCTGCTCGTGGTGTGCCTGCTCACCGACCCCACCTTCGGCGGTGTCACCGCCTCGTTCGCCATGCTCGGTGATGTGCTCGTCGCCGAGCCCGGCGCGCTGATCGGGTTCGCCGGGCCGGGCGTGATCAGCCAGACCATCGGCGAGGATCTGCCACCCGGCTTCCAGACCGCCGAATTCCTCCTGGCACACGGGCTGATCGACGCGGTGGTCCCGCGCGCGCAGCTGCGCGCGTATCTGGCGAAAGTCCTCGCCGCGCACGCACCCGACACTCCGCTGGGCCCGCTGCTCCCACCGGTCACCGTCACCGACTCCGCGCAGGTGTCCCCGCGCCCGGCGGCGAAAGTGGTGAAGGTCGCGCGTGATCAGGCCCGCCCGACCACGCTGAGTTTCGCGGCGGTCGCCTTCGACACCTTCGTCGAATTGCGCGGTGATCGCATGTTCGCCGACAGCTCGGCTCTCGTCGGCGGACTCGCCACCCTCGGTGGTCGCGCGGTCATGCTGATCGGCCACGAAAAGGGCAGCGACACCAGGGAATCCATCGCCAGGAACTTCGGTATGCCCGAACCCGAGGGATATCGCAAGGCGTTGCGGCTGATGCGTCACGCGGCGAAATTCGGGATGCCGATCGTCACCCTGATCGATACACCGGGCGCCTATCCCGGCGTCGGTGCGGAGGAACGCGGGCAGGCGGGCGCCATCGCGCGCGCCATCATGGAATCGAGCAGGCTCCCGGTGCCGATCGTCACCGTGGTCACCGGCGAGGGCGGCAGCGGTGGGGCGCTGGCGCTCGGCGTCGCCGACACCGTGCTGATGTTCGAGAACTCCTACTACTCCGTCATCAGCCCGGAGGGGTGCGCCGCGATCCTCTGGGGCGACCGCGCGGCGGCGGGCACGGCCGCCGAAGCGCTGAAACTCACCGCGGCGGACCTGCTGTCGCTCGGCGTGGTCGACGGGGTCATCCCCGAGGACGCCGAGGGCGGACCCGACATCGTGCGGATGGCGGGCGATCTACGCGCGGCCCTGTCGAACGCGCTCACCGCGCTGTCCACCGTGCCCGGCCCCGACCTGATCGAGGCCAGGTACCGCAAGTTCCGGAAGTTCGGCTCGTGACACACCTGGGAGACATACCGATGACCACAGACAAATCGTTGAGCCACATGATCGATGAGGTGCGGGGCCTGGTCGCCGACCTGAACCCCCGGCCGCGCCGGCTGCGCGTGCGGGCGGGCGAATTCGACCTGGAGATGGAATGGCCGGACGGTCCGTCGAGCGTGACCGCGGCGCCGGTCCCGGTCGTCACCGTCGAAGCGGTGAGCCCGGCGCCGGAATCCGGCGCCGTCGCGATCGAGTCGCCCCTGGTCGGGCACTTCTTCCGCAGCCCTGAGCCCGGAGCCGACCCGTTCGTCTCCCCCGGCGACTTCGTGGCGGAGGGGCAGGTGGTCGCGATCGTCGAAGCGATGAAGCTGATGAACCGCATCACCGCACCCGGTCCGGGACGGGTGGTGCGGATCCTGCCCGAAGACGGTGACGTCGTCGAGTACGGCCAGCAGCTGATCCTGCTCGAGCCCGACGAGTCGGCCCCGATGGAGATCGCGTCATGAGCCCGGTGACCGATCCCGAACGGCCGATCAAGACGGTTCTGGTCGCCAACCGGGGTGAGATCGCGCTGCGCGTGGTGCGGGCCTGCCGGGAACTCGAATTGCGCAGCGTGGTGGTGTATTCGACCGCCGACGCCGATTCGATCGCCATGCAACTGGCCGACGACGCGGTGTGCATCGGCCCGCCGGAGCCCGGTCGCAGCTACCTCAACATCCCCAACGTCATCGGCGCGGCTCTGCGCACAGGTGCCGACGCGGTCCACCCCGGCTACGGATTCCTCTCGGAGAACGCGGATTTCGCCTCGGTGTGCGCCGAGGAGAACCTGATCTTCGTCGGGCCGTCGCCGGAGACGATGACCGCGCTGGCCGACAAGGCGGTGACCCGGGCGCTGATGAGCGCGGCCGGTCTGCCACTGCTGCCGGGGACCACGTCGGTGCTGACCGGTGCCGAAGAGGCCGAACGGGTCGCCGAGGAGATCGGTTACCCGGTGATCCTCAAGGCGGCGGCCGGTGGCGGTGGCCGCGGTATGCGGGTGGTCCGCGAGCGCGCCGAGATCGAGGACGCCTACCGCCGCACCCAGACCGAGGCCGCCCTCGCCTTCGGTGACGGCAGCCTCTACATCGAGCGCTACCTCGAGGGCGCCCGCCATATCGAGGTGCAGATCCTCGGCGACCGCCACGGCAATATCGTGCATCTCGGGGAACGTGACTGCTCGGTGCAGCGCCGGCATCAGAAGTTGCTCGAGGAATCACCGTCGCCCGCACTCGACGACGCCACCCGGGCGGCGATCGGCGCCGCCGCCGTCGCGGGCGCTCGCTCGGTCGGGTACGAAGGGGCCGGGACGATGGAGTTCCTGCTCGACCGTGACGGTGGCTTCTGGTTCATGGAAATGAACGCGCGCCTGCAGGTGGAGCATCCGGTCACCGAAATGGTGTGCGCGATCGACCTGGTCGCCGAGCAACTGCGGATCGCCCAGGGACAACCCCTGAGCTTCGGGCAATCCGACGTCGTCGTACGTGGGCACGCGATCGAATGCCGGATCAACGCCGAGGATCCGGCGCGCGATTTCGCACCGACGACCGGGCGGGTCACCCGTTATCGCCCGCCTGCCGGGCCCTGGGTGCGGGTCGACAGCCACCTCGAGCCGGGGGTGACGGTGTCGCCGTATTACGACGCGCTACTGGCGAAGGTCATCGTCTGGGCCGCGGATCGACCCGCCGCGATCGACCGGATGATCCGCGCTCTCGACGAGCTCGTGCTGGAGGGCCACGGCCTCACCACCAGCGCGAGCTTCCACACCGACATCCTGTCGCGACCCGAATTCCGTTCCGGCGATTTCGATCTCGATCTCGTCGCCACCACCCAGCGCACCCGGTTGGAGCACCCATGAGTACAGCGAACGGTCGTGTGATCATTCTCGGCGGCGGGATCGGTGGTCTCAGCACCAGTATCGCGTTACGCCGGGTGGGGATCGACGCGCCCCTGTTCGAGCAGGCGCCCGCGTTCGGCACCGTCGGCGCGTCGTTGCAGATCTGGGTGAAGGGCATGAAGGCCTTCGCCGAACTCGGTCTGGCCGAACAGATCCGGGCGCGCGGAGCCGATGTGCACCGCCAGCAGTTCTTCAACCAGGACGGCACCCCGCTCTACCACGCGCCGCTGGCCGCGATGGCGCAGCGCTACGACGCGCCGATGCCGGTGATGATCCGGCGCGCGGAGGTGATAGACACGCTCGCCGGCTCACCGGATCTCGGCGCGATCAACTTCAACCACAAGGCGATCGACATCACGCAGGACGATTCGGGTGTCACCGTGACATTCGACAACGGTCATCGGGAGCGGGCCGATCTGCTCGTCGCCGCCGACGGCATCAACTCGGCGACCCGGCAGCAGATCTTCCCCGAAGTCGAACTGCGCACCGCCAGCTACCGTTTGGTGCACGCGGTGGCCGATCACGTACCGCCGTTCGGGCGCAATATGTTCACGCTGCTCTTCGGGCGGGGCAACCGCATCGCCATCAAGGACTGCGGCAACAACAATGTCTTCTGGGTGGCGGGTCTGGCCAGGCCGACCCTGGAACTCGACACACCGACCGGCACGGTCAAAGACGACCTGCTGCGCCGATTCGAGGTGTTCCCCGCCGCGGTGCGCGATCTGATCGCGGCCACGCCACCGGAGGTCATGCTGCACCACAATGTGCGCGCGCTCGGCCCGATGCCCGCGTGGAGTTCGGGCCGCATCGTCTTCCTCGGCGACGCGGCGCATGCGGTGACCCCCAATCTCGGCCGCGGCGCCAGCGAAGGCATCGTCGACGCGATCACCCTGGCGAATCATCTCGGCTCCATCGATGTGGGTGACGGCGCGGCGGTGGCGCGGGCGCTGTCGTCGTACGAAAAGGCACGCAGGCCCGAAGCGGAGGCATTGCAGAAGGCATCCTGGAAAATCGGCACGATTTCGTCCTGGGACGGTTTCGCGGCGACCAAGGTGCGCGATCTGATGATGAAGACGGTGGTCGGCAAAACGCAGGTGGCCAAAATGCACGCCGAATTCGAGGTCGCCGTGCCACGGCTCGGCCACCTGGTGGAATGACCGTCACTCCTGAGAGCTACCACCGGTGATCACTCTGCGGCGGGATGTGCCGGGACCAGCTGAAATCTAGGGTTGGATCATGATTGTGGTCACGGAGAATTTGACCAAGAGATACGACGACAAAGTCGCTGTCGACAAGGTCGGCCTCACCGTTCGGGCCGGGGAGATCTATGGTTTCCTCGGCCCGAACGGCGCGGGCAAAACGACGACACTGCGAATGCTGGTCGGCCTCATAGAACCGACCAGCGGAACCGCACGGGTACTCGGAAAAGCACCCGGTGATCCGGAGTCACTGGCGCACATCGGGGTCCTGATCGAAAGTCCCGGCTTCTATCCGTATCTGTCCGGACGCGACAATCTGCGCGTCATGGCACGCTATCGGCGCATCCCGGATTCGGCTGTCGACGAGGCACTGGCCCGCGTCGGCCTCGCCGGTCGGGGTGACGACCGATTCCGCACCTACTCCCAGGGCATGAAACAACGGCTCGGCGTCGGCTGCGCCCTGCTCGGCAACCCCGAACTCCTGATTCTCGACGAACCCACCAACGGTTTCGACCCCGGCGGCATGGCCGAGATGCGCACGCTCATCAGCGATCTCGCCGCCGACGGGCACACGATTCTGCTGTCGAGCCATCTACTGGCCGAGGTGCAGGAGATCTGTGACCGGGTCGGGGTGATCAACGGCGGGAAACTGATCGCCGAATCGACCGTCGCCGAAATGCGCGGACGCAGCACCCTTTTCGTGCGGGCCCAGCCGGTGCAGACCGCCGTCGACGCGATCCGGGTCGCCGTCGGCGATGCCACCCGGACCCAGACCGGCATCCGGGTCGAAGCGGGCCCCGACGCGGCGCCGCTCATCGCCCGCGCGGTGCTCGACGCGGGCGCCGAACTACACGAATTGCGTTCGACGGAACGTTCCCTGGAAGAAGCGTACTTCGAGATGACCGCACCGGATGTGGAGAACGTCGCATGATCGACAGCATTCGCGCGGAAGTGCTTCGGCTGCGCCGCTGGCCCGTGTTGTGGAGCCTGCTCGCGGTCTGGCTGACGTTGAACCTCACCTTCATGTACCTGCTCAACTACATCGGCTACAGCTCGGGCAGCGCCGCCGATGCCACCGAGGGGCAGCCGCGCGAGTACGTGCTCGCGCAGATGATGCCCACGGCAGTTCCGGAGGAATTCGTCGGCGGCACTGTGCTTTTCGGTGGCGCGCTGATGTTGATCCTCGGTGCGCTCGCCACCGGCAGCGGGTACGGCTGGGGCACCTGGAAGACGGTGTTCACCCAGGGACCAGGGCGCGTCACGGCCCTGCTGGGCACGGTGTTCGCGCTGCTCGCGGTGGCGGTCGTGGCCGTACTCGTGGCGTTCGGGCTCGATCTGGGTGTCGCGTGCGTCATCGCCTCGGCCGAATCCCAGCCGCTCGTGCTCCCGTCGGTGGGTCGGATGCTGGCCGGAATCGGCAGTGGCGTCGCGATTCTGACCATGTGGACGTTGCTCGGCGCGCTGATCGGCTTGTTGGCGCGCGGGCCGTCCCTCGCGGTCGGGCTCGGCCTGGTGTGGGTACTGGTGCTGGAGAACGTGCTTCGCTTCTTCGGCGACATGCTCGGCAGTGCCGGTGCGGTGACGGACTACCTGCCCGGGTCGGTGGCGGGTTCGCTGGCGGGTGATCTACGGACACTGCAGGGCGAGGCGACGCCGGGGGTGCTCGACCTCCTCGACTGGCCGCAAGCCGTTGTCGCGTTGGCGGTGTACCCGGTGGTCTTCCTCGCCTGCGCGGTTGTCGTCGTCCGGCGCCGCGACCTGGTCTGACGGTGTCCGCACCCGCGATCGACAAGGATGAGCGCATGGAGACAATCGCCGCCCGCGTGCTGGAGTCCTGGCCGCCGCGGCTGGGCCGGTGGCAACAGGTGTCGTTGAGCATCGCGGCGGGCGTGGTGGGGTTCGTCGCCGTGCTGGCGACCATGGTGGCCGATACCGAGCTTGCGGTGGTCCAGGTCGTCGCGCTCGCGCTCGGCATCGGTACCGCTGTCTCGCTGGCCATGTGGGCTCCGGTGGCGGGGTGGGCGCTGGGCCTCGCGGCGCTGGCCGCCGCGTCCGTGCTCACCGGACCGCAGGCGGAGTTGTGGGTCGATCCGATGCTGACCAGCTATTTCATCGTCCTGGGCGTGGGGGCGGTGCGGGCGGGCGCCCGCGCCGCGGCGGGGGCCTGGGCGGCGACGGTGGCGACCGGGATCGGTCTGGCGCTGTGGTTGCGGCCCGCCGAATGGCTGGTCGGGATTCTCGGGGCGAGCGCGGTGTCGGGGCTGGTGCTCTCGACCGTGATCGCGGTGCGCACGGTCGGCGTCACCAGCAACAGCCTGCGCCGCGAACGCGACAGCACCGAGCGGCAACGCCAGCTCACCTCGCTGTGGGAGGAACGCGCCCGCATCGCCCGTGAGCTGCACGATGTGGTCGCCCACCACATGACGGTGATCGCGATCCAGGCCGAGGCCGCCCAGCACAGCGACCGGAATCTCGCGCCCGCCACCAGCGCCCGGCTCGACACCATCCGCAACAGCGCGACGGTCGCCTTGTCCGAGATGCGCCACATCCTCGGAGTGCTGCGCAGTGGTGACGCCACGCTCCTGCCGCAGCCCACCCTGCGAGACCTCACCGGACTTGTGGAGACGGTGCGCGGGGGCGGTACGCATATCACACTGACACTGACCGGTGATACGACGAAACTGCCTGATGCCGTAGGTCTTTCGTCCTATCGGATCGTGCAGGAAGCACTGAGCAATGCGATCCGCCACGCACCGGGCGCACCGGTCGAGGTCACCGTTGTGGTGGCCGAGAAGGCGATCGACATCCGTGTCGCCAATCCGTGTGCGACGGTGCCTGCTGCCGGTGCGGGCCACGGACTGCTCGGCATGCGCGAACGCGCGACGATGCTCGGCGGAACATTCAGCGCAGGCGCAGGGGACGCGAAGTACGTTGTCGCCGCGTCACTTCCCTTGCACAACGGGCGTGTCGACGCCGCGCGCGATTGACCCGCCGACAACCGTCACCTCGACCGAAGCGACGCAGGCAAGAGACGCCGACCGGCGCGTTCGCAGGCAGCCGACCGGATCGCTCAGTTCTCCACGAGTCTGCGAACCGAAGCGGGAAGATCGCGAGTCCGCTGGTAGGGGCCCGCGACGGCGGCACCGTAGGGTCGGGCGAGCAGGGTGCGGGCGATCGCGTTGACCTCGTCGGTGGTGACGGCGTCGATGCGGGCCAGGGTCGCCGAGACACTGCGGTGGTTGCCGTAGCTGAGTTCGCTGCGCCCGATGCGGTTCATCCGCGATGCGGAGTCCTCGAGTCCGAGCACCAGGCCACCGCGCAACGAGCCCTTGGCGCGGGCGCATTCGGCGTCGGTGATGCCCTCGGCGGCGACCTCGTCGAGTACCGAGCGCGCCAAAGTGGCCACCTGGGCGAGGTTTTCGGGTTGGCAGCCGAGCGACACGGAGAACGCACCGGTGTCGGCGAAGGTGTCGACGCTCGAGTACACCGAGTACGCCAGGCCGCGTTCCTCCCGGATGCGCTGGAACAGGCGCGAACTCAGTCCGCCGCCGATCACGGTGTTGAGCACCGACAGCGGCCAGCGCTGCTGCCCCTCGTGCCTGCCGAACGCGCGCACACCGAAGGTGAGGTGGGTCTGTTCGCTGTCACGGTTGATGCGCACCAGTCCCGGCGCGCCCTGGGCGCGGAACTTGCCCTCACGACGGGGTGCCGGTTCGGCGGCGGGGTCGAGGTGCGGGCCGAAGGCGTGGCGGACCAGTTCGACGACCCGCTCGTGTTCGACATTGCCCGCCACCGCGACGACCATGCGTTCGGGCCGGTAACGGCGCTGGTGGAAGCCGCGCAACTGGGCGGCCTGCATGCCTTCGATGGATTCGACGGTGCCGATCACCGGACGCCCGATGGGGTGGTCACCGAACAGGGCGGTGAGGAAGCAGTCGGCGACGAGGTCCTCGGGATCGTCGTCGCGCATGGCGATCTCCTCGAGCACCACCTGACGTTCCACATCGACGTCGACTGCCCGGCACAGCCCGTTGAGCACCACATCGGAGACGAGTTCGACCGCCAGCGGCAGGTCCTCGTCGATGACGTGGGCGTAGTAGCAGGTCTGTTCCTTGGCGGTGAAGGCGTTGAGTTCGCCGCCGACGGCGTCCATGGTCTGGGCGATGTCGAGCGCGGTGCGGGTGGGGGTCGCCTTGAACAGCAGGTGTTCGAGGAAGTGCGCCGCACCGGCCACGGTCGGACCTTCGTCGCGCGAGCCGACACCGACCCACACGCCGACCGAGGCCGAGCGCACGCCGGGCACGTGTTCGGTGACCACGCGCAGCCCACCGGGCAGCACGGTGCGCCGCACTCCACCATCGGTGGTCACGTCCTGGGCGGTGCCGGTTCCGGGTTCACTCAACTGTCGCTCGGTCACCCGATCCCACCGGACGGCTGTACTGGCATGCTTTTCTCGACCTCTCGAAAACGGGGGCTGGCGACGTGCGCGGATGCCTGCCGCGGGAGCAGGCTGCAGGCACGACGGCCGGCTCAGCGATTCTATGCGCCGCCCGCCCCCGCCCGTGCATCGACCCTCGTCGTCGCCCGTGGCCGCGGCGCCGGTTCACCACGGCCGGGTGCGTCGAGGACCTGCGCGATGCGGGCGAGCGCGTGCTCGTTCGCCATCGCCCAGTGGGTGGCCTCGATGCGGTGACAGATCACGGCGCCGTCGACGACCGGCGCCCAGGTGGCGGCTCCGTGTGTGCCGGTCGGGTCGTCGACGGTGGCCGCGAAGTAGACGAGGTCACCGTCGAAGCGGCGGGGACGGTAGTCGTCGACCATGCTCATCGAGGCCTGTGCGGCGTCGATGATGCGGGCGATGCGGGCGCGGTCGAGTCCGGCGAGCGGTCCGCCGAGGTTCGCGGCGGCGGCGGTGAGTCCGTCGATGCCGAAGTCGAGGTCCTCGCCCGCCAGGCCGCCGAGCAGGTCGCCGACCGTCGGGGCCGGGGTCTGCTCGGGTCCGTCGCCGAGCCAGCTGTCCATCATGGCCAGTCGCGCGACCTGTTCGCCCTCGGCTCGCAGACCGGTGGCGACCGCGTGCGCGAGCAAACCGCCGAGCGACCAGCCGAGCAGGTGGTACGGCCCTTCGGGCTGCACCGACCGGATGGCGTCGATGTAGCGCCGCGCCCAGGCGTCGATGCTGTCGGGCAGCGGTTCGTCGGCGGTCAGCGCGGGTGATTGCAGACCGTAGACGGGGCGTTGCGGGTCGAGGTGGCGGGTCAGGCCGGCGAACGACCAGGACAGGCCGCCGACGGGATGGACGCAGAACAGCGGTGCCCCGGTGCCGCCGGTGCGCAGCGGCAGCAGGACGGCGAAGGCGTCGCCCTGCGCGTCGTCGCCGCGCAAGCGTTCGACGACGACGGCCGGGGTCGGGTCGGTGAAGAACCAGGCCACCGGCACCGGGGTGCCGAGGGTTTCGCTCAGTCGCGAGGCCAGCTGGACCGCGGTGAGCGAGTTGCCGCCGAGGTCGAAGAAGTTGTCGTCCATGCCGATTCGGTCCAGGTCGAGGACCCTGGCGAATTCGGCGGCGACCCGCTGTTCGGTCTCGGTCACGGGTGCCCGATAGGTGGCCTGGCGCAGGCTCGGGACCGGGAGGGCGCCGCGATCGAGCTTGCCCGAGGTGTTCACCGGGAAGTCGTCGAGTTCGACGATCACCGACGGCACGAGGTAGCCGGGCAGTTCGTCGGCCAGCACCGACCGGAGGGACGCTGTGTCGAGCCCCGAGACGCTCTGGGCGACAACAGTTCCGGGAGTGGTGACATCCTCGGACGAGCCGACGGAGCTTCGCCAGCGTGCGGGAACGACGTACCCGACGAGCCGGTCGGCGCCCGTACCCGGCACCACGGCGGCCGCGGCCTGCGCGACACCCGGTTGCCGTGCCAACACGGCTTCGACCTCGCCGAGCTCGATGCGCTGACCGTTGAGCTTCACCTGCAGATCGGAGCGGCCCACGTATTCCAATGCGGCCTTTTCGCCGCGCAAGCGGACGAGGTCACCGGTGCGGTACATGCGAGAGCCCGCCGCTGCGAACGGATCGGGGACGAACCGTTCGGCCGTCAGTGCGCCTGCTCCCACGTAGCCGTGGGCGAGTTGGGCACCGCCGACGTACAGCTCGCCGACCACACCGGGCGGCACGGGACGCAGTCGGGCGTCGAGCACGTACAGCCCGGTGTTCCACACCGGTGTGCCGATCGGCACCGTGACGGTGTCGTCGTCGGTGACGACGTGGGTGCTCACCTGCACGGCGGTCTCGGTGGGTCCGTAGAGGTTCACGACCTCGGCCCCGGTCACCGCCCGAACCTGCTGGGCGAGCGCGGCGGGCAGCGCTTCACCACCGGCGAAGATCCGCCGCAGCGAGACCACCTCTACTCCGCCGTCGATCTGCGCGAGGTAGGCGGCCAACAGGGTCGGCGCGAATTGCGCTGTGTCGACGCGGTGTTCGGCGATGAGGGCGGCCAGGTAGGCCGGGTCGCCGTGGCCGCCGGGGCGGGCGATGACGGTGCGGGCGCCGACGCGGGGACCGAGGAACAGTTCCCAGATCGAGGCGTCGAAGGTGGTCGGTGTCTTGTGCAGCACCGTGTCATCGGCGGTGAAGCCGAATTCCTGTGCCATCCAGTCGAGTTGGTTGACGATCGCGCGATGCGGCACCCCGACGCCCTTGGGCAGACCGGTGGATCCGGAGGTGAAGATCACGTACGCGGTGTGTTCGGGGCGCAGCGGGTGGGTGCGCTCGGCGTCGTCGACGGGTAGCCCGGAGAGTTCTGCCGTCTCGATCTCGTCGAGCACGACCACGTCGATTCCCCGGCCCACCGAGGTCGGCAGGTCGGCCCGGTCGCGCGAGGTGGTGAGAAGGCAGGCGGGACGGGCGATGTCGAGGACGCGGGCGATGCGTTCGGCCGGATGGTCGGGGTCGATCGGCACATAGGTGCCACCGGCGACGATCACCGCGTACAGCCCGACCAGCAGTTCCGTCGAACGGCGCGCCGCCACCGCCACGGCGGTGTCGGGGCCGACGCCGAGCGTGAGGAGGTACCGGGCGAGCCGGTTCACCCGGTCCGCGAATTCGCCATAGGTGAGGGTGGTCGTCTCGTCGACGAACGCGATGGCCGCGGGGGTCGCGCCTACCTGCCGGTAGAAGCCGTCGACCAATGTCTCCGGTGCGAGCGGATGGTCGGTGTCGCACCAGCTTTCGAGCATCCGGTGGTCGGCGTCGGTGAGCAGGTCGACATCACCGACGGCGATGTCCGGGTCGGCGGTGACAGCGTCGAGGATCCGCACGTACGCCTCGGCCATCCGGTGTGCGGTGGTGGCGTCGAACAGGTCGGTGGCGTAGGTGAGTTGCACCGAGCAGTGGCCGTCGTCGGTGCCCGACAGGACGAGGTCGAGGTCGAACTTGGCGACCGCGGCGTCGGCGTCGAGGGCGGTGACGGTGAGATCCGGCAGCACTACCTCGGTGGGTGTGGCGCCCAGGTTCTGGAAGGCGAGCATCACCTGGAACAGGGGGCTGTGTCCGGCCGAACGAACCGGGTCGAGTACGTCGACCAGGCGTTCGAAGGGCACATCGGCATTGTCGAACGCGTCGAGGTCGACCCGCCTGGCGTCCTTCAGCAGTGCGGTGAAGGAGGCGGCCGGGTCGACACCGGTGCGCAGGACGAGGGTGTTGACGAACATGCCGACCAGGTCGTCGAGCGCGGCGGCACCGCGTCCGGCGACGGGGGTGCCGATGGCGATGTCGGCCGACCCGCTGAGCCGGGCCAGCAGTACGGCAAGTGCCGCGTGCGCGACCATGAACTCACTCGCGTCCGCCCGCCGCGCCACTGTTGCGACACGCTGCCAGACTTCCTGCGGAACAACCGTTTCCACGCTCGCGCCGCGCTGAGAGGCGACGGCGGGGCGCGGCCGGTCGGTGGGCAGTTCGAGCAGCGGGGCGAGCCCGTCGAGTTCGGTGCGCCAGAATCGCACCTGACGGGCGGCCAGGGATTCGGGGTCGTGCTCGTCGCCGAGCACGGAGCGCTGCCACAGGGTGTAGTCGGCGTATTGGATCGCCAGCGGTGCCCAGTCCGGTGCGGTGCCCGCGCGACGTGCCAGGTACGCAGCGGTGGTGTCGCGCAGCAGCGGTCCGGCGGAGAAGCCGTCGGCGCTGATGTGGTGGATCACCACGACCAGCACCACTTCGTCGGCGGCGCAACGCAATACGCGCACCCGCACGGGCGGGGCGACGGTGACGTCGAATCCCCTGCCGATCTCGGCGGCCACGATCGAGGGCACCGCGATCGGATCGACGGTTTCGACCACCGGGGCGGGTACGAACTCCCACACCGCCTGGTGGCCGATGCCGTCGACGGCCGGGTAGGCGGTGCGCAGTACCTCGTGCCGCTCGAGCACATCGGTGACGGCGGCGGCCAGGGCGTCGGCGTCGACATTGCCGGTGAGCCGCACCGCGATCGGGATGTTGTAGGCGGCCGATTCCGGGTCGAGGCGGTTGAGCAGCCACATGCGCTGCTGTGCTGCCGACAGCGGAATCCGTTGCGGGCGTGGGCCCGCAACCAGTGCGATGCCCGCGCCGCTGCCCGCCTGGCCGGCGAGCAGCTCGGCCAGTGCGGCGACGGCGGTCGCCTCGAAAAGGGTGCGCACCGGCACCCGGGTGGACAGTGCCGCGCCGAGGCGCGCGGCGACGCGGGTGGCGATGAGCGAGTTGCCGCCGAGTTCGAAGAAGTCGTCGTCCAGACCAACCTGCTCGCGGCCGAGCACTTCGGCGAACACCTGGGCCACGGCCCGCTGTACTGGGGTGATCGGGGCACGGAAGGGGCGGGCGACGAACTCCGGTGTCGGCAGTGCGGCCCGGTCGAGCTTGCCGGAGGTGTTGAGCGGGAAGGCGTCCAGCACCACGACGACCGACGGAACCATGTACGACGGCAGGGCACCCCCGACGGCTGTGCGCAGGGACGCCGGGTCCAGCTCGGCGCCCGGCTGCGGCACCGCGTAACCGACGAGGCGGTCGCCCGTCGGGCTCGGCGACACGACAGCCGCGGCCTGACGCACGCCGGGCACGGCCCGCAGCGCCGCTTCGATGTCACCGAGTTCGATGCGCTGACCACGGAATTTCACTTGGAAGTCGCGCCGGTCGAGGTAGACGAGCACACCGTCGCGGGTCCAGCGCACGAGGTCGCCGGTGCGGTACATGCGTTCGCCGGGCGCGGTGAACGGGTCGGCGACGAACCGGTCGGCGGTCAGGTCCGGGCGGCCGAGGTAGCCGCGCGCCAGCTGGTCGCCCGCGAGGTACAGCTCGCCCGCCACACCCGGTGCTACGGGGCGCAGCCGGTCGTCGAGCACGTAGACGCGGGTGTTCCATTCGGGCACCCCGATCGGCACGGTCGGCCCGGTCGCGTCGTCGGCGGGCCAGGCGGTCACGGAAACGGCCGCTTCGGTCGGTCCGTACAGGTTGTGCAGTGCCGCATCGGATTTCGCCCGGAAGGCGGCGACCGTATCCGGGATGAGCGCCTCGCCGATGGCGAGCACCAGGCGCAAGCTGCTGAGCTGCTCGGCTTCCGCGTGCGCGGCGAACATACTCAGCATCGACGGCACGAAGTCCGCCACCGTGATGCGCTGGCGCGCGACCAGTTCCGCGAGATACAGCGGGTCACGCTGCCCGTCGGGTGCGGCCAGCACGAGCGTTGCCCCCGCCGCGAGCGGCACGAAGTACCCCCACACCGACAGATCGAAGGTCGCGGCCGACTTCTGCAGGTACACATCCCCTGCCCCGAGGCGGTACTGCTCGATCATCCACGCCACCTGATTGCGCACGCCGGCACGACTCATCGCCACACCCTTGGGCCGCCCGGTCGAGCCGGAGGTGAACAGGACATAGGCCAGGTTCGAATCCCGCAGCGGTGCAGGTCGTTCCGCGTCACCGACGGTGTGTGCCGGGTAACGATCCAGGTCGAGTCGGTCGATGCGAACGACGGGAATACCCGCCGCACCTGCCGACGATGCGGCGTGGCCGTCGATCGAGGAACCACCTTTCGCTTCCCCCGAGGGACTGGAGGGACCCGGCACTACGTCCGAACGGTCGGCACCGGACATGGCGCCGATGTCGAAGCGGTCGCGGCTGGTCGTGAGGACCATGTGGGGACGGGCGGTGGTGAGGATCTGGGTGATGCGGTCGGCGGGGTGGTCGGGATCGATCGGGACGTAGGCGGCGCCTGCGGTGAGGACCGCGTACATGGCGACGACCAGGTCGACCGAGCGGCGCATGGCCAGGGCGACCAGGGTATCGGGGCCGACGCCGTCGGTGACGAGGTGGCGGGCCAGGCGGTTGACCCGGGCGTCGAGTTCGCCGTAGGTGAGGTGTTCGCCCTCGAAGATCAGGGCCGTCGCGTCGGGGCGCGTGGCGACCTGGTGACGGTACGGCGCGAGAAGGGTTACCGTGCGGTCGATCTCGTGGTCGGTGTCGTTCCAGTGGTCGAGGATGCGGGTGCGCTCCTCGGCATCGAGCACGTCGATGGCGTCCACAGGAGTCTGCGGTGCCGCAGCGACGGCGGTGAGCAGCCGTTCCAGGCGGGTGACGACGGCGGCGGCGGTTTCGGGGTCGAACACGTCGGTGGCGTAGGTGAGTACGCCCGAAACGCCGGCTGCGGCACCGTTGTTCGTGTAGTCGTCGCTGACGATCAGGTGCAGATCGAACTGCGACAGCTCCCCGTCGGTGTCCAGGCCCGACACGGTGATGCCGGGCAGTTCGAGTTCGGCGCGTTCGAAGTTCTGGAAGGAGAAGCCCACCTGGAACAGGGGGTGCCGGGCAGTGGAACGCGCCGGGTCGAGCACCTCCACGAGCCGTTCGAACGGCACATCGGCATTGGCGAACACCGCGAGGTCGGTGGCGCGCTGCCGGATCAACAACTGGCGGAACGATTCTCCCGGCCGCAGCCGGGTGCGGAACACCAGTGTGTTCACGAACATGCCGACGAGATCTTCGAGCGCGGCCTCACCGCGCCCGGCGACAGGGGTACCGACGGTCACGTCGGTGCTGTTCGACAGCCGTCCGAGCAGGGCGGCGAAGGCGGTGTGCACCACCATGAACAGCGTGGAACCGCACTCGCGAGCCAGCTCGGTGAGCCCGGCGTGGGTGGCGGCGTCGAGAGTGACCGGCACGGTGCCGCCGGCCAGGGTTCGCACAGCCGGACGTGGCCGGTCGAGGGGCAGCGCGAGTTCGTCGGGCACACCGGCGAGTTCGGTGCGCCAGAAGTCGAGCTGGCGGGCGGCCACGGAGGCGGGGTCGGTCTCGTCGCCGAGCACCGCCCGCTGCCACAGCGCGTAGTCCGCGTACTGCACCGGCAGCGGCGGCCACGCGGGGGCGGTGCCGTCGCGACGGGCGAGGTAGGCGGTCATCAGGTCGCGCACGAGCGGCGGCACCGACGACCCGTCGGCGCTGATGTGGTGCACGACCAGCGCCAGCACCGCGTCGTCGGCGTCGAGGCGGTACAGCACGACCCGCCACGGGACCCCGGCGGTCACGTCGAAGGTGGTCGCCGCCAGCTTCGTCACCGCACCACGCACCTGGTTCGCGGTGGTGTCGTGGATCTCCAGTGCGACACCGGCTGCCGCGGCCGACAGGATCTTCTGCACGGGACCGTCGGCGGTCTCCGGGTAGTACGTGCGCAGTATTTCGTGCCGGTCGACCAGATCGTCGACGGCGGCAGCCAACGCGTCGGTGTCGAGCACACCGCGCAAACGGACGGCGATGGGCACGTTGTAGCCCACCGAATCCGGATCGAACCGGTTGAGGAACCACATGCGCTGCTGGGCAGGAGAGAGCGGAACCACGGCGGGCCGCTCCCCCGCCGTCAGCGCGAGCCGGGACGGGCCCGCCTCGGTATCGAGCGCGGTGGCCAGCGCGGCCACGACCGGCGCTTCGAAGATGCGGGCCACCGGCACCCGCCGGTCCAGCGCTGCCCCGAGCCGCGCCGCGACCCGGGTGGCGATCAGTGAGTTGCCACCGAGATCGAAGAAGTCGTCGTCGGCACCGACCTTGTCGATCCCGAGTACCTCCCCGACGATCCCGGCCACCAACACCTCCGTTGCCGTTGCGGGAGCACGGAACTCGCGCGCGGTCAGCTCGGGGGCGGGCAGCGCCCGGCGATCGAGCTTGCCCGAGGCGTTCACCGGCAGCGACTCGAGGATCACGAACGCGCTCGGCACCATATAGGCCGGCAGCGACTCCTGCAGCCGGGCTTTCACGCCCGCGAGGTCGATATCGGGAGCGATGTCGTCGCCGGCCGACGCGTTCCCGGACGAACCGGCAGGGCGCGAACCAACCTGCGCATCCACCCCTGACGGCGAATTTCCGGCACGGGTCGCTGCGACGATGCCTGCGCTCTCACCACTCGCGTCCCCTGACATATCCGCACCGGCGTCGGCGAGGCCGGTGCGGGGCGTCCGTCCGGGCGACTCCTGGCCGCGCGCTGCGGCCGAGGCCGTCGGGTGCTGTTCGCGCGACGGGACCAGGTAGGCGGTGAGGTAGGGGCCGGTGCCGTCGTCGCGGACGGTCACCACGGCGCGGTCGACAGTGTCGATGCCGCCGAGCACGGCCTCGATCTCGCCGAGTTCGATCCGCAGGCCGCGCAGCTTGACCTGGAAGTCGGTGCGGCCCAGGTATTCCAGTTCGCCCGTGCGAGCGCGTACGACGAGGTCGCCGGTGCGGTACATGCGTTCGCCGGGGGCGCCGTAGGGGTTGGCGACGAAGCGGTCGGCCGACAGGTCCGGGCGGCCGAGGTAGCCACGGGCCAGCTGCACACCGGCGAGGTAGAGCTCGCCGGGTGTGCCGACGGGCACGGGGCGCAGGCGGGCGTCGAGGACGTGCAGGGCGGTGTTGGCGACAGGCGTCCCGATCGGCACGGTCACGGTGTCGGCGTCGGTGACCTCGTGGAAGGTGACGTCGACGGCGGCCTCGGTCGGGCCGTACAGGTTGTGCACGGCCACACCGGGAATCAGCGCGCGCAGGCGCTGCGCATCGGCGGCGGGCAGTGCCTCACCGGAGGCGAAGACCTGACGCAGCGACGCACAGTCGGCGGAGCGGGGTTCGGCGAGGAACGCGGCGAGCATCGACGGAACGAAGTGCGCCACACCCACTCCGGTGCGGGTGATGACCTCGGCCAGGTAGGCGGGGTCACGGTGCCCGTCGGGGCGGGCGATCACCAGGGTGGCACCGATCTGCAACGGCCAGAACAGTTCCCACACCGACACATCGAAGGTGATCGGCGTCTTCTGCAACACGGTGTCGGCCGGCGTGAGCCCGTAGGTGCCCTGCATCCAGACCAGACGGTTGACGATGGCGGTGTGGCTCACCGCCACACCCTTCGGCTTCCCGGTCGATCCGGACGTGAACAGCACATACGCCAGATCGGCGCCGCGCAACGGGCGGAGACGCTCGGCATCGGTCACCGGGTGGGCGTCGAAACCGCCGAGGTCGAGTTCGCCGGGAGCGATGGTGCGCGTATCGGTTTCGGGGAAGCCGGATGCGGCGAGGACGCAGACCGGTGCCGCGGTGGCGAGCACATCGGCGATCCGCTCGGCCGGGTGGTCGGGGTCGAGCGGCAGGTACGCCGCACCCGCCGCCTGCACCGCGTAGAGCGCGACGAGCAGATCGATTCCGCGCCGCAGCCCGACACCCACGATGGCGCCGGGCCCCACCCGCTCCGCGATCAGCCAGCGCGCCAGACGAGCCACACGAACAGCGAACTCGCCGTAGGTGATTCGCTGCCCCTCGAATTCGAGGGCGATGGTGTCCGGGGTGCGAAGGGCCTGTTCGGCGAACAGGGATACGAGCGTGGCGTCGGTGTCCAGAGGTGCGTGGGTGGAGTTCCAGGCCGCGAGCTGGGCCCGGTCGGTGTCGTCGAGCAGGTCGATCTCACCGATGATCGCCGTGTCGTCCGCGACCACGGCGCGCAGCACCCGGACGAACCGCGCGCCGAAGGCGGCGACGGTCTCGGCGTCGAACAGGTCGGTGGCGTATCGCAGCCATCCACGCATCCCCGGTTCGCCACTGGCACCGGCGATTTCGTTGACGGCGAGCGACAGGTCGAACTGTGTGGTCGCCGCGGGCAGCGCGAATTCGTCGATCCGCAAACCGGGCAGTTCGACGGTGGTGTCGTCGCGGTGCTCGAACGCGAGCATCACCTGCACGATCGGCGCGTACGAGGTGGAGCGCACCGGGTTGAGTTCGTCGACGAGTCGTTCGAACGGCAGGTCCGCGTGCGCGAAGGCGCGCAGGTCGGCCGCACGCACGGTGGCGAGCAGGTCGGCGAACGCCGCTCCCGCGTCCACCGGGGTGCGCAGGACCAGGGTGTTGACGAACATGCCGACGAGGTCGTCGAGCGCCGCATCGGCTCGTCCCGCGACCGGAGTGCCGATCGCGATATCGCCGCCCGCACCGTGCCTGGCCAGCAGTACCGCGAACGCCGCGTGCACCACCATGAACGTGGACACCCCGTGCCTGCGGGCCAGCGCCTCGATCCCGGCGACGACCTCGGTGGGCACATCGAACCCGACGGCGGCGCCCTCCCCGACGCGCACAGCGGGACGCGGCCGATCCGTCGCCAACTCCAGAGCCGGTGCCAGCCCGGCCAATTCGTCACGCCAGTGCGCCAGCTGCCGTGCCAGGCGCGACTGCGGATCCTCGGCTTCACCGAGGACTTCACGCTGCCACAGCGTGAAGTCCGGGTACTGCACCGGCAACGGCTCCCACTGCGGCGCGACCCCCGCCGTCCGCGCGGCATACGCGGCGATCAGATCCCGCGCCAACGGCGTGATGGACACACCGTCAGCGGCGATGTGGTGCACGGCCAGCACGAAGACATGCTCACGGTCCCGCGCGGAACCGTCTGTCGAGAGCGGCGACGCCGCGATCGGGCGCAGGAGGGCCGCGCGCACGGGCGGCTGGGTGGTGAGGTCGAAGCCTGCGCCGACGACGGCGCGGACCGCGGCGGTCAGGGCCGACTCGGGGACCTCTTCGAGTACCGCGCCGGGTAGGGCCTGGTCGACCGGAAGGACCACCTGGATGGGACCGTCCGCGTCTTCGGGGAAGACGGTGCGCAGGGCCTCGTGGCGGGCGAGGACGTCGGCGAGGGCGGCCCACAGGGCGGCGATGTCGAGGGCACCGGTGAGGCGCAGGGCGATGGGCAGGGTGTAGACGGCCGAGTCGGGGTCGATGCGGTTCAGCAGCCAGAGGCGAGTCTGGGCCAGCGACAACGGGATTCGGTCGGGGCGCGGGTGTACTGCGGCCAGCTGCGGCAGCTGTTCGCCGGCAGTGGCGCGTTCGGCCAGCCGGGCTACGGTCGGTGCCTCGAACACGTCGCGCACGTCGAGGGCGCTGCCGAGCGCCGCGTTGGCGCGGGCGACCAGCCGCATGGCCAGCAGCGAGTTGCCGCCGACGGCGAAGAAGTCGTCGGCGGCGCCGATGCGGGCCACGCCCAGCAGATCGGCGATCACCTCGGCGAGCGTGGTCTGGGCGCCGGGACGTGGCGCCACGTAGGCGGTGGTGACCGACAGATCGGCAGCGGGCAGCGCGGCACGGTCGAGCTTGCCCGCCGAGTTCAGCGGCACCGTGTCCAGCACGACGAAATGCGTGGGAACCATGTAGGCGGGCACCCGGCTCGCCACATGATCGCGCACATTCGCGGCGTCGACCGCGCCGGCCACATAGCCGACCAGGCACTGGCGGCCCGCGTCGTCGGTGGCGGGCAGAACCGTCGCGTGGGTGACGCCGGGTGCGTCGCCGAGGGCGGCTTCGATCTCACCCAGCTCGATCCGCAGGCCTCGGATCTTCACCTGGAAGTCGTTGCGACCCAGATAGATCAGGGCTCCGTGGCGATCGCGGCGGACCATGTCGCCGGTGCGGTACATGCGGGTACCATTCGCGCCGAACGGGTCGGCGACGAAACGATCGGCGGTCAGATCCGGCCGCCCCAGGTAGCCACGGGCCAGCTGGGCGCCCGCCAGGTACAGCTCACCCGTCACACCGGTGGGCACCGGGTGCAGCCGCTCGTCGAGGACATAGGCGCGCACATTCCAGGTCGGCCTGCCGATGGGCATTTCGGTCTGTTCGACCGGTGCCGTGATCTGCTGGAAGGTGCTCGTGATCGCCACCTCGGTCGGCCCGTAGGTGTTGTGCAGCTCGACGGGGAGCGTGGCCAGCACCGTCGCCGCGAGCGGGGCGGGCAGTTCCTCACCACCCACATGCAGCATGCGCAGGCCGCGCAGGGCATCGCCCAGCCCTTCGGCGAGCATCGCCGACAGCACCGACGGCACCAGCTCGACCACGGTGACACGCTGTTCGCGCAGTACCCGCGCCTGATAGGCGAGGTCGAGGTGACCGCCGGGGCGCAGCAGCACCAGGGTGGCGCCGAGCAACGCCGGGGCCAGCAGTTCCCACAGCGACACGTCGAAGGTCAGCGGGGCGCGCTGCAGCAGGCGATCCTCGGCGGTCAAGGCGTATTCGCCACGCAGCCAGCACAATTCGTTCACCACCGCCCGGTGGGTGATGAGCACGCCCTTGGGCAGCCCGGTGGAACCGGAGGTGAACAGGGCATACGCCGGATGGTCCGGCAGCAGCGGTGCGAGGCGTTCGGCATCGGTGACCGGGGCGCCCGGCACCGGGACCTGCGCGGGATCCTCGAGCTGGGCGACGGTGAGCACTGGGAACCCGGACCGCGAGGCGGCCGCGAAATGTACAGAGGCGGTGGCGGACCGGTTGCCCGCGTCCACGTGATCGAGGTCGCTCGCCTCGGCCGCGACGACCAATCGTGGTGCCGCCGTGGCCAATACATGCCCGATGCGATCGGCGGGCTGAGCCGGGTCGATCGGCACGTACACGCCACCCGCGGCGAGCACACCGTGCAGCACGACCAGCAGCTCGATCCCGCGCGGAACAGCGACGGCGACCGGGGTTTCCGGCCCGACACCGCACCCGATCAGCCTGCGCGCCAGCCGATTGGCTCTGGCCGCGAGCACACCGTAGGTGATCTCGGTGCCCTCGAAAACGGCCGCGACCGCCCGCGGATCGCGCGCGGCCGCCGCATCGAGCAGGTGCGCGGCCAGCGGCGCACCGATGCCGAGCTCGCTCAGCTCCTCGTCGAGCGGAACCACCTCGCCGTGCGGTCCCGCCACCAGCTCGGCGCGGGCGGGTTCGGCGAGCAGTTCCAGATCTCCGACAGGTGTCGCCGGAGCCCGCACGGCCGCGCGGAGCACGAGCTCGAGCATGGTGGCCATCGCCGCGACGGTCTCGGCGTCGAAAAGGTCCGTCGCATAGCGCAGCTCGAGATCGAGGCCGTCGGGCTCGCCGTCGGCGCCGAACCGGTCGACGAAGGTGAAGTCCAGGTCGACTTCGATCGGCGCGTCCGGCAGTTCGAGGCCCGAGAGGGTGAGCCCGGGCAGTTCGAACGCGGCGCGCCGCTGATTCTGCAGGGCGAGCGACACCTGATACAGCGGCGAATAGCCCTGTGAGCGTGCGGGGTTCACCGCGTCGACGAGGGTTTCGAACGGGACGTCGGCGTTGTCGAAGGCATCGAGGTCACCGGTGCGGACCTGGTCGAGCAGGTCGGCGAATCCGGTTTCGCCGCGCACCTCGGCGCGCAGGACGAGCGTGTTGACGAACATGCCGACGATGTCGTCGAGTTCGCGATGACCACGCCCGGCCACCGGGGTGCCGACCACGATGTCGGACCCCGCCGACAGCCTGGCCAACAGCACCGCGAGGCCCGCGTGCAGCACCATGAACGTGGTCGCCCGGCGCGCCCGAGCCAATTCCTCGATCCCCCGGTGTAGGTGCGCGTCGAAGGCGGTGACGAAGGTGGCCCCGCGATTCGAGGCGATCAGCGGCCTGCGACGGTCCGTCGGCAGGGTGAGGACATCGGGCAGCGCGGCCAGGCGGTGCCGCCAGTAACCGAGCTGGCGGGCCAGCGGTGCGTCCGGGTCGTCGACGCTGCCGAGCCCCCCGGTCTGCCACAGCGCGTAATCGGCGTAGTGCACGGTGAGCGGCGGCAGTTGCGGTGCGCTGCCAGTGACGCGGGCGGCGTAGGCGGCCACCAGGTCACGGGTGAGCGGGCCCATCGACCAGCCGTCGGCGGCGATGTGGTGCACGACGAGAACCAGCACGTGCTCGGCCGGCGTCACCCGAAGCAGGGCGACGCGCACCGGCACCTCGGTGGTGATGTCGAAACCGTCCGACAGCACCTGCGCGACGGCGCCGGACACGTCGGTGGCGGCAACGTCGGTGACCGTGAGCTCGGGAACGAACGGTTCGCCCACGAGTTGCGTTGCCTGACCGTCGAATTCGGGGTAGGTGGTGCGCAGGGTCTCGTGCCGGGCGACCAGGTCGCCCAGGGCGCCGCGCAGGGCGGCGACGTCGAGTTCGCCGCTCAGGCGGATGGCCACGGGGATGTGATAGGCGGCGGACCGCGGGTCGAAGCGGTGCAGGAACCACATCCGCTGCTGCGCGGGCGACAACGGAATCCGTTGCGGGCGTCGAGCCGCCACCGGTCCGCGCCTGCTCCCGGTGCCACGCAGAGTGTCCAGACGCTGCGCCAAGCCACTGACGCTGCTCGCCTCGAACAGTTCACGGACCGCGACACGCGCGTCGAGCGCGGCTCCGAGGCGTGCCGCCACCTGGGTGGCCAGCAGGGAGTTGCCGCCGAGCGCGAAGAAGTCGTCGTCGGCGCCCACCCGGTCCAGTTCGAGAACGCCGGCGAAGGTGGCGGCGACAATGCGTTCGGTCGCGGTCGCGGGCTCCCGGTAACCGGTGCGGCGCGCCTGTGGGGCAGGCAGCGCCCGGCGGTCCAGCTTGCCGGAGGCGGTGAGCGGCAGTACGTCGAGGAAGACGTAGGCGCCGGGCACCATGTAGGCGGGCAAGGTGGCGGTGACCGCGGCGTCGAGATCCGCCGGAGTGCAGGCGTCACGGTTGGGTGCGCCCGAGACTGTGCCACCGACACCGATCGAGGGAGAGGCTGATCGGGCATCCACGACGGGTTCGGCTTCGGTGTTGTCGCGGACGATGTAGGCGACGAGCTGGTCGGGCTTGCCGTCGTCCGAGCGGACGACGACCGCCGCGCGGCGAACGCCGGGGACCGTGGTGAGGGCGGCTTCGATCTCGGCGGGTTCGATGCGCAGGCCACGCAGTTTCACCTGGAAATCGGTGCGGCCCAGGTAGTGCAGGGCGGGGCCGGTGGCGGTGGTGCGCCAGGTGACGAGGTCACCGGTGCGGTAGAGGCGCTCGCCGGTGCCGAACGGGTTCGCGACGAAACGCTCGGCGGTGAGGTCGGCGCGGCTGTGGTAGCCGTCGGCGAGCTGGGCACCGGCCACGTACAGTTCGCCGGGCACACCGGCCGGGACCGGGTGCAGGCGCGAATCGAGCACGTACACCGAGGTTTCGGCAACTGGGGAACCGATGGGCACGGTCGCGCCCTGATCGTCGGCGAACCGGTGGGTGGTCACCTGAATGGCGGTTTCGGTCGGCCCGTACAGGTTCACCACAGTGGCACCGGTGCGTTCGCGGACAGTGCGCGCCAGTTCGGTGGTCAGCGCCTCACCACCGGCGAACACCAGCCGCAGCGACTGCTGCCCCTCGGTGACATGGCTGCCCGGATCGGCCGGTCCGGAAACCATCGAGCGCGAGCGGGCTGCCCGTTCGCCTGCCGATCCGGCCGTTTCCGCCATCACAGCCGTCAGCACCGACGGCACGTACTGCACCACGCTCACCCGGTGCCGGGCCGTTGCGGCGGCCAGGTACGCCGGATCGCGATGACCGTCGGGCGAGGCAAGTACCAGTCGGGCACCGACTTGCAAGGGCCACAACAGTTCCCACACCGAGGCGTCGAAGGTGAACGGCGTCTTCTGCAGCACCACGTCGTCGACACCGAGCGGATAGGCGCTTTGCAACCACCGCAGCTGGTTGACCACCGCACGGTGCGGAACCGCCACACCCTTGGGCCGACCGGTCGAGCCTGAGGTGAACAGCACATAGGCGAGGTTCTCGGGACATAGTGGGGCACAGCGCTCTTCGTCGGTGATCGGATCGCCCGACAGTGCCGACAGATCGAGGGTGTCCACCTCGACCACCGAATCACCCACGCCGAGACCAGTCCCGGCGACGGTGAGCACACACACCGGTGCCGTCTCAGCGAGCACATACGCGGTTCGGTCAGCCGGATGGTCCGGGTCCACCGGCACATACGCCGCCCCGGCCGCCAGCACGGCATGCACGGCCACCAGTTGATCGACACCACGCCGCATGGCCACCGCCACCAGCGAACCCGGCCCCGCACCGAGCCCGATGAGATGCCGGGCCAGCCGAGCAACCCTCGCACCGAACTCGGCATACGTGAGCCGCACCGACACCGGACCGCCCATCGCTACCGCGTTGTGGGTTCCAGCCCTGCCCTGCCCTGCCCCACCTCGCTCGGGGTGGCGGAAGTCCGAAGTCTCCCCCATCCGGCCGGGCCCGGCATCAGGAACGATCGGTGGCGCAGTGCGATCCACACTGCGGGGCCCGACGAGCTGCGCATCGAGGGCCACCGCCGTCTCCGCATGATCCGCACCACGTGCAACTACCACGGGCTCGGCGTCGAGGATGACAGCTGTCGCGCCGGGGCCGGCCGCGACCTGGTCGGCGAACAGCGATGCCAGGGTGGCAGCGGCAAGCACAGGGGTGGCACGGTCGGTTGCGACGTGGCTGCCCAACTGCGTTACCAGGGCCGAGGCAGCATCGGAATCCGCCAAGGCGGCCGGGTCGGTCGACTGCGTTACCAGGGCCGAACCGGTCGCAGCGACCGAGTTCCCGGTGGCGAACAGTTGCGTGCGTTCCGCGTCGTCGAGGAGGTCGATGTCGCCGACCGGGCGCGCGGGGTCCGTCAGGGCGCCGGTGAGGGCGCGGTGCAGGCGGGTGGCGAATCCGGTGACGGTTGCCGCGTCGAACAGGTCGGTGGCATAGATCAACGCGCCGGAAAGCCCTGCGGGAGCGCCGTTCTCGTCGCGGTGTTCGGTGAGGGTGAGTTCCAGATCGAACTTGGCGACGGTGGTCGGCAGGTCGACGCCACCGACCCTCAGGCCGGGCAGGACGAGTTCGCGCGCGGTGTCCTCGTTCAGCGACAGCATCACCTGGAACAGGGGGTTGCGGGCCGTGGAACGCACCGGGTCGAGCGCTTCGACGAGCCGTTCGAACGGCACGTCGGCGTGCCCGAACGCCGCCAGATCGGTGTCACGGACCCGCGCGACCAGCTCGGCGAACGGCGTCGCGGGCGTCACCTCGGTGCGCAGTACCAAAGTGTTGACGAACATGCCGACCAGGTCATCGAGTGCGCGGTGCCCACGTCCCGACACCGGTGTACCGATGGCGATATCGGTGGTCGCCGACAAACGCGCCAACAACACGGCGAATACCGCGTGCACGGCCATGAACACCGTCACCCCGTGCGCCCGTGCGAACTCGACCAGCGCACGGTGCGTTTCCGCCTCGAACTCGACCGCGTGCACCGCTCCTCTGCGCGAGGCGACCGCAGGCCGCGGCCGGTCGGCAGGCAACTCCAACTGCTCCGGCAGCCCGTCCAGGGTCTTACGCCAGTACGAAAGCTGCTGGGCAGCCACCGATCCGGGGTCGGCGGCGGTGCCGAGTACCGCATGCTGCCACACCGCGTAATCGGCGTACTGCACGCTCAGCGGCTCCCACGCGGGAGCCTCCCCCACAGCCCGCGCCCCGTACGCGGCGAGCACATCGCGGATCAACGGGCCGAACGAAAACCCGTCCGCCGCAATATGATGCAGCACGATAGCCAGCACATACTCCGCTGCACCGTCAACCGACACAGCAGCTTCCCGTGCTTCTCCGGGGATCTGACCGACACCGGCCGCTGCGTCTCCGCCGAACTGCTCCTGCGCAGTCAGCAGCGCCTGCGCGGTGAACTCCACCGTACCGCCCTGCGCCGCACCGGACCTCACGCCGTCGTCGGTGGGCGCGTCCCCGTCGAGCATCGTAGGCATGCTCGTCGATACACCCGTACCTTGCAGTGCCGCAACGGTACTCGCGGGATCGACAAGCAGCGGTTCCTCGCCGGAGCGCGCTGACGTATCGATCGGACCGTACCCGGTGGTCGGCGCTTCCCCGGTGTCACGCACGCGGAACAGGGCGATGCGGAGGGGTGCGTCGGTGGTGAGGTCGAAGCCGGTCGTGGCGAAGGTGCGGATCGCGTCGGGGAGTTCGTCGGTGGGGAGGACCTCGGGGTGGATGTCGGGCAGAAGGCCGGGGACGGGGAGGATTTCGGCGATCGCGTGGCCGTCGCGTTCGGGGTAGCGGGTGCGCAGGACCTCGTGGCGGTCGAGGACGTCGACGAGGGCTGCGCGGAGGGCGGGCACGTCGAGGTCGCCGGTGAGACGCACGGCCATCGGAATGTTGTC
This sequence comes from Nocardia ignorata NBRC 108230, assembly GCF_001612905.1. Classification (GTDB taxonomy): domain Bacteria; phylum Actinomycetota; class Actinomycetes; order Mycobacteriales; family Mycobacteriaceae; genus Nocardia; species Nocardia ignorata. The sequence goes on along the minus strand of NZ_BDBI01000024.1, from coordinate 22,597 downwards.
GGCGGATGAACCGGGGTCGAAGCGGTTCAGGAACCACATGCGCTGCTGGGCCGGGGACAGCGGCAACGGGTCGGGGCGCACACCCGCGACGAGGGCCGGGCCGGCACCCGTGCCGCGCAGCCGGTCGGCGGCGTAGGCCAGGGCGCGGACCGAGGCGGTGTCGAACAATTGCCGCACCGGGATGCGGATATCGAGGTCGGTGCCGATGCGGGCCATCACGCGGGTGGCGAGCAGCGAGTTGCCGCCGAGCTCGAAGAAGTCGTCGTCGCGCCCGACCTGTTCCAGGCCGAGGACCTCGGCGAAAGCGTCCGCGACCACCTGTTCGGCACGGGTGACGGGCGCGCGGTAGACGGCGACCTCGAACACGGGAGCGGGCAGCGCCGAACGATCCAGCTTGCCGACCGGAGTCAGCGGCACCTCGTCCAGAGTCATGATGGTGGCGGGCACCATATGCGCGGGCAGGTGCGCGGCGGAATGCGCGAGCAACTCCGAGGTGTCGACGGCGGCCTCGGGGACCGGCACCACATAGGACACCAGCAGGGTCGCACCAGCCTCGGTGCGGTGCCCGATCGTGACGGCGAAACGCACCGTCGGGTGCTTGGCGAGGACCGCGTCGATCTCATCGAGTTCGATCCGGAACCCACGCACCTTCACCTGGAAGTCGTTGCGTCCCAGGTATTCCAGATCGTAGGAGTCACCGCGACGCACCCAGCGGACGGTGTCACCGGTGCGGTACATCCGCTCTCCCGGGGCACCGTACGGGTTGGTGACGAACCGGCTCGCCGTCAGCGCGGGCCGACGATGGTAGCCGCGTGCCAACTGGGCGCCCGCGATGTAGAGCTCACCGACGACACCGGCAGGCACCGGGCGCAACCGCGCGTCGAGGACCAATTCGGTGGTCCCCTCCACGGGCCCGCCGAGGGTGATCGGCGTTGTGGCGCAGAGTGGTTCGCTGATATTGGTGACGATCGTGGTTTCGGTCGGCCCGTACCCGTTGCGGAACACCAGCCCGGGGATCGCCGCCGTCCACCGTGCCACCAGCTCCGCCGGACACGCCTCACCCCCGACCACGACGACCCGCAGATCGTTTAGCCCCACCGGATCGACCGTCGCGAGCGCCGACGGCGTGATGACCACATGGGTCACCCGCTCGACCCGCAACAGTTCACCCAGCTCCGCCCCACCGAACACCCCGTTCGGCGCGACGACCATGGTCGCCCCCGCGCTGACGGTCAGCAGCAGCTCGGCCACCGAGATGTCGAACGACGGCGACGCCACATGCAGGACCCGCGCGTCCGCCGCAGCCCGGTACCGATCTGCCTGCACGGGCAGATACGCGGCCACCGCGGCGTGCGGAATCACCACGCCCTTGGGCAGACCGGTGGTGCCGGAGGTATAGATGACATAGGCCGGGTCGAGCGGATGCGGCCTACGAGCATCACCCGACGCTCCGAACCCGTCGATGTCGCCCTCAGCAAGCCTCGGCGCGGCGACATCGGGACCGGCGTGCGTGTCCGTGTGCACGGCGTCGAGGTCGACAACCAGCCAGTCCACGGCGGTGGGTAGGTCGGCGCGGAGCTCGTCGGTGGTGATGCCGGCGGCGGCGCCGGAGTCGGCGAGCATGTGGGTGATGCGGTCGGCCGGGTAGTTCGGGTCGACCGGGAGGAAGGCGGCGCCTGACTTGATGACGGCCCACACGGCGGTCACCGACGCGGCCGAGCGCGGAATGCTCACGGCGACAACATCACCCGGTCCGACACCGTTGCCGGTCAGCCGGGTGGCGATGCGGGTGGAGGCGGCGTCGAGTTCGCCGTAGGTGAGAATGCGGTCACCGTCGCGGATGGCGACGGCGGCCGGGTCGGCGGCGGCACGGGCCAGCACTTCGGGCAACAGGGGTGCGGGCTCGGCGACACCGCCGCTACGGGCGGTGAGTTCGGCGAATTCGGCATCGATCAGCAGCGGCAGGTCTGCTACCGAGGTATGCGGTGCGGCGGCGATCGCAGCGAGCAGACCGGTGAACCGGCGCACCATCGCAGTGACCGTCGACGCGTCGAACAGATCTGTGGCGTAGGAGAATTCGCCGGACAGACCATCGGCCGCGGCGGTGCGCAATGTCACCGACAGGTCGAACTTCTCGATGTCGTAGGGCAGGTCGACCGCGCTTGCCCGCAGGCCGGGCAGTTCGAAGGTGGTCACCGGTAGGTTCTGCAGCGACAACGCCACCTGGAACAGGGGGTGCCGACCGGCCGAACGAGCGGGCGCCAGCACTTCGACGAGCCGCTCGAAGGGCAGGGTGGTGTGCTCGAAGGCGGCCAGGTCGTCGGCCCGGACGCGGCCGAGCAGGTCGCCGAACGGTTCCCCGGCGCGCACCTGGGTGCGCAGCACCGCGGTGTTGACGAACATGCCGATCACGTCGTCGAGTTCGGCGGCACCGCGCCCGGCGACCGGGCTGCCGATCGCCACATCCGCATTGCCCGACAGGCGGGCGATGAGCACCGACAGCGCGGCGTGCAGCACCATGAACAGCGTCGCACCACGTTCGGCGGCGACAGAATTCAGTGCCGTGACCAACTCGGGGTCGAGGCTGAACTCGACCCGCTGCCCACGCATCGAGGCGGTCGCCGGGCGCGGCCGATCCGTCGGTAGCCCCGACTCGTCCGGCAGACCGGCCAGCGCCGCCCGCCAGAACGCGATCTCCCGCCCGGCCTGCGAAGCGGGATCGTCCTCTTCACCGAGCACGGCCCGCTGCCACAGCGTGTAATCGGCGTACTGCACCGCCAGCGGTTTCCACGCGGGCGCCGCCCCGCCGGTCCGCGCGTGATACGCGGCCATCGTGTCTCGCACGAGCGGTCCCGCCGACCACCCGTCGGCGGCGATGTGATGCACCACGAGCACCAGCACGTGATCCCCGTCGACCTCGAACAACCGCACCCGAACCGGCGGCGCCGTGGTCACATCGAAACCGCGCAGGATCTCCCCGGCGATGACTTCCCGCAATTCGCCCGCCGCAACAACGATCGGATCCAACAGCGCCGCACGAACGCCTTCGCCACCGAAAGCACCACCCCTGTCCCCGGCGACGAGCAGCTTGTAAGCCTCGGCGGGGTCGAGCACAACCTGCGTCCCGACCCCGTCCACCTCGGGGTAGACGGTCCGCAGCACTTCGTGGCGGGCGATCAGGTCGTGGACGGCCGCACGCAAGGCCGCATGGTCGAGCGCACCGGAGAGGCGGACCGCGATCGGGATGTTGTAGGCGCCGGTGGCCGGGTCGAAGCGGTTCAGGAACCACATGCGTTGTTGCGCGGGCGACAGGGGCAGAACGGAGGGGCGGGGGCCCGCGACGAGAGCCGGCCTCTCATCGGCAGAGCCCGCATCGATCAACGACGCGAGAACCGCGACAGTGGGACTGTCGAAGAAGTCCCGAACATCCACGCGCACACCGGAGTTCGCGTGCAGACGCGCGATGGCACGGGTGGCGATCAGCGAGTTGCCACCGAGCCGGAAGAAGTCGTCGTCCAGGCCGACGGTCTCCACATCGAGCAGTTCGGCGAACAGTGCCGCCACCGCTCGCTCGGTCGCGGTCACAGGCGCACGGAACTCGGCCGCGGCCACACGGAAGTCGGGCTCGGGCAATGCTTTCCGGTCCAGCTTGCCGCTCGCATTGATCGGCATCGCGGGCAACTGAACCAGCAGCGAGGGCACCATGTATTCCGGCATCGACGCCTTCGCGTGCGCCACCAGCTCGGCCTCGTCGAGCGGCTCCCCGTCGACACTCACCACATACCCGACCAGCGCCTCACCGGCCGCGTGCCGGTGCAGCACCACCGCCGCATTGCCGACGCGCGGGTGCGCCGCGAGCACGGCCTCGATCTCACCGAGTTCGATCCGCAACCCACGCAACTTCACCTGGAAGTCGGTGCGCCCCAGGTATTCCAGCTCGGCACCGCCGGGCAGCTGCCGCACGAGGTCACCCGTGCGATACATGCGTTCACCGGGCTCGCCGTAAGGATTGGCGACGAACCGGTCGGCAGTCAGGCCGGGCCGAGCCACGTAGCCGCGCGCCAGCTGCACACCGGACAGATACAGCTCGCCGACCACCCCGGCGGGCACCTGGTCGAGGTTCTCGTCGAGCACGAGCAACCCGGTGTCGTCGGCGGGTCCACCGATCGGCACCGACACCTCGTCGGCCTCGGTCACCTCGTGCGCGGTGACGTCGACCGCCGCCTCGGTGGGCCCGTACAGGTTGTGCAGGGCCGTCGCGGAGAGCTTGCGCAGGCGCGCGGCGGTCGCGGCGGGCAATGCCTCACCGGAGGCGAACACCATCCGCAACGACGACAGATCCGCGACCGTCGCGGCCTCGGCGACCTCACCGACGAAGGCGGCCAGCATCGACGGCACGAAGTGGGTCACCGTCACGCGGTGCCGGGCGATCAGGTCGGCCAGGTAGGCGGGGTCACCGTGCCTGCCCGGCTCGGCGACCACCAGCCGGGCACCGATCTGCAAGGGCCAGAATAGTTCCCACACCGACACGTCGAAGGTGTACGGGGTCTTCTGCAACACCACGTCGTCTTCGGTCATCGCATAGCTGCGCTGACGCCAGTCCAGGTTCGCCACGATCGCACCGTGGGTCACCGCGACACCCTTGGGCCGACCGGTCGACCCGGAGGTGAAGATGACATACGCCGTGTTTCCGGCCTGCGCGTTCACCGCGAGCTCGGCCGGTACCACGGACCAGTCGATGTCGTCGGTGCGCAACACCGTCGCCCCACCCAGGTCCGGTTCGTCGCACATCCGCGTCACCACCACCACGGGTCGTGCCACCTCGAGCACGTAGTGCAACCGGTCCACCGGATGATCCGGGTCCAGCGGCACGTACGCCCCACCCGCCCGAACGATCGCGTGCACGGCGACGATCAACTCGATACTGCGCCGCATCGCCAACCCGACCAGCGACTCCGGGCCGACGCCGAGCCCGGCCAACCGACCTGCCAGCACCCGGACCCTGGCATCGAATTCGGCATAGGTCAGCGTCTGGTCACCGAACCGCACCGCCACCCGATCCGGAGTGCGCGCCAGCTGCTCGGCGAACCGGTCGACCAGCGTCGCCCCGACGGCGGGCGTCTCGATACCGAGCACGGCCATCGCATCGGCGGCCAACGTGTTCAGCAACCGCCCGAAGGTGCCCTCGGCCGCGTCGACAACCCCCGGGAACAGCTCGGCGAGCACGACCTGGACGAGCGTCTCGGGATCGAGCGCCCCGCCGGTGAGCTCCGCCATCAGTGTGAGCTGGGCATCCAGCTCCGCGTAGGACACCGAAGTGCCGTCGAATCCGACGGCGGTCCGTGCCGGTTCCATCGCCGCGACCGTCGCCACCAGCGCCGCCAGCTGATCGATCTGCGCGCACGCCGGAGTGGGGTTGGTCATCGCAACACTGCCTTCCATCTACCGGCCGCGGGTAACGCCACGCAGCCGCGAAAAACTTTCGGAACTCCCCCGGCTCGCACCGGGTCGGGGATCGGCGCGCGGACGGCCAACCCCGGGCACCCTGCCCGAAATCCGCCCGCTCACACCGGAATTCAGTGCGATCGGCTATGACACGATCGCGACATTCCAGCTCGTCGCCACACAACCAGCAATGACTCGGTTATCTCCCGACCTCCATCGTCAACCCCGACACCCGACACACGCGCCCGTAGACGACTGAAGCGTATTCGTTTCGATAATAAACCGGACCAGATTCCGTCAAAATCTCGTACTCGGGAGTAATTCGCCAGAATGCGGCGGCGCCGGGCAACCCGGCCGCACACGCCGAACCGGCTGCCGACCGCCCGGTGTACCCACGGGCTACGTCACTGCTGCCGCCACAGATTCGTACTGTGTCAGGACACACTAGGTGAGCCAACGTTGCATCACCGTTGCATCCGAGTGATTCGCGCCACTACCCCCCGAACACGACGAAGCCCCCCGCCATCGTGCTCGGCGGGGGGCTTACGCGGTGAGTGGAGTTACTCGGCGGCGGAGTCCTCGGTGTCGGCCGGCTCGGCGGGCGCGGCGGCCTCGTCCTCGACCGGGACCAGCGAGATCTTGCCGCGATTGTCGATATCGGCGATCTCCACGCGCAGCTTGTCGCCGACGTTGACCACGTCCTCGACCTTGGCCACGCGCTTGCCGTTGCCCAGCTTGGAGATGTGCACCAGACCGTCGCGGCCCGGCAACAGCGAGACGAACGCGCCGAAGGCGGTGGTCTTGACGACCGTGCCCAGGAAGCGCTCGCCCACCTTGGGCAGCTGCGGGTTGGCGATGGCGTTGATCATGTCGATCGCGGCCTGGGCCGACGGCCCGTCGGTCGCACCGACGAACACGGTGCCGTCATCCTCGATGGAGATGTTGGCGCCGGTTTCCTCGGTGATCTGGTTGATCATCTTGCCCTTGGGGCCGATGACCTCACCGATCTTGTCGACCGGGATCTTGATCGCAGTGACGCGCGGGGCGTACGGGCTCATCTCGTCCGGGGTGGCGATGGCCTCGGCCATCACGTCCAGGATGGTGGTGCGGGCGTCGTGCGCCTGGTTCAGCGCACCGGCCAGCACCTGCGAGGGGATGCCGTCGAGCTTGGTGTCGAGCTGCAGGGCGGTGACGAAGTCACGGGTACCGGCGACCTTGAAGTCCATGTCGCCGAAGGCGTCCTCGGCGCCGAGGATGTCGGTGAGGGCCACGTAGCGGACCTCGTCGACACCCTGGTCGTTGGTGATGGTGTCCGACACCAGGCCCATGGCGATACCCGCGACCGGCGCTTTCAGCGGCACACCGGCGTTGAGCAGCGACAGGGTCGAGGCGCACACCGAACCCATCGAGGTGGAGCCGTTGGAGCCCAGCGCCTCCGAGACCTGACGGATGGCGTAGGGGAATTCCTCCTGCGAGGGCAGCACCGGCATCAGCGCGCGCTCGGCCAGGGCGCCGTGGCCGATCTCGCGACGCTTCGGCGAACCGACGCGACCGGTCTCACCGGTGGAGAACGGCGGGAAGTTGTAGTGGTGCATGTAGCGCTTGGAGGTCTCCGGGCCGAGCGAGTCGACCTGCTGAGCCATCTTCACCATGTCGAGGGTGGTGACGCCCATGATCTGGGTCTCGCCACGCTCGAACAGCGCCGAACCGTGGGCGCGCGGGATCACGTCGACCTCGGCGGACAGCTCACGGATGTCGGCCAGACCGCGACCGTCGATGCGGAAGCCGTCGGTCAGGATGCGCTGGCGGACCAGCTTCTTGGTGACCGAGCGGAACGCGGCACCCAGCTCCTTCTCGCGACCGGCGAAGTCCTCACCGAGACGCGACAGCACCTCGACCTTGATCTCATCGATCTTGGCTTCGCGGGCCTGCTTGTCGGCGATGCTCAGCGCCTGGTTCAGCTCGACCTTCGAAGTGCCCTCGACAGCCTCGAACACATCGGGGCCGTACGGCGGGAAGAGCGGGAACTCCTGGGTGGGCTTGGCGGCCAGCGCGGCCAGGTCGGCCTGGGCACGGACCAGGCGCGCGATGAACGGCTTGGCGGCTTCCAGACCCTCGGCGACCACGGCCTCGGTCGGCGCCTGCGCACCGTCGGCGATCAGGTCGATCACCTTGTCGGTGGCCTCGGCCTCGACCATCATGATGGCGACATCACCGGTCTCGGTGACGCGGCCCGCGACGACCATGTCGAACACGGCGCCCTCGAGCTGCTCGACGGTCGGGAACGCCACCCACTGGCCGCTGATCAGGGCCACGCGCACGCCACCGATCGGACCCGAGAACGGGATGCCCGACAGCTGGGTGGACGCCGAGGCGCCGTTGATGGCCAGCACGTCGTACAGATCCTGAGGGTCAAGGCTCAGCACGGTGACCACGACCTGGATCTCGTTGCGCAGACCGTCGATGAAGGTCGGGCGCAGCGGACGGTCGATCAGGCGGCAGGTCAGGATCGCGTCGGTGGAGGGACGGCCCTCGCGACGGAAGAACGAGCCGGGGATGCGGCCCGCGGCGTACATGCGCTCTTCGACGTCCACCGTCAGCGGGAAGAAGTCGAACTGGTCCTTGGGGTGCTTACCGGCGGTGGTCGCCGACAGCAGCATGGTCTCGTCGTCCAGGTAGGCGACGACGGAGCCGGCGGCCTGCTTGGCCAGACGGCCGGTCTCGAAGCGGATGGTGCGGGTGCCGAAGCTACCGTTGTCGATCAGCGCGACCGATTCGAATACACCGGGCTCTACCTCGACCGCAGTCGATGCACGTTCAGTTGTCTGCGTCATATTTCTCTCTCGACCTCTCGTCTCGCCGATTCGCGCGGCCGATGCCAGGCGTACTCGCCTGATGGGCGCGAACCAGCTTTTCGTCAGCCGTACCGGACACGGACACGCGACAACCCTCCTGGCTGTCACGCGCAGCACCCGGCCGTATCCCCTTGGAAGCGGCGACGCGGTGGCGGTCATCGATCGAAGCCCGACGGCGGTAGAACATCGCCTGCCGAAAGGCCACTACCGAAGACCGACGCCACGTGGACGGATGCACACGGCTGTCACATGTTGTAGTGCACCCGGAAACCCCATGGTCTCCGAATACACGAATAGCCAACAGAAAGAAGTGTACTTCTTCCTGTTGGCTACTCGCCGACCGCCTCAGTGTGGAGGCGTGTCGTAGCAGATCAGCGGCGCAGGCCGAGACGCTCGATGAGCGAACGGTAGCGGTTGATGTCCTTGGCCTGCAGGTACTTCGACAGGCGACGACGACGACCGATCAGGGCCAGCAGGCCGTGGCGGGTGTGGTGATCGTGCTTGTGCTGCTTGAGGTGCTCGGTCAGGTCCGAGATCCGCTTCGACAGCAGCGCGATCTGCGCCTCCGGCGAACCGGTGTCCTTCTCGTGCAGGCCGTATTCGGCCAGGATGGCCGACTTCTGCTCAGTGGTCAGCGCCATGTGGCTCGACTCCTATTTTCAGTTCCGCGCTCGAATGTCCGGTCACCCGGGATGGGCGCCACCGCGGACCGCAGCAAACCCGAGGAGCCACCTTACACCGCCGCTGGTGAGCGGTTGAATCCGCCTCAGACCTCGGCGGCGGTGAGCACCTTGCGGGCGGCCTCGACGTCGCGGCCCATGGCCTCGACCAGCTCGTCGACGGACTCGAACTTGCGCATCCCGCGCAACTGTTCGACGAAGTCGACCGCCACGTGCTGGCCGTACAGATCGGCCTCACCGTCGAGGACATAGGCCTCGACCGTGCGCGAGCGCCCGGAGAAGGTGGGGTTGGTGCCCACCGAGATCGCCGCCATCGCCCGCTCACCCGCCTCGACCGTGCCGATCGTCGGACCGGCGCCGAGCACGGTGAACCAGCCCGCGTACACGCCGTCGGCGGGGATCGCGGCGTGCATCGGCGGGGCGACGTTGGCGGTCGGGAAACCGAGTCCACGTCCACGACCGTCGCCGTGCACGACCACGCCCTCCACGCGGTGCGGGCGGCCGAGCGCCTCGGCGGCCGCGGCCATGTCGCCCGCGTCGACGCAGGCGCGGATGTAGGTGGAGGAGAAGGTGACGGCGTGCTCACCGAGCAGGGTCACCCCGTCGACCTCGAAACCGAAACGCGCACCGAGCTCACGCATGGTGTCGACGGTTCCCGCGGCCTTCTTGCCGAAGGTGAAGTTGTCGCCGACCACGACCTCGGTGACGTGCAACCGCTCCACGAGCAGGTCGTGCACGTAACCGGCGGGGGTGAGCTTCATGAATTCCTGGGTGAACGGCATCACGCAGAACACGTCGATGCCGAGTTCCTCCGCCAGTTCGGCCCGCCGGGTGAGGGTGGTGAGCTGGGCCGGATGCGAACCGGGGCGCACCACTTCCATCGGGTGCGGGTCGAACGTCATCAGGACCGCGGGCACGCCACGCTTTTTCGCCGCGGCCACCGCACGGCTGATGAGCTGCGCGTGTCCACGATGTACCCCGTCGAACACGCCGATCGTGAGGACGCAACGTCCCCAGTCCGCGGGCACGTCGTCGAGACTTCGCCATCTCTGCACAGAGCGAAGCCTACGCAAAGCGGTGCGCGAACAGAATTCCGGTGTGATGCGATCGTGGCCGGTTCGCCGATGTGTGATTCGGGCCAGGGATGCCTAACATTGACAACGTGCCAGGTAAACGAGAGGCCGGACTCGAGGTCACCGCTACGATCGCGCCGGAGCTGTCGGCGGTGGCACAGGACTATCTGAAGGTCATCTGGACCGCGCAGGAGTGGTCGCAGGAGAAGGTGTCCACCAAGCTGCTCGCCGAGCGCATCGGCGTGTCGGCCTCGACCGTGTCGGAGGCCGTGCGCAAGCTCGCCGACCAGGGCCTGGTCGAGCACGCCCGCTACGGCGCGATCACGTTGACCGACCACGGCCGTCGCGCCGCCGTGGCCATGGTGCGCCGCCACCGCCTCATCGAGACCTTCCTGGTGAACGAACTCGGCTACGGCTGGGACGAGGTGCACGACGAGGCCGAGGTCCTCGAGCACGCGGTGTCGGAACTGCTGGTGTCGCGCATCGACGCGAAACTCGGCCACCCCGACCGTGATCCGCACGGCGACCCCATCCCCTCGGTCGACGGCGCCGTCCCCACACCCCCGGCCCGCCGTCTCAGCGACTTCGCCGCGGGCGAATCCGGCCGCGTCGCCCGCATCTCCGACTCCGACCCCGAGATGCTGCGCTACTTCGACTCCGTCGGCATCGCCCTCGACACCCCCATCGAGGTAGCCGAACGCCGCGATTTCGCCGGCACCATCGCCGTCCGCATCGCCACCGCCGCCTCCCCCACCGAACTGGGCACCCTCGCGGCCGAAGCCATCTGGCTGACCGCCTGATCAGCAGGTGAAGTAGGGGCGTAGCCGGGCCGGTACGCCGTCGGATTCGGCGGTGGCCCAGCAGGTTTCGTGGGGGAACAGGACATAGGTGGTCCAGCTGCCGTCGACGCGGCGGATGATGCGCTGGTTGTCGCCGGGGGTGGCGAAGCGGATGACGGCCCAGGTTCCGTCGCAGTCGACGACGGCGGCGTTGTCGAGCATGCCGAGGTCGGCGGAGATGCCGTCGGGGTGGCAGGGGCCCGCGGTGTCCTGGAAGCGCAGCAGGCCGCCGACAGTTGATCCGGCGGTGGTGAGGAAGGCCGAATGCATGCCTTCCGGAACGGGATTCGTCCCGGCGGGGGCGGTCATGCCGAAGTAGTAGCAGCCGACGGGCACGGTGAAGACGGCGCGGCCGTCACTGTCGGTCACGGCGTCGAGCCGCTGGGTCTCGGTGGTCTCGCCTACCGGGATGTCGTGGGCTGCCGGGTCACACGGTTCCTGGCGCGAAAGGTGCACCGGCACATCAGCAACCGCGACACCCGACACTGTTTCGGTGCGCAGCACGATGGTTCCCGTCGCCGGTGTCGGCGGCGGACTCGGCCGAGCCGCCGTCGTACGCGTGGCAGGCCCTCCCGTGGTCGCCTCGACCGGACCCACAGTGATCGCCGCATCGGGCGGCGTCGCCACCGGAGGCTGAGCCAGAGTGGACGGCACGCGCGAAGGGTTCACCACCCGAGGCTCGTCGGACGCACATCCGGCAAGCAGGACCACCGCCCCTGCGACAACGCCGATCAAGGCTTTCCGTACCGCACCCATGGTCCACCTCTACGACGCCGTCGGCTATATACCGAGGCTATCGAGCGAGGTCGTCGACCCGTTAGCCCTCGTCCAGAGGCCATGACAGCCGTGAGTCAGCCACCTATGCCCTGGGGACGGACGACCATGACCGAGGCGGCGCGTTTGCCGCTCTCCTCGAGGAGGGCGATGGCCCGGCCGGTGGGGTCGATGGCCGCGTAGACGCCCTTGATGCCGACGGGGTCGAGCCAGCGGCCGTTGCGCAGGTCGTTCGCCTGGGCTTCGTCGATGTCGCGGTGCGGGAAGGCGGTGCGGACGGCGGTGTCGATATCGAGGCTGAGCAGCGGTTGCTCGGCTTCGGCCGCGGCGGCCAGTTCGTCCAGGGTGCGGGCGTGTTCGAGGGTGAAGGGGCCGACCCTGGTGCGGCGCAGCGCGGTGAGGTGGCCGCCGACGCCGAGGGCGGCGCCGAGGTCGCGGGCGAGGGCGCGGATGTAGGTGCCCGAGGAGCAGTCGACCTCCACGTCGAGGTCGACGAAGTCACCGGATTCGCGACGGGCGAGGACGTCGAAGCGGGAGACGGTCACCGGGCGGGCGGCCAATTGCACGTCTTCGCCTGCCCGGGCCCGTGCGTAGGCGCGTTCGCCGTCGATCTTGATGGCGCTGACGGTCGCCGGCACCTGCTGGATGTCGCCGGTGAGCGCGGCGACCCCCGCGGCGATGTCGGCGTCGGTGACGTGCAGTGCGGACGTCGTCGCGACCACCTCGCCTTCGGCGTCGTCGGTGATCGTCGACCGACCGAGGCGGATCGTCGCGGTGTACGCCTTGGAGGTGAGGATCAGCTGACCGAGCAGTTTCGTCGCCCGCTCGACGCCGAGCACCAGCACCCCGGTCGCCATCGGGTCCAGGGTGCCCGCATGGCCGACCTTCTTGGTGCGCAACAGTTTCCGGCTGCGCGCCACCACGTCGTGACTGGTCCAGCCGCCGTCCTTGTCCACGATCACCAACCCGCCGAGCGGGTCGACGGCCGGAGTACGCGCCGCCATCAGCCGTGCGCGATCGCGGTCAGGATCAGCCCGTCGGCGATCATCCAACGTCCGTCGAACGTGGTCAGCGGGATTCCGCCGTCGGTGGTGAGACCAGGGACGAGCAGCCTGGTGTGGAACGTCCCGGTGGCGGAATCGGCTGTGCGGGAATCGATCTCGAAGGTGATGTGGGCGTCCTCGAAACCGAGCCAGCGCAGGGTCAGCGGGAACCAAGCCTTGTAGGTCGCCTCCTTGGCGCAGAACAGCAACCGGTCCAGGTGCAGCCCGTCATCGGGTGTGCCCGCGAGCCACTCGCGTTCGGCGGGCAGGCTCACCGAATCGAGCACGCCCTCGGGAAGCGGACCGTGCGGCTCGGCGTCGATACCGACCGAACGGAACCGCAGCGCATGCGCGAGCGCGGCGGCACGGTACCCGTCGCAATGGGTGAGGCTGCCGACGACGCCGCGCGGGAACAGCGGCATACCGCGCTCACCCTTGCCGATCGCCACCGGCGGCTCACCGAGTTCCTCGAGCGCCACTCGTGCGCAGTGCCGGGCACCGATGAAATCGCGACGGCGCTTCTCCACCGACTTCGCGATGAGGTGCTCTTCGGCAGGATGCGCATTCAGGTCCTCCGGATACGTCAGCAGTTCAGAAGTAGCCACGCCGGACGGCAGTATGTTCTCGATCATCGGAGAACAGCCTAATCGGTGCGTGATGGAGGACCGCCCGGCCCGGTTCAGATGCCTCGACGCCGATCCGCCTTCGCGCGCATCTCCTCGGCTGCCGCTTCCATCTCCGGGGTGACGGCGAAGTGGCCGCCCCAGGCGTTGAGGTCGCCTTCGGCGTAGACCGGTTCGGGCAGGATCTGGCGCAGCAGGGGGTCGGGCATCCCGCGGCGCTTCCATTCGCGCGGGTAGCCGAGCGACACCTCTTCGAAGCGGACACCGTCGTAATGAGTGGTGCGCGGGATGTGGAGGTGTCCGTACACCGAGCAGACCACGTTGTAGCTGGTGTGCCAGTCGGCGGTGAGGTCGGTGCCGCACCACAGGGAGAACTCGGGGTAGAAGAGGATGTCGGTGGGCTGGCGGACCAGCGGGAAGTGGTTGATCATCACCAGCGGGGTGTCCGGCGCCAGGGCGTCGAGGCGGCGCTGGGTGTACTGCACGCGGGCGTGGCACCAGGCGTCGCGGGTGAGGTACGGGTCCGGGTGGAGCAGGAATTCGTCGGTGGCGACCACGTTGCGTTCCCGTGCCACCGCGAGCGCCTCGGCCTTGGTGCCGGTTCCGGCGGGCCGCCACGAGTAGTCGTAGAGCAGGAACATCGGGGCGAGCGTGACGCTGCCGCCGAACTTCTCCGCACCCGGCCCGTTCCACACCGGGAACGGATCCTCCGGGGTGAGGACATCGAGGTCACGGCACATCGCCACCAGGTAGTCGTAGCGGGCGGCGCCGTGCATCTGCACCGGGTCCTTGGGCGTGGTCCACAGTTCGTGGTTGCCCGGCACCCAGATCACCTTGGCGAAGCGGGCGCGCAGCAACTCGAGCGCCCACCGCACCTCCTCGGCCTTCTCCCCCACGTCACCGGCTACGATCAGCCAGTCCTCCGGCGAGTCGGGCCGGATCTGCTCGACGATCGGCTTGTTGCCCTGGTGCCCCACGTGCACATCGCTGACCGCCCACAACTTCGGATTCACCTGTCCACAGTGACACATCGGCCCTCGACCGGCCCATCCCCGTCGGTCACGGGCGTCCGGGTTCTTCGGAACACAGCCTGCCGACGCCGCGTGCAACGGTTAGGCTTTTCGCACATGGCGTTGTGCCACAAGAGCTTCGGGGGATCTGGTGTTGTTGGCAAAAGGGGGCAACTGTGTGCTGTCCGGCGGGCGTGTCGAGGTCCGGGTCGGTGTGGTCGACGGCCCGCCACCGCGCGTGCTCGCGGTAGGTCTCGACGCCAACGGTCGCCTGCGCGACGGCCGCGACCTGGTGGTTCCCGGCGCGGACCCGTCGGCTGACGGCGCCGTCGAGGTCACGGAGGGTTCGGTGCGAATCGATCCAGCCCTGGTCGGCGCCGGTATCGCGCGGGTCGTCGTGGCCGCGGCCACGGGCAGGCAAGGGTTCGCGGGCACCGAGGTGCGCAGCGTTGTGTGCGGCGACGGCGAGGAGTTCGTCGCGGTGAGCAGCGGCTTCACGGCCGAGACGCTGATCAGGACGGTGGAGCTCTATCGTCATCAGGGCCGGTGGAAACTTCGCCACCTCGGCGACGGCTACGCAGACGGGATCACCGGTCTCGCGCGCGACATAGGACTAGAGCTGCCGCCGGCGCCCCAGGCGGAGCCGTTGACGCCCGCACCGCAGGCCGAGCCGACGCCACCGATGCCGCCCGTTCCGGTCGCTCGTGCATCGGCCGCCGCCGAGAGGTCGACTCCGGCGATGCGGGTGATGGGTTTCGTCATCGGTATCGCGATCATGGTGTTCTTCGGCGGTATCGCCTTCATGGGCCTGAGCGAGGACGATTCCGGCGTCCGCTGCGGCACCGAGGTCATGGACGCCGACGACATCTGCGTCACCAACAACTCGGCCCGCCACAACCGTGACGAACAGGAAGACATCAACGAGCGAGGCGACATATTCGGCTTCCTCTGCTTGGTGCCGCTCGCGCTGGTCGGAGGCGCCATCGCCGTGGGCTCACTGATGAAGGACCCCGACTAGCTCTCGCGGCCCGCCGGTTCACCCGGCGGGACCAGGTCAGGCCAGTAATTCGTCGACGAAGTCGAGCACGCGGTCACGCGATTCCACGACGATCTCCTCGTGGCCGCCCGGGTACTGGGCGAACTCCACGTCGGTACCCGCCACCCGCATGCGCGACAGCAGTGCGAGGGTCATCGGCAGCGGGACGACCATGTCGGTGGCACCGTGTGCGATGAGGATCGGCTGCCGGTAACCGACGGTCGGCACCACCATGTAGTCGCGCAGGGCCGCGCCGATGCCGCCCTCGGTGATCGGCCGGGCCAGCAGCGACCCGAGCGAGGCGGTGCCCGCCGCACGATCGAACTCGCGCACACAGGTGGTCGAGATCGCGTCGACCACCTGGCGGCCTCGCTCGGTGAGCGCGCCGTTCACGTCGAGGTCCGGGCGGGCGGCGCGCAGCCCGGCGAGCATGCCCGCGAACGGGCCGACCAGCCGGTCGACGACCGGGAGGTTCGGGACGCCGGGGCCCAGCCGGGACAGGATCTCCTCGAAATGGGATTCCGGTGCCAAGGCCACGGTTCCCCGGAAGTCGAGTTCGGGGGCGTAATCGGCGGCGAGGTTGCCGGTGGCCAGCGCGGCATGTCCGCCCTGGGAACCACCGACCACGGCCCATGCGCGCGACAGGCCGGGCTCGGCCGCCTGGGCGGCGCGCACCAGGTCGATGGTGGCGGTCGCTTCGGTGCGAGTGTGCAGGTAGGGATGCACGGTGTCCGCGCCGGCCGACAGCCCGAGATAGTCGGGAGCGACCACGGCCCAGCCACGGTCGAGGAACGACTGCAGCAGCGAATGCTCATGCGCCGCTTTGGAAGTGGTGAGCCCGCAGTGCGGCGCGAGGCCACTGGTGCCGTGGTCCCAGGCGACGACCGGGTATCCGCCTTCCGGGGCGGGGGTGTCCGGAAGCAGCAGCAGCCCTGCCGAATTCGTGCTTCCGCCGGTGACCGCCTCGGTGCTGTATTCGACGATCGAGGCCCGCGACCATTCGCCCCACCCGGCGGGCTGAGCGGTGCGCGACACCAACCGACCCGGTGTCTCGGGCGCCGCCTGTGCCGACGCGGGCAGTCCGACTATCACCGCGACCAGCACGAAGACCATCGCGAGGATCACCCGCCCGGCCTTCGAAATCCACTCGTGCACTCCGGTTTCGCCTTCCATGTCCGATCCGAGTCGTCCACCCGACGGTAGGTCATCGGCGACGAACCGGCACTACCCACATTTTCGCCGACGAACCGAATTCGGCTCGAAACGCCCGACCCGGCTCGACTGATCGGACAGCTAGGCGGCTTCGCGTGGGAGTTCGGCGCCGACCTTGGCCCAGCGTCCGGATCGGGCACGGGCGACGACTGCGAGAAGCCGGGCGAGCATGAAGACGACCAAGCCGGTCCAAATTCCCGCGACGCCCCAGTCGAAGACCAGGGACAACCAGATCAGGGGCAGGAATCCGCCGAGGGCCGCCGCCAGGGTGGCGGTGCGCAGGAAGGCCGCGTCGCCCGCACCGAGGAGGACACCGTCGAGACCGAAGACGACGCCCGCGACCGGGATCATGGCGACGAAGAACCACCAGATCACGTGGGTGCGGTCGAGTACTGCCGCGTCGTCGGTGAACAGCAGTGGCAGTACGCCGGCAGCGGCGGCGAAGATTCCGGCGAGGAACAGTCCGAATATCCCCGACCAGGTCGTGACGCGCCGGGCGATGCCCTTCGCACCCCGGGCGTTGCCCGCGCCGAGCGCCGCACCGACCAGGGTCTGGGCGGCGATGGCCAGCGAATCCAGCGTCAGTGCGAGGAAATTCCACAGTTGCAGCACCAGTTGGTGGGCGGCGACCGATGCGGCGCCGAAGCGGGCCGCGACGGCGGCGGCCGAGACGAAACACACCTGGAACGACAGACTGCGCACGATGAGGTCGCGGCCGAGGACCAGTTGGGCGCGCATCACCGACGGGCGTGGTCGCAACGAAACCCGTTCCCGCAGCAGGGCGTAACCGAACAGTGCACCCGACACCGTTTGGCCGACGAGGTTGGCCACCGCCGATCCGGCCAGCTCCATCCGTGGCGCGCCGAGTAATCCGTACACCAGAACCGGACACAGCACAGCCGAAAGAGCCAGCCCGGCAACGACATACAACAGTGGACGCCGAACGTCCTGCACCCCACGCATCCACCCGTTGCCCGCCATGGACAGCAGGATCAACGGCACTCCGAAGAGTGCGATCCGCACCCAGGTGAGGGCTTCGTCGGCGATCTCCCCACCGCCGGCGAGCACCGAACACAGTGGGCCCGCGAACAGCTGGATCACCGCGAGGATCACGATGCCGATCCCGAGGCCGACCCAACTGGCCTGCACACCCTCTTCGACCGCCCCCGCGCGGTCGCCCGCACCGTTGCGCCGAGCCGCCCGCGCCGTCGTCCCGTAGGACAGGAACGTCAGCTGCGTACTCACCGTCCCCAGAATCACCCCGCCGACGGCGAGCCCGGCCAACGCCAGCGCCCCGAGCCGCCCGACCACCGCGATATCGAACAGCAGATACAGGGGTTCCGCGACCAGCACACCGAGCGTCGGCACCGCGATGCCGAGAATCCGCCGGGGCCCGGCGTTCTCGATCATCGCGTCGTCATCGTTGGACACCGTCGACCCCACACCGACCTCCCACCACCCGCATCCGATCCGCCGATACTGGCACAGACCACCGACAAGTCGGCGAGACACCGAGAGCCTGTGGCCACCCCGGCCGCCCCTCGCGGCGACTGACCGCCTGATCCCGTCATGAAATCGACAGCCTCGACGCCGTCGACCACAACACCAGTGCGTCAGGAGAGCTCGTCCACCAACGCGCGCACCACGGACTCGGCGCTCCCATAAGTCGTGTACCCGGCCGCGAACCGATGTCCCCCACCGCCGAACCGGCTCGCGATCGCCGCCACGTCGACACCGTCGGAAACACCGGGGGCCGAGTCGCGCGAACGCAGCGAGACCGTCCAGCGGTCGTTCTGCCCGCGCGCCTCCTTGAAGACGACGGCGATCCCCGCCTCGGCGGTCGTGCGGATGACGTCGATGACGCTCTCCACTTCCTCGGGCCCCACCTCGTGCGTGTCGGCCGCCCGGACCAGTGCGTACACCAGCCCGACGCCCGCCGCACCGGGCACGACCACCGCCGAGGACAACACCTTCGACAGCATCGGTAACCACGTGAAGGGGTGGGTATCGAGCAGGGACCGGGTGATTTCGGAACCGTCGATGCCGGTGGCGAGCAGCCGCTCGGCCAACGCGTGGCTGCCCGGCCTGGCCCAGCGGAACGAACCGGTGTCGGTGACCAGACCCGCGAACAGGCAGTGCGCGATGGCGGCGTCGATAGGCACGCCCCACGCGTCGAGCAGCCGGGTGACCAGCTCGGTGGTCGAGGCCGCCGTCTCATCGATCAGATCCACCGTGCCGAAACCGTCGTTGGCGCGGTGATGGTCGATCACCAGAGTCGTTGCCGCACCGGATAATCGGTCGGCGAGCGCACCGAGGCGGCTGCGGGCACCGCAGTCGACGACCACCAGCAGGTCCACCTCGTGCGGAACCTGCCCGGGCGCGACGAGATGCTGCCCGCCGGGCAGGGTACGCAGCGAGGCGGGCAGCTCGGCCGGTTCGGCGAACGACACGCACACCGGCACGCCGCGGCGGTCGAGAGCCAGCGCCAAGGCCAGCCCGCTGCCGACCGTGTCGGCATCGGGCTGCACATGGCACAGGACGGTCACCGAACGGGCGGCCGCCAGCAACGCGACGGCGGCACCCAGTTCGGTCCCGTCCCGGACACTGGTCACGCGGGTGCCCTACTCGTCCTCGTCGTCGCGTTCGGACTTGTACGGGTCGGCGTCACCGGCGTGCTTGGCGTTGGCGGCCACCTTGGCCACCTCGTCGTCGATGGCGCGAGCCCTGGCCAGCAGCTCTTCCATCTCGCGCGCCGCGTCGGGCACCTTGTCCAGGCTGAACGACAGGATCGGGGTGAACTTCACGCCCGTCCCCGCGCCGACCTTGGACCGCAGTACCCCCTTGGCCGCGTCGAGACCTGCGGCGGCCGCCGCGTAATCGGGCTCGGCGTCGAGCGTCTCGCCCATCACCGTGTAGTAAATCGTCGCCTCGCGCAGATCGCCGGTCACCTTGGCGTCGGTGACTGTGACGAACCGCAGCCGCGGATCCTTGATCTCGTACTCGATCGCGGTGGCCACGATCGCGGAAATCCGCTTGGCGAGTCGGCGAGCCCTGGCTTGATCCACCATGGGGACACTCCTCTCATAGGCAGGCACCGGGCTGTGACACCCGGGCCGCGCCTGTCAGTCTTCGGGTCCGAAGATCCGGCGGCGTACTGCCAGCAACTCTATCTCCGGACGCGCGGCAACGTGCCGCTCACATTTGTCGAGCACCTCGTTGAGATGTCCCGTTTCCGCACTGACCATGGCCACCCCGAGCAGCGCACGGCGGTGCAGGTCCTGATCACCGGCCTCGGCGGCATTCACGGCGAAGCGTTTCTGCAGCTCGGCGAGGATCGGCCGGATCACCGACCGCTTCTCCTTGAGCGAATGCACGTCACCGAGCAGTAGATCGAATTCGAGCGCACCGATGTACAGCGGTGCTCACCTCCTGGTAGATGGTTTGCACGCATGACCACACGCCGCACCCGAGGATTCGGATGCGGCGTGTGGAACGGTGTGCGATATCAGTCGCGCGGCTTCTCGCGCAGCTCGTACGCCTCGATGATGTCGCCGTCCTTGATGTCGCTGTAGGTCACGGTCATACCGCACTCGAAACCCTCGCGCACCTCGGTGGCGTCGTCCTTCTCCCGCTTGAGCGAGGAGATGGTCATCGTCTCGGCGATCACCCGGCCGTCACGGATCAGGCGCGCCTTGGCGTTGCGCTTGACCGAACCGCTGGTGACCATGCAGCCGGCGATGTTGCCGATCTTCGACGAACGGAAGATCGCGCGGATCTCCGCCCGGCCCAGCTCGACCTCTTCGTAGATCGGCTTGAGCATGCCCTTGAGGGCCTTCTCGATCTCGTCGATGGCCTGGTAGATCACCGAGTAGTACCGGATGTCGACGCCCTCGCGGTTGGCCAGCTCGGTGGCCTTGCCCTCCGCACGGACGTTGAAGCCGATGATGATCGCGTTCGAGGCCGACGCCAGGTTGACGTTGGTCTCGGTGACGCCACCGACACCGCGGTCGATGACGCGCAGGCGCACCTCGTCGTCGATCTCGATACCGAGCAGGGCCTCTTCGAGGGCCTCGACGGTACCGGAGTTGTCGCCCTTGAGGATCAGGTTGAGCTCCGAAGTCTCCTTCAGGGCGGCATCCAGATCTTCCAGGCTGATCCGCTTGCGGCTGCGTGCGGCCAGCGCGTTGCGCTTGCGTGCGTTGCGGCGGTCGGCGATCTGGCGGGCGATGCGGTCTTCCTCGACCACGATCAGGTTGTCACCGGCGCCGGGCACCGAGGTGAAACCGATGACCTGCACCGGGCGCGACGGGAGCGCCGCGTGGACGTCCTCGCCGTGCTCGTCGACCATGCGGCGCACGCGACCGTAGGCGTCGCCCGCCACGATCGAGTCGCCGACACGGAGCGTGCCGCGCTGGATGAGCACGGTGGCCACCGGGCCACGGCCGCGGTCGAGGTGCGCCTCGATGGCGACACCCTGGGCGTCCATGTCCGGGTTGGCCCGCAGGTCGAGCGAGGCATCCGCGGTCAGCAGCACCGCTTCGAGCAGCGCGTCGATGTTGGTGCCCTGCTTGGCCGAGATGTCGACGAACATGGTGTCGCCACCGTATTCCTCGGTCACCAGGCCGTATTCGGTCAGCTGCTGCCGGATCTTGTCCGGGTTCGCGCCTTCCTTGTCGATCTTGTTGACCGCCACGACGATCGGCACGTCGGCCGCCTGGGCGTGGTTGATCGCTTCCACCGTCTGCGGCATGACGCCGTCGTCGGCCGCGACCACGAGGATCGCGATGTCGGTGGCCTTCGCACCACGGGCACGCATGGCGGTGAACGCCTCGTGACCCGGGGTGTCGATGAAGGTGATGAGGCGCTCTTCCTCGTTCAGGTTCGTCAGCACCTGGTAGGCACCGATGTGCTGGGTGATGCCACCGGCCTCGCCCTCACGGACGTTGGCCTTACGGATCGTGTCCAGCAGTCGGGTCTTACCGTGGTCGACGTGACCCATCACGGTCACCACCGGCGGACGCTGCTCGAGGTCTTCCTCGGTGCCCGCGTCCTCGCCGTAGGTGAGGTCGAACGAGGAGAGGAGCTCGCGGTCCTCGTCCTCGGGGCTGACCACGTGGACGACGTAGTTCATCTCGCTGCCGAGCAGCTCGAGGGTCTCGTCGTTCACCGACTGGGTCGCGGTGACCATCTCGCCGAGGTTGAACAAGGCCTGCACGAGTGCGGCCGGGTTCGCGTCGATCTTCTCGGCGAAGTCCGACAGCGAGGCGCCACGGGCGAGACGGATGATCTCGCCGTTGCCACGGGGCAGACGCACGCCGCCGACGGCGGGAGCCTGCATGTTCTCGTACTCGGCGCGCTTCGCCCGCTTCGACTTGCGGCCACGGCGCACCGCGCCACCGGGACGACCGAAGGCGCCTGCGGCACCACCACGGCCACCGGGACCACCGGGACGACCGCCGCCGCCACCGGGGCGACCACGGAAACCACCGGCCGCGGGCGCACCGGCACCAGGAGCGCCGGGGGCACCGCCACCGCCACCGCGGTAGCCGCCACCGCCGCCACCACCGGGACGGCCTGCGCCGCCACCGGGGGCGCCGCCGGGACGACCCGGACGGCCACCGGCCGCGGGGCCGGGACGTGCGGAACGAGCGGGCATGGCGCCGGGGTTCGGACGCGGCGGCATCGAGCCCGGGTTGGGGCGCGGACCACCGGGTCGCGGGGCACCGCCCTGCGCGGCGGCCGGACGCGGGCCACCCTGACCCTGACCCTGACCGGGGCGGGGACCGCCCTGACCGGGAGCCGGACGCGGGCCACCCTGACCGGGAGCCGGACGGGGACCGCCCTGACCCGGCGTCGGGCGAGGACCGCCCTGCGGGGCGGGACGCGGCGCCGGACGCTCACGATCGGGAGCGGAGCTGAACGGGTTGTTGCCGACCCGGGGGGTCTTCGGGCCGGGCTTCGGGCCGGGACCGGCCGGACGCGGGGCCTGAGCACCCGGTGCGGGGGT
>NZ_BDBI01000023.1 GCF_001612905.1 Nocardia ignorata NBRC 108230 | reverse complement strand
CGGCGGTGAGTTGCGCGCGCTCGGCGAGGGCGCCGACGGTGCGCGCGGCGAACAGGTCGCGCGGGCGCAGGGTGACGCCGGCGTCGGCGGCCCGCGACACCACCTGGATGGCGGTGATGCTGTCGCCGCCGAGGGCGAAGAAGTCGTCGTCCACACCGACCCGGTCGTGGCCGAGCACCTCACCGATCACGCGGGCGACGGCGCGTTCGGCGGAGCTGCGCGGCGGCCGGAACTCGCGGCGGCCGAGCACCGGATCGGGCAGGGCGCGGCGGTCGAGTTTGCCGCTCGGGGTGAGCGGCAGTTCGTCGAGTACGACGACGGCGGCGGGCACCATGTAGTCCGGCAGTGCCTCGGCGGCGGCGGCGGTGAGTGCGCTCGGTTCCAGATCGGTGCCTTGCACATAGGACACGAGCATGGTCGATCCGGCACCGTTGTCGCGGCCCATCGTGCTGACCCAGCTGACGCCGGGTGCGGCGGCCAGCACGGCATCGATCTCGCCGAGTTCGATGCGCAGACCACGGATCTTCACCTGGAAGTCGTTGCGGCCCAGGTATTCCAGCACGTCGCCGCGGCGGCGGACGAGGTCGCCGGTGCGGTAGAGGCGGGCACCGGCCGGACCGTGCGGATCGGCGACGAAGCGGGCTGCGGTGAGGCCCGCGCGCTGATGGTAGCCGCGCGCCAGCTGGATACCGCCCACGTAGAGCTCACCGGTGGTGCCTTCGGGCACCGGGTGCAGACGGGGGTCGAGGACCAGGGCGCGGATGCCATGGATCGGACCGCCCATGTGCACGTCGGTGCCGTGCAACGGTGCGCTGATCGTGGCAGCGATGGTCGCCTCGGTGGGGCCGTAGGCGTTGTGCAAGCGGCGTTGCGGCAGCGTGCCCCAGCGAGCAGCGAGGTCCGCGGGCAGGTGCTCGCCGCCGACGATCAGGACGCGCAGATCGGGTAGCCCCTCGGGCTCGAGGGTGGCGAGCACGGTCGGGGTGAGGAAGGCATGGCTGACTCCTTCCGTGCGGATCAGTTCGGCCAAGTCGGTGCCGCCGACACTGTCGGCCGGCGCGACGACGAGCGTGCCCGCGCCGCCGAGGGCGAGCAGCAGTTCCAGCATGGACGCATCGAACGACGGCGAGGCGAATGCCAGGGCGCGCGTGGACTTGTCGAGCCGGTAGCGCTCGACCTGTTCGGCGCAGAAGTTGGCGACACCGGCATGGGTGACCACGACGCCCTTGGGCAGACCGGTCGACCCGGAGGTGTAGATCATGTACGCCGCGCCGCCCGGGCGCGCGGTGCCGAGGAGCTCGATCTCGCGCAGCCCGACACCGGGATTCGCCGCGACCTCGGCGGTGAACGTGCGGTCGTCGAGCGCCACCCAGCCACCGGCGGCGGGCAACGCGGGCAGGTCGGCCAGTTCGGCGGCCAGGGTGACGCCGAGGGTCGCACCCGAATCAGCGACCATGTGCGCGATCCGGTCGAGGGGGTAGCCGGGGTCGATCGGCACGATCACCGCGCCGGTGCGGGCGATGGCCCACAGCGCGAGCACGGATTCCACCGATCGCCGGATGGCGACGGCCACCGGCACTTCCGGGCCCGCGCCACGGGCGATGAGCGCACGGGCCAACTGGTTGGCGGCCGCGTCGAGGTCGGTGTAGGTGAAACCGCGTCCTTCGCCGCGCAGGGCGATTCCCGACGGGTTGGCGCGGACCGCGTCGCCCATGAGCTGGGCGAGGGTGCGCGCAGGCGCGGCGGGTGGGCCCACGAAGGTCGTCTGCGCGGCGAGTTCCCGCTCGTCGAGCAGGTCGATATCGCCGACGGGCGCGGTGGGGTCCGCGGCGACGGCTGCCAGCAGGCGGGTGAAACGGGCACCGAGAGTACGCACCGTCGATTCGTCGAACAGGTCGGTGGCGTAGGTGAATTCGGCGTACATGCCGCCGTTGCGCTGCTGCTCGCGCACGGTGAGCAGCAGGTCGAACTTGGCGTCGGCGGTGCGGGCGTCGAGGGCGTGCACGGCGAGACCGGGCAGTTCCACGGTCACCGGCGCGAGGTTCTCGAATGACAGCGCCACCTGGAACAGGGGGTGCCTGCTGGTCGAGCGGGCTGGTTGGACCGCGTCGACGACCCGCTCGAACGGGACGTCGGCGTGGGCGAAGGCGCGCAGGTCGGTGTCGCGGGTCGCGGCCAGCACCGCGGTGAACGGTTCGTCGCCCGCGATGCGGCTGCGCAGCACGAGGGTGTTGACGAACATGCCGACGAGGTCGTCGAGTTCGCGCGCACCGCGACCGGCGATCGGGGTGCCGATGGCGACATCGTCGGTGTCGGACAGGCGGGCCAGGAGAGTGGCGAGCGCGGCCTGCACGACCATGAACAGGGTGACGCCTTCCCGCCGTGCCAGTGCGGCGAGTCCGGCGTGCAGGTCGGCGTCGATGTCGAAACCTGTTGTGCCACCGGCGAAGGACTGCACCGCTGGGCGTGGCCGGTCGGTCGGCAGGTCGATCTCGTCGGGGAGGTCGGCGAGTTCGGTGGCCCAGTAGGCGAGCTGGTTCGCGGCGATCGATGACGGGTCCGCCTCGTCGCCGAGCGTATCGCGTTGCCACACCGCGTAATCGGCGTACTGGAGGGGCAGTGGCGTCCACGCGGGCGCGGCACCCGAGGTGCGCGCGGTGTAGGCGAGCACCAGGTCCCTGGTGAGTGGGCCCATCGAGAAGCCGTCGGCGGCGATGTGATGCGCGACGAACACCAGCACGTGTTCGTCGGCGCTCAGCCGGAGCAGACGCAACCGGACCGGTGGCGCGGCGGTGACATCGAACCCGGTCGAGGCGGTGCACCGAACTTCGGCGAGGACATCGTCGGCGGTGACCGGTACAGGTGTGAGGTCGAGGTCGACCGCGCCCGGAGCCAGCACCTCCTGCACGGGCCGGTCCCAGCCTTCCCGTTCGGCGCCGCGCCCGGCCGTGGCATCCACCGACGCACCGGTCGCCGGTTGCCCGGCGGCGGTTCCCCTGGTGAGCGCCGCAGGCTGCCGGACCCGATCGTGCGGGGTCGCCGGGTAGCGGGTGCGCAAGACTTCGTGGCGGGTGAACAGGTCGCGGACGGCGGCCTCGAGGGCGGGCAGGTCGAGGGTGCCGGTGAGGCGGATGGCCGCGGGGATGTTGTAGACGGTCGCGTCGGGGTCGAGCTGGTTGAGCAGCCACATGCGCTGCTGGGCCAGCGACAGCGGCACCTCGGCCGGGCGCGGTCCCGCGACCGGGCGCGCGGCCGACAACTCGTCGGCCCGGTGCACCCGCAGCGCGAGTTCGGTGACCGTCGGGGCCTCGAACAGCAGTCGCACGCCCACCGCGCGGTTCAGCGCCTCGGCGATGCGGGCGGCCGCACGGGTCGCGAGCAGAGAGTTACCGCCGAGGGCGAAGAAGTCGTCATCGGCCCCGACGTCGTCCACCCCGAGGATGTCGGCGTAGACCCCGGCGATCAGCTGCTCCGTAGGCGTCGTCGGCGCCCGGAAAGCGGCGGATTCGAAGACCGGTGCGGGCAGGGCAGCGCGGTCCAGCTTGCCGTTGACGGTGCGTGGCAGCGCATCGAGCACCACGAATGACTCGGGCACCAGGTACGCGGGCAATGTCTCCCGCAGCGCGGACTTGACCTGCGCCACATCGAGTTCCGGACGAATGGCCGGGGCGGATGCCGCGACCGAGTTCTCGGCAGCACCGAAATGCGCGGCGCGGCCGGCGGCCGATTCAGAGTCCGCCGGCACCACGTACGCGACGAGGCGGTCGCCGTAGTGGGCGTCGGTGCGTGCCAGGACGGCGGCTTGGGCGACCTGTGGGAGGGCGAGGAGCGCGGCTTCGACCTCGCCGGGTTCCACCCGGAAGCCACGGACCTTGACCTGGAAGTCGGTGCGGCCCAGGTAGATCAGTTCGCCACGCGATGCGCTGTCCGCGGGCGTGCGGATGACCAGGTCGCCGGTGCGGTACATGCGGGCACCCGGCTGGAAGGGGTCGGCCAGGAAACGTTCGGCGGTGAGGGCCGGTTTGCGCAGGTAACCCCTGGCCAGCTGGACGCCACCGAGGTACAGCTCGCCACGCACGCCGGGTGGGACGGGACGCAGGCGCTCGTCGAGCACGTAGACACGGCTGTTCCACTCGGGCGTGCCGATGGGGACGGTCTCGGTATCGGCGGAAGTCACCCGATGGTCGGTGATCGAGACGGCGGCCTCGGTGGGACCGTAGAGGTTGTCGATCCTGGTGTCCGGCAGGGTATTCAGCAGTCGCTGCGCCAGCGGGGCGGGCAGTGTTTCGCCGATCGCCAGGATGCGGTGCAGGGGTGGCGCGGTCGCCTCCCAGTAGCCGACGAGGGTGTCGAGCAGCGACGGTACCGCCGTGAGTGTGGTTACGTCCGCGTCGGCGATGAGCGCGTCCAGGTAGGCCGGATCGCGGTGCCTGTCGGGTGCGGCGATCATCAGGCGGCCACCGCAGACGGCCGCCGACCAGAACTCCCACACCGAGAGGTCGAAAGTGGCGGGCGTCTTCAGCAGGAACGCGTCGGCCGCGGTCGTCTCGAATTCGGCACGAAGCCACTGCAATTGGTTGACCACCGCCGCGTGCGGGACCGCGACACCCTTGGGTCGTCCGGTGGATCCGGAGGTGAAGATGACATACGCCGTGTTCTCCGGACGCAGCGGCGCCCGACGATCCGCATCGGTCACCGGGGCCGGATCGGCGGACTGCACCGCCGGATGGTCCACCCGGACCACGGGCGCCGCGTCCGTGCGGAAACCGTTGGACAGCACGCAGATCGGGGCTGCGGTGTGCAGGATGTAGTCGGTCCGGTCGGCGGGTTGATCCGGGTCGATCGGCACGTAGGCACCGCCGGAACGAGCCACCGCGTACATGGCGACCACTAGATCCACCGAACGGGGCAGGGCGAGCGCGACCAGCGACTCCGGGCCGACACCGAGCGAGATGAGGTGGCGGGCAAGGCGATTCGCGCGCGCCTCGAACTCGGCATAGGTCAGTTCGAGACGTCCCTCCGGCAGGTCCGCGACGAGGGCGATCGCTTCGGGCCGCGCCGAGGCGGGCAGATCGGCGAGGGTGCCGGTCGGCATCGCGAGATCGGCGGCACCGCTGACGATTTCGCTCGACCGCTCGACGGCCGTGCGCAGATCGACATCGCCGACCACCCGGGCCGGGTCCCGCACGATCGCGTCGAGCAGCAGGTTCAGCCGCTCGGCGAACCCAGCCACGGTGGCGGCGTCGAACAGGTCGGTGGCGTAGGTGAAGAACCCTTCGATGCCGGTGGGGCTGCCGTCCTCGGCGTACCCGTCACCGACGATCAGGTGCAGGTCGAATTGCGAGACCGCGAGATCCGCGGGCACCGGGGCGATCCGCAGACCCGGCAGTTCGAGGGTGGCGTGGTCCACGTTCTGGAAGGACAGGCCGACCTGGAACAGCGGGTGACGTGCCGTGGAACGCGGCGGGTCGAGGACCTCCACCAGCCGTTCGAAGGGCACATCGGCGGCGGCGAAGGCGGCCAGATCGCGGGAGCGCTGGTCGGCGAGCAGATCGGCGAAGGCCGCGCTCCCGTCGTAGCGGGTGCGCAGGACGACGGTGTTGACGAACATGCCGATCAGGTCGTCGAGTTCGCGTTCCCCGCGGCCGGCGACAGGTGTCCCGACCGCCACGTCGGCGGTACCGGCCAGCCGCGCGAGCAGCACGGCGAAGGCGGTGTGCAACACCATGAAGACCGTCGATCCGGTCTGCTGCGCGATCCGCGCGAGCCCGGCGTGGGTGTCGGCGTCGATCCGCACCGGCACCCGGTCACCCGCGAGCGAGGCGACGGCGGGGCGTGGGCGATCGGCGGGCAGCTCGAGCAGGTCCGGCAGCCCGGACAGTTCCGCCTGCCAGAAGGCAACCTGTTGCGCGGCGAGCGATTCAGGGTCGGTTTCGGCACCCAGCCGGTCCACCTGCCACAGCGCGTAGTCGGCGTACTGCACCGGCAGACTCACCCAGTCGGGCGCGTGCCCGGCCGCCCGTGCGAGATAGGCGGTGGTCATGTCGCGCACCAGTGGCGCCATCGACGAGGCGTCGGCCGCGATGTGGTGCACCACCACCGCGAGCACGTATTCCGTCGGCGCGTCCGGATCGGCACCGGTCACCTCGAACAACCGCACCCGCAAGGGCACCTCGGTCGTCACATCGAAGGCGGTCGAAGCCAGTGCGGTGATCTGTTCGACCAGCTCTGCGCCTGACCCGGACTCGGCCGGTAGCCCACCAGAACGGACGAAGGGCCGCCCGGCCGCATCAGGTGCGCCCGCATCGGCGGCAGCGTTCACGATGGGGAGCTTGGTGGTGGCGAAGGGGTCGGCGGGTTCACCGATACGGTGGACCGTGATGCCGAGGTCGATCTCGTCGGCGGGCAGGATCCGCTGGATCGGGCCGTCGCCGGTGTCGGGGTAGACGGTGCGCAGGACTTCGTGGCGGGCCAGGACGTCGTGCAATGCCGTGGTGAGGGCGTCGACGTCCAGGTTGCCGGTGAGGCGCAGCGCGAAGGGCAGGTTGTAGGCGGCGGTGCCGTCGCCGGTGGCGCCCTGGTCGAAGCGGTTGAGGAACCACATGCGGCGCTGGGCCGGTGACAGTGGAAGTTCGGCCGGGCGGTCCAGGCTGCCGAGGGTGGAGACGGTGTCCGCCGTCGCGTCGACGGCGGCCGGGTCGAGGGTGGCGGCCAGCGCCGCGACCGTCGGGTGCTCGAACAGGGTGCGCACGGGGATGCGGCTGCCGGTGGCGGCGCCGAGACGGGCGACCAGCCGGGTCGCGACAAGAGAGTTTCCGCCCAGGGCGAAGAAGTCGTCGTCGACACCGATGTCCCTGCGCCCCAGCACTTCCCCGTAGAGCTCAGCGACCAGTTTCTCAGCCGCGGTCGCCGGGGCACGGAAGGCGCGCGTGGTGAAATGCGGTGCGGGCAGCGCTTTGCGGTCGAGTTTGCCGCTCGGGTTGAGTGGCAATTCGTCGAGCACCGTGATGGCGGCCGGAACCATGTACGCCGGAAGGGTTTTGGAGACCGAGGCCAACAGACGATCCGGGTCGGCGGCGCGGCCGGGCGCCGGAACCACATAGGCCACCAGCTGATCGCCGAGTTCGGTCGCGGCGACCATCGCCACCGCCTGGCTCACGGATTCGCTTGCCAGCAGGGCGGTTTCGATCTCGCCGAGTTCGATGCGCTGGCCACGGAACTTCACCTGGAAGTCGATGCGGCCCAGGTAGTCGAGCCGCTGGGGCTCGCCCGCGGTCGGCCTGCGCCACACCACCAGGTCACCGGTGCGGTACATGCGGGCGCCGGTCACCGAACCACCGAAATCGGCGGCGAACGGGTCGGCGACGAACCGGTCGGCGGTGAGACCGGGCCGCGCGACATACCCGCGCGCGAGCTGATCGCCCGCGAGATAGAGCTCGCCCGCGACGCCCGGCGGCACCGGCCGCAGCCGCTCGTCGAGCACGTACACGCGAGTGTTCCACTGCGGCAGACCGATCGGCACCGACCGCTCCCCCGCCCTGGCGGGCCAGTAGGTCACCGAGACAGCCGCCTCGGTCGGCCCGTACAGATTGTGCAGCCGCGCCGAACACACCTCGGCCATGGCATCGACGGTTTCCGGCGGCAACGCCTCACCGATCACGAACACGTCGCGCAATGTCGACAGGCTGGCAGGCCGCGCATCTACGGGGCCGGGTAGCGGGTTGGCCGACGTCCGCGAGGCCCGCAGCGACCACGCGGGCGGCTCGTCCTCCTGAGCGGGCTCGGTAGCCAGCGCCGAACGCAACAGCCGCTCACGGGTGACACGATCCCCGACGGAGCCGGACGGAGCCGTCGACGCCGGACCACCCAGACCGTGCGCCTGTCGAGAACCCGAACCGGACTGCGTCGAGCCACCGAGCCCGGGCGAGGCCACACCGGCATCGTCCGTCGCCACGCGCGCCGGACCACCTCGGAGCCCTGCGGAATTCCCGGGCACGCGCTGCGGCAGCCCACCCGGCGCACGTCGCGGCTGCGCCGAGTCGCCGGATCCGGCCGAGGCTTGCGCGGCGTCGACGACCACACCGGAAGCGCCCTCGCCACGTGCCGACGCGCTCGCCACGGACTCGATTTCCGGCCGACCGGCACGTGCCTGCGCCGCGAAGACCGTGAGCATCGACGGGACGAAGTCGGTGACGGTGACGCGGTGGGTGTCGATGAGATCGATGAGGTACGCCGGATCGCGGTGGCCGTCGGGGGTCGCCAGCAGCAGAGTGGCCCCCACGCGCAACGGGAGGAAGTAACCCCAGAGGGACACGTCGAAGGTGGTCGCGGTCTTCTGGAGGTAGACGTCGCCCAGGACCAGGGGGTATTTCGCCAGCATCCACACCAGCTGGTTGTGGATGGCGGCATGCGAGATCAGCACGCCCTTGGGTCGGCCGGTGGAACCGGAGGTGAAGATGACGTAGGCGGGGTGCTCGGGGTGCAGCGGAGCGAGGAGTTCCTCGGGGCGCACCGGTTCGACGGACACGCCGGCGGTGCCGAGTTCGTCGATTAGCACCACGTCGATTCCCGTGGGGAGGGCGGTGGCGTCGGCGCGGGTGCTCAGTACGCAGGCGGGGCGGGCGGTGTCGAGGATGTAGGCGATGCGGTCGGCCGGATGGTCGGGGTCGAGCGGCACGTAGGCGCCACCGGCGGTGAGCACCGCGTACGTGCCGATCACCAGTTCCGGCGAGCGCCGGACAGCCAGTCCGACAAGGCTTTCCGGTCCGACGCCCGCGCCGATCAGCACGCGGGCCAGCGCGTTGACCCGCTCGTCGAACTGCCGATAGGTGAGCGCGGCGCCCTCGTACACCAGCGCCGTGGCCGACGGATGGGCCTGTACCGCACGGCGATAGGCGTCGAGCACGAGCTCCGGCGCCACCGGGTGGGTGGTGTCGTTCCAGGCGACGATGCTCTGGTGACGTTCCTCGTCGGTGAGCAGGTCGACTTCGGCCACTCTCAGCGACGGCTCGGCGGTCACCGCCGAGAGCAGGCGGGTGAAGCGTCCGGCCAGGTTCTCGATGGACTCCGCGTCGAACAGATCGGTGGCGTAGGTGAACAGCGCCGCCATCGGTTCGGCCGGATCGGTGCCGGGCACGACGGTCAGTTGCAGATCGAAACGCGCGACCGTGCCACCGAATTGGACCGGCGCCACTTCCATGCCGGGCAACCGCAACGTCGGCAGGTCGAGGTTCTGGAAGAACAGCGCCACCTGGAACAGCGGATGATGCGCCTGCGAGCGCACCGGGTCGAGCAATTCGACGAGCCGTTCGAAGGGCAGGTCGGCGTGGGCGAAGGCGGCCAGGTCGGCGCGTTTGGTCGCCCGCAGCAGCTCGAGGAAGCTCGCCCGCTGGTCCACCTGGGTGCGCAGGACCAGGGTGTTGACGAACATGCCGATCAGGTCGTCGAGTTCGCGGGCACCGCGCCCGGCCACCGGGGTGCCGATGGCGATGTCGTCGGTGTGGGCCACCCGGCTCAGCAGCACCGCGAGTGCGGCGTGCACGACCATGAACTCCGAGGTGCCGGTGCGTTGGGCCAGGTCGGCGAGCGCGGTGTGCACGGCGGCGGGGATCTGGAAGCCGAATTCCGCACCGCGACCGGTGAATACGGGCGGCCGCGGGCGGTCGGTCGGCAGGTCGAGGCGGTCGGGCAGGGCGGCGAGCGTATTGCGCCAGAAGGTGATCTGGGCGGCGGCGAGCGAGTCGGGATCGTCCTCGGCGCCGAGCAGTTCGCGATGCCACAGCGTGTAGTCGGCGTACTGCACCGGCAGGGGCGCCCAGCTGGGCCGGGACCGGTTGCGCCGCGCCAGGTAGGCGCCGAGCAGGTCGCGCAGCAGTGGGGTGATGGAGGCACCGTCGGCGGTGATGTGGTGCAGGGCGATCGCGACCACGTGATCGCGCGGGCCGAGTTCGGCCAGCGCCACCCGCAGCGGAACCCCGGCCGCCACATCGAAGCCCTTGGCGGCGAATTCGGCCAGCCAGAGCGGCAATTCGTCCTCGGACAGGCTGTCTACGAGCACCTCGGGCACCGCTTCGGAGGCGGGCAGGATCACCTGGTGCCCGACACCTTCGGCCACACCGTCGTCGGCGGTTTCACCGGCAGTGAGCACCGGATACCAGGTGCGCAGGGATTCGTGCCTGCCGACCAGATCCGACAACGCCGCGTACAGCGCGTGCGCGTCGAAAGGCCCGGTCAGGCGCAGAGCGAACGGGATCGTCTCGGCCGTGGAGTTCGGGTCGAACTGGTTGAGGAACCACATCCGCCGCTGCGCGGGCGAGAGCGGGATCAGCTCGGGACGGCCGCGCCGGGTCAACGGCGCGTGCCCACCCGCACCCTTCAGCGGCTCCAGCAGCGCGGCGAGCCCGGCGACAGTGGGACTCTCGAAGACATGCCCGGCCGGAACACGGGTCGACAGTTCGGCGCCGAGCCGAGCCGCGACCCGGGTGGCGAGCAGGGAGTTACCACCGAGGGCGAAGAAGTCGTCGTCGGCGCCGATCGGATCGGCCGGGTGCAGCAGGTCGGTGAAGACCGCTGCGACCAGCTCCTCCATCGCCCCGGACGGCCTGCGGAACTCGGCGGCGCGCAGGGTCGGCGCGGGCAGCGCGGCCCGGTCGAGCTTGCCGACAGGCGTGAGCGGGATGGTCTCGAGCACCGTCAGCGCGGTCGGCACCATGTGGGCGGGCAGACCAGCCCTGGCGTGGGCGAGCACCTCGTCGAGATCGATCGAGGCGCCCGGCGCGGCATGCACGTAGGCGGCGAGAATCGTTGTGCCGTTGTCGAGTTCGTGGCCGACGGTCACCGCGAAGTCGACGGACTCGTGCGCGGTGAGCACGGTGTCGATCTCGCCGAGCTCGATGCGGAATCCGCGCACCTTCACCTGGAAGTCGTTGCGTCCCACGAATTCGACGGCGCCGTCGGGCCGTCTGCGCACCAGATCGCCGGTGCGGTACATGCGTCCGCCCGCCGGGTCGAACGGGTCGGTGACGAATCTGGACGCGGTGAGCGCGGGCCTGCGGTGGTAGCCGCGCGCCAGCCCGTTACCCGCGATGTACAGTTCGCCGATCATCCCGTCGGGCACGCGGACGAGGCGTTCGTCGAGCACGTACTCGGTGACCCCACGCAGCGGGGCACCGATGTTCACCGTGTCGCCGATCTCCAGCGGCGCACTGATATTGGTGACGATGGTGGTTTCGGTGGGCCCGTAGCAATCGTGGAAACGCCGGGTGCCGGTGGCCCAGCGGCGGATCAGATCCGGCGGGCACGCCTCACCACCGGTGGTGACCACGGCCAGTTCGTCGAGCCCGGTGGGATCGAGCGAGGCGAGGGCGGCGGTGGTGATGAACATGTGCGTCACCGACTCGCGGCGCAGCACCTCGGCCAGCTCGGCACCGCCGAGGATGCCCGCGGGCGCGACCACCATGGTCGCCCCCGCACCGACGGCCATCAGCAGTTCCAGCACGGCCGCGTCGAACGACGGCGACGCGAAATGCAGAGTGCGCGAAGTGGGTTCGATGCCGTAGTGGGCGCGTTGCTCGGCGCAGTACCCGGCGAGACCGGCGTGGGTCACCACGACACCCTTGGGCAGACCGGTCGACCCGGAGGTGTACACCACGTAGGCGGGATGCTGTAGCCGCAGCGGGCGCACCCGGTCGGCGAAGGTCACGGGGTCGCCGGGGTGTTCCTCGGCCGCGCGGCGCACCGCCGGGTCGTCCAGGCACAGCCATTCCACGGTGCCGGGCAGGCGATCGACGGCCGCCGACATCGACAGCCCGACCACCGCGCCCGCGTCGGCGAGCATGTGCGACACCCGCGCCTGCGGGTAGTTCGGGTCGACGGGCAGGAAGGCCGCACCGGCCTTGGTCACCGCCCACATGGCCAGTACCGACTCCGGTGAGCGGCCGATGCCGACGGCGACCACGTCCTCGGGACCGACTCCACGCTCGATCAGCAACCGGGCCAACCGGTTGGCGCGCTCGTCGAGTTCGCCGTAGGTCAGGCGAACCGGCGCCGACACACCGTCGGACCAGCTCAGCGCCACCCCACCCGGATTGGACTCCACCGCCACGGACAGCAGTTGCGGCAGCGTCTTGCCCCGCTGCCTGGCTCGGGTACCGGACGCCCGCGACGCCCTGGTCACGACAGCCCCATCCGATCGCCGGAGTCGACTCGCCGCTGCCCGGTCATGCACGCACCTCGTACCTATCCATCCATCCCAGCCACCGCACGCCGCTGCTGCGACCGGCCGGCGTTGCCGATCATCTCACTCAACGCGACGATCGTCGCACCGGCACCTTCCCCTGGTTCGGCGACAGCGACCGCCGATTCGGTGAACACATGGCTCACCTCGTCGGCGCCGTCGTCACCGGACCCCAAAACGACAGCCGCACCGGCGATTCCGGCCGCGACCAGTTCGAGCACCCCGGCCACCGAATCCGGCCTGCCCGCCGTGCGGGTCCGTGATTCGAAATTCAGACCCGTACGCTGCCCGATCCGCTCGGCCGCACCGGCCAGCTCGTCGTAGTTCAGCACCCGGCCACCACCGACGAAGGCCACGTCGTCGCCGCGCAGGGCGCGGGTGCGGTGGGCGTAGCCGATGGGGCGCGGTGACTCGGCGGCCAGTTCAGCGCGCAGGGCGGGGTCGGCCAGGTCGTACCAGTCCAGACCGTCGGGCGGGTCGAGGATGTCGAGGCTCAGCCCGAGCTTCACCTCCAGCCCGTCGGGTAGCGGCGCGTCGATGGTGAGCAGCGGCACCACCGCCGCCCCCGCCTTGAGCACCGCCCACACGGCGATGGCGGCCTCGGCACCCCGGTCGAGCCGGATCGCGACGCCATTGCCCGGTCCCGCACCACGCGCGATCAGCGACCGCGCCAACTGTGAGGAGCGGGCGTCGAACTGGTGGTAGCTCAGTTCGGCGTCGCCCAGGTCGAGGGCAGGCGCGTCGGGGTCCTCTTCCACGGCGGCGGCCAGTTCCTGGGCCAGTGCGGCGCCGTTGGCCGACGGGGCGGGCGCGTAGGCCGCGGCGGTGAGTTCGCGTTCCTTCTCCCTGGCATCGCGCAGGTCGATATCACCCACCCGCACCGCGGGATCGGCGGCGACGGCCGCGACGATCTCGGCGAAGCCACGCGCCAGCGCGGCGACGGTGTGTTCCTCGAAAAGATCTGTCGCATAGGTGAACACGACACCGACCTCGTCGGGTTCACCGGTGGCGGTGTGCGTGGGTTCCACGTTCACCTGCAGATCGAACTTGGCCGAACGGGCGGCGGAGTCCACCGCCTCGATGGTGAGTCCAGGCAGCCGCAGGATCGGTGTCTCGTTGTTGTGGAACGACAGCACCACCTGGAACAGCGGGTTGTGCGAGACGGCGCCGGTGGGCGCCACCTCCTCCACGATCCGCTCGAACGGCAGGTCGGCGTGGGCGAACGCGGTGAGGTCGACTTCGCGTACGGTGTCGACGAATTCGGCGAAACCGCGCTGCGGCGTGACCTCGGTGCGCAGGGTCAGCGTGTTGACGAACATGCCGACCAGGTCGTCGAGCTCCGGCTCCCCCCGCCCGGCGATGGGCGTGCCGATGGCGATATCGGTGTCACCGCTCACCCGGGCGAGCAGCACCGCCAGCGCCGCGTGCACGACCATGAACAGCGACGCGTTGTGCTCGCGGGCGATCTCGGCCAGCCCGGCGTGCACGTCGGCGGGCAGCGTGGTTCGCACTTCGGCACCGCGCAACGAGGCCTGCGGCGGACGCGGGTGGTCGTGCGGCAGTTCGATGGTTCCGGTGCGACCGGCCAGGGTGGTCCGCCAGAAAGCGAGCTGGCGTGCGGCGGTGGAACTCTCGTCGTTCTCGTCGCCGAGCACCGCGCGCTGCCACAGCGCGTAGTCGGCGTACTGCACCGGCAGCGGCGCCCAGCTCGGCGAACGCCCCTCCACGCGGGCGCGGTAGGCGATCACCAGATCGCGGGCCAGCGGGGCGAGGGAGGCACCGTCGGCGATGATGTGCTGCACCACCACCGCGAGGACATGCTCCTCCTCGGCCAGCGGGTCGGTGTCGGGCACGGTGAACAGGCACGCGCGCAACGGAACTCGCTCGGTGACATCGAAACCACCGGCCAGCAGCCGCATCACCCGTTCGGCCGGGTCGTCGCAGGTCTCGATCGGCAGCCCGCCCGGCAGCACCGCGCTCACCGGCAGGATCTCCTGATACGGCAGCTCGCCCGGTGCGTCGGCCGGGAAGCGGGTGCGCAGCGCCTCGTGCCGCTCGAGCACATCGGCCACGGCGTAGCGCAGTGCCGAGGTGTCGAGCGCGCCGCGCAGGCGAAGCACCAGCGGGATGTTGTAGGCCGGGGAATCCGGGTCGATGCGGTTGAGCAACCACATGCGCTGCTGGGCGGGCGAGAGCGGGATGACGCCCCGATCCTGGGCGGGAACCAGCGGCGGGCGCGGGTTGGTGACCGCGCCGGGGCGCACCCGCGCGGACAGGGCGGCCACGGTCGGCGCCTCGAACAGGTCGCGCACCACCAGGTCGGCGGCCAGGGCGGTGTCGATGCGGGCGATGGCGCGGGTCGCCAGCAGCGAATTGCCGCCGCGATCGAAGAAGTTGTCGTCCAGGCCGACCTCGGGCACGCCGAGCAGGGTGGCGAACACCTCGGCCACGCTCTGTTCGATCGGGGTGGTCGGCGCGCGGAACGTCGCCGCCGAGGCGAACTCGGGGGCGGGCAGCGCGGCCCGGTCGAGCTTGCCGTTCGCGGTCAGCGGCAGCCCGGCCACCACCATCACGGCGTCGGGAACCATGTACCCGGTGAGGAATTCGGCGACGGCCGCGCGGACGGCCACCGGGTCGAGGTCCGCCCCCGCCACCGGCACCACGTACGCGATCAGCCGGTCGCCCGCGTGTTCGTCGGCACGCACGACCACCGCCGCCTGCCCGACACCGGCGACGCCGAGCAGCGCCGACTCGATCTCGCCCGGCTCGATCCGGAAGCCGCGCAACTGCACCTGCTGGTCGCCACGGCCGCCGTATTCGAGGGTCGGGGTGCCGCGGAAGCTGACCCAGCGGCCGAGGTCGCCGGAACGGTAGCGCCGCGATCCGGGCGGACCATACGGGTCGGCGACGAAACGGGTCGCGGTCAGTCCCGGCTTGCCGAGGTAGCCGCGCGTCACCTGGTTGCCCGCGATGTAGAGCTCACCGGCCACGCCGAAGGGCACGGGACGCAACCGGTCGTCGAGCACCGCTACCGAAAGACCGGGCAGGGCGCGACCGATCACGCTGCCCGCGGTCGCCGACGGCTGCGGCGAGAGAGCCAGGTGCGACACGTGCACCGTGGTCTCGGTGATGCCGTACATGTTCACCAGTTCCGGTGCGGCGGGGCTGTTTCCGTACCGGTCGTACCAGCGGACGAGTTTGCGCGGGTCGAGCGCCTCGCCACCGAAGATCACGTAGCGCAGCGCGAGCGGGGCGGCGCCCGCGGCCTGGGCGGCACGGTCGGCCTCGTCGAGCTGGGCGAACGCGGTCGGCGTCTGGCTCAGCACCGTCACCTGTTCGCGGGCGAGCAGGTGACGGAACTCGATCGGCGAACGCGAGGTGACATGGTCGACGACCACCACCGAAGCGCCACCGGCCAGCGCGCACCACAGCTCCCACACCGAGAAGTCGAAGGCGAAGGAGTGGAACACCGTCCATACGTCGTCGACGTCGAAGCTGAACAGTACCTGGGTATTGGCGAACAGCTCGAGCACGTTGCGGTGGCTCACCGCCACGCCCTTGGGCAGACCGGTGGAACCGGAGGTGTAGATGACGTAGGCCAGATGGTCCGGACGCAGCGGAGCGTGACGTTCGGACGAGTGCAGCGGCGCGTCGGAATGCAGGGCGCGCTCGTCGAGCAGCACCACCGGCAATGCCGAGGCCCAGCCGTGTCCGGCCTCGCGCAGGATGTCGTATTCCGACGACGACGCAAGCAGCACAGCGGGTTGCGCGTCGTCGACCACGTACTCCAGGCGTTGCGCCGGGTATCCGGAGTCGATCGGCAGATAGCCCGCGCCCGACAGCAGTACCGCGAGCAGCGCGACCGGCAACTCCTCGGTGCGTGGCACAGCAACGGCGACAAGGGTTTCCGGACCCGCGCCGCGGGCGATGAGCGCGCGGGCCAGCGCCGAGGCCTGACCGAACAGGTCGGCGAAGCTCAGCGACCGCTCCCCCGCCCGCACCGCGACGGTGTCGGGCCGCTGCCGCGCCTGGGCGGCGAGGAGGTCGACCAGGGTCACCTCGGGAACCGGCACACCGGGCGAATTGCCTTCGCGGAGCACGAGATCGCGCTCACCGGGAGCGAGGACGTCGATATCCCCGACGGGCAGGGTCGGATCGGCGACCACGGTGCCGAGTACCCGCGCCCACCGATCGGCGAAATCGCTGACGGTGCCGCGATCGAACAGGTCGGTGGCGTACCCGAACGACACGGCCATGCCCTGCGGCGCGCCGTCGTCACCGATGTGTTCGGCGACCTCCACCTGCAGATCGAACTTGGCGATCGGCACCGTGAAATCACCGTCGCTGACGGTGAGCCCGGGCAATTCGAGATCGGTGCGGGCCAGGTTCTGGAAGGTGAGCATCACCTGGAACAGCGGATGCCGCGACGTCGAACGGACCGGCTCGAGCAGTTCGACGAGACGCTCGAACGGCACGTCGGCGTGGCCGAAAGCGGCCAGGTCGCGGGCGCGGACATCGATGAGCAGTTGCCGGAACGACACCGCCGGGTCGATCTCCGTGCGCAGCACCAGGGTGTTGACGAACATGCCGATGAGCTCGTCGAGCGCCTGCTCGCCGCGCCCGGCGACCGGGGTGCCGATGGCGATGTCGCGGGTGCCCGACAGGCGCGCGAGCAGCAACGCCAGCGCGGTGTGCACCACCATGAACACGGTGGCGTTGTGTTCGCGCGCGAGGTTCTGCAGGCCCGCGTGCACCGAGGCCGGGACATGGATGTGGTGCAGGTCGCCCTCGTGACTCGCGACGGCGGGGCGCGGCCGGTCGGCGGGGAGTTCCAGCTGCTCGGGCAGGCCGGCGAGGGTGTCACGCCAGAACGCCATCTGGGTGGCGAGCAGCGAACGCGGGTCGTCCTCGCTGCCGAGCAGTTCGCGCTGCCACAGCGTGTAGTCGGCGTACTGCACCGGCAGCGGCGGCCACTGCGGTACGCCACCGCCGCGTCGCTCGGCGTAGGCGGTGAGCAGGTCCCTGGTGAGCGGGGCGAAGGAGAACCCGTCGGCGGCGATGTGGTGGATCACGCACGCCACGACGTGTTCGGACTCGTCGAGTTCGAAGATGCGGATCCGCACGGGCGGGGCGGCGGTGACGTCGAAGCCGGTGAGCACGGTGTCGGCGACGGCGTCGGCCAGCTCGGCCTCCTCGATCGCGACGACCTCGAAATCCGGAGTGGCCAGCGGGTCGCCGGGCGCGAGGATGAGCTGGTGGCCGTGGCCTTCCAGCACCGGCCCGTCGACACCATCGATGGCCGGGTACACCGTGCGCAGCACCTCGTGCCGGGTGGCGAGGTCCCCGATCGCGGCTCGCAGGGCGGGCAGATCCAGGCGCCCGTTCAGGCGGAGGACGAGCGGGATGTTGTCGACGGCCGAGGACGGGTCGAACCGGTTGAGGAACCACATCCGCTGCTGGGCGTAGGACAGCGGGATCTGTGCGGGTCGCGACCGGGCGACGAGTGCCAGCGCGCCCGCCGAGGTCCGCTGCTGTTCGGCGCGCTGGGCCAGCGCGGCGACGGTCGGCGCCTCGAAGACGGCCTGCACGGGCACCCGCACGTCGAGTGCGGCACCGATGCGGGCGACGGCCTGGGCGGCCAGCAGCGAGTCGCCGCCGAGCTCGAAGAAGTCGTCGTCGGCGCCGACCCGGCCCGCGCCGTCGCGCAAGAGCAGCGCGGCGAACACATCGGCGACGGCCTGCTCGGCGGGTGTGGCGGGCGCACGGAAACCGCGAGCGGTGAACACCGGCGTCGGCAGTGCGGCGCGGTCGAGTTTGCCGACCGAGTTCAACGGCAGCTTGTCCAAGACCATGATGACGGCCGGAATCATGTACGCGGGCAGTGATTCGGCGAGGAATTCGGCCAGTTCGCCGGTGTCGACCGTGCGCCCGAGACGCGGCAGCACATACGACACGAGACCGGTGGCCCCCGACGGCATGGACTTACCGAGGGTGACGGCGTAGTCGAGGTCGGGATGGGCAGTGAGGGCGTTGTCGATCTCCCCGAGCTCGATGCGGAAGCCACGCACCTTCACCTGGAAGTCGGTGCGGCCGAGATATTCCAGGGTGGCACCGGATTCCACGCGGCGCACCAGGTCGCCGGTGCGGTAGAGCCTGCCCGGCCCGAACGGCGAGGCGATGAACCGCTGCGCGGTGAGCCCGGGCTTGCCGAGATACCCCTGCGCCAGCGCCGGACCCGAGAGGTAGAGCTCGCCCACCACGCCGGCGGGCACCGGTCGCAGCCGCGCGTCGAGCACGAACAGGCCCATACCGGGCACGGCGGTGCCGAGGGTGATCGGCTCGTGCGGGTGCAGGGCGGCGGTGCTGGTGGCGAGAATGGTCGCCTCGGTCGGCCCGTAACCGTTGTGGAAGTTGCGGCCGTCGACCGCCCAGCGGCCGACCAGTTCCGGTCCGAACCGGTCGCCCGCCACGACGACGGTGCGCAGGTCGGGCAGCCCGGCCGGGTCGACCGACTCCAGGGCGCCGGGCGTGATGAGCAGATGGGTCACGCGCTCGCGGCGCAGCAGATCCGACAGTTCGAATCCGCCGAACACGCGCGGCGGCGAGATCACCAGCGTGGCACCGCTGGCGAAGGTGAGCAGCAGCTCGAGCACCGAGACGTCGAAGTTCGGCGAGCACACGTGCAGCACTCGCGAATCCGGGCCGACCCCGAAGTTCTCGCGTTCGGCCGTGACCAGCGAGGCCAGACCCGCGTGGGTCACCACCACGCCCTTGGGTTTGCCGGTGGAGCCGGAGGTGTAGATGACGTAGGCCGGGTGGGCCGGGTCGATCTGGCGCACCCGGTCGGCGTAGCTCACCGCGTGCGCGGGGTGGGCCGCGATGCGCTCGGCGACGACGGGGTCGTCCAGCTCGATCCAATACAGGCTCGTCCCGAGGCTCGCCCGGTGGGCGGCCGTGGTGAGGCCGAGGGTGGCGCCGGAATCGACGGCGATGTGCGCGATCCGGTCGCTGGGGTAGGCCGGGTCGACGGGCACGTAGGCGGCGCCGGTCTTGGCGACCGCCCACACCGCGAGCACCGATTCGATGGAGCGGGAGATGCCGACGGCGACCACGTCACCCGCGCCGACACCACGGCCGATCAGTTCACGGGCCAACCGCGAGGAGCGTTCGTCGAGCTCACGGTAGGTGAGCACCTGCTCGGCACCGGGCATGCCGGTCGGGTTGTAGCGCAGCGCGACCGAATCGGCTGCGGACTCGACAGCAGCCGTGAGCAGCTGGCCGAACAGCGCTCGGCCGCCGGTTCGACGACGTTCACGGCCAGCGCGGCGGGGGCTTTCCACAGACCAATACACCTCTCGCGTCCGACGAGGCCGAACGGGACACAGCATAGATCTCTACCTTGCACCGCCGACCGTCGCCGAGGTGTGCGCCATGACACACCGACTCTCTGGCAACAGAATCGTAATCTGCCGCCCGCCCGTTACGTGGTGCTATGCCCAGACCCGCTGATCACCTGGTGCAGAACCGGTCCGATGACGGCCGGTGCCGGGTCGGCGAGCATGAGCTGATGTGTGGTGGCGACGGGGTGATCGACGATGACCCCGCTGATGTGGTGCCGCCACCGCGAAGCGGCGCCACGGTCCACGCCGCCGGTGTCCATGGCCGTGAAATAGGTGAGTGATCCGTCGAACCGGTCCGGGACGAGTTCGGTCACCAGCGCGACCGAACGCAGCGCGCCCCGGTACATCGCCACGAAATCGTCCCGTGAGATCGGCAGGTCGGCCGCGAGGGTGGTGTGCAGAGCGGCCACGGCTTCGTCGCCGAGGTCGGCCAGGTCGTCGGTCGAGGGGAGCTTGCCGTCGGGGATGCCCAGGTCGAGCAGGGCATGACGCAGTTCGGCGCGGAAGTCGGTGAGGTCGGCGCCCGGCACACTGTCGAGCATGGTCAGCGAGGCCACCGGCTGGCCCGCTGCCTGCAGTCGGGTGGCGACGGCGTGGGCGAGCACACCGCCGAGCGACCAGCCGAGCAGCCGGTACGGGCCGTGCGGTTGGACGGCGCGGATTTCGGACACATAGCGGTCGATCAGTTCGTCGGCCGAGCCGGGCCGGAAGCCGGGTTCGCTGAGGGCGGGAGACTGGACCCCGATCACCGGCCGGTCTGCGGGCAGGTACGGGACCAGCGACGAATACGCCCAGGCCAACCCGGATACCGGATGCAGGCAGAACAAAGGTTCCGCGCTCACCGGGCCGCCGACCCGCGTGCCGCCACGGGCGGCGTCGTTCAGGGGCAGGACGACCGACAGCGCGGCCGTCAGATCCTGCTGTCCCGAACCGCCGAGACGTTCGGCGAGGCCGCCCACGGTGGGGTCGGCGAAGAACGCGGCGACCGTGAGCGCGGTTCCGGTGCGTTCGTGCAGGCGGTGGACCACGCGGGTGGCGAGCAGGGAGTTGCCGCCGAGGGCGAAGAAGTCGTCGTCGAGGCCGGGGTCGCCGACACCGAGCACCTCGGTGAAGACCTCGGCGACCGCGATCTCGTCGCCGCTTTCCGGCGCCCGGTACCGGCGCGGTTCGATGACCGGTGCGGGCAGGGCAGCGCGGTCGAGCTTGCCGTTGGCATTGAGCGGCAGCCGATCGAGGACGACGAACGCCGACGGCACCATGTACGACGGAAGCACCTGCGACACCGCGTTTCTGGCGACGGTCGCGGTGAGTTCGGCGCCGGGGGCCGGCACCACATAGGCCACCAGCCGGTCACCGAGCCGCGGGTCGGTGGTGGCGAGCACCGCGGCCTGGGCCACCTGCGGCGCCGCGAGCAGGGCCGATTCGATGTCGCCGAGTTCGATGCGGAAGCCGCGGATCTTCACCTGGAAGTCGGTGCGGCCCCGGTAGTCGAGTTCGCCGACCGCGTTCCAGGCGACCAGGTCACCGGTGCGGTACATGCGGGCGCCCGGTTCGAAGGGGTTGGCGACGAAGCGGTCGGCGGTGAGGTCGGGGCGGGCGAAGTAGCCTCGGGCGAGCTGGTCGCCTGCCAGGTACAACTCGCCTGCTACGCCCGGGGACACCGGCCGCAGGCGGGCGTCGAGCACATAGACGCGGCTGTTCCATTCAGGCGCGCCGATCGGCACCGTGGTGCGGTCGGCGGCGGTGACGCGGTGGTCGGTGATCGACACCGCCGCCTCGGTCGGCCCGTACAGGTTGTGCAGGGCGGCGTCGGTGGCGGCGAGAAAACGCTGAGCCGTGTCGGCCGGGAGGGCTTCGCCGATGGCGAGCACGCGGCGCAGCGAAACCGGAAGTGCGCCCGCGCATTGGGTGAGCAGCGCGTCGAGCATGGACGGGACCACATGCAGCGTGCTCACCTGCTGATCGGTGAGCACCCGCAGCAGGTAGGCGGGGTCGCGGTGCCCGTCGGGTGCGGCGATCACCAGTGTGCCGCCGCTCACGGCGGTGGTCCAGAACTCCCAGACGGAGAGGTCGAAGGTGGCGGCGGTCTTCAGCAGCACGGAGTCGTCGCCGGTGAGGCCGAAACGCTCGGTCTTCCACAGCAATTGGTTGACGATGGCGCCGTGCGGCACCGCGACACCCTTGGGCTTGCCGGTGGACCCGGAGGTGAAGATGACGTAGGCCGTGTTCTCCGGCCGCAGGTAACCCCGCCGCTCACGTGCCTCGATCGGTCCAGCCGGATACCCGGCGAGGTCGAGTGTGTCGATCGCCACGGCATCGCCGAAACCCTCACGCGCGGTGGTCAATACGCACACCGGTGCGGCGGTGTCGAGAACGTGGCGCACCCGGTCGGCGGGCTGATCGGGATCGAGCGGGACATAGGCCGCGCCCGCCTGAGCCACCGCGTACATGGCGACGACGAGATCCACGGACCGCCGGATGGCGAGCGCCACCCGGTCCTCCACACCGACACCCTGCGAAATCAGGTGCCGCGCAAGCTGATTCACCCTTGTCGCGAACTCGCGGTAGGTCGCCTCGGCCCCGTCGGGAGCGACCAGCGCCACCCGATCGGGATGTGCGGCGACCGTCTCGTCGAACAGCGCGGGCAGTGTGGTCGACGGGCAGACATGCCGGGTGTCGTTCCAGTCGTGCAGGATTCGTGTTCGCTCGTCCTCGG
Organism: Nocardia ignorata NBRC 108230; assembly: GCF_001612905.1. Lineage (GTDB taxonomy): Bacteria > Actinomycetota > Actinomycetes > Mycobacteriales > Mycobacteriaceae > Nocardia > Nocardia ignorata. The sequence continues at coordinate 202,247 of NZ_BDBI01000023.1, read as the reverse complement.
ACAGGAGCTCGATCTCGCCGACGGGACGCCGCGGGTCGGCGGCGATTCCCGCGAGTACCCGTGCGAACCGGTCGGCGTATGTCCGCGCGGTCTCGGGCTCGAAAAGATCGGTGGCGTAGGTGAGTACACCGTTGATGCCCTGGGCCGCACCTTCGCTGTCGTAGGCGTCGGCGACGATGGCGTGCAGGTCGAACTGCGAGACCGCCAGGTCCACATCCACGCCTTCGACGTCGGTCTCCCCCAGCTCGAGCCCGGTGCGGGTGAGGTTCTGGAAGGACAGGCCCACCTGGAACAGCGGGTGCCGCGCAGTGGAGCGAGCCGGATTGATCGCCTCGACGAGTCGTTCGAACGGCAGGTCGGCGTGGGCGAAAACCTGCAGGTCCGTTTCCCGTTGCCGCGCGAGCAGATCGGTGAACGGTTCACCGGCGTTCAGAGTGGTGCGGAAGACGAGGGTGTTGACGAACATGCCGATGAGGTCGTCGAGCGCGGCCTCACCACGACCGGCGATGGGGGTCCCGATGGCCAGGTCATCGGTACCGGCCAGCCTGCCGAGAGTCACGGCGAGCGCGGCGTGCACAACCATGAACAGGGTGGCGCCCTGCGCACGGGCCAGGGCGAGCAGCGCGCGGTGGGTGTCGGCGTCGATCTCGATCGGCACCCGGCCACCGGCCAGCGACTGGACGGCGGGACGCGGGTGGTCGGTGGGCAGGTCGAGCTGGTCGGGCAGCCCGGCCAGGGCCGTGCGCCAGTAGTCGAGCTGGGCCGAGGCCAGCGAATCCGGGTCGTCCTCGCCGCCGAGCAGCTCGCGCTGCCACAGCGCGTAGTCGGCGTACTGCACGGGCAGGGGCGCCCAGTCCGGTGCCGTACCCGCCGAGCGGGCACCGTAGGCCAGCATCAGATCGCGGCTGAGCGGGGCGAGCGAGCTACCGTCCCCGGCGATGTGATGCACGACGACCGCGAGCACCGATTCCTCGGGACCGAGCTGGAACAGCGCGACCCGCAGCGGCACCTGACTGCGCACATCGAAACCGTGGGAGCCGAGTTCCCGCATGGCCGCCGGCAATTCGGCGGCCGTCAGGGTGCGCACCTCGAGCCGGGGCGTCGCCTCCGACGGGTCGAGGATCCGCTGCACCGGCCCGTCGTCGGTCTCGGGGTAGACGGTGCGCAGGGTTTCGTGCCTGGCCACCAGGTCGGCGACGGCCGCGTCGAGCCCGGCCACGTCGATGGCGCCGGTGAGCCGCACCGCCATCGGGATGTTGTAGGCCACCGACTGCGGATCGAACTGGTTGAGGAACCACATCCGCTGCTGGGCCAGCGACAGCGGGATCCGGTCGGGCCGCTCGCGGGCCACCAGCGCCGGACGCGCACCGGCACCGGCGGATTCGGCGAGCCGACGCGCCAGGGCCTCCACCGTCGGCGCCTCGAACAGCAGCCGCACCGGGAATTCGGTGTCGAGGGCGGCGCCGAGCCGGGCCGCGACCTGAGTGGCCAGCAGCGAGTTGCCGCCGAGGGCGAAGAAGTCGTCGTCGAGGCCGAGTTGGGTGTCGGCGTCGAGTACCTGGGCGAAGGTGCCTGCCACGATCTGCTCGATCGGGGTGACGGGCGGGCGGAATGCGGCGTGCTCGAGCACCGGCACGGGCAGCGCCCGGCGGTCCAGCTTGCCCACGGGGGTGAGCGGGATGGTGTCGAGTTCCATCAGCACGGTCGGCACCATGTGCGCGGGCAGGCTGCGTTCGGCGAACGCGGTGAGCTCGGCGGTGTCGACGACGCCGCCCGGGGCGGCGTGCACGTAGGAAACGAGAATAGTCGCGCCGCTGTCGAGTTCGTGGCCGACAGTAGCGGCGAAGTCGAGACTCTCGTGCGCGGAGAGCACGGCGTCGATCTCGCCGAGCTCGATCCGGAAACCACGAATCTTCACCTGGAAGTCGTTGCGCCCCACGTACTCCAGGGCACCGTCGGTGGTCCAGCGGACCAGGTCGCCGGTGCGGTAGAGCCGGGAACCGGCGGGCTCGAACGGGTTCGGCACGAAACGCGACGCGGTGAGCCCCGGCCGCGCGTGGTAACCGCGGGTGAGCTGGGCGCCGGTGATGTACAGCTCGCCGGTGACACCGGGCGGCACCGGGCCGAGCCGGTCGTCGAGCACGTATTCGGCCACACCGGCCAGCGGTCCGCCGATGGTGAGCGGATCACCCGGTTTCAGCGGCACACTGATATTGGTGACGATGGTGGTCTCGGTCGGCCCGTACACATTGTGGAACTGCCGCAGACTGCCGTCGGCCAGCGGAATCGCCCAGCGCCGCAGCAGATCCGGCGGACACGCCTCGCCACCCACCGCGACCACCCGGAAGTCGTCGAGACCGGCCGGGTCGATCGAGGCGAGCGCGGCCGGGGTGATGAAGGCGTGACTCACCCGCTCCCGGCGCAGCAGCGCGGCCAGTTCGTCACCGCCGAACACACTCGGATCGACGATCACCATGGTCGCGCCCGCACCGACGGCGAGCAGCAGTTCGAGAATGGAAGCGTCGAACGACGGTGAGGCGAAATGCAGTGTCCGCGAATGCGCTTCGACCCCGTAGTGCTTGCGCTGTTCGGCACTGAAGCCGGCGAGCCCGGCCTGCGACACCGCCACACCCTTGGGCAGACCCGTCGAACCCGAGGTGTAGATGACGTAGGCGAGGTCCTCGGCGCGGATCTGGCGCACCCGGTCGGCATTGGTGATCGGCACACCGGAGAACTCGTCGAGCCGGGCCACCGTCGCCGCGTCGTCGATGGCCAGCCACTGGACCTGGGCGGGCAGCCGCTCGGCCGCGCTCGCGACGGTCAGACCGAACACCGCTCCGGAATCGGTGACCATGTGCGCCACCCGGTCCGGCGGGTAGTTCGGGTCGACGGGCACGAAACCGGCACCGGTCTTGGCCACCGCCCACACCGCGAGTACCGACTCGATCGAGCGCGGAATCCCCAGGGCCACCAGGTCACCCGCGCCGATCCCGCGCGCGATGAGCAGGCGCGCGATGCGGCTGGACCGCTCGTCGAGCTCGGCGTAGGTGAGGCTACCGAGGGTGCGGGTGGCATCGGCCAGCACCACGGCGACACCGTCGGGAGCGGTCTCCACGGCGGTGGCCAGCAGCTGCGGCAGCGCGGTCACCCGGGCGCGGCGTGTGCGCACCGGGCGTGTGCGTACCGGTCGTGTCATCGCGAATCCACCTCATCCGTCACCGAAACTGCCTCGGTCATGGTTTCAGACCGCGGCGGCGCTCAGCTCGGCGAGTACCAGGACCACCTCGGCTCGGCCCGCGTCGCCGGGCGCCGCGTCGTCGGCGATCACCGCGCGCAGATCCTCGAGCTCGCCCGTGTCCACCGCGTCCAGACCGGCCCGGTCACCGAACAGGTGGCTCACCCATTCCTCGGCGAGCGCCGCCGACGGATCGCCGGTGACCAGCACCATCGACGCGCCCGCCACACCGGCCGCGACCGGTTCGACGACGGCCGCGAAGGTGTCGGTCGCGGTGGCGAAGGTCCGTGATTCGAAGGTGAGCTCTGCCTCGGTACGCACCCGCGAGCCCGCCGTAGCGAGGTCGTCGTAGCTGCGCACGCCCTCGGCGCCGACGAAGGCCGGGTCGCTGCCGCGCAGGGCGCGGGTGCGATCGGCGTAGGTCACCGGGCGGGCCGACCGCGTGGACAGTTCGGTGCGCACGGCGGGATCGTCGAGCACCACCCAGTCGAGCTCCGACGAGGGTGCCGTGCCGGTGGTGATGCCGATCTTGGCCGTCGGCTCGGCCGCCGTCTCCCGCGAGAACGGCACGATCGCCGCACCCGCCTTGAGCACCGCCCACACCGCGACGGCCCAGTCGGCGCCACGCGGCAGATCAAGGGCCACACCGGAACCCGGTCCGAAGCCACGCCCGATCAGCAAGCGTGCCAGGCGCGAGGAGCGGGCGTCGAGCTGTTCGAAACCGAGCTGCTCGTCGCCCCAGACCAGCGCCGGGCCTTCCGGGTCGTCCTCGGCGGCGGCGGTGAACGCCTGGGTGAGCGTGGTTCCGCCGGTCGCCGTGGTCGGCGCGGGCGCCTGGGCGGCCCCTGCGAGCAAGCGGGCGCGTTCGCTCTCGTCGAGGATGTCGATGTCGCCCACGCGGACCTGCGGGTCGGCGGCCACCGCCGTGAGGATGCGAGCGAAGCGCGTGCCGATGGAACGAACGGTCGCCTCGTCGAACAGGTCGGTGGCGTAGTTGAACAGGGCGACCAGCTCACCGGGCGCGCCTTCGTCGGTGTAGCGCGGCTCCACGTCGACCTGCAGGTCGAACTTGGCCGACACCCCGGTGTCGAGCGCGGCGACGGTGAGGCCGGGCAGTTCGAGTGCGGCGGTCTCGTTGTTGCTGAAGGTCAGGGCCACCTGGAACAGCGGGTTGTGGGCGCTGCCCTTGCCCGGCGCCACCACCTCGACGACCCGCTCGAACGGCAGATCGGCATTGGCGAACGCGCCGAGATCGGTCTCGCGGGCCAGGTCGACGGCCTCGTCGAACGAACCGGCCGGGTCGAGGGCGGTGCGCAGCGTGAGCGTGTTGACGAACATGCCGACCAGCTCGTCGAGCGCCCGCTCACCACGACCGGCGACGGCGGTGCCGATCGCGATGTCGGTGCTGCCCGACAGCCGGGCGAGCAACACGGCCAGCGCCGCGTGCACAACCATGAACAGCGACGACTTGTGCTCGCGCGCAAGATGATTCAGCTGCTCGTGCACCTCGGCCGGCAATCGCAGCTCGGTGGTCGCACCGCGCAGGCTCGGCACGGAGGGACGCGGACGGTCCTGCGGCAGCTCCAGCAGCGGCGGCATCCCGGCCAGCTGGCCGCGCCAGTAGTCGAGCTGGGCGGCGGCCACCGAACCCGGCTCGTCGTCGGCGCCGACCACTTCGCGCTGCCAGAGCGCGAAGTCCGCGTACTGCACCGGCAGCGGGGTCCACGCCGGGCTCTGCCCACCCGTGCGGGCGACATAGGCGGTGATCAGGTCGCGCGCCAGCGGGGCGAGCGAGGCACCGTCGGCGGAGATGTGGTGCACCACGAACACCAGCAGCGAATCCGACGATCCGTCGGTGAGCAGCCGCGTCCGCACGGGCACCTCACGGGTGACGTCGAAACCGGCGCTCGCGAGTTCGGCGACCCGGCCGAGCGCGTCGTCGGTGGTCTCCACGACCAGACCGTCGGGCAGCACCTCGGCGACCGCGACGATCTCCTGGTAGGCGCCGTCGCCGTCGGCGGCGGGGAAACGGGTGCGCAGCGACTCGTGCCTGCCGAGCACATCGGCGATGGCGGCGTCGAGCGCGGCCACATCGAGGCCCCCGGTGAGGCGGAGCGCGAAGGGCAGGTTGTAGGCACCCGAGGCGGGGTCGACCTGGTTGAGCACCCACATGCGCTGCTGCGCCAGCGACAGCGGAATCCGCTGCGGGCGCGCGGCGGGGACGAGGGCGGGCCGTGCGCCGGAACCGCTCGCGCTGATCCGGGCGGCCAGCGCGGTCACCGTCGGGGCCTCGAAGAGGTCGCGGATGCTGATGTCGGCGTCGAGCGCCTCGTTGATCCTGGCGATCGCACGGGTGGCCAGCAGCGAGTTGCCGCCGAGCGCGAAGTAGTCGTCATCGGCGCCGACTCGGGCCATGCCGAGCAGTTCGGCGTAGACGCCCGCCACGATCTCCTCGGTGGGCGTGGCCGGTGCCCGGAACTCGCCCGCGGTGAAGGTGGGGGCGGGCAGCGCCTTGCGGTCGAGTTTGCCGCTGGGGTTGAGCGGCAGTTCGTCGAGCGCGACCAGCGCGGCCGGAACCATGTAAGAGGGCAGCGTCTCACCGATGGCGGCCAGCAGCGGTGCCGGTTCGATCGTGGCGCCCGGCTTCGGCACCGCGTAGGCCACGAGCTGTTCTCCCGCAGGCGAATCCGCGACAATCGCCACGGCCTGGCTCACGGCGGGCCGGCCGAGCAGCGCGGTCTCGATCTCGCCGAGTTCGATGCGCTGACCACGGAACTTCACCTGGAAGTCGGTGCGGCCCAGGTATTCCAGCGTGCCACGGCCGTCTGGCTGCGTGCGCCAGACCACCAGGTCGCCGGTGCGGTACATGCGCGCGTTCGCACCGAAGGGATTGGCGACGAAGCGGTCTGCGGTGAGGTCCGGCCTGGCGACATACCCGCGCGCGAGCTGATCACCGGCGAGGTAGAGCTCGCCGACGACACCCGCGGGAACCGGACGCAGCCGCGAATCCAGCACGTACACCTGGGTATTCCACTCCGGCACACCGATCGGCACCGAGCCGCGGCCCGGGTCGTCGGCGGGCCAGTAGGTCACCGAGACGGCGGCCTCGGTGGGCCCGTACAGGTTGTGCACGCGGGCGTCCGAGACCGCGCGCACGGCGGCGACGGTCTCCGGCGGCAGCGCCTCACCGATCGCGAACACATCGCGCAGGGTGGGAATGCTGCCCGGCGCGGTGTGCGCGGCGAAGACGGTGAGCATCGACGGCACGAAGTCGGTCATCGTGACGCGTTGCGCCGCAATGGTTTCGGCGATGTAGGCCGGGTCGCGGTGCCCGTCGTGGGTGGCGACGACCAGCTTCGCGCCGGTGCGCAGCGGCATGAAGTAGCCCCACAGCGACACGTCGAAGGTGGTCGCGGTCTTCTGCAGGTACACATCGCCGGGGCCGAGCGGGTATTCGGCGAGCATCCAGGCGATCTGGTTCTCGATCGCCGCGTGCGACACCGCGACACCCTTGGGCCTGCCGGTGGAACCGGAGGTGAAGATGACGTAGGCGGGGTGCTGCGGCAGGACCGGGCGCGCCAGCTCGGACGCGGTCAGCGGTTCGGCCGAGAAGTTCTGCAGCGCAACGGTATCTATTGCGATCACCGGGGTTCCGGCAGGCACCTCGACCGCGTCGGCGGTGGTGGTGAGCACGCACACCGGCTGCGCGGTGTCGAGAATGTGGGCGATGCGCTCGGCGGGGTGGTCCGGGTCGAGCGGCACGTACGCGCCACCGGCCGTGACGATGGCGTACATGCCGACCACCAAATCGAGCGAACGCCGAACCGCCAGCGCCACATACGATTCCGGTCCGACGCCGTCGGCGACAAGCTTGCGCGCCAAACGGTTCACCCGCTCGTCGAACTCCCGGTATGTCAGTTCGGCGCCCTCGTAGGCGAGCGCGACCGCATCGGGGTGTTCGGCCACCGCACGGCGGTAACCGTCGAGCAGCAGCGCGGGCGCCAGCTCGTGACGGGTGTCGTTCCAGCCCAGCAGGATTCGATCCAGCTCGGCCTGCTCCATCAGCTCGTGCCCGCCGAGCGGGGCCGCCGGGTCGGCGACGACGGCGGTGAGCAGCCGGACGAACCGGGCGGCGATACCTTCCACGGTTGCCGCGTCGAACAGGTCGGTCGCATAGGTCAGGCCGACCGCGATGCCGTGCGGTACGCCGTGGCGATCGGTGTCCTCGACCATCTCGAACTGCAGGTCGAACTTGGCGAACGGGATGCTGAGGTCCACCCCGCTGACGGTCATCCCCGGCAGCTCGAGCGCGGTGCGCGCCATGTTCTGGAAGGCGAGCATCACCTGGAACAGCGGGTGCCGCGCGGTGGAACGGGCCGGATCGAGCAGCTCGACCAGCCGCTCGAACGGCACGTCGGCGTGGCCGAACGCGGCCACATCGGTGGCGCGGGCCTGGGCGAGCAGTTCCTCGAAGCCCATCGCCGGATCCACCTCGGTGCGCAGCACGAGGGTGTTGACGAACATGCCGATGAGGTCGTCGAGGGCGGCGTCACCACGGCCCGCCACCGGCGTGCCGATCGCGATATCGGTGCTGCCCGACAGCCGCGCGAGCAGCGCCGACAGCGCCGCGTGCACCACCATGAACAGCGTCGAGTTGTGGGCGTGCGCGAGCTTGTCCAGCCCGGCGTGCACGTCGGCGGGGATGCGGAAGTCGAAGGTGGCGCCACGGTAGGTGGCGACCGAGGGGCGCGGCCGGTCGGCGGGGAGGGCGAGCTGATCGGGCAGGCCGGCGAGTTGGGTGCGCCAGTAGCCGATCTGCTGCGCCAGCACCGACTCCGGATCGTCCTCGGTGCCGAGCACGGCGCGCTGCCACAGCGTGAAGTCGGCGTATTGCACACGCAGCGGCGGCAATTGGGGTTCGGACCCCGCGCTGCGCTGCACATAGGCGGTCATCAGGTCGCGGGTGAGCGGGCCCATCGACACACCGTCACCGGCGATGTGGTGGACCACGCAGATCAGCACATGCTCCTGCGCGGTGAGCCGGAGCAACCGCAGCCGGATCGGCGGCGCGAGCGACACATCGAAGCCGACACCGACGGTCTCGGCGACGAGCCCGGGCACCTGCTCCTCGGTGACCTGCTCGCAGGCCATCTCCGGCACCGCGCGCGGATCGGACACCGGCAGAATCAGCTGCTGACCGGCGCCGTCGACCTGCGGGTACATGGTGCGCAGCACCTCGTGCCTGGTCACCAGGTCGCGTACCGCCGCGCGCAGGGCGTCGACGTCGAGCGCGCCCGACAGCCGCACCGCGATGGGCATGTTGTTCACGGCACTGGCCGGATCGAACCGGTTCAGGAACCACATCCGCTGCTGCGCGAACGACAGCGGAATGATCTCGGGCCGCTCCTGGGGCAGGAGTTCCTGGCCGGAGCCGGTGCCGATGTGGCGTTCCACCCGTTCGGCCAGCGCCGACACGGTGCTCGCCTCGAACAGCACCTGCACCGGCACCCTGGTGTCGAGCGCGGCGCCGATGCGGGTGGCCGCCTGGGCGGCGAGCAGCGAGTTGCCGCCGAGTTCGAAGAAGTCGTCGTCGGCGCCGACCCGGATCTCCTCGTCGCCACCGGTGGTGAGCAGGGCGGCGAAGACGTCGGCGACGATCTCCTCGACCGGGGTGGACGGTGCGCGGAACTCGCGCGCGGCGAACACCGGTTCCGGCAGGGCGTTGCGGTCGAGCTTGCCAACCGGGGTGAGCGGGATCCGGTCGAGCACCATGATGGCGGCCGGAATCATATAGCCGGGCAACGACTCCGAGAGGAACGCGTCGACGGCGGGGATGTCGAGGGTGGCGCCCGCGCGCGGCAGCACATACGACACCAGCGCGGTGACGCCCGAGGGCAGTGTCTTGCCGAGGGTGGCCGCGAAGTCGATGTCGGGGTGCGCGGTGAGGGCGTTGTCGATCTCGCCGAGCTCGATGCGGAAGCCGCGGATCTTCACCTGGAAGTCCGAGCGGCCCATGTATTCGATGACACCGTCACCGGATTCGCTGCGGCGCACCAGGTCGCCGGTGCGGTACAGCCGGGCGGTGGCGTCGCCCGCCTGCGCGCCGAACGGGCTCGCGACGAAACGCTCCGCGGTCAGCGCGGGCCGGTTCAGATAGCCCTGCGCCAGCGCGGGACCGGACAGGTACAGCTCGCCGATCACCCCGGCGGGCACCGGTCGCAGCCGCGAATCGAGCACGAACGCACCGATTCCGGCGATGGCCGAACCGATCGTCACCGGGGCGGCGGGATCCATCGGCGAGGTGCTGGTGGCGAGGATCGTCGCCTCGGTCGGGCCGTAACCGTTGTAGAAGCGGCGATCACCGACGGCCCAGCGGCCGACCAATTCCGGGCCGAACTTGTCACCCGCGACCACGACGACCTTCAGATCGCCGAGATCGGCCGCCTCCACCGATTCCAGCGCACCGGGTGTGATGAGCATGTGCGACACCCGCTCGCGGCGCAGCAGGTCGGCCAGTTCGAAGCCGCCGAACACCTGCGGCGGCGCGATCACCAGGGTGGCGCCCGCCGAGAACGCCAGCAGCAGCTCGAGCACCGACACGTCGAAGTTCGGCGAGCACACGTGCAGCACGCGCGAGTCGGCGGTGACGCCGTAGTGCTCGCGTTCGGCGGCGACCAGCGGGGCGAGGCCGGTGTGGGTGACCACGACGCCCTTGGGCTTGCCGGTGGAGCCGGAGGTGTAGATCAGGTACGCCGGATGACGCTCGTCGAGCGTGCGGACGCGGTCGGCGTAGGACACCGGGTGCGCGGGCTGGGCGGCGATCCGTTCGGCGGTCGCGGAGTCGTCGAGCTCGAGCCACGGCAGTGTGGTGCCGAGGACCGCGCGGTGCGCGGTGGTGGTGAGGCCGAGGACCGCACCGGAGTCGGACAGGATGTGGGCGATGCGGTCGGCCGGGTAGTTCGGGTCGACCGGCACGTAGGCGGCGCCGGTCTTGGCGATGGCCCACACCGCGAGCACCGATTCGATGCTGCGGGCGATGCCGATGGCGACCACGTCGCCGGGGCCGATGCCGCGCCCGATCAGTTCCCGCGCCAGCTGGGCCGACCGCTGGTCGAACTCCGAATAGGTGAGCTCGCGCTGATCGGCGGGCTCGCCGGTGGGATTGAACCGGACTGCCACCCGATCGGCCGACGACTCGACAGCGGCGGTCAGCAACTGCCCGAAAGTCGGACTGCTCGACCGGCGACGGCGGTTACCGCGGGCAGAACGACGGGCAGTTTCCATGCGGGATCATTCACCTCTCATCGAGCCTGACGCGCGGCCACAACCGCACCGTGCAGATCGGGCCATCATATCGACCGTCCACACACATACCGGGATCGCGCCGGTAGCCCCCAGAATCTCGGGCCCAGAGGAGTATCGGCGCAGGCTTTGTCACTGTTGCCCGTTCAACGGCAAAGTGACGGGGCTCATACGAACCACCGTCACTCGATCGTGCCTGTTTGCGGGCGATATCCGCTCAGTGAGCCGACGGGCCCCATTCCATCGGAACGCCCTTGGAAGCCAGGTACGGCAGCGGGTCGATCTTGGCGCCGCCCTGATCCCAGATCTCGAGGTGCAGGTGCGGGCCGGTGGACTGGCCGCGGTTGCCGACGGTCGCGATGACCTGGCCCGCGTTCACCCGCTGACCCTCGCTGACGAGCATGTCGTTGACGTGGCCGTAGACCGCGGTGGTGCCGTCGTCCTGCAGCACCCGCACCCACAGGCCGAAGCCCGAGGCCGGGCCCGCCTCGACGACGGTGCCGCTCATGACGGAGTGGATCGGGGCGCCGAGGTTGTCGGCGAAATCGATGCCGCTGTGCATGGCGCCCCAGCGGGCGCCGAAGCCGGAGCTGATGGGACCGGCGACCGGGCGGGCGGCCTGCGGCGGCGCGACCTGGTGCTGGATGCCCTGCAGGATGTCTTCGACCTGCGCCAGTGGGCCGGAGATCTCCGGGGGCAGGTTGCCGATACCGAACGGGGCGGCCACCGGAGCGGCGATGGGGGCGGCGACGGCCTGCACCGGCGCGGGCGCCTCGACGTGGGAGGCGACTTCCTGCGCGGCGACGAGGTTCACGTCTTCGCGGGCCGACTCCGGAACGACGGATTCCTCGACGTCGTCCTGGGTGGTCGGCAGCAGCGGGGCGGCGTAGGCGATGGCGGGGACGACCTGCGCGGCGGTCCCGACCAGGGCGCCCGCGGCGACCGCGGCACCGGCGGCGGCCCGCACCCGCTCGGTGCGCGAGGGCGCGGCGCGGTGCCGGCTGGGGCGTCCGGCGCCACCGTCGGCCAGCAGGGCCTTGACGGAGATCGAATCGGGGCCCATACGGTGCTGCGACAAGGTTTCGTCCTAGCGTCCGGCGACAATGACGGTACGAAGCCGATCTCGCGATCGACCTGGGATCTCTCCCGATGCCGGACTATGTGTAACGGTTCGGCATCCGTCGTGATGTGAACTGTACCGCGCCGTGATCATTCCGCAACCTTCGGTGGCAAAATCCCAGGTGAATCGGGTGTTGATTGGTAACGAGCCCAGGTTCGAGGCGTGTTACAGACGGTGTCGCGGGGGCTGGACACCGGTTCGCCGGGCCACACTCTTGGCATGGTGATCGAGAGCTTGCGCGTCCCCGTCGTCGCCGCGCCCATGGCGGGCGGCCCGTCCACTCCCGAATTGGTGGCCGCGGTGTCGGCCGCGGGCGGATTCGGACAGCTGGCCGCCGGGTACCTCGGCACCGAGGCGGTGGCCGCGCAGATCGCCGCCATCAGGACGCTCACCCCGGGACCGTTCGGCGTGAACCTCTTCGCGCCTGGCCCGGTCGCCGATCCAGCCTCCTACGCGGGCTACCTGGCCGAACTCGGGATCGAGTTTCCGCTCGGCACACCCAAGCACGACACCGACGGGTGGGCCGACAAGCTCGACCTGCTGGTCGAGGAGCCGGTCGCGGTGGTGTCGACCACCTTCGGCTGCCCCACCGCGGTGGAGGTGGACCGGTTGCACGCCGTCGGCTCCGAGGTCTGGGTGACGGTGACCTCGCCCGCCGAGGCCACCATCGCGCTCGACGCGGGCGCCGACGCACTGATCGCCCAGGGGGCCGAGGCGGGCGGGCACCGCGCGTGCTTCCTCGACGATCCGGCCGACGACCCGATCGACCCCCTCGGCCTGCTCGCCCTGCTGCAACTGCTCACCGCCGCCACCGATCGTCCGATCGTCGCCGCGGGTGGCATCGCGACCGGCGCGGCGGTCGCGGCGGTTCTCGCCGCGGGCGCACGGGCGGCGCAGGTCGGCACGGCCCTGCTGCGCTGCCCGGAAGCCGGAACCAACGCGGTGCACCGTGGCGCGATCGGCTCCCCCGAACCGACCATGCTCACCCGCGCCTTCACCGGTCGGCGTGCGCGCGGCATCCGCAACGGGTTCCTCACCGACCACACCGCGGGAGCACCCGCCGCCTATCCTGAAATCCATTACGCCACTTCGCCTTTGCGCGCCGAGGGCCGGGCTGCGGGCAACCCGGATCAGGTGAATCTGTGGGCCGGGCAAGCACATTCGCTCAGCCCCGAGCAACCAGCGGGCGAACTGGTCACCGCCCTGTGGTCGGATGCGAAATCCTCGCTGCGCCGCGCCCTTTCGGACTGAACCCCGCTTATCGACAACGGATTTCGTTTACACTCGGCCGGGCATCGCATTCCACCGAAACACTTCGAGCAGGAGGAGAGCGCCATGTCCCTCGATGTTCCCGCCGCCTTACTTGAACGCGCCGAACAGGGCGATATCGACGACGCGGAATTCGTCGACTGTGTCCGCCAGTCGCTGCCCTATGCCTGGGAAGTGGTGAGCCGGGTCGCCGATGACCTACGTTCGGGCACCGACGAATACGCCGACAACCGGGTCCCGCCGCCGGACGAGGCGGCCCGCGGCCAGCTGCTGCGTGCCCTTGCCTCCGACGCCATCCGCGGTGGCCTGGAACGCCACTTCGGGGTCAAGTTGGCCTTCCAGAACTGCCACCGGGTCGCGGCCTTCCCGCTCTCGGCGGTCGGCGGGGAAACCTACACCCGCTACATCAGCCCACGCGCCCAGCTCTTGAACCAGAGTCCCGAGCTCCGTAACTGCTGAATCTTCGGCGGCCGGCGCCGCGGGTCTTGCTCCGAGAAGGGGCTTGGACGGCAGAAAGGGCGGGCGTGGAAGCGATTCCGCGCCCGCCCTTTCGTCGTTCTAGACCGTGACGACCTCGAGCTCGCCCTCGGCGTACTGGGCGCGCAGACGCTTCTTGTCGAATTTGCCGACGCTGGTCTTGGGCACCTCCGCGATGAAGGTCCAGCGCTCCGGGAGCTGCCACTTGGCGAACTTGTCGGCCAGGAAGTCACGCAGCTCGGTGGCCTCGGCGGCGGCACCCTCGGCCAACACGATGGCGACCAGCGGGCGCTCGTCCCACTTCTCGTCCGGCACGCCGATCACGGCCGCCTCCGCGACGGCGGGGTGGCCCATCACCGCGTTCTCCAGGTCGACCGAGGAGATCCACTCGCCGCCGGACTTGATGACGTCCTTGGAACGGTCGACCAGGGTCAGGTAGCCGTTGGGGCTGATCTTGCCGACATCGCCGGTGCGCAGCCAGCCGTCGTCGAACTTGTCCGGGTCGACCTCGGCGCCGGTGGGCGAGTAGTAGGAGCCGGTGATCCAGGCACCACGCACCTCGAGCTCACCGAGGGACTCACCGTCGTTGGGGACGACCTTGCCGTCGTCACCGACGAGGCGGGCCTCCACGTTGGCCGGGAAGCGGCCCTGGGTGTAGCGGTACTCCCAGGCCTCGTCGCCCTCCACGCCGGCGGGCGGGTGCGCGACGCTGCCCAGCGGCGAGGTCTCGGTCATGCCCCAGGCGTGCAGAATGCGCACACCGTGCTTCTCCTCGAAGGCACGCATCATCGACGGGGGAACCGCCGAACCACCGACGACAGCCGTGCGCAGGTGCGAGATGTCCTGCGGCGCGGCCGCCAGCGCGGCGAGCACACCACCCCAGATGGTCGGCACCGCGGCGGCGAAGCTCGGCTTCTCGGCGGCCATCATCTCCAGCAGCGGCGCGGGCTGCAGGAAACGGTCCGGCATCAGGATGTTGGCGCCCGACATCAGCGCCGCGTACGGCAGGCCCCACGCGTTGGCGTGGAACAGCGGAACGATCGCGAGCACGTAGTCGCCGCCGTGGAAACCCATGCCGTTGGGCGAGTTCACCTGCATGGCGTGCAGCCAGTTGGAGCGGTGCGAGTAGACGACACCCTTGGGGTCGCCGGTGGTGCCCGAGGTGTAACACATCGCGGCGGCCGAACGCTCGTCGACGACGGGGAAGTCGAACTCGGCGGACTGGCTGTCGAGCAGCTCACGGTAGGAATGCACCTGCACGCCCTCGGGCGCGGTGAGCGCGGCCGGGTCACCGTTGGCGACGATCACGTGCTTGACCGTCTTCAGGTTCGGCAGGTACTGGGCGAACAGCGGAACCAGCGTGCCGTCGACGATCACCACCTGGTCCTCGGCGTGATTGGCGACGAACACCAGCTGCTCCGGGAACAGCCGGATGTTGAGCGCGTGCAGGACGGCGCCCATCGCGGGGACCGCGATGTAGGCGGTCATGTGCTCGTTGTTGTTCCACATGAAGGTGCCGACCCGGTCGCCCTCTTCGATGCCGAGCCCGCGCAGCGCGTTGGCCAGCCGGGCGGAATCCGCGCCGAGCTCGCGGTAGGTCATGGTGCGAACACCGTCGCCGGTCCAGGTGGACACAGTGGAGTCGCCTTGGAAAGTGGCGGCATAGTTGAGCAGTTTCGCCAGCGAGAGCTGGTCGTCCTGCATTGTGCTCAGCATCGGTGCTCCTTCGAATCCCTCGCCGCGGAATGATCCACGTCACACGGGATGTTACCGAAAGGTTTGGCCTGGGCAACGGTTCTCCCCGCCAAGATTCCGGCGGACACATTGTCGGCGCGAACCGTTCGACGGGCCCCGCCGTAATGTGACGGCCATGGCTGTTGACCGCATGTTGCCCACCGAAGAAGCGCGCGATCTGATCGAGCTGACCCGTGAGATCGCCGACAAAGTGCTCGAGCCGCGCGTTGCCGAGAGCGAGAAGACCGGGGTCTTTCCCGAGGGCGTTTTCCCCGCCCTCGGCGCGGCCGGACTGCTCAGCCTGCCCTACCCCGAGGAGTTCGGTGGCGGCGCGCAGCCGTACGAGGTTTACCTGCAGGTGCTCGAGGAGCTGGCGAGCCGGTGGGCGGCGGTCGCGGTGGCGGTGAGCGTGCACGGGTTGTCGTGCCATCCCTTGTTCACCTACGGCACCGACGAACAGAAACAGCAGTGGCTGGCCGGAATGCTCTCGGGCGAAACCATCGGCGCCTACAGCCTTTCCGAGTCGCACGCCGGTTCCGACGCGGCCGCGCTGCGCTGCCGCGCGACCCCCGTCGACGGCGGTTACCGGATCACCGGAACCAAGGCCTGGATCACCAACGGTGGCCGCGCCGACTTCTACACCTTGTTCGCGCGCACCGGCGAAGGCTCGCGCGGCATTTCGTGCTTCCTCGTGCCCGCGGGCACCGAGGGTCTGAGCTTCGGCAAGCCCGAGGAGAAGATGGGTCTGCGCGGCATCCCGACCACCACCGCCGCCTACGACGACGTGTTCATGCCCGCCGAACGCCGCATCGGCGAAGAGGGGCAAGGACTTTCGATCGCCTTCAGCGCCCTCGACGCGGGCCGCCTCGGCATCGCCGCCGTCGCCACGGGCGTCGCCCAGCGCGCGCTCGACGAGGCCGTCGCCTACGCCAAGGAGCGAGAAGCGTTCGGCCGCAAGATCATCGACCACCAGGGCCTCGGCTTCGTGCTCGCCGACATGGCCGCCGCCGTCGACACCGCCCGCGCCACCTATCTCGACGCCGCCCGCCGCCGCGACGCCGGGCTGCCCTATTCGCGTCAGGCCAGCGTCGCCAAACTCGCCGCCACCGATGCCGCGATGAAGGTGACCACCGACGCCGTCCAGGTGTTCGGCGGCTACGGCTACACCCAGGACTTCCCCGTGGAGCGCTACATGCGCGAGGCGAAGGTGATGCAGATCTTCGAGGGAACCAATCAGATCCAGCGCCTGGTGATCGCCCGCCATCTCGCCGGGTGAGCAATTCGGCAACGCGCTGATCAACAACGGTCAGCGCGTTCGCCGCAACCGGTCAGTAAACTGGACGGCATCTCGACACCTCGACGAAATGAGGCGTGCGATGCTGTGGTGGCTGGTGTTGATCGTGGTGGTATCGGTGGGCGCCCTGCTGTACCTGCGCGCCGAGCAGAACAAGCGGATCGCCCGCGAATTCGACGAGGCGCGAGCCGAGGCCAGGGTGGGCATCGAACGCCTCGGCGGCCAGGTCTACGCCCTCACTCCGCGCAACGAAGCCGCCCACCAGGCCCTCGCCGACGCCGCCGAACGCCACACCGCCGCCACCGCCCAGCTCGACCGTGCGCGCTCACCCCACCAGGCCGACCTCGCTCGCCGCACCGCGCTCGAAGGCCTCTATTACGTCCGCGCCGCCCGGCAGGCGATGAACATGGACCCCGGCGATCCGATCCCCGCCCTCGACGGCCAGGACATCGCGGGCCGCGTCGAACAACCTCGAACCATCGACTACAACGGCCGCCGCATCACCGCCTCCCCCCACCCCTCCCCTACCACCGGCCACTACTACCCCGGCGGCCGAGTCGCCGGCCGCCCCGTCCCCGCGGGCTGGTACTCCGAACCCTGGTGGAAACCCGCCCTCCTCGCCGGCGCCTGGGGAGCCGGCTCGGTCCTGTTGTTCTCGGCCCTGTTCGCCGGCATGCACGGCATCGGCTACGACGCCGAAGCTTTCGAAGACGGCACCGGACAAGCCGCCACCCCCACCCCCACAGACCTCACCGACCCCGGCTACGACACCGGCACCTACCCCGCCTTCTGACCGAGCCCCACACCCCCCACCCACCCCTCGCGTTATACTCACCTCGGCCCGCCGAGCGAGCCCCCCGCCTTCGTAGCTCAGGGGATAGAGCACCGCTCTCCTAAAGCGGGTGTCGCAGGTTCGAATCCTGCCGAGGGCACAACCCTTCACCTGCATTTCCAGGTGAAGGGCTGGTTTCAGTATCGCAGGTTCGACCCACCACGGTCCTGCGCCCAATTCACCAGCGCGCCCACCGCCTTGGCCAGCGCAGCGTTACTTCGCCTTCTGCACACCGACGTACCGAAGGTGGGGGACACTGTGATCCCGCCACACACCGCGTCCACCATATCCTCCGATCGTCATTCGCCTGTTCGAGGTCCACCCCGCAGTACCAGCCGAGCACCGGCATGCCGGTGTGCCCGAGTCCGGGTGTTCGCCGCCACCGTGGGCCCAGCGTAGGGATTCGATCAGCGGCAGTCGATGTACTCGAGGTAGGCCCGGCCGACGATGTGGCGGCCCAGATAGGTGCCGGTGTAGTCGTAGGTACCGACGAACCCGGCACCGAGGCCATAGGAGTAGTCGCCGCCGGACGTGCCGACGATGGTGATCAAGTCCCGGCCATCGTCGTCGAGTACCCGCCACGACAACGCCTGTGGCAGACGCATCGCGCGGCCGTCGGGGGTGCGCCGCGGCTGGGGTTCGTAAGCGCTGACATGGAAGTCGAACCCCCGGGTGAACACACCACCGTAGCTGTCGAGCGAGCGCAGGTAGACCGCCTTCTGGATGGGGAACCCCCAGGGTCCGAGGACCTGGACCAACAGCGCCTGCGTGCGATCGTCGATGTTGAGTACATGGTAGGTGAAGAACTTCGCCGGCAGCTTGGGCCGCGTCGACGCCAGCATGCTGTGGGTACCGACGCCGGTGGCGTATTCCACGGTGCACAACCCGTTGACGTCGATCCGGTCGCCGCGGTGATCGATATGGCCGCGGTAGGTCGACAGCAGGCTCCAATGCCGATACATACCGGGGATGTTCGCGAAATGGGCCACCTTGTCGGTGGCCTCGATCTGGAGTTCGACGGTGACGTCGGGATGGGTCCTGCGCACGGTGAAGTGTGGGTAGGTGCCCGCGATATCGAGTTCATCGCCGAACCGCAGACGGCTCCCGTCCGGGGTGAATTCGCAGTCGCGGGCGATACTGTGCGCCAGGAATTGACCGTCGATCATGGACGCCGTCGCCGATGAGGTGTAGACGGTGTCGGACGGTGTGGTCGAGATGGCGTGATCGTTGGCGAAAACCGTCACCCCGGGCGTGCCGAGGATCGCCATGACGCCGAATGACCGGTGTGGCTCTGGAAGATTGGGCACCATGACCCCGTAATGGACCCAGTTCCGCAGCCGCCCCGACGGCGGGCTCATGGGTCGGGCGGAATCGAACGGAGAACCGTTCACCCGGCCGGTTCGATTCACCAGACCTACCAACCGCTGCGCCATTCGTTGCGCGTCGACCATCGTTCGCTCTCCATCCCCTCGGCCCGGTTACCCAGCCATAGTCGAAAGTGATATCAGTGCGGCCCGCGTATCAGCGAGCGGCAGCGGTGAGTGCCGCGACCAGGCGGCGACTGCGGGCGCTCATCTGTGCCGCGGTCTGGTCCGGATGACGCAGCCACCACAGAACCAGCGAGGTGACCGTGCCCATCCAGATATCGGTGAGCGCGGAGAGGTCATCTGGGTCGGCGAGGTCGACGGCGCCCAGGACACCCGCCACGCCGCGGGCAGCCTGCGCCGCGATGCGGCGTCGCGCCCTGCGGGCGGCGTCGGCGGCGGGACCTTCCTCGGGGTGGGAGCGGTCGAACACGACCGTCCAGTCGTGTGGACGCGGTTCGAGCACGACGAAGATCGCGTCGAGGGTTCGCTGCGCCATCAGCAGGTCGTTGCCTGCGGTGATCGCCGATTCGATCGCGTCGCACAAGATGGCCTCAGCCCGCTCCACGCACGCGACATAAATAAGATCCTTGGACTGAAAATAGGTGTACACCAGCGGTTTCGACACCCCCGCACGTTGCGCGACGTCGGCCAGCGAGAGACCGGCATAGCCGGTGCGGCCGATCTCGGCCACCGCGGCATCGAGGATCAACTGCTCGCGCCGCGCGCGGGGGACACCCTTGGTTCCGGCTGTGCTCACCCCACCATCCAATCATCTCCGGTCGGCCACTTGACGTTGAATTTACTTTTTTGTAAATTACCATAGCGTCTACATAAGGAGTCGGCTTGCTGTCCACACTGTGGGACCACATCAACAACCCCTTGGTCTATGCCACCCCCGCTTTCCTCGTCTTGATCGGGATCGAGGCAGCGAGCCTGCGTCACGCGGGCGAGGATTCCAGTCCGCGCGCCTACTCCCCCATCGACACTCGAACCAGCCTCACCATGGGCATGGGCGCGATCGTGGCGATGCTGATCTTCAAGACGCTGACGCTGCTGCTGTTCGTCTTCGTGTGGGTGGAACTCGCGCCATGGCATCTGCCGACCGACGCGTGGTGGTACTGGCCGCTGCTGCTACTGGTCGTCGATATCGCCTGGTACTGCAATCACCGCTTCTCGCACCGCGTCCGCATCGGCTGGGCCGCGCACCAGGCCCATCACTCGAGCGAGTATTTCAACCTCGGTACCGCACTGCGACAGAAGTGGAACCCGTGGTCGGAGGCGATCTTCTGGCTGCCGTTGCCGCTGCTCGGCTTCGCACCGTGGACGATCTACGTCGCGTTCGCCTTCAACCTCATCTACCAGTTCTTCACCCACACCGAGACGATCGACAAGATGTGGCGCCCGATCGAATTCGTGTTCAACACACCGTCGCATCACCGGGTGCATCACGGCAGCGACCCGGTGTACCTGGATCGCAACTACGGCGGCATCCTGATCATCTGGGATCGGATGTTCGGCACCTTCCAGGCCGAATTGCACACGCCTACCTACGGTCTCACCACTCCGGTAGGTACCTACAACGTGCTGAAGTTGCAGTATCGCGAGTACGGCAACATCATCGGCGATGTTCGCCGAGCGACCCGGTGGCGCGACCGGCTCGGCTACGTCTTCGCCCCGCCCGGCTGGCAGCCCGCCGCACAGCGGGCGAGCAGTGCCGCGCTGGACAAGCAGTCCGCGTGAGCGCCGTCGACGCCGCCGCCCTGATCCTGCGCCTGACCCTCGGTGCAGTCGTCCTCGCCCACGGCATCAATCACGCCTGGGGCGGCGGCAAACTCGCGGGCACGGCGGGCTGGTTCGCCTCGATCGGTCTACGTCCGGGAAAGCTGCACGCGGCCCTCGCCACCGCGACCGAGATCGCGGCGGGCCTGCTCCTCATCGTCGGCCTGCTTACGCCGTTCGCCGCGGCCGCCGTTGTTTCGACGATGACGGTCGCGTTGATCACCGCGCACCTGCGCAACGGGTTCTTCATCTTCCGGCCAGGTCAGGGCTGGGAGTACACCGCGGTCCTCGCCGCGATGGCCCTGGCGACCGCCACGCTCGGACCCGGCAGGTGGTCGACCGACCATCTTGTCGACATCGATTTCAACGGCATGGCAGCACTAGCGATCACGGCTGTCCTCGGCGTCGGGTCGGCAGCGCTGCTGCTGACCGTGTGCTGGCGCCCAGCACCGCGCAAAAACCGCTGATCCGATTTCGTAGTCCTCGACTCGTCTGGCCCGAAACGACGACTATGGCGCCACATCGGCCTTGCCGTCATCGCTGGATCGGATAGCAATACGCGATGAACAGGCGTTTTCCGGTTCTCATGTTTGCATGTCCGACCGAGGGCGCCAGAACTTCTCAGTCGGGCGTCGCCGAGTAGGTCACTACGAGGGGCGCGTGATCGGAGAGGCGCTCGGCGGGTGACGGTTCCTTGTCGACGACGACAGACATCGCGTGGCGGGCAAGGCCGGGTGTCGCGAGTTGGTGGTCCACTCGCCAACCCACGTCCTTGGCGAACAACTGACCCGCCCAGCTCCACCAGGTGAGTGGACCCGGGCGATCGCCGTGCACCTGTCGCACCACGTCTACGAGCCGGCGCGTGCCGAGAACCGAACTGAACCACTCGCGGTCGGCGGGCAGGAAGCCGTCCATCGTGCGGGCGGCACGCCAGTTGGTCACATCGTGCCGGGTGTGCGCGATGTTCAGATCCCCGGTGAGGACGAACTCGCGTCCCACACTCAGCGCAGCGAGCCGGTTCCGGTGCACTTCGCGGGCGAACGCAGCGAGGAACCTCTGCTTGCGTTCGTACTTGACCCCACCGTCGGGCTGTTCGCGCATCGATCCCGGGCGCTGGAGATGCGCTGGCAGACCACCCTTGGGGAGATACAGAGAGGCCACCGTTACCGGACGGTCGGCCAGGTCGACCTCGATATAACGTCCCTGGGCGGTGAACTCACCGAGTCCGCGGGCCCTGGGTGGGTGGGTCACCCACGTCCGCACGGCAGCGGCGGGAACCTTGGTCAGTACGGCCACACCGTTGCGACCGGCCACGGAACCGACGTCCACTGCCGCCGAATAGCCCGGGAAGGTTCCCACATCGGCTGCGGAACAACGCAATTCCTGCAGCGCGACCACATCCGCCGACCTGGCCCGCAACCACTGGTCGAATCCACGACGACGTGACGCGCGGATTCCGTTGACGTTGAATGTGGCGACAGTGAAAGTCTCAGCGACCGACGAACCCATGGGGACACTGTGCCGGAAACCCCTGTCACCCGTGCGTCTGCCGACCGCTTTCTTGAGGACTGTCCAAGATAGGCTGGTTCGCAGGCCGCGATGAGTCAGGACTGGTGATGCCGAGAAACAGACGCCCCCGGGATCGGGAGGAGAAGCGCGCCGAGATCGTCGCTGCCGCTCGGCGGTTGTTCACCGAACTGGGGTACGACGCGGTTCCGGTGAGCAGAATCGCCCAGGACGCCGGCGTGGTGTCGAACACGCTGTACTGGTATTTCCGGGACAAGGACGCGGTCCTGACGGCGGTGCTGGAGGAGGTCCTGGCCGAGTCGATGGCCCGGTACGGTCAGGTTCTCGACACCGATATCGTCGATCGACTGCTGTGGGTCGTCGCGGAGTTGGAGCACGTGAGCCGGTTGGTGACCACCGTGCATGCTCGCGCGAAGGAGTCGGATGCTGTTCGGGACTGGCACGAAGGGTTCCACGCGTTGGCCGAGGGCTTGTTCCGGGCGGAGCTGGCCATGATCGGGGTTCCCGAGAACGAGTTGGATGCGATGACCTCGATCGGGGTCTTCGTGGTCGAGGGACTTCTGATGCACCCGGTCGACGATGAGCGCAAGCGTGCGGTGATGGAAACACTGATACAGAGCGCCCGCGCAATGGCGGTAGCCGCCCGCTGACGAAACAGCGGGCGGATACGCAAGCTGCGCACCGCGTCGTGCGGGTCTAACTCGCGGTGCGCGCAGCCTTGGCGAATTGTTTTGTCAGGAAGTCGATCTGGTCGCGGACGGCGTCTTCGAAGTAGGTGCCGAGGTAGATGTCGAAGTGGTCGCAGGGGTAGGTCTCCACGTGGACATGTGCCAGGCCCCGCGCGCGGAGCTTGGTGGTTTCGGCGGGGGCGGCGGCGTCGTTGTCACAGACGCACAGCAGGGTCGGAACGCCGGAGCGGGCCATGGCGCGGCCGGGTCGGTAGAGCGGCAGCCGCAACACCAAGCGGGCGGCCAGCGCATTGGCGGCATCGAAGTTGTTATCCGGGCCTCGTAGTACGCCCCATATCGAGTCGCGGCCCACCGTGGTGACAGGCTCACGTTCGTCGGCGATCGTCAGTTCGATGTTCTGTGACAGCCGCGCACGAACCGATGACAGCCGTCGCAGGAGGGCGCTGGTGCGGCGCGACAGCCGGGTGCCTGGCGGTAGCAGCGCCGACGCGCCCGCGATGGCGTCGGGTGAGGCCACGAAAGCGGGCATCCACGAGGTTCCGGCCATCGGCATGAGGATCGGCTTGATACCGAGCCACGAGCATGCGGTGTCGAGGATGCCCGCCGCCATCAGCGCGACGGCGCTCAGCGGCCCGGTTCGCAGTCGTGAGATCAGCGAGGCCGGTCCGTCGGTGAAGGGACATTGAGCGACGATGGCCGCGACCTGTGGGTTGCCGCTCCCGACCTGCAGGACATGTCCACCACCGAATGAGGTGCCCCACAATGCGATCCGCTCGACATCGACCTCGGACAAGGTGCGCGCGAAGTCCACAGCGGCACGCCAGTCCGCGAGTTGGCGATCGATGTCGAGGAGCTGACGCGGCTGTCCGCCGCTGGCCCCGAGGTGGCGGTAGTCGAAGACCAGCACCGACCAGCCGTTCGCGGCGAAGCGTTCGGCGAACGCCTCCAGGCGCATCTCGCGCACCGCTCCCAGCCCGTGCCCCATGATCACCATCGGGCGAGGACCGGACGTACCGGGCGCGGAGTACAACCACGCCGCGCATGGCACACCGCCGGAGAGGAACTCCACATCGCGCCGCCGAATCGCCGCAGCGGCCTCACCTCGATCGATCGGCTCGTCGGTAGCCATGACTTGATTCCTTCCGCTCAGCGAACCAGCACTCTTGAACGTCGCCCAAGAACGGTGTCGCGACTACGGTAAGAGCTTCTTGAACGTCAGTCAAGAAAATGTTGCGGGGTGACCGCCGGAGCGGCCGCACGTAGTCGCTTCGGTGCTGTCGGGTACTCGCGAGACTGCCGTGGTGTGGAATTCAGCGAGCGAGAACTTCGCCGTCCGTCGGGAGTACTCCGAGACCGACCCCGGCCAATTACTCGAAATGCGACCGGAGGCGGATTTGTACCAACTCACACAACCCGCCCACGCCGAGCCGGCGAGGCGACGCTGTATCTCCTCGTCGTAGCGGTGTTCGACCTCCGCGCGGATCTCCACGACCGCACCGGGCTCTCGCGTCAACACCTCGACGGCCTGCCGGATGTAGCGTGCCTGCCGTTCCAGCATGTAGATGATCGAACCGGTACCGAGGTTGGTGTTGGGGCCGTACATGAGGAACATGTTCGGAAACCCGGGAACTGTCATGCCGAGATGAGCGTGGGCACCCTCGGCCCACGCGGCACGGAGTTCACGGCCTGCGCGCCCGCGCACCGTCATCGGTCCGATAAATTCCTGGGTAGCGAATCCGGTGCCGTAGATGATCACATCGACCGCGTGCTCGACGCCGTCAGCGGTGCGAATACCGCCCGCGGTGATCTCGATGATGCGTTCGGTGACAACGTCGACGTTGGGCTCGGTCAGGGCAGGGTAGTAGTCGTTGGCGAACAGCACCCGCTTACAACCGATCGGGTAGTCGGGTGTCAGCTTGTGCCGCAAGTCCGCCGAGGCCACTTGCCGTCGCAGTTGCCACCTCGCCGCGGCTTCGACCGCGGCGCTGATCCGCCGGTTACCGGTGATACCCAGCGTCCACACCTCGCCAAGGGTCCACCACAGGCCGCGTTCGAGCTTTTGCAGCAGGGGCAGCCGCCGGAAAGCGGAGTGGTGGATCGACCGGTACTCACCGTCTGGTTTGGGCAGGATGTAGGGCGCCGAGCGCTGGAACAGGGTCAACTGCGCGACCTGCGGTTGAATCCGCGGAACGAACTGGATGGCGCTCGCGCCCGCGCCGATCACCGCGACCCGACGTCCACGCAGGTCGCAATCATGACGCCACTGCGCCGAATGAAACGATGCGCCCTCGAAACGCACACGCCCCTCGATGTCGGGCATCGCCGGACGAGACAGCTGCCCGGTCGCAGGCACGAACACCCGGGCGCGTACCGAACCGCCGTCGGCGGTGCGCAGATCCCACAGCCCCTCGGACTCCTCGAACCGGGCGGTTGTCACCTCCACGTCGTACCGAATTCGGTTCCGCAGGCCGGGCGCGGATGCGATATCGGTCAGATAGCTCTCGATCTGAGCCTGGCCGGCGTAGCGCCTGGTCCAGTCCGGCTTCGGAGCATAGGAGAACGAGTAATAAGGCGAGGGCACATCGCAGGCGGCTCCCGGATAGGTGTTCTCGCGCCACACCCCGCCCGCGCGATCCGCCTTCTCCAAGATCACGAAATCGCTGATCCCCGCCCGCAGTAGCTCATTGGCCATCGCCAGCCCGGCGAAACCCGCACCGACGATGACCACCGATACCGTGTCCGCCACGCTTGTCGTCCCATCTCGCATGGTCCTCGACGCTAACCACGGACCATCGCGCGGCGTATATCCGCGCGGCCAGAGAATTGACAATTCTGGCCAAACCTGAGCGCGGTTTGTAAACTCGCTGGTCATGACGGGATCTATCCCGGCCGCAGCGGTTTCCCACCATGATTTTCCCCGCTCAGTCGCCAGCGTCACCCTGATGTCCCGGTTCGCCTGCGACCACGGCCTCCCACTCGAGCAGGCACTCGACGGCTCCGGGCTCACCGTCGCCCACCTCGCCGACCCCCACGCGCACGTTTCGGCCGCACAGGAACTCGCCGTCGCCACCAATCTGGCCTCCGCGCTCACCGAGGAAAACCATCCTGGGCTCGATCTCGGCCGCAGATACCGCACCACCACATTCGGCATCTTCGGATTCGCCTGCCTGGCCAGCCCTACCCTGGGTGACGCCCTGTCGTTCTTTCTCCGCTACTTCGACCTGACCTTCGCCTTCTGCGTGCCACGAGTAGAACTGTCCGAGACCGAGGTGATCGTGCGACTCGACGACAGCGCCCTCGCGGCACCGGCACGACAATTCCTCTTCGACCGCGACGCAGCAGCCATCCTCACCGTGAGCGAAGACCTCTTCCCCGGCCAGTTCTCACCAGCGCGAGTCGAGATCCGCCGCCCACGACCAGCCTCGACGACAGCGTACGAGGAAGTGTTCCACCAGCTTCCGATCTTCGACCGACCCGAGAACATCGTCGCGTTCGACCCGCACCTGCTCACCCAGCCGCTCCCCCGAGCCGATCCACGCACCCTCGCCCAATGCGAAGAGCAATGCCGGCAACTGGTTACCGCACGCCGACACCGCAACGGCATCGCGGCACAGGTCCGAGACCTGCTCACCCATGTCGACCTGAACGCAGCAGGGCCCGACGAGGTCGCCCGCGCACTCCACATCAGCACCCGAACCATGCGACGACGACTCGGCGAAGCAGGCACCAGCTACCAGGTCCTGCGCGACGAGGTTCGCGAAGCACTCGCAGAACAGATGCTGCGCACCGGCGTGCTCTCGGTACACGACGTGGCGATCCGCCTCGGCTACGCGGAATCCGCGAGCTTCATCCACGCGTTCAAACGCTGGAAGGGATTGACCCCCAAACAATTCCAGGTCACCTCTCACGCCACCTCTACGCCGACCCCACGCGCTGCACCGCGCGGCGCGATCAATCCGGGACGATGACGGCGCGCTGACGGCCTTGATGTGCCCAGGCTTCGCCGACACGACTGAGCGGGTATGTGGTGTACGGCGGGTCGAAGGTGCCGTCGGCGAAGCGGGCGAGGAGGGCGGGGACCTCGGCGATCATCTGTTCCTTCGAGACCGAGCCGAGGCCACTGCCGCTGATCCGGATGCGGCGGCTGCGCAGTAGCGCCGCGGGGAGCGAGGCATCGGTTCCGGCGAGTGTGCCTATCTGCACGTAATCGAGTGGCACGCTGTTGGCGGACGGGCCGGAGCTTCCCACTGCCGCGAAGGCAGCCTCGGCGACGGCGCCCCACACGTAGTCGAGGACGAGGGTGGGTTGGGTGTCGGCGACGGCCGCACCGAGGGTGGTCGACCAGGTGTCGGGTGCGTCCGGGGCGAGTGCAACGGTCACTACACCCGGGCCGCGCAGTCGTTCCAGCGCTGCGTGGTCGCGCCCGGCCGCGACGACTTGTTTCGCGCCGAGGGCCAGCGCGGCCCGCACCGCCAGACCGCCCGAGGCGCCGGTCGCGCCGAGCACGAGTACGGTCCCGATTTCGCCCGCCTCCTCGCGCCGGGCGATCAGGGGCATCCAGCCGGAGAGGGCCGGATTCATGCCGGCGGCGACGGCGAGCGGATCGGCCCCGGCGGGAAGTTCCGCCTCGAACGGCGTGACCATCCATTCCGCCATGGTCCCCCACGGCGCCCGGGCGAAACCCGTGTAGACCAGCCGCCCGTCCTCGGTGCGGGCCACGGCATCGACGCCCGGTACGAGGGGATGTGCCGGGCCGCCGGAGTAGTGGCGCCCGGAGGCCTGCCCACGGACGACGTGGTGCAAACCAGCGCCGACCAGCCTCAGCGGTGCCCGGCCCGGCCGCGGTTGTGGATCAGGGAAGTCCGCGAGAACTGGTGTGGCGTCGGGGGTTTCGACGACAGCAGCGCGCATGAGATATCTCCTTAACTAAGTTAATTTCCGATGTCGCCAACGGTGCCTTAACTTTGTTAAACTGTCAAGCGTGGCAAAGGGAATCACCCGGGAGCAGATCGTGACGGCAGCACTCGAACTGCTCGACGAGCAGGGCATGGACGCCCTCACCGTCCGCGCGCTCGCCGCCCGGCTCGACGTGAAGGCCCCCGCCCTGTACTGGCACGTCCGCAACAAACAGGAACTTCTCGACGAGATGGCCACATTCGTCATGCGCCGCGTCACCGATGCACTGGCGGCGATCCCGCGCGGCGCCGACTGGCGTGCCGACGTGTCCGCCTACGCCCGCGTCCTGAGGTCGGAGTATCTGAGGCACCGGGACGGGGCGCGCATCTTCAGCGGCACGCGTTTCGCCGACCCCGACGTGGTGAAGGCGAAGGAATCGTGGCTCGAGCGCTTGACCGCGGCCGGGTTCTCACTGCCCGAGGCCGACGACACCCTCGACCTGCTCACGGCCTTCGTGGTCGGCTTCGTCATCGAAGAGCAGGAGCGCAGCCCGTCCACGAGCACTGACCCCGCTCGATACTCGCTTGCCGAACGTGATGCGTGGCTCGGCGAGGGGGCCGAACTGGTCAAGGCCGCCGGACATCTCCGCGACGACGGCGACCCGAGGTTCGAACGACAACTCGGCGTCGTCCTCGACGGGCTCGCGACCCGGTTGCGCTGACGGCCGACGCTCACTCCTCGTCCACATCGTGCTCGTCTGGTCCCGATTCAAATCCGGCCGGGCGACCGACCCGCGCAGGCCCAGCACTCGACAAACTCCCCACGATCGACGCGATCGAACCGCTACGCCCGAGCGCGGCGTGCCAACAGCAGGTGCTCGGAGCACTGCGGCCCTAGCTGGTGGAGCGCAGGGCCTTCCCGAGCTTCACCCGGCGCTCGTCGTCCGCCGAACGCCGGACAGGCCAGAGTGTTTCGGCGATTTCCGTACCCGCCTGGGTGCGGTAGGCGTCGACCAGGATGGCTGGGTCGCCGCCTGTTTCGGTGAGGGTGGCCGCCGCTTCGCTGCCGTCGGCGAACACGAGGTCGAAGCGATCAGCGGGGCAGTTCGAGTTCCAGGCCTGGGAACAGGTGGGTGTAGGCGACGACCACGGATGCTGCGTCGGTCACGGGTGTTCCTTCCGATCGGAGGCGATCTCACACTACGTCGCGAAGTGCCCCATCGACCCGCACCGAGCCTCCGATGTCGGGAGCGCCGGTCACCGATCGGGGTGCTGCCAGATCGGGTTCGACGCCGCGGTGGTCATCGGGCAATCGTCACGCCTGGCCGATCACGATGCATCATCCGTTCCGGGTGACCTCAGGAACCCTCAGCCGATGCCGTTGACGGCAGGCAGCGCTTCGGCGACCCGCACCGCCTCGGCCAGCTCGTCGGCGGTGCTGCGGAGCTGGTCAGGGGTGTGTTCGGAGGTCAGGAAGAAGCGGAGGCGCTCGGCCCCGACCGGGACCGCAGGGGCGGTGATCGCGCCCGTGTAGATGCCCTGTTGCAGCAGCCGCGCAGAGACGAAACCGGCGCGGAATTCCTGCGGCACCATGACCGGGAAGATCGGGGTGCCCTCGGAAACACCCAGGTCGAGGTCACGTTCGACGAGCAAGCTCCGGAAGAACTCGGTATTGGACCACAGGCGGGTCAGGCGCTGGGGTTCCATGTCGAGGATGTCGAGGGCGGCCAGGGCGGCACCGATCGTCGACGGCGCGGGGCCACCGCTCAGCATCGCCACACCGGGTGCGGCGACCTTCATCGCACCGATCAGGTCGGCGTCGCCGGCGACGAATCCACCGCAGCTGCCGAGCGCCTTGGACAGGGTGCCCATCCAGATGTCGACGGCATCACCGGGCAAGCCGAAATGTTCGCGAACGCCTCGGCCGTTAGCGCCGAACACACCGAGCGAATGCGCCTCATCGACCATCACGGCACAGTCGAATTCCCTGGCGATAGCGGCGATTTCGGGCAGCTTCCCGATGGTTCCGTCCATGCTGTAGTGACCTTCGATCACCACCAACGCACGGTCGAAATCGGCGCGCGCCATCCGCAGCACCGACCGCAGCGACTCGGGGTCGTTGTGCCGGAAGGTGAGCTGACGCGCACCCGACCACTGCACGCCCGACACCACACTGCGGTGGATCAGCGAATCACAGATGGCGACATCGCCGTCGCGCAACAGGAAGCCGATCACCCCGGCATTCGTGAGATATCCGCTGGTGGTCACCAGGGCGTCGGCGACGTCGTACATCCCGGCCAGGCGCTGCTCGAGTTCGGCGTAGAGCGGGATCTCCCCGGCGACGATGCGCGAGGCCGAGGCGGAGGCGCCGTAAGTGTCGAGCGCGTCCTTGGCCGCCTGCACCACCTTCGGATGATTACTCAGCCCGAGGTAGTTGTAGGCGCCGAAGTTCACCAGTTCGCGTCCCTGCCAACGGATCACGGTGTCGTTGGCGCTCTCACGCAGCAGGAAGACCGGGTTCGGCATGTCGAATCGGTCGTACAGTTCGGCGATCGTGGCGCGTTTCTTCGCCATCGCCGCCACCTCGGGGTGGTCGGCGAACTGGCGACCCGGACCGCGCCGGGGCCGTCGCGTGACGGACGGGGGCGTGGACGGCGCCCGCGACACCCCCTCGCCGACCGTGTCGTTGAGCAGCTTCCTGGCCAGTTCCCGCGCCGACTCGCTCATGCCCGCACCCCGACGATCGCCTCCGCCACCCGCGCTCCCGCCTGTTCGAGGCTGAACGAACGACCCATCTGCAAGGTCAGCAGCTCGACACCGAGCGACTTCGACACCAGCGCACCGAATTCCACCGCCATCAGCGAATCCAGGCCGAGTTCGGGAACCGGAACGCTCAGGTCGATCGAATCCGCCGCGACACCCATCACCTGCGCCAGCTGTTCGGCCAGCATGTACGCCACAACCTCCCCGCGTTTGTCCTCGTCGAGTTCGGCGAGCTGGATACGCAATTGGTTCGCCGCCGAATCATCCTGCGCCGCAGCGGCGATCATCGTCTCGAGCCGTCCGGTCTCGGCGAAGAACGGCGCGGTGGCATCGACCTTGGCCCAGTCGATCGGAATGATCGCCGCCTGCGTGATGCCAAGGCGCAGCGCTTGTTCCAGATATTGCGCGCCCTCGTCCATGTCGAGCGGATCGAAGCCGGTGGTGCGCAGATACCGGGTGATGTGCTCGTCGGCGGCGGCCATACCGCCGCCGGACATGTGACCCCAGCCGACCGCGAGCGCCGTGCCGCCTGTGCGGACGACCGATTCGGCCATCGCCTGCAGCGCGGAATTGGCTGCTGTGTAGGCGAATTGACCGACGGCACCGAACATTGTCGAGCCGGAGGAGTACAGCACGAAGTGGTCGAGTCGCACGCCTGCCGCCTCGAGACCCGCCGCCAGGGCGCGCACGCCGTCCACCTTCGGCCGATACACCGCCGCCAGACTGTCGATGTCCATCACCGTGGCGCGTTTGTCGTCGATCACGCCCGCCGTGTGGAACACACCGCGCAGCGGATGGTCGGCCGTGTGCGCTCGGTCGATCACCCCGGCGACGGCCTCGGCATCGGTGATGTCGACCAGCTCGCTGACCACCGTGATGCCCTGCTGCGCCCACGCCGCGAGCTGCGCGACGGCCGCTCCCGTGGTGGGACCGCTACGGCCGAGCAGCGTGAGGTGGCGGGCGCCGTTGCCGACCAACCACCGTCCGGTGGCCAGGCCGAAGGCCCCGAAACCGCCGGTGATCAGGTAGTTCGCGTCCGCTTCGATACGCACTTGGGGCTGGGCGGGGCGGACGAGGGGCTCGGCTTCGGTGAGGTCGAGCGCGACGCGCCCGGTTCCGGTGGACCGGGCCACCGCCTCGAAGGCCTCGCCGACCTCGGCGGTGCCGTAGCTGGTGAACGGCAGCGCCCGGTAGGTGCCGTCGTCGAGCCTGGCGTTGATTCCGCGCACCAGATCGAGCACGCGGTCGCGCCGGACGCGGGCCATCCGGTCCAGGTCGAAGGAGTAGTAGGCGATGTTCTTGTCGAAGGCGGCCAGTTCCAGCACGCCACCGGCGTAGATGTCGGCCTTGCCGATTTCGACGATGCGGCCGAATTCGGCGACCATAGTGAAGTTCTGGCGTTGCAACTCACCGGGTGCGGTACTGAGGATCACGTCGACGCCACGGCCGTCGGTGAGCGCGAGCACCTCGTCCACGAGCGTGAGCGAGCGTGAACCGAGGACGTGATCGGCGCCTTCGGCCGACACGAGCGCACGGCGTTGCTCGGTGCTCGCGGTGCCGATCACCACGGCACCGTGCTGCTTGGCGATCTGCACCGCGGCGGTGCCGACACCACCGGCGGCGCCGTGGATCAGCACGGTCTCCCCCGGCTGGATCCTGGCCAGCTCGAGCAGGGAGTGTTCGGCGGTGGCGAAGGCCGTTCCGCTCGTGCAGCGCCCGGGATCGGTGCCGGGGCGCACGCGGGCGAGCAGGGCGGCGTCGGTGGTGTGGAACCGGGCGATCATGCCCTTCGAGGTCACGGTCACCTCGTCGCCGACGGCCACGTCGGTGACTTCGGCGCCGACCCGGACGACGGTCGCGGCTCCTTCCATACCGGGCACCGTGCCGAAATAGGTGGGCGCCAGCTCCCGCTCCCCGAGCACGCCGATCACCTTCAGCGCGTCCTTGTAGTTCAGGCCGACCGCGCGCATGCGCAGTTCGACCTCACCGGGTCCGGGTGCACGGCGTTCGCACCGCCGCCAGCCCAGCCGGGCGAAGGTGCGCGAGCGGGGCAGCTCGAGTTCGAAGTTCGCCTCCGGATCGGTGAGCGGCTCCGCCGTGTCGAGCGTTTCGAGGCGCTGCGGCATGGTCCGGTCCACGACGGTGACCCAGCGCAGTCCGTCCCGCAGGATCACCTCGTCACTGCGGTCGTAGGTGAAGGCACCTGGCACGGCGAGTTCGGCGGCCAGTTCGGTTTCGGTGACCCGAGCGTCGATATCGACGAGCCGCCAACGCAGCCTGGACTGTTCGTTGAGCAGCACCCGGCGGGCGCCCGCGATCGCGGCCTGGGTGAGCGAGGGTGGCGTCGGGTCGGCCGGGTGCGCGTAGGCGTTGGCGGTGACGACCGTCGCGTGCAGTGACCCGTCGCCGGTCATGGGCAGGTCGACGGCGAGTTCGTTCGCGCGGACGTCGAGGAAGCTCTCGAGGGTGGCCGCGACCCGGCGAAGGGTCCACAGGGTGGGTATATCGCCGTCGGCCGAGGCGCCGGGAACCACGCAAACATGCACGCGCTCGACCACTTCGAGAGCGAAGAGGTCGCGGAGGCGGGCGGTGAGGTTCGCTTCCAGCTCGGCGTCGTCGAGCAGGACGGCGGCCGAACCGGCGGCACCGGTGCGCACGGCCTGGTGCACCCGCTCGACGCGGTCCTCGACGCCTTCGCCGTAACCGAGCACCAGCGTGAACAGTCCGTCGTTGCCGGGAAGCGCGGTCGTGTCGACCGGGTCGCGCAGCTCCCAGCGTTCTTCGTAGAAGAAGTCGCTCATCCGCCGCAGTGGTCCCGCACCCGGCGTGAGCGAGGCGAAGCGCACGCCCCGCAGTTGCAGGCAGACAGCGTTGTCGGCGCCGAGCAGGTCGATGTCGGCGGCGTCACCGGACATCCGGGTGACCACCGTGATCTCGGTGGGCAGCGCGGCCAGCCGGCGCACCGAGCGGACGCCGACGGGGACCATCGCCCCTTCGGCGGCACGCCCGGCGAGCAATGCCGCGACCGTTTGCAAGGCGGCGTCGACCACGGCGGGGTGCGCGAGATGGCGTGCATCCCGGTCGATTTCACCGTTCACCTGCGCGACAACGGTGTCGGTGTCGAGCCGGATCGCGGTCACCCGCTGGAACGCCGGACCGTACTCGAGCCCGGCCGCGACAAGACCGGTGTAGAAGTCGGCGGGTTCGACCGATGTCATCGCGGAGAGGTCGGGCACGTCGGCCCCGACCGGCGCGTAGGAGCCCTCGACGAGCCGTCCGGTCGCGTGCACGGTCCACACCGAACCCGCGGCGCCGCGCGAACGGATGGTGAAGCGTCGGGTCGAAACCTCCAGGTGGAGTTCGACGATCGGTGCGTCACCACCGTCGACGACGAGCGGCGCGACGAACCGCACGTCCTCCAGCCCCACCTGCTCGGACTCGGCCCGCACGGCCGCGGCGCTGAGCGCGGCGTCGAGGTAGCCCGAGCCCGGCATGATCGCGGTGCCGCCGACGACATGGTCGGTGAGCCAGGGCAGCGCGGCGGTCGACAGGTTGAGACGCCAGGTGCTCGCGTCGTCGGGGCGCCGGTCGCCGAGCAGGGGGTGCGCGTCCGGGGTGCCGTGCCGTTGCGTTCGCAGCTCGGGCAATTCCGAGCGCAGCACCGTGCGCTGCCAGGGGTAGCGCGGCAGGTCGATATGCGGTGTCGGGCGAACCGCTTCGGTGAACAGGGTGTCGATATCGAGAGCGCCCGCGGCGTAGAGGTCGACGAGCATCTGACGCATGCTGTGCGCGTCGTCCTGTTTGCGGTGCAAGGTGGCGATGGTCGTGCCCGTCTCGCCCGCACCGATGAGGATCTCGCGGATATTGGCGCCGAGCACCGGGTGCGGGCCGACTTCGAGGAATACGCGGTGTCCCGCCTTCACGAGCGTCGTGGCCGCCGCCGCGAAACGCACCGGCTGGCGCACATTGGCGCACCAGTAGTCGGCGTCCCAGTCCGCGCCGGTGACCAGTTCGCCGGTGACGGTGGAGTACAGCGGGAGGCGTGGTTCGGCGACGGTGATGTCGGCGAGTTCGGCACGCAGTTCGTCGAGGATCGGGTCCATCAGGGCACTGTGATACGGCACTTCGACCTGCAGACGACGCGCGAACACACCCCGCTCCGTGAGCGTTTGGGCAACGGCGTCGAGCCGGTCGACCGCACCGGCGAGGGTGACCGCCGACGGGCTGTTGATCGCCGCGATATCGACCGCGTCCTCACCTGCCACGAGCGCACCGGCCTCGTCCGGCCCGAGCCCGACCGCGAGCATGCCGCCGGTGCCCGCCGTGGTCGCCTGCAGCCGCGAACGGTGGTAGCTGACGAGAACGGCGTCGACCAGCGACAACATGCCGGTCAGGTACGCGGCTGCCACCTCGCCGACACTGTGCCCGACGACGGCCGCCGGCTCGATCCCCCGCTCCCGCAGCGTCGCGAACAGCGCGACCTGCACCAGGAAATTGGCCGGTTGCGCGACGGCGGTCGAGGGCACCCTCGATTCTTCCTCGGGCCGCAACAGTTCCTCGATGATCGACCAGCCGGCCACCGCCTGGAACTCCGCGTCCACCCGCTTCGCTTCGACAGCGAAAGTGCCTTCCGCCGTGAGCAGCTCACGTGCCATGCCCCACCATTGCGGGCCCATGCCGGTGCAGACGAACACCGGTTCACCGGCGCGTTTGGCGACGGTCTTGGCGACCCGGCCCGATCCGGTCGCCAGATCGATCAGCCCCTGCACCAGCTCGGTGTCGTCACCGAAGGCGACGCCCGTGCGCACCGGATGATGCTGGCGCCGCCGCCACGCCGCCTCCGCCAGCCGCTGCGGATCGGAACCGTCGGCGATGCGTTCGGCGAACCCACGCGCCAGCTCCCGTACCGCACCCTCGGAACGCCCCGACAGCGGCAGCACGCCGAAATGCACAGGTGGCCGAACGGTTTCGGCGCTCGGCCGGTACTCCTGCAGGATCGCGTGCGCGTTCGTCCCGCCGTAACCGAAACCGTTGACGGCCACGGCCATGCGCTCGACGTCGGGTCCGACCGGCTCGGCCTCGGTGAGTACCCGAATCCCCCACTCGTCGAAGGGGATATCGGGGTTCGGCGTGTCCAGCCAGCCCTGCGGCGGGATCGTGCGATGCCGAATCGCCAACGCCGACTTGATGATGCTCGCGACACCCGAGGCGGCCTCGGTGTGCCCGAGCGTGGCCTTCAACGACCCGACGCCGAGCTGCCCCGGCCGTCCGGCAGGTGCGCCGTAGGCGCGGCCGATGGCCCGCAGTTCGATCGGATCGCCCACCGGGGTGCCGGTACCGTGCGCCTCGACGTAGGTGACATCGCGAACATCGAGGCCGGAGCGCCGGATCACCTCGCGCGCGAGGCTTTCCTGGGATTCCGCATTGGGGACGGTGATCGCGGTGGTCCGCCCGTCCTGGTTGGCGCCGGTGGCCTTGACCACGGCGTAGACCCGGTCACCGTCGCGTTCGGCGTCGGCCAGCTTCTTCAGGACCACCACCCCGGCGCCCTCGCCCCGGCCGTAGCCGTCGGCCGCGGCGTCGAACGGCTTGCTCCGCCCGTCGGCGGCGAGGAAGCCGCCCTTGCACATCGTGACGAATGTTTCCGGCTGCACCATCACGTTCACGCCACCGGCGATCGCGACCTCGCAGTCACCGTCGGCGATAGCCCGGCACGCCAGATGCAGGGCGACCAGCGACGACGAACAGGCCGTATCCACCGTCACGGCGGGACCTTTCAGGTCGAGCGCGTACGCGAGCCGGTTCGACAGCATCGTGTACGACACACCGACGGCGGTGTGCAGGTCGACATGCGGCAGCGCGGCACCCGCCGAAACCACCATCTGATCGAGGGTGAAGGCACCCACGTACACCCCGAGCGAGGACCCCGCGGCCCGGCCGGCCACGCCCGCGTCGTCGAGCGCCTCCCAGGCCACCTCGAGGATCAACCGCTGCTGCGGGTCCATGCTGGTGGCCTCGCGTGGGGAGATGCCGAAGAACTCCGGGTCGAAGGCCCACGGGTCGCCCGTCATGAAGGCGCCGCGTTTGGTGTACATGCGGCCGGGGGCGCGCCGGTCCTCGTCGTAGTAGCGGCGCCAGTCCCAGCGCTCCTCGGGAATCTCACGAACGCCGTCGCGCTTGTGGATCACGAAGTCCCAGAACAATTCCGGCGAGTCGATGCCGCCCGCATAACGGCAGCCGATGCCGACGATGGCGATGTCAGTCATGTGCATTCCTCGGGGTCAGAGCGGCCGCGGGCGGCGAATCATGATGTTGAGTTCCGGGCCGGAGGCACCGAGCCGGACGGATCCGGCGCGCTCGTTGCCCAGCGCCTCGTAGTAGCCGACATTGGCGTCTTTGCAGATGCCGCAGATCGATGCACCTTGCCGGTCGGCCTTGTCGGTGAACGAGGCGTACAGCGCCCGGCCTACACCGCTGCGCTGCAGGCTCGGATCGGCGCCGAGGTAGACGTGGAAGAAGTGCGGTTTGGGCGGAGCGGCGCGATCCATGGCCGCGTCGACCTCGATACCGCGACGCACCGCTGACCCCATCGCGACGAGCAGCTCCGGGCCGGCGATCAGCTCGCGCAAACCGCCCGGGCGATAGCCCTGCGGGTACCACAGCAGGACTCCCACCACGCGGCCGTCGAGCACCGCCACCTCGGCCCCGCCCGCAGGCAGGAAGCGGTGGCGGATCATGGCGCGCAGCATGCGCGGGGCCCGTCGATACCGGACGGTCTCGTCTGGAAAGACGTACTCGTCGATCGGATCGTCATGGGCGAAAGCGGCGGCGAGCACTTCCACCATGGAGTCGATGTCGGCCCTGGTTGCCGGGCGGACGATCAGACTCTTTCCTGAACTCAACGCTGTTGTACCTCAATGGATCCACTGTGCCGGATCACGGAACTCGTTCGGGCAGATCGTGTTTCGTTAGGCTATCTCAGCACATCCGCCGAGCATAGAATTCGGAACGACTTGTCGGTTTTCGCGACGTCGGCATGCGTCAAGGGGCGTAGACACGCTGGTCGCCCGCGCCGATTCTTGACGAAATCCTTACGGTCGCGTCGGGATGCCGGGGCCGGTCGGGCAATTAGGCTGGCCCATCGTGATTTCTTCCCGGGACCTGGTGCGCATGCTCCCCAGCCCGCACCATCCGGCCAGGCTGGTCGTCCTGGGATTCGGCGCCGCGACGCTCGTCGGGACGCTGCTGCTGATGCTGCCCGTAGCGGCGGAATCGCGCACCGCGACGGCGCCGGTCACGGCGCTGTTCACCGCCGTTTCGGCCGTCTGCGTGACGGGGCTCGTCGTGGTCGATACGGAGAGTCACTGGTCGCTGTTCGGTGAACTCGTCGTCCTCGGGCTGATCCAGATCGGCGGCCTCGGGATCATGACACTGGCCTCGCTGCTCGGGTTGCTGGTGGCCAGGCGGATGGGGCTGCGGATGCAGCTGATCGCCCAGTCCGAGACGAAGGCGCTGCGGCTCGGGGAAAGCAGGCGGGTGGTCATCGGGGTCATCCGGATGAGCCTGGTGGTCGAGGCGATCACGGCGATCGCGTTGACGCTGCGATTCGTGTTCGGGTACGACCAGGGCGGTTGGCACGGCGTCTATCTCGGTGTCTTCCACGCCGTTTCGGCCTACAACAACGCCGGATTCGCGCTCTACCAGGACAGCCTGATGGGTTACGCGACCGATCCGTGGATCATCGTCCCCATCACCGTCGCCCTGGTTCTCGGCGGCCTCGGCTTCCCCGTGCTGTTCGAGGTCGGCAGGTGGTTGCGCCGCCGCACCCGCGATCATCGGTGGACACTGCACACCCGGCTCACGCTGTGGACGTACTTCGCGCTCGCGGTGTTCGGCATCGTGGCGGTGACCGCGTTCGAATGGTCCAACCCGGGCACCCTCGGCCCCCTCGGTTCACTGCAGAAACTGCTGGTCGGCGGCTTCCATGGGCTCTCACCACGCACCGCGGGCTTCAATTCGGTGGATGTCGGCGCGATGCACTCCTCGACCCTGCTGGTCAACGACATCCTGATGTTCATCGGCGGCGGCAGCGCGGGCACGGCGGGCGGCATCAAGGTGACCACCTTCGCGCTGCTCGCGTTCGTCATCGCGGCGGAGATTCGTGGTGAACCGACCGTGCATGTGCTCGACCGCAAGCTGGCCGCGCCGGTGCAACGGCAAGCGATCACGGTGGCGCTGCTCGGGGTCGGCGCTGTCGTCGTCGGCACGCTGACCCTGCTGACCATCACCGGGATGGACCTCGATGCCGTGCTGTTCGAGGTGGTTTCGGCTTTCGGCACGGTCGGCCTGTCCACCGGGATCACCGCCGCCATTCCCGATTCCGGCCTGATCGTGCTGGTCGCCCTGATGTTCCTCGGCCGCCTCGGACCCATCACCCTGGCCACCGCGCTCGCGCTGCGCGACCGCGGCCGCCGCTACGAACTACCGGAGGAGCGCCCCATTGTCGGGTAGAACCGCACGCAAACACAGCACGCGCGTCGTCGTCATCGGGCTCGGCCGCTTCGGCGGGGCATTGGCCCGCGAATTGGTGACGCACGGTTCCGAGGTGCTCGCGATCGACTCGAATCCACATATCGTGCAGCAGTATTCGGACCTACTGACCCATGTCGCCGTGGCGGACACCACCGATACGACAGCGCTGGAGCAGCTCGGGGTGCCCGACTTCCCGCACGCGGTGGTGAGCATCGGCTCCAATATGGAGGCGAGCATCCTCACCACCTCGTTGCTCGCCGACTACCGGATCCCCAAGATCTGGGCGAAGGCGACCAGCCGTCAGCACGGGCAGATCCTCGAACGCGTCGGCGCACACCATGTGGTGCTGCCCGAACACGACATGGGTGAACGGGTCGCGCACCTGGTCACCGGCCGGATGATCGACTACATCGAGTTCGACACCGACTACGCCATGGCCAAGACCACCGCGCCCCGATCGGCCGTCGGGGCGACCCTCACAGGCAGCGGGCTGCGCAAGCACTTCGACATCACCGTCGTCGCCATCAAACACCGCGGCGGCGAATTCACCTATGCCACACCGGACTCCGTCGTCGCCGAGGGCGATCAGCTGATCGTCTCCGGGCGCATCGAAGAGGTCGAACGCTTCTCCGACCTGACCTGACGCGGCGAAGACGAAACAAGCCCGAGTTTCAGCGCTGGCGCCAGCTCAGGGGGCCGGGGAGGTCGACGGCGTTCTTCCTGGTGCGCGAGTTCCAGGACCAGGGACCGATTTTGATGCCCCAGGACGACAGGCCCGACTGGGTGAAATTGAACTTCAGGGGGCCGAAGGATTTGCGCTGGCGGAATCGGATGGGCATTGCTGACCTTTCGGTTCGGCGCGTCGATCCGAATCGAGCTCGGCGGCAGCCGATTCCAATGCATCGACGCTACCGGCCATGATAGTTCGAATATGGCGGGTGATGTGGTCGAGCGGCCAGCCCCATCAGGCACAAGCCAGCAGACGGTCGACTTCGGCCGCGGGATAACGGGTTCCGATCAGCCGGGCGGGGTTGCCACCGACGATCCCGTAGTCGGGCACATCGGCGGTGACCACGGCGCCCGTACCGATGATCGCCCCGTTGCCGACGCGGACGCCGGGCATCAAGGTCGCGCCGTTGCCGATCCACACATCGTTGCCGATCACCGTGTCGCCACGGCTCGGCAGGTCCATGACCAGGTCGATGTGGTCGGCCCAGGAACCGCCGAGGACCGGGAACGGGTAGGTCGACGGGCCCGTCCATTCGATGGTTGGCGCCGTTCATGATGAACCGGGCGCCGGGGGCACGAGGGTCCTTCGCGATTCAGACGGTGGCGGTGGCGCCGAGGGCGAGGTGGGCGCCGCGCCAGCGTGAGCGCAGGCGGCGGTCGTGGCTGACGACCAGCAGTGCACCGCGATAGGTGCCCAGGGCGGTTTCCAGGTCTTCGACCAGGGCCGGCGAGAGGTGGTTGGTCGGTTCGTCGAGGAGCAGGGCGTCGACGGGCTCGGTGACGAGGCGGGCGAGGGCCAGGCGTTGGCGTTGGCCGGTGGACAGGTCGGCCACGCGGGTATCCAGCCGCGCGCGATCGAACAGGCCGAGGGCGAGTAGTTGCTCGGTGTGCTCCTCGGCGTCGCCCGCGCGACCGTGCGCGAAGGCGGCGGCCAGGGTTTGCGACGGGTCGGGGAACGAAGACTCCTGGGCCAGGTAGCCGATGCGTCCGCGCCGTGTCACGGTGCCGGCGTCAGGTGTGACTTCGCCGGTGAGAACCCTGAGTAGCGTGGACTTTCCGACGCCGTTGGGCCCGGTGATCAGCGCCCGCTCCCCCGCCGCGATCGACAAGCTCGTACGGTGCAGCCGACCCTCGACCGCCACGTCGACCGCTTCGAGCACCGGCCCCTGCACCCGCCGGGTCCGCAGCACCGGGGTGAACCGCAGCGGCTGCGGCGGTGCGGGTACGGGGTCGGCAAGCAGCCGCCGCAAACGTTCCTCCGCATTGCGGACGCGGCTGGCCAACGACTGCTGCACGCGCCCCCCGGCCCGGTCGTAGGCCATCTTGTTGTTGTCCTTCATCGCCCGGCCCGGTGCCACCGCGCGGGCGGTGGTCGCGGCGGTCTCGCGCAGGCGGGCGATATCGGCCTGCCACTGTTCGTGGGCCTGCTCCCAACGTTGCCTGGCCGCCGCTTTCTCGGTGAGGTAGCCCACGTAACCGTTGCCGTAGCGGACCACTCGTCTGCGGTCGGCGTCGACCTCGAGCAGGTCGGTGGCGACGCGTTCGAGGAACCGCCGGTCGTGCGACACCGTGACGATGGTGCCGCGACGGGTGCGCAGGTGGTCTTCGAGCCAGGTCATGGCGGTGTCGTCGAGATGGTTGGTCGGCTCGTCGAGCAGCAGCACCTCGGTGCCCGCCGCCAGCACCGAGGCCAACCGCAATCGGACCTGTTCGCCACCGGACAGGTCGCCGACGCGGCGGTCGCGGGCGACGAGTCCGAGCCCGAGACCGTGCAGGGCCCGTTCCACCTCGGCTTCGGCGTCGTAACCGCCACGCAGCTCGAAAAGGGTTGTCAGCTCCGCATATTCGGCCAGGCCGTCACCGTCGGCCATCGCAACTTCCAGCGTTCGCAGGCGATCCTCGATGGCCCGTAGGTCGGCCAGGGCGCGGTCGATGATCTCCTGCACAGTGAGGTGCGGTGGAAGTTCCTCGTCCTGGGCGAGATAGC
Source organism: Nocardia ignorata NBRC 108230 (assembly GCF_001612905.1). Lineage (GTDB taxonomy): Bacteria > Actinomycetota > Actinomycetes > Mycobacteriales > Mycobacteriaceae > Nocardia > Nocardia ignorata. The sequence continues at coordinate 160,716 of NZ_BDBI01000023.1, read as the reverse complement.
CGACGCCACCGTCGGCCCGGACCGTCACCTCGCCGGAATCGGGCAGTTCGCGGCCGGCCAGCAGGCGCAGCAGGGTGGACTTGCCCGAACCGTTCTCGCCGATGATCCCGGTGCGCTCGCCCGTGGCGAACGCGCACGTCACCTCATCGAGGACCGGGCGCCCAAGGAAGGATTTGCTGACCGCACGTGCGGTGAGTTGAGTTGGCATACAAGCACTCCGAAGCATTCGAGGAAGCGGACCCAGCGGACCGCAGGACGTGATGAACGCTTCGAAGGAGCATCGGCAACCTCACTAGTGCGACAACAATTGCATTAGTATGCTGCCACAGGATTTCCCCGCGAGCAAGAAGAAGATTCATGAGCGAACCGAAACCGCGCCCGGGTGGCCGCACCGCCCGCAACCGGGAGCAGGTACTGGCCGCTGTCAGCGCCGAACTGGCCGAGAACGGCTACGACGCGTTGACCATCGACTCGGTCGCCGAGCGCGCCGGTGTGCATCGGACCACCGTGTACCGGCGGTGGCGCAATGTGGGCGGGCTGCTCGCCGATGTCATCGCGGCGGCGGGTGATCTGGACTGGCAGCCACGTGATACCGGTTCGCTCGCCGGGGATCTGACCGCGCTGAACGAGGAGATCCAGGAGTCGTTGCTCGCGGAACCATCGATCGCGTCGGCGCTGATCGCGGTGTCGTTCCGGTCGACGGAGGCCGCACAGGGGCTCGCGCGGATGTGGGAGGACCGTTACGCGCAGTGCGAGATCGTCGTGGAGCGGGCCGTGGAACGGGGCGAGATCCCCGCCGACACCGATGCCCGAGCGCTGCTCATCGCGGCGACGGCCCCGGTGTACCACTGCCTGATGCTGCTGCGCACACCGCCGGATCCGGGGTTGCCGGAGCGGGCGGCGGCCGGCACCGCGCTCGCCGCCCGCGCGGGGGCGTTCCGCGAGTCGCCGCACACCACTCGGCGGTTATTGTCCTGAACGTCGTTCGGCTCGTGATTTGTCGCGGCCGTGGGCTTCTCGCAACAGTTCACGCAGCACCTCGGCGTTGTCCGGGCCGGGGTTCGTGATCGAAAGCCAATGCGCGCGGGCGTACAGCGGATGCGGGGCGAGGGTGTTGTCGGCGAGCGAGTTGTCGGCGTATTCGGCGAAGGTGTCCGTGCCGACCGCGACGTTGACGCGGAAGGCACCGGGCCTGTCCAGGCCGGTAGCGGTGTCGTCGGGATAGTTCTTGGTGACGATCGTGGCGAAGGGCTGGCCACGGGGCACCACGCCGTCCGGGGCGTAGTAGTAGAAGATGTCGCCCCAGCTGATCTCGGGGAAGTCGCTGCCCTCGGTGGGTCGCAGGGCGAGCACACCGTCGAGTCCGCTCACGAAGTCGTCGATCTCGGTAATCTGCATGCTTCAAGCGTCACATTGAAGTGCTTGTGTGGACTTGGACGCGATACCGCCAGGAGAACTCATGACAAAGCTACATTCGCACCGGATGCGGACGGTCGATGTGGCGCGGGCGGCCGGTTACTCGGTGCAGCAGGTGCGCGACCTCGAGAACGACGGTGTGCTGCCCGCCGCGCAGCGGTCGCCGGGCGGCCACCGGAACTATCGAGACGCGCATGTCGCGGCCGCCCGGGCCTACCGCGCGCTGGCGGAAGGGACCGGCCCGGTGGCGGCGAAGGCGATCATGCGCGATGCCGTCGCCGGGGAAACCGAGCGGGCACTGGCCGGGCTCGACGCGGCCCACGCCGCCCTGCACACCGAACGCGGCGAGCTGGCGCTCGCGGTGCGGGCGGCGGCCGGTATCGGAGCCGAACCGATCGCGGATGTGCGCGACTCCGACGCACTCGGCATCGCCGAACTCGCCGACGCGCTCGGCATCCGGACCTCCACGCTGCGACATTGGGACGCAGCGGGATTGGTCGTTCCCGAGCGCGCGAAGGGGGCGCGGCGATACACGCCCGAACAGGTGCGCGACGCCAGGATCGTGCACCAGTTGCGGCGTGCGGGTTACGGCATAGCCACGCTGCGCACGGTGCTCACCCAGTTCCGGCGCAGCGGGCCGGGAGAACTACGCGACGCCCTCGCCACCCGAGAGGCCGCACTCACCCGACGATCCAGGGCACTCGTCGAATCGGCGGCGGCCCTGACGGAAGTCCTGCGGGATCAGCCGCACAACCCACGTGCTCGCGCGCTCTGCTGAGTACCGGCGGCGAGCAACTCGAACAGTGCGGTGATGCTCTGGTCACCACGCCCCTCGGCGACCGCGCAACGGAGCAGGTGGTGGATGGGTTCGTGCCAGCTCATATCGATGCCCGTCTCCGCCGCGAGCTGGGTGTCGTCGGTGACCGCCGTGTGGAACAGGTTGACGGTGGCGCCGAGGCGGGTGTAGTCCTGGGTGTCGATCTCGGTGGCCAGGATCGGCAGCAGGGATTCGATCATCCGCAACCATTTCGCCGAGTACCCGACCATCGCCTCTGCCGGAATGCCGCGGGAGGCAAGGATCGCCGCACCCTCGAAGATGCCGAGCAGGGTGGGCAGAAGTGTTGCGCCGACGGCGGATTCGTAGAGTGCGGCCAGGTCGGGGTCGGGGCCGAGGAACTCGACGTCGCCGCCGAGCACGCGCAAGGTCTCGACATGGGTATCGAAGACGGCGCGGTCGCCACCGAAATACAGCAGGGTGTCGAAGTTTCCGACGGCCGATGGCACGTTCTTGATCGCGCCACCGAGGTAACGCGCGCCCACGCAATGCGCGAAGCGTGCGAATTGCCTTGCCTGTGCCGGTGTTCCGCTGTTCAGGGTGATGAGATCGCGGCCCGCGAGTTCAGCGGTGCCGTCCAGGCTGTCTCGGGTGGCGGCGAAGGTCGTCATGGTCGTCACGATCACCCGGCTCGCGCCGACGGCATCGGCGACGGCGGGATGGGCGATCGCACCCGCCGCCACCAGGGCCGTGGTGCGCTCGAGGCTGCGGTTCCAGACATGGGTGCGGTAGCCGGCGGCGAGAAAGGCCTGGGCGATCGCCGTGCCCATCGCGCCGGTGCCGAGCACGGTCACGTTGTTCATGGATCCGAGTGTGGGCGCCATCCGGGCGGCACAGAAGTACGCACTTTTCCCGTCCCTAGCTCACCCACAGGTAATCGTCCAGGTCAGGGCACCGGTGGCTGAAAAATTGTGGGGCGTCATTGTTGTGAACTCTGCCAAGGCCGAAGGTGAGCATCCCCGGGTGTACGGCCGGTGGCCGTAAAGTTTCAGGTATGTCGGAGCCCGAGATGACCGAATTGGTACAGCGCATCGTCGAGGAGGCGCTACTGGGCGGCCCACGACGGTTCAACCGGACCCAGGTGGCCGAGCTCTCCGGCGTACCGGAGAGCGAATCCCGACGGCTGTGGACGGCACTCGGTTTCCCCGCCAACTCCGAGGAAGCCGTCGACTACGCCCAGATCGATATCGACTCGGTCAGCACCTTCCGCGGCATGAAAGTGGTTGCGGCGTCGAATCTCCGGCAGCAGGCGGCGGCGGCGCGCACCATCGGTCAGGGCCTGGCGCGGCTGGCGGAATGGCAGGCCGACCTGGTGCTCGCCGAGGTCGAGGTCCGCGCGGAGGCGGCCGATCCCGCCCTGCCCGTGGCCGAGCGGATCAGGGCAGCCGCCGAGGACACGCTCGCCGAGGTCGAGCAGTTGCAGGCGTATGTGTGGCGCAGGCATCTGGTGGCCGCCATCGCCCGTTCCATCGACGACGCCGGGGACGGATCCACCCGCACCCTGGCCGTCGGTTTCGCCGACATGGTCGGTTTCACCCGGCTCACCCGGCACCTGCATCCCGACGAATTGTCCACGCTGCTGGAGGCTTTCGAGTCGACCACCACCGCCGCGATCACCGACAACGGCGGCTGGGTGATCAAGAACGTGGGCGACGAGGTGATGTTCGCCGCCGAGAACGCGGTCGACGCGGCCCGGATCGCGTTGGCCATCCAGGAGTCGACCATGCTCGTCGGCGGCACCCCCGAACTGCGCGTCGCCTTCGCCTACGGTGAGGTGCTGCAACGCTTCGGCGACCTGTACGGCTCGGTGGTCAATATCGCCGCCCGCCTCACCGGCGTCGCCCGCCCCGCCAACATCCTCATCGACGACGCCGCCGCCGAAGCCCTCGCCGACCACCCCGAATTCGCCATCCGTCACCTGCGCAGCGTCCGCGTCCGCGGCTTCAACCGCCTGCGCCCCCACCGCCTCCGCCGCGCGTAGAGAAGCGCGCGTAGAGAATACTGTCGCCACCCGATTGGGTGGCACCATATGTGGCATGAACAAGACGACCGTGTATCTCCCCGAGGCGCTGGAGATGCGCCTCGACGCGGAAGCGGCCGCTACCGGTGTCAGCAAGGCGGAACTCATCCGTCGCGGCATCGCCATGTTGCTCGACACCTCCGATCGCCCCAAGCAGAACGCGCCACTCCCCGTCTTCCGCAGCGGCCGGTCTCGCACCGCTGACGAGATGGATGACGATGTGTACTCCCATATCAAGCAGCAAGCGGCGCGCCGGTGATCATTGTCGCCGACCCGTCGACCTTGTTCGCCGCCTTCGATGCAGATCAAGAGGAGCATGCGCAGGCGGTCGAAGTGATGGAAACCGAGACGCTCGTGATCTCGCCGCTGGTGTTGACCGAACTGGACCACCTCGTCCACCGAGACCTCGGCTTCCCCGCGGCCATGCAGGTGATCGAATCGCTGATGGGCCGCATGATCGACGGACGCTATCGGCTCGCCGAGCTGAAGCATGTGGATCTGGCCGCGGCTCAGACGATTCGATCCAATACGAAGGGCTACGGCTGGATCTGGCCGACGCCGTAGGGGTCGTGCTGGCAGACAAGTTCCGCACCGACACCGTCTTCACCCTCGATCAGCGTGACTTTCGCGCGATAGAGCCGTTGACTCACGGCATCGACGCCTTTCGCATTCTTCCCGCCGATATCTAGCGGATGCGGCAGGTGTCCCTCGGAGGCCCGACACCGTTCTCTAGGGTGTTGTGGTGGAGATGGATTGGCTGAGTGTGCGCGAGGCGTACACGGTGTTCGCCGATGACGCGGTGGTGGCGCTGAACAAGCCGTCGGGCATTTCGGTGACCGGGGAGCGGCACGACACCGATCTGGTCGAGATCGCGAAGGCGGCGGGGACGCAGGTGTACCCGGTGCACCGGATCGACAAGGTGACCTCCGGGCTGGTGCTGCTGGCGACCGATCTGGCGGCGCACGGGCAGCTCACCCGCCAGTTCAACAAGCAGACCGCGCGCAAGGCCTATCTGGCGATCGTGTCCGGGGACGACCTACCCGACCAGGGCGAACTCGACCTGCCGTTGAGCGTGGGACGCAAGAACCGGGTGCGGATCGCGGCGCCGCGCGAGGCGATCCGCCGCGAGGGCGAACGCTGGTTCGTCGACGACGCCGACCTGCTGCCCGCCAAGAACTACCCCTCGCTCACCAGGTTCACCACCGTCGCGCGCAAGGACGATCGAGCCCTGCTCGCCCTGCGACCGGTGACCGGGCGACGACATCAGATCCGCGTGCAGCTCGCCTGGACCGGCCACCCGATCCTGGGCGACCCCCTGTTCGACCGCACCGCCGCCCTCCCCCGCACTCACCTGCACTCCTGGCGGCTGCGACTGGACGCCGACTGGCTCACCCCACCGGTCCTCGACCTGCGCGCCACCCCGGGCCCCGACTTCTGGGCACCGTTCACCACCGACCCCGACGAAGCAGCGCACCTGCTCGCCGAGGCCGACCGCCGCACCGGTGCTACCCGGTGATCTCCCAGCTGCTGCTGCCGTCGTTGCGCGCGGTGACCACGACGGTCGCCGTATCGCCCTCGGCCTCGACCGCCGTACAGGTGAAGGTGCTGCCGACCTCGGCGATCTTCAGGCCCTGACCGCAGTCGACGGTCACCGCGAAACCGAGCTGGTTCGAGGCTTCGGTGCTGATGTCGGCCGCGGTCGCCGCCAGGTCGAACGCGATATCGCGGCTCTTGTACTCCACCGAGCCTTCGCCGTCCTCGACCCGCACATCCACGCGCACTTCTTTGTCCTCGACCTTGGCCACACAGATGAAGGTGTCGCCCGTAGCCGGTTCGTCGGCCAGACGCGGGCACTTCACGGATTCGACCTTGCGCGAGATCGGCGCGTAGGCCTTGTCGAGCTCGGTGGCGATCTCCTTCTCCAGAGCCTCGTAATCGGGACCGCCGATCGAGATGAAACCACTGCATCCGGCCAGCGCGAGGGGGAAAACCAAGGCGCTCAACACGACCCGGAACACGGGGCGAGGCGCGGTACGAGAAATCGACACGCCGGTGACGCTACAAGGCCGCGAACCGGTTGGCCGGGCGAGCAAACATCCGATCCCACTCAGCGGAATACACTTACTACAACAGGCTGATTCGCGCAGGAGAACGCGAGCTTCCGCGCGGTGAAAACGCACACAGACCAGCCGATGGGTTTCGGTCCGTGGTAGGGCTCATGCAGACGAATAAGCGCAGGTCATCTAGCCTTGAAGGGTGCCGATGAGTCATCCCGGCGCACTCTGACGCAACGGAGCGATCCCAGAGAAGAAAGCGACTGCCGATGATCCTGGCGGCTCAGCTCAGCGACACCCATTTCGACCTCAGCGCACGCAATACCGAACGGGTCGAGGCGGTGATGGGCTATCTGGCGGACCTGCCGCGCAGGCCCGACGTCATCCTCGTCACCGGCGACATCACCGATTCCGGCAGACCCGAGCAGTACGCCGAGGCGCGCCTGGCCCTGACCGCCGACATCCCGGTCTACCTGCTCCCCGGCAACCACGACGACCGCGCGAACTTCCGCACCGGCCTGCTCGGCGAGCCCGCCTCCACGGCCCCCATCAACAGCGCCAACCGCGTCGGCCCGCTGACGATCCTCATGCTCGATTCCAGCATCCCCGGCGAGCCGAGCGGTGCGCTGTCCGAGGACACGTACACGTGGCTACGCGCCGCCCTGGCCGAGGCGCCCGCCGACGGCCCGATCCTCATCGCCCTGCACCACCCGCCGAACCACCTGTTCAGCCCGATCGTCGACGTGATCGCCCTGGCCGATCCCGGTCGCCTGGCCGCCATCGTCGCGGGCGACCAGCGCATCATCGGCGTCCTCACCGGCCACGCCCACTCCCCCATCGCCACCACCTTCGCGGGCAAGCCGATGATCACCGGCCCGAGCACCGCCTCGGTCCTCGGCGGCGAATGGGAGATCACCCCGCCGCACCGCGTGATGGACTACGCGCCCGACCCGGCCATCGCGCTGCATGTCATCGACGAAAACCACGCTCTGACAACCCATTTCCGCACGGTGGCGATGGGCGGCTGGCTGGCGGAGCCGCTGATTTGAACCGGCGCGGCCGCCCACGCGCGGGCCGGTGGGCGGCCGTGACAGCGAATGACAGCGCGGTGACAGGGCCTGCCCGGACAGTGGCCGCATGACCCAGACCATCAGCGAAACCCGCAACATCCCGATCGACATGCTGGAACGGTTCCGGGCCCGCGCCGCGGGCCACGACCGCACCAACACCTACTTCGCCGAGGACCTCGCCGAGCTGCGCGGTATCGGCTACCTCGCCGCGGCGGTTCCGGCCGAGCGCGGCGGGTGGGGTCTCGACCTGGCCCAGCTCGCGGCGAGTCAACGACGCCTCGCCCGCTACGCCCCCGCCACCGCGCTGGCGATGACGATGCACTCCTACTGGATCGGCATCGCCAACGAAATGGCCAGGGCGGGAGACGATTCGGTGGACTGGATCTACACCGCGGCCCTCGCGGGCGAGGTGTTCGCGGCGGGGCATGCCGAGGCGGGCAACGACATTCCGGTGCTGCTGTCCACCTGTCAGGCGCGCCGCGTCGACGGCGGTTACCGGCTGACCGGGCGCAAACAGTTCGGTTCCAACGGACCGGCGTGGTCGTGGCTCGGCGCGCACGCCCTCGACGTCGATGCCGAGGGTGGCCCGAAAGTGGTGCATGCCTTCGTGAAACGCGGTTCCGAGGGCGCCGTCGTCGTCGAGAACTGGGACACCCTCGGCATGCGGGCGACGCAGAGCTACGACACCCGGCTCGACGAGGTGTTCGTCCCCGACAGCCGGGTCGGCTGCGTGGTGCCCGCAGGCGATGCGGATCACCCGTTCCTGGTGGGGATGACGATGTGGCCGCTGGCGCTCATGGGTGCCGTCTACCTCGGCATCGCCGACCGCGCATCGGAACTGGCGGTGGCCCACGCGCGGAACAAGAAGTCGATGGCGATCGAGCGCGGCGCCTACGCCTACAACCCGTTCGTGCAGCACCAGATCGCCACGATGTATCTGGAACTCGACGCCGCCGCTGCCGTCCTGACCGGTTTCACCGCCGACTGGGTGGCCGGTACCGATCACGGCGCCGACTGGGTGCCGAAGGTCTACTCGATGAAATGGCGGGCAGTGGAAGGCGCCAAACGAGTGGTGGACACCGCGCTCGATGTAGTGGGCGGAGCGGGCATGTTCGCGGGCAACGAGCTCGAACGCCTCTACCGCGATGTGCGCTGCGGGGGATTTCATCCCGGCAACGACGCGCTGACCCACGAGATGGTCGGCAAGGCGGTGCTCGGCATCATCGACGAACAGCCGCGCTGGTGATCCGCGGGCCCGCAGGCACTTTCAAGCCTGCGGGCCGAGGGCCGCGAGGGTGTAGCCGATCAGCGCGTCGTTGCCGAGGCTCGCACCGAAGCGCCGGGCCTGCTCGAAGAGGTCCGCGCCCAGTTCGTCGCGCAATCGCTTCGACAACTGGTCGAGCACCTCGCGGTCCGAACCGAGCGGTGCTTCGGCGGTGGCGGCGCGGATCGCGCCGTCGAGCACGGCCGCTCGTTGTGCGCGGCCGAGTTGCTCGAGCAGCAGCGCGATCGCCCGGAGCATCACCCACTGGGTGGACCACATGCCCGCCCGCTGCCAGGCGCGCAACAGGGCCGGATAGGCGGCCGCCGCCTCGGCGGTGCGACCCGAGCGCACGTCGAGCGAGGCCCGCGACGCACCAGCGACGCCGGTGACGAAGGTGGTGCCGGTCGCCTCGGCCATCCGCAGGGCACGGTCGAGCAGACCGCGCGCCCGATCCGGATCGACATCGAGGACAGCCTCACCGGCGCAGTAGAGGTTGTAGGCCGTGTACGGGGAGACGATCGTCGCGGCGGCCAGCTCCGCCGAGCGCTGACCGACGCTCGGGTCACCCGCGTAGCCGAGCAGCATCGTCCACGTCGCGCTGTCCATATTGGGCACCTCGCGGCCGGGAATCTCCGAAGCACGGCGATACCACTGTGCGGACTCCTCGAACCGCCCCGAGAACAGTTCGCAGACGCCGTATGCACCGTAGGCGTTTTAAGGCGGGTCGTCGCAGGCGGCGAGGGCCCGGCCGGCGCGATCGTAGGCGCCGGGCAGGTCACCGGCCATCCACCGGGCGTACGCCGCGGCCGCCAGCACCTCGGCAGCGAGCCGGCCGGTCGGCTCGGGCTCGGCGGCGAGTACCAACTCCGACCAGGCGAGGACGTCGGGGCGGAGCCTGAGCAGGCCGTAGTCCATCAGGGCGGCGACGAGACGGGCGGCGCGAGGGGTGTCGCCGTGGTCGAGGAGCCAGTGCAGGGCACGGTGGAGTTCGGTGATCGTGTCGTCGACGCGGGCGATGGCGGTGGCCGAGTCGGCGAGCTCCCGGCAGGTCCGTTCCGCCCAGTCCACGAAGTAGGCGGCGTGGCGAGCCCCCGCGCCGTCGTCTGCGGTGGCACGCGCGGTGCGGCCGAAGGTGCGCAGGGTTTCGAGCAACGCGTAGCGACGACCGGGCGCGCGCAGGACGAGTGAGCGTTCGGTGAGCGCGGTCAACCTGTCGGCCGCGACACCGAGCTCGATATCGCAGACGGCGGCGGCCGCCGCCACATCGAACGGTCCGGCGAACACCGACAGGCTCGTAAACGTCTCGCGCAGTGGGCGATCGAGCAGATCTACCGACCACGCGACGGCTGCGGCGAGCGAACCGTGCCTGGTCGCGGTGCGGTATCCGGCCGAGAGGAAATCGAATTGGCGGTCGAGTCCGGCCGCGATCTCCGCCACGTCGTGGGAGTACATCCGGGCCGCGGCGAGCTCGATGGCCAGCGGCAGCCCATCGAGCCGGGACACGATGCCACCGATCCGGGCGAGGGCAGCGGGTTCGAGCCGCAGGTCGCCGGTGACCGAGGCGGCCCGTTCGAGGAACAGGGCGACGGCGGGCGAGCCGTCACCGACCGCGAGCGGCGGCACCCGGCGAACCTGCTCACCGGCCACCCGCAGCCGCTCGCGGCTGGTCGCGACGATCCGCACGTGCGGACAGCGGCTGAGCAGGAGCTCGACCAGCGCGGCGATCGGCTCGACGACGTGCTCGCAATTGTCAAGGAGTACAAGCATTTCCGACTCGCCGATCACACCGGCGATGCGTTCGCCGAGCGGGATGCCGGGGCGCACATCGATGGCAAGTGCGGCGGCGACCGCCGCGACCGCACCGTCTACATCCGTCGCGGCGAGTTCGCACCACACCACCGGCGAGCCGGCGTGCCCACGTCCCAGCTCCAGCATCACACGGGTCTTGCCGACCCCGCCGGGGCCCACGAGGGTCAGGAGGCGATGGCCTGCCTGCGCCGCGCGTGCCTCCGCGAGCAGGTCGTCGCGGCCGATCAGTGGCGTCACCGACAGCGGAAGTGGCTGGGGTGCACCGGTTTCCACCTCGCCGGCGAGCAACTGCCGGTACCTGTCCCGCAACGGTTGCGACGGCTCGGTGCCGAGTTCGGCTGCCAGCAGCCTGCGGAATTCGTCGTACACACGCAGGGCGTCGGCGGGCCTGCCCGTGGCGGCGAGCGCGTCGATCAGCAAGGCGCGCAGGTGCTCTCGCAGCGGATACTCGTCGACCAGCGCGCGCAGGCGAGCCGCCACACCGTCGGTGCGTCCCTCGGCCAGCAGGCGGGCCGTCTCGGACTCGACGGCCCGCACCCGCAGTTCCTCCAGCCGCGCCGATTCAGCGCGCGCGTCGTCGACCATGTCCAGTTCCGGGTAGGCGGGCCCCACCCAGCGGCGCAGGATCTCCTCGGCCGAGCCGCCGCTGTCGAGGATCGCGGCGAGTTCGTCGGCATCGACCAGTACCCGGCCCGGATCCAGGCGATACCCGTCACCGGCCGAAGCGATCGCTTCCGGGAGCACCCGGCGCAACCGGGACACATGGTTGTGCAGGGCCGCCGCCGGATTGCTCGGCCGTTCGCCCGGCCACAACAGCTCGATCGCCGCGTCCGAGGACACCACCGCACCACGCCGGAGCAGCAGCAGCGCCAGCAGCCGCCTCGGCAACACCCCCGCGGGCGTCACCTCGTCGCCGCCGGGAGCGTGGACTCGCAGCGGCCCGAGCACCGCGCAGTGGAAACGCTCCGAGCGGCTGTCTTCGTGCACCGACCAAGCCTACGACCACGGGTGCCCACCGGATCCACACACAATCCACACGCCGCGCATATCCCGGTGGGGCAACCCCCTGGCAGACTGGACACGTGAATCACAAGCCCGCGGATCTTCCTCGCGGACCATTGCGTCCCATCGAGCTGGCCACCGGGGCGGTGATGGCGGGGCTCACCGTCGGCCTCATCACCGTGGGGTCGCTGGTGCCGATGGCGGCCGCGTTGCAGCTGGTCGCGGCCGTTCCGCTCGGGCTGCTGGCCCACCGGTACCGGCTGCGGGCGCTGGTCACCGCGACCGTCGCCGCCGGACTGGTGACGTTCGTGGCAGCGGGGATCATGCCCGCGCTCGGGGTGCTCGGCGCCGCGACGATCGCCGGGATCGTCGGCATCGTCAAACGACGAGGTGGCGGATTCGCCGCCGTGCTGGCGCTCGGGCTGGTCGCGGGCCTCGGCTGGGGGCTGTTCTCTGTGGCGAGCCTCCTGCTGTTCGCCCGGACCAGGCAGCTGTTCTTCGACGCCATCCGCAGCACCGCCGAGGGCATCAACAACCTCGCCGAACGACAGGCGCAGCTCGAACCGCTGGGCCGGATGGCGACCGAGGCCACCGAGGCCGTGCTGCGCTGGTGGTGGCTCTACATCGGCGGCTCGGTCGCGCTCGGCGTATTCGTGAGCACCGTCGTCTCCTGGTTCGTGCTCGGCTCGGTGCTCGACCGGCTGCGGTGGCTGCCGGGCAGCGACCGCCTCGACGCACCCGAGGACGACCGGCAGATCGCGCCGCTGCCCGTCTCCCTGCACGGCGTCGGTTTCCGGTATCCGGGAGCCGTCACCGATGCGCTCGCCGATATCGACCTCACCATCCGGCCCGGCGAGTTCGTCGCCGTGGTCGGGCACAACGGGTCGGGCAAATCCACGCTCACCCGGGTGCTCGCGGGCAGACCACCGACCTCCGGCGCCGTCGACCGGCCGGGCTCCGCGGGCCTCGGCAAACTCGGCGGCACCGCGCTGGTGCTGCAACGCCCCGAGAGCCAGACCCTCGGTGTCTCCGTCGCCGACGACGTGGTGTGGGGCCTGCCGCCCGAACTCGCCGCCCAGGTCGACGTGGACGCACTGCTCGCCGAGGTCGGCCTCGACGGCATGGGCCGCCGCGAAACCGCCACCCTCTCCGGTGGCCAGCAGCAGCGCCTCGCCGTCGCCGCGGCCCTGGCCCGGCGCCCGGCCCTGCTGATCGCCGACGAGGCCACCTCGATGATCGATCCGGACGGCCGCCGCGACCTGGTCGCCCTGCTGGCCCGGCTGCCCGAGCGGCACGGCACCGCCGTGGTCCTGGTGACCCACCACGAAGCCGACGCGAGCGCCGCGGGCCGGGTGATCCACCTGGCGCAGGGCCGCATGGTCGACCGGCTCGCGGCCTGGCCGCAGCCGGCCCGCGACCGGCGCCGGGCCCCGATGGGCGAACCCATCCTCGAGCTCACCGACGTGCGCCACACCTACAACCGGGGCACACCGTGGGAGGCACCGGCCCTGCACGGTGTCGACCTGTCGGTGCGCCGCGGCGAGGCACTGCTCGTGGTCGGCGGCAACGGGTCGGGCAAATCGACGCTGGCCTGGATCATCGCCGGCCTGATCGCCCCGAGCGAGGGCCGCTGCGAACTGCGCGGCACCCCGGTCGACAAGCAGATCGGTCGCGTCACCCTGGCGTTCCAGCATTCCCGCCTGCAACTGCAGAAGCAGACGGTCGGCGAGGAGATCGCCGACTGGGGCGGCAAGGCCACCGGTTCCGGCGCGGTGGGCCGCGCGCTCGACGCGGTCGGCCTCGACCGGGCCTTCGCGGCCCGCTCGGTCGACGAACTCAGCGGCGGTCAGGCCAAACGGGTAGTGCTCGCGGCGATGGTCGCCAGCCATCCCCAGGTCGTCGTCCTGGACGAACCGCTGGCCGGACTCGACCCGCAGGGCCGCGCCGAAGTGGTGGAACTGCTTGCCCGCCTGCGTGATTCGGGCCTCACCCTGATCGTGATCTCCCACGATGTGGCCGATGTGTCGGTGGTGTGCGATCGCACCGTCCACCTGGATTCCGGGGTGATCGTCGAGACCGCGCGCCAGACCGTGGGCGCTGTCGCCGCGCACACCGAACCGCTGTGGCGACTGGACAATTCACGCAACGAACCGGGGAACGGAGTGGCCCGATGAGCACCGTTTTGTTGCGCGAGGTACCCGTGGACAGCGTGGTGCACCGCCTGTGGGCCGGCACCAAGATGATCGCGGCGTTCACCATCAGCCTGCTGCTCATGTTCTGGCCCGCGTGGCCGGTGCTCGGCGTGATCATCGCGTTCCTGATCGCGATCGCCGTGCTGGCCAGGATTCCGCTGGGCGCGCTGCCGCGCCTGCCGCTGTGGTTCTGGGGACTGATCCTGCTCGGCGCGCTGGTCAACATCCCCAACGGAGCGCGTGGGGTGCTGGTCTACGCACAGGTGGTCGTGTTCGGCCTAGTACTGGTCGCGGCCTCGCTGCTGATCGCGTTCACCACCCCGATGGGCGAGGTGGCCCCGGCGCTGGCCAAGCTCGGCGCCCCGCTGCGCAAGCTGCGGCTGCCGGTCGACGAGTGGGCGGTGGTCGTCGCGCTCACCCTGCGCGGGCTGCCGCTGCTGCTCGACGAGATCCGGGTGCTGCGCGCGGCTCGCAAGCTGCGCCCCAAGGAGAGCCTGTTGCATCGCGCCTCCGACGCGAATCCACTCATCGACATCCTCACCGCGTGCATGGCGGTGTCGTCGCGGCGGGCGGGCGAGCTGGCCGAGGCCATCACCGCGCGTGGTGGCACGGGCATGCTCACGGCCCATCCCAGCGCCCCGACCAGGCGCGATGCCGTAGCCCTCGTGATCGTTTTCGCGGTCTGCGCGGGTGCGCTCGGGCTCAACGCCGCACTGTGAACGAGCACGGCTCCTCATAGCGTATATCTATGAGGAATTTCATGTTTAAAATCTGAATTCCTCTGTGAGACACCATCGAGACGACTAGCGTTCAATCGACAACCGAGCTGGACCGCTTTCACGTGCCGACGCTCGCTTCTCGGGGGAAGCAACGAACGCGGCGCCTTCGTTTGGGCACGTCTCCTGATGAAAACCAGATGGGAATGTTCACATGATCATCCGTAAGATCGCCGCGGTCGCCATTCCGGTGCTCGCGGCAGCACTCGTCGGCACCGGCGTCGCGAACGCCGAACCCGTGCCGCCGAGCGTCGAGTACCGCACCGAACTCGTCGGCAACACTGTTGTCACCACCCTCACGCACGGCACCTTCACCCTCACCGACGACGCCGTCCAGGTCCGCGACGAAGCGGGCGCCACCCTGCTGTCGCTGCCGCTTTCGGTGCGCGACGGCGCCCTCGAGTACCCGCTGCCGCACGCGGTCAGCGACGAGGGCCGCAAGCTCGAACTGACGGCTGTGAAGGACGCTGCCACCGCGCGCCCGAACCTCACCCCCGTCGCCTCGCCCTCGGAAAACTATGCGGCGCAGGCTAATTTCGCCTCGACTTTCGGCCTGGCCACCGCCATCGGCAGCTTCGTCGGCATGGCCATCGGCGCGGTGATCGGCCTCGTCGTCGGCGCGGCCGCGGGCGGCGTCGGCGCACTGCCGGGCCTCATCACCGGTGCGTCCGTCGGTGCGATCATCGGCACCATCGTCGCCGGTGGGCCCACCCTGATCGTCGCGGGCATCGACCTGATCAACACCTTGACCGCTCCCCCGGGCACCACCCGCTGGGCGCAGACCGGGTAATCCCCGCAGGCAACGCGCTGGGAGCAAACTCTCAGCGCGTTGGTCCGGCGGGCCGGTGGCGGCCGGCCCGCCGTCGGCCTCAGGCCTTGTCGCGCAGCGCGTTCTTCGCCGCTTCCTGAGCCGAATCCACCTGACCGGCGAACTTGCCGCCGGTCTTGTTGTCCACCACGTCACCGGCCTTCTCGATGACGTCGTCGACCTTGTCGGCGTGCTGGGAGGCAAGGCCCATCGCCTTGTCCGCCAGGTTCTTGAAATCCACCGCGTACTCCTCGCTGATTCGAACCGGGTACAACGCGATCACCCTAGCAACAGCGCAGCTTTCACGCGCGAGCATCATCGTGGCGAACTTGTCACACCGTCCCAGATCGGATGCCACAGGCGTCCCGTATCGGTCCACGCCTGGAAGCGCACGATGCCGGTGACGCTCGGCGTGACCCACTCGGCGTCCTTGATCTCCTCCGCTGTCATCTCGTTCGTGAACGGTGAGGTCTTGCGGCGCAGGCGTTGCAGCTGCTCGGCGATGCGGCGCTGCTGTTCGGAATCGAACCCGGTGCCGACCCGGCCGACGTAGACGAAGTCGTCGTCGTGCGGAATACCGACGAGCAAGGACTTGAACGGGCGGGCCGCGCTCGACCGCCACCCACCGATCACCACCTCCCTGGATCGCCAGTTGCGCTGTTTGATCCAGGTCTGGCTGCGTTTGCCCGGCTGATACACCGAGTCGACGCGCTTGGCGACCACGCCCTCCTGTCCCTGTTCACGGCTCTGCTCCATCGCCTCGGCCCCGGAACCGCCGAGTCGTTCGGAGATCCGCATCGAGGGCGCCAGTTGTCCCAATGCCTCGAGGACCACCCGGCGGTCGCTGTATTTCTTGCGGAGCAGCGAGGTGCCGTCGAGGTAGAGGACATCGAAGGCGACGAAGATCGCGCGGGCCGAATCCGCCTGGAGCGCGGAGATATCCGAGAGCCCGCTGTCGTCGAAAACGACCGCCTCTCCGTCGAGCACCACGCGGTGCCCGGCCAGTTCGGCGGCCAGCGCGGCCAGGCGCGGGTACCGGGCGGTGACAGTGTTGCCGCGCCTGCTGCGCACGGTGACGGTGCCGTCGTCGATCTCGACGATCACCCGGAACCCGTCCCACTTGGTCTCGAACTCCCACTCCGCGGGCTGCAACGACTCCACGTCCCCGGCGGTCGCGAGCATCGGCGACAAGCCGTGCGGAAACGACCGGGAACCGTTGTCGGACAGCGTTTCACGGGCGCCCTGGTCGCGCATGTAGTGCATCAGCCACTGGTCGCCCTTGGTCTGGATGAAGGCGTAGCGACCGCGCACCTTCTTGCCGTCGAACTCGACGATCACCTCGTCGTCGCGCCACTTCTCGGTGCGGTAGGTGCCCGAATCCCAGATCGTCATCTCCCCGGCGCCGTACTCGCCCCTGGGGATGGTGCCGTGGAAGTCGAGGTATTCGAGCGGATGGTCCTCGGTGCGCACGGCCAGGCGGTTGTGTTTCGGCTCGGTCGGCGGGCCCTTCGGGACGGCCCAGGAGGCGAGGACGCCGTCGCGTTCGAGGCGCACATCCCAGTGCAGGCGGCGGGCGTGGTGTTCCTGGATCACGAACCGGTCGTCGCCACCACGCTCGGGGGCGGTGGCGGGGACCGGTTCCGGCGTGCGCCCCGGGTCGCGCATGCTGCGGTACTTGGTGAGCGAGTCGGGACGGGCGGGCAGCGGTGGGTCGAGGTCGGCCAGCAGGTCGCCGTCGGCTTTCCAGCGGCCGAGCACTTCGTCGAAACGCAACTGCCGCAACGACTTCGCGTCCGCGATCTCGGCCCAGTCGCGCGGTGCGGCGGCATTGGGCTCGGTGCGTCCGCGCAGCGAATAGGGCGCGATGGTCGTCTTGGCGGCGTTGTTCTGGCTCCAGTCGAGGAACACCTTGCCGCCCCGCGCCGACTTCGCCATCGTCGCGGTGACGAGGTCGGGGTGCAGCTTCTCCAGATTCGTCGCCACCTGTTTGGCAACCGTCGACGCGCCGCGCGAACTCACCGGCCGGTCCAGCGGCACGTAGAGGTGAATTCCCTTGCTGCCGCTGGTCACCGGAAAGGCGCGCATGCCGATCTCCCCGACCATGTCGCGCACGGCCAGCGCCACCGTGGCACATTCGACCAGGCCCGCGCCCGGCCCGGGATCGAGGTCGAACACGATGCGGGTGGCCGGACCGCGCTCGCCGGCCTCGAAACGCCATTGCGGCACATGGATTTCCAGCGCCGCCTGCTGCCCGAGCCAGGCCATCGCCGCCTCGGAATCGATGAGCGGGTACACCACCCGGCGGCTGGAATGCTCGAGCGCGGCGCGGTGCAACCACGCGGGCGCGTGCTCGGGCAGGTTCTTCTCGAAGAAATCGGGGTGATCCACCCCGTTGGGCCACCGCTTCCTGGTGACCGCACGACCGGCGATATGCGGCGCGATGGCATCGGTGATCGCCGAATAGTAGGCGATCACTTCACCTTTGGTCGTTCCGGTGGCCGGGTACAACACCTTGTCGAGGTTGCTGAGCTCGACCTCGACATCCGGTTCACCCGGCGCACCACGGAACTCGCGGCGGACCATCGACGTGGCCCGGCGGCGGGGGCCGCGTCGTCGCGGCCCCCGCGCACCGGATCAGGCCTTCGGCCCCGGATCGGTCGGGGTGGTGCCGCCCGTGGCAGGTCCCGAGCCCGGCTGCTGCGGGGGCACGGCCTTCTTGGCGGCTTCCTTGCCCTTCTCGATCTTGTCGCTGTACTTGCCCTTGGTTTTGTCGTCGATGAAGGTGCCTGCCTTGTCGACCGCATCGTTGATCTTGTCCGCGTTCTGCGCGGCGGCCTCCTTGCCCTTACCGAGCAAGCCCTTCAAGGTGTCCACGAGACTCATCTGCCGATGTTCCTTTCCCAGTTTCGCGCGATCGCCCATCGCTGCACTAAGCCGAAAGGTTCACTCCACATCTTCCCACCACGAAACCCGTGGTGGGAGGTCATTCGGAACCACCCGCTCACCCGGCTTGGGCACCGCGATCGCGGTTGCGGCCGCGGCGGCCGCCGACACCAGCCGGTGCACCGGTTCGGCCCAGCCGTGGAAGGCCAGGTTGAAGGTGGCCCAGTGAATCGGGACGAGCAGCCCGTAGCCGGGGTCGCCGAGGCACAGGGCCGCGTGCGCGCGCACCGCTTCCTCGGGGGTCATGTGCACATCGGTCCAGCGCTCGTCGTAGGCGCCGATCGGGAGCAGGGTGAGGTCGAACGGTCCGAGCACCGCCCCGGCCTGCGCGAACGCCTTCGTGTACCCGGTGTCGCCGCCGAAATACACCCGCTTGGTCGGTCCGGCCAGCGCCCACGACGCCCACAGGGTGGTGTTGCGATTAAGGCCGCGGCCGGAGAAGTGGCGGGCCTCCGCGCAGGTGATGGTCAATCCACGGGCGCCCGCCTTGTGGCCGAGGGAAACCGAACCACCCCAGTCCAATTCGATGATGCGGTCGTCCGGAACGCCCCACAGCCGCAGGTGTGCGCCGATTCCCATCGGGACCACGAACGGCGCTCGCTGGGCGCGGACCAACTCGTCGACGGTCGGCTTGTCGAGGTGGTCGTAGTGGTCGTGGGAGATGACGACGGCGTCGACCCTCGGCAGGGTGGACAGCGCGCCCGGCACCGGATGCAATCGGGCAGGCCCGATCACCGGCGACGGCGAGACCCGCTCGCTCCACACCGGGTCGGTCAGCACGCGGTACCCGTCGAGTTCGATCAGCGCGCTCGCGTGCCCGTACCAGGTGACGGCCAGTTCCTCCGCCTGCTCGGGTACGTCGGGCGTCACCAGCGGCACCGGCCGCCTCGGCCGCCCGACCCGCCCCTGGGTGAGTCCCGACCACACCAGCGAGGCCGCCGAACCGGCCGCGATCATCGCGCTGGCCTCGGTGTTGTGGAAACGGCCGTCCCGATACGACGACTTGCCGAGCGCCGTCGGCGCGATCTCCGACGGCCCGGCGCCGAGTGCCCTCGGCAGCCCCCACACGGCACGCGCCACCCAGGCCAGCCCGAGCGCACTCGCCACCGAACCCGCGACCCGTGCCGGATTCATCAGCGCCCCTGGAATTTCGCCGGGCGCTTCTCCTGCCGGGCCAGCCGGCCTTCCTGCGCGTCGTCGCTGGTCCAGGCCGCCGACAGTGCCGTCTCCAGCTGCTCGCTGGCCGGTGCGCGGGTGCCGTCGTCGTTGAGCATGAGCTTCATGGCCCGCAGCGACAGCGGCGCGAGTTGGGCGATCGACTTGGCCCAGGCTTTGGCGTCGGCGACGGTACCGATCTTGTTGGCGAAGCCGAACGCGTAAGCGTCTGCGGCACTGACGGTTTCGGCGCCGAGCAGGATGGTGCGGGCCGGGCCGCCGCCGATCAGGGCGGCCAGCCGCGCGACGGTCCAGCGGTCCACCGAGATGCCGAGCTTGGCGGCGGGCACCGCGATGTAGGCGTCGGGCTCGATCACCCGCAGGTCCGAGGCGAGCGCCAGCTGCACACCCGCGCCGATCGCGCCACCGTTGATCGCCGAGATGACCGGCACCGGAAGGCTTTCGATGGTGTGCAGCATGTCGAGCAGACCGGTCAGGAAGGTCTCGGAGTACACACCGGACAGGTCGGCGCCCGCGCTGAAGATCGGGCCACGGCCGGTGAGCACGATGACGCGCGCCCCCTGGTCGACGGCCTCGAGCATGGCGGTGCGCAGCTGGGCGACCAGCTCCTCGTTGAGCGCGTTGCGCCGCTGTTCGCGCTGCAGTTCGATGGTGATCACGTCGCCATCGCGGGTCACGCCGAGCATGAATTCCTCCACAGAAGTACCGGATCACGTGGTTGTCTTCACTCTGCCACAGTCAGCGGTCGGCGCCCGGTAAGGCATACCATCGGCGGCTGTGGGAACCGACTTCGACATCGTGGTGATCGGCGCGGGCCAGGCCGGGCTGTCGGCGGGCTATCACCTGCGCCGGCTGGGGTTGGTGCCCGAACGCGACTTCCTCATCGTCGACCACGCGCCGGGACCGGGCGGTGCCTGGCAGTTCCGCTGGCCCTCACTAACCCTGACCACCGTGAACCGGGTGCACGACCTGCCCGGCATGTCGTTCGCCGAGACCCTGCCGCCCGGGTCGTCCTCGGCACCGGCCGCGACTGCCGTCCCGCACTACTACGAGCTCTACGAGAAGCGGTTCGACCTGCGGGTTCGCCGTCAGGTTTCGGTGCGGGTGGTCTGCGACCGGACCGCCGACGGGCAGAGCTGCGCCGGACGCGGTGAGGTGCTGCAGGTCGAAACCGACAGTGCCGGAACACTGCGCACGCGCGGGCTGATCAACGGCACCGGCACCTGGGAACACCCGTTCATCCCGCGCTATCCGGGCGCCGACAGCTTCGCCGGACGTCAGCTGCACACGCGCGACTACCGCAGTCCCGACGAATTCGCGGACAAGCACGTGATCGTCGTCGGCGGCGGTATCTCGGCGGTGCAGTTACTCGACGAGATCTCCCGGGTCACCTCGACGACCTGGGTGACCAGGACCGAGCCGCGCTGGCGCGAGACACCGTTCACCGAAGCGGACGGGCGCGCGGCGGTGGCCGCGGTGGAGGACCGGGTGCGCCGTGGTCTGCCGCCGGGCTCGGTGGTGTCGCTGACCGGGCTGCCGCTCGACGACCGGCTGCGCGCGGCCCGCGACCGAGGCGTACTCGACCGGCTGCCCATGTTCGAACGAATCGAGCCGACTGGCGTGCGCTGGTCCGACGGCACTTTCCAGCCCGCCGACGTGATTCTGTGGGCGACCGGTTTCCGCAGTTCCCTCGACCATCTGGCGCCGCTGCGACTGCGCGGGCCCGGCGGCGGCATCACGATGACCGGCCGTCTGGCCACCCAGGTCGCGGTCGACCCCCGCGTGCACCTGATCGGCTACGGGCCGTCGGCCAGCACGATCGGCGCCAACCGGGCAGGCCGGGCGGCCGCCCGGGAGTTGAGCGACTACCTGGGAATCAGTCCAGACCGGCGCTGAAGGTGGCCGGATCGGGGCCGACCCGGGTGCCCCGATCGAGGCGGTTGATCGCGGCCATCGCGGCGGCGCCGAGTTCGAAGGTGAACACGTCGAAGTTCTCCGCGATGCGCGAGGGCGTCACCGACTTCGGGATGACGATATTGCCCAGCTGCAGGTGCCACCGGATGATGACCTGCGCGGGCGTGCGATCGAGCTCCTCGGCCAGGCTCACGATGGTGGGATCGTCCAGCAGGGTGCCCTGCCCGAGCGGGCTCCACGCCTCGGTGGCGATGGCGTTGTTCGCATGGAAGGCGCGGAGTTCGGGCTGGGCGAGGGTGGGATGCAGCTCGATCTGGTTCACGGTGGGGATCTCGCCGGTCTCGGCGATCACCTGCTCCAGATCGGGGATCCGGAAGTTCGAGACACCGATGGATTTCACCCGGCCCTGCGACTTCAACGCCTGGAAAGCCCGGAACG
This sequence comes from Nocardia ignorata NBRC 108230, assembly GCF_001612905.1. Classification (GTDB taxonomy): domain Bacteria; phylum Actinomycetota; class Actinomycetes; order Mycobacteriales; family Mycobacteriaceae; genus Nocardia; species Nocardia ignorata. The sequence goes on along the minus strand of NZ_BDBI01000023.1, from coordinate 138,999 downwards.
TATCGACGAAACGACCGGCCTTCGGCACCGGCCAATGGATCAGGTACAGGTCGAGATAGTCCAGGCCGAGACGCTGCATGCTGGTGTCGAACGCACGCAGCGTGCTGTCGTAGCCCTGCTCGGAGTTCCACAGCTTGGTTGTCACATAGATCTCGTCGCGGGGAATCCCCGAGGCACGGATCGCGCGACCTACGCCTTCCTCGTTTCCGTAGATCGCGGCCGTGTCGATACTGCGGTAACCGACCTTCAACGCCTCGGCGACCACAGTGGTGACGTCTTCCTCCGGCACCTGGAACACACCGAAGCCGAGCTGCGGTATGACGTTCCCATCGTTGAGCACGATGGTGGGAACAGGACTGCTTTCGCTGCGGAAGGTCACCCTACCGAAGGGTAGAAGTGGTTGCCGGTGGCGTCAACGACGCGACCTCGCGTGTTTCCCCAGGTGTGCGAACCGGGGCGGAGGTCGGTTTTTCACCGGCCGATGCGGCGGTAGCGGGCCAGCCGCAGCGTGCGCAGTTCCTCGGGTGGGTGGGTGCGCAGGGCGGCCAGTTCCTCGGCGATCGCCAGGACGACGCGGCGGGCGAAGGCGACCGGCTCGTCGGCGGCTTCGGGATACTCCTCAACGATCCGGTCCACCACGCCGTCCTCGAGGAGATCCGCGGAGCGAATGCGTTGGGCCGCGGCGAGTTCCGGCGCATGCTCGATATCGCGGAAGACGATGGCACTGGCCCCCTCCGGCGGCAGCGGCGCGAGCCAGCCGTGCCGCGCGGCGAGCACCCGATCGGCGGGGAGCAGGGCGAGGGCGCCACCGCCGGTGCCCTGACCGAGCAGCACCGAGACCGTCGGGGTGTCGAGAGTGACGAGATCGGCCAGGCAGCGGGCGATTTCGCCCGCCAGACCACGTTCCTCCGCCTCCTTGGACAACGCGGCGCCGACGGTGTCGATCACCAGGACCAACGGCAACCGCAACTCCCCCGCCAGCGCCATGGCCCGGCGGGCCTCGCGCAGCGCGGCGGGGCTCATCGTCTGCTCCTCGAGGCGGCCGGATCGGTCGTGCCCGAACACCACGCACGGCTGTCCGCCGAACCGGGCGAGGGCGAGCAGGACGGTGCGGTCGGTTTCGCCCTGACCGGTGCCCGACAGCGGAACCCGTTGGCTGGTATGGCGAAGCAGGTCACGAATGCCCGGGCGGCCGGGGCGCCGGGTGCTGAGCACCGAATCCCATGCTGTGGCCGCGGGATTCGCCGGGATTCCCGGATTACGCACGGGCGCAGCCCAACCCGGCTCGGCGGACAACGGAAGCGGCAGGCCCGCGCACACACTCAACGCGCGATGCGCGATCCGGCGGAAGACCTCGATCGGCACCACCCCGTCGATCACACCGTTGCGGTAGAGGTTCTCGGCGGTCTGCACGCCGGGCGGAAACGCCTTGCCGTACAACGCTTCGTACACGCGCGGCCCGAGGAAGCCGATGAGGGCACCCGGCTGGGCGAAGGTGATGTGACCCAGCGATCCCCACGACGCGAACACGCCGCCCATCGTCGGATTACGCAGGTACACAAGATACGGAATGCCCGCAGCCTTGTGCACGGCGACCGCACCGGCGATCTTCACCATCTGCACGAAAGCGACTGTGCCCTCCTGCATCCGGGTGCCACCCGAGGTCGGCGAGGCGATCAGCGGCAGCCCGAGTTCGGTCGCGCGCTCCACCGCTTCGACGATCCGCTCGGCCGCCGCCACTCCGATCGACCCGGCGAGAAACCCGAACTCACAGGCGATCACGGCCACCCGCCGCCCGCGCAGCAGACCCTCGCCGGTGAGCACCGATTCGTCGGTGCCCGCCCGGCGGCTCGCGTCGACGAGCTCCTGGCGGTAGCGCGGCGAAGCGGCGCGCCCGATCGGTGGGCGATCCCAGCTCACGAACGAATCGACGTCGAGCAGCCGCGCGATCACCTCATTCGCCGACATCTGCACGAGCAGAGCGTAGCCGGGCGATCACGGTATCGCGGATAGCCTTGACAGAATGTTGGGTTTTTACAACACTATGTTGTGTGAGCCCAGTAAGACGAGGGGAAACCCTCCCGATCTACAACCGCATCGCGGTGCTGCGCGCCGAACAGCGGATGAGCCGGGCGGCCCTGGCCGACGCGGTGAATGTCAATGTCCAGACGATCGGCGCGCTCGAGCGCGGCGACCACTACCCGAGCCTCGACCTGGCGCTGCGCATCTGCGACGTGTTCGCCCTGCCGGTGGAGGCGGTCTTCTCCCGCACGGAATTCGGCCCGCTCTCGGCCGAGGTGTATCCACGAACGACGAAAGGCACGTCATGACCAGCGCGACCGGTTTGATCGACCGCTATCAGGACTATCGGGTGCGGCGCTGGCTCGTGCAGGAACAGCGCACGGCGGGCATGCTGAAAAGCTGGCGACCGCAACGACGTCGGCGGCTACTGGTGATCGGCACCGTGACCGCGCTTGCCGGAGTGGCGATCGCGGGCGTGCTGTGCGGGTTCGACCTGCAGGTCGTGCCGGTCGTGATCGCGACGATCTCGCTCCTGCTGTTCCTGCCCGCCTGGACCATGCTGCGAATCGCCAGCGGCGGACAGGATTACGCGCCGGAACAGATGCTCGACGAATTCGAGATCGCCGAGCGCAACAAAGCCCGCTCGGTCGGCCTCGCGCTCACCCAGTCGTTGACCCTGCCGGGTCTGTTCTTCCTGATCGGGGCAAGCGCTATCGACCCCGAAGCCGATGCGTATCGCACCGCCTACGCGGGGGGACTCATGCTGCTGGCAGCGATCATGGCGGGCGGTTGCGCGCCCGCGATGATCATCGGCTGGACCCGTCCCGATCCCGAACCGGAACCCTGACGGGTGAGACCGGGGCTGCGGCCTTCATCGACGCAGCCCCACCCGCCGATCAGTAGCCCTGCATCACCTTGCGCAGCGCGTATTCGGTGAGCGAGACCAGTGCCTGCTTGGCCGGCTCGCGGCGGCGGGCGTCGATCGACATGATCGGGACATCCGCGGGGACCGCGAGGGCCTGGCGGATGTCCTCGAGCGGGTACTTCGGTGCGTCGTCGAACTCGTTGAGCGCCACCAGGAACGGCAGGCCACGTGCCTCGAAGTAGTCGACGGCCGCGAAGCTGTCCTCCAGCCTGCGGGTGTCGACCAGCACCACGGCGCCGATGGCGCCGCGGATGAGGTCGTCCCACATGAACCAGAACCGGTACTGGCCCGGCGTACCGAACAGGTACAGGACCAGGTCGTCGGCGAGGCTGATCCGGCCGAAGTCCATGGCCACCGTGGTGGTCGACTTCTGCGGAATGCCGGTGAGGTTGTCGATTCCAGCACTGGCATTGGTCACCAACGCCTCGGTGCGCAGCGGAACGATCTCCGACACCGCACCGACCAACGTGGTCTTACCGACACCGAAGCCACCGGCAACAACGATCTTCGCCGAAGTCGGCTTGCTCGTGCGGGTGTCGACCTGCGCCGTCGAATCAAATACGCCGGAGTCCACTGAGAACCCTTTCGATCAGCTCGCGACGTTCATCGTCGCTGGAATCGTCTTTCAAAGTCGCCGAGACCCGAACATGACCGGCCTCGATGAGGTCGGCCACCAGTACCCGCGCAACCCCGATGGGGATGCGCAGTTGGGCGGCTATCTCGGCGACGGACGGCGATTGTCTGCACAACTCCACGATGGACGTTTCGAGGTTGTTCAGTTCGAACTGCCGCTCCATGGCGACCGGATGCGAGGCAACGAGAGCCTCCAACGCCAACTCGACTGCCGGCCGGGTACGGCCGGAAGTCAACGAGTAAGGGCGAACGAGGCTTGGCTCGGCGCTTCCCATGCGGTGATCGTCTATGTCCATCCCACCATCAGGAACCCATCGTGACGCGTGGCGTGGCCTGGACGGTCTGGCCCACACGCTCGACCAACAGAGCCATCTCGTAGCCGACCTGACCGATGTCACACGAGGTGTTGGTCAGGACCGCGAGATAGGAGCCGTCGCCCACTGCCATCAGCAGCAGGTAACCGTGCTCCATCTCGACGACGGACTGCAGTACCGTACCGCCTTCGAACAGATTCGACACGCCGACGGACAGGCTGGCCAGACCGGCGGTGACAGCAGACAGCTGCTCCGCGCGGTCGACCGGTAGCTGGGCACTGGCGGCCATCAGCAGGCCGTCGGCCGAGACAAGGACAGCATGGGCTACGCCAGGAACCTCGTTGGCGAAGTTCGAAACCAGCCAATCCAGCTGACGGTTCGTACCACCTAGATCGGGGTTCATCGGTCTCCTTTATCTCCGGTTAGGTTCATTGCCTTCATTGCGCGGCCATCCCGGACGCCCTGCTGGTGACGACTCAAGCTGGACCTGATGGTTTCAGGGTCGCGCTTCGGTGTGCGGTCGGCGTTACCGGTCACGCCACCGGGCACGAGCCTTCCGCCCGGATTGCGTTGTGGCAAGCCGGCGGCCGTGCGGGCCTCGGCCTGCGCCTCGGCGGCCCGTCGCGCGGCCTGCCAACCTTCGTCACCGGGTGATTCGAAGGCGGCGGCCAGCTGGGACCGGTCGGAATTCTCGTCCGTGAGCCACGCCGACATCATCTCCGCGAAGATCGGCGTTCCGCCCATCACGGAATCGCCCTCCGGTGCCGGCTGCAACCTGGTCTGGAAGAACGACGCGGCCTTGGCCGGATTCGACCGATAGCTGTGCCGTCCCGGATCACGCCCTGCCGACGCAGCGTTCCCCGGCTCCGCAGGATCCCGATCCCGTTGCGGCAGAGCCACTCCCGGCCCGGCGTTCGCCTGCGGTACCACAGTAGCGCCGGGAGCACGCTGGGGCAGCCCATTCGGTCCGAGTGGGCGCTCCGGTGCGGCTTCACCGCGCTGCGGGAGACCGGGCGCGCGCTGCGGCAGGCCGCCGTCGGCCGGATCCCGCTGGGCAGCCGGCGTTTCCGACGGGGTGCGCTGCGGCAGGCCACCGGCGGGGTTGCGCTGCGGCAGCCCGTTGGCCGGATCCCGCTGCGGCAGAACGCCGCCCGGGTTGTCCAGGCGCGGCAGGCCGCCGGACTGCTCGCGATGCGGCAGACGCGGGGTCGGCTCACGCTGGGGCAGGCCACCACGCTGCGGCAGACCGGTCGACGGGTCGCGCTGCACCGGCTCGGAATCACGCTGCGGCGCGGGTCCACCGCGCTGCGGCAGGCCCGTAGCCGGGTCTCGCCGCAGTGGCTCGGAATCACGCTGCGGGGCGGGGGTGCCGCGCTGCGGGAGGCCGGTCGGCGGGGTGTTCTGCGCGCGCTGCGGCAGACCGCCGGTCGACTCGCGCTGCGGCAGACCGTTGGACGGATCGCGTTGCGGGAGACCGCCGGTCGACTCGCGCTGCGGCAGACCGTTGGACGGCTCGCGCGGCGGGAAACCACCAGAGGGGGCGCGCTGCGGCAGCCCACCCGGCGGCGCGCCGACGGCCGGATCACGCTGCGGGAGACCGCCGGTCTGATCGCGCTGGGGCGCGCGATTCGACGGGTCACGCGGCGGCGGACCGGACGGTGGGGCACCGTTGGCACCCGGCGAACGCTGCGGCAGGCCGCCCTCATGAGTGGGTGCCGCGTCGCGCGGCGGCTGACCTTGCTCGCGGGCGGGAGCACCGTTGGCTCCCGGCTGACGCTGCGGCAGGCCACCGGCCGTCGGCGCGGGCTTGGCCTCGCCCGGCTTGCCCTGCGGGGGCTGGGGTGGCTGCGGACGCTGCGGCGTGCCGGGACCACCCGCTGCCAGATTGCGCTTGGGCAGGTTGGCCGCGGCCAGCTTGCCGCGCTGCGGCACATTGCCCTGACCGGGGGTGGCCGGGCGCAACGACGTGGACTGCTCGTTGCCGTCCTGCGTCTGCGCCATGGCATTGCCCGGCTGACGCTGCGGCAGTCCACCGGGACCGGTCGGCGGCGGGCTCACGCCCGGGTCGACGGTGACCATCATGTTGCCACCCGGGGTACGGGTAATCGCACGGGTCTGCATGGTGCTCGGCTGCTGCGGCTGCTGGGGCTGCGGCTTCTGCTGCTGCGGCGGTTGCTGCTGCTTCTGCAGCTGGTTCGGCGGCACGACCGCGCCACCGGCACCCGAGACGATCAGGCCGACCGGCACGTGCACGGTGACGGTGACGCCCGGATCGCGCGCGGTGTCGAACGTCGGGCGCAGGCGGACGGTGAGACCGTGCCGCTCGGCCAGACGGCCGACCACGAACAGACCCATGTGGCGGGCGGTGTCGGGGCCGGGCTCGGCTGCCTGCTCGAGCCTGCGGTTGATGTCGGTCATCTCCGCGGGCGGCATACCGATGCCCCGGTCGGCCACCTCGATCAGCAGACCCTGGTCGTGTGCCTGGGCGAAGGTGAACTTGACGTCGGTCTCCGGCGGAGAAGCGCGCAGCGCGTTGTCGAGCAACTCGGCGAACAGGTGCGCCAGGTCGGAGGCGGCCGGTTCGACGAGCGAACCGCGCGGGGTGGCGCCGAGCTTGACGCGCTCGTAGTCCTCGACCTCGGAGATCGCGGCGCGGAGCACGTCGGCGATCTCGACCGGGGCCGACTTGGAACGCCGCTGCTTGGTGCCGGCGAGGATCAGCAGGTTGTCACCGTTACGGCGCATGCGCGCGGCGAGGTGGTCGAGGCGGAAAAGGTTCTCGAGCAGGCGCGGGTCCTTCTCGTCGTACTCCATCGCCTCGATGAGGGTGAGCTGATGGTCGACGAGCGACTTGGACCGCCGCGCCAGCGTCTCGAACATGTCGTTGACCTGCGAACGCATCTGCGCCTGGTCGCTGGCCAGGCGCAGCGCCTGACCGTGGATGTCGTCGACGGCGCGGGCCAGCTGACCGATCTCCTCGTCGGAGCGCACCGGCATCGGCTCGAGCGGCACGTCCTCGGGGGCGGCGCCGTTGCGGAGCTGGGCGACCTCGTGAGGCAGGTCGGACTCGGCCACGCGCAGCGCGGCCAGGCGCAGGCGGTGCAGCGGCACGATCATCGAGCGCGCGACGAACACGGCGAGCAGCAGCGCGGCGAGGATGGTCGCGATGACGACCGCGGTGTAGGTCCAGGCGCCGGTGGCGGCCGAGGTGGTGAGCTCGTCCATCGAGGTCTCGATGGCCTTGGTCGACTCGTCGACGACGGTTTCGTAGGCCACGAGACTGGTGACCAGCGAGGTACGCATCTCACCGATCGGCAGCTTGCCCGCGGCCACGTCGGGCCCGCTCACCAGGTTCTGGCGGATGTCGGCCTGGGTCTTGAGGTCGGCGAGCACCTGGTCGCCGTCGGGGAAGCGGTTGGCGAGCACGTCGAGCAGGTGGCGCTCGGTTGCCACGCCGGTGAGGTAGTTCTGCGGGCCCGCGGGCGATCCGCGCAGCATCTCCGAGATCGCGGCCAGCTGATCGACGAGGATCGACCGGGTGTTGAGCGAGTCGACCAGGCGCAGCTTGGCCGTGTCCATCACCGGGTTGCTCACCTGGGCGATCGTCGACTCGACGATCGAGACACTGTCCTTGCGCATCTGCTCGACCGAGGCGAGCGCGGTATCGGGCGAGGCCGTGAGCCCCTTGCCCTGGGCACGCACATTCTTGGCCTGGGCGATCATCCGCTCGAGCGCGGAGTGCGCCTTCGGCAGGTCGACGAGCCGACCGAGCTCGGCCTCGCCCTCGGCGATGGCAGCGTCGAGGTCGACGAGGTCCTGATCGGTCACCAGGGTGACCCCAGGACCGGCGGGCACGGTCTGGCTACCGGTCACCCGCGCGGTCACAGCACTGAGCGAGGTGACCGACGGAATCGCGTCTACCTGCTCGTTGATGCTCGAAAGCCGGTTGGCCTCGGTGAACTCGGAGGTAATCCTCGACACGCCGAGCCCGACCGCGACCGCGAGAGGCACAGCCAAGACGGCCGTAACCTTCCAACGCAGGTCCCAGTTGCCGAGCGCCCAGCGCTTGCTGCCGGACCTAGCGGCGTCACGCATCTCCCACTCACTTTCCAAACTGGCCTCGTACCGTGCGCCATCACGAACCTCCACAGGCGCAATGGTGGCTCGCCAGACGGTGCTGGCCGAGAACTGCGGCTGGCCGAGAAATTGCGTCTACGACTGCCCGAATAAGTGACAACAGATTCTAACGGATCAATAACTTCTTGGCCGACTCCCGGTAGAGGTCCGCGCGATGACCTGCCCGTTACAGGCAAAACCAAAGGTCGCGGCACCCCCTCGGGTGTCGCGTGAAGTCTGCCACAATCATCAGGATCTATCGAGCGGGCACGAAGCGAGGCTAGGAGTCACAGGCTTGGACACCGAACACGAGTACCGGCCGGTCTATCAGACCAGCCTGGTCGATCCAGCCGACTTCTGGTCAGCCGCCGCTCGCGAGATCGAGTGGGATCTCGCCCCCGAGCACACTCTCGATGCCGCCGACAAACGTTCGGCCCGTTGGTATCCCGACGGCAAGCTCAATACCTGTGTGAACGCCCTCGACCGGCATGTGCGCGGCGGAACTCTCGCCGAAGGTGGACGTTCGGATCAGGCCGCGTTGATCTATGTGTCGGCCATGACCGACACCACAACGACTTATACGTATGCGGAATTGCTCAGCGAGGTGGAACGCTTCGCCGGGGCGATGCGTGATCTCGGCGTGGTCGCCGGTAACCGGGTGGTGATCTATCTGCCGATGATCCCCGAGGCCGTGATCGCCATGCTGGCGTGCGCCCGCATCGGCGCGGTCCACTCGGTGGTCTTCGGCGGGTTCGCCGCACCCGAGCTTGCGGCCCGCATCGACGACGCCGAGCCGGTGCTCGTCGTCACCGCGTCGGGCGGGCTCGAGCCGGGCCGCCGCATCGAGTACCCGCCGATCGTGCTGCAGGCCCTCGACCTGGCCGAGAGCACCTCGGTGCGCACGGTGCTCGTCAAACAGCGACCACAGTTCCCGACCATCGAGTTCGCCCAAAACCAGCCAGCCACCGACGTGCTGCCCGCCTCGGATCAGACCGTCGCCGCGCGCTGGCTGGACTGGGACGCCACCGTCGCCGAGGCCGAGCCGGCCGAGCCGGTGACCGTGGGCGCCTGCGACCCGCTCTACATCCTCTACACCTCGGGAACCACCGGAAAGCCCAAGGGCGTGGTGCGCGACAACGGCGGCCACGCGGTGGCCCTCGCCTGGTCGATGCGCAATATCTACGACGTGGGCCCGGGTCAGGTGTTCTTCGCGTCCTCGGATGTGGGCTGGGTGGTCGGCCACTCCTACATCGTCTACGCGCCGTTGTTCGTGGGTGCCACCACGGTGCTCTACGAGGGCAAACCCGTCGGCACCCCCGACGCGGGCGCGTTCTGGCGCATCGTCGACGAACACGACGTGCGGGTGCTGTTCACCGCCCCCACGGCGTTGCGGGCCATCCGCCGCGCCGACCCGGAGGCCACCGCCGCCCATCGCCATGACCTGTCCCGGCTGCGTGCGCTGTTCTGCGCGGGCGAGCGGCTCGACCCGGCCACCTTCGAGTGGGCCAGCGACACCCTGCTCGCCGGTCATCCCGACACTCCGGTGGTCGACCACTGGTGGCAGACCGAGACCGGCTGGCCCATCTGCGCCGACCCGCTCGGCCTGCAGGAACTGCCCGTGAAGCCCGGTTCCGCCGGGGTGCCGGTGCCCGGGTACCGCCTGCGGGTGCTCGATGCCAGCGGCAACCCGGTACCCAACGGCACCGAGGGCAATATCGTCATCGGCCTGCCGCTGCCGCCCGGTTGCCTGAGCGGCCTGTGGCGCAACCGGGAGCGGTTCGTGCGCTCCTATCTCTCGGCGTTCCCCGGCCACTACCTCACCGGCGACTCCGGCTACTTCGACGAAGACGGCTACCTCTACGTCCTCGGCCGCTCCGACGACGTCATCAATATCGCCGGGCACCGGCTCTCGGCGGGCAGTATCGAGGCCGCCATCTCCGGGCACGAGGCCGTCGCCGAGTGCGCCGTGATCGGCGTGCCCGACGAGCTCAAGGGCAGCCTGCCGCTGGCGTATGTGGTGCTCAAGCAGGGCATCGACATCGAGCCCGACCAGTTGCGCGACGAGCTCGTGGAACGGGTTCGCGAGCAGATCGGCGCCATCGCCACCCTGCACGACGCGATCGTCGTCACCGGCCTGCCCAAGACCCGCTCGGGCAAGATCCTGCGCAAGACCATCCGCCAGCTCACAGCCGGTGAACACGTGGAACCCCCGGCCACCATCGAGGACCCGGCCGTCCTCACCGCCCTGGCCGACCGCATCCTCGCCAATCCCCCGCTGGGCAGGCCGACCACCCCCGACCACGACGGCGACCAGGTAGCGCAATGACATTGGCGGCTGGCGCCGCGGTTCTCGGCGCTTGACTCCGCCTCTTCCCTCCCTCCGGGCACTCCTTCGTCGCACCCTCCGCTCAGTCCAGAGGCGGAGGCGCGCCGAGAACAGGCATCGGCGGCTGGCGACACAGTTCTCGACGCTCGAGTCCCCCTAGGATTGCGGCGTGACTGAACGTGCCGCCGCTACTGTGCTGGTCGTCGACGACGACGAAGACGTGCTCGCCTCGGTGGAGCGCGGTCTGCGGCTCTCCGGGTTCCAGGTGCTCGTCGCCCGCGACGGTGGCGCCGCGTTGCGGGCGGTGTCCGAGCACGCGCCGGACGCGGTGGTGCTCGATATGAACATGCCGGTCCTCGACGGCGCCGGGGTGGTGACGGCGCTGCGGGCCATGGGCAACGACGTGCCGATCTGCGTGCTCAGCGCCCGCGCCTCGGTGGACGACCGGATCGCCGGGCTGGAGTCGGGTGCCGACGACTACCTGGTGAAACCGTTCGAACTCGCCGAGCTGGTCGCCCGCATCCGCGCCCTGCTGCGCAGGCGAACCGACACGCCCGATCAGGTGGCGCCCGACGCGATCACCGTCGGCCCACTACAGGTGGATGTCGCGGGTTATCGCGCACTGCTGCACGGGCGGGAAATCGAGCTCACCAAAAGGGAATTCGAATTGCTGTCCACCCTGGCGCGCAATGCGGGTGTAGTGCTCACGCGTGAGCGGCTGCTGGAATTGGTGTGGGGCTACGATTTCATAGCCGATACGAATGTGGTCGACGTGTTCGTCGGATACCTTCGGCGCAAACTCGAAATAGATGACACGCCAAGGATTTTGCACACTATTCGTGGCGTCGGTTTCGTGTTGCGGGAACCTAAATGATCGTGCGGTCGCCGAAAGTCCGTCGCAGGCAATCGTTTTCGTTGCGAACACGGGTCGCGGCGGCCGCGGCGGCGGGTGCGGTGATCATCGTGAGCATTGCCGCGTTCGTCGGCTTTCAGGCGATCGAACGCAACAATGTGACCCAGACGGATCAGCAACTCGAAATCGCCTCGCGCATCGTGCTGATCGAGCCGGTGCTCGCCACCGGTTTCGTGAATCTCACCGGGTTGCAGAACACGATGGCGCTCACCGTGCGCGACAACGGCCAGGTGACCGCGTCCAGCTCCACCCAGCTGCCGGATCTCGCGCCCGGCTCGCAGACCGTCGAGGTGAACGACCAGCCCTACCGGGTGCTGACCACCACCGAGAACCAGCCGGCGGGTCGCACTGTGTCGCTTGCCATTCCGACCACCGAGGCGGCGAAGGCGACAGCTGATCAGCAGCGCTGGGTACTCGCGGGCGCCGCGATCGCGGTCGCCGCGGCGGCTGCCCTCGGCTGGCTCCTCGCCGGTCGGGCTGTCGACCCGATCGTGCGGCTCACCCGGCAGGTCTCGGCACGCAGCGCCTTCCCCGATCCCGACCACCCTGCCCAACCGGTCGACGGTTCCGGTGTGGACGAGGCGGAGAAACTCGCCGAGGCGGTGAACACCATGCTCGCCCGTGTCGATCAGGCCCAGGCCGAGACCGCCGCCGCGCTGGAGACCGCCCGCGATTTCGCCGCCGTGTCCGCCCACGAACTGCGCACACCCCTCACCGCGATGCGCACCGACCTCGAGGTACTGCGCACGCTCGACCTCACCGACGCCCAGCGCCGCGAGATCCTCGACGATCTGGCCCGCACCGAAACTCGCGTCGAGACGACGCTTTCGGCACTGGAACGGCTGGCCCGTGGTGACCTCACCGCCGAAGCCGACCATGTCGCCACCGATGTGGCCGACCTGTGCGACCAGGCCGCGCACGACGCCATGCGACACAACCCCGGCCTGTCGGTGCGCATCGATACCGACGCCGAACTGATCACCCGCGGTCTGCCCGCGGGCCTGCGCCTTGCCGTCGACAACGCGCTGACCAACTCGGTGAGACACGGCGGCGCGACCGAGGCCGTCGTCTCGGCTCACCGCGTGGGCGCCGACCGCGTCGTCATCGCGGTCGACGACAACGGCACCGGCGTTCCCGCCGCCGAACGCGACCGGGTGTTCGAGCGGTTCGCCCGTGGTTCCAACGCCACGAAGATCGGCTCCGGCCTCGGCCTCGCTCTGGTCGCCCAGCAGGCCCAGCTGCACGGGGGCCGTGCCTACTTCGAGAACAGCTCCCTCGGCGGTGCACGGCTGGTCCTCGACCTGCCGATCCGCCCGGCTGTCTGAGACCGCGACACTCCTGGGATCGCGGGGAACCGGGACAGAGACGACGATCACTCATAATTCGCCGTGACGATGTCCTGCGCGTCGGTGTCCATCACAGGAGCAGCGGAGGAGGTGGGCGTGTGACGGTGTCACCCGCGGCCGAGACAGAGCTGGACGACGCGACCCTGGCAGGTCGGGCGCGTGACGGCGATGTCCGCGCATACGAGCAGCTGGTGCTGCGCTATCAAGGACCGATGTTCCGGCTGGCCGCCAAGATGCTGGCCGACCGCGCCGAGGCCGAGGACGTCACCCAGGAGGTGTTCCTCAAGGCCTGGCGGACGATCGCGCGCCTACAGGACGACGCCGCGTTCGCGAGCTGGCTCTACCGGATGACGACCAACCGGTGTCTCAACGTCATCCGCGCGCGCCGCCCTTCCACCGAGGTCGACCCCGACACCACGGCGTCGACTCGCACCGACACCCGACCCGATCACGCCACCGAGGTGAGCAGCCAGATGGCCGCGCTGACCGACGCGCTGCAACTGCTCACGCCCGAACAGCGGGCCTGCTGGCTGCTGCGCGAAGTGCACGGCCGTTCCTATGACGAGATCGCCGAGATCGTCGGCACCAACAGCACTGCGGTGCGCGGACGGATCGCGCGTGCCCGAGCCCAACTGGCAGAGGTGATGAAGCCATGGCGGTGACCCACAACGACAACGACTACCTGCTCCCGTGCGGACGCGGTCTCGAACAGGTGTGGGAACGACTCGACGACAACGACGTCGACAGCCACGAGGCGACGTGCCCGCAGTGCGCCGCGGCCAGGGAGAGCCTGCTGACCCTGCGCACGGCCACCCGCGAACTGATCGAGGAACCCGACCCACCCCCACCCGACCTGTTCGGGCGCATCATGTCGGCCGTGCGCGCCGATGTGCGCCGTGGCCGCACCCTCACACTCGACACACCTCATCCCGGCGCCATCCAGGTCAGCGAGCAGGCGGTGGCCGTTGTGCTGCGGTTCGCGGCCGACACCGTCGACGGCGTGCGCGCCCGCGGTTGCCGGGTGCAGAGCAGCGAACCCGGCGCGAACGGCGAGCAGGTGATCGCCGTAGACATGACCATCGCCGTGCGCCACGGCGTGCCGCGCATCGAGGACGTCGTCTCGCTGGTGCGCGAGCGGGTGCGCGCCGCGGCCACCGCACGGGTCGGCGTGCACCTGGGCAGGCTCGACCTCACCGTTGTCGACCTCTACGAGGAGGACCGGTGACCGGCATGCTCCCCGAAACCGAATTGATCGTCGGCGACGCCGTGATCGCCGCGGTCGCTGCGCGGGCGGCGACCGCGGTGTCCGGGGTCGCCCGGCTCGAGCCCGGCGTACTCGGCCTGGTCGGTCAGCTCGCCCGCACCGGACGCCAGCTCTGGATCGGACAGGAACCCGCCGCTTCCGCCGGTGTCCGGGTGCGGCGGACCGGCGGGTTGCTCAGCCTCCAGGTCGATCTGGCGCTGACGGCGTCGGCGCATGTCGGCGAGGTCGGCCGGGCGGTGCAGCAGGCTGTCGCGCGAGCGGTCACCGAAGACACCGGCGCCGAGGTCGACGAGGTGACGGTGTGGGTACTCGATATCGAACCGGGGCGATCGTGAGCGGTGAGACCGAATTGATCGACCGGATCGTCGCGGCCATCGATGCCGTCGACGGCGTGCATCCCGCTGTCCCGATGGGCTTGGAGAACAGCCGCTGGCTGCCGTGGAACGCGGGCAGCTCGGCGGTGGATCTCGATGAGACGGCGGTGCAGTTGCGCGTGGTAGCCGCAAGTTTGCCGCTGCGTCCGCTGATCGACAAGCTGGAAGCCGCGATTCGCCCGCTGCTCGACGAAACCCCGTGGGCAGGCGCGGGGTTGCGGATCCATGTCGTCGACCTGCACGCCGAAACCGTTGCCGGCGGGAGCGATCCAGATCACGTTCCCCGCCCGTGACGAATCCCCGGCCACGGTGTCCTACCAGTGTTAGTTCGAGAAATGTTGGAGCACAACACCATCGGAGGAAGCTATGACCAGCACGAACACCGAGAACAGCAAGGCCGTCGAGAAGACCGGCGCACCGGGCAAGGGTACGGGGGCGCTGGCGACCGACCAGGGCACGACGACCATCGCCGATACCGTTGTCCAGAAGATCGCGGGACTCGCGGCACGTGAGGTGCGCGGCGTCTACGCCCTCGGTGGTGGCACCGCCCGCGCGATCGGCGCACTGCGCGACCGCATTCCGGGCGCTTCCTCGAGCATCGGCCAGGGTGTCTCGGTCGAGGTCGGCGAGAAGCAGGCCGCCGTCGACCTGGAACTCGTCGTCGAATACGGCGTCGCCATCGCCGAATTGGCGCGCGCGGTGCGCCGCAACGTGATCACGGCCATCGAGCAGATGACCGGACTCGAGGTCGTCGAGGTCAACATCAACGTCAACGACGTCTACATCGAAGACGAGTCCGACGACCAGCAGCAGCCTGCCCGCGACCGGGTGCAGTGACATGAACGCCACCACGATCTGCCTCGTCATGGGCCTGTCCCTCGGGTTCGCCGCCGCTTTCGGCGGGCTCGGCGCGTTCGCTGTGGTGCTGATCTTCGGTGGCCTCGGCCTGCTGATCGGGCGCTGGCTCGACGGTGAAGTCGATCTGTCCGGGCTGCTGCGGTCGGCGCAGGATCGGAGCAGGCGGTGACCAGCGCCGCCACCGAGCTCGCAGGCGTCACCGCGCGTCCCGAGGCCACCGAATTGCCAGGGGCGACGACGATCGACGAGCGCGTCGTACGGCGCATCGCCGCTCGGGCCGCGACCGAGGTGGCCGGGGTCGAACCGGATGTGCGGGTGCGCGCCGAGGTCGTCGGGACCGGCGCCACCCTGCACGTCCGGCTGCCGGTCCGCTATCCGTCGCCGGTCGCGCGCGTCACCGACGCGTGCCGCGCGCACCTCATCGCCAGGACCGAGGCGCTGACCGGTCTGACCGTGCCACGGGTCGACATCGAGGTGTCGGCCATGGTTCCCGAACCGCCGGAGAGGAGAGTCCGATGACGCGTCGCCCCCGCCGGGTCGTCCCGGCCGTCGTCGTCGCGCTGGCGCTGCTCGGCGCCGCCGTGCTCGTCGCGGTGTCGCTGATCCAGCGGCTCACCGGGTCACGGGAATGGGTTTCCTACGACAGCCTCGCCACCCGGCTGCACGACACGTCGTGGGACAGCGTGTGGGTGCTCGGTGCGGGTGCGGTCCTCGCCGCGGTGGGGTTGGCGCTGCTCGCGGTCGCGGTGACGCCGGGCAAGCCGGTGGTGCTCGCGCTGGAACCCGGTGACGATCTCGAGGCCGGGATCGCTAGGCGCAGCCTGCGGCACGCGCTCACTGATGCCGCGGGCGCCGTCGACGGTGTCGAGAAGGCGCGGGTCCGGTTGCGCCGCAAGAAGATCCACATCGCGGGGCACACCCGTCACACCGCCGAGCGGACCGCTGAGAACCTCGGCACAGCCGTGTCCGCCCGGCTGGACCGGATCAGGCCGGCCGTTGTCCCCCGCCTGCGCACCAGCCTGCGCACGATCGGACCAGGAGGTACGCGATGACCGTCGTCAACCGGCCCGCCCGGCTCAATCGCGGACTGCTCGGGCTGCTCGGCCTCTCGCTCGCCACGGCGGGCGGGCTGCTGATCGCGGCACACCTCGGTGCCTTCGCCCGGATCTCGCGCGATTCACCGCTGGTACCCGGAACGGCGGAACCACCGCGCTGGGTCTTCTTCCTCGCTGTGGCGGGAGCCGTCGTCCTCGCGCTCGCCGCGTTGCGGTGGCTGGCCGCCCAATTCACGCGCCTGCCCAAGCAGACGGTGTGGCAGCTCGGAGACTCCACCGACCAGGGGTACACCCGCCTCGGTTCCGCTACCGCCGCCGAACCGGTTGCCGCCGACATCGAGACCTACGACGGGGTCCGATCGGCCACCGCCCGGCTCTCGGGCACAAAGCTGGCACCCGATCTGCACCTGCTGGTCGAGACCGACCCCGACGCCGATCTGACCGCATTGCGCAAACGGATACTCGGTCACGCCGTTCCCCGGTTGCGAACGGCCTTGGAGCTCAGCGCGATTCCGGTGAGCGTCGAGTTCCGGATCGCCGATCGCGGCAGAACCAAGCGCGCCAGGTAGCCGAAAGCCCCGCACGGCGAGTGCGGGGCTTTCGTGTGCCGAGCCGAGGGCTACCGCCCGCGGGTGCGGATCATCAGGGCAGGACCTGGGGAACGGCTTCCGGGATGACCAGGCCGATGACTGCGCCGATGACCGCGCCGGTGATGGCGGTGGAGATCACGCCGGGGATGGCGCAGAAGACGTAGCCGATGATGAACGCGGCCAGGGCCGGGACGCACAGGATGGCGGCGGCGATCGCACCGATCGTCGCGCCCGCGGCGGCACCGTTCTGGACCGGGTCGTGGTTGGCGGCGGCCGGGTCGGTGGCGATGTTCTTCAGCTCGGTGCTGGTGTCGGCCGACAGCGCGGGGGCCATCGACACGCTCTTGCCGTCGGCCGAGACCACAGAGGCGACCGCGATGGCGTTGCCGTCGACGGTGTTCAGCTTCAGCGGCACCTCACCGACGGTGACGCCCTCGGCGGAGACCACGGTCAGCGCGTCGGGGGTGAGCACGAAGCGGCCGTTCTCGACGGTCGCGGAGATGGTGCGCAGGTCGGGCGAGACGGCGCTGCGGAAGTCGACACCACCCTCGGAGACGACGCTGGACAGGCCCGTGGCGATCTGCGCCTGACGCTCGGTCACGTCGGCGGCAGCGGTGCCCGCGGTGACCAGCGAGGTGGCGACGGCCAGCGGCAGCGCGGCGACGAACGCGCGACGACCCGCACGGGTGATGGTGTGGCGGAACATGAAAATGTCTCCCTCCCGATGCCTCCGGCGACCCCCGAACCCCCGGACGAATCGAAAAAATCTCGATGTCGATTGACTCGAGAGTTGTACCGAACAGAACAGCTGCGAAACCGGAACTGTGACACAGCACATAGCATTCGGGGGTTAACAGTCTCGATGAGTGGGAAATGGTGTTCCTCAACGAACTCTCAGACAACCCCCACGACCCGCACCGAACTGTCCCGATACCGTCGCGGCTGTGATCCACACACGCGCCCGCCTGCTCTGCCTGCTCACCGCCGTCCTGCTCACCGGTGCCACCGTCGCCGCCTGCGCCACAACGGATTCCGCGCCGACCGGGATCGCATTGGTCAACGCCGACACCGGACCGACCGGTGAACGGGTCGCCGAGGCGGTACAGGAGGCGGGCGGCTACGAGTGGACGCTCGCGAAGCCCGGCGAGGTCGATCCCGGCGACTACGCCGCGGTGATCACGCTGCCCGCCGATCTCACCTCGGCCATGGCCACCCTCGCCACACCGACACCGCAGCGCGCCAAGGTCACCGTCACCACTCACGAAGGCGCCGACCAGGGCACGGTGAACGGCGCGGTCGACGTGGTGACTCATCGGATCGGCGCGTCCGGCGTGGATGCGGCGCTCGCGGCGGTGTCGCAGGCGCGCAATCAGATGACCTCGGTGCAGTTCACCGCCCAGCTCCTGAGCGCGGGCGTGAACGCGGCCGCCGATGGGGCCGACCAGTTCAGCGGTGGAGCGGAGCAGTTGCTCGGCTTCCTCGACTTCGCCAAACAAGGTGCGGGACAGCTCACTTCGGCGATCGAGTTGCTGAACCAGACCGTCGACGGTGCGGCACTGCAGGCCACCCAGCTCGCCGATGCCCTCAGCTCCACCGGCGTGACCATCGCGGGCGTGCAGAACAGCGCGGCCGCCCTCGGCACCGGTCTCGACCAGATCCTGCCGCCACTGAAGGCACTCCCCTTCGCCGCCGACCCCCAGCTGGCCGGCATCATCACCAAACTCGAGGCGCTCCAGGCGGTCTCGAACCAGGCGGGCACCCAGTTGGCCGGTCTGAGCGAATTGACCGGCGCCGCAGTAGATCCCAACACCGACCTCGGCACGCTCCTGCGCACCGTCGTCGCCCGCCTCAACAGCGCCCGCGACCAGCTCACCCAGGGCGCCGCCCTCGCCAAAGACCTCCCCACCCTCGCCGAACAGGGCGGCGCCCAACTGGTCTCGGCCATCGAACAACTCACCGGCGGCGTAGGCGCCCTGCAGAACATCGTCGGCAACCTCAACACCCAAACCAGCAAGGCACTCGAAGCCCTCCCCCCACGCGGTCGATCGCAACAATCCGCCTTGGCCCTCGCCCTCACCGACCCGGTCGAGGTCGTCCACGAGTAGCTGCCCGATACCACACCAGTCGGTAAGCTCTGCCTATGACGATCCAGGCCGTGGACTCGCTACCCCACCAGATGACGGAAGAGCAGTACCGTCAGCTTCCCGAGGACATCTCGCGGGAGATCGAGGTGGTGCACGGACACGTCATTCTCTGCGAATCACCGACGCCCGAACACAACCGCGTCGCCCGCCGCCTGGCAGGTGCCATGGAAGACCTGCCGAGCACCGAACCGTGCATTCGCGTGGAGACCGACATCGATCTGGTGCTCTGGCGGGTCCCGAAATTCACCTTCCGCCGACCGGATGTGACGGTCTACCGGTGCCTGGAGCAACCAGGAGACAAACCGGAGGCGGGCGATGCGCTGATCGTCGTCGAGGTGTCCTCGCCGTCGACAGCCGCCGAGGACCTCCTCGACAAGAAGGCACAGTACGCGCGAGTCGGCATTCCGCTCTACCTGGTCGTCATGCTCGATACGAAATTCGGGATCGCCGAGGTACTCGAATTCCGGCTCGACGCCCACGCCCGTGAGTACCGGCTGCACCAGATCCACCGGGAAGGGTTGCTTCGGCTCGAGCATGTGATCGTCGGGGATATACCGTTCGACGAACTGATGCGCTGAAACCCGTGCGGCCCGGTCGAAGTCGACCGGGCCGCAGGGGTTTCGGGGTCAGGGCAGGATCTGGGGGATGACGTCCGGGGCGGCTACGCCGACGATGGCGCCGATCAGGGCGCCTACCAGGGCGTTGGGGAGGCCGACGAGGCCGACACAGGGCAGGTAGAGGATCATCGTGGTGATCATCGGGATGCAGACGACGGCGGCGGCGATCAGGCCGATGCCGGCGCCGATGGCGGCGGCGTTCTGGACCGGGTCGGGGAACTGGGCGGCAGGGTTGGTGGCGATGGTGCGCAGTTCGGCCGTCGCGGCGGGGGTGGGCCGCGGGGTCACCGTGAGGCTGTGACCGTCGGCGGCGATCTCGGTGGCGAGGGAGATGAGGTTTCCGCCCGCCGTGGTGAACGAGGTGGGGATCTGCCCGGTCTGCTCGCCCGCGGCCGATTCGACGACGACACCCTGCGGGCCGAGCACGAAACGACCTTCGGACAGCGAGGCCGACACGGTGCGCAGATCCGGGGCGACGGTCGTGCTGAACCCTTCGCCGGTGCTGGCCAGCCCCTGAGCGAAGCGCACCTGATCGGATTCAGCCGAAGCCGTCCCGGCACCGACCACGCTCACCGCGACGGCGACGGGCAGCACGGCGGCCAGCGCGTGACGGACAACCTTGTGGTGGAACATGATCGAGAATCTCCCTCCCGAATCACCCGGGCAGCCGGGCCCCGGACGAATCGAACAAGTCACTGTCATGGACAACGCATTGGAAACGAGACACACGGGGAGCTATGGCTCCGGTCACACCCGCCGCACATTACCCCGATGCCCGACCGGGCCGCGCCACGGGTCGCCGCAGCCCGTAAGCTGACGCGCGGGAAGGGGGGGCAGGATGATCGAAACCGGCTCTGGTACACACAATGTCGCACCCACCGGACCGGTGCGCCCGCCGGGCGGCTCGCCCGGCGTCGGCTGGATCGTCGTCGGCCTCCTGGTGCTCGTCGCGGCCCTGATCGGCGGATCGGCAGGCGCGGTGGCCATGTTTCGCGAACCTGCGGCTCCCGTGGCGCTGCCGGGCGAACCCGCCGTCCTGCCCCAGGAGGAGGCCCGACTCGCGGCCTGCGCGATCACGCGGATGATGGTGACTTATCACCACAGCGACCTGGACGGCTACTTCGAGCAGATGCGGGCCGGTTCCACCGGCGAATTCCACGACCAGTTCGTGGAGGGCGCCGCCGGGCTGCGGGCGGCGATGGAGACCGCTCAGGTGTCCTCGACGGTCGAGGGCGAGCCGGAGTGTCTGTCCAGGTCCGGCGCGGGCACCGAGTACGTCGTCGTCGCCATCGTCGGTCAGCGGCTGACCAACGGCACCGCACCCGACGGTCGTTCGCAGCGCACCACCTTCGCACTGACCATGCGCAAGGTCGACGACCGCTGGCTGGCCGCCGCGATCGACAAGGTGTGAAACGTCGGCGGCCCGTGTCTCCCTGGGGAAACACGGGCCGCCGGTAGCTCAGCTCAGTTGGCGTCGAGCAGGTCGATCACGAAGACCAAGGTCTTGCCCGACAGGTGGTGACCCGCACCGACCGGACCGTAGGCCAGCTCCGGCGGGATGGTCAGCTGGCGTCGGCCGCCGACCTTCATCCCCGGGATGCCGTCCTGCCAGCCCTGGATCAGGCCGCGCAGCGGGAAGGTGATGGATTCACCACGGTCCCAGGAGGAATCGAACTGCTCGCCGGTCTCGAACTCGACGCCGACGTAGTGGACCTCCACGGTGCCGCCGGGCACAGCTTCGGCGCCTTCGCCTTCGATGATGTCCTTGATGACGAGCTGGGAGGGCGGCGGGCCCTCCTGGAATTCGATTTCCGGCTTGGTCATTGCGGGCTATCCCCTTCGATAGTGTGCGTTGTCCAGATGACTAGCGGTTGTCGATCGCGCGGTAGTCACGCTCACCGTAGCCGGTGTAGATCTGGCGCGGCCGGCCGATCTTGAGCGGCTCGGAGTGCATTTCACGCCAGTGCGCGATCCAGCCGGGCAGCCGGCCCATTGCGAACAGCACGGTGAACATCCGGGTGGGGAAGCCCATCGCGCGGTAGATGACGCCGGTGTAGAAGTCGACGTTCGGGTACAGGCGACGCGAGACGAAGTAGTCGTCGGTGAGGGCGGCCTCTTCGAGCTGCTTGGCGATGTCGAGCAGCTGGTCGTCGCCGCCGATCTTCGACAGGATCTTGTCGGCGGCCTGCTTGACCAGGGTGGCGCGCGGGTCGTAGTTGCGGTAGACGCGGTGCCCGAAGCCCATGAGCTTCACGCCGTCTTCCTTGTTCTTGACCTTGCGGATGAATTCCTTGACGTCGCCGCCGTTGGCCTTGATCTCGTCGAGCATCTCGAGCACGGCCTGGTTGGCGCCGCCGTGCAGCGGGCCCCAGAGCGCGTTGATGCCACCCGACACCGAGGTGAACAGGTTGGCGTCGGAGGAGCCGACGAGGCGCACGGTCGAGGTGGAGCAGTTCTGCTCGTGGTCGGCGTGCAGGATCAGCAGCATGTCGAGCGCGGCGGCGACCTCGGGGTCGACCTCGTAGGGCTCGGCCGGGAAGCCGAAGGTCATCCGCAGGAAGTTCTCGACCAGCGACAGCGAGTTGTCGGGGTAGAGGAACGGCTGACCGACCGACTTCTTGTACGAGTACGCCGCGATGGTCGGCAGCTTCGCCAGCAGGCGGATGGTCGACAGCTCGACCTGCTCGGGATCGCGCGGGTCGAGCGAGTCCTGGTAGTACGCCGACAGCGCGTTCACCGCGGACGACAGCACCGGCATGGGGTGCGCGTTGCGCGGGAAGCCGTCGAAGAACCTCTTCAGGTCCTCGTGCAGCAGGGTGTGGCGGCGGATGCGATCGGTGAAGTCGTCGAGCTGGGCCTGGGTCGGCAGCTCGCCGTAGATGAGCAGGTAGCTCACCTCGATGAAGGTCGAGCGGCCCGCGAGCTGGTCGATCGGGTAGCCGCGGTAGCGCAGGATGCCCGCTTCGCCGTCGATGTAGGTGATGGCCGACTTGGTCGACGCGGTGTTCATGAAACCGGGGTCGTAGGTGACGTAACCGGTGCTGGCCAGCAGCTTGCCCAAGTCGAGTCCGTCGTTGCCCTCTGCGGCCCTGGTGACCGAGATCGGGAACTCGCCACCGGGGTACTGCAGTACCGCCTTGGCGTCATCGGCGACGTTGGTGATGTTCTCAGCGGGCACGGAAGGATCCCTCTCAGGCTAGTTGAGATTCTCGCCGAGCCCTGAAACCCGGCGCCGAACCGTGCGCCGTTTGCGGTCGGCAGACGGCGCGCTTGGTGTAACGCTAACTCTTGTCGGCCGTGGATGAGCAATCAGGGTTGGCCTGGGCTGTGCTCACACCGGGGCGAATCCGTGGTGAGGTGCTCCACCTGCGCGGATCCGGGTTCGCACGGCGCGCGGCGGGGCCGGAACCGGTGGTCACGGCCCGAACTCGCCCACTACCCGCGTCGACCGTGTATTTCCTTGTCTCCCAACTTATTCGGCGACAACCTCGGCGTGCGCGCGAGCCACGCGGTAGCGAACGAAAGCGGGGAAGGCCAACGCGGCGAGAAGCACCCCGATCACCACGAGGACGCCACCACCCGCGGCGGCAACAGCAGTACCCAAGCTCGCGGCGGCAAAACCGTGGGCAACATCACCGACCCGCGGTCCACCGGCGACAACCACGATGAACACCCCCTGCAGCCGACCGCGCATCTCGTCGGTCGACACGTTGAGCAACATCGCCGTCCGGAACGCCGCCGACACCATGTCGACCGCACCGCCGAGCGCGAGGAACGCCAGCGCGATCCACAACCACACCCCCAGCCCGAACAGATGCCCGGCCAGGCCGACCGCGACGCCGAAACCGACCATCGCCACGCCCCAGATCGCGATGCACACGATCACCGCCAACCCTTGCCTGCGCACCCGGGGCACCCACCCGGAGAACACCCCACCGAGCACCGCGCCCGCCGAGATCGCCGCGAACAACAGACCGAGTGCCACACCGCCCTCGGCCGGATCGTGGAAGGTCTCGTGCGCGATCTGCGGGAACAGCGCGCGCGGCATGCCGAACACCATGGCGATGATGTCGACGACGAAGGAGGCGAGCAGGATCCGCTGCCCGGTGAGGTAGCGGAAGCCGTCGATGACGGCGCGCAGACCGGCCCGGCGCTGCTCACCGCTCGGCGGGAAGGCGGGCAGGCGGCACACTGCCCACAGGGTGGCGAGCAGCGCGATCGCGTCGAGCAGGTACAGCGTCGGCAGACCGAGCACGGGGATCAGCACACCGGCGAGGACCGGTCCGGCGATCATGCCGACGTTCTGCACCGTCATGCTCAGCGAACTGGCGGCGGCGATCTGCTCGGGCGGCAGCAGCCGGGCGATCAGGGCGCTGCGGGTCGGCTGGTTGACCGCGAAGAACGCCTGCTGGGTGGCGAACAACCCGAGCACGAGCCACACGTTGTTCAGGCCGAGCGCGGCCTGCACCCAGAACGCGACCGCCGTCGCACCGGTGCCCGCGGTGGTGATGACGAGCAGGGTGCGCCGGTCCATCACGTCGGCCAGCGCGCCGCCCCACAGCCCGAACACCACCAGCGGAATCAGGCCGAACAGTCCGGCCAGACCCACGTACCCGGAGCTGCCGGTGATCTGAAAGATCTGCTGCGGCACCGCGACTACCGACAGCTGCGCGCCGATGACGGTGACGATGTTGGTCGTCCACAGCCTGCGATAGTCGCGATTTCGCAGGGGCCGGGTATCGGCGAGCAGTTTCACGCGCCGGAGATTAGCCAGTTGCGCTGAAACGTCCCATGTTTGCGCTCGGTGAGATATCCCACCGTCAGGGTTGCAGGCGCAGAACCGTCGTCCGTTCGCCGTCGATGCGGACGACGATCCGGTTGTGCAGCCGTCCGTGCCTGCCCTGCCAGAACTCCACCTCGTCGGGTCGCAGCAGATAACCACCCCAGTGCGGCGGGACCGGGATGTCGTCGACATCGGCGAACCGGGCGGTGGTCTCGGCCAGGGCGCGATCGAGGTCGGCGCGGGTGGCCGCGGGCCGCGACTGCTGCGAGGCCCAGGCGCCGAGCCGGGATTCGCGCGGCCGGGTCTGCCAGTACGCCTCGGTGACCTCGGGCGCGACACGTTCGGTCACGCCGCGCACGTGCACCTGTCTGGCCAGCGACGGCCAGACGAAAGTGGCCGCCGCGTACGGGTCGGCGGCGAGCTGATTGCCCTTGGCCGAGTCGTAGTTCGTATAGAAAACGACACCCTCGGGTGAGAGGCCCTTACACAGCACCGTGCGCGCCATCGGCCGTGGCGCCGGTCCGGCGAGCGAGACGGTGGCCAGCACCATCGCGTTCGGTTCGGCCACCCCGAGGGTGCCCGCCTGTTCGATCCAGCGGCGCAGCAGCGGCTCCCAGCCACCGGCCACCCACGACTCGTCCAGATCGGGTTCGGTGGTGCGCACCGCCCGCGGATCGCCGTAGTCGACACGCATCGTGCTCAGGTCGACAGCGCCGGAAATCGCGGCGTCGGACAGGGTTACGGAAGGCTGCGCGGCGGGCTCGGTCGCGGCCGCCGAGGACGGGTCGAGTTCACGCATAGGGGCGACGTTACTCCGCAGTACCAGCGGGTCTATCGTTGCGAAAGATCGGCCTGCCCCTGCAAGGAGAGTCACCATGACCGCGAGCTCGGTACCACAGGATTTCGTCAGCGGATTGGAAGGCGTGGTGGCCTTCACCACCGACATCGCCGAGCCCGACAAGGACGGTGGCGCCCTACGGTATCGCGGCGTCGACATCGAGGATCTGGTCGCCAACCGGGTGACTTTCGGTGACGTGTGGGCGCTGCTCGTCGACGGTCAGTTCGGCCGCGGCCTGCCGCCCGCCGAACCGTTCCCGCTGCCCGTGCACACCGGCGACGTGCGCGTCGACGTGCAGGCCGGCTTGGCGATGCTCGCCCCGATCTGGGGTTACGAGCCGCTGCTCGACATCGACGACGAGACCGCCCGCGAGAACCTCGCGCGCGCGTCGGTGATGGCGCTGTCGTATGTGGCGCAGTCCGCGCGCGGCATCTACCAGCCCGCCGTTCCGCAGCGCAAGATCGACGAGTGTTCCACCGTCACCGAGCGGTTCATGACCCGCTGGAAGGGTGACCCGGACCCGCGCCACACCGAGGCCATCGACGCCTACTGGGTCTCGGCCGCCGAGCACGGCATGAACGCCTCGACCTTCACCGCCCGCGTGATCGCCTCCACCGGCGCCGACGTGGCGGCATCGCTGTCGGGCGCGATCGGCGCCATGTCGGGCCCACTGCACGGCGGCGCGCCCGCCCGCGTGCTCCCGATGATCGAGGAAGTCGAAAAGACCGGCGACGCACGGGCTCTGGTGAAGGGCATCCTCGACCGCAAAGAGAAGCTGATGGGCTTCGGCCACCGCGTCTACCGCGCCGAGGACCCCCGCGCCCGCGTCCTGCGCGCCACGGCCAAGCGCTTGGCCGCCCCCCGCTACGAAGTCGCCGCCGCCCTCGAGCAGGCCGCCCTCGCCGAACTGCGCGAACGCCGCCCCGACCGCGCCATCGAAACCAACGTCGAATTCTGGGCCGCGGTCATCCTCGACTTCGCCGAGGTCCCCGCCCACATGATGCCCGCCATGTTCACCTGCGGCCGCACCGCAGGCTGGTGCGCCCACATCCTCGAGCAGAAGCAGCTCGGCAAGCTCGTCCGCCCCGCCGCCATCTACACCGGGCCGGGCCCCCGCAAGCCGGAGGAAGTCGCCGGCTGGTCCGCCATCGCCGACTGATCCCCACTCCCCCGACCGGGCACCGACTTAACGGTGCCCGGTTTCTTGTTGACCAGGTGACCTCCTGCCCGCGCCGAAGCATGTAGTAATACCGTAGCGCGGCCGTAGCACCAGGGCTAACCTGGAGAAATGACCACACCGGCCGAGTTGCCAGAGATTCCGCAGCGAGAGTTGCGCAACGATGCGAGCAGGGTGCTCCGAGATGTTCGGGGTGGCCGGTCCTACACCATCACCGTGGATGGAACACCCGTAGCGGATCTGATTCCCCACCGGCATCAGCGACGGCGCACCACCGTGCCGCGAGCTGAAGTGCTTGCGGCCTTCGCCGGGCTGTCGACTTCGAGCGCGCAATGGTCTACCGACGCCGAGAGCGCCATCGACGACTCCCTGTACGACCCTTACGACCGCGCCTACCGACGAGGAGAATTCGCCCCGGAAGACTCCGAGTGATGGCCGCGGACACGCGTGGGCTGGTCGACACCAACGTGGTCATCCTGCTCGACGAACTGGAGCCGTCCGAACTGCCCGACGAGCTGGCAATCAGCTCGGTCACGATGGCCGAGCTGGCAGCTGGACCCCACTACGCACCCGACCCGGGGGAACGCGCTGTCCGAATCGAGCGCCTGCAGAACGCCGAGGCCCTGTTCGATCCGCTGCCCTTCGATACACGGGCTGCCCGACGCTACGGGCACATCATCGCGGCGGTACTCACCGCAGGGCGAAATCCGAAGCCGCGTCGCATCGATCTGATGATCGCGTCGATCGCATCAGTACACCAACTGCCGCTATACACGGTGAACCCCAAGGACTTCTCCGGCTTGCAAGGCCTTCTAGAAGTCCGCACTGTGACGCACCCGCACAGGCGATGAAGTGCGTTCACTTAGGTCGACCACCAGATAAGCCAGAGAAATACACACCGTTCCGTACCAATCTTGGCGTTGGTACATGATTCGCTGCGGAGATCAGAACTCCCAGGGTCGCGGCTTCGCTGCGCGTCGCACCTTCACGTCACCACAGCAATTCTGCCCTCGCGGGCTCAATTGCCCTGTGCGCGACCACGAACGCGTATGCCGATGAGTCAGCTCAGGGAGGTGAAGTCGAGGGCTACGGACTTTCCTCGGTCGACGGTGAAGAAGGCGGCTTCCAGGCGGGTGCCCAGTTCTATTTGGCCGACGGCGGTCAAGGGGACGGGTTGGATGAGGCGGACTCGCCAGGGGGTTGGTTCGTCCCAGGCTCGGAGTTCCAGGTCGAGACGTAGGACCGGGTCTTCGCGGGCGGTGTAGTCGGTGGCTATGGGGGCTACGGCGAGGACTGTGGCTTCGGCGCGGCGGCCGTTGGCGAGGATCTTGGCGGTGGAGCCGGGGGTGGATTTCGTTTGTTCGGGGAGGTACAGGACGACGCGGTCGGGGTCGCCGGGGTCGACGCGGCAGCCGATGGTGTCGCCGGGGCGCATCCATTCCAGGTCCTGGCTACGGATCCGTTGCCGTACGCGCACGTCGTAGGGCAGCTCGTCGGGCAATTGGACCCGCACGCTGAACCGGTAGCCACCCTCGCCCCGGCGCGACCACACCGACAAGACGGTGGCACTTGCGGGCAGCCCTCTGAGCAGCAGTTCCCGGCGAGCTCCCTCCGACAGCAAGCCCGGCCGCCGCCCGAAAACCCACAGCCACCGGTCGAGCAGGTTCCGTCCCGAATCGACCGCGAGCAGAGTCATAGCGGAAGAGTACTGCCAACTACGTTGGCGCCAGGGCAAATTCCCCGCACCCGGACCGGTGACCCGCCGGACAGAGCATCCGGACGTCGATAACGCGGAGCACCGAGAGGCAGCTTCCACGCACAACCGGCCAGTCGGCGGGCGGGGGCGTCGGCAGGATCCCAGGTCGGACGTGGGGCGGCTCACAGACCCGCACCCACCGCGACCACCGTCATCCGCCCACCACTAAACTCCCCCGCATGACCAGTGCGTTCCCGACAATTCCCGCCGACCTCAAGCCCGCCGACGGACGGTTCGGCTGTGGCCCGTCCAAGGTCCGCCCGGAGCAGCTGCAGTCGCTGGTGACTGTCGGCGCCTCGGTCTTCGGCACCTCGCATCGCCAGAAGCCGGTCAAGGACGTGGTGGCGCGGGTGCGCAACGGCCTGCGCGAGCTGTTCTCGCTGCCCGAGGGCTACGAGGTGGTGCTCGGTAACGGTGGCACCACCGCGTTCTGGGACGCGGCCGCCTTCGGCCTGATCCGCGAGCGTTCGCTGCACCTGACCAACGGCGAGTTCTCCTCGAAGTTCGCCTCGGTCGCCAAGGGCAACCCGTTCATCGGTGACCCGATCGTCGTGTCGTCGGAGCCGGGCAGCGCCCCCGAGCCCGTGTCGGACCCGAGCGTCGACCTCATCGGCTGGGCCCACAACGAGACCTCGACCGGTGTGTCCATCCCGGTGTCGCGTCCGGCCGGTTCGGAGAACGCGCTGATCGCCATCGACGCCACCTCCGGCGCGGGCGGTCTGCCGGTGAACATCGCCGACTCCGACGTGTACTACTTCGCCCCGCAGAAGTGCTTCGCCGCCGACGGTGGCCTGTGGGTCGCGATCATGAGCCCGGCCGCGCTGGCCCGCGTGGAGGAGATCAAGGCCTCGGGTCGCTGGACCCCGGAGTTCCTCTCGCTGCCCGTCGCCATCGACAACAGCACCAAGGACCAGACCTACAACACCCCGGCCATCGCCACCCTGCTGCTGTTCGCCGACCAGATCGAGTGGATGAACACCAACGGCGGCCTGGACTGGACCGTGAAGCGCACCCTCGACTCGTCCTCGCGCCTCTACACCTGGGCCGAGCAGAGCTCCTTCGCCACCCCGTACGTCACCGATCCGGCGCACCGTTCGCAGGTCGTCGGCACCATCGACTTCGACGATTCGGTCGACGCCGCCCAGGTAGCGAAGATCCTGCGGGCCAACGGCATCGTGGACACCGAGCCGTACCGCAAGCTGGGCCGCAACCAGCTGCGTGTGGGCATGTTCCCGGCGATCGACCCGGAAGATGTCTCCCAGCTGACCCGCTCCATCGACTGGGTAGTCGGTCAGCTCTGAGATAAGACCGCAATCGGGCCGGTGCCCGGCGAACGCATTTCCGCGTCGTCGCGCACCGGCCCTTTGCGTGTTCGCAAAAGTTGCATTGTTCGAACGGACTTTTCGGGCAATATTTGATGTTGATCTATCACCAAAACGCCTGTACACGACCAGGATTCGCGCGGGGAGCTGATCAGATTAGCCGTCTGGGGTGCCCGCGTGCGCGATTTGGGCGTGCGTGTCTGCTGCCGCGGCCAAGTAATGTGCACTACTGTCTAGGAAAGTGGGCGGTGTCCTAACAGACGGAGCCGACGCGATAGGGAGGTAACGGTGCGTGAACTTCGAGTGATCGGGGTGACGCCCGACTCCACGCACATCGTGTGCAGCGACCTCGAGTCCGGCACCAAGTTCCGGCTGCCCGCCGACGACAAGCTCCGCGCGGCGGCGCGCGGCGACCTCGCACGATTCGGCCAGATCGAGATCGAAATGGAAGCGTCTATGCGTCCTAGAGATATCCAGGCCCGTATTCGCGCCGGCGCGTCCGTCGAGCAGGTCACGGCGGAGTCCGGCATGCCGGCGAGCAAAGTCGAGCGGTTCGCCTATCCGGTGCTGCTCGAACGTGCTCGCGCCGCCGAACTGGCGCAGAAAGCCCATCCGGTGCGGCCGGACGGTCCGGCGCTGGAAACGCTGCACGAGATCGTCACCGCGGCCTTCGCCGAGCGCGGGCACACCATCGAACACGCCGAATGGGATGCCTGGAAAGACGAAAAGGGGTTCTGGGTCGCGCAATTGCAGTGGCGCCACGGGCACTCCGAGATCGCCGCGCACTGGCGCTACCAGCCCGACGCGCACGGCGGTTCGGTCTCCCCGCTCGACGACCCGGCCAACGACCTGATCGATCCGGATTTCGGTCGCGCCCTGCGTGGTCTGGCCACCATGCCCGCACCGTCGGCCCCGGTGGTCGAGGCGCCGGTTCCGGTGGAGCCGCGTCCGCGTGAGCCGATGACGCCCGCGCCGCGCCCGCAGAGCCGCCCGCAGCCCGCGCTGGACGAGTACTACGAGCAGCGTCAGGTCGCGGCAGGCGGTGGGACGGCGGCCATTCCGGCCAAGCCTGCGCCGACGGCCATGCCCGCCTCGCCGATGCCTGCCTCGCCGATGCCTACCGCACCGATGCCGACCGCACCGATCCCGGCGGCACCCAAGCCCGCCGCGCCGATTCCGGCGGCGACGGCCCCCGATGCGCCCAGCGAGCCCGCCACACCGGCGCCGCCCGCCGCGCAGCAGGACAAGCCCGCCGCCAAGCCCGAGCCGGAAAAGCCGAAGCCCCCACGCAACAAGCGCGGTAAGGCACCGATGCCGTCCTGGGAAGACGTCCTGCTGGGCGTACGCAGCTCCGGCAACTGACTGTGCACCGGCGGCCCCGAGTTCTCCCGAGAACTCGGGGCCGTGCTGGTCGACAGCGGGGTCGAGCGCACGCCCGGCGCGGCGGCAGCCACCGCACCGCGGGTTCCGATAACAGTCGGAGGTGACACGTGAAATCGGCTTCCACGCTCTGGTATGTCGATACCGCTGATCCCGCCGCCGTCCTGCGCGAGCGGCCCGCGTCCGATCCCGGTGCCGCGCAGGCACTGGCGGGTGAGCTGTACGCCGACAACGATGTTCGCCCGATCGTGGTCGGAACACTCGACGGCTGCGCTGGTCCGGATCGCGACGAGGTCTATATCGGGTGTTATCCCGGGGTGACGGTCGTGTGCACCGCCGAGGCCGCGTTGATCGAGCCGACCAGATTGCCCGATCTGCTCGTGCGCCCGCTCGCTTCCGAACACACCTACCTGATCTCGTTCGACACCACCGTGCACTGGGGCGCGTTCGCCCACTGGGAACGTGGGGAATTCCGGCGCTCGTTCAGCTCGACCAGGGTCGACATCCTGGAGAACGAGGGACTGCCCATGGTGTGGGAGCGCGAGTTCTGGGCGGGAGACCATCCGGTGCCGTGGGATCGGGACGACCGGCCGGGCCCGCAATCGCTGCCCTTCGATCCACCCGATTTCGCCGACGCGGCCAATGCTCATTGGCTCGGCTTCCGCTACCTCGAGGCACCCAGGCTAGGCGACCTGCCCGTCTGCGGATTCACGCTGTATCCGAAAGGCCGGGCGCCCGAACCTGTGTCGACCGCGCCTCCCCGGCGCGGTCTGTCCCGCTGGCTGCGCAGGCCCGGTCGGCTAGCCGACGACCAGGTAGACCAGTAGCGCGATCCAGCCGAGCGCCACGCCGACCACCGCCCCCGCGAGCACCCAGCGCACGACCGGCGTGCACCGCCACCGCCACACGGTCGGCGCGACACCGACCACCGCGATCACGTTCACCGCGATCGCGAGCAGCGGATGCACATCGGCGAGCGCGACACCGAACGCGTACACCGCTACCGCGCCGAGCGCCGCGACGAGCGCGATCACCGTGCCGCCCAACGCCCACGGCACCGAACCCGACCCCGCCCGACAGGGCCCGTCCGGGCTCATGACGTGCGGACTCGTTCATAGAAGGCCATCGCGGCAGCCGTGGCGACATTGAGCGAATCGGTGCCGGGCGACATGGGGATACGTGCGCGAATGTCGGTGGCGCGCATGGCCTCCTCGGTCAGGCCGGGGCCCTCGGCGCCGAGCAGCAGGGCTACCCGCTCGCCCGTCATCGCGGTCGCCAGGTTCACCGCCGCCGGGTTCGGGGTGAGCGCGATGATCTGAAAGCCGTGCTCCCGCAACAACTCCAGCCCACCCGGCCACTGCGGAATCCGGGCGAACGGAACCCGCAGCACGTGCCCCATCGAGACGCGGACCGAACGCCGGTAGAGCGGGTCGGAGCAGCGGTCGCCGAACAGCACCGCGTCGGCGCCCAGCCCGGCCGCGTTGCGGAACATCGACCCCAGGTTCTCGTGATCGTTGACGCCCTCCAGCACGGCCACCGTGCGCGCACCGTCGAGCGCCTCGTCGACGGTCAACTCGGCCGGGCGCGACGCGACCGCGAGCACACCGCGATTCAGGTGGAAGCCGACCACCTGGGCCATCACCTCGGCCGTCGCCTGGTAGTAGGGCACATCGAGGCCCGCGAGGTCGGCGGCGAGGGCCTCGTAGCGCTTGGCGACACCGAGCAGCGCACTCGGGGTGAAACGCGAGTCGAGCATGCGCTGCACCACCACGACCCCCTCGGCGATGACCAGTCCCTTGCGGCCGGGCAGGTCGGGCCTGCGATCGGCGGAGGACAGATCACGAAAGTCGTCGACACGCGGGTCGGCGGGATCGTCGATGGGAATTACTTCGGCCACCGGATCATCCTGGCATGCTGGAAGCATGAAGCTGGTTCAGTTGATCTTGAACATTCTGTGGGTGGTGCTCTGCGGGTTCTGGATGGCAGTCGGCTACCTGTTCGCGGCGCTGATCTGCTTCGTCCTGATCGTCACGATCCCGTTCGGCATCGCGTCGTTGCGGCTGGCCGGCTACGTGCTGTGGCCGTTCGGGCGCACGGTCGTCGACAAGCCGAGCGCCGGGGCGGGGTCGCTGCTCGGCAACATCATCTGGTTCGTCTTCGCCGGCTGGTGGCTGGCGCTCGGCCACGTGTTCACCAGTGTGGCGCTGGCGGTGACGATCATCGGGCTGCCGTTCGCCTGGGCCAATCTCAAACTGGTTCCGCTGTCGCTGTTCCCGCTCGGCCACGAGGTGGTACCGCAGCAGGGGTGACTACTCCGAACCCGCGATGATCTGGTTCATGATCGCCACGGCCTGATCGAGCACCGCGAGCTGTTCCGGGCTCAGGTTGGACAGCTGCTCGGTCATCCAGGCCTCGCGCGCGTGCGTCTCGTCGGCGACCAGCGCCCGGCCGGCCGGTGACAGCGACACGATGATCTGGCGTCCGTCGGTGGGATGCGGTCTGCGCTGGACCAGCTCGAGGTCGGCGAGGGAGGCGATCACGCGGGTCATCGACGGCGGCTGCACGCGCTCCTTGCCCGCGAGATTGCCGGGCGTCATCGCGCCGTCGCGTGCGAGGGTGGCCAGGGCCGACAGCTGCGTGAGCGAGATCTGCGCTTCGGCACGGCGGCCGCGCAGGTGTCTCGTGAGCCGCACAACCGCCAGCGAGAGATCACCGGCGAGGGCACGGACGTCGGATGGCACTGTCACAGTGCAGAACTCTACGGTACGGCTGTGCCCCCTGATGGGTTTCGTGGCGCTACTGTTTGGGTATGGATGCCGGACCCGTCAGCCGCGAGATGCCGCACCTGCCGCGAAGCCTGGTCGATCCGCGCCCGGTTGTGCTCATCGGCTTCGCCGCCTGGGCGGTGGCCAGCGTGCTGGCTTTCGTGGTCCCTGCCTGGGCCGATGCCCGGCCGGTGTGCCTGATGGGCCTGTTCGTCGGCGTGCTCGGCTCGTCGATCTGGCTGGCACAGCGGCGGTCGGCCCTGCGGGGCGACAAGGGCGCCCAGGTGGGTCTCACCGAGGACTAGACGACCTCGAACTCGTCGCTGGTCCCGGTGAACGGGCGCAGCACCCCGTCGGCGCCGAGCGCGTCGGCGAAGTGCACGAACCGGTGCGTTCCCGGTTCCGCGCCGGCCGGGATGTCCCAGACGAACCGGGCGATCGAGACCGCCGCGTCCTGTTTCCGCCAGTGGAATCGCACATCCCACTCCCCCTCGTTGGCCACCCGAATCCAGCCGTTCCCGGTTCGGCGCTGCACCTCGAGGAAGGTGCCGCCGCGACGCGGATTGTGTTTCGGATGGGCCGAGACGAATTCGGCCTCCACCTGGCTGCCGCGAGCGGTGCGCCCGGGCTGACGCACGACATCACCGAAATTCCGGCCGGACGGTGTCGCGTCCGGGCCCGGCGCGGCGGCGAGATTCGGCTGCAAGGCGGAGACGTCGCGCGGTGCGGGGCCGCGCCCCGGGACCGCGCCCGCCACGAAAGCTTCTGCCAGCCTGGTGAATTCCTGCACATACGCGCACAACGTGTAGCGGCCGAACAGCGTCGACGCGCCTTCGTACTGTTGCGTGTCGTACTCCTCCGGCGTGGTGACATATTGGTGGTAGGCATTCGAATAGCCCTGCAACAGCACCTGTTCCACGCCGACACCGAGCGCCTGCGCGACCGCTCGTCGCACGCGCAAGCCGGCGACGATGGTGAACTCGGCTCCGGCGGCGGCCACATAGAGGTCGCCGAGCCGGATCAGCTGAAGCGGAACGACATTCGGTACCCACGGCACCGGCGGCATCAACCCGAGTGGGGCGAAGATCGCCTTGGGCGCCTGCGCGTCGGCAAGCCACGCCGGGTGGGGATGGTCGATTCCGCCGAGAAAGTCCACCAGCGGGTTACGTACACCCTCGGGAATGGGTCCGCCGGGCAGGCCGGGGCCGTCCTCCACGCTGCCCGCCGCCAGCGAGAGGCCCGCGGCGGCCGGTGCGGTGCGGTGTGGTGCGCCGTCGGGGGTGAAGCGGCCCTCGACCGTCACGGCCGCGAGATCGACGTAGCACAGCAGCGAACCGATCGCGCTCGTCATCGGTGCCGCCCGGTCGGCGGCGGCTCGCGAGGCGGTGTACTGGCGTTCGCCGATGATCCGGGTGTTGTCGAACTCGTCGTCGGTCGGGCCGATGCCCGGTGCGAGCGCGAGGTTCGGGGACATGTCACCGGCGTTGGTCTGCACGAACGCGGCCAGATATGACGGATCGCCGTCGAGATGGCGCACGCCGTGCTCCAGGTGCTCGGCGGCGTAGCTGGCGTAGCCCTTGTTGTCGGAGCTGATGAGCCGGTTCTTGTTGGTCATCGACGTGTTGTGGGTGGCGAACCAGGTGAGCGCGCCGACCTCCTTCGCGCCACGGCGAAAGACGAGAGTGGTGACCGCCGGATCGATCGCGTCCGGGAAAGCCGCGCGGTCTTCCACCGGATTGCGGTCGAAGGCCACCCGCGAACGGTTCACGCTCGCGTCGCGCAATTCGGCGCGGCCGAGCGCCACCGTGCCCGGTGCGAGGTCGGCGTCGGCGGCGGCGATCGCCTCGACGATGCCGTCGACTTCGGTGTCGTAGACCTGTTGCTGAAATCCGAGCGTCGCGAGCGTATAGGCGTAATCGTGCGCGGAACCGCCACAACTGGAATGCGTGTGAGTCGAAGTGAGGACGACATTTCGTTCGGTATACCGATCACCGAATCGGCGCGCCAGCGCGAGCAGTACACCCCGATGCACGGACTGGAACAACGCACCGTTCTCCACCGCGACGAACGCGACCCGATTTCCACCCGATTCGATCACGAACGCGCGCGCTCGCGGCCGCAGATGAATTCCCGCGGTCGTCTGTTCGAGTTGTGAGTAGCCCATCATGCCGCATTCCGCGGCGGGGCCCGTGAGATCGGCGATACCGAGCCCGAATTCGAATCCGCCGCGCGCGGATTCGGCGTGCGCCTTCGACGCTCCGTGAACTCCCATGGCCGCGACGAGGGGTACCCCCAGCGTCGAGGCGGCCAGCACGGTACGACGGTTCACAGGCATCCGAACAGCTCCTTCACGGGTGATGTGACGCACACAACCATACAACTGGTCGCCTGTCCAGAAATTCGGCGCGGTTCGGCGAATTGACTGTTCGCGACGTGAGCGCTTAACTCGCACAGGTGTCCTCCCGATTGAGCGTCGAAGAACGACGAGCCCACCTGATAGAGGCAGCGATCGGTCTCGCCGAGAAAAAGGGCGTGGCGGGCGTGACCACACGCGATGTCGCCCAAGCGGCGGGCGTCTCGCTCGGTGTGGTGCATTACTGTTTCGAAAGCAAGGACGCGCTGATGACCGAGCTGGTCAAAGCGCTCTCGATGGAATTACGCGATTCCGTCGATGCGGATGAAACTGTCTGGGCCGATACCGGAACAGGAAAAGAAGCGCTTCAGAAATTGGTTCGCCAGGGGCTGGAACTGATGTGGCGCAACATCGAGGCCACTCCGGAACGTCAGCTGCTCACCTACGAGACCACCACCTACGCGCTGCGCGAGGGTGAGTCGACCCCGGCCAAACTCGCCATCGCCCGGGAACAGTACAAGTTCAACGACAGCACCGTCGCCGACGTGATGGACCACTGCCGCGACGCCACCGGCTGCGACTGGAACATCCCGCTGCCCCAGCTGAGCCGCTTCATCCTCAGCGTCATCGACGGCATCGT
Source organism: Nocardia ignorata NBRC 108230 (assembly GCF_001612905.1). Classification (GTDB taxonomy): domain Bacteria; phylum Actinomycetota; class Actinomycetes; order Mycobacteriales; family Mycobacteriaceae; genus Nocardia; species Nocardia ignorata. The sequence goes on along the minus strand of NZ_BDBI01000023.1, from coordinate 102,488 downwards.
GCTGCGCTGGCTCGTCGACGACGACAGCGACGCGGTGCAGGCCCAGCTCGACCTGCTCGCCGAGATGGTCACCGCGCACGCGAACTAACCGCGCGGCACCTGCACGTGCACGGTGCCGTCGGCGTCCCACCACGGCACCCGGACCGTGCCCGAGAACTCGCCGCGCAGAAATACCTCGAGGACTTCGTGCAGCACGAGGGCGCCGGTGGTGTGCGGCGGTGACCACAGCTGGCGCAGCACCACGCCGAGCGGTTCCGTGTCCCAGGTGCTCTGCCTGCCCGCACCGAGCACCTCGGCGCTCACCTGGTCGGACACCAGCGGCAGGTCGAGCAGGGTGGCGAGGGCCTCGGCATGTTCCGCGTCGCCTACCACCAGGCGCTCGGCCGGGACGACGAGGCCGAAGCAGGGCCGGTCGAGGACCATGGCCGACTCGGCGTCGACCACTGTTCCCGCCAGCGTCCTGACCTGCTCGGGGAGGTCGAGTTCGCGTGGGTCGAGCGCGCCGGACGCGACGGCGGCCGCCAGGCGGGCATGAGTTCGCGAAACCGTTTCGGGAGTCGGGGTTTTCGACGGGTCGGCGAGGGCGTCGAGGAGTTCCTCGGCCAGCTCGGGGGTCATGACGTCGGGACGGACGAGGACCTGACGTAGGGCGTCGGGGTCGGCTGCTGTGAAAGGTGGGAGCAGACCGGCGAATTCGGTGTCGTCCGGGTGCCGGTAGCGGCCGAGGGGGATGCCGTCGATGTGTGCGTGGCGGTGCAGCCACCAGGTGGTGTAACCGTCGCGGTCGGCGAGGAGGGCGCGGGTGCGTGGTTCCGCGAGCAGGGTGCGCAGGGCCTGCGGCCAGCGGGTGTCGTCGACCAGGTCGAGGTCGCGGACGGCGACGAGTTCGCGTGGGTCCTCGGGAAGGCTGTTCCACCAGGCGGATTCGTCGTCCAGGTCATGGTCGGGGCCGAGCGGGTCGGGGTCGGTGAGGACGGCGAAATCCCAACCCACACCGATCGCGCGCAAGGCCAGTTCGCCGAACTCGGCGACCGTCGCCTCGGCGACCGTACCGAAGGGTGAGTCGTCGACCAGCACCTCGGCCAGCGGTGCGCCGGGGAGGAGGAGTTCGTCGGCCGGACGCAGTTCTCCTGTGTCGTCGGGCAATTCGAGCAGGCCGAGCCAGTCGGGGAGCTCGTCGGCGCTCACGAACTGGGCGAGATGCAGGACCGCGGTGACCGTGTCCGGGTCGGCCGGGTCGTGTTCGAGAAGGTCGCGCAAGCCGGGATCGGTGAGCAGGTCGGTGGCCGAGGCACTGCGGGCGCCGAGGCGGGCCAGCAGCGGGTGGGTGGCGTCCGGGTGCACCAGGCGGGCCCAGTGGACCGGGACCGCGACGGTGAGCTGATCGTCGAGGACGACGGTGCGCGGGCCGGTGACGAGGCGGCCGTCGGCCAGGGGGACGGCCAGGGCACCGAACTCCTCGGCAGTCCTCGAATCGGTGACGAAGGGTTCCAGCGTGGAGTAGAAGGTGCGCCACCAGTGAGGGTCGCGTTCGAGGCCGGTGGTGAGGTCGGCCAGGGCTGCCGATGACAGGCGGTGGACGTCGAGGACTGCCAGTTTTTCCTGAGCAGAGCGGGACGAGAGTTCCGGGATGACCAGGAAGCCGGTGAGGTCGGCGAGGATTGCGGCCAGTTCCGGCGTCAAGTCAGGGAATACGGAGGCGCGAGTGGGGATTTCGACACTTGCCGAGCGGGTCGGTTCGGCGAGCTCGAAGGTGCCGGGGCGCTGCGCGGTGCCGACGGACGAGTTGTCGGGGGCGGATACATCGGCGGTGACCATGTCCGTACCGAAGGCATCCCGGTCGACTCCGACAGGTGAGTCGTGGCGATCAGTGGACTCGAAATTCGTCCCGGTGAGGGGGTGGAATTCCTCGTGGTTCGGATCGAATTCGTGGTCTGAGCGGTCGCGGGTCGGGCAGACCGGGAGCCAAGGGTTCGTGCGGAGTTCGGTGATGATCGCTTCGCGGAGGAGGGCGTCGGCCTCGCTGCGGGCGAAAGCGGGGGTCGGGACGAGGACGAGGCGGTCCTCCGGGGGCAAGGCGCGGGCGAAATCGGCGTACCCCGAGGCGATTTCAGGCAAGCGAGTGCCGGGAAGGAGCCTGCGGCGGTCGGGTTGCATGGCGATGTCGGCTACGAGGATCGCCGGGAGGGACAGTTCCTCGTCCGAACGAGTGGGCGCGCGCAGGACATCCGGTGCGGCGGGGACCGGGCGGCCGTTGGTCAGCGGGAGCAGCCAGCGCGCACGGGCGGTGCGGTACTGCCACCAGCGTTGGGTGCCGTCGGGTCCGGTGATGGTCAGCTTGGTGAGGGCGCCCACCGGCGGGCCCACATGGGTCTTCGTATCGAGTGCAGGAGCATGGACAATTTCCGCGCCCCCTTCGGACGTCGGCGCGGCGATCGAGATCTCGTTGCCCGGCTCCGTGTCAGGGCGTGGGGCCGTATCGACGTGGGCAGCCTCGGCCGCGAAATCGGCGCCAGGTGTGGCGTTCGCTCTGCCGTGTGGCGGGGCGGGGTGGTCGAGGAGAGTTGTGACGCTGGTGAATTCGCTGTCGGCTACGCGGATTCGGTAGAGGGCGGGGAGTTCGAGGAGGAGGTCGGGGGCCTCGGCGCGCATCGAGGTGAGGAGGGCGGTGGGGTCGATGTCGTCGCGGAGGTGGATGACGACTTCGGTGTCGGCGCCCGAGGGTGGGGTAGTGGGGATGGGCCAGGCCAGGCGTAGGGCCGGTGGGGTGAGGTCTTCGGGATGGGTGATGCCGTTGTCGTGCAGGGCGTTCAGGGTGGCGGTGAGGGAGAAGCGGATGGAGCCGGTGGTGGAGCGGATCTCCACTTCGTCACCCACGGAGCGCACCGCGGTGAAGCCGACACCGAACCGGCCGACCTGCGCGCCGTCGTCCTTGCCCGAGGCACGCAGTGCCGCGAGCGCGTGCACACCCGAAACACTGAGCGGTGCACCGGTATTGGCGACGTGCAACCGCCGGTCCACGATCCGCACCGTCAGCTCACCGGGCACACCGCCCTGCACCGCCGCATCGGCCGCGTTCTGGGCCAGCTCGGTGAGCACCCGATCCCGATAGCCCGCGGCGACCAGATCCGCCTCACCTGCACTGTCCTCACGCAACCGCGTCGGCGAATCCCGCCACGCGGCAAGAACTCCGGCCCGCAGCCCCGCGGTACCGAACGGGTCCGCCCCAGCGTTCAGCGCCCCACCGACGATCCGCGCTCCCCGGCGCCCACGACATGCGTCACACCGGAATCACCCTCGGCAGAAGCAGCATCGGCGGCCGAATCCGCGGCGCCCGCGTCGGCACCTCCCGACGAATCAGCCCCGGCGTCATCAGTCTCCACACCCGAACCTTCCGCCGCGGCCGACTCGGGTCGGTGTGCAGCTCCAACAGCCGAAGACTCCTGCGCCGCACCGCTATCCGACTCGACAGCCGATTCGACATTCGCCGCAGCGGCGTCGGCCGAGATATCTACACCGATGTCGGCGCCATTCGAGGAATCCGCCTCGACATTCTCGGATGGCCCATCGGCAACCGCTTCAGCCGAAATATCTTCGGCCACAGCGGAATCGGTCGGCTCAGCGGCGGCCGCGGTCGAGGTCGACTCGGTCGCCTCCGTGGTGGGTTCGGCTGCCGCAGGGGAAACCACTGTGTCCGCAGGGGATTCAGGGTTGCTCGATGCCTCGGCCGGGTCGGTGGTCGCCGGTACCGATGCGAGGCCGACGAGCGGTGCGAAAGCGGCGAGGTCGGTGTTGGCTTCGGCGGCGATGACCTCTTCCGGGGCTTCCGGAAGCTCGCCTTCGGCGCGGGCCTTGCGGGCAGCGGCCGCCGCGTCGACCGCTTCGGCTTCGGCGGTTTCCTGCGGAGTGATGTCGATGTAGTCGACGGCGTGGTCGTCGAAGGCCTCGTAGCGGGGGGAGCCGTTGCCGGAGGGGGCGACGACGTCGGAGTGGGCGCCGCAGCCGTATTCGACGTGGACGACGTGACCGTCGGCACCCATCGCGTTGGCGCACACGCCGAAGGCTTCGCGCAGGGCGCCTGCCAGGGGCAGGAAGAAGCCGCACAGGCCACAGGTGGAGGGGGCGGCCTTGGCCATCTCGGTGTCGGGGCCGTATTCGCTGTACCAGCGCTGGGCGGCTTCGAGGCGGCCCTCGAGACTGAGCACCTGGGTGCGGCCGAGACCGACCTCGCGGGCCACCTCGTCGATCACCGGGTCGCCGGTAGCGACGTAACCGGGGACCAGGCGCGGATCGTCGGCGGGCGGGGCGAGCAGGTCGCCGGGGCCGAGGTCGCCGGGGCGCACGCGCTGCTCCCACGGGACGAACTCGGGGGCGATCAGGGCGTCGGGGCCGGGCAGCAGGGCCGACTCGCTGACGGTCGCGTGGTCGGCACCGGGCGGCGCGGCGACCACGACGGCCCACTGCCAACCCCGGTAGCCGGGCAGGGTCGCCTCGAACCGGTGGGTGGCCGACGAGTCGTCCTCGGCGGTCACCCCCAGATGGGCTCCGACCCCGTCGGGTTCCAGCTCGACGAGCGCACGAAGTGCGACCTCGGCCGCCTGGGCCAGAACGGGACGCACGCCGGACTCCGAAACAGATACTGCGCTCACGGCATACATTTTGCCGTATGAAGTGCAATCGGAGTTCGTTGGCCGTCGCAGTGCTGGTCAGCGTGCTCGGCGTGAGCTCCTGCGGGGGCCAGGATGAGTCCGGTCCGCCGCGCTGGCGGGTGGAGGTGATCGGCTCGTCACCGCACGATCCGTCGGCGTTCACCCAGGGGCTCGAGGTGGTCGACGGATTGCGCTACGAAGGCACCGGCATGTGGGGCGTGTCGAACGTCCGCGTCAGCGACCAGGTCTCGGGCGTGGAGCGGGCGCGCGTCGACCTGCCCGGCCGGATGTTCGGCGAGGGGCTCACCCGGGCGGGCGACATCGTCTGGCAACTGACCTGGCGTGACGGCGTCGCCTTCGCCCGCGACCCGCACACCCTCGCCGAAACCGGCCGCGCCACCTACGAGGGTGAGGGCTGGGGGCTGTGCGCTCAACCGGGTCGCCTCGTCATGAGCGACGGCACCCCGAAACTCACCTTCCGCGACCCACTGACCTTCGCCGTAACCGGGTCGGTGACCCTGCACGGCCTCGACGACCCGAAACCGAACGAACTCGACTGCGCACCCGACGGCACCGTCTACGCCAACAACTTCCCCACCGACGACATCCTGCGCATCGACCCGGAGACGGGCCACATCACCGCGATCATCGACGCGAGCGGCCTGCTCACCCCCGCCGAACGCCAGGGCACCGACGTCCTCAACGGCATCGCCCACCTGCCCGGCACCGACCGCTTCCTACTCACCGGCAAGTACTGGCCGCGCCTGTTCGAGGTGCGCTTCGTGCCCCGATGAGCGGGTGTGGCCGACACTGCTCGCCCGCGAGTGAACGCCGAAAGCCCGAGTACGACAGAATTGGGCTGTGACTACTCCCCGCGATCCATCCGGTCCTGACCGTGGTCGCCGGGACGGCAGTGCCTCGGGTGCACCACCCGGTCGGCACCCCGGCTTCGGGCATTACCCGCCCCCGTCCACGCCGCGCAAGGTCTTCCCGCACATCGAGCCACCGACCGCGCCGGTCCGTTCGCGCGGCCGGTTCGGGCGTGATCCCGACCCCGGCGCCACCACGCCGTTGGCGAGCCCGAAACGCAACGGCGCCGGTCCCCCGCGCCCCGGCACACCGGCAGGCGGCCGCCCGCACCCGGACCACGACGGACCGGCAGGCAGCCACCCGCACCCCGATCCACTCGACGGACCGGCGGGAACCCGCCCGCTCCCCCGGGCCGACGAACCCGCCGACGAACCGCCCAAGCAGCGGGTGCCGCGCAAACTGACGGTCACCCGCGTGGCCGCGATGCGCAGCCGCGAACTCACCGAACGCGGTATCGCCACCTTCCAGCGCGCCGCCAAGGCCGACGGCGCCGACCAGTCCGGGCTCACCGCCCTCACCTACGCCACGATGGCCAACTTCGCGCTCGACGCCGCGATCGCCGTCGCCCTGGCCAACACGTTGTTCTTCGCGAGCGCGACCGCCGAGTCGAAAACCAAGGTCGCGCTGTATCTGCTCATCACCATCGCGCCGTTCGCGGTGATCGCCCCGCTGATCGGGCCGCTGCTCGACCGGCTGCAACGCGGACGCAGGCTGGCGCTGGCCACGACCTTCGGGTTGCGGGCGCTGTTCGCGGTGCTGCTGATCTTCAATATCGACACGTGGGGGCTGTATCCGCTCGCCCTGTGCATGATGGTCGGCTCGAAATCGTTCGCGGTGCTCAAGAGCGCGGTGACGCCGCGCGTGCTGCCCCCGGACATCGACCTGGTACGCACGAATTCGCGGCTCACGGTGTTCGGCCTGGTCGGCGGCACGATCGGGGCGGGTGCGCTGGCCGCGCTGGCCGCGCTCGCCGCCGGCTCCACGGGTGCGCTGGTGTTCGCCACGGGCATCGCGATCGCGGGCGCCTACCTGAGCCTGCGGATCCCGTCGTGGGTGGAGGTCACCGAGGGTGAGGTGCCCGCCACGCTGACCTACCACGGCGCCGACGCGCGCACCGAGGTGCTCGAGCCGGGCAAGGAATCGGCCGTGCCCGCCAGGAAACGCAGGCAACCGCTTGGCCGCGCGGTGGTCACCGGACTGTGGGGCAACAGTTCCATCCGAGTGCTCACCGGGTTCCTGACCTTCTACATCGCCTTCGTCGCCAAGGGTTCCGGTGGCAGTCCGACCGAGCAGGCGGCCATGCTCGGTCTCGTCGGGGTCGCGGCCGGTTTCGGCAATTTCGGCGGCAACGCCACCGGCGCGCGATTGCAGCTCGGCAGGCCCGCGCTGGTGGTACTCGGCTGCACCGCGGCGTGTGTGGCGGTCGCGCTGTTCGCGGTGTTCACCGGCAATCTGTTCGGCGCCGCGGTGGCCGCGCTCGTCGCGTCGGCGGCCAGCGCGCTGGCCAAGGTGTCGCTGGACGCGGCCATCCAGGACGACCTGCCACCCGAGTCGATCGCCTCGGGTTTCGGCCGGTCGGAGACTGTTCTGCAGTTGAGTTGGGTAATCGGCGGGGCGGCCGGTGTGCTGCTGCCGACCGAGTTCTGGAAGGGTTTCGCGGTGATCAGCGTGATCCTGGTTGCCGGGCTCGCGCAGACCTTCGTCAGCTATACCGGGCACACCCTGCTGCCGGGCTTCGGCGGCAACCGCCCGCAGCACGCCGAGCAGGAAGTGCCGACCCATCCCCGCGAAACAGGAGACCCGCACTGGTGAGCAAGCCCAACGTCCGCACGATCTTCGCGCTGGTCGCGGTGGGCCTGCTGGCCCTGGCCGCGGTGACCGCAGGTGTGGTGGCCTACGCCGTGTCCAAGGCGCCCAAGCACTATCCCGAACTCACCGTGTTCGCCAACGGCGAGTCCGTCGTCGTCGAGCCGTACGGGTACTGCGAGCTGTCGAACGGTGAGTGCGTCAACGACGAGTCGACCTACTACATCCCGGCCACCTCGGGTAAGCCGGTGCAGGTGTCGTTGCCGACCAGCGTCGCCGAGGCGCCGTGGATCGTCGTCACCGTCTACGAACGCCCCAACGGCGAACAGTTCGAACGCATCCTGAGCTTCATCGACTACCCGGCCGAGACGCGTTTCCTGAGCCTGGACACCCAGCCCGAGCCCGAGCTGCGCCTGGCGGGATTCGAGGTGCGGCTGCCGATCGTCTACACCGACCCGGCCACCGGCCAGGAGATGTACGACGTGCACGGCCTCTGGCGCGTCGGCACCCCGCAGCCCTGATCGCACGGTTCCCGCCGCTCAGGACCACCACGACCTCGAGGAGGGTCCGCCGCGAAGCGGCGGTTCGCGGCAGTCCCGACGATCAGGTGCCGTTGCGTAGGCGACGAAGGAGCAAGCAACGGTGCCTGATCGTCGGGACTTGCGGGGCCGCGAACTCGAGCGCGCCAGCGCTCCAAAAGTTCAGTGATCCAGTTCGCGGGCGACCGCGCGGACCACTTCGGAGATGCGCTGGGACATCTTGCGGTCCGGGTACTTGCCGCGGCGCAGGTCGGGCTGGACCTTGGTCTCGAGCAGGGTGATCATGTCCTCGACCAGGCCGTGCAGCTCGTCGGGCGACTTGCGCGGGCCCGCGTCCTTGCGGGCGGGCTGCGCGCCGCGCTCACCGCGGGCGACGGTCGGGGGCGCCTCGAGCAGCTTGAGGCTCAGCGCCTGCGGGCCGCGACGACCGGCGGCCATCCCGAATTCGACCCGCTGACCCGGCTTGAGGCCCTCGACTCCTTCGGGCAGCGCGGAAGAACGGACGTAGACGTCCTCGCCCTCGTCTTGGGAAAGGAAGCCGAAGCCCTTTTCGACGTCGTACCACTTCACCCGGCCGGTCGGCACTGCGCTCACCCGTTCATCATTCGATACCCGAACCCTTGTGGCCCGGGTTACTACCTGCTGCTTGTCGCGAAAAGAACGCGCCCCACAACAAGGCAGGACGCGATGTGGTCAGAGTCTACCCCGGTGGCTATACCGCGAGCACATCAGTTTTACGGTGCACCCGTGACCAACTCACCTCAACCGCCCGCGCGACGTTCCAGCGATCGGCTGCTGCAAGTGGCGGTGGCGCTGTTCGGCATCGGGATTCTCGCCGTCGTCGCCATCTTCGTGACGCCGATCGTCTCCGACTCGGAACCGGGCCTGTGGCTGTATCTGCTCGCGATGCTCGCGCCGGTCGGCTTCCTGCTCGCGATCGTGTTCGCGCTGTGGTCGGGTCGACGGGCACGGTGAACCGGTTATCCCGAGGGTTCGATACCCAATCTCTTGTGTGATCCTCGTCACATAACAGCTGGGTAACGAACTGTGCGTGCAACGGTCGCGCACACCCCGCGCCGCGACTACCTGCGCGGACGCCTCCGGGACAACCCTGAGACCACCCTGATACCCACCCGCACACGCCGGTTACCAAATAGTGACTTTCCCCGCTGACCGTCGTACCGTTTCTCTCAGCCGGGGCAGGCCCCCGGAACCACCGGCCCGCCGCACCGAACCTCACCCCGCGGGTACCGGACCCCGATTGGAATCAAGGGGTGAGGGCGGACCGGGAGACCTCTCAGTCCGGACCACATGCAGGTGCGAACGAGAGGAAGAAACCCGATATGAGTGGACGCCACCGCAAGCCGACTTCCACCGGGCGCACTGCTGCCAAGGTCGCCGTCACCGGCGCGATCTTCGGCACCGCAACCGCTGCCCTCGCCGGAAACGCCAGCGCGGCCCCCGACTCCGACTGGGATCGCCTCGCACAGTGTGAAGCCGGCGGCAACTGGGGTATCAACACCGGCAACGGCTACCAGGGTGGGCTGCAGTTCTCGCCCTCCACCTGGGCCGCACACGGCGGTGGGGAGTACGCCGCCACCGCAAACCAGGCCACCCGCGAACAGCAGATCGCGGTCGCCGAAAAGGTTCTCGCTTCCCAGGGTTGGGGCGCTTGGCCCTCCTGCTCGGCCAAGCTGGGCCTGAGCAGCGGTCCGACCGAGCGCGCCGTGCCCTCGACCCCGAGCTGGGTCCCCGAGGTCAGCGTGCCGCAGGTGCAGGATCCGAGCCAGGAAGTGTTCTCGGCCGTCGATCGCGCCCTCACCGTCGCCCAGCAGCAGGGCGTCGCCGTGCCGCAGGCGGCCATCGACTTCGTCAACAACGCCAAGGGCACCCAGCTGGACCCGGCGGTCATCGACTTCTTCGAGGCGAACAAGGGCCTGCTGCCCTCCTGATCCGCCTTACAACAAGAGCCCGCATCCTTGTCCAGGATGCGGGCTCTTGTCTTTCCCGTTCGAATTACACCCGATTGATGACAGTGTGCGGGTGCACATACGGCAGCGTCGCGGCCGGAACGGGAAACTCGGTGTCCTCACCGAAAGGCGAGAGATTACCGGCGCGGGTCGCCGACAGTTCGGTGACGGCGTGCTCGCCGTCGGCCACCTCGGGCCAGCCGTTGTCGACGTAGGGTTTCTTCGATTTGTTGACCACGGGCTCATTCTGGCATATCGAACACGTACGCTGAATCCGATGATCGCGACCGACTCTCTCGCCGATTGGCTAGGTGCGCGCACCGACGCCCAGCTGGTGAAACTGCTGCAGTTGCGGCCCGATCTGGCGGTGCCGCTGCCCGCGTCGATGTCGGTGCTCGCGGTGCGGGCTCAGCAGCGGGCCTCGGTGCTACGTGCCGCCGACGACCTGGACACCCTCGAGTTCGCGATCATCGAGGCGCTGGCGGCCCATGAGGACGCGCGCACGATCGGCACCGCGCACACCCCGCTCGCCCGGACCGCGCTGCACGCGCAGCTGAAGGACCGGGTCACCAAGACCGCGTTCACCGCCGCGCTCACCCGGTTGCTCGACCGCGCGCTCGTGTGGGAGACCGGTGACGGCCTGCACCTGGCGCCGAGTGCCGTGGAGGCCCTCCCGTGGCCGCTCGGGGCGACGACGGCGCTACCGGACGCGCTCACCGAGCCGGAAGTACGCACGGCGCTGAACGCGGCCGGCCCCGCCGAGCGGGCGCTGCTGGACAAACTGGCGACGACCGGTCCGCGTGGGCGCACGCGCGACGCCGCGCCCGACGCGCCCGCCGACCGCCCGGTGCAGCGGCTGCTCGCGGCGCGGTTGCTGCGCTGGATCGATGACGAGACCGTCGAACTGCCGGTCACCGTCGGGCAGATGTTGCGTGGCGAACCCGTCACCGATCCGCATGCCCTCGCCCCGCCCAAGCCCGCACTCACCAAGCACGCGCCCGCCGAGGTGAACGCCGTCGGCGCGGGTGAGGTGGGTGAGTTGCTGCGCGACTGCGCCGACCTGCTCGACGCGCTCGGCACACTTCCCGCCCCCGCGCTGCGCGCCGGTGGACTCGGGGTGCGCGAGCTGCGCAGGCTGGCCAAGCAGACCGGCGTGGACGAGCAACGCACCGGCCTGCTTCTCGAACTGCTCGCGGCCGCGAAGCTCGTCGAGAAGGGTCTGCCCGAACCGCCGCCCGACCTGGATTCCACCGACGACTTCTGGGCGCCGACACCCGCCGCCGACGCCTGGCTCGACGCGCCACTCGCCACGCGCTGGGTGACGCTGGCCCAGGCGTGGCTCGAGCTGGACCGGATGCCGTGGATGATCGGGTTGCGCGACGCCGCCGACAAGCCGATCGCGGCGCTGTCGGCCGAGTTGCGGATCCCGCACGCGGTGCGCGACCGGCACGCGATCCTGGGCCTGCTCGCCGAATACCCCAGCGGCACCCAGGTGTCGCCCGCCGATCTCGGGAAACTGCTCGCCTGGCGAATGCCGAGGCGGCGCAGGCACTTCCGGCTCGACGTGGTGACCGCGACTCTCGCCGAGGCGGCGACCGTCGGGCTACTCGGACGCGGCGCCCTCGATTCGGCCGCCCGTGCCCTGTTGCACGGCAGCCCGACGAGCGTGGCCGATGCCGAGGCCGAGATGGCCGCCGCTCTACCGGAACCCGTCGACCATGTCCTCGTGCAGGCCGACCTCACGGTGATCGCACCCGGTCCGCTCGTGCCCGAATTGCGCAGCCGGATCGCGCTGGTCGCCGATGTGGAATCCGCGGGTGCGGCGACGGTGTATCGGGTGGGCGACGCCTCGGTGCGGCGCGCGCTCGATGCCGGGCTCACCGCCGCCGAGTTGCACGCCTTGTTCGCCAACCACTCCCGCACCCCGGTCCCCCAGTCGCTGACCTATCTCATCGACGACGTGGCCCGTCGGCACGGGCAGTTGCGCGCGGGGATGGCGCAATCGTTCCTGCGCAGCGACGACCCGGCGCTGCTCGCCCAGGTGCTGTCGGCCCCCGTGGCCGAGACATTGGCGCTGCGCGCGATCGCCCCCACGGTCGCGATCGCGCAGGCGCCGCTCGGCGAACTGCTCGAGCGGTTGCGGGCGGCGGGCTTCACGCCCGCGGGCGAGGATTCCGGCGGCGCCATCGTCGACCTGCGGCCGCGTGGTGCGCGCATCGCCGTGCGTCCCCTGGCTCGCAGGCCCTACCGGCCCAACCCGCCGTCGGACGATCAGCTCGCTCAGCTGGTCACCGAACTGCGCGCGGGCGAGCGGGCGGCGGGTGCCCGCACGTCCCAGTCGGTCCGTGCCGACGGCACCCGCACGGGCACCCAGGCCACCCTCGCGCTACTCCAGCTGGCCGCCCGGGTGGGCCGCCCGGTGAACATCGGTTACGTCGATGCCCAGGGCGTGGCGAGTCAGCGGGTGGTCGAACCGGTCCGGGTCGGCAACGGGCAACTGGACGCCGTCGACCCGGTGACCGGAGCCACCCGCCACTTCACCCTCCACCGCATCGCGTCGGTGGCTCTCCTGGACTGACCTGTCAGGGCTTGGCCATGCAGAACGTCGTCTTGGGGTCCGGGACCGTGCGGTACAGCGTCGCGTCCATGCCGCACAACATCTCGTCGGTCTCGCCGTCGATGCGCTTGACCACCTTGAAGGTCGCTTCGGGCGCGGTGCAGTCCACCGCCTCGACCGGGCGGGTGCCCGCGTCGGCGTAGCAGGCCCCTTCGGCGAAGTTGGGCGACAGGCACAGGCCGGTCTTGGTGTCACCCACCGTGCCGTTGAAGGTGGCGTTCTGAGCCGTACAGTTCAGCGGCGCGGCGCCGACCTGCGCGATCCGGTAGTTCGACTTCGCCGACGAGCAGTCGCCGACGGTGGCCTTCATCGCGTCGACCGCGTTGTCGGTGACCTCGACGCACGAGCCGACGGCAGGCGCCGACGACGCCTCGCTGTCACCCGAGCACGCCGCTACCGCCCCGACCAGCGCGACTGCCGCCACTGGCGCGAACACGAGCCGGACAAGCAGCCGCTTTCCTGGGAAAAACACTCCAAAACCTCACTCACCGAACGGTTCAGCCGATATGACCGCCGGTGACGATACCCAAACGCCCACCTCCGCCGCTCCCCCCATGGATACGATCGGAGGATGACCATCGACGATGTCGCGGGCGAGCTGTACGGTCTCGACCCCGCCGACTTCGTCGCGACACGCACCGAACGTGCGGCCCAGGCCCGTGGCGACGGCGATCGCGAGCTGGCCAAGGCCATCGGTGCCCTGCGCAAGCCGACGGTCGCGGCGTGGACGGTGAATCTGCTGGCCCGGCACGCGCCGAAGGAGATCGCGGCGCTGCTGGATCTGGGTGACGCGCTGCGGTCGGCGCAGCGTCAGCTCTCCGGTGACAAGTTGCGCGCGCTCGGTGCGCAACGTCAGCAGGTGGTGAACGCCATGACCAAGCGGGCGGGTGAGCTGGCCGCCGAGCACGACCGACCCGCGAGCGAGCAGGTGTTGCGGGAGGTCGGTCAGACGCTCACGGCCGCGCTGGCCGACCCGGATGTCGCCGACCAGGTCCGAGCCGGGGTGCTGCCCGCGACGGTCACCTATGACGGTTTCGGTCCGGCCGGGCTGGTCGCGATCACGGGCGGCAAGGGCAAGGCTCCGGTGAAGAAGGCCCGTCCCAAGAAGCCGACCGACGACGCCGAGGCGGCCCGGCGCGCCGAGGCGAAGCAGGAACTCGACGACGCGGAGTCCGGACTGGCGGAGGCCGAATCCGCCCGCAAGGAAGCGGAAGAGGCTGCGGCGCAGGCCAAGTCCGAACTCGACGAGGTCGAGCAGCGGATCGACCAGCTGCGCGCCGACCTCGAGCACGCCGAGCAGCAGCGGCATTTCCTGCGGACCGCCGAGCACCGCGCGCGTGGTGAATTGACCTCGGCCAAGACGCAATCCGAGCGGATGCAGCGGTGGGTCGAGCGGGCACGCTCTCGCCTCGAGGAGGACTGACCCTATCGGCGCAATGTTCCCGGGAACAGGAATGTTTCGCGCGGCGGGGTCGTACCGTCCAGCCATTCGGACAGGAAATCGCCGAGTGGCATCGAGGTCCGGCTCTGGACGAACGCGCGGAATTCCGGCATCGAAGCATGGCCGTCGCGGTGCGCGTTCACGAAATCCTTGACGGCCGTGAAGAACACATCGTCACCGATCAGTTTGCGCAGGGCGTGCAGGAATAGGGGGCCACGCCAATAGACGGAGGTGAACTCGCTACCGGCGCCGGGGTCGGCCAGCGGGTACGTCCAGAAGTCTTGGTCCCAACGGTATTTCGCGATGTCCTCACGGTACTTCGCATCCACATCGGCACCGTCGACGCGCTCGATCCACAGGTAGTCGGCGGTATAGCTGGCGAAGCACTCGTTGAGGCAGATATCGGACCACTGCCGTACCGACATGGTGTCGCCCCACCACTGATGCGCCAGCTCGTGCACCACGGTATTGAGATCGGCCCACGGCGCGTAGGTGGGGCGGGTCTGGGTTTCGAGCGAGAACGGGACTTCGGCGTCCACATAGATGCCGCCGGCTACCTCGAACGGGTAAGGACCGTAGAGGTTTTCGAGGAAGTCGAGGATCTCGGGGAGGCGTTGTTCGTCGGCGCGATTGTCGTCGGAATCGGGGGCGAACGCGCTCAGCACCGGTGTGCCGTCGGCACGGCGCTGTTCGAGGAAGGTGAAGTGGTCCACGGCGATGGTGGTGAGGTAGCCGAGCACGGGGCTGCGGGTTTCCCAGCTGGTGTGCAGCTTGCCGTCGCGCGCCTCGTGGCGGGTGCGCGCACCGGTCGACATCACCTCCCATTCGGCGGGCACCGTGGCGTGCAACGTGAAAGTCGCCTTGTCCAAGGGTGTGTCGTTGAGCGGGTACCAGCTGCTCGCGCTGTGCGGCTGGCCGATGGCGAAGGCGCCACCGCTCGGCGCGTACGTCCACCCCTCGCCCTCGGTGTCGGCCGCCTCGCCCGCGTAGTCGATGACGATGCGCATCGGCAGTCCGGGCAGCAGCGGCAGCAGTGGGGAGACGACGAGTTCGTGGTCGCCCTCGCGCGCGAACCCGGCAGGCTGGCCGTTGACGGTCACCATGAGCACATCGGGACCGCGATAGTCCAGATTGAATTGCGCCAGCGGCTGATTCGCCCGCGCATCGATGCGCGCGGTACCGCGCAGCTGATGGGTCGGTGGGTCGTAGTCGACGGTGATGTCGTAATGGCTCACGTCGTAGCCGCCGTTGCCGTCGAGCGGGTAGTACGGATCGCCGAGCCCCGGTGCACCGATCAGGCCCGGATCCGCTGCTACCGGCGGGATTCCCAGTGCAAGGAGCGCCAGCACCACCACCGAACCTGCCGACCATCGCATGCCGCGGACCCCCATTCTCGCCGACTCGGATCCGAGTATCGTCGCAGGCGAGCGTCGTTCAGGCCAGTTCCGGCGGCAGGTGTTGCGGGTCGAGCATCAGCCGCTTGGTCGCGGTGCGGCGCACTCGCGCGGCGAGGGCGAGATTGTCGGCGAGCAGGCGCCATTCGAGGTCGGAGATGGTGTCGCGGGCCCGCTCGATCACCGTGCGGTCGCGGGTGCCCCAGGCGATCGGCATGGCCGTCACCAACTGCCAGCGTTCGCCGACCTGACGGGGTGCGCCGTCGGTGCGCACCGCGACCGACGGCACCCGCTCCCCCAGTGTCGGTTCGTGGCCGGGCAGCGCGCGCACCTTGCGGGTGACCAGTGCCCAGCCCCGCGCGGACGCGGTGGCTTCGGCGGTGTCGACGAGGGCGAGCAGGATGATCCCGTTCGGTTCGGCCGCACAGACGACGGCGGGCACGAGAACCCCGTCGCGGTAGAGCTTTTCGATATCGGAGCGGTGCGGTGTCCACAGCGCGACCCACAGGGCGATGACCGCGGCGAGGGCACACACGAAGGCGAGCAGATACCCCCAGGCCTGCCCGCTCCACAGGAACGCGGCGGTGGCCGCGACGGCCAGCCCGGCGGCGAGCAGGGCGAGCACCCGCATCCTGCGTAATCCGGTGAAGGTCTCGTTGACCGCATGAGCGTGCTCACGGTCGACCTCGAATTCGAAGCGGCGCACGTTTCCTTCCTAGCACAAGTTGCGGAGGTGTTGCCTCCACTTATCTGCCGGGGGTTCCGACCCGCACGCTACCGGCACCTGAGCGGGGAAACGGCGCTACACGCCGCTGTCCCCGATGGCCGGCCCGAGCAGATCGTCGGCATCGGTGATGCGGTAGGCATACCCCTGTTCGGCGAGGAAACGCTGACGGTGCGCGGCATATTCGGCGTCGAGGGTGTCGCGGGCGACCACCGAATAGAAATGTGCCTGTCCCCCATCCTGTTTCGGCCGCAACAGTCTACCGAGACGCTGGGCCTCCTCCTGCCGTGAACCGAAGGTGCCCGAAACCTGCACCGCCACCGAGGCTTCCGGCAGGTCGATGGAGAAGTTCGCCACCTTGCTCACGACGAGCACGGGAATCTCACCGGAGCGGAAGGCGTCGAAGAGTGCCTCGCGTTCGCGGTTCTTCGTCGCCCCGGTGATCACGGGAGCGTTCAGGTCGATGCCGAGTTCCTCTAGCTGGTCGAGGTAGGCACCGATCACCAGGGTGGGTGCGCCCTCGTGCCTGGCCAGGATGGACTCGACGACCGGGATCTTGGTGCGCGCGGTGGAGCACAGCTTGTAGCGCTCCTCCGGTTCGGCCGTGGCGTAGGCCATGCGTTCGGCGTCGGTGAGCGTGACTCGCACCTCGATGCACTCGGCGGGGGCGATCCAGCCCTGTGCCTCGATGTCCTTCCACGGCGCGTCGTAGCGTTTCGGGCCGATCAGCGAGAACACGTCGCCCTCGCGGCCGTCCTCGCGCACCAGCGTGGCGGTGAGCCCGAGCCTGCGGCGCGACTGCAGATCCGCCGTCATCCGGAAGACCGGGGCGGGCAGCAGGTGCACCTCGTCGTAGATCACCAGACCCCAGTCGCGGCTGTCGAACAGCTCGAGGTGCTTGTATTCACCCTTCGATTTGCGGGTGATGACCTGGTACGTCGCGATGGTGACCGGGCGGATCTCCTTGCGCTCACCGGAGTACTCGCCGATCTCGTCCTCGGTGAGGGTGGTGCGCGCCAGCAGCTCACGCCGCCACTGCCTGCCCGCGACGGTATTGGTCACCAGGATCAGCGTGGTCGCCTTGGCCTTGGCCATCGCGGCGGCGCCGACCATCGTCTTGCCCGCGCCACACGGCAGCACCACCACACCCGAGCCGCCCGCCCAGAACGAGTCGGCGGCCATTTCCTGGTAGTCGCGCAGGTGCCATTTGCCCTCGGTGTAGTCGAGGCCGATGTCGTGCGCCTCGCCGTCGACATACCCGGCCAGGTCCTCGGCGGGCCAGCCGATCTTCAGCAGCATCTGCTTGATGTGACCGCGCTCGGACGGGTGCACGATCACGGTGTCGTCGTCGATGCGGGCACCGAGCATGGGCGCGATCTTCTTGTGCCGCAGCACCTCCTCGAGCACCGCCCGGTCCAGGCTCACCAGGCACAGGCCGTGCGCGGGGTGCTTGACCAGCTGCAACCGGCCGTAGCGGCCCATGGTGTCGACGATGTCGACCAGCAGCGGCTGCGGCACGGCGTAGCGCGAGAAGTTCACCAGCGCGTCGACCACCTGCTCGGCGTCGTGACCGGCCGCGCGGGCATTCCACAGCGCCAGCGGGGTGATGCGGTAGGTGTGCACGTGCTCGGGGGCACGCTCGAGCTCCGCGAACGGCGCGATGGCCTGACGCGCGGTGCCTGCCAGGTCGTGGTCGACCTCGAGCAGCAGGGTCTTGTCGCTTTGCACGATCAACGGACCGTCTGTCACAGCACTCCGTATCTTTTGCGGCCGGGGCCGCGGGTTCGGGGCCTATAACCCTTCGATTCAGCGCTCGAGACTCGCGCTGCGCGCATGCGCTTCGAGCGCTGAATCGAAGGGGCGGCCCCGAACGGCTCGTAAGACTCGCCAGTGCGGGGTTGCGTTCGGCCGGGATTTGTCGGGATTCGGTGAGCCGTTCCGGGGAGGTTCGGCAGCTCGATCGATTGTACGGACCTGCGGTGACAGGGTTCGGCGTCGCGATGGCGGGCTGCTGAGCGCAGGGCCGCGAACCACCGCTCTGTGGCTCGAGACCGAGGCGGTGCGGATCTCGGATAGAAGCCGGTGGCAGCGGTCCAGCGATCGTCGACTGGACCGCGACATACCTGGCTGACCAGGTCAGACTCGTCTCATGCTTCAGACGGCGGCGGTATTCGGTGTGGGGGCGGCGGCGCTCGGGATGGTGCTCACGCCTGGGCCGAACATGATGTACCTGGTCTCGCGGACGGTAGCGCAGGGGCGAAGGGCGGGCATGATCTCGCTCACGGGTGTGGCGGCCGGGTTCGGGGTGTACCTGCTGGCCGCGACGGCGGGGATCACGGCGTTGTTCGCGGTGGTTCCCGGGCTGTACCTGGCGCTCAAGCTGGCGGGTGCCGCCTATCTGCTGTGGTTGGCGTGGCAGGCGATCCGGCCCGGTGGGGTCTCGGTGTTCGCGCCCGCCGCGCTGCCCGCCGATCCGGCGCGGCGCCTGTTCACGATGGGTTTGGTCACCAACCTGCTCAATCCCAAGATCGCGATCATGTACATGGCCCTGATCCCGCAATTCATCGACCCGGCCCTCGGTTCGCTGTGGTTGCAGAGCCTGTCGCTCGGCGCGATCCAGATCTCCGTGGCCCTCACGGTCAACGCGCTGATCGTGCTCGGTGCGGCGGGCCTGGCCGCCTTCCTCACCGCCCGCCCGCTGTGGTTGCGCATCCAGCGCTATCTGATGGGCACCGCCCTGGGCAGCATCGCGGTCCTCCTCGCCACCGACCGCACCCGTCCCGCTCCGGTGTAAGGCGCGCACCGACCGGCCCCGGCACGCTGGAGGGCGTGCGCTGCGACACATGGGCGGGTGTGCGGCCGCCGGGGGTCGCCGTGCCACCCTGCTTGCAGCGGAAAGGAGCGGGTGGTGAGTGGTGTGGTGATGGCGGGCGCGCTGGCGGCGCAGCTCGACGAGGCGGTCACCGTGGTGCATCGCAGCGGCGAGCTGCTCGGGGTGATCTCGTTCGCCGCGTCGGGTGCGCTGGTCGCGGTGCGCAAGCGGCTCGACCTGTTCGGGATGGTCGTGCTCGGCTGCGCGACGGCGCTCGGTGGCGGCATCGTGCGCGACCTGCTCATCGGACGCACGCCGCCCGCCGCGTTCACCGACCTGACCTTCCTGACCGCGTCGATCGTGACCGCGCTGATCCTGTACTTCATCGCGCCCTCGCCACGGCTCACCAAGGGCCCGCTCGAAGTGGCCGACGCCATCGGGCTCGGATTGTTCTGTGTCACCGGCACCGTGATCGCCGACTCGGTCGGGCTCGGCGCGCCGACCGCCGCCCTGCTCGGCATGACGACGGCCATCGGTGGCGGCGTGCTGCGCGACGTGCTCAGCGGCGAGGTCCCGCTGGTCCTGCGACCCGACCAGGATCTCTACGCGATCCCTGCCCTGTTCGGCGCCGCGACCACCGCAGTCCTGCTGCACCTGGACATCTACCAGACCTGGACAGGATTGCTCGCCGCCGCGGGCGCCGTCGGATTCCGTTTGCTCGCAAGGCATTACGGCTGGCACGCACCCACCGCACGCCACGCCCGGGACTGACCGGCAGTCTCGCCGATCAGCGAGTCGCGACTCCCGAACGCAACCGGCGGACGCCCTCGTCGATGGTTTCGTCCCGTTTGCTGAAGGTGAAGCGCACCAGGTGTTTCCAGTCGTCGGGATGGTCGACGAACGCGCTCACCGGCACGGCGGCCACGCCGAGCCGAGCAGGCATCTCCCGGCACAACGTCAACCCGTCGTCGAGGCCGAGCGGTCGCACATCAGCACACACGAAGTAGCCGCCCGCGGTGGACGACACGGCGAAGCCGGTGTCGCGCAACGCATCCGAGAGCCGGATACGTTTGTCGGCGAGGCCGTCACGCATGCCGTGCACCCACTCCAGCTCGGTGTCGATCGCGTGGGCGACGGCGGGCTGGAACGGCCCGCCACCGACGAAGGTCATGAACTGCTTCGCCGTGAGCACGGCATTCAGCAGTGGCGCGGGCGCGCACGCCCAGCCGATCTTCCAGCCGGTGACATTGAAAGTCTTCGCCGCGCTGGACACCACGACGGTTCGCTCGCGCATCCCCGGCAGCGTCGAGATGCTGATGTGCTCCACGCCGTCGTACACGAGGTGCTCGTACACCTCGTCGGCCAGCACGAGCAGATCGTGCTCGCGCGCCAGCTCGGCGATCGCGATGAGTTCGTCGCGCGAGAGCACCGAGCCGGTGGGGTTGTGCGGTGAATTGATCACCAGCATGCGAGTTTTCGGGGTGATCGCGGAACGCAGGCTGTCCAGGTCGAGAACGAAGCGGTCGCCGTCGGGAACCAGTCGCGCGGTCCGTCGCTGCGCACCCGCCAGGGCGACCGCGGCGGCATAGGAGTCGTAGTAGGGCTCGATGAGCACCACCTCCGCGCCCGGTTCCACCAGGCCGAGCAGTGTCGCGCTGATCGCTTCCGTGGCGCCGACGGTGACCAGGACCTCGGTGTCGGGGTCGTAGCGGGTGCCGTAGCGGCGGGCGCGATCGTCGGCGACGGCGCGGCGCAGGGCGGGCACCCCTCGGCCCGGCGGGTACTGGTTGTGGCCCTCGGCGATGGCGGCGCGGGCCACCTCGAGCATGCTCGCCGGACCGTCGGTGTCGGGGAATCCCTGTCCGAGATTCACCGCGTCGTGGCGCACGGCCAGTTCGGTCATCTCGGCGAAAATGGTCGAGCCGAAGGGGCGCAAGCGGGCGACGGTGGGCGGCACAGACGACATCTCCGCAGCGTATCCCACCTTTCCCCGCCGTTGCCGCACGATAGCGAACACCTATGTTTCACAAACGTTTTTGGGCTTTGACCTGCGGTATTGTGCGATCACTCAACCTCAGCTAGCCTCGCCGTGTTCTACCTCACACACCACAGCGTGGTGGCATATCGAAAGGGGCTCGCATGGCCTCACCTCTGCTCGACTTCATCCTGCAACCGGCCGCGTCGGAGGTCGCCGGTTCGGCACTTCGCTTCATTCAGGAACAGCTGGAAGCCAGCCCGATCGTCGATTTCTTCACCGGGTCGGCCACGCCGGACAACAACATGGGCTCCTCCACCGGGGACCACAACCTCGGGTCGTCCACCGGTGATCACCAGTGGGGGTCCACCTACCCGTAGACACCGCAGCGCCGGATCGGATCGCGCGGGTCCGGTCCGGCTAGGTGCGCAGCCGGGCGCCGGACAGCTTCGCCACATTGGCGAAATCGTAAGCGGCACAGACCAGCCCATCGCGCACCGAGAACGCGAGCACCCGAACCGCCCGGCCGAACGGCGAGTTCGGGTCGGTGAGTACCAGGCCCGATTGCCCGTTCACCGCGGCGAAACCGATCTCCAGCGCCGGCTCCTCGAGCTGCTTGCGCCACAGGCCGACCGCCAGCCGCGCCACCTTCTCCGCACCCTCGACGACATTGAGCGCCGTGCGTGCCGTGCCGCCCGCGTCGGCGATGAAATTCACGTCCGGATGCAGGGTGGCGGCCACCGCGGCGATATCGCCGGTGGCCAGCGCGGCCAGGAAACGCTGCACCGCCTCGTCGTGCACGTCGTCGGTCACCGGGGGTGGGGTGCGGGCGACGGTCTTGCGGGCGCGCACCGCCGATTGTCTTGCCGCATCGGGTGATACGCCGAGGATGTCGGCGATCTCGTCGAACGGGACGGCGAGGCTGTCGTGCAGCACCAGCGCCACCCGCTGCTGCGGGGTGAGCGCGTCGAGCACCACCATCGCCGCCATCCGGTTGTCCTGATTGCGGACGACCACCTCGAGCGGGTCGTCGGTACGGGCCTGCCCGGTGACGATCGGCTCCGGCAGCCACTGGCCCACGTAGGTTTCCCGGCGCACCGCCGCGCTACGCAGATGGTCGAGGCAGATCCGGCTCACCACCGTGGTGAGCCAGGCACGTAGGTCCTCGATCTCGGACTGGTGGGCGCCCGCCATCCGCAGCCAGCTCTCCTGCACCGCGTCCTCGGCGTCGCCGACGCTTCCGGTGAGCCGGTAGGCCACCGAAATAAGATGTGCTCGATGCGATTCGAACAGGTCGGCGAGAAGCGGGGAAACCATCGCCGCTGATCCTACGGAGTGGGTTCACGCTGGTTGCACAGGTGTACCGGTTTTGCCTTCGCGCGCGGAAAATGCGGTGAGAACCAGGCCCCCGTCCTGCCAGGATGAGCTGATGTACCAGCACACGCTCACCGACGGCACCGTGTGGCTCATCCGGCCGACCGCCGCCGACATCGACCGCATCGTCGAGTGTTGTCAAGACCCCGCCGTAGGGCGCTGGACCACCATCCCCGTGCCCTACGGCCGCACCGACGCCGAGGAATTCCTCGACCGGAACGTGGCGGGAGGGTGGCTCCACAACGAGCCGATCTGGTCCATCCGTACCGCAGCCGACGGCCGGGTCGAGGGGATGGTCGGCCTGCACGCCCGGGGTCCGGGCGCCTGCGAGATCGGCTTCTGGCTCAGCCCCGAACATCGAGGCCGGGGCCTGATGTCACGCACCATCACCCTGGTCTGTGATTTCGCCTTCGCTCCTGAAGGGCTTGGTCTGCAACGCATCACGTGGCGCGCGATGGTCGGCAATCACGCTTCGGCCGCCGCCGTTCGTCGCAACGGATTCCACTACGAGGGGAAGGCCCGGTTGGGTGGCGTGCAGCGTGGGGTTCGGGTCGACGAGTGGTACGCGGCGCGGTTGGCCGACGATCCGGCCGGTCCCGTGGATGGATGGCCTGCGGAAACCTTTCCTCCGGAAGGCTGAGCCAGGTCTCGGCGATCCTGTCGCGAGTCGGAAACGCAGCCGCTCTCGCCGAGCCGTATGCGTGAACCAAGCAGGATGTACTTCCGCACCACAGGTTGTGCCCGGAGGGCAGGCTCGGCGATGGTGGCCCCTCGCACGTGCGAGCCGTGCCACGATCAGTCCTGGCTGGTGAACGCGGAGAAAGGGGCGCGATAGTGGCTGATGAGGCGCGGTTCGAGTGGTTCGCCGACGTCATGGGAGTGCGGGCCGGTGAGCAGGTCCTCGAAATAGGGCCCGGTAACGGCGCGTCGTTGGCACGGATGGCGGAGCGGATCGGCGACGGGCGGATCGTCGGCGTGGAGCGTTCGGCGACCGCGCTGGCGCGAGCCCGGCAGCGGTGTGCCGACCAGATCGCGGCAGGCCGAATCCGGTTGGTGGAGGGCGAGATCGGAAAGATCGCACCGGCCCGCCTGCTCGCCGAACTCGATCCCGGCGAACAGTTCGACCTGATCTACGCGGTCAACGTCAACCTCTTCTGGACCTCCCCCGCGCCCCAGGCCTGGGCAACGCTCCGCACCTGCCTGTCCCCCACCGCCCGCCTCTGGCTCTGCTACGGCTACGGCACCCCCACCGACACCCCCACCTCCCCGAAACCCGCCACCACCCGCCTCGCCGACCGCTGCGCCGCCGCCGGCTTCACCTGCGAACCCACCACCTCGGGCGACCTCCTCGCCGTCCACCTCGCCCCCACCCGCTGAACCAAGATCACCACGCTCTGGTGGCGCTCACTTCTCGGTCGATGCCGCCATCAGAGCGTGGTGATCACATGTCCAGATCGATGGGTGGCCGCTGGCCTGGAGCGAGGGCAGGCGGGACAGGCGCCGGTCTCGAGGGTGGTCAGGTGGGGCGGAGGCGGCGGGCGGTGCCTCGGTGGGCGGGGGTTCGGGTGGGGTCTTCGGGCCAGGCGTGTTTGGGGTAGCGGCCGCGGAGGTCGGCGCGAACCTGGGGCCAGCCGGTTTGCCAGAAGGAGGGGAGGTCGGCGGTGACGGCTACGGGGCGCTGGGCTGGGGAGAGCAGGTGCAGGAGGAGAGTGGCGCGGCCGTCGGCGAGGGTCGGTGGGGTGGTCCAGCCGAAGATTTCCTGGACCTTCACCGCGAGGACCGGCTGGTCGGCGCTGTAGTCGACGCGGACGCGGCTGCCCGAGGGGACCTCGAGGCGCTCGGGGGCCAGGTCGTCGAGGCGGGCGGCTTCGGGCCAGGGCAGGAGGCGGCGCAGGGCGGTACCCGCATCGATGCGGGCGAGGTCGGCGCGGCGACGGGCGGTGGCGAGTTCGGGGCCGAGCCAGGAGTCGAGGTCGGTGAGGAGGGCGTCGTCGTCGACATCGGGCCATGGTGTGCCGAGCGTGCGGTGCAGGAAGGCGAGGCGATCACGCAGGTTGCGCGCGTCGTCGGACCAGCGGAGCAGACCAACCCCTTCGGCGCGCAGTCCTTCCCGCAACGCCGAGCCCACCAACGCCGAATCCGGTTCACGCAGCGGCTTTTCGGACAGCACGATCGCACCCAACCGCTCGACCCGCCGCGCGATCACATCCCCGCCGTCCCAGCGCACCTCCTCCCGCAGGCTGACCAGCCCAGGCGCCGCCTCCCGCGCTAAATCCTCAGAAGCGGTGGCCGCCAGCCGAATTCGGCCCTCCGCACGCCCCGGATCCCGATCCGCCACCGCAACAGCCAACCACTCCGCCGCCACCAGCCCGGACCCCGCAGGCAACGAAACCGCCGTCCCACCCGCCATCAAATACGACCCCGACCCACTCCCCCGCCGCCGCGCCAACCGCTCCGGCTGCGCCAACGCGATCATCAACGCCACCCCTTCTTCGAGCACCTCCACACCCGCCCCGGCCGAGTCATGCCTCCCCGCACCCGACCCGGCCGAGTCACGCCTCCCCGCACCCGGGCCGCCACTGCCACGCCTCGCGTCCGCCTGCCGATCACCATGGCTCCCCACAGGCGAACTGCCCTCAGCGCGACCATCACCTGGCGATCCCGCCTTGGCTCGGACATCGAACGATGTCGCCGCAGAACGGCTTTCCTCGCCGACCAGCGCCGCGCCGCCGGTCTCCGCGCCCGATGCGATTGCGCCATAAGCGCTCTCGCCCGGCACGGCCGAGCCACCGGATTCGCCGACGAGGCGGGTGAGGCGGGCGACCTCTCGGGTCCAGCGGGGTGGACGTTCAGTGCGGAGGGTGCGCAGGGCCGCGGTGGCGTCTGTGCCGGGGGCGAGGGTGTCGTCGTCCATCAGGGCGACCATTTCGGCGGCGAGTTTCGGGCCGAGGTGGGCGGCGCCGTCGAGGAGGGCGCGAGCCAGGCGGGGGTGTAGGCCGAGGGTGGCCATGGCGCGGCCGCGGGCGGTGATGTGGTCGTTGCCGTCGAGGGCGCCGAGGGCGTGCAGGACGGTACGGGCGGCGGCGAGCGCGCCTTCGGGTGGGGCGTCCCACCAGGCGAGGGCGGAACCGTCGGGGGTGCCCCAGCAGGCCAATTCCAGTGCGAGGCGGGTCAATTCGGCGGTGCGGATCTCCGGGTCGGGGTAGGCGGGCAGGGTGTGGTGTTCGTATTCGGGCCAGCAACGCCAGGCACGACCGGGCGCCTCACGACCGGCGCGCCCGGCACGCTGTTCGGCGACCGCGGCCGAAACACGCACTGTCGCAAGGCCGGACAGCCCACGCCGATGGTCGACCCGCGACACCCGCGACAATCCGGAGTCGACGACGGCACGCACTCCGGGCACGGTGAGACTGGATTCTGCTACGGCAGTGGACAATACGACCCGCCGACGCGCACCCGGCCGTAGCGCACTGTCCTGCGCCGCCCCGGCCAGCCGACCGTGCAACGGCACGACATCCACATCGAGATCACGCAGAAGCGCGGCCGCCCGGTTGATCTCGCCGACACCCGGCAGAAAGACCAGCACGTCCCCGTCGGACTCGGCCAAGGCGATCCGCGTCACCCGCGCGACATGCCCCTCGACCCGTTCCCGAGGCGCTGCGGGCACATATCCGACCTCCACCGGATACGTCCGCCCCCGTACCTCCAGCACCGGCGCCTGATCGCCGCCACCGAGCAGCTCGGCGAGGCGATCGGCCGCGACGGTCGCGGAGGTCGCGAGCACCTTCAGGTCTGGTCTCAAACCGGACCGCGCGTCGAGCAGCAGGGCAAGCAGCAGATCGGCGTCGAGGTGCCGCTCGTGGCACTCGTCGAGGATCACCGTGCCGACCCCCGCGAGCTCCGGGTCCTGCTGCAACCGCCGGACCAGCAGACCGGAGGTCACCACCTCGATCCGTGTACGCGGCCCCATTTTGCGATCCCCACGGACCGCATACCCGACGGTCTCCCCGACCCGTTCCCCGAGCAATCCGGCCATGCGCGCGGCTGCCGCCCGCGCCGCCAACCGCCGCGGTTCGGCCACCACAACCCGCCCACCGCCCGCCGTCGCAGCCGACGGCACCGCCCTCCCCGACCCCACGTATTCGTCCGCAGCCAAGGCCAGCGGGACCAGCGTCGTCTTCCCGGTGCCCGGTGGCGCGACCAGCACCGCGACACCCCGATCGGCCAGAGTGCGCGTGATCTCCCCCAGCGCGGGCCGCACCGGAAGATCGGGAAGTTCGGGAAGTCTCATCAGCGAACAGTCTGCCGACCCGCCCACATCGCGCACCACTGAGACTGCCTGTTCCGAACAGGGCCGGAACTGGCTAGCCTGCGGGAGATGAGCATCGAGTTCGCGTTGACCACGCTCGTCATCGTCGCCACGCCGGGCACCGGGGTGCTGTTCACGCTCGCGGCGGGCCTGGCGCGCGGCGTCCGGGCCAGCGTGATCGCGTCCTTCGGCTGCACACTCGGCATCATCCCGCACATGATCGCCGCCATCACCGGGCTGGCGGCGGTCCTCAACGCCAGCGCGGTGGCGTTCCAGACCTTGAAGTACCTCGGGGTGGCGTATCTGCTGTACATGGCGTGGAACACCTTCCGCGACAAGGGCGCGCTGTCGCTCCCGGAGGCGGAGTCCGGTGCCGCGCCGTCGGCGCGCAAGATGATCACCTCGGCGATCCTGCTCAATATCCTCAACCCGAAGCTGACGATCTTCTTCTTCGCGTTCCTGCCGCAGTTCGTGCCGACGGGTACCCCGAACGCGTTGGCGCGCATGCTCGAACTGAGCGGGGTGTTCATGCTGGCGACATTCGTCGTGTTCGCGCTCTACGGCGCGGCCGCGGCGGCGGTGCGGTCCCACATCCTGTCGCGCCCGGCCGTGGTGACATGGATGCGGCGCGTGTTCGGCGCGTCGTTCGTGGCCCTCGCGGGCAGACTCGCCTTGCAGAACCAATAAAAGCACTGTGGCCCCGGGGTTTCCGGGGCCACGAGTGTGCAGCGAATTCAGCCG
Source organism: Nocardia ignorata NBRC 108230 (assembly GCF_001612905.1). GTDB lineage: Bacteria > Actinomycetota > Actinomycetes > Mycobacteriales > Mycobacteriaceae > Nocardia > Nocardia ignorata. The sequence goes on along the minus strand of NZ_BDBI01000023.1, from coordinate 75,267 downwards.
CGCCGGGTTTCGACAGCCTGCGCCAGGCGGTCGAGCTGCGTGGCGGTGGTCTCCCAGTCGATGCAGGCATCGGTGATGGACTGGCCGTAGGTGAGCTCGGTAGCCTTGCCGAGGGTGAGGTCCTGGCGGCCCGCGACGAGGAACGACTCGAGCATCACACCGACCACGCCCTGCTCGCCGGCGGCGAGCCGGGTCGCGATATCGGTGACGACGTCGACCTGACGGTTGTGGTCCTTGTTGCTGTTGCCGTGGCTGGCGTCGACCACCACGCGCTGGGGCAGCGACGACTTCTCGAGGCGCAGCTTGGCCTCGGCGACGGAGGCGGCGTCGTAGTTGGTGCCGTTGCTGCCACCGCGCAGGATGACGTGGCAGTCCGGGTTGCCCGAGGTGCGGATCAGCGCCGAACGGCCGTCGAGATCGGTGCCGGGGAACACGTGGCTGGCGGCGGCGGCACGCACACCGTCGACCGCGACCTGCACGTCACCGTCGGTGCCGTTCTTGATGCCCACCGGCATCGACAGCGCCGAGGACAGCTGACGGTGCACCTGGCTGGCGGCGGTGCGCGCGCCGATCGCGCCGTAGGAGACCAGGTCCGCGATGTACTGCGGGGTGATCGGGTCGAGGAACTCACACGCCACCGGCAGGCCGAGGGCGGTGATGTCGACGAGCACCTTGCGGCCGATACCGAGGCCGGTGTTCACGTCGAACGAACCGTCCAGGTGCGGGTCGTTGATCAGACCCTTCCAGCCCAGCGTGGTGCGCGGCTTCTCGAAGTACACGCGCATGACGATGTGCAGCCGGTCGCCGAGTTCCTCGGCCTTGGCGGCGAGCTTGCGGGCGTAGTCGAGGGCGGCGACGGGGTCGTGCACCGAGCACGGGCCGACGATCACCATCAGGCGGTCGTCGTCGCCTTTGAGCACGTCGACGGTGGCTTTGCGACCCGAGCGCACGGTGTCGGCCAGCTCGTCGGTGATGGGGTGCACGAGGCGGACCTCGGCGGGCGAGCGAAGGGGGCTCACGCTGAGGGTGCGCTGATCGTCGAGATCGGAGTGCCGCGCGTCTACGTCAACTGCGGTGGTCATGAATGTGGGTCCTTTTCGGTTGAAGGCCGACCCACGGAAATTTCGCTACCCGTCGAGCCGGTCAGGTATCCGGCTCGGGGTGGAGGAAGTCAGCGCGCAGGGTCGCAGACCGGCCCACCCAGGGCCGGCTCGCTAAACCAGAAATATGCGCGCTGCATGCCGTGGACTGTACCACCGGTGAAACGTCGCGGACCCGCGCGTGGTTGCCCGAAGTGCGCACGATCACACCGCTGCGCCGATTGACCTCAACCTCTGTTGAGTTCCTAGCGTGGGTGCCGAGGAAAGGAAATCGACTGTGACAACACTGGTTACGGGCGCGACCGGCAATACCGGGCGCCAGGTGGTTCGTGAACTCGTCGAGCGCGGCGAAAAGGTCAAGGCACTCACCCGCGATACCGAAAGGGCACGCGCACTCCTCGGTCTCGAGGTGGAACTGGTCGGCGGAACGCACACCGAGCCGGGCACGCTCGACTGGAGCGGTGTCGACCGATTGCACGTGACCGTGACGGCGGGTCTGACCGAGGTGGGCCAGGAACTCGTCGACCGGGCGGTGGCGGCGGGCGTACGGCGCATCACGGTGGTCTGGGGTGGCGGCGTCGGTCCCGTCGAGCAGGCGATCGAACGTTCCGGCGTGGAATGGACGCGGCTGGAACCACAGGAGTTCATGTCGAACACGCTCACCTGGGCCGATTCGATCCGGGCCGAGGGCGTGGTGCGCGAGCCGTACGCGCATCCGAGCGCGCTGGTGCACGAGGCCGATATCGGTGCGGTGTCCGCGGTCGCTTTGCTCGAGGACGGGCACGCCGGGCGCGCCTACAACCTCACCGGCCCGCGGGCGCTCACGCCGCAGGAACGGTTGGCCGTACTCGCCGAGGCCGCCGGCAGGGAGATCGCGTTCGCGACCATCAGCCATGAGCAGGCGATCGAACGGCTGACGGCGACCGGGGTGTCGCGGGCGGATGCCGAATACGTGATCGGCTGGTACGCCGAGTCGAGCCCGGAGTCCCGCACCGTCGACCCGACGGTCGAAAACGTGCTCGGCCGCCCAGCGCGCACCTTCGCGCAGTGGACGGCCGAATACGGGCACCGATTCGCCTGAGCGCCCGGATTCTCAGCCGAACTGGCCTGCCACGTAGTCGCCCGCCGGGGTGTGGGCGATGGCATTGAGCCGGTTCCAGGCGTTGATCGTCGCGATGGCGGCGATCAACGCGGCGATCTGGTCGTCGTCGTAGTGCTTGCGGACCTGGGCCCAGGTGTCGTCGGTGACCTGGCCGCCGTCGGCGACACGGGTCGCCTCCTCGGTGAGGGCGAGCGCGGCCCGCTCCGCCTCGGTGAACACGTTGGCCTCGCGCCACGCCGCGACCAGGTTGATCCGCACCGAGGATTCGCCCATGTGCGCGGCGTCCTTGGTGTGCATGTCGACGCAGAAGCTGCACCCGTTGATCTGCGACGCGCGGATCTTCACCAGCTCATGGGTGGCCTTCGGCAGCGGCGAGCCGTCGATCACCTTGGCCGCGGTCTGCAGCCGCTTCACGAAGCTGATGGCGACGGGGTTGTTGTAGAGGTCGAAACGCGCTTCCATGATCACTCCTTCGTCGGGTGGAATACACCTCTACGACGACGCACGGCGCCGGAGTGTGACATGGGTGATCGCGATCACCTCAGAGCAGACCGCACAGCTTCTCCGACAGCTCCCAGAGTTCGGCGGCGACGGCGCGATCGTGCGCGGGCGCGGCCATCGCGCACGGCGCCGGGTAGCCCCACAGGCCGAACAGGCCGTCGGGACCGTAGAACCCGCCGGGCTCCACGTCGGCGGTGGCGGCGAACAGCGTGGGCAGGGCGCCCTGAGCGGGGCTCTGCGCGAACATCCGGTTGCCGAGCCACATGAAGACTTCCTGCACCGATTCGGTGTGCGACATGAGTTCGGTCGCGGCGTAACCAGGGTGCGCGGCCACCGAGAGCACCGACGACCCCTCACCGGCCAGCCGGCGCTGCAGTTCGGTGGCGAACAGCAGATTGGCCAGCTTGGACTGGCCGTAGGCGCGCCAGCGGTCGTAGCGGCGCTGCTCCCAGTTGGGGTCGGTCAGGTCGATGCGGCCGATGCGGTGCGCGTTGCTCGACACGGTGACCACCCGGTCGGCGATCCGGTCGAGCAGCAGGTTGGTGAGCGCGAAGTGTCCGAGATGATTTGTGCCGAACTGCATTTCGAAACCGTCGGCGGTGCGGCGCAGCGGCAGCGCCATCACGCCCGCGTTGTTGATCAGCACGTCGACCCGCTCGATCGACTCGGCGAAAGCGCGCACCGAGTTCAGGTCGGCCAGATCGAGCTCACGCACCTGGGTCTCCCCCGGAAACTCGCTCGCCACCTGCTCGGCCTTGGCCGTATCGCGGCAGGCCAGGATCACCCGCGCGCCTTTCGCGGACAGCGCCCGCGCGGTGGCGGCGCCGAGACCGCTGTTGGCGCCGGTCACGATGACAGTGCGGCCGGTCTGGTCGGATAGGTCAGCGGTAGTCCACTTGCTCACCGACCGAAGTGTAGTGCGAGCTGGGACAACCGCGAATCGAGAACCGCCCTCCGGTCAGGACTGTGCGAGGACCTCCTCGTCGGTCATCGCGGCCACCTCGAGATACATGGTCGCGACCGCCGCCAACCTACCCGGCGTACCGGACTCGTTCTCCCGCTGCGTCATTCGCTTCGCGAGACCCTCGACGCTGCGGGCGGTGAACAGGTCGGCGACCACGGTGTCGGGTGCGTCGAGCCATTCCCGGATACGGGCGACGGCGGTGGTGGCGAGCACCGAATCACCACCGAGAGCGAAGAAGTCGTCGGTGACACCGATGCGTTCGGTCGCGAGGACCTCGCCGATCACCGCCGCGAGCGCGCGTTCGAGATCGGTGCGTGGTGCGACGAATTCCTCAGCAGCCTCGCCCTTTTCGAGTACAGCGCGAATGGCCTTGCGGTCGGGTTTGGCGTTCGGGGTGAGCGGGAGTTCGGGCAGCAGTTCCAGACGGGTCGGCACCATGTAGGTGGGGACCAGTTCGGCGGCGGCGGCCAGCACGGTGTCGGCATCGAGGGCGGTGCCCGGGGTCGGCACCACCAGCGCCACCAGTTTCGGCGCGGCCTTGCCGACTACGGCGGCGACCGCGTGACGCACGCCGGGCACGGCGCGCAGGGCGCTCTCCACCTCACCGAGTTCCACCCGGTAACCACGGATCTTCACCTGATGATCCGCGCGGCCCAGGAACTCCAGACCGCCGTCGGGCAGGTAGCGGGCCAGGTCGCCGGTGCGGTACCAGCGCACACCCTCGTGGGCGACGAAGCGGTCGGCGGTGCGTTCGGGGTCCTTGCGGTACCCGGCGGCCACACCGTCCCCACCGATCCACAGTTCGCCGCTCACCCAGTCGGGGCAGTCGTTGCCCGCCGGGCCGACCACGCGGCACCGCACATTGCGCAACGGGGTGCCGTAGGGAACGGCCGTCCATTCGGCAGGCACCTCGGCGCCGACGACCTCGCAGATGGTGGAGTGGATGGCGGTTTCGGTCGCGCCACCGAGACCGGCGAAGCGACAGTCCGGCGCCACGTCCGCCAGGCGGGCGGGCAGCGCGACATCCACCCAGTCGCCGCCGAGGATCACCGTGCGCAGCGACGGCAGCGCCTGCCCGCCCGCCGCGGTGAGCAGCATGTCGAGCAGGCTGGGAACACAGTTGACCAGCGAAACCTCGTGGCGGCGAATGATTTCCACCCAGTGGGCCGGGTCGCCGCGCTGTGCGTCGTCGACGGTGACCACGGCGCCGCCCGCCGCGAGCAGGCCGAAGATGTCGTAGACCGAGAGGTCGAACTCGAGGGCCGACAGGGCGAGGGCACGGTCGTCAGCGCCGACGCCGAAGCGGTCGTTGAGATCGTCGATGGTGTTCATGGCGGCGCGGTGCGGCACCTCGACACCCTTCGGCTTGCCCGTGGAGCCGGAGGTGAACAGCACATAGGCGATGTTCTCCGGATCGCCGAAGACAGGGCGCGGCAAGGGTTCCGGGTGGTTGCGTGCCTCGGCCAGGTCGACGACCCGGGCCTCGGGGATCTGAGTGCCACCGACTGTGAGTACCGCGACAGAGTCGGCGGTGGAGAGGATTTCGGCGCGGCGGGCGGCGGGCTGGTCGAAGCCGATCGGCACGTACACCGCACCGGCGGCGAGCACGCCGAGGACGGCGACGACCTGGTCGGGCCCCTTCGGCAACTGCACGGCCACCGAATCACCCGGCGTCACACCGGCTTCGCGCAGGGCACCGGCCACAGCGAGGGCGTCGGCGGCCAGCTCACCGTAGGTCAGCTGCCCGGCGGGCTCCCAGAGCACCGCGGGCGCGGACGGGTTCGTCGCGGCATTCGCGAAGAAGCCCGTGTGCAGCAGGTTGCCGCTCAGGGGCGCGGCCGTCGCGTTCACCCGAGCGCGGGTCGCGGCCTGCTCCACGGGAATTCGCACGCCTGCCTCGGCCTGCCAGCCCGCGACGGTCGCCGAACTCTGGCCACCCAGGCGTTCGATGGCCTCGATGTAGCGGGCGAACATGTCCTCGACCATGCCGGGCGGGAAGGCGGATTCGCGGATGTCCCAGTTGAGCAGGAGGCCGCCGCGGACCTCGGTGACCTGGGCGTCGAGCAGCACCTGCGGGCCCTGGGAGATGATCCAGACCGGGTCACCGAAAGTCTCGGTGACGGTGTCGGCGAACAGTTCGCCGAGGTTGAGGGCGCTGGTGTAGACGATGGGGGCAAGCACCGGTTCGCCGCGCTGACGGCCCAGGTCGCGCAGGACCTCGAGGCCCGAGTAGGCCGAGTGGGCGCCCTCCTCGTGCAGGCGCTGCTGCAGGGTGCGCGCCCGATCGGCGACGGTGGCGGGCTCGGTGACATCGACCTCGAGCAGCACCGAGGAGGTGAAGTCGCCGACCACGCCGTCGACCTGCGGGTGCACCGGCTCCCGATGGAACAGCGGCAGATTCAGCAGGAAGCGGCGCTGCGCCGACCAGCCGCCGATGGTCTCGGCGAACACCGAGGCCAGCGCCATCGCCGGGGTGATGCCACGCGCGTGGGCGGCGTCGAACACCTGCGCCTTGGCCTCCGGGGACAGCCATCGGTGCAGGCGGACGGTGCGGTTCGGCTCCGAAACATGCTGTGCCTGCGGCAGTTCGGGTGCGCCGGGCAGTTCGGCGAGCCGGTCGCGCCACCAGTCGCGATCGCGTTCGCGCTCCTCGTCGGTGGACGGCTGTTCGGCCAGGTACTGGCGGAATGTGTAGTCCTGAGGGGCGAGCTGTTCGCCGTGGTAGAGCTTGGCCAGGTCGGTGACGAGGATGCGGTAGCTCATGGCGTCGGCGGCGAGCATGTCGACATCGAGGTGCAGGCGGGTGCGACCGTCGGCCAGCCGGGTGAGGGCGATATCGATCACCTGGCCGTCCTCCACGGCCATCCGCTGATGGGTGCGCTGATCGCGAAGTTCCGCCAGCCTGCGCTGCGCTTCGTCCTCGGGCACCGCACGCAGATCGGTGACCCCGAACACGGCCCTGCCCGGGCGGTCGAGGGTCTGCTGGGTGCCGTCCGGCAGGAACCTCGTCCGCAACATCGGGTGGCGCACGAGCAATTGCTCCACGGCCCGCTCGAGACGCTGCGGGTCCACGTCCTTGCCGTCGAACTCGACATACAGGTGCGCGGCTACCCCGCCCAACTCCTGCGCATCCGAACGTCCGATCCAGTACGCGTGCTGCATGGGCGCCAGCGGGAACGGAGTACCGTCGTCGGGGATGACATCCGCTGCGGCAGAGCCGTTTTCGTCAGGCACCTGCGCGCCGTCGGTCGGTGTGGTCGGTTGCGCACCTGCAGCCGTGCCGACACCCGCGGCCTGACTCGATCGGTGCGTGGCCGATGCGCCGGCAGTCGGGCCGGTCGGGCCGACCGCGGCCGACACGGCGGTGGTCGACACCTCGTCGGCGATTGCGGTCGGAGCGGACGCGACAGCGCCCTCGACCGGCTCCGCGGCGACCCGCCCGTGACGGGTGGCGGCGGTCAGGGATTCCGGGTCGGCGCCGTTGAGTAAGGCGTGCCAGGCATCGATGGTCGGGTGCGCGGCGAGGAGGGCGAAGTTCACCTTGATGCCGCGTTTGCGCCAGGCGCCCGCGAGCTTCATGGTGCGGATAGAGTCGAGGCCGAGCTGGATCAGGTCGTCGGCGTCGGCGACAGCGTCAGGGGTGATGTCTAGGTGACGGGCGATCGCGGCCCGGATCTCGGCACGGTCGATTCCGCCGCCGTTCGCGGGTGCTGTCTCCATCTGCCGATCACTCCTTGCTCGCCGTCCGACCACGGACGGATTCGATACTGCTCGCCGGGAGCCTACTCCACTGAGATAGGGTTGCCTAACCTATGGTCGAGTACCCCCGGTTCTCGGCCGCTTTGATCTGGATCGACCGGAGGGTTCGACTGTGACCACGTCGACAAGCCATCGCGAGGGCTACGTTCCGTTTCCCGAGGCGGCAGCGCAGGAGTACCGCACGGCGGGCTACTGGCCCGGGCGCACGCTCGGTGACCTGCTGCGCGACACCGCACGCACCCAGCCGTCGAGCCCCGCGATCCTCAGCGACGCCGCCGTGCAGTCCTACGCCGAACTCGACGCCGCCGCCGACGCCATGGCGCACGGACTGCTCGCCCTCGGCATCCGCCCCGGCGACCGGGTGATCGTGCAGCTGCCGAATATCCCCGAGTTCGCGACGGCCCTGTTCGGCCTCCTGCGGGCGGGCGTCATCCCCGTACTCACCCTGCCCGCGCACCGCCGCGCCGAGATCGAGCACCTGGCCGCGCTGTCGGAGGCCGTTGCCTACCTGATCCCGGACCGGCTCGGCGATTTCGACTACCGCGAGCTGGCCGCCACGGTGCGCGCCGCCGTGCCGAGCCTGGCGCACGTGCTGGTCGCGGGCGAGCCCGGCGAGTTCCGTGCCCTCGATACCGTTCCGGCGCAGGGTGATTCGCTGCCCGAGGTGGATCCCGCCGAGATCGCGGTGATGCTGGTTTCCGGTGGAACCACCGGTCTGCCCAAGCTCATCGCACGCACCCACGACGACTACGTCTACAACGCCACCGCGAGCGCGCAGGTGTGTGAGCTCACCGCCGATGACGTGTACCTCGCGACTTTGCCTGCCGCACACAACTTCCCGCTCGCCTGCCCTGGCATCTTCGGTACCGTCGCCACCGGCGGGGCCGTCGCCTTCACCCTCGACCCGAGCCCCGAGGCCGCGTTCGCCGCCATCGAGAAGCATCGCGTCACCGTGAGTGCCGTGGTGCCGCCGCTTGCCCAGTTGTGGAGTGCCGCGGTGGATTGGGAGGACGCCGATTTGAGCTCGCTGCGGCTGCTTCAGGTGGGTGGCGCGCGGTTGGCCGAGGTCAATGCCCGTGAAGTGGAACCGGCGTTGCAGTGCCGGTTGCAGCAGGTGTTCGGGATGGCCGAGGGGCTGTTGAACTTCACACGCCTCGATGACGCCGATGAACTGGTCTACACCACTCAGGGCAAGCCGCTTTCGCCTGGCGACGAGATCCGTGTGGTCGATGGTCAGGGCAACGATGTGCCTGCCGGTGAGGAGGGGGAGCTGCTGACCCGCGGGCCCTACACGCTGCGTGGTTACTACCGTGCCCCCGAACACAATGCTCGCGCGTTCACGCCCGACGGGTTCTACCGCAGCGGCGACCTTGTCCGTCAGCTTCCTACCGGACACCTGGTGGTCAGTGGGCGGATCAAGGATGTCATCAATCGCGGCGGTGAGAACATCTCTTGCGATGAGTTGGAGGAGCATCTGCTGGCTCATCCTGCCGTCCTCCATGCCGCGGCGGTGGGGGTGCCCGATCCGTCGCTCGGGGAGAAGGTGTGTGTGGTGCTGGTGGTGACCGGGTCGTTGCCGACGCTTCCTGAGTTGAAGACGTTTCTTACCGAGCGTGGTCTGGCTACTTACAAGCTGCCTGACTTGATTCGCCAGGCGGATTCGCTGCCGGTTACGGCTGTTGGCAAGATCGATAAGAAGGCGCTGCGGGCGAGTTTGTAGGGGGCTTACGGCACTCGAGTTCGGGTGCCTGTCGGGCTCGGGTGCCGTGCGGAAATGCCTTGGTGTTTTGTGCACCACAAAGGTATTGGGCTGTATTTCTGGAGCGCTGGCGCGCTCGAGCGCGGCCCCTGGAGGGCCGCTGCGCCGCTTCGCGGCGGACCCTCCTCGAGGTCGGGTCGTGCGGGGTTGGGACTGCGGTCATGGCGGGCTGCCTGGAATGCGGATGGGGGCGTGCGTTACTCAGGTCTGCCACCTGCCGCACTTCCGGCCCACGCGGCACGACTCCTAGATCACGCCTTCACGACGTAAGGTGCGACGCTTCCCAGCTTCTCGCAGGTTTCCTCGAACTCTCGTTCCGGGCGGGACTGGCCGACGATCCCCGCCCCGGCACGTAACCACGCCCCTTCGCCGGTTTGGTAGATCGCCCGCAGAACCAGTGTCGCCTCGAGTGCGCCGGTTGGTGAAACACACACGACCGCGCCGGAATACAGCCCGCGCTCGTCGTGGTCGTTGCGGAAGACGGAGTCGACGCCTGCCTGCTTCGGGATGCCGGAGGCGGTGACGGACGGGAACAGCACTTCCAGCGCGTCCCAGGCGGTGCGTTCGGGAGCGAGTTCGCCGCGGACGGTCGACGCGAGGTGCTGCACGCTGCCACGTTCGCGCACGGCCATGAAGTCCGAGACCGCCGTGGTACCGGGAACCGCTACCTCGGCGATCTCGGCAAAGGAAGTTTGAACCGAAATGGCGTGTTCGACGATTTCTTTCGGATCGGCCAGCAGGTCGACTCGGGCCGCGCTGTCCGCTTCGGGGCCGAGGCCGAAGGCGCGGGTGCCGGCGAGTGGTTCGGTCGTGACCACTCGGTCGTCGTCGACGGAGGCCACCAGCTCGGGGCTGAATCCGGCCGCTTCCAGACCGCCGAGGCGCAGCAGGAAGGAGCGGGCGGGGGTGTTGTTGGCTCGGCCGAGGCGGTAGGTGGCAGGGACGTCGACAGCGAAGGGCAGTGCGACCTTGCGCGAGAGGATCACCTTTTGATAGCTGCCGGAACGGATTTCCTCGACGGCGGTGGCGACCCGATCCTGGTAGCCGGTGACATCGGGCCGCACGTCGACCGGATGCGCCGACGGCAGCTCGGCGCCCTGCGAGGCCGCGATGAGGTCGTGGATATCGCACATTTCGGCGGGGGTGGCGCCGCTGATCCGCACACCGTCGGCGTCGATGCGCACTTCGATGCGGGGAATCATCAGGTTGGCCAGGGAGGTCAGCGGGTTGAGATAGCGGGTGGCGCCGAGGGAATAGGCGCAGAATTCGAACCCGATCCAGCCGTAGGCGTTGCGCCCGTCCAGGGGCAGGCTCGCCAGGGCGGCGTCGACGGCGGCGGCAGGCCTGCCGGTCCACGCGCGGGCGGTGGTCTGCTCACCCCAGGTGGTGCGCAGTTCGTTGGCGTCGAGTTCGACGCTACCGAGTGGGTCGGCGGCAAACACCCAGACACCGGGCCGTTCGTACATCACGTACTCGCCGAACCGATCGGCCGAGGCCAACCACGACATCGCTGCCGCCGGATCGGTCACATATTCCACCCGTGTGGGCTGTTCCGTCGACGACAACGATCCTCCAAGGTAAAGCTGACCTAATTTAGCTTGGTTAGGTTAGCATTACCTCTAGGTTTTGCTACCCGTGTGCGGAGTAGCCTTGCCCACTCATTGTCACCCGCGAACGCGCTGTCGGCGAAGTTCGGTGCGCTACGGCGAATCTGCGGCTTCAATGGAGAGATGATCGACAACGATGGGCGGCCCACGCGCACGACTCCGCAGGCGGACTCGGTAGTCGCCCTGGTCGACGCGGCCTCCGGCGTGGAGCGCGAGGTGATCGGCACCTGGATCGCCGAGGGCGGGCTGGCGCGCGAGATCGACTCCGACGGACCCGTCACGCAGGTGGATCTCGATGCCAAGGCGCTCATCAAACGCCTGGTGAACCGACGCGACGACCCGCTGGTCGTCCCGGTCCGGGTGCTGTGGCTGCCGCCCGAGCGCGACGGCGTGCGCCGGGTGACCTTCGCCGACCTGGCCATGCTCACCAATCCGCGCAAGCCGAACCGCCTGGTGCAGCGCCGCTTGCTGCGCACCCACCCCGACCGCCATCAGGTGCTGGTCGGCGCGCCCGCGCGGCTGAGCGAGCTGCGCACCAATTATCCGGAGGCCGCCGCGCTGCTGCGATCGGGCTCGCCCGACGCCTTCGCCCGCTCGGTGCTGCGCGCGGCGGTCGTCGCGCTCGAACGCGCGGAACGCACGGTCATCGGCGACCGCTACAAGGTGCCGCAGCTGGTGGCCGAGGAAATCCTCGACTCACCGGAATTCCAGCGCAAGCTCGATTACATCGCCGACGAGTTCGGCTCCGATCCCGCCCACGTCCACCGCAGCGCGGAGAAGGCGCTGCGCGAGCTGGTCGCCGCGCAGAGCAGGCTGGTGTCGGATCTGTTCACCCAGGCCATGCGCCCGGTGCACGCCTCGACCTGGAAGGTCGACACCGACCTCGGCGGCCTGGACGCCCTGCGTTCGCTCAACCGCAAGTACCCGCTGGTCTTCCTGCCCTCGCACCGCTCGTATGTGGACGCCTTCGTCCTCGGCGACGTGCTGGCCCGCAACGACTTCCCACCCAACCATGTGATCGGTGGGGCGAACCTGAACTTCTGGCCGATGGGTCCGATCGCCCGGCGCACCGGCACCGTTTTCATCCGGCGCAGCTTCGGCGACGACGAGGTGTACAAGGCGGTGGTCGAGGAGTACTTCGCCTACCTGCTGTCCAAGCGGTTCAATATGGAGTGGTACTTCGAGGGCGGCCGGACCAGGACCGGCAAGCTGCGCCCACCCAGGTACGGCCTGCTCAATTACCTTGCGGCGGCAGTACGATCGGGTCGCGTCGAGGACGTGATGCTGGTGCCGGTGTCGATCACCTACGAGCGGCTCAACGAGCTCGGTGCCATCGCCAGCGAGCAGGCAGGCGGCAAGAAGAAGCCGGAAGGCATCGCGTGGCTCGCCAGATATGTTCGCAGTCAGCAGCATTCGGCCGGACGCGTGTATGTTCGCTTCGGCGAGGCGATTTCGGCGCGCGAACGGCTGGAAACCCATGGCGACCCACTCGGTGAACGGCCCAAGACCATCCCGCTGCACGACACCGCGACCGGGGCCACCAAGGTGCCCGACGAATCGGAGCTGAGCGAGACCGAACGCAAAGCCGTGCAGCGCTTGGCCTTCGACGTGGCGGTGCGGATCAACGCGGTCACCCCGATCACCGTCAACGCCCTGGTCACCCTGGCATTGCTCGGCGTGCACGAACGCGCGCTGACACTGGGCCAGGTACGCACCGTGCTCGATCCGGTGCTCGGCTATATCGATCGGCGCGGCCTGCCCGCGGGTGAGTTGTCCAAGCTGCGCGACGAGCAGGGCCTGCAGGTCGTCCTCGAACAGCTGGCGCTGGCCGGGGTGGTCACCGTGTATCGCGGCGGGCTGGAACCGGTGTACTCCATCGAACCCGGCGCCCACCTCGAGGCGGCGTTCTACCGCAACAGCGCGGTGCACTGGTTCGTCAACCGGGCCATTCTCGAGCTGGCCGCGCTCACCGCCGTCGAACAACCGGGCGACGACCCGCTCCGGGCGGCATGGCGGGCCGCCTTCGCGCTGCGTGACCTGCTCAAATTCGAATTCTTCTTCCCCGAACGTGAGGAATTCGCCGACCAGATCATCGAAGAGGTGCGTGTGATCGTCCCCGAATGGGACGAGAACACCCCCGACGACCGCCTCGATCAGCAGTTCCTCAGCGCGCTCACCGAGTCGGGCTTCGTCATGGCGCACCGTGTCCTTCGCTCGTTCTTCGACGCGCAACTCGTGGTGGCCGAACGGCTCACTGCCCGCCCGGCCGACGCCGTCATCGACCGCAAGGAATTCATCGACGAATGTGTCGCCGTCGGCAAGCAGATGCTGTTGCAGCAGCGGCTACACAGCCCCGAATCGGTATCTACGGAATTGTTCACCAGCGCGTGGAAATTGGCCGACAACCACAATTTGATCGCTCCGGCGGAGCCCGGTGGCGAGGACGACCTGATCGCGCGCCGCAACGAATTCGCGCAGCAATTACGTGATCTCGGCGAACGGATCGCCCGGGCCGCCTCGCTCGACCCATCGAATCGGAACTCGCTGTGAGCGGCATCGACGACGCGGTCACCGCCATCAGAACCGGTCCACAGGGCGATCGGGTGCTCGCCGTCTTCGACACCCTGGCTGTAGTCGATGCATTGCCCCGAAAGCGATTGCCCGGCAAGCGTCGCCGGCGCGGCGACGCTCGGCGGGACGCGATGCTGACCGGCTTCCGACGGGACCATCAGCGTTTCCTCCGCGAAGCCGAACGGGCGTGGGCCGGTGTGCCGGAAGCGGAACTCGAGAAATTGGGTCGCGGCGTTTTCCGCACGGAGATGCACGGCCGGGTCTTCCCCGAAGCCTGGCAGCTGGTCCGTGAACACCGATCCGCCGGACACACAGTGCTTTTGGTCAGCGAATTGCCGGTGTACCAGGTGGGCCCCTTCGCCGAACTCCTCGGCATCGACAACGTGCTGTGCACGAAGTTCGCCACCGACAACGGTATTCTCACCGGTCAGCTCGATGGACCGCCGCTGTGGGGGACCGAGAAAGCCGAAGCGGTGGGCGAATTCGCCGCGGCGCGCGACTGCGAGATCGGCTATGTCTACGCCGACACCCCCGCGCTGCTCGAATCGGCGGGCATCCGGTCGGTCGACCCGAGCGCGTTCCAGCCCCGCACAGCGCCGAGCCCGATCGACTACGCCCGCACCGTCCTCGCTTTCATCGCCCTCGTCACCGGTGCCATGACCGGCGTGATCCGCAAGTCCTACACCCGCGATCGCCAGGCCATGGCCGACGCCCTCATGCACGACGGGACCACCGCGACCCTGCGCACCCTCGGCGTCGAGCTGCGCGTGGTCGGAGCCGAAAACGCCCGTGCCCCACGGCCCGCCGTGTTCCTGTTCAACCATCAGAGCCAGTTCGACGTCATCATCGTTCCCAAGGTGCTCGACGGTGGCGTCACCGGCATCGGCAAGAAGGAACTGCGGTCGCATCCCCTCTTCGGACCGCTCATGCGCTTCGTCGGCGTCACCTTCATCGACCGTTCCGACACCGAACGCGCGAAAGCGGCGCTGGCACCGGTCGTTTCGACGCTGCGCGAAGGTCTGTCGATCGCCGTCGCCCCGGAGGGCACGCGCTCGTACACCCGCGGGCTCGGCCCGTTCAAGAAGGGCGCCTTCCACATCGCCAAGCAGGCGGGCGTCCCGGTGATCCCGATCGTCATCCGCAATGCCGGTGACATCGCCTGGCGCGACTCACCCATCGCCCGAAGCGGTGTCGTCGACGTGGCGATTCTGCCGCCGATCGATGTGTCGACGTGGAATCCCGCCGCGATGGACGAGGAGATCGAAGAAGTCCGCAGGCTCTACGAACGCACCTTGCTGAACTGGCCGAGCGCCTGACAGCTCACCCTCCCGGAATGTGACCAGGGTCTCAGGCGGATGCCGCCGCCCGCCCTTGACCTAAACCATTCTTCAGGTTTGAAGATTGTGTCACCACCGAATGAGGGAGAACATCATGACCACCGCAGTCACCACCGCAACCACCACCCGCACCCTGCCTGCCCTGAACCGGCCCGTCGCCGTGCTCGGCGCCGTCGCCGCCGCCCTGATCGCGAATCTGATCGTCTGGGGAATCGGCGAGGCAGCGGGCGGTTCGTTCACCACGACCACCGACGGCAAGGTCGCCGACGTCGCTCCTGGCGGGGTGATCCTGATGTCGGTGGTTCCGCTGCTGATCGGACTGACCGCCGCGATGCTGGTCTCCTACAAGTGGACCGGGGTGCTGCGAGTCGCCGCGGTCGTCGGCTCGGTGCTGTCGATCGCGACCATCGGCATGACCTTGACCGCCGGCTTCGACACCGCCTCCACCATCGCCCTGTCGCTGATGCACGTGGTGCTGGTGCCGGTCATGGTGATCGCACTGGAAGGCGTGCGCCGCCACATCGCCGAGCAGTGACACACAGCGAAGGGCCCGGCCGGGAACGTTCCCGGCCGGGCCTTTTCGCGGGTGGTCTAGACAGAACGGCCGAACAGCAGCTTCCACGGCATGAGCGCCGATTCCAGCTGCACCTTCAGGCTCATCTTCGACGCGCCGACCGTGCGCTCCTCGAAACGGATCGGCACCTCGGCGATGGTGTAGCCACGCTTGATCGCGCGGTAGTTCATCTCCACCTGGAACGAGTAACCGTTGCTGCGGATGGAGGCCACGTCGATGGCACGCAGGGTGTCGGCCTTCCACGCCTTGAAACCGGCGGTCGCGTCCTTGACGCCGAGGCGCAGAATCAGGTTCACGTAGAAGTTGGCCCAGGCCGAGAGGGCCTTGCGGTACCACTTCCACTCCTCGGCGGTGGAGCCGCCGGGGACGTAGCGGGAGCCGAGCGCCACGCCGACGTCCTCGGAGGTCAGCTTCTCGAGCATGGCCGGGATCACCTCGGCCGGATGTGAGAGGTCGGCGTCCATCTGGATCACCACGTCGGCGCCGTCGGCCAGGGCCTGGGTGATGCCCGCGATGTAGGCGCGGCCGAGGCCGTCCTTCTCGGTGCGGTGCAGCACGCTCACCACGTTCGGCAGCTCGGCGGCCAGTTTGTCGGCCACCTCGCCCGTGCCGTCGGGTGAGTTGTCGTCCACCACCAGCACATGCAGATCGGGCACCGGCAGCGCCGTCAGCCGCTCCACCGCCACCGGCAGATTTTCCCGCTCGTTGTAGGTCGGCACAACAACGGTAACCCTCAAGGGTCGCCCTCCCTGCTCACCTGGTAACGCCCGGCGGCCCAGGGTGCGGGCGCCGCGGCACGTCATCGATTCGTTATGACCGTACTCGATAGACCTGACGTGTTCCTGAGCGGCCGCCCGGGGCCCTCACCACAGCTGCCCGGCGTGGACCAGCGCGTCGACGACGAGCACGACACCGAACACGACGAAAAGGACACGAACCACCGGCGGACCGTACCGGGTCACGCCACGGACGAGCATCCGGTACATCCGCCGTGCCCCAGGGGTTCTGCGCAACGCCAGCGCGAGCACGGCCAGCGGCAGCACCAGCGCCACGAGGCAGTAGCCCGCCACCAGCACCGGCCAGCTCGCGGGCAGCGGACGCTGCGCGGAAATCAGGGCGAGCGCCGCCAGGTACGGCACCGAGGTCGGCACCTTCGCCAGACCGAGGGTGAAACCGATCACCCCCATCAGCCACGGGTACTTGCGCACCGGCTGGACCCACCGGCCGCCCGGCGCCGCGCCCGCGTCGACCGGAATCGCCGCCACCGCGATCAGGACTAGCCCGATCACCAGCTCACCCCAGTAGCGCAGGGTGGGGGTGAGGTCGAAGTCGAGCAGGCGGACGAGGAAGTCGATGCCGAGCACCGTCGCGACGCCGAACAGCACCGATACCGCGAAGACACCGCCGAGGAAGCTCAGCACACCGACCAGCGGCGAACGTCTGGCCAGCCTGCTGTCGGCGACCACGGCGGTGGTGATCGCCACCAGCAACACGTCGAGCGCGTCCAGCAGGGCGAACCCGAGCAGCGTGAGCAGGAGGACAGCCATCGCGGCCGACCCTACCGGTCGGTCAGCTCGGCGCCGACCAGGGGTTTCTCGAGAACCGGCCGTCCAAGAGTGCTGGACGCCCCCACGAACGGCCCCAGGTGGTTACGCTTTTCAGTGCCGGCAGCGCCGGGATCCGCGATCGTGAAGGGGCAGACATCGTGGCAGAAATGTCATTCGACCCGTCAGCGCTCGACGCTTATCAGCGTGCGGCAGCTCGGGTTTCCGAACTACTTGGCACCGCGGCCACCCAGACGACCACCGCGGCGGGCGTCGACCTTTCCGGATTGGGCGTGCTCGGCCGCGAATTCGCCGCCGTGTGGACCCAGGCGGCGGGCGCGCACGCCTCAACCCTCAGCACGGCCGGGAATCTCGTCAGCGCCTACCAGGACATCCTGACCCGGTTCGGCGACGACGTCACCGGCGTCGACACGGATGTGGCCGCAGGCCTGCGCGCGGTCGAGAACGAGGTGGCCTGATGCGCACGAAATCGCTCGTCACCGAGAACACCCTGAGCACCATCACCCCCGAAGAGGCCGAGGCCAAGATCGAACCGGTGATCGCGCTGCTCGAGGTGCCGCTGCTGGAATTGCGGAAGGCGCTGGGCACCAACACCTCCGCCGACCCCGATCCCGCCGTCGTCTCCGCCCTCACCTCCGCCTCGGCCGCGACCACGGCCACCGAGGACCCCCACCGGCTCGGCCTCTACGCGCTCGAGTCCACCGACACCGCCGCACCGGCGACTCCGGCGCTGCGCCGGACCGCCACCGAGGTGTCGGCCGCAGCCGATCGGGGTGAGCGCCTGAGTACTCTGCTCGGCCAGGCGCATACGACGCAGGCGAACGCGGCCGCCAAGGTGGACGCGATCATCGCGGAGTTCCGGCGCAAGGCCAAATCCGCCGCACCCGCCGTGAACAGCAACAATCTCGACGCCATCGTGGAGCTCGCCGAGGAGGCGATCCAGGAGGCCGTCGGGGTGGTCGGTGCGGCCAGCACCGAGATGGACCAGCACACCCGCGACACCCAGGGCCTCACCAGCGATCTCGGCGGGACCAACGGGGTGACGGTTCCTCCGGGAGCGACCGAGGTCGCGCCGGGCGTGTACGTGCTCGGCACCGGCGGCACCGACACCTCCACCTGGAACGACGAGAAGACGACCGACCCGGCGGTCGCGGCGCAGATCGCGTTGCAGGAGGCACTGATCGACGGCGGTGTGAGCCTCGGTACGGCGGCCATCGATGCCGGTGTCAGCTTCGGCACGCACCTCATCGACAAGATCGCCGAAGTCGCCATGCACGGCATCGACAAGGGCGCCGAGCTGGCGACGACGGGCATCGACACCCTGGCGGCCGGGGTGGACGGTACGGCCGACACACCGGCCAACACCGCGCCCGCGACGACCGCGCCCGGCACCAATGGCGCTGGTAACAACGGCAATTCGAACACATTGTTCGGCGGTCTCGGCGGCAACTCCGGCGGTTCCGGAGGTGCGAACCCGGGTGGTTCGGGCGGCGCGAACTCCGGTGGCGCGAACTCCGGTGGTGCCACACCGAAACCGGAGGCCCCCACACCCGCGCCGACCAATCCGACGCCCAAACCCGAAGCGCCACAGCAGGCCCCGTTCCAGCAGGCACCCGCGCAGCAGCAGCCGATGCAGGGCGGAGTGATTCCACCCGCCGCGCGCCCGCAACAGGATCAGGAGAGCGAACGACCGTCGAACGCCCCCAAACACGGGCAACCCGGAGTTGTCCCGGCGAACGCCTAGGCCGCGCGCATGGACAACCCGTTCGGTGCCTATTTCTCGTCGCCGGACGCCACCGGGCGCCGTCGTCCGCAGGGTAAACGACGGCGCAGGCGGCGGCGCGAGGCCGAGCCGCAGACCATCGGGACCAACCCGGAGATGTGGCCGCCGCCGGAACCGGAACCGTTCACCGACGCCCCGGCGCCGCCGCTGCTGCCGGAACCCGTCTACCGCCACCCCGACGAGGACGACGACGGGTTCACCGGCGACTGGAACGACTGGACCGACGCCGACATCCCCGTCGAACCGGCACGCCACGACGATGTGGATTGGAACGACTGGGCGACGACGACCGCCACCGAGCAGAGCGGTGACCACGTGGAGATGCCGGTGTTGCCCAAGCTCAAGGATTTCGGCGGCGGCGGCCCCATCGCACGCAGGCCACGCAAGAACTACAACGACGAACGCTACGACGACGGCCACGGCCGCACGAAGGCCGCCGCCGCGATCAAGGGCGTGGTCGGCGCACTGCTGTTCGTCGTGCTGCTCGGCGTGGCCGCCACCATCTTCCTCGGCCCGGGCGACCGATCCGCCTCGGACACAAGGCAAGCCGGCCTGTCGAACATCACAGCTCCCACCTCGAGCACCACACCACCGTTGCCCGCGCACGCGCTCCCCGGCTGCGAGGAGTTCCGCACCACCTCCATCACCGTGAGCGCCGAACGCGGCGACGCGAGCTCACCCCAGGGCGCCATCCTCGGTTTCGAGTACAGCTATTACGTCGACCGCGACGCCACCAAGGCCAGGTCCTTCGTCACCGACAACGCCCACGTCGGCGACGAGGCCGCCCTCGCCGCGGGCATCGCCACCCTGCCGCCGGACATCAAGTACTGCACCCACATCACCCGTGGCGATTCCACCGATACATCCATCTGGCACGTCACGATCCATCAGCAGTGGCCCGGCGACACCGCCATCGAGAAGGTGCACCAGACCATCAAGACCACCGAGATCTCGACCGGCCGCTACCGCATCACCAGCATCGACCACCGCCGCTGACGCGAAAATCCCCCGCACCGACCGGTACGGGGGATTTCTCGTGCGACCCTGACGGGACTCGAACCCGCGACCTCCGCCGTGACAGGGCGGCGCGCTAACCAACTGCGCCACAGGGCCTTGCTGCTTTCTCGCGGGGCGACTGTACCCCGGTCGCTGCCGTTTCGGGAAACGCGCAGGTGGTGGTGGCTCTCTCGATCGTCACCGCTCGGCACGCACCGACAGACTTCGGTCACCGGAGGCGATCTGTGATTGACACGACAACGTCGGCACGCCAAGCTAAGCAAGCGCTCATTTACTGTAAGGAGACAGCTCATGAAGGCTTGGCAGGTAGGCCAGCTCGGTGAACCACGAGAGGTGCTGCGGTTCAACGAGATCGACGACCCCGTCGCCGGTCCGGGACAACTGCTGGTGCGGGTGCTCGCCGCACCGGCCAACTTCCCCGACGTGCTGCTGTGCCGTGGGCAGTACCAGGTGAAGCCGCCGCTGCCGTTCACCCCCGGTGTGGAACTGTGCGGTTCGGTGGTCGCGGTCGGTGACGGCGTCACCGGGTTCGCGGTCGGTGACCGGATCGTCGGCACCACCGACCTGCCCGGCGGCGCCTTCGCCGAGATGGCGATACTCGACGCGGCCAACGCCTTCCCCGCCCCCGAAGCACTCGACGACGCCGAAGCGTCCGCCCTGTGCATCGGCTACCAGACGAGCTGGTTCGCCCTGCATCGGCGCACCCGATTGCGAGCCGGGGAAACCCTGCTCGTACACGCCGCGGCCGGTGGCGTCGGCAGCACCGCCGTGCAGCTCGGAAAGGCCGCCGGCGCCACCGTGATCGGTGTGGTCGGCGGGCCGGACAAGGCCGAGTACTGCCGCGAGCTGGGCGCCGATCTCGTCATCGACCGGCACATTTCGGACTTCGTGCCGATCGTCAAGGAGTTCACCGGCGGGCGCGGCGCCGACGTCGTCTACGACCCGGTCGGCGGCGACGCCTACGCCAAGTCGACCAAATGCATCGCCTTCGAGGGCCGCATCCTGGTGATCGGCTTCGCCGGCGGCACCATCCCCCAACCAGCCCTCAACCACGCCCTGATCAAGAATTACTCGATCATCGGCCTGCACTGGGGCCTCTACAAGCAATACGACCCGCAGGCGATCCGCGACTGCCACGAGGAACTGACCCGGCTCGCCGCCGCGGACCAGCTGAAGCCGCTGATCAGTGAACGCCTGTCGCTGAGCGACGTGCCCGAGGGGCTCGGCCGGCTCGGCGACGGCACGACGGTGGGCCGCCTCGTCTTCCACCCTTGAACGCGAAAATCCCCTCGACCAGATGCTCTGGTGAGGGGATCTTTTGTGGCCAGGGCCGGGATCGAACCGGCGACCTTCCGCTTTTCAGGCGGACGCTCGTACCAACTGAGCTACCTGGCCGCAGGCACCCGTACGGAATGCCATACGCGAAGCGCCGGATTGCTCCGGCGCTTACTTGCGACCCTGACGGGACTCGAACCCGCGACCTCCGCCGTGACAGGGCGGCGCGCTAACCAACTGCGCCACAGGGCCTTGCTTTCCTACACTACAGTCCGAAGACTGTACCCCCTACGGGATTCGAACCCGCGCTACCGCCTTGAAAGGGCGGCGTCCTAGGCCGCTAGACGAAGGGGGCTCGTTCCGAATCTCTCCGGGGCGGCTTCAACGTTTCCGTTGGGAGCTCGCATAGCTTATGACACCTCGGTGCGCTCTTCCAAATCGCCTGGTCAGGCGCCCAAACCGAGGTCGTCGAGGCGGGCTTGGGCACGCCAGCCGTCGGTACGGAAGTGCTGTATCCACACCGGCGTCGCCATGGCCTCGACGATCACCTCGAGCACCTCGGCGAAGCGGGCACGCAGATCGGCGGCCGAACCGGTGCCGATCGGGTCGACGAGATACCGCTGGCCCGCGAGCGCCGCGGCAAGGGTTCTGGTGAACCGGTCGGGGTCGGCATCGGCGCGCAGCTGACCGTCGTCGATCGCGCGCACCGCGAGCACCCGGGTGGCCCGGCCGAGGATGCGGCCACCGCCGTTGCCCGCGTCGCGATGGAAGTCGGGTTCGATCACCAGGCGATACTCGGCCTGCACGATGGTGTCGTGCTCGAGCCGCAACGCGACCTCGTCGACCATGCCGTGCAGCACGTCGAGCGGACCGAGGTCGGTGCGGGCCAGCCAGCGCTCCGCGCACAGCCGGTACCGCTCGACCGCGGTGTCGAGCACCGCGCGTGCGAGGTCTTCCTTGGAGTCGAAGTGGAAGTACATCGCGCCCTTTGTCGCGCGCGAACCTTCCAGAATGCGGTTGAGCGATGCCGCGGCATACCCGCTCTTCCCGAACTCGACGGCCGCGGACTTGATTATCGCGGCGCGTGTGCGGCGCGCCCGCTCTTGCTGCCGTGCCATGCTCGAAACGCCTCCGAACCTTCTCGTCGCCGCCGATCAATGACAGACCTGCGACGCGAATTGTGGTTATTTTTCAAACTTTTGGTATGTAAACTCGCCGAATGCCGGTACCCCTCCGGCTGGTATAGTTCGCCGGCCCGGGTGCGCCACAGGGGGTGCACACTCGGGCTCAATACCTGTGAGAACCGCCTCCTCCTGCGGTAGCGACTGCCCCTTTGCGGGGAGTTCGCGCGCCTTCGCGTTCACCCCGGCACATCGAACTCCCGATGAATTCCGCGACACCGCACCCACCACCGAGCGCCGGAAAGTGCGGCCCCGGTGATTGTTTCGAAATTCACCAGGTAATCACCGTACCCGCATTCCCCGAACGGCAACATGCGAATGGGACACCCGGTCCGTTTTTCCGGACAGGCAAACCGGGCGCAACCGTGAGCCGTGGCGCCGAGTGTGAAAATCGCACTCGCACAGCATTGTTGGCCTGTCCAGCGCCCCCCTGCGGCGCACTCGCGGACACCGGTACCACCCCTTACTTTCCTGATGCTCGAAACCTGTTGACCCACAACACTATTCGATGACACGTCGCGACGGGAAGTGGGAACGGCCATGTGCTCGAGCCCGTCAGCCGGGCATCGCGCCGGGGCGCGCCGCCGTTACCGGTGCCGACCGGTCCCGATGCACCGGGAGCCGGGCTGATCGGGGACACTATTCGGCGTCGGGGCGCGGTGTCGGTTAGACTCCGCTGCGCGCCCCTTTAGCTCAGTTGGTAGAGCTGGTGACTTTTAATCACTAGGTCGTAGGTTCGAGTCCTACAGGGGGCACCATCACTTCACCGTGACCACTGTCACGTGGCACTTCAAGGCCGCGCCGGAAGAGCCGGCGTCATGGCCCCTGAACAGGCTAACGACCTCGCCGACAGCGCTTCCCGCCGCCGCTACACCAAGAGTTCACCCGGTAGGCGCTAACGTCCCCGCCACTACAGCGATAGTCCCTACGCTGCGGACCGAAGACCTAGACTCGTCAGTACGTCCTACCGGCAACTGCCGATGTTGTGGCGTTGTTCAACTTCATCGGCTTTACGCTCAGTTGCGTTTCGCATCACACCTACGGTGCCGTAAGGTATGGCCGCATCGCGACGTTCGACCGCAAGCACGACAGCGAAGGGTTTTTACATGGCAAGGGATCTGACTCAACTCGAACTGCTCACGGAGTTGGAGCCGGTTGCCGAGGAAAACGTCAACCGGCACCTGTCGCTGGCCAAGGAATGGCATCCGCACGACTACGTCCCGTGGGACGAGGGCCGCAACTTCGCCGCCATGGGCGGCATCGACTGGGATCCTGAGCAGTCCAAGCTCAGCGAGGTGGCCAAGGCCGCCATGATCACCAACCTGCTCACCGAGGACAACCTGCCGTCCTACCACCGTGAGATCGCCGAGAACTTCTCCCAGGACGGCGCCTGGGGCACCTGGGTCGGTCGCTGGACCGCCGAGGAGAACCGCCACGGCATCGTGATGCGTGACTACCTGGTGGTCACCCGTGGCGTGGATCCGGTGGCCCTCGAGAACGCCCGCATGATCCACATGACCAACGGGTTCGCCTCCCCCACCGAGGTGGACGCCGGCTTCCTGCACTCGGTCGCCTATGTGACCTTCCAGGAACTGGCCACCCGCGTGAGTCACCGCAACACCGGCAAGGTGTGCGACGACCCGATCGCGGACCGCATGCTGCAGCGCGTCGCCGCCGACGAGAACCTGCACATGATCTTCTACCGCAACCTCTGCGGCGCGGCGCTCGACCTGTCGCCCGACCAGGCGATCGAGGCGATCTCGCTGATCGTCGAGAACTTCCAGATGCCCGGCGCCGGGATGCCCAACTTCCGGCGCAACGGCGTGCTGATGGCCAAGCACGGCATCTACGACCTGCGTCAGCACCTCGAAGAGGTCGTACAGCCGGTGCTCAAGAAGTGGAACATCTTCGAGCGCACCGACTTCACCGCCCGTGGCGAGGCCACCCGCGAGCGCCTCGGCGACTTCCTGGAGAAGCTGAGCCAGGACGTCGTCAAGTTCGAGGAGCAGCGCGACCGCATGCTCGCTCGCGAAGCCAAGAAGCGCGAGATGGCCAGCGTCTAGAGCTCACGAAAGCGCCGCCGACCGGAATTCCGGTCGGCGGCGCTTTTTCGTACAGCCGGTTACTTCATCGGCAGGGCACCGTCGGCGCTGCCGACATCGGTGATCTTCCAGTCCTGCCCGGCATCGACGGTGATGTTGTAGGTGACGGTGTTGCGCAGGCCGTCGGGGTTCTGCGCGTTGGTGGTGCTCACGTCGACGAACGCGGCGACCTTGTACACCTGGCCCTCGCGCTCGAGCACCTTCGCGGTGATCGGGGTGGCGGTGGAGGCCCAGCGCAGCGGGACGACGATGTCCTCGAGCTTGTCGCCGGTGACGTCGAACTTGCCCGCGAGCTCGGTGGACGTGCCCGCCTTGAGCTTGGCCACCCAGGCATCGACGTCCTGGTAGTTCAGCGTTGCCGAGCCGACGGAGTAGTCGAGGGCGATCTGTTCGGCCTTCGCGTCGTCGGCGGCCTCGGCACGCAGGTCCGAGACATCCGAGCGCGCCGAGCCGTACAGCATGCCGAGCACGACAGCGGCGACGGCGAGCACGGCGATGGCGGCACCGCCGACCAGCGACGAGACACTGATCGCCACGGTCGCCTTACCGGGCGCGGCGGGGGTGGTGGTCGTGGCGTCTTCGGCCATGGGGGTCTTCTCCGATGATGTGGGGACAGCGCGCCGCCTGCTGCGGCAAAGCACAGGCTACTGAGCCGAGAGACATATCCCGAACGTTGAGTACCACATACATGCCGCCGAGCCTTTGTGGAGTGCCCCGTGACCCGGCCGAAGTCGCCGGTACGCGAGATCGATCACATCCGGGTGGATGCGAGAATGGCAGACGTGACTATCACGATGCCCCAGGCACCGACCACGCTGCGGATCGGGCCCTACCCGGTCGATCCGCCCGTCGTGCTCGCACCCATGGCGGGCATCACCAACCTGGCCTTCCGCAAGCTGTGCCGCGAATTCGGCAGCAAGACCGCCATCTACGTGTGCGAGATGATCACCGCCCGCGCGGTGGTCGAGCGCAACGAGAAGACGCTGCACATGATGTCGTTCGACGCCGACGAGCATCCGCGCTCGATGCAGCTCTACGGTGTCGACCCGAAGACGCTCGGCGAGGCCGTTCGCATCGTCGTCGGTGAGGGCTGGGCCGACCACATCGACCTGAATCTCGGCTGCCCGGTACGCAAGGTCACCCGGCTCGGCGGCGGTTCCGCGCTGCCCTACAAGCGCAGGCTGTTCGCCAATATCGTCAAGGAGATGGTCAGGGCCGCCGAACCGGCAGGCGTGCCGGTGACGTTCAAGTTCCGCATCGGCATCGACGACGAGCACCACACCTACCTCGACACCGGCCGCATCGCCGAGGCCGAGGGTGCCGCCGCCGTCGCCCTGCACGCGCGCACCGCATCGCAGCTGTACTCCGGCACGGCCGACTGGTCGGCCATCGCCCGGCTCAAGGAAGCCGTCACCACCATCCCCGTGCTCGGCAACGGCGACATCTTCACCGCCGACGACGCGCTGCGCATGATGAACGAGACCGGGTGCGACGGTGTGGTCGTCGGGCGTGGTTGCCTCGGCAGGCCGTGGCTGTTCGCCGAGCTCAGTGCCGCCCTGCGCGGCGAACCGGTCCCCGATGGCCCGACGCTGGGCCGCGTCGGCGAGATCCTGATCCGCCACGCCACCCTGCTCGCCGAACACGACGGCGAGGACAAGGCGATGCGCGATATCCGCAAGCACATGGCCTGGTACCTGATGGGCTTCCCGGTCGGCTCGCAGCTGCGCCGCAGCTTCGCCACCGTGTCGGCGCTGAGCCAGATCGAGGACCTCGTCGCACAGCTCGATCCGGACCTGCCCTTCCCCACCGACGCCCTCGGCCCCCGCGGTCGCCAGGGCTCGCCGCAGACCAAGGTCGTGCTGCCCGACGGGTGGCTCGACGACCCCGAGGACGACACCGTGCCCACCGCCGCCGATGTGATGCACAGCGGGGGGTAAAGCTTCGGCCCTGGTCAGCGCGTCGCAACCGGATTCCGTGCGAATCTGTTGTGCACTGGAGTGGCTACTCGTGGCGGAATCGTTATCATTGCGGACATCGTTCGGCTCCGGTTCGACCGAGCAGCCGAACGATGACGCGTATGCGGCAGATAGAGAAGTGAGGTTCGCTGGTGGGTGACGATCGGCGCGGGCGTACGCCCCGGCCCGGAGGTCGCGCCCCGTGGGAGCGCTATCCGGCTGCCGAACCGCTCGCACAGAAGGACACCGGTTCCCGCCGATCACGGCACGCCGACGCCGATCCCGACGCGGCCCCGCTCACCGTCCAGGACCTCGTCGACCGGGTCGACAGCGAACGAACCAAACGCAGCCGCCGCGCCCCCGCCGATCCATCGGGTACATCCCGCGCCGGCCGCCGCGCCCGCGACCAGGCACCCCGCCCGACCCCCCGCCCCGATATCGCGGCACGCGCCGACGGTTCGGCCGGCGACGCCCCCGCCGCACCGCATCGCGCCGACTCCCCCGCCGACCGCATCGCGACGACCGCGATTCCCGCGCAGGGCAAGACTTTTCCCACGCCGGGCAGGACGGCGCCCGCCCAGGGCAAAACCGCCCCGGCGAAGGGTAAGACGGTCCGCACGGCACCGCCCGCTCGTCGGGTCGACGAGCAGGTCACCGATATCCTGCCCACCGTCACCGAGACCCCGGCGGCCCCGCCGAAGCGCGTCGAGCCCAAGCGAGGCGAAACCAAGACCGCCGCCGCCCGGACACCCGAACGGCGCCGCGCGAAGCAGGCGCGCCTCGCGGGACGGGTCGCGGTCACCTTCTTCGCCGTGCTGGCGCTGGTGGTCACCGGCGGTGGCTGGAGTTACCTGCGGGCCACCAACAACGGCTTCACCCAGGTGTCGGCCCTCGACGGTGCCACCGAGGACGTGCTCGACGGTGACATGCAGCTCGGTGACGAGAACTACCTCATCGTCGGCACCGACACCCGTGCGGGCCTGAACGCCGACATGGGCGCGGGCTCCACCGTCGACGCCGAAGGCGCGCGCGCCGACACCGCGATGCTGGTGCACATCCCCAAGGACCGCTCCCGCGTGGTGGTCGTCTCCTTCCCGCGCGACCTCGATGTCACTCGGCCGCAGTGCGCGGGCTGGGACAACGACAAAGGCAAGTACACCGACCAGAAGTTCCCGTCGGCCATGGGCGACAAGCTCAACGCCGTCTACGCGCTCGGCGGCCCGCGCTGCCTGACCGACGTGGTGCGCAAGATGTCGGGCCTGAGCATCGGCCACTTCATCGGCATCGACTTCGCCGGGTTCGAGGCGATGGTCGACCAGATCGGTGGCGTCGAGGTGTGCTCGACCAAGCCGATCATCGACGGAGTGCTCGGCACCGTGCTCGAGAGCTCGGGCAAGCAGCGCGTGAACGGCGAGACCGCCCTCAACTATGTGCGGGCCCGGCACGTGGTCGGCGAGGAGCGCAGCGACTACGACCGCATCCACCGGCAGCAGACCTTCCTCGCGGCCCTGTTGCGTGGTGCGCTGTCGGGTCAGGTGCTGCTCGACCCGGCCAAGCTGCAGGGTTTCGTCGAGGCGTTCCGTCAGCACACCTTCGTCGACGGCGTCGAGACCAAGGACCTGATCCTGCTCGGCCGGTCGCTACAGAAGGTCAACGCGGGCGCGGTCACCTTCATCACCGCCCCGACCGCGGGAACCACGTCCTACGGCAACGAGATTCCGCGCGAAGCCGACATCAAGGCGATCTTCCGCGCGATCATCGACGACCAGCCGCTGCCCGGTGAGCAGACCGCGCCGCCGATCACCAACCCCAGCACACCCGCGGCTCCCACCCAGGCGCCCAAGATGTACGCGGTGAGCCCGGCGTCGGTGTCGCTGCTGGTGACCAACGGCACCCAGACCGCGGGCATGGCCAGGCAGGCGGCCAACAAGCTGTCGAACTTCGGTTTCGGCATCTACAACGTCGCCAACGCCACCGAGTACACCGACACCACCGAGGTGCGCTACGCCGAGGGCAACGAGGCGGCCGCCGCGACCGTGGCCAGTGCCATCCCCGGCGCGGTCCTGCAACGCGACGACGACCTCAGCGGCATCATCGAGGTGGTCGTCGGCTCGGACTACACGGGCCAGGTGCGTACCCCGACGACGGTCGGCGCCGAGCTGCCCGCGGTGTCGCTCGGCGAGCCGGTCTCGGCCGCGCCGGTGCGTCTGCCGTCGGATCTCGAGCACATGAACGCCGCCGACACCAGCTGCGACTGAGCTGCCCGATTCACGACGTGCGCTGAGCTGGCACGACTGTGCCACACGGCATTAACCCCGTGTTGGGTGACAGGGGTACCGGTACCCACTAGGGTCAGCCATTATGCGTGTCATCTACAACGAGCAAATGGCCGAGCTCGCCAATCTGCTCGGCGAAATGGCCGGTCTCGCCGGCCAGGCCATGGAGCAAGCAACCCAGTCGCTGCTGCAGGCCGACCTCGCGCTCGCCGAGCAGGTCATCGGTGAGCAGGATCGGATCTCGGTGATGATCGCCGAGGCCGAGGAGAAGGCGTTCGCGCTCCTCGCGCTGCAGGCCCCCGTCGCGGGCGACCTGCGTCAGGTGGTCAGTGCCATCCAGATCGTCGGCGATGTGAACCGCATGGGCGCGCTGGCCCTGCACGTCGCCAAGGTGACCCGCCGCCGCCACCCCAACCACGCCCTGCCCGAATCGGTGAACGGCTACTTCGCCGAGATGGGCCGCATCGCGGTGAACATGGGTGCGGGCGCCAAAGAGGTGCTCGAGACCCGCGATCCCGAGCGCGCCGCCCAGCTCAACCAGGACGACGAGGCGATGGACGACCTCCACCGCCACCTGTTCACCCTCCTGATGGACCGGGAGTGGAAGTACGGCGTCGCCGCCGCCGTCGACGTCACCCTCCTCGGCCGTTACTACGAGCGCTTCGCCGACCACGCCGTCGAGATCGGCCGCCGCGTGATCTTCCTGGTCACCGGTGTGCTCCCGGACGGCGAAATCGAAAGCTGAAGCAGTACAACGAGAAAGCCCCCGCCCTCCCGAAGGAGTGCGGGGGCTTTCTCGTTGGATCCCTTATCCGAAGCGGCCGGAGATGTAGTCCTCGGTGGCGCGCTGGGTGGGATTGGAGAAGATCTTCTCGGTGTCATCGATCTCGATGAGCCTGCCGGGCTTGCCCTGGGCCTCGAGGTTGAAGAAACCGGTCTGGTCGCTCACGCGGGCGGCCTGCTGCATGTTGTGCGTGACGATGACGATCGTGAACTCCTTCTTGAGTTCGGTGATCAGGTCCTCGATCGCCAGGGTGGAGATGGGGTCGAGGGCCGAGCAGGGCTCGTCCATCAGCAGCACGTCGGGCGACACCGCGATCGCGCGGGCGATGCACAGACGCTGCTGCTGACCACCCGACAGACCACCACCGGGCTTGTCGAGACGGTCCTTGACCTCGTTCCACAGGTTCGCACCGCGCAGCGAGCGCTCGGCGACCTCGTCGAGTTCCTTCTTGTTGCGCACACCCTGCAGCTTCAGCCCGGCCACCACGTTGTCGCGAATCGACATGGTGGGGAACGGGTTCGGGCGCTGGAATACCATGCCGATGGTGCGGCGCACACCCACCGGGTCGATCGCCGAACCGTAGATGTCCTCGCCGTCGAGCAGCACGGCACCTTCGACGCGGGCGTTCGGGGTCACCTCGTGCATGCGGTTGAGCGAGCGCAGCACGGTGGACTTGCCACAACCGGAGGGACCGATGAAGGCGGTGACGCTGCGCGGCAGCACGGTCAGGTCCACGTTCGACACGGCGTGGAAGCTGCCGTAGTAGATGTTGAGATCTTTGACGTCGATCCGCTTGGCCATGGGAGTTTCCGTTCGCTTCTATCGGTTCCGGGTGAGCAGCTTGTTGACCGCGGCGGCAGCCAGGTACAGCAGCGCGATGAGCAGGATCAGCGTGAGCGCCGCACCCCAGACACGCGCGCGACCGGCCGGCTCCGGGTTGGCCAGCTCCTGGTAGATCAGCAGCGGCAGCGAGGCCATGTTGCCGTCGAAGATGTTCTGGTTGATCGACTTCGAGTAACCGACCAGCACCAGCACGGGCGCGGTCTCACCCATCACGCGGGCAAGGGCGAGCAGGATGCCCGAGATCATGCCCGGCGCGGCGGTGGGGATGACGATCCGCAGGATGGTCTTCCACTTGGGCACGCCGAGCGCGTAGGAGGCCTCGCGCAGTTCGTCGGGCACCAGCTTCAGCATCTCCTCGGTGTTGCGCACCACCACCGGAAGCATCAGCAGCACAAGTGCCAGCGACACCGCGAAGGAACTCTGCGGCATACCGAGCGTGGCGATCCACAGCGCGAAGATGAACAGCGCCGCGACGATCGAGGGCACACCGGCGAGGATGTCGACCATGAAGGTGGTGACCTTGGCCAGCTTGCCGCGACCGTATTCCACCAAGTACACGGCGGCCATCACGCCGAGCGGCACCGCGATGACGGTCGCGATCAGCGCCTGCACGATCGTGCCGTAGATCGCGTGGTACACACCGCCGCCGGACTGGTCCGGCAGGATGCCCTTCTGCGAGTTGAACCACCAGTCGGCGGTGACGATCGAGCCGATGCCCTTCACCACGACCAGGCCGAGCACCCACACCAGCGGGATCAGCGCGATCACGAAGCACAGGGTGACCAGACCGGTGGCGATGTTGTTCTTGATCCGCCTGCTGTTGCTGACATGGCGGAACGTCGGCGCCTTGACCGGCTTGTCGAGGGTCGATGTGGTGGTCATCAGCCGTTCACCTTTCCACCGGAGGCCAGGCGGGCCAGTGCGTTGACGACGAAGGTCAGCGCGAAGAGGACGAAGCCCGCGGCGATGTAGGCGCCGGTCGGCAGCGGGGAGCTGAATTCCGAGGCGGCCGAGGCGATCTTGGAGGCGAAGGTGTAACCACCGTCGAACAGCGACCAGGTACCCGCGTTGCTCGCGGTACGCAGCACCACGAGCACGGCGATCGTCTCACCGAGCGCGCGGCCGAGGCCGAGCATGGAACCGGCGATCACACCGCTGCGGCCGTAGGGCAGCACGGTCATCCGCACGACTTCCCACTTCGTGGCGCCGAGGGCCTGGGCGGCTTCGATGTGCGCGCGGGGGGTGAGCGCGAACACCTCGCGAGCCACCGAGGTGATGATCGGCAGGATCATCACGGCCAACACCACACCGGCGGTGAAGATGGTGCCACCACCGGCGATCGTGACATTGCCGTCGGAGAACAGGAAGAACCAGCCGAGGTTGTCGTTGAGGAACTGCTGCACCGGCGAGATCTGCGGGGCGAGCACGAGGAAGCCCCACAGGCCGAACACGATCGACGGCACCGCGGCCAGCAGGTCGATCAGCATCGTGAACGGCTTGCCCAGTCGCGCCGGCGCGTACTGGGTGAGGAACAGCGCGATGCCGACGCCGATCGGCACCGCGACGATGAGCGCGAACACCGAGCTCAGCACCGTGACCATGAACAGGTCACGGATGCCGAAGCGCAGGTTGTTCGCGTCACCGGTGGAGAATTCCGTGCTGGTGAAGAAGTTGGCGTTGTCGGCCATGAGCGAGGGGACCGCGCGGATCAGCAGGAACAACGCGATCAACGCGATGGCCGCGACAATGGTCGCGCCCGCCGCGGTGGCCAGCCACCGAAAGATCGTCTCGGCGTTCAGGCGCCCGGAACGACCCTTCTCCGGGGCCTTGTCGAATTTCGGTTCGGTCGGCATATGCGAAGTATCTCCGGCCGCCCGCGGGCCCGTCGAATCCGACGAGCCCGGTGCGGTCACCTCAGGGTGCATGGTCATGGCCTACGCAGCGATCAGGAGATGGCGTTGATCGCGGTGGTCAGCTTGGTCTTGAACTTTTCCGGGATGGCGATGTAGCCGGCCTGGTCCAGTCCGTCCTGACCGTTGGTGACGGCCGAGGTGAGGAACGCCTTGACGGCCTTGGCCGTCTCGGCATCGGCGTACTTGGAGCACACGATCTCGTACGTCGGCATGATGATCGGGTACGCGCCCGCCTCGGCCGGCTTGTAGAACGAGCTCACGTCGAGAACGAGGTCGTTGCCCTCGCCCTTGATCTTGGCGGCGTCGATGGCCTTGCCCGCCGACTCGGTGCTCAGCGCGACCGGGTCCTTGGAAGCCGAGGTGATGATCTGGGCGATCGACAGGTTCTGCGCCTTGGCGAAGGACCACTCGTTGTAGGTGATCGAGTTCTTGGTGTTCTTGATGGCGGCCGAGGTGCCCTCGTTGCCCTTGGCGCCCTCGCCGATACCACCGTTGAAGGTCTTGCCCCCGCCCTTGCCCCACGCGCCATCGGAGGCGGCGTCGAGGTAGAGCTGGAAGTTGTCGGTGGTGCCCGACTCGTCGGAGCGGTAGATCACGGCGATCTTCTCCGCGGGGAGCTTGGCGTTCGGGTTGAGCGCCTTGATCTCGGGGGCGTCCCAGGTGGCGACAGCACCGCTGAAGACCTTGGCGGCGGTCGGACCGTCGAGAACCAGGTCGGTGACGCCGTCGATGTTGTAGGTGATGGCGATCGGGCCGAAGACGGTCGGCAGATTCCACGCCGGGCTCGCGCAACGCTCCTGCGCCTTGGCGGGCTCGTCCTTCTTGGAGCTGAGCGGGGAGTCCGAACCGGCGAAGTCGGTCTGGTTACCGAGGAACTCGTTGACACCGGCACCGGAGCCGCTCGAGGTGTAGTTCAGGGTGAAGCCGTCGCAGTTGGCCTCGTAAGCGGCGACGAAGCGCTCCATGGCGTTCTTCTGCGCCGACGAACCGCTCGCCTTGAGCGCCTTCTTGCCCGAGCATTCGACGGCGCTGTTGGCGGCCACGCCGTTGTCACCGGTGTTGTCGTCACTGCCACAGGCGGCCAGAGACATGGCACCCGCGGCGAAGACGCCGACCAGGGCGCTGGTGCGCTTGAAGTTCACTTTTCCTCCGACATTGCTGACGAACTCGCTCGGTCCCTCACCGGCCCGGGCGAGTTGGGTGGTGCGGATCGCGGGTGAACGCGAGCACCAGGCGACGACTGTGCCGCCCAGAAGTAACGTAGGTTCGCCCGGTTGACAGTTGGCCCGAGGTGGGTTAACGGAGAATGAACAGCCCGGCGCGATTAGACCGAGCGTGTGATGTTTGCCCCAGTTTTACTCGTCGGCACCCGGTCATCCTCACAATATTCAGGGTTGCCGAGGAACTGTGAGCTGTCTCGCAGCTGGTCAGCTCAGCGCGTAGGCGACGTCGATATGGGCCGGTGCGAAGCCCAGTCCGGTGTAGGTCCGCACGGCGGCGTGGTTGTCGGCTTCGGTGTAGAGCAGCACCTCGGTCAGGCCCGTGTCGCGCAGGTGGTGCAATCCGGCCAGGGTGAGCAGTCGGCCCAGGCCACGGCCCTGCGCGGCGGGGTCGATACCGACGACGTAGACCTCGCCCGCCGGGGCGGCATCGGGGTGCGCCTTGGTCCAGTGGAAGCCGAGCAGACGGTCGGGATCGGCGGCGTCGAAGGCCAGGAAGAGCCCGGCCGGATCGAACCAGGATTCCGCGCGGCGGGCGGCGATGTCGCGTTCGGTCCAGCCGCCCTGTTCGGGATGCCAGGCGAAGGCGGCGTTGTTGACCCGCAACAGTTCGGCATCGTCGGCGGGGCCTTCGTAGGTGCGCAGGACGAGGCCTTCGGGGACCCCGGGAGGGGGTAGCTCGGGAGTTGCCAGGCTGCGGCGCATCTGCCAGAGTTCGCGTGCTGTCGTCAGTTTCAGGGCGGCGGCGAGGGCTTTGGCGGCGGGCAGATCGCCGTGGGCCCAGACGCGGGCGCCCGCGCTGCCTTCGGCGAGAGCCGTGCGGACGAGATCGGTGCCGATGCCGTGGCGACGCGCGTCGGGGTCGACGGCCACTTCCGCCATTGCGGGGTGTTCCCCGTGTGCCGCAGCAAGATTCGCGTAGCCGACGATTGCGCCGTTTCGTTCGGCGAGCAGATGCCTTGTGCCGGGGTCGGTTTCGGTGAGCGACAGGATCGCTTGCTCGGAGACGGGAGCTACGCCGTCGGCGGACTTCGCGCGGTCGAGCAGGGTGCGGATGCGATCGACGGTGGTCGGGTCGACCCGTTCGGTCCACGTCAAGGTTGCTGTCTCGGGCATGGGGGCCTCCTCCTCGCGGGCGATCGCCGACACGATCGAACCGAGGTTACTGCGTGCTGCCGTTGACCGGTGTCAGGTCCTCGCCGTCGACGTCTTCGTCGGTGAAGGCGGGCGGTTCGCCCTTGGCGGCGGTCGAGCGGGCGGGGCGGACGGCCTTGTAGCCGACATTGCGGACCGTGCCGATGAGGGATTCGTATTCGCTGCCGAGTTTGGCGCGTAGCCGGCGGACGTGGACGTCGACGGTTCGGGTGCCGCCGAAGAAGTCGTAGCCCCAGACCTCTTGCAGCAGTTGGGCGCGGGTGAAGACCCGGCCTGCGTGCTGGGCGAGGTACTTGAGCAGCTCGAATTCCTTGTAGGTGAGGTCGAGCGGGCGGCCGCGCAAACGGGCGGTGTAGGTGCCTTCGTCGATCACCAGTTCGCCGAGGGTGATCTTGCCCGTGTTCTCGGGGCTGGCCACGCCGCCGTTGCGGCCGACGAGCAGGCGCAGGCGCGCGTCGAGTTCGGCGGGGCCGGTGCCGGGCAGCAGGATGTCGTCGAGGCCCCAGTCGGCGTTCACCGCGACGAGTCCGCCCTCGGTGAGCACGGCGACTACGGGCACCGACGAACCGGTGCTGCCGAGCAGCCTGCACAGCCCTCGCGCGGCGGCCAGGTCGGTCCGGGCGTCGACCAGCGCGACGTCGGCGCTACCGGCCTCCAGCAGGGACGACACCTCGGTCGGCGCGGGGCGGACGTTGTGCGCGAGCAGCGTCAACGAGGGCAGCACCGCATCCGGGTTGGGGTCGGAAGTCAGTAGGAGCAGCTCCACCGGGCTCTCCTCCTATCTCGTGTCTGCGCGACGAGAGCAGCCGCACAGCTACGTCGCCGAAACACAGGGTTAGTCGGTGCAACATTAGCGCGTCACAGGCCATGACCTCGCAACACGGGCACACTTACGAGTGTCCCGCCGATACCCGGGCACCCGGCACCCACGTGCGTGGGCGCTACTCTCACCTCATGCGCAAGCTGATCATCGGGCTGCTGTGCCTGGCCGGGTTGGCGGTGGTGATCGATTTCGGCGCCGCCGCCTACACCGAGTACCACGTGTCGCGGCAGCTGCGGGCGGGCGCCGACCTGTCGGCCGATCCCGAAGTGACCTTCCACGGTTTCCCCTTCACCGCCCAGGCCCTGGCCGGGCGCTACGACAACGTGGCGATCCGGGCCCGCAGCATGCGCCCGGACATCCCCGGCGAGATCGGCATCGAGGCCACGCTGAACGGTCTGCACGCGCCGGCAGGTGAGCTGCTCGACGGTGCGGCGCGCTCGGTCCAGGTCGATCGGGTCGACGCCCGCATGCGCATCGAACCCACCGAACTCGGCAGGCTCTTCGGCATCCCCGATCTGCAGGTCCACACTCGCCCGGCCGACAAGTCCGACGGCACGGGCGGTTCGGGTGGTTCGGGCATGACCACCGGGGGCGCGCTCGTGCTCACCGGCACGCTGCCCACCGCGCCCAACGGGCGCATTCTCGGCGCGGGTGTCACCCCGTCGAGTTCGGCCAAGCGCGTGCCGGTGCAGATCCAGGCCGACCTGCTGCTCGACGGCGACCTGGTGCGCATCCAGGCCACCGGCTTCTATCACGACAAGAACAGCGGCCCGGCCGACACCGCCAAGACCAGCGAATCGGAGATCCTCGAGGCCGATCGCGGCGCGGTGCTCGAGCGCTTCAGCCGTACGATCGATACCAAGGAGTTGCCGTTCGGCGTCCGGCCCACCGAGGTCGAGGCGCTGGGTGGGCACATCGTCGTCGAGGGCGTCGGCCGCAACGTCACCATCGACCTGGACCGATTGCAGCAACCATGATCGAACTCGCCGTACTCGCCGCCGTCGTGCTGGCCGCTGTCGCGGTCGGCCTGCTGCTGCGCCGCAACCAGGGCCGGGTCCGGCCCGCCACCCTCGACCCCGACACCGAACAGCGCGCCCGCCTGCTCGACGCGGCCGGTGTCTCCGGTTCGGCGCCCGCGGTGCTGCACTTCTCGGCCGACTGGTGCGGTCCGTGCGACGCCGTGCGCCGGGTGGTCGCCGGTGTCACCGCGGAACTGGCCGATTCGCCGAACGCACCGCGCGACATCGAGATCGACATCGACGCGCAACCCGCGCTCGCCCGCGAACTCAACGTCCTCTCCCTGCCGACGACCTTCGTCTTCGACGCCGAGGGCAAGGAGCGTTTCCGCATCTCCGGCGTACCGAAGGCGGGCGACCTGCGCACCGCCCTCGAGCCGCTCACAGTGTGACGTTGTCCCCGGTTTCGAGGGGGGCCTGCCCATTTCCCGGGAAGACCGGGTAAACTCTTCATCGTGCAAACCGACCACGAGCTGATGCTCACCCGACGCCGCACAGTTGACCTGTGTCGCCTCGGTGGTTGTTGCTGCCTGTGCCGCTGACCGGTCGGCTTCTCTCCCGAGATTCCTGACGCCGACCTCTGTTCGCCGCACGAGTGATCGTTTCGATCCCCCGGCGAACTGGCAGATCCCACTGAATCGTCTCAGCGCAGGAGTTCGCACCATGACCTCGTTTTCTGATTCCCCACCTCGCGTCGATGTCCGCGGGCCGCGTTTCGTGGCCTGGGTGACGACCGGGGTGCTCGTCGCGGTGCTGCTGGTCGCGACCGTTTCCCCCGTCGCCGCCGCCATCCTGATCGGCCTGCAGGCCGTGGTGTTCGCGATCGGCGCGGCGGCCGGTCCCGCCAAGCACCCTTACGGCCGGATCTACGCGGCGTTCGTCGCGGCGCGACTCGGCCCGCCCACCGAGACCGAACCCGTGCCGCCGCTGCGTTTCGCGCAGGCACTCGGCTTCGTGTTCGCCGGTGTCTCCCTGCTGGGCTTCGCGCTCGGCTCCCCGATCGTCGGCGCGGTGTTCGCCGGCTTCGCCCTGTTCGCGGCGTTCTTGAACGCGGCGTTCGGGGTCTGCCTGGGCTGCCAGATCTATCCGCTGGTAGCCCGCTTCCGCCGGTCGCCTGCTCCGGCACCGAACTGACCCACCCTGCACGTCTGTTGAAAGGAACAACATGGCTCGCTCCGATGTCCTGGTCTCCGTTGACTGGGCCGAAGAGAACCTCAACGCCCCCGGCGTCGTCTTCGTCGAGGTCGACGAGGACACCTCCGCCTACGAGGGTGGCCACATCGAAGGCGCCGTTCGCCTGGACTGGAAGAACGACCTGCAGGATCAGGTCCGTCGCGACTTCGTGAACCAGGAGCAGTTCTCCGACCTGCTCTCGGCGCGCGGCATCGCCAACGACGACACCGTGGTGCTGTACGGCGGCAACAACAACTGGTTCGCCGCCTACGCCTACTGGTACTTCAAGCTGTACGGCCACAACGACGTCAAGCTGCTCGACGGCGGCCGCAAGAAGTGGGAGCTCGACGGTCGTCCGCTCTCGCGTGACGCGGTCAACCGCCCGGCCACCCAGTACAAGGCCTCGGCTCCCGACCTGAGCATCCGCGCCTTCCGCGACGAGGTCATCGCCGCCATCGGCACCAAGAACCTGGTCGACGTGCGCAGCCCCGACGAGTTCTCCGGCAAGATCCTGGCTCCCGCGCACCTGCCGCAGGAGCAGAGCCAGCGTCCCGGCCACATCCCGGGCGCGATCAACGTGCCGTGGAGCAAGGCGGCCAACGAGGACGGCACCTTCCGTTCCGACGAAGAGCTCGCCGAGCTCTACAAGGATGCGGGCCTGGACGGCGAGAAGGAGACCATCGCCTACTGCCGCATCGGCGAGCGTTCCTCGCACACCTGGTTCGTGCTGCAGGAGCTGCTCGGCCACCAGAACGTCAAGAACTACGACGGCAGCTGGACCGAATACGGTTCGCTCGTCGGTGCACCTATCGAGTTGGGAGCGTAATCAATATGTGTGCAGCACCTACCCAGGGTCAGGCCATCCCGGCCGGTGTCGATGTGGAGAAGGAAACGGTCATCACCGGCCGTGTCCTGAGCACCGACGGTCAGCCGGTCGGCGGCGCGTTCGTGCGTCTGCTCGACGGCAACGGTGACTTCACCGCCGAGGTCGTCGCCTCCGGCACCGGTGATTTCCGCTTCTTCGCCGCGCCGGGTTCGTGGACCCTGCGCGCGCTGTCGGCGTCTGGCAACGGCTCGGCCGAGGTCCGCCCCGAGGGCGCGGGCATCCACTCGGTGGACGTCGCGGTCGCCAAGTAAGAACCTCACAACGGCCCTGGTAGTTCCCGTGCGGGAACTGCCGGGGCCGTTTTCGTATCTTCGTTCCGGACTCGCTAGACTCCGAAACGTGGTCCTCTTCTTCGAGATTCTCCTCATCGCCGTGTCGATCCTCATCGGCTGGTTCGGCCTGTACGTCTTCTACCGGCTGTTCACCGAGTCATGAGCGGGCTCGCGAGCGAAGGTTCCGATCCGGCCGAGCGAGCGAGTGACGTGCAAGACGCTTCGGCACAGCGTCGCAGTGGCGACGAGGCGGTGAATGTCGCCGCCGAGCGTGCGAAGGAAACCGGGGTCCGAAACATTTCGGTCCTCGGCGGTCTCCCCATTCCCGAGGACACCGCGAATCTGCGCGAGGGTCCCGATCTGAACCACGCCATGCTCGCGTTGCTGCCCCTGGTCGGTGTGTGGCGCGGCGAGGGCGAAGGCCACCACCCCGCCGACGGCGACTACCGCTTCGGTCAACAGATCATCGTGTCCCACGACGGTGGCGACTACCTCGTCTGGGAATCGCAGACCTGGAAGCTCGACGCCGAGGGCGGCTACGACAGCCCCGACC
The DNA here is from genome assembly GCF_001612905.1 of Nocardia ignorata NBRC 108230. Taxonomy (GTDB): domain Bacteria; phylum Actinomycetota; class Actinomycetes; order Mycobacteriales; family Mycobacteriaceae; genus Nocardia; species Nocardia ignorata. The sequence goes on along the minus strand of NZ_BDBI01000023.1, from coordinate 36,201 downwards.
TGCGCGAGAGCGGGTACTGGCGGGTCGGCACCGATGCCGACACCGAGATGCTCGAACTGCTGCTCACCCACAGCTCCGGCATCGTCGAACTGTTCTACGGCACCGCCCGCACCCAGTCGTCCTGGGAACTGGCCACCGACGTGGTGATCCGCAGCCAGTCCGGCGCAGTCGTCGGCGGCGCGAAACGCCTCTACGGCATCGTCGAAGGCGGCGACCTGGCCTACGTGGAAGAACGAGTCGATCCCGACGGCGCGCTCATCCCCCGCCTCTCGGCGCGCTTGCAGCGCTACATCGGCTGAGATCCCGATCGGACGCCCCGCGGTTTCGCGGGGCATTCGTCGTTTATGCGCCAGAAATGGAGCGACCCCCGAGCCATACCGTCCGTTCCGGGGAACGTGGCGGTCCCGGGTGGATAGTCCGGGGGCTCGGGGGCCGGGTGTCTGCCTGGGATTCGCTCAGCGCACCGCTGGGGAATCTCCCGCAGGGGTGCTGCTAGCGGGCAGCCACCTCACGCATCCGTTGAACATACATTCTTCAGACCACCTCCTCTCTTGTGTACCGATGAATCTATCGGGCTGTCGCGAGGTCGGCAATTGATTTTCCGAGGGGTCCTGAGCTGCGGATATCCACCGGGGACAGGCCGCTCGGCACGCGCTCAGGAAGGCTTGCGGTCGACGTGGCAGGCGCCGTTCGGGTCGACGGTGACCACGGTGTCGGCGCGATGACCTTCGGGGAGCTGATGGGTAACGACCACGACCCACCGCTCCGGGTCGACCAGCCCGCTGTCGCGGTCGAGCAGGTCGCGCAGTAACTGCTCGCCCTCGGCGGCGACGAGATGTTCGGTCGGTTCGTCGAGCAGAAGTGTGCCCGCGGGCGAGACGAGCGCGCGGGCGAGCAGCAAGCGCCTGCGCTGACCGCCGGAGACGGCCGCCGCACCCGCGGTGAGGCCGGTGCGGATCCCGTCCGGCAGGGTGTCGAGCCAGGGGCCGAGCCCGACTGCGCGCACGGCGCTTTCGGCTTCGTCCTCGGTCAGGTCGCCGCGCGCGACCCGCAGGTTCTCCAGAATCGACGTGTCGAACAGGTGCGCGTCCTCGGCGAAGAACGTGACACCGTCCAAAGGCGTGTCGAACAACCCGGCCCACGCCATCAACAGGGTCGTCTTCCCGGCGCCGCTCGGTCCGACGACGGCCACCCGGCGCCCCTCCGGCATCGGGATGCGCCCGGGCATCGGGTCGGTGACAGCTTCGGTGACGCCGAGCGAGCCGGCGGACGGTGCGCGCAGCCGGTGCAGGGCCGCGCGGGCCGTCGTGCGTGCGGTCCGCTCGTCCGGGCTCGGGGCAGGCGCGCCGAGCGGTGTGGGTGCGAGGGCGTGCAGGCGGTGCAGAGCCGCCCGGGAGGTGGTGAGGGTGGTCGCGGCGGCCGGGAGCGCGCCGACGGCCTCGAAGGCCGACAGCGGGACGAGCACGAGGACGGTCAGTGCCATCGGACTCATCCCGCCGGGCGTCCCACCGGCGGCGCCGTAGGCGACGATGCCGACCAGCAGGGCACCGAGCGCGCTGACACCGATCGACAACGGGGTCGCCGCCGCGGCCCAGGCGCTGCGCGCGGCCGCGCTGTCCTCGGCGACCACCGCGCGCGCCGCCGTCTCGTCGGCGTGGGTGAGCGCGGCATCCAGGCGACCCGCCACCCGCAATTCGGCCGCGTGGTCGAGCACGGTGAGTGCCTCGGCGGTGAATTCGGCGCGGTCGTGGCGCACCGCGCGTTCCTCGTCGCGAGCGGCCACGGCCGACAGCCACGGCGCGAGGATGCCCGAGACGGCAAGGGCCACAGCGAGAATCACCGCCGCCGGTACCGAGATGACCGCGATCAAGCCGACCGCCGCCACCGACAACACCACCGCGACGGCCACCGGAACGAATACCCGGACCACCACCGCGCCGAGATCGTCGATGTCGGCGCCCACGCGCACCAGCAGGTCTCCCCGGCGTAGTTTCCGTGCGGCCGCGCGGGTGTCGTCGGTGCGCGCGAGTTCGGTCCCGCGTCGTTCCCGCCACCACCAGATGTCGGACCGGGCGAAGGTGCGATACACCTCGGTGCGCGCCGTCGTCATCGCCCGCAACGCGACGTCGTGGGTGGCCAGCCGCTCCAGATACCGGCACACACCACGCGAGATGCCCAGCGCCCGAACGGCGGTCACCGCGACGCCGATGTGCAGCACCGGCGGCATCTGCCAGGACCGTGCGATCAACCACGCCGCCAGCGCGGCCAACGCCAAACCACTGCCGAGCGCGAGGACACCCCACGCGATCGCCACCGCGACCCGCCACGGGGACAGTCCGAGTAGCCGCCACATGTCCCGCAGATCCGTGATCACGGCGCCGCCTCCGCGCTGCGATCAGCGCGCACACGGTCCGCGCCAGGCCCGGCGGCGACTTCGATCACCACGTCCGCGGCGGCGAGCACGGTCGGCCGATGACCGACGACCACCACGGTGGCTCCCGCCGCGGCGATTTCGCGCAGCGCCGCCAGAACGCGCTGCTCGCTCTCCGCGTCGAGGTGGGCGGTCGGTTCGTCGAGAAGCAGGATCGGCCGGTGGGCGGCAAGCACCCGCGTGAGCGCGAGGCGCTGCCGCTGCCCCAGCGAGAGACCGGTGCCGCCCTGGCCGACGACGGTTTCCCAGCGTTGCGGCAGGCCGGCGAGCACCTCGTCGAATCCCGTTGCCGCGCTTGCCCGGTCGAGAAAGTCGCGCCCGTCGTCGCCGGCGCTGAGCAGGTCGACGTTCTCGCGCAGTGTGCCCGGCACCAGCACCGGCCGTTGGGGCAACCAGGCGATGCGCGCCCACCAGCTTTCCGGAGCCATGTCGCGGACATCGCGTCCGTCGACGAGCACCGCACCGCGATCGGGCTCGATCAATCCGAGAATCGCCTGCAGCGTGGTCGATTTGCCGCACCCGTTCGGTCCGGTCAGCGCGGTCACCACGCCTGGTCGCAGCTCGGCGGTCAGGTGATCGGGGGCGTTGCCCTCGCGCGCGGCGACCGTCAGCCCGCGCAGTTCGACGACCGCACCCGCCGCGCCGGGAGCCGGTGCGTCGGCCGCCTCCGACGGGCCGGCCGGGTCTGCGCGGTCGAGCACGGCGAAGGCCCTGTCGGCCGCCGCCATTCCGTCCTGGGCCGCGTGGAACTTCTCCCCCACCTGGCGCAGCGGCCAGTACACCTCCGGGGCGAGGATCAACGCGACCAGCCCCGCGTACAGGCTCATCTCGCCGTACACCAGGCGCAAGCCGATGGCCACGGCGATCAGCGCGACGCTCAGCGTCGCCAGACCCTCGAGCACCATCGAGGACAGGAAGGCCATCCGCAGCGCCTGCATCGTCCGCCTGCGCAGCGCGTCACCGAGTGCCCGCACCTGTCCCGCCATGCTCGACGACTCGTTTTCGCGCCCGAGTGCCCGCAGTGTCGGCATTCCGGCGAACAGGTCGAGGAGCTGATCCGAAAGCCGGGTGGTCGCGGCGAGCGTCGCCTCCGCCCGCCCCTGGGTGAGCAGACCTATGAGCACCATGAAGATCGGGATCAGCGGGAGGGTGATCACCGCGATCACCGCCGAGGTCGGATCGTGGAAGGCGATGACCACCAATACGATCGGCGGGACGAGGCAGGCCAGCAGCAGCGCGGGCAGATATCCGGTGTACCACCCGCGCAGGCCGCCGAGACCGTTGCCGACGACGACGGCGATCTCGGTGCGCCGCGCGTCGAGTTCCCTCGGCGTCAGCTCGGCCCCGGCCCGCAGGACGGCGGTCTCGAGTTCGGCGACCACCGCGCTGCCCGCCCGGTGCGCCAGCCTGGCCTGCCACCAGCTCGCGGCGCCGCGCACCGCGACGGCCACGGCGAGCACGACCAGTTCCGTTGTCCACGCGCCGAGCGAGCGGCTGCCGGGATCGGTGATGACGCCCGCGAGCACCCGGCCGATCATCACCGCCATGACCACGATCGTCGCCGTGATCACCAGCGCGAGCAGGACCGCGATCACCAGGTGGGGCCGCGCCGAGTGCGCGTAGCGCCACAGGCGCGGGTCGACCGGTCCGCGGCGCGGTTTGCGCGCCCCCGCGCTCGGGTCGGCCGCCGGGGTCACGCGCTCAGCCTTTGCCTTGCAGCGGCAGCCCAACCGGCGGCGGAATGTGCTCCACCCGGATCCGCTGCCGGAACACCCAGTACGTCCAGCCCTGGTAGATGATCACCACCGGTGCGGCGAAGGCGGCAGCCCAGCTCATCACCTTCAGGGTGTAGGGGGAGGAGGAGGCGTTGTCGATGCTGAGGTCGAACAGCGGGCTGATCGTCGAGGGCAGCACGTTCGGAAACATCGAGCCGACGATCAGCACCGTCACCGCGATCACCGTGACGGCGGTGCCCGCGAAGGCCCAGCCGTCCCGGCCCGCCACGGTGGCCGCACCGCTCAGCAGCAGGCCGAGCACCGTGACGCCCAGCGGCACCCAGGTCCAGCCGGCGCCGTAGGCGAGCTGGGTCCACAGTCCGAATCCGCCGACCACCAGTGTGGTCGGTACCAGCAGCGCCCGAGCGATTCGCCGTGCGTCGTCGCGGATCTCGCCGCCGGTCTTGAGCGCCAGGAAGATCGCGCCGTGCAGGGCGAAGAGGACGGCCGTGGTCAACCCACCCAGCAGGGCGTAGGGGCTGAGCAGATCCCACACCGATCCGACGACCTGGCGTTCTTCGTTCAGCGGAACCCCACGCACCATGTTGGCGAAAATCCAGCCCCAGGCGAGGGCGGGTACCCACGACCCGATGCCGATGCCGCGGTCGCACCAGGCCCGCCATTTCGGGTCGTTGATCTTGCCGCGGTATTCGATCGCGCAGATGCGCAGGATCAGCGCGACGAGCAGGACGAGCAGCGCGAGATAGAAGCCCGAGAACAGGCTCGCGTACCACTCCGGGAAAGCCGCGAACATGGCGCCCGCGGCGGTGATCAGCCACACCTCGTTGGCGTCCCAGACGGGCCCGATGGTGTTGAGCACCACGCGGCGCCGTGGATCGGAGCCCCGCCCGAGGATCGGCATCAACATGCCGACCCCGAAATCGAATCCCTCGAGCACGAAGTAGCCGGTGAACAGGACGCCGACCAGAATGAACCAGAACAGTTGCAGATCCATCGACGGCTCCTAGTACGCGAAGGACAGTTGTTCGACCGGCTCGTTCCGGTTCTCCGGTTTCTCCGATGCCGGTTTCTCGACCCCGGCGACCACGTATCGGCGGATCAAGTAGAACCACACCACCGCGAGCACAGCGTAGAGGGCGGTGAACACGATCAGTGAGAACAACACCGTGCCGGGCGAATGGCCGGAAACCGCCTGCTGCACCGTCATCCGGATGGCCGGGTCGCCGGTCGGATTGGGCGCGACCACCCACGGCTGACGCCCCATCTCGGTGAACACCCAGCCCGCGCTGTTGGCCAGGAACGGGGTGGGAATGGCGAGCAGGCTCAGCCAGGAGAACCAGCGCTGATCGGTCACTCGGCCGCCACGGGTGAGCCAGAAGCCGGCCAGCAGCAACAACACCGATCCCGCGGCCAGGCCGATCATCGCCCGGAAGGACCAGTAGGTGACGAACAGGTTCGGCCGGTAGTCGCCGGGACCGAATTCCACGTTGTAGGTCTTCTGCAGATCGACAACGCCTTCGAGGGTCACGCCGCTGAATTTGTCCTCGGCGAGGAAGGGCAGCACGTACGGGATCTTCAGCACATGGATCACGCTGTCGCAATTGTTGTGGGTGCCGACGGTGAGGACGGAGAAATCCGGGTCGGTCTCGGTGTGGCACAACGATTCCGCCGACGCCATCTTCATCGGCTGCTGCTGGAACATCAGCTTGCCCTGGACATCACCGGTGACCGCGACGGCGATCCCGGCGAGCGCGACAACGACCAGCGCGGCCCGGCCGACGGGCCGCCACACGGCGCGTGCTTCCGCGAGTTTCGCCGCGTCCCCGCTGCGCGCATTGCGCACCATCCACCAGCCTGCGACGCCGGCGACCAGGGTTCCGGCGGTGAGGAACGCACCTGCCACCGCGTGCGGGAAGGCCGCCATGGCGGTGTTGTTGGTGAGCACCGCCCAAATGCTTTCCAGCTCAGCGCGTCCGGTCTCCGGGTTGTAGCGCGCACCGACCGGATGCTGCATGAACGAGTTGGCGGCGATGATGAAGTAGGCCGAGGCGTTGACGCCGATCGCCACGATCCAGATCGTCGCCAGGTGCACCAGTTTCGGCAGCCGCGTCCAGCCGAAGATCCACAGGCCGATGAAGGTCGACTCCATGAAGAAGGCGATCAGTGCTTCCAGGGCCAGCGGCGCGCCGAAGACGTCGCCGATGAAGCGGGAGTATTCGCTCCAGTTCATGCCGAACTGGAATTCCTGCACGATGCCGGTGGCGACGCCCATGGCGAAGTTGATCAGGAACAGTTTCCCGAAGAATTTGGTGAGCCGGTACCACTTCTCGTCACCGGTGACGACCCAGGCCGTCTGCATCATGGCGATCAGTGGTGCCAGACCGATGGTGAGCGGTACGAAGACGAAGTGATAAACCGTGGTGATTCCGAACTGCCACCGGGAGATGTCCAAGGTGTCCATCCGGCCTCCATCCACTACTACGACGTCCTGTAGTAGAGAGTACGCGTACGGATACCCCTATGAAGGGTGACAACCGCCACGGCTCAGCGCAGGGGCGCGCCCACCCGCGCCCCACAGGCGCTCACCAGTCGCCGATGGTCCCCGGCCGGTCGATCCCCGCGTCGACCATGTCCATGATCTCCTGAGCATTGTCGGGCGCGGACAGCCGCACACCGTCGAGCTGATTCACCCTGGCCGCGAGCGTGACACTCGACAGCAGCCAGATGCTGTCGCAATCGAACAGGTCGGCGGTGAAGATCGACTGGTACTTGCACTCCCAGCCCTTCTTCTCCGCCACCGTGAACAGGGCCCGCTGGGTGACGCCCGGCAGCACACCGATCTTGGCGGGCGGGGTGATGAGCTGCTTGTCGCGCGCGATCACCACGGTCGAGCGCGGGCCTTCCAGCACCCGGTGTTCGGTGCTGTGGAAGATCACGTCGTCGGCGCCCATCCGCCGGGCGAACCGCAGCGCGGCCATGTTCGTCGCGTACGACAGCGTCTTCGCGCCGAGCAGCTGCCACGGCGCCGCCTGCGCCAGGTCGACCGAGATGCCACGGGCCAGCGACATCACCTTCACGCCTTCGGCACGCGCCTGCGTGACCCGCGCGGGCACCGGGGAGACGAGCACGTACGCGGTCGGTGTCGGCTCGTCGGGCACGAGACCCGAGCCGGGCACGTCGAATTCGGAATCGCGGCCGCGGGTGTAGATCAGGCGGAGCATGCCCTCTTCCTCGGCGCCCCACTCCTTGACCGCCAGCTCGACCGCGCTGCGCCATTTAGCCAGCCCCGGCTCGGGCAGTTCCAGCGCCTGGGCCGAGCGGCGCAGCCGGGCCAGGTGGAATTCCAGCGCGGTGGCCGTGCCGCCGCGCACCAATATCGTTTCGAACACACCGTCGCCTCGCAGTGCTCCGATGTCGTCGGCATAGAGCGACGGCGTGTTCGCGTCAGCGACCACACCGTCGAGTGTCACAAGAACCCGTTCTCCCATGTGACGAGCGTAGGCGTTATAGCTCTGTTATGCCTACGGCTGCCGTGGATCCGACGCGGCGCGACCGCCCACCCTCGGCGCGTGCGGGCGGACACGCCTACAGTGGTGGTGTGTCCGTGGACGTCGCCCCCAGTCCTGTTCTCCAAACCCCTGGCGCCGTCGCGGGTGCGCCGGGCTCCCCTGATGCCGCGGTCGCCTGGCACTACGGCGACCCGTTCGGCGAGCAGAAGGCCGCCGCGCAGCGCGTCGCCGTCGTCGACCGGTCGCATCGCAGTGTGTCCCGCATCACCGGCGCCGAGCGGCTGAGCTGGTTGCACACCATCACCAGCCAGCACATCGCGAACCTGCCCGACGGCCACAGCGCCGAATCACTCGACCTGGACCTCAACGGCCGCGTGCTGCACCACTTCGTGCTCACCGACCTCGACGGCACCCTCTGGCTCGACACCGAGGGCGGGCACGGCACCGAGCTGCTCGGCTTCCTGCAGAAGATGGTGTTCTGGGCCGACGCCAAGCCCGAGGCCGCCGACTTCGCCGTGCTGAGCCTGCTCGGCCCGGAGACCGACACGCTGCTTCCCGCCCTCGGCCTCGGCGAACTGCCCGGGCTGTACGCGGCCGTGGCGGTGCCCGGCGGCGGATTCCTTCGCCGGATGCCCGGCGACTCCTTCGACCTGCTCGTCCCCCGCGCCGACCTCGCCACGTGGTGGACCAAGCTCACCTCGGCCGGTGCCCGGCCGGCTGGCATGTGGGCCTACGAGGCGCTGCGCGTGGCCGCCCTCCGCCCGCGCGTCGGCGTCGACACCGACGAGCGCACCATCCCGCACGAGGCCCGCTGGATCGGTGGTGTCGAGGAGCAGGGCGCGGTGCACCTGAACAAGGGCTGCTATCGCGGCCAGGAAACCGTTGCGCGCGTGCACAACCTGGGCAAACCGCCGCGCAACCTGGTGCTGCTGCACCTCGACGGTTCCGCCGACGAACGGCCCGCCACCGGCGACGACGTGACCGCGGGCGGGCGCACCGTCGGTCGCCTCGGCACCGTCGTCGACCACTACGAGCTCGGCCCGATCGCGCTGGCCCTGATGAAACGCTCCGTCCCGGCGGGCACCGAACTGGTGGTCGGTTCCATGGCCGCCGCCATCGACCCCGACTCGGTCCCCTCGGAGGAGGGCGTGCAAGCCGGGCGCGCCGCCGTCGACCGCCTGCGTGGTCGATGAGCCGCCCGCAGTTGCGCGCCGGTGACACCGGTCGTGTCGAGGCCGTGTGCGTGGTGCACGCCGAACTCGAGATGCGCACCCGCGTGGGCCGCAGCGCCATCGACAAACGTCCGGTCGCGGGTCGCGTCGGGGTGCGCGCGCTCGGACTCGACGGCGACCACGTGTGCGACACCGTCAATCACGGCGGCGTGCACCAGGCCGTCTACGCCTACGCCGAAGAAGACGCCCTCCGCTGGGCCGAGGAACTCGACCGCGACCTGCCCGCGGGTTGGTTCGGCGAAAACCTGCGGGTGACCGGCCTACCGCTCAGCGACGCGGTGTTCGGTGCCCACTTCGCGATCGGCGACACCCTGCTCGAGGTGAGCGCTCCCCGCGTTCCGTGCGCGACCTTCCAGCAGTGGTCCGGCGAGAAGCAGTGGGTGAAACGCTTCGCCCTGCGCGCCGACACCGGCACCTACTTCCGGGTGCTCACCGAGGGGACGATCGGCGCGGGCGACGAGGTACGGGTGGTGCACGTCCCGGCCCACGGCATCACCGTGCGCGACCTGTTCACCGGCGCCGATCCCGCCCTGCTCACCCGGCTGCTCACTCAGGAACCGACCATCTCCGACGACATCCGCATGCAGATCGACCGGCACAACAGGAAACGAACCGTGGAGGTCCGCGCGTGAGTGTCGAACTGGTCGAGGTGGTGCGGTCCGGCTTCCGCGAGTGCGTGCACCGTGGGTCGGTCGTCGTGCTCGACGCCGACGGCACCCCGACCGTCGAGCTCGGTGAGGTGCACGGCCCGATCTTCCCGCGCTCGACGAACAAGCCGATGCAGGCACTCACCCTGCTGCGCAACGGCTTCGACCCCGTCGACGACGACGAACTCGCCATCACCACCGCCTCCCATTTCGGCGAGCCCGACCACATCGCCCTGGTCACCCGGCTGCTCGACCGCTTCGGCCACACCCCGGCAGACCTCGCCTGCCCACCGGACCTGCCGTTCGAGGAGAACGCCCGCGCCGCCGCCATCACCGGCGCGGGCCGCAGCCCGCTGTACATGAACTGCTCCGGCAAACACGCCGCGATGCTGGCGACCTGCGCGATCAACGACTGGCCGCGCACCGGATACCTCGACCTCGAACACCCACTGCAGCAGGCGGTTCTCGCCACCATCGCCGACGTCACCGGCGAACCCGAGACCGACCTGGGGATCGACGGCTGCGGCCTGCCGATCGTCCCCGTCTCGCTGATCAATCTGGCGCGCGCCTTCGCGGCGTTCACCACCGCCGAGCCCGGCACCGCCGAACGCCGGATCGCCGATGCCGTGCGGAGCAATCCGCGAGTGATTTCCGGCACGAACGGGCCCGATCTCCAAGCGATGTCGGCCACGCCCGGACTCTTCTGCAAAATCGGCGCCGACGGCGTGCACGCGGGTGCGCTCCCGGACGGACGCGCCTTCGCCTACAAGATCGACGACGGTCACGACCGCGCCCGAATGCCCCTGACGCTGGCGATTCTGCGCAAACTCGGCATCGATTGGACCGACGAACACACCGACCTCGCGGCCACCGCGGTCCTCGGCGGCGACGCCCGCGTGGGGGTGATCCGGGCGATCCCCGGAGTGCTCTGACACCCGTTCGACAGCTCTTCACCCACTCCTGGGAGCGCGACCGCCGGACACACGCTAAAGTGTCTGTCAGGAAGAGTATTAATTCGAACGGGGCCGCCAACAAACCCCAGGCCGCCCCGCAGTGACGCGAGGGGGTCAGCCATGGGCCGTGGCCGGGCTAAGGCAAAGCAGACCAAAGTCGCACGTGAGCTCAAGTACAGCTCCACGCCGACCGACTTCGCGAGCCTTCAGCGCGAGCTGGCGGATAGCACTCCACTCCACTCCCGAGGGAGTGGCGGCTTGCTATCCGACGAGCACGACGCGGATGATTCGCCGTCCCGTTGGAACAACGAGGACGACGACTACGACAGCTGGCGTCGCTGACCGAACGCCGGTGAAGGGGGAGGCTCGTGGTGGCCTCCCCCTTCAGCCGTTGTTCCGCGCAGCGTCGCAGGCTCGCAGCAGCAGTACGGCGAACATCCGAATACACGACGAGCGTCCTGTGTGTACACAGGACGCTCGTCGTGTTCGCCGGACTCGAGACCCCGACCTCCTCGAGGTGGCGGACCCTACCTTCTTCGGGTAGCCGCGCGGGGGCGTCGGCAAACCCCTGAACACGACAAAAGCCGGGCCGCGCGATGCGCGACCCGGCTGAGTTGTCGGACGATCAGAACCTGGGGTGGTCGCCCAGCAGCACCGCGCGCGGCGCGTCGACGTCGGCGGCCTTCTTGACCTGACCCAGTGTCCAGCAGTCGATGTGGCGGGCGGTGAGCACCGCGAGCGCGCGGTCGGCGTCCTCGGGGGCGACGATCGCGACCATGCCGACGCCCATGTTGAACGTCTTCTCCATCTCGAGCCGTTCGACCCGGCCGCGCTGGGCGATCATCTTGAACACCGGCGCCGGGTTCCAGGTGCCGCGATCCAGTTCGGCGACCAGGCCGGCGGGCAGCACGCGCGCCAGATTGGCGGCCAGACCGCCACCGGTGACGTGCGAGAAGGTGCGCACATCGGTTTCGGCGATCAGCGCCAGGCAGTCCTTGGCGTAGATGCGGGTCGGCTCGAGCAGTTCCTCACCGAGGGTGCGGCCGAATTCCTCGACGTGCCCGGTGAGCGACATGCGGTCGATGTCGAGCAGCACCTTGCGGGCAAGGCTGTAGCCGTTGGAGTGCAGACCCGAGGAGCCCATCGCGATGACGACGTCGCCCGGGCGCACCCGGTCGGGGCCGAGCACGGAGTCGGCTTCGACCACGCCGACGCCGGTGGCCGACAGGTCGTAGTCGTCGGGGTCCATCAGCCCGGGGTGTTCGGCGGTTTCGCCGCCGAGCAGCGCGCAGCCCGCCTTGATGCAGCCTTCGGCGATGCCGGAGACCAGTTCGGCGACCTTCTCCGGGACGACCTTGCCGATGGCGATGTAGTCCTGCAGGAACAGCGGTTCGGCGCCGCACACCACCAGGTCGTCGACGACCATGGCGACCAGGTCGAGCCCGACGGTGTCGTGCTTGTCGAGCGCCTGGGCGACGGCGATCTTGGTGCCCACGCCGTCGGTGGAGGCGGCGAGCAACGGCTCCCGGTACCCACCCTTGAGCGCGAACAGCCCGGCAAATCCGCCGATCCCACCCTGCACCTCGGGTCGGCTGGCCTTCTTCGCCAATGGTCCGAACAATTCGACGGCGCGGTCACCGGCTTCGATGCTCACGCCCGCGGCGGCGTAGGAAGCGCCTGCACCGCTGGGTGTCTGTTCAGTCATTGTGGGGAAAGCTCCAAACCGAATCGGCGGATAGATGCCCATCAACTCTAAGTGATCCACCCGCCCCTCCGTCGTGCGGCTCCTCGCTCCTTACTCACCGACGTGACCGACGTCCTGGTCGAATCGCAATCACCACGCTCCAGTGGCGGGATCTCGGGCTGAAATCCGCCATCAGAGCGTGGTGATCGTGTGTCCAGGTCGGGGCGGACCGGTCAGCCCGCGAGTTCGGTGCGGCGGCGGCGTTGTTCGACCGGGTCGGGGACGGGAACGGCCGCGACGAGCCGGCGGGTGTAGTCGTGCCGGGGATTGCGCAGGATCTGTTCGTTGTCGCCTTCCTCGACGCAGATTCCGTCGCGCAGCACCATGATCCGGTCGGCCAGCTGGTCGACGACGGCGAGGTCGTGGCTGATGAACAGGCACGCCCAGCCGCAGCCGCGCTGCAGTTCGGCGAACAGCTCGAGCACCGCGGCCTGCACCGACACGTCCAAGGCGCTGGTCGGTTCGTCGGCGACGAGCAGGTCGGGGTCGAGGACGAGGGCACGGGCCAGGCTGGCCCGCTGACGCTGCCCGCCGGACAGTTCGTGCGGGTACCGGTTCTCGGTGCCCGCGGGCAGGTGCACGTCGTCGAGCATGTGCCGCACCCGTTCCCGAATGCTCGCCTTGTCACCGACCCCGTGTACCAGCAGCGGTTCGGCGACGCATTCGCCGACGGTCATCCGTGGATTGAGCGAGCCCGCCGGGTCCTGGAACACGAACCCGAAGCGTCGCCGGATCGGCCGCAGCTTGCGCGGGGACAGGCCCGCGATGTCCTGGCCACGGATCAGCACGTGCCCTTCGGTCGGCCGTTGCAGGGCGGCGACGCACCGCCCGATGGTCGACTTGCCCGAGCCCGATTCGCCGACCAGACCGAGGGTCTCCCCCGGCCGGATCTGCAGGCTCACCTTGTCGACGGCCCGGAACGGCGGCCTGCCGAACGGTCCGGGGAACGTGACGACCAGATCGCGCACGTCGAGCACCGGCTCGACGGTCCGGTCCGGCTCCGGTCGCGCCGTCGCCGACCCCAGGTGCGGCACCGCGTCGAGCAGCGCCCGCGTGTACTCGGCCTTCGGACTGGCGAACAGCTCGTGCACCGGCGCCTGTTCGACCACCTCGCCCGCGCGCATCACCACCACCCGGTCGGCCAGATCGGCGACGACACCCATGTTGTGGGTGATGAGCACGATCGCGCTGCCGAGCCGGTCGCGCAGGTCGCGCAGCAGTTCGAGGATCTCGGCCTGCACCGTCACGTCGAGCGCGGTGGTCGGTTCGTCGGCGATGATCACCTTCGGTTCGCACGAGATGGCGATGGCGATCATCACGCGCTGCTTCTGCCCGCCCGACAGCTGGTGCGGGTAATAGTCGACCCGGTGCTCCAGATCGGGCAGCCCGACCAGGCGCAGCAATTCGACGGCCTTGGCCTTGGCGTCCTTCCGGCTCATCCCGCTGTGCGCCCGCAGCGCTTCGCAGATCTGGAACCCGACGGTGAACAGTGGGTCGAGCGCCCGGGCAGGCTCCTGGAACACCATCGACACCGCACCGCCGCGCAGGGCGGTGAGCTGCTTCTCGGTCATCGACGTGACCGGTCGGTCGCCGATCGTCACCAGACCGCGCACCGACGCGGACTGCGGCAGCAGCCCGATCGCGGTGCGTGAACTCACCGACTTGCCCGACCCGGACTCGCCGACGATGGCGAGCACCTCACCGGGGAACACCTCGTAGGACACATCGCGTACCGCGTGCACCGGGCCCGCATCGGTCGTGAAGGTGACCGACAGGCCCGAAACGGCCAGTGCGGCAGTCTTCTCACTCATCGACGGACTCCTTCGAAGTGACCGCACGCCTGGTACGCAGCAACGGATTCAGCGATTCGTCGAGGCTTTCCCCGACCAGGGTCATGCCGAGTACCACGAGCACGATGGCGGTGCCGGGGAAGATGGAGGTCCACCAGATCCCGTTGGACACATCGTTGAGCGCCTTGTTCAGGTCGTAACCCCATTCGGCTGCCTGGGTCGGTTCGATGCCGAACCCGAGGAAGCCGAGCGCGGCGAGGGTGAGGATGGCATCGGCCGCGTTGATGGTGACGATCACCGGCAGCGACCCGGTGACATTGGACATGATGTGGCGGAACATGATTCGTGCCGTCGACGCGCCGGTCACCCGAGCGGCGTCCACGTACGGTTCCGTCTTCACCGCCACCGTCGCATTGCGCACCACCCGGAAGTACTGCGGCACATACACAACGGTGATCGCGATCGCCGCCGACAACATGCCGCCCAAGCTGCTCGACGTGCCGCCCGCGATGACGATGGAGACGACGATGGCGAGCAGCAGCGACGGGAACGCGTAGATCGCGTCCATCACCATCACCAGCACCCGGTCGACCCACCGGCCCACATAACCCGACAGCAACCCGAGCGGCACCCCGATCAGCAGCGACAGCGTCACCGCGATCGCGATGACGAGCAGCGCGGTGCGGGCGCCGAACAGCACCCGCGACAGCACGTCCTCACTGCGCACCGAGGTACCGAACCAGTGCTCGGCCGACGGACCCTGCTGTGACGCGAAAGCCACACCGTCGGAAGTGTTCTGCGCCAGATCGTAGGGTGCGAGCAGCGGCGCGAACGCCGCGACGAGCACGAACCCGGCTACCAGCACCAGCCCGGTGACGAGGGTGACCCGCTGCATCCCAACCGTTTTCGACAACACTTCGGCGCCGGGCAGCCTGCGTTTCGTGACTGCCATCAGAACCTCACCCTCGGATCGATCAGTGCGACAACGGCATCCACCAGGAAACTCATCACCGCGACGAGCAGCGCGATGAACGCCACGATGCCCTGCACCGCGATGAAGTCACGGGCCCGCAGGTACTCGGCGAGCTGATAGCCGAGGCCCTTCCATTCGAACGTGGTCTCGGTGAGCACCGCGCCGCCGAGCATCATCGCGATGCACATGCCCATCACCGTGATGATCGGGATGAGCGCGTTGCGCACCGCGTGCCGCCCGGTGACCACGCGCGAGGACAACCCGCGCGCCCGCGCCGCCTCGACATAGTCGCTGCGCAGGGTCTGGATGAGGTTCACCCGGACCAGCCGCAGGAAGATGCCGCCGGTGAGCAGGCCGAGCGCCACCGCGGGCAGCACCGCGTGTTCGAGCACGTCGAGCACATAGGACGGTTCGCCGTAGAGGATCGAATCGATGAACAGGATGTTCGTCTTCGGCGATACGTGCTGCAGCGCCAGCTCCACATCCGTACTTGCCCGGCCACCGACCGGGAACCAGCCCAGCCACACCGAGAACACCAGCTTCAACAGCATGCCGACGAAGAACACCGGCGCCGCGTAGGCGAGCACCGCCGAGAACCGCAGCACCGCGTCGGCGGGCGTATCCCGGTGTGTCGCAGCGTATCTGCCCAGCGGGATACCCACCGCGAACGCGACGAGCAGTCCCCAGAACACCAGCTCGAAGGTGGCCGCACCGTAGGTGACGACCACATCGGCGATGGCCTCGTTGTCCTGGGTCCGACCGAAGTCGCCGCGCAGGAACCCGGTGATGTACTCCCAGTACTGGGTCAGGATCGGCCGGTTCAGCCCGGCCGCGTCCTTGCGTTCCTCGATCTGCTCCTGGGTCAGCCGGCCACCCATGGCCGCGCTGATGGGGTCACCGATCACCCGCATCAGGAAAAACACCACTGTCACCAGCAACCACGCGGTCGGCACGATCAGCAGGAGCCGGATCAGCAGGTACCGCAGCAAAGCCACCTGGCGGGAACCCCCGCCGCGCATCCACCCGAAACGTCGCGCCCGGACCGGTGATCCGGGCGCGACGGGAACGTCACTCACTTGCTCAGTACCGTGAACCGGAACTTGAAGGAGCCGTCGAGGGTTTCATCCACACCGGTCACACCGGGCTTGGACACCGCGACCTGCTTGCCCGAGAGCAGCGGCAGCGTCGGCAGGTGGTTCTGCGCCAGATCGGCCTGGATCTTCTCGAGCAGCTCAACCCGCTTGACCGGGTCGGCTTCGGTGAGCTCGGCGGTCAGCTGGGCGTTGATGCCCGGGTTCTCGAAATGCGACTGCAGGAAGTTGTTCGGGCCGAAGAACGGTGCCAGGTAGTTGTCGCCGTCCGGAAAGTCCGGGTACCAGCCGAACTGGTACATCGGGTAGCCGTCGGAGGCGCGTTCCTTCTGGTAGGTGACCCATTCGGTGGACTGCAGGTTCACCTTGAACAGGCCCGACGCCTCGAGCTGGGACTTGACCGCGGCGTACTCCTCCGAGGAGCTGGAGCCGTAGTGGTCGGGGTTGTACTGCAGGTTCAGCGTCACCGGGGTGGCCACGCCCGCGTCGGCGAGGAACTTCGCCGCCTTGTCCTTGTCGGGTTTGGCGCCGTAGAGGTCCTTCAACGGCTCGGCCGCGCCGATCATGCCCTGCGGCACATAGCCGTACGCGGGCTGGTAGGTGCCCTTGTACACACCGGCGGCCAGCGCCTCGCGGTCCACCGAGGACGCCATCGCCTTGCGCACGGCCAGCTTCTGCTCGGGCGTGTTGCCCGGCATGGTGTTCATGTTGAACACGATGTAGCGCAGCTCGCCGCCGGGCCCGTCGGTGACCTTCACCTTGGAATCGGCGCGCAGGCTGTCGATATCGGTCGGCGTGAAGGAGCGGTAGCCGACGTCGATGGCGCCGTTCTGCAGGTCGAGCTTCAGGTTGTCGGAGGTGGCGTAGTACTTGGTCGAGACCGAGTCGTTCTTCGGCTTGCCGAGGATGCCGGTGTAGTCGGCGTTGGCCTTGTACTCGACCAGCTTGTTCTTGTCGTAGGTGCTGATCGTGTAGGGGCCCGAATAGCCCTTGGCGGCAACGACTTCCTCATCGGTGGCGACCTTGTCGGCCGGGAAGACCTTCTCGTCGACGATGGGTCCGGCCTGGGTGGGCAGGATCGTCGGGAAGGTCTGATCGTTGGCGACCTTCAACGTGAACGCGACGGTGAGATCGTCGACCACATCGGTCTTGTCGAGGTTGCCGAGCAGCGCGGCGGGACCGTGCGGGTCGTTGATCGCGACCATGCGGTCGAAGGAGAACTTGACGCTCTTGGCGGTCAACGGATTACCGTTGGCGAATTTCAGACCGGATTTGATCTTGCAGGTATACACCGTCGGTGCGGTGAATTCGCATTTCTCCGCCGCGTCCGGCTTGGGCGTGGTATCGCCGGGCGCGAAGTTCAGCAGATACGAATAGATCTGGTTCTCCACGAGCAGCGACCCGTTGTCGTAGGCCGCGGCCGGGTCGAGGGCGAAGATCTTGTCCGTGGTGCCGACGACCAGCCCCGCGCCGGAGCCCGCGTCATCGGTGCGTCCCGACCCACAGGCCGCAAGCGAGGCGGCGACAACAGCCGCAACACCCACTGCGGCAGCTTGTTTCGCGCGATTCTTGCGAGCGCTCTTTGCACTGTTCAACATCAGATCCCATTCTCGAACGCCGCGATGTCGCCGCACCCGGATCACGGGAGCGGCGACGACGCGGTGAGCTAGCGATATAACGAGGGACCGTACAGGCGAACCATTACCGCCCAGTTTCAAATCGAGCGAAAAATTACGCGGATGTTATGAACAAATCTTACGTAATTCGGATAGGCCGGAAAATTGTAGGTACACAACACAAAAGGGACCGATCAGGTTTATCCTGACCGGTCCCTGGCGCGAGGAGGTTATGGGCGGCTGAGCGCGTCGACGTTCACATTGCCGCCGAGCAGCGCGGCCTCGGACTGGCCCGACAGCATCCCCTCGAGCACGTTCTTGCCGATGGCGGCCTCCTGCGGCAGCTCGATCGGGTACTCGCCGGTGAAGCAGGCGGTGCACAGCCGCGAGGCGGGCTGTTCGGTCGCCGCGATCATGCCCTCGGTGGAGATGTAACCCAGCGAGTCGGCACCGATGGAGCGGCGCACGTTCTCGACCATCGCCTCGTAGCTGTCGTCCGAACCGCCGGCGCCGTTGGCGATGAGCTCCGCGCGCGAGGCGAAGTCGATGCCGTAGAAGCACGGCCACTTCACCGGCGGCGACGCGATGCGCACATGGATCTCGAGCGCACCGGCCTCGCGCAGCATCCGGATCAGGGCGCGCTGAGTGTTGCCGCGCACGATGGAGTCGTCGACGACGATGAGCCGCTTGCCACGGATCACCTCGCGCAGCGGGTTGAGCTTGAGCCGGATACCGAGCTGACGGATCGTCTGGCTCGGCTGGATGAAGGTGCGGCCCACATAGGCGTTCTTCATCAGACCCTGGCCGTACGGAATGCCGGAGCCCTGGGCGTAGCCGACCGCGGCGGGCGTGCCCGACTCGGGCACCGGGATCACCAGGTCGGCCTCGACCGGGTTCTCCTTGGCCAGCTTGCGGCCGATCTCCACGCGGGTGGAATGCACCGAACGACCCGCGATGGTGGTGTCCGGCCGCGCGAGATACACGTATTCGAAGACGCAGCCCTTGGGTTCGGGGTTGGCGAAGCGCAGCGAGCGCACACCGTCGGAGTCGATGGCGAGCAGCTCACCCGGTTCGATCTCGCGGACGAAGGCGGCGCCGACGATGTCGAGCGCGGCGGTCTCCGAGGCGACGACCCACCCGCGATCGAGGCGGCCGAGCACCAGCGGACGCACACCGTGCGGGTCGCGCGCGGCGTAGAGGGTGTGCTCGTCCATGAACGTCAGGCAGAAGGCGCCGCGCAGTTGCGGCAGCAGTTCCATCGCGGCCTGCTCGATGCTCGAGTCCGCCGAGGCGTGCGCGAGCAGCGCGGTGACGATGTCGGAGTCGGAGGTGGCGCCGGTCATCTGCGGGCGGCCGTTCACCACACCCGCACCGATCAGGCCGAGTTCGCGTGCGCGCCCGGCCAATTCGGCGGTGTTCACCAGGTTGCCGTTGTGGCCCAGCGCCAGGCCGGAGCCGACGGCGGTGGTGCGGAAGATGGGCTGGGCGTTCTCCCAGGTGACGCCACCGGTGGTGGAGTAGCGGCAATGGCCCACGGCGATATGGCCGGGCATCGCGCCGAGTGTCTGCTCGTCGAAGACCTGGGATACCAGGCCGAGATCCTTGAAGACCAGGATCTGGGAGCCGTCGGAGACCGCGATACCGGCCGCCTCCTGTCCGCGATGCTGCAGCGCGTACAGGCCGTAGTAGGTGAGTTTGGCCACGTCCTCGTCGGGAGCCCAGACGCCGAAGACGCCACACTCCTCGCGAGGCTCGTTCTCGGGCTCGTCGGAAATGGCGGATGTTGTGTCGATCGTCGGATCGGCGTCGGTCACCGTTTGCTCCCTGTTCGGGCGGGCTGGGGGCACTCGTCAGTCTACGGGTGAATCGCCGATGCGTACCACGGGTGCTCGCATCCCGGCAGCAATCTCCGCGCGGAACACCCTGATCGGCCGCGTGGAGCTGTTACCGTGCCGGTTGTGACGACGGACGACAGCGCAGACGTTGCAGCCGGTGAATCGCGTTCGAACAGTGAAAACGCCAGGTCGACGCCGAGTGATTCCCGCAAGACGTCCGCCCGTGGAGCGATGTTCGACACATCGACGCGCCCGCGGCGTCACTGGGCCAAGATTGTGTTCGCCCCGACACTGGTGCTCGCCGTGCTCACCGGCCTGCTCGGGGTGATGTACCTGGGTTATGTCGCCGATCCAGAGAAGAATTTGCACGATTTCCCGGTCGCGCTGGTGAACCTCGACGTGGGCGATGTCCTCGACACCGGTGGTCAGCAGCGCCGCGTCGACTTCGGCAAGCAGGTCACCGACGCGCTCGTCGCGAACGTGCCCGCCGACAAGATCGACCTGCGGGTGGTCGGCAAGCCGGAGTCCGAGCAGTTGCTGCGCACCGGCCAGGTGTACGGCGCGATCGTCATCCCCGGTGACTTCAGCAAACGCCTGGGAATTCTCGGCGCGGGCTCGATCGTGCCGGGCGAGATGGAGAAGCCCATCATCACCTTGCAGACCAATCCGCGCATGGGCGCCTACGGTGACGCCATCGTGCAGCGGATCGGCGAGCAGGCGCTGGCCGAGGTCGACAAGCAGGTCGGGGTGCAGCTGGTCGACCAGGTGCAGGCCACTCTCGCGCAGACGCCGGAGGGCGCGCCCGCACCGCAGATCTCCGGTGCGGCGATGCTGAGCCTCCAGAGTCCCATCGACACCGTCACCCAGGAGTACCGGCCGCTGCCACCCGGCACCGGCCAGGGCCTGACGGCCTTCTTCTACGCCCTGCTCCTGCTGCTGGCGGGCATGGTCGGGGCGATGGTCATCCACACGATGGTCGACGCGCAGTTCGGTTTCGTGCCAACCGAGTACGGGCCGTGGTTCGTGCACTATCCGACGTCGTCGATCTCCCGGTTCCACACCCTGCTCGTCAAGTGGGGCGTGTCGACGGTTGTCGCGGTGGTGGTTTCGGCGGTGTTCCTGCTGGCGGCCAAGCTCGTCGGCATGCCGGTCGACAATCCGCTCGCCCTGTACCTGTACTCGGTGCTCGCCATGGTCGCGGTCGGCTGGACGGCGCTGATGACGCTGGCCGCGCTCGGCACGGCGGGCCTGCTGGTGAACCTGGTGCTGTTCGTCATCCTCGGCCTGCCCTCCTCGGGCGGCACCGTGCCCATCGAGGCGACCCCGACCTACCTGTCCTGGCTGGCCGAATTCGAACCGATGCACCAGGTGTTCCTCGGCGTGCGCTCGATCCTGTACTTCGACGCGAACTACTCGGCCGGCCTCGATCGCGGCATCTGGATGGCACTGCTCGGCGTCGCGATCGCCGTCGTCGCGGGCACGATCATCACCCGCTACTACGACTACAAGGGCCTGCACCGCAAGAACCACTCCGACTGACGATGCGCGCGGCGGGGAGTCACCGTGCGGCGCAGGGACCGCACCGGTCGCGCAGGTCCGGCCACGTCTCGGTTCAGCGCGGTGCGGACAAGGGAACGATCGGCAGCCAGCCCGCGATCTCCGCGGCCCTGGTCCCGGAAGCCGAGACCGCGCCCGAAGCCACGGCGTCGTCGAACTCCAGCAGTCCGGTGGCCAGCAACAACCACGTCCGCGCATCGGTCTCCACCACATTCGGCGGATTCCCCCTGGTATGCCGAGGCCCCTCGATGCACTGCACCGCGACGAACGGCGGCACCCGCACCTCCACCGAATGCCCCGGCGCGCTCGCCGCCAACGCCCGCGCCGTCCCCTTCACCGCCGCCCCCAGCTCCCCCCGCCCCGGCGCCGCCGCACCCGCATCTCCCAACCACTGCGCCACCGCCAACACCGCCGCCCGCACCTGAGCGGGATCGACCACATTCCGACCAGCCATAGCGCGCAACGCTACCGACCGCCCCCGACAGCAATCGACAAACCGTATGTCCCGAGTTGCCAGACGCGCCGAGAGGGGCGAAACCGTCGCCCAAGCAGCGCGGTCCACAGCATCGCAGCCGCCCCTAGGGCTGGATGGTCATCGGGCCTCGCAGCCGGCCGATGCCTGATCCGGCGGCAAGTCGGGTCTCGACGTAGGCGGCCAGGGCGGGCAACAGGGCGCCGCCCGCGTTGATCGTGAGGTGCAGGAGGGCTGGGGCGGTGGCGCTGTCGGCGCGGCGGCGCAGGGCGCTGAAGACCAGGCCGGCGAGGGTGGTCGCGGCCAGGGTGACGGGAAGGGAGTCACCGGCGGTGCGGGCGGGGTGGATGTGCCAGAGGGCGAAGTCGGCGGCGCCGCCGACGGGCGGGCAGCCGCGGGAATCGAGGAGCGGGTCGAGGGTGGCGCGGAAGACGGCTTCCTCGGCCAGGACCGTGCCGACGGGAATGTGGACGGCGATCCATTCGAGGGTGGAGGTTTCGGGGACGCGCACCGCGACTTCGGCGGGCAGCTTGCGCAGTGCCGGAACGGCCAAGACCACGCCGTAACCCGCGAGAACCACCGCAGAACTTCCGAGACCCCACCGTAAACCGCTGGTGGACAACCAGTTCGGGCGACCACGGAACACCCCGGTGTACGCGCCGGCGAACAGCACGTTGGCCACCGATCGTCCGCGCAGAGGCAGACCGAGGGCAGGCAGAACCCAGTTGTTCCACACCGGCGGTATACACAGCGCCACACCGACAGCACCAACCACGTTCTCCCCGGCTCTCACTTCACCTCCCGCTCCAGCTTCTCGGCGGATTCGACTGCCACCCTGGCCTTCTCGACCACATCCGGGTTCACCGAAAGCCCCGTCACCGCCAGCCAACCGTCGAGCACGAGACTCCCGTACCGATGCCCGTGCCCATCCGAAACCCCTTGTGCGTTCGTGAGATCGGCCGTGACCTGCCAGAACGTCACGAACGGCGCCCATCGCATCTGCGTCGACACATCGTCGCCACGCGGTTCACGCAACCAATCCGGCCGGGTGAGGATCAGGTCCGCCGACCACCACACGATCGGGTCGGACGGATGCTGCAGGTAGGCGATGCGGGGCTCGCGCCATACCTCTGGCGAGTCGAAATCCGTTGCGTCGTCGGCGAATCGGACGACGAGCCCATCGGCATAAACCGGTGCCACCTCTCGCGAACCCGGATCGCGCCGGGCCACGAACTGCCGCCAGAGCCGATTGGAATTGGGCGGCCCCACCCACAGCGCCCCGTCGACCTTCTCCCGCAGGTCGGCCAACCCGTCGAAGGCCTCCTCCGATCCTTGCGACCCGAGACTCTCGCCGTACACGAACAGCTTGGGCCGCAGCTCTTCCGGTTGCGCCGACCACCGCCGGTACACCGCGTCGAACAGCTCACGGCTCGCCGCCGCGGCCTTCTCCCGGTCGGACAGAAACGACAGCACGCTGGGCAGATACGAGTACTGGGTGGCCACGATCGACGTGTCACCGCCGTAGAGATATTCGAGCGAACCGGCCGCCATCCCGTTCACCCACCCGGTCCCGGTGGTCGTCACCACCACCATCGCCGCCCGCTCGAAGGCCTTGGTCCGCTCGAGTTCGGCCACCGCCAGCTCGGCCGCAGTCTGCTCCCCGCGCACCGATTCCAACCCCACATACGCCCGGATCGGTTCGCGCGCAGGTCTTCCCGTCACCGCGGCGATGTCGGCCGCGTCGGGTCCGTTGGCGACGAACCACCGCCCTTCGAAACCGAGAGTCTCCCAGGGCGCGAGCGAAGCCGGGCTCCCGGACTTCTCCGGCGACACCGGCTGCACCGCGTACTCGGTGGTCCGGTCGTTGCGCACGCTGAACGCGGAGTTGGCGACGGCGAAGAACGCCCGCGAGGCCACCCCGTTGAACACCGTCACCGCGAACACCACCAGCACCAAAGCCCCGGCCGATGGCGCCAATTCGCGCGGCACCCGCACCCACTGGTTGAGCTGACGGGCCAGCACGAGGATCAGCGCACGCACCGTCCGGTACACCGCGACCACCGCCACCCCGACGGCCACACTGAGCAGCCCGGTCCGCAGATACGCGGGGGTAGTCGTACCTTCCATCCCCATCAGCGAAGTGATCTCGCGCTGCCAGCGCGCCGACTGCACGAGCATCCCAGCCGCCACGACCGCGCACACCACGAGCACCACGGCCTTGATGGCGTATCGCACCCGGTCAGGGGGCCCGGACAGCGGAATCCGTGGCCGCACCCACCGCCGCAACGCCCACTCGAGCACACACCCGAGCCCGTACCCGATGGCCGCGTTGATCCCACTGATGAGCCCCTGGAACAACCAGTCGCGCGGCACCAGCGAAGGCGTCACCGACAGCGCGAAGAACAGGGTGGCGACGACGAGCCCCGGGTAGTTCAGATCGACGATGTCCTCGACGCGCCGCATCACCCGCTTGCCGCGTGTACGCAGCGTGACGAGGGTCGACCCGGTCGCAGACACCGATCAAGTATGGCTGGCGGGCGCGCCGGGGGCAGAGGTTGTGGGTGGTGGGTCGGTCACTTTCGGCAACTACCCATCGCCGGTGAGTAGTTTCACGCGCCCGCGGCAATCCCCCGCCGCCCATGCTTGTTCCATGAGCACACCCAATGCCAAGCCGAAGAACACCACGGCCTACATGGCCCAGGCCGCGATCGCCTTCGCCGTCAGCCTGTTCGGCACCGGCGCGGGCATCGCCTACCTGCCGCTGGACGGCTGGCAGCGCGCCTTCCTCGCCATGTCGGGCCTGTTCCTGGTGACGAGCTGCTTCACCCTCGCCAAGGTGGTGCGCGATCAGCAGGAAACCCAGACCGTGATGAGCCGCCTCGACGAGGCACGCATCGAACAGCTGATCGCCGAACACAATCCGTTCAAGTCGGTCTCGTAGCCGGAAGTAGCCGATCGAGGGGTTCGGCTACTTCAGCTGATGCTCGGTCGCGGCGGATTCTTCGAGGAACAGCCGGATCCGCTGCGCCGATTCCGGTGTGTAGTCCGGTGGTCGAGCGATCGCCGCCCAGGCATCGGGCACCAGGTTGCCGTAGTTGTGGCCGTGCCCGTTCGAGACCGACTGCGCCCGTGGCAGATCCGCCGCCACCTGCCAGAAGGTGACGATCGGATACCACGACATCGCCGGTGACACATCGGGACCACGCTTCTCCCCGAGCCAGTCGGGTCTGCTGAACAGCAGATCGGGCGACCACCACACCACCGGGTCCGAGGCGTGCTGCAGATAGACGATGCGCGGATCGGTCCACTTGTCCGACGGCCGAGCGAGCTGATCGGCACTGGCGGCGAAGCGCACCGAGAGCCCGTCGGCGAAGATCGGGGTGATCTCGTCGGTCCCCGGATCACGGCGGGCGACGAATTCCGACCACAGCCGGTTGGAGTTGGGCGGGCCGACCCAGAGCACACCGTCGGTGCGGTTGCGGATGTCGGCCAGCCCGGAGAACGCGCCCTCCGACCCCTGGGAACCGAGGCTTTCTCCGTAGACGAGCAGCTTGGGCCGAGCGTTCTCGGGCAGCGTCGACCAGCGTTCGTACACCTTGTCGAACAGCATGCGGCCCATGCTCATCGACTTGTCCCGGTCGGACAGGAACGACAGCGCGCTCGGCAGGTACGAGTACTGGGTGGCGACCAGAGCGCTGTCCCCGCCGAACATCAACTCGACCGATTCGGCGCTGGTCGAGTCGACCCAGCCGGTACCGGTGGTGCTGATCACCACCAGCACCTTGCGGTCGAAGGCCTTGGTCCGTTCGAGTTCGGCCACGGCCAGGTCGGTTTGCGCCTCGAACCCGTCGGCCGATTCCAGTCCCGCGTATACCCGGATGGGTTCGCGGGCCGGTTTGCCGGTGACCTGGCTGATGGCCAGCGCGGTCGGTGCGTTCGAGACGAACCAGCGGCCTTCGGAACCGAGTGTTTCCCATGCCGCCAGCGAGCCGGGGCTGCCGGACCGTTCGGGCAACGTCGGTTGGATCGCGTGTGCGGAAGTGTGGCTGTTGCGTGCGCTGAACGCCGAATTGGCCACGGTGAAAAAGGCTTTCGCCAACACGCCGTTGAACAGGAGCACCGCGCCGATCACCACGATCAGCACTCCGAGCGGTCGCGCGAACGACGCGGGCACCCGAATCCACTGATTGAGACCGCGCGCCACCGCACGCACCAACTTGCGCACTGCGCGCGCGATCCAGATCAGCAGCCCGACCACGGCGGCGCCGAGCAACACTGTGCGCGCGTAGGAGTCCGAAACCGGCGCCATCCCCATCAGATCGGTGATCTCGCGTTGCCAGCGGCCCGATTGGATCGACATCAGCACCGCGAACACCACGCACGCCACCACGATCAGCGCCTTCACCGCCATCAGCGTCCACCGCGGCCGCTGCGCCCATCGCGCGGCGATCCGCTCCGGCACCGTCACCCGCGGCACCACCCACCGCTGCCAAGCCCAGGCCAGCCCACACCCGAGGCCGTACCCGATCGTGGCATTGATGCCGCTGATCAGGCCCTGGAAGAACCAGTCGCGCGGCAGCAGCGACGGTGTTAGCGACCAGCCGAACAGCATGGTCGCTACGAGCAACCCGGTGTAGTTCGGGTGGAAGAACCGTTCCACCAGGTGCACCCCGCGCAACAACGGGTTGTCGGCGGGTGCAACGGTGGCGCCGGTGGGTGCCGAGCTCTTCTCCGATGTGGTCAAAGCTCGGCTCCTCCTCTAGGTGTGCGCTCCGAACAGCTTAGGCAGCGTGCCCTCGAACACCTCACGCAATTCCGCGAGCGTCACCGAGAACTGGCCCTGCACCTCGATCGAATCCGAACCCTGGTCGACCACGCCGATGCGCACCCACGGCAGCTGCCGTGCGTCGCACATCTTGGTGAACCGGGTCTCCTCCGAACGCGGCACCGCGACGAGCACGCGCCCGGCCGACTCGGAGAACAGCTGCACGAACGGGTCGCTGCCCTCGGGAAGCACGATGCGGCAACCGGTCTCACCGGCCAGCGCGGCCTCGACGACGGTCTGCGCGAGACCACCCTCGGACAGGTCGTGAGCGGCCGAGATCATGCCGTCGCGCGAACCGGAGACGAGCACCTCCGACAGCAACTTCTCCCGGGCCAGGTCGACCTTGGGCGGCACACCACCGAGGTGCCCGTGCACCACCTGCGACCAGATGGAGCCGTCGAGTTCGTCGTGCGTGTCGCCGAGCAGGATCAGCGACTCGCCCGGCTCGAGGCCGAGACCGGTCGGGATGCGTCGGTGCACGTCGTCGATCACGCCGAGCACGCCGACCACCGGGGTGGGCAGGATGGCGTCCTTGCCGGTCTGGTTGTAGAAGCTCACGTTGCCGCCGGTGACCGGGATGCCGAGCGCCGCGCAACCGTCCGCGAGGCCGCGCACGGCCTGCTGGAACTGCCACATCACGCCCGGGTCCTCCGGCGAACCGAAGTTCAGGCAGTTGGTGACGGCCTTCGGGGTTGCACCCGTGGTCGCCACATTGCGGTAGGCCTCGGCCAGCGCCAGCTGGGCGCCGGTGTACGGGTCGAGCTTGGTGTAGCGGCCCGAGGCGTCGGTGGCAAGGGCGATGCCGCGCCCGGACGTCTCGTCGATGCGAACCACACCGGCGTCGGCGTGCTCGGCGAGCACGGTGTTGCCGCGCACGTAGCGGTCGTACTGCTCGGTGATCCACTTGCGGCTGCACAGCTGCGGGCTGGCCAGCATGGTCAGCAGGGTTTCGCGCAGCTCGTCGGCGGTCTTGGGCCGGGGCAGGTTCGCGGTGGTGTCGGCGATCAGCGCGTCCTGGTAGTCCGGGCGCTGCACCGGGCGCTCGTACACCGGGCCCTCGTGGGCGACGGTGCGCGGCGGCACATCGACCACGGTCTCGCCGTGCCAGCTGATGACGAGGTGGTCGCCGTCGGTGACCTCACCGATGACGGTGGCCAACACGTCCCACTTCTTGCACACCGCCATGAACGCGTCGACGTTCTCGGGGGTGACCACCGCGCACATGCGCTCCTGCGACTCGCTCGACAGGATCTCGGCGGGGGTCATGTGCTTGGCGCGCAGCGGCACCTTGGTGAGGTCGATGTGCATGCCGCCGTCGCCCGCCGCGGCGAGTTCGGAAGTGGCACAGGACAGTCCGGCGCCGCCGAGGTCCTGGATGCCGACCACGAGCCCGGCCTTGTACAGGTCGAGACAGCACTCGATGAGCACCTTCTCGGTGAACGGGTCGCCCACCTGCACGGCGGGCAGCTTCTTGCGGCCGGTGCCGGACTCGTCGCCGGAGAAGCTGTCGGAGGCGAGCACCGACACGCCGCCGATGCCGTCGAGGCCGGTGCGCGCGCCGAACAGGATGATCTTGTTGCCCGCGCCCGAGGCGAAGGCAAGGTGCAGGTCTTCGGTGCGCATCGCGCCCGCGCACAGCGCGTTCACGAGGGGGTTGCCCTGGTAGGAGGCGTCGAACACCGTCTCGCCGCCGACGTTGGGCAGGCCGAGGGAGTTGCCGTAGCCGCCGATACCGCGCACCACACCGTCGACCACGCGACGGGTGTCGGGGGCGTCGGCCGCGCCGAAGCGCAGCTGGTCCATCACCGCGATCGGGCGCGCGCCCATGGCCATGATGTCGCGCACGATGCCGCCGACGCCGGTGGCCGCGCCCTGGTACGGCTCCACGTACGACGGGTGGTTGTGGCTTTCTACCTTGAAGGTGACGGCCCAGCCGTCGCCGATGTCGACCACACCGGCGTTCTCGCCGATACCGGCCAGCATCGAGGCCTTCATCTCGTCGGTGGTGGTCTCACCGAAGTAGCGCAGGTGCACCTTCGAGGACTTGTAGGAGCAGTGCTCGCTCCACATCACCGAGTACATGGCCAGCTCGGCGTCGGTGGGCCGACGGCCGAGAATCTCCTTGATGCGGGCGTACTCGTCGTCTTTGAGACCGAGTTCCTTGTACGGCTGCGGAGCATCCGGGGTGGCTGCGGCGGTGGCGACGGTGTCGACCTGCAGTGTCACGGGAGACCAGGGTCCTTTCGGCCGGGGGAACTTGGCTCCGAGTCTATCGGTAGGGCCGTCGCGGCCCGCCGCCTGTACTCCCCGTCCGCCGCTGGTGCGCGGATTCGGTCTGATCACACTTGCGGTTCGCCACGGTGAGCACCCGTTACGCTGACGCCGTGAACGAAAGTCCGGGGGTTGCCGAGCAGGTCGAGCCACCATTTTCCGCGCGCGAGGCGGAGTCGGGCGGCAGGCGGGAACAGAACTCGCGCCCTGACCGGCGACGCGGGCTGCTGCTTGCGGCGATCGCCTTGTTCGTGGTCTCCGGGGTGATCGCGTTCGTCGCCAACTGGTGGAGCGGTTTCATCGACCTGCAGGTGTATCGCAACGGAGCCCGCGTGTGGCTCGACGGCGGCGACCTGTACGGCCCGATGCCTCCGGTGCTAGGGCTCGGGCTGCCGTTCACCTATCCCCCGCTGGCCGCGTTGTTCTTCGTCCCGCTCGCCGTGATGCCGCTGGTCGCCGCCGAGGTGGTCGTGCTCACCACCTCGCTGCTGAGTCTGGCGGTGGCGCTGTGGCTGGTGCTGATCCGGGTGCGACCCGAGTTCGACCGGATCACAGTGCTGGCGGTGGTGATCGCCGGTCTCGGTGCGGCGCAGTTCCTGGAACCGGTACGGCAGACGGTCAATTTCGGGCAGATCAATCTGATCCTGATGGCCGCGGTCACCGTCGACATCCTGGTGCGTAAACCGTTCTGGCCCCGCGGAATGCTGATCGGCATCGCCGTGTCGATCAAGCTGATCCCGGCCGGTTACCTGCTGTATTTCCTGCTGCGCCGCGATTGGAAAGCCGCGGCGACGCTGGTGGTTTCGGCCGCCGGTGCCGTCGGCGTCGGCTTCCTGCTCTTCCCGAGCGACTCGGTCCAGTACTGGTTCCACACCGTCACCGACACCGGCCGCATCGGCACCCCGTATTTCGCCGGGAACCAGTCGATCAAGGGCACCCTGTACCGGCTCGGCATCGACTCCTCGGCCGCCACCGCGCTCTGGATCCTGCTGTCGGCGTTGACGATCACGCTGGCGGCGGTGTGGATGTACCGGCTCATCGAGGCGGGTCGTGACGTCGCGGCCATGCTGGTGAACGCCGCCGCGATCCTGCTCGTCTCGCCGGTGTCGTGGTCGCATCACTGGGTGTGGGTGGCGCCGGCGCTCGTCGTCGCCGTCGACCTGGCGGTGCGCAGGCGTTCGCGCGCGTTCACGACGCTGGTCGCCGTGTTCACGGTGGTGTTCATCATCGGCCCGCAATGGTTGCTGCCGCACAACCGCGATCACGAGCTGGACTGGGCGTGGTGGCAGCAGATCATCGGAAGTACCTACGTGTGGGCCACTTTCGCGGTCCTGGTGTACGCGGTGATCACCTATCGGCCTCAGTCCAGTGGCGTCGGCGTGAGGAAGGCGGCCAGCGCCGAGGCGTAGGCGGGGATGTCGGCGGCACCCATCAGCTCGCGGCAGGAATGCATGGCCAGCTGCGGTGCGCCCACGTCGACGGTGGATATTCCGGTGCGGGCCGCGGTCATCGGGCCGATGGTCGATCCGCACGGCAGATCGGCGCGGTGCACATACCGCTGCAACGGCACCTCGGCCTGGGCGCACGCCAGCGCGAACGCCCCCGCACCGGCGGCGTCGGTGGCGTAGCGCAGGTTCTGGTTGACCTTGAGCACCGGCCCGCCGCCGACCTCGATCCGGTGCGCGGGTTCGTGCCGGTCGGGATAGTTCGGGTGCGTGGCATGTGCCATGTCACCGGAGGCGACGACCGAACCGGCCAGTGCGGCAAGGTAATCCGCGCGGCCACCGCCACGGGCGAGCACGATCCGCTCGAGCACGGCGGGCAGCAGATCCGATTGGGCGCCGCGATCGGACTGACTGCCCACTTCCTCGTGGTCGAACATCACCAGCACCGCCGTGGCCGCGCCGGGGTCGTCGGCGGCGGCGAGGAACGCCTGCAGTCCGGCGTAACAGGTGCCCTGATTGTCCAGGCGCGGGGCGCTCACCAGGTCGCGATGGCGGCCGACGATGGTGCTCGGCGCCAGATCGTGGGTCATCAGTTCCCAGCCGAGCACCGAGTCACCGTCCACCCCGGCCCGCTCGGCCACGAAATCCAGGAACGAGGCGGGCGAATCACCGATGCCCCAGATGGCGTTCACGTGACGCTGCGGGTCCAGCGTCACCCCGCGCCGGTCCTCGGACAGGTGGATCGCCAGCTGCGGCACCCGCAGAATCGGTTCGTCGACGCGCACCAGCACATCGCGCATCCGCGCACCGTCGCGCACACTGAGCCGCCCCGAGATCCCCAGTTCCCGGTCGAGCCACGAATTCAGCCAGGCCCCACCGTAGGGTTCGAGCCCGACCAGCTGCCAGCCGGACCCGGCCAGATCCGGATGCTGCTTCACCCGCAGATTGGGGCTGTCGGTATGCGCCCCGACCACGCGAAACGGGTCGGCGGGCGCCGCGTCGTAATCGGCCCAGGCGATCAGCGAACCGCCACGGACCACATAGTGTTTCCCACCCGCGTCGTCCCAGGACCGCGCCTCGGTCAACGGCGTGAAGCCATTGGCATCCAATTCCGCCGCAACCGTGGCGCACACATGGAACGGCGACGGCGAAGCATCGATGAACGCACACAACCCACTGGCCGTGGCCGCAGTCAGAGATACCGGCATAGGGCCGATCCTAGGGGCAATACCGTCGGCGCCGGCGGCCGAACGCCGGGACCGGCACCCGCTACTGGTCGGCGATGACGGCGAGGGCGGCCATGAGGTCGTTGTAGCGCCGGGCTCCCAGCCGCGCCTTCAACTCCTCTTCGGCCAGCTGTTCTTCCCGCCGGATCTTGGCCACGAGCTTGGCGCCGAGGCTGCTCAGCCCGATGAGAATCCGCCGTCGGTCATCGGTCGCCGCGACGCGGAAGATCAGGCCGCGCTCGGCGAGATTGTCGGCGTGCCGGGTGGCCGAGGACGGGGCGAGGCGGGCCTGCGCAGCCAGCTCCGACATGGTCACGCCGTGCTCGGTGGACAGCTGGGTGAGAATCGCCCAGTGGTCGTCGGTGAGGTTGTCGGCCGACAGCGCCGCGTCTAATCGGCGCACCCAATTTCGCTCTGCCGAGCGCAGCGCGCCGTGCAGCGTGGAACAGCCACTTATGATGGACACCGATCGCATTCCCACCTGCCGAGAAATTCATTCGAACAATGCTGCTCGAGCTAGGCGATAGAGTACAGAATGCCCACCTTCGACGAGAGCCGGGATGAGACGATCGAGATTCTCTCGATCGTGCCCACCCAGGGCCCGGGTGGCATCATCGCACCGTCCTGTACTGCGGCGATATCGCTGGCAGTAGACGAAATCAACAGCGGCACAGGGATTCTCGGCCGTGAGATCCGGCTCACGACCATCGACGGCGGCCGCCCACCGAGCGTGGTCGCCACGGAAGTCGAGGCGCTACTCGCCACCGGAATGGTCGGCGCGATCACCGGCTGGCACACCTCGGCCGTGCGGCGTGCGGTCGCCACCGCTGTCGACAGCCGGGTGCCGTATCTGTACGCCACCGACCACGAAGGCCTGCCCGACGAACGCGCGGGTGTGCTGATGGTCGGCGAACATCCCGATCACCAGACCGTGCCCGCCGCCGCGTGGATGGGCCGGGAGCTGGGGGTGCGCCGCTGGGCGGTGATCGGCAACGACTACGTCTGGCCGCGCCATACCGCGCACGCGCTGCGTCGCGCGCTGCCCTCGCCCGCCGATATCGTGCTGGAACGCTATGTGCCGATGGGCACCACGGATTTCGCGAACTTCCTGGACGAACCCGCCCTGCTGTTCGCCGATGCCGTCCTGATCCTGATGGTCGGCGCCGACACCGCCCGTTTCAACAGGCAGTTCACCGCGGTGGGGCTGTCGGATTTCCTGCCGCGTCTCAGCCCGGCGGTGGACGAGAACGTGCTGCTCAGCGCGGGCCCCGGTGCCAACAAGAACCTGTATGTCGCCTCGAGCTTCTTCCTCGACGACAACGACGGCCGCCGCGCTCGCTACCGCCGCCACCAGGGAAAGTTCGCCCCGGTGCTCACGACGTTCGGCAATTCCACCTATGAGGCGGTGCACCTGCTGCGCAGTGTGGCCGACACCGTCGGCACGCTCGACGTGCCGACCGTGCAGGCCCGGCTGGCCGAGGGTCTCGCCGTCGACGGCCCGGCCACCCGGCGCGGTTTCCTCGGCAACCAGGCCGTCGGCCCCACGCACCTGGCGCGGGCCGACGGGGTCGATTTCGACATCATCGACCGGTTGGACTGATTCAGGCGTTGACGAAGCTGTCGATCACGGAGAAGAACATCCCGAGACCGTCGTCGCTGGGCCCGGTGAGCGCCTCGGTGGCGTGCTCGGGGTGCGGCATCAGGCCGACGACCCGGCCGTTGGCCGAGGAGATGCCTGCGATTCCGCGCTGCGAACCGTTCGGGTTGTCACCGGAGTAGCGGAACACCACGCGGCCCTCACCCTCCAGCTCGTCGAGCACCTTCGTCGACGCCTGGAAACGGCCCTCACCCGACTTGAGCGGGACGAGGATCTGCGCGCCCGGCTCGTACCGCGAGGTCCAGGCGGTGTTGGTCGCCTCGACCGTGAGCCATTCGTCCCGGCAGATGAAGTGCAGGCCCTCGTTGCGGGTGAGCGCACCGGGCAGCAGCCCGGCCTCGCACAGCACCTGGAAGCCGTTGCAGATGCCGAGCACCGGCAGGCCCTGCCCGGCGGCCCGGACCACTTCGCCCATCACCGGCGCGAACCGGGCGATGGCGCCGCAGCGCAGGTAGTCGCCGTAGGAGAAGCCACCGGGCACGATCACCGCGTCGACATCCTTGATGTCGGCGTCGGCGTGCCACAGACTCACCGCGTCGGCGCCCGCCAGGCGCACCGCGCGGGCCGCGTCGACATCGTCGAGCGTCCCCGGGAACGTGATGACCCCGATGCGTGTGCTCATGAGACCCGGACGACCTTCCAGTCCTCGATCACCGTATTGGCCAGCAGCGCCTCGGCGATCTGTTCGAGCTGGGCGTCGGAGACGCTGTCGTCCACCTCGAGCTCGAATCGCTTGCCCTGCCGTACATCCGAGATGCCGGCGAATCCCAGACGTGGGAGCGCGCCGACCACGGCCTGCCCCTGGGGGTCCAGAATCTCGGCCTTCGGCATGACCTCGACCACGACTCGTGCCACGCAATGCTCCTCATGTGGTGTGGGGGTTACGCAGAAATCCTAGTTGACCCGGCCGTCGTGCCCGCGTTCCGGGGTCGGTGGCGCATAGCATCGGGTCATGCGTATCGCCCACTTCGGCCATTCCTGCATCCTCGTGGAACTGCACGGCGCGAAAGTGCTGTTCGATCCCGGCACCTTCGCGCACGGGTTCGAGGGCATCACCGGTCTGGACGCGATCGCGGTGACCCACCAGCACCCCGACCACATCGACCCGAACCGGATCGCCGACCTGATCGACGCCAATCCGGGCGCGCGGCTGCTGTCCGACCCGCAGACGGCCCAGCAGCGCAGCGAGGGCTGGGAGCCGGTATCGGCCGGTCAGGTGCTCGACATCGGCGACTTACAGATCACCGGTGGCGGCGGCCGCCACGCGGTGATCCACCCCGAGATCCCGGTGATCGACAACACGGTCTTCCAGCTGGGCACCGCCGCCGACCCCGCCCAGCTGGTGCATCCGGGTGATTCGCTGTGGGTGCCGCCGGTGCCGGTCGGCGTGCTCGCCATCCCGGCCGTCGCCCCGTGGATGCGGATCTGGGACACCGTCGACTACCTGCGCGCGGTCAACCCACGCACCGCCCTGCCGATCCATTTCGGCATCATCGATCGCTCCGCGCACGGCATCTACTTCGGCCGCCTCGCCGAGATGGCGCCGGCTGGTACCGAGTTCCGGGTGATCGACCCCGAGGACCAGGACCAGTTCTAGCGCCCGTAGGTGCTCAGGAACAACGCCTCGGCCAGCGCCATGTGCTCGATCTCGCTCGGATCGACACTCTCGTTGGGCGCGTGGATGAGGCACTTCGGTTCCTCGACCCCGATCAGCATGATCTCGGCCTTCGGATAGGTGTCGGCGAAGACATTGCACAGGGGGATGGAACCGCCCTGACCTTCCGTCGTGGCCGGTCGACCGTACGCGGTCGCCATCGCCTCGGACATCGCGTCGCGGGCGGGGCCGTGTTCGGCGGCGACGAACGGTTCGCCGAGCCCCTCCAGTTCGATGTCGAGCCGCGCGTTCCACGGGGTATGCGCCCGCAGGTGCTTTTCCAGCAGCTCATAGGCGTGTTGTGGGTCGGTGCCGGGCGGGATGCGCAGGTTGAGCCGCGCTCTTGTGCTGGGCTGGATCGCCGCCGACGAGCCGACCACCGCGGGCACGTCCATGCCGAGCACGGTCAGCGCCGGACGGGCCCACAGCATGTCGGCGACGGTGCCGCCGCCGATCAGGTCCACGCCGTCGAGGACGCCCGCGTCGGCCCGGAAGTCCTTGGGTGGATATTGCACCCCGGTCCACTGCTGGTCGGCGGTGAGGCCGTCGACGGTGGTGTTGCCGTGCTCGTCGCGCAGGGACGACAGCAGCTGGATCATCGCCGCCAGCGCGTCGGGTGCCGGCCCACCGAACATGCCCGAGTGCATCGGCCCGGCGAGGGTCGTCACGGTGACGACGACATTCACCTGCCCGCGCAGGGTCTGGGTGAAGGTCGGCAGGCCGACGGCGAAATTGCCGCAGTCGGCGACCAGGATGGCGTCGGCGGTGAGCAGCTCGGGATTCGCGACGACGAATTTCTCCAGCCCGCCGGTGCCCTGTTCCTCCGAGCCCTCCGACACCAGCTTGATGCCCACCGGGAAGTCGGGGCCGATCGCGCGCAGGGCCGTGAGGTGGGTGACGATATTGCCCTTGCAGTCGGCGGCGCCGCGCCCGTACCAGCGGCCGTCCTTCTCCGTGAGCGTCCAGACCGGGGTTTCCCATGCCTGGTCATCGAGTGGTGGTTGCACGTCGTAGTGGCAGTACAGCAGCACCGTCGGGCTGCCGGGCGGACCCGGCCGGTGCCCGATCACGGCCTGGCTGCCGTCGGGCGTCTCGTGCAGGCCGACCGTCAGCCCGAGCTCGGTGAAAGCGTCGGCCACCCACTGCGCGGCCCGCGTGCAGCCTTCCGCCGGGAACTGGCGCGGATCGGCCACGGACCGGAACGAAACCAGCTGTGCGAGGTCGTTTTTCGCCTCGCCCATGAGTCCGGAAACCTTGGCGCGCAGCGCGTCGACATCGGGAGCCTTCGTCATCGGTGGCCTCACTTCGTCGTGTCGTCGAGATGCAGGGTGTCGAGATGTGCACGGTAGTCGGCCAGGTGTTGCGGGCAGTAGACGGCGATCGCCTGGCCGACCGCCTCGGCGGCCTCCTTCGAGCCGATCACCGGGCGCTGTCCGGGCCCTGATGCGCCATTGCTTAGCGCGGCTTGGTATTTCGCCTTGAGGTGGGCCGAGCCCGGATCCCGGCACACCGAACCGCCGTCGTCACCGAGCGCCGA
>NZ_BDBI01000022.1 GCF_001612905.1 Nocardia ignorata NBRC 108230 | reverse complement strand
CATCAGCACACACATGATGAGATACACCTGCGTGGTGATCACCGACAGAATCCAATACGCGCTCGACACATTGGGAATCACCGGCCCAGTGCGGCGGCCACCAGGGCGATGCCGACGATCGGGGTGAGGAATCCGATGTGGAAGTGGCTGAAGAATCCGTCGAACGCCTGCATCACACCGGCCGTCAGACTCAGGCTGGCCGAGGGCACCACCCAGCTGATCGCCAGGGCGGGCAGGATGAAGATGACCAGCACCAACCCTGCCGCCAATGCCATGGCCTTGGGGAATTCCTTGCCGGGATTGCGCAACGACGACACGTGGACCGCACGAGGACACATACACCCCCGCCCAGTAGACGGTGATGATCACGATCGCCACGTACGGGCCGTTCGACGCGAGCGAGGGGTGAATACTCAGGCCGTCGCCCACCCATTTGTAGACACCGCCGTCCCAGCCCGATGCCAATTCCGCCGCCACCAGCGAGGTAGGCATGAGAAAGAGAACGGCGGGAACGATGTAGAGAAAAACACAGGCAAGCCCGTAGACGGCCATTGTCGGTGCCGAACGCAGACTGGCCACCGAACTCGTGGTCATCAGCGCCAATGTCACCCAGGACAGGTATTTCGTCGTGGTCGCGGCTTTCGTCGCGGTGCCCGTGATCAGCGCTGCCTCCTGCTGTGTTCACACAACTAGCGGAAACCCCTCGAATAACGCTCGAGGAGCGTAACCGTGCGGCAGCCGACCGGCGGCTTCGAAACGGGCACGATTACAGCGCGAATATTCGGACAGCGAAGGCAGGGCGGCCGATAGGCCGCCGCCGCGCGCGGGTGATCGCCGATCCGCGCGCGGCGGGGCCGGTCAGGCGGCCTTGCTGGCCGGGACCGGCTCCCAGCGGTAAACGGTGCTGCGGGCACCGTGGTAGAGCGCGAGGTCGACCGCGTCGAGCACGGCCTGACGCGGACCCGAACGCTGCAACTGCGCGCCCGAGATCGCCAGACGAAGGACGCCGCCGCGCCGGGCCGTGCGGGCCGCGCCCATCACCAGCGCCCGACACCACCAGGGTTCGGCCCGGAAGCCCTCGCCGATGCCGTACACACGAGAACGCTGCGTCACGTTGTTTTCCAAGTCGAGCATGGTGGTCAGGCCGAGGGCGAGCCGGAAACCCACGTCGGGGAGGGCGGCGAGCGCACCGGCGGAGGCGTCCCAGCGCGGGGCCGCGAACAGCCGGGTGCGCAACTGCACCTGCTCCATCACCCGGTCGGCCGCTTTGAGCCGCAGCGTCGCCTCGTGCCGGGGCAGCGTCGCGAATTCGGCCCGCCGCGACTTGGTGGCCGCCTGGTCGTAGCCGTGCAGCACGATGGCGTCACCGGCCAGCCGTCGCCCGCGCAACCACGATTGCGTCGCCGGGTCGTCGACCAGCCGGTACTTGCCCTTCAGCCGGGGCGCGACCAGCAGCGACAGCCGCACCCCGCGCTGATCCATCAGCTCCGCGAACTCGATCGCGGCATCGCGCGTGGTATCCCGGATTCCCGACACCGAAACGATCAGCTCGCCGTTCATGTGTCAACGATGGCAGCCGGAGGTGACGGCAGCGTGGTTGCGCGATGAACAGTAGCGAGCGTCTATTTGTCGGCCAGGCCCACGGTGTCCAGCACCCAGGCGTACTCGAACGCGACTTCCTTCCACTTCTCGTAGCGGCCGCTCACCCCGCCGTGACCCGCGCTCATCTCCGTTTTCAGCAGCACTTCGCTGTCACCGGTCTTGGTGGCGCGCAGCTTGGCGACCCACTTGGCCGGTTCCACGTACAGCACGCGGGTGTCGTTGAGGCTGGTGATCGCCAGGATCGGCGGATAGTCCTTGGCCTCGACGTTCTCGTACGGCGAGTACGACTTCATGTACTCGTAGACGTCCTTGTCGGCCAACGGGTTACCCCACTCGTCCCACTCGATCACCGTCAGCGGCAGCGACGGGTCGAGGATGGAGGTGAGCGGGTCGACGAACGGGACATTGGCCAGGATGCCCGCGAACAGCTCCGGCGCCAGGTTGGCCACCGCCCCCATCAGCAGACCGCCCGCGCTGCCGCCGTCGGCGACGAGCCGGTCGGGTGCGGTGGTGCCCGCGTCGACGAGATGGCTTGCGACGGAGACGAAGTCGGTGAAGGTGTTCATCTTCGACAGGGTCTTGCCGTGCTCGTACCAGAGCCGGCCCATCTCGCCGCCGCCGCGCACGTGCGCCACCGCGAACACCATGCCGCGATCGAGCAGCGACAGCCGCGATACCGAGAACGACGGATCGATGCTCGCCTCGTAGGAGCCGTACCCGTAGAGCAGCATCGGCTTGGGGCCCGGCGGCAGATCCCGCCGCTGGATCAGCGAGATCGGGATGCGGGTGCCATCGGAGGCGACTGCCCAATCACGGTGCTGCTCATAGTCTTCGGCGTTGTAGCCGCCGAGTACCGGCTGCTCCTTGCGCAGCAGCAGTTCCCCGGTGGCGGGCACGTAGTCGAACACCTGCATCGGGGTGATGAACGAGGTGACACCGACCCGCAGCGTCGGCTGCTCCCACTCCGGGCTGGAACCCATACCGGCGGAGAACAATTCGAGCCCGAACTCGAGTTCGGTCAGCTCGCCGTAGCCCGCCGGGGTGAGCGGCCACACCGCGAGGCGGGGCAGGGCGCCGCGGCGGTAGCCGAGCACCAGGTGGTCGGCGAAGGCGTCGATGTCCTCGAGCCGCACGTCCTCGCGGTGCCCGATCAGGATCGTCATGTCCGACGGGTCGGTGGCAGGCGCTTGCGCGAGGACGAAGTTCTCCGCCTTCACGCCGTCGACCACGTCGTTGTGCAGGATCAGGAAACGGTCCGCACCCGCGATCACCGCGTGCTCGGCCGAGTACTCCACGCCCTCGCGCCGGGGCAGCAGCACCCGGAACTCGCCCTCGGGGTTGTCCGACTCCAGCACCCAGCCCTCGGTGGTGATCTTGGAACCGAGCCAGATCATCAGGTACTTCTCGGAGCGGGTGGCGCCGACGCTCACCCAGTAGCGCTCGTCCGGCTCGTGGAAGACCTTCACGTCGTCGGTGGATGCGGTGCCGACGCGGTGCCGCCACACGGTGTCGGGGCGCCAGGATTCGTCGACGGTCTGATAGAAGATGTGCGTCCCGTCCAGCGACCAGGTGGCCCCCGGTGCGGCGCCGACGACCTCGTCGGGCAACAGTTCGCCGGTGCGCAGGTCCTTGATGCGCAGGGTGTAGCGCTCGTCGCCGGTGCTGTCGACCGAGTAGGCGAGCAGGTTGCCGTCGTGGCTCAGCGAGAACGCGCCGAGGGCGAAGAAGTCGAGACCCTCGGCGAGCACATTGCTGTCGAGCAGCACCTGCTCACCCTCGATGGAGGTGTCCACCTCGAGTTGCGGCGGCGTCCAGGCGTCGATGCCCTCGGCTTGGGCGTCGATCGGACAGCGGCAGTGCACGCCGTACTGCTTGCCCTCGAAGCTGCGCGAGTAGTACCAGTACTCCCCCAGCCGGGTCGGCACCGACAGGTCCGTTTCCTGGGTCCGCGCCTTGATCTCGTCGAAGATCTTGTCCCGCAGGGGCTGCAGCTGATCGGTGCGCGCCGCGGTGTAGGCGTTCTCCTCCTCCAGGTACGCGATGACCTCGGGATCTTCCTTGTCCCGCAGCCACTCGTACTCGTCGACGAACGTGTCGCCGTGGTGCACCCGTTCGACGGGCACCTTCTTCGCGATCGGCGCCGACACCACCGTCTGATTCTCGCCAGCCATGGGTCCACCGTAGTCGCCGCCCTCGACCCCGGCCCGCCAACTCGGCCGTCACCGGGATCCGCCCCGCTCATCGGGGTGAGTATTTCTGCGGATGGCGGCTCGGGGTGGAATCCGTAACCTGCTCGCATGGGGATTCGCGGGACGGTTCGTTCGCTTGTTGTCGCCGGTGCGCTGCTGCTGGCTTCCGGTTCGGTTGTCGTCGCGCCCGCGGTGGCGTGTGCGTGTGGCGGGGTGGTGAGCGGCGACGGCTCGGCGCGGGTGGACAGTGAGACCGCCGTGCTCGGCTGGGACGGTCGGCGCGAAACCATTCTGATGCGGTTGGGGATGCGGTTCACCGGCGCCGATGCGGCGCTCATCGTGCCGACCCCCACTCCTGCCACGGTGTCGGCCGGTAGTGCCGCGTCGTTCGCCGAGTTGTCGCGACTCACGGCGCCGGAGGTGGTCGTCGACCGCTCCTGGTTCGACAGCGACAGGTACGAATCCTCCGCCGGTGCACCGGGTTCCGGGCCGGAAGTGCTCGGCCAGGTGCAACTGGGTCCGCTCGAGGCGACGACGCTACGCGGCGGCGACCTCACCGGCGTGCGGGAGTGGTTGTCCACCAACGGCTATCAGCTGCGGCCGGAGGTGAGCGCCACCCTCGAGCCGTATCTGCGCGAAGGCTGGTCGTTCGTCGCCATGCGGCTCACCAGCCCCGAACCCCTCGACGGAGCCCTCGACCCGGTGCGCCTCACCTTCGATTCCGATCGCCTCGTCTATCCGATGCGCATGTCGGCCGCGGCGACCACTCCCCAATCGGTGCACCTCTACGTCTTCGGCGACCACCGCCTCACCCGCATTGACGCCGACACCGAATCCCAGTCCACCACGACCGAATTCGCGTCCCCCGTGGGTGCGCTCACCGACCCCGATCTGATCGCGCTCGCCGCGGGCAAGACCTACCTGACCGAACTGTCGGTCTCCATACCCCGCCCCGCCGCCATCACCTCCGACTTCACTTTCGCCCCGGCCGACACCGACACCACCGTGCGCGACCGCATAGTCAAGAAGGAGTACGTCGAAATTCTCGGCTTCCCCGCCGGTTATGTCCTTGTCGCCGTGGCGCTTTCGATCCTGGCCGTGGCGGGCGGCGCATTGCTGCGCCGCCGCTCGACCCGCTAGGCCCCGAGAGCGGGCCCGATGGTGGGCCAGGAGTGGTGCAGGGCGTCCTGCCAGTAGCCCCACGAGTGAGTGCCGACGGGGTGGTAGTCGATGTCGGCTCCGATGCCCGCGGCGGCCAGACGCTGACCGAAGGAGGCCATGCAACCGTTGACGCCGACCTCGATGGGACCGCCGAGAACGATGTTCTCCGGCAGCTGAGGCTTGAGCTGGGCCTCGTGGTGGCCGGGGATACCGGTGCCGGTCGACATGTACAGCGCCTTGCCGCGCAGGTTGTCGAGCAGCTGGGCGGGGTCGTGCGCCGCCCATTCGGGACTGCCCGGCGCACCCCACATGTTGAGCGGGTTACCACCACGGTTGGTGATGGAGAACATCATCGCGCCCGCCGCCATGCCCATGTCGGGGCACGCGCTGTAGCCGGCGACGGCCCGGTAGAGGCCGGGGTTGCGGGCGGCCAGGATGTAGGCCGCGTTGCCGCCCATCGACAGGCCGCCGATGGCGTTCACGCCGTTGCCGTCGAAGCGGGCGTCGATCAGGCCGGGCAGTTCGCGGGTGAGGAACGTTTCCCACTTGTATCGGCCGAAACGCGGGTCGTCGGCGATCCAGTCGGTGTAGTAGCTGGCCTGTCCGCCCATCGGCAGCACCACGTTCACGTGCTTGCCACGGAAGAACGCCTCGGCGTCGGTGGCATTGGTCCAGGTGCTCTGGCCGATGCCCGGATCGAGGCCGTCGAGCAGGTAGTACGTACCGCGCGCCCCGCCGCCCGCCGGGTGCAGAACCTGCAGCTCGATATTGCGCCCCATCGCGGGCGAGGTGACGGTGATCGCGGTGCGGTTCGGGGTGAGCACACGCTCCCCGACGATGTCCGCGGCCGCGGCGGGTGCGGGCTGCAGAACGCCCGGACCGATGAACGCGATGGCGAATGCCAGCACTGAAGCAGCAACACCTGAACGACGCACGATCTACCCTCCATAACCGCATGCCAATGACAGTCCAAAGTAACCCACCGATGAACGTCGAGGAAGCATTCGGCGATTTGGGCGTTTCTTCGGCAAACTTTTGGGTACGTATTGCCCGCTTCGTCCGAAATCGCAGGTCAGCGGGTAAGAGCGCCCCGGATCGAGCCGGCGAGATAATCCAGATCGGCGCGCGCGGGCGAGGTGGGTCGTGCGCGCAATCCGAAGCCGTCGCCGGGCGTTCTCGGAATGACGTGCAGGTGCACGTGGAATACCTCTTGGCCGGCCGTAACACCGTCGGCGAGAAAGAAATTCACGCCGTCGGCGGCCACCTCGCTGTCACGCAGGGCCGCCGCGATCCGCTGCCCCACTTGAAACAGCTTGCCGCCCAACACCGGATCGAGTTCAGCGAGGCTCGGCGCGGCCACCTTGGGCACCACGAGCACATGGCCGGGCGTCACAGGACGAATATCCATGAACGCCAGCACATCGTCGTCCTCGTACACCTTGGAAGCGGGCGCCCGACCGGCGACGATGTCGGAGAAGATCGTGTACGGATTCATCCGCGCACGGTATCGAAAACGCACGAGAGCCCGCCACCGCCGCCGCACGGCGGGCAGTGGCGGGCTCACGCGCACGGCTCTACAGAATCGGTGAGGGGGTGTACCGCGCGGCCTCCGGGTTGGCCTCGACCAGCTTCTGCACCTGGGCGATCACCTCGGACACCTGATCGGTGGCCGCGCCGATGAACGCGGACTTGTCGGCCAGCGCCGCGTCGAGTGCGGCACGGTCTAGCGGCATCCGCTCGTCGGCGGCGAGCCGATCGAGCAGATCGGGTTCGCTACCCTGCTCACGCATGGCCAAGGCGACGGCGACCGCGTGCTCCTTGATGACCTCGTGCGCCGTCTCACGGCCGACACCGGCCCGCACCGCCGCCATCAGGATCCGGGTGGTGGCCAGGAACGGCAGGTACCGGTCGAGCTCGCGCGAGACGACGGCCGGGTAGGCGCCGAACTCGGCGAGCACGGTCAGGAACGTCTCCATCTGCCCGTCGATGGCGAAGAATGCATCGGGCAGCGCGACGCGACGCACCACCGAGCAGAACACGTCGCCCTCGTTCCACTGCGCGCCCGCCAGCTCGGCGGCCATCGAGCCGTAGCCGCGCAGCACCACCTGCAGACCGTTCACCCGCTCACAGGACCGGGTGTTCATCTTGTGCGGCATGGCCGAGGACCCGACCTGACCCGGCTGGAACCCTTCGGTGACCAGCTCGTGGCCCGCCATCAGACGGATCGTGTGCGCGAACGACGACGGCCCGGCACCCAGCTGCACCAGCGCCGAGAGCACGTCGTGGTCGAGCGAGCGCGGGTACACCTGGCCCACGCTGGTGAAGACGTTCTTGAAACCGAGGTGGGTGGCCACCTGCTGTTCGAGGGCGGCGAGCTTGCCCGCGTCACCGTCGAGCAGGTCGAGCATGTCCTGGGCGGTGCCCATCGGGCCCTTGATGCCGCGCAGCGGGTAGCGGTCGATCAGTTCGCGCAGCCGGGTGAGCGCGACGAGCACCTCGTCGGCGGCGGAGGCGAAACGCTT
The DNA here is from genome assembly GCF_001612905.1 of Nocardia ignorata NBRC 108230. GTDB lineage: Bacteria > Actinomycetota > Actinomycetes > Mycobacteriales > Mycobacteriaceae > Nocardia > Nocardia ignorata. The sequence continues at coordinate 46,707 of NZ_BDBI01000022.1, read as the reverse complement.
GCCGAGCGTGGTGGCCTGCGCGGCGACATTGTGCGAGCGACCGGCCATCACCAGCGCCTGATACTCGGCGGCCCGCTCACCGAGCCGCGCGGCGATGGCGACACCGTGGTCGTAGACGTGCTCGAGCGAGAGCCGGATCTGCAGCTGCTCCACGTTCTCGGTGAGGTCGCGGCTGGTCATGCCCTTGTGCACGTGCTCGTGCCCGGCCAGCGCGTTGAACTCCTCGATGCGGGCCTTCACATCGTGGCGGGTGACCCGCTCGCGCTCGGCGATCGAGGCCAGGTCCACGTGATCGATGACCCGCTCGTAGTCCTCGACCACCCCTGCGGGAACGTCGATCCCGAGCTGCGACTGGGCGCGCAGCACCTCGAGCCACAGCTTGCGCTCGAGCACGATCTTGTTCTCGGGCGACCAGAGCGCGACGAGCTCCGGGCTGGCGTATCGGGTGGCGAGGACATTCGGGACGAGGCTCACGAGCACTCAGTCTAGTTGCCTGACCCGTTCGCCCTGCTGGGGCATCATGTTGGGCACCACGGGCGGGGCCACGATGTCGATCATCTCGAGCAATCCGGCTCGGGCGGGGCGGCGCGGCTCGGGGTGTCCCTCGATCAGCGCGGCGACGACGGCACCGTCGACGACGGCGACGAGCCTGCGTAACTGCTCGGGGCGCACCACCCGGTCGGAGCGGCGCAACACGTCGGCGAGCAGGTCTTCGAGCTGGGTGCGTAGTCGCAGCTGCACCTCGCGTAGCTCGGGGTGCCGCGCGGAGGCGACCGACCGCTCGTAGCGGGCGATCAATTGGCCACGGGCGTCGAGATCGCTGTCGTCGGGGCCGACCAGCAGGTCGAGCACCAGGTCGACGGTCGCCTCGGTGCCGCGCCTGCGGTGGCTCACATCGCCGACGCGGCGGCGCATCGCGTCGAGTTCACGGGCGCCGCTGAACTCGACGGCGCTGGCGATCAGATCTTCCAGTGAGGCGAAGTAGTAGGTGGTGGACGCGAGGGGAAGATCGGCTCTCGAGGCCACCGAACGATGTCGCACGGCGTCGAAGCCGCCTTCGAGCAACAGTTCAGCCGCCGCCGCCACCAGAGCCTGGCGACGTCGTTCGCCTTTCGGAGTCGTCGCGGTGGTCACCGTGCCATCGTGCCAGTCATCATCAGTTCAACCGTGCGCAATCGTCATCGGGGAAACGCTGGGAATTCGGGATATCTGAGTTTTACCGTATCCCGGCACCGATGTGTTCGTACTAGGGAAAGTTGTTGGGGGACATCACCGTTGACAACCGGTCCAGCGCTGCGGAAATGTCGTTTGTGGCGCCTGCGAAGGAAAAGCGAATCGTGCGAAGACCGCGCTCGGTATCGAAGTCCAGACCCGGTGCCACCGCCACTCCGGTTTCGGCGAGAACCCGTGCGCACCACTCCAGTGAATTACTGGTCAAATGACCGATATCCGCGTAGGCGTAGAAGGCGCCGTCGGCGGGCGCCAGATCGGTGATGCCGAGCGCTGGCAAACCCTCCAACAGCAACGCCCGATTGGTCGCGTACCGACGCACGTGCCCGTCGAGTTCGTCCTTGGCCTCGGGTCCGAAGGCGTGCACCGCCGCGTACTGCGAGATCGCGGGCGGGCACACGGTCATGTTCGACGCCAGCCGCTGCAACGCGGGACGCAGGTGCGCGGGCGCGAGCATCCAGCCCAACCGCCATCCGGTCATCGAGAAGTACTTCGACACCGACCCGATCACCACCGCGTCGCGGGAGAACTCCCACGCCGAGGAGGTCGGCGTGCTCGCGCCCGCGTAGGTGATGCCGTGATAGATCTCGTCGGAGATCAGCAGCGTGCCGTGCGTTTCGCACCAGCGGGCGATGGCGGCCAGTTCGGCCGGGTCGATCATGGTCCCGGTCGGATTCGCCGGGCTCGCCAACACCAGCCCCGCGGGCGGTTCGGGTAGCGCCTCGAGCATCGCCACGGTCGGCTGGAAGCGGGTCTGCGGGCCGCAGTCGAGCTCGACGACCCGGCAGCCGAGGGCGGTGAGGGTGTTGCGGTAGGCCGGGTAGCCCGGCCGGGCGACCACGACGGTGTCGCCCACGTCGAAGGCGGCGAGGAAGATCAGCGTGAACGCGCCCGACGATCCGGTGGTCACCACCACCTCGTCGGGGTGCACGTCGTAGCCGTAGGTCTCGCTGTGATGGCCCGCGATGGCCTCGCGCAGCGGCAGGATCCCGAACGTCTCGGTGTAGCCGAGCAGCTCGTGGTCGATCGCCGCGCGTGTCGCCCGCAGCACCGGTGCGGGCGCCTGTGTCGACGGCTGCCCCGCCGCGAGTACCAGCACGTCACCGTGCGACCTGGCGCGTTCGGCGGCCGCCTTCCACACGTCCATCACGTAGAAGGGAGGAATGGTCGACCGTAGCGATTCTGTGGACACCCGAGAGACGGTAGATCACCCGATCGCGCGCCTGCACAGATATGGTCGGCACAATGGCTCCGACAGCGAATACGCAGGCACCGACGCCACCGGCAGTGGGGCGCCGGGCAGGGTCGTGGGGGCGGTATGAGGCGGACTGAGGTGCACGGACTCGCGTCGGGTGAGGTGCGCGAGCCCGACCGCGACACCGCATCCGTCGACGACACACCGAACAGGTCGGGCACCTCACGTCCGCGTCGTTCGAATGTGAACGGCCTTGTCCTGCGCGCCAATTGGCGCGAGCACCTGCCTGCGCAGGTTCCGGTGCGGGATCGGGTGGCGGCGTGGGTCGGCAAGTATCCCGCACTCGGGGAGATCGCGGCCGACCTGCGGCGCGGTGACGTTCGGAAAGTGTTCTGGCAGCGGCCTTCTCGGCAGGCGACGGAACTGTGGTCGCGCAGGCCGAGCAGCGATCAGTTGCGTGCGGTGCTCGTCGAGCGGCGTGTGCTCGTCGCGGGCGTCGCGGTGGTCGCGGTGCTCGTGGCTTCGGACGGGCAGTTCAGCGGGCTCGTCGACCGGCCGCTCGCACCGGGTGAGGCCCAGCGGGTCGCCATCGCCCATCCCCCGCAGATCCCGCCCAACCCGCAGTCGGTGCGCCGCCTGCTCGTCGCCATCGACAACGGCGAGAAGCGCCGCGAGGCCGCGGTGGTCGCCGCGGCGGCCCGCGCCACCCTGGAACGCGCCAAGGCCGAGGCGGCGGCCGCGTCGTCGGGACAGTGGCAGGACTGGATGGGTGAGCGCGCCCCCGTGGTGCCCGGCGTCATGGTTCCCGGTTCGAGCACCCCGTCGACGGGCGGTTTCAGCCTGCCCGCCAAGGGCCTGTTCACCTCGGGATTCGGCTCACGCTGGGGCACCATGCATCGCGGCATCGACATCGCGGGCCCCATCGGCAGCCCCATCTACGCCGTCGCCGACGGCACCGTCGTCGAGGCGGGCCCCGCCCAGGGCTTCGGCCTGTGGGTCCGCATCCGCCACGACGACGGAACCATCAGCATCTACGGCCACATGTACGACTTCTTCGTCTCCCCGGGCGAACGCGTCCCCGCGGGTATGCAGATCGCCCGCATCGGCAACCGGGGCGACTCCACCGGCCCCCACCTGCACTTCGAGATCGTCCAGAACGGCCAGCACGTGGACCCGCAGGCCTGGCTGGCCCGTCACGGGCTCAGCCTGACCTGACCGTTTACTGCTTCCGTTCCGGGACAACGACTTCCGTGGCGCCGATGTCGGTGCGGAAGTGGCTGCCGGGGAGCTTGATCTTGGCGAGACGGGCGTAGGCGCGTTCGCGGGCCTCGGCCAGGTCCTCGCCGATACCCACGACATTGAGGACGCGGCCACCCGCGGAGACCAGCGCCTTGTCCTCGCGCAGGGCCGTGCCCGCGTGCAGGACGAGGGTGTCACCGTCGAGGGCGCCTTCCTCGGCGCCGGTGATCACGTCGCCGGTGCGGGGCCGGGCGGGGTAGTTCTCGGCGGCGAGCACGACCGTGATGGCCGAACCGTCCTTCCAGCGCGGCGGTTCGACCTCGGCGAGGCGGCCGGTGGCGGTGGCGTGCAGCAGCTCGGCGAACGGGCTGTCGAGCAGCGCGAGCACCGCCTGGGTCTCGGGATCACCGAAACGGCAATTGAATTCGACGACGGCGGGACCGTTGGCGCCGATCGCCAGACCGGCGTACAGCAGCCCGGAGAAACCGCTGCCGCGCCGAACCAGTTCGGCCGCAACGGGCTTCACGACATCGTCGACGATCTCGGCGAGCGTCTCGGCGGGCAGCCACGGCAGCGGGGTGTAGGCGCCCATGCCGCCGGTGTTGGGGCCCGCGTCGCCGTCACCGACGCGCTTGTGGTCCTGCGCGGGCAGCAGCGGCACCACGGTCTCGCCGTCGACCAGGCAGAACAGCGAAACCTCCGGCCCGTCGAGGAACGACTCCAGCAGCACCGGATGACCCTGCTCGAGCAGCTCGGCACCGTGATCGCGGGCGGCCCGGCGATCGGCGGTCACCACCACACCCTTGCCCGCCGCCAGGCCGTCGTCCTTGACCACCCAGGTGGGGCCGAAACGGTCGAGCGCGGCATCCAGGTCGGCCGGGTTGTCGACGATCTCGCTGTGCGCCGTCCGCACACCGGCCGCCGCCATCACATCCTTGGCGAACGCCTTGGACCCTTCGATCCGTGCCGCGTCGGCCGACGGGCCGAACACGGGGATCCCGGCGGCGCGCACCGCGTCGGCCACACCGAGCACCAGCGGCACCTCGGGCCCGATCACCACCAGGTCGGCCGCGACCTCCCGGGCCAGCGCGGTCACGTCCTCGGCCGCGCAGGGATCGACCGGTCGCAGCTCGGCCTGCTGGCCGATACCGGGATTGCCCGGGGCGGCGATCACCGCCGTCACCGACGGATCCCGGCGCAGCGCCAGGACGAGGGCATGTTCACGGGCTCCGGAACCGATGACGAGTACGCGCACCGCCACAGATTAGTCGCGCCGCCGCGCGTCCACTCGCGACCCCCTGATCCCGACATCTGCCCGTCCACCACCGTTCACCCTGGCCGAACCGGGTTCCGCTGGGCCACAATGGAACCAACAGCGGAACCGGGGGACGATCGTGGGACTACTCGACGGCATGATGGGCAACGCGGGTCGCATCGACCCCGCCGCCGCCCAGCAGGAATACGCCAAACTCTTCGGCCAGGGCGAGCAGGTGTACGCCGCATACCTCCTGGTCCGCGACGCGATGCTGTTCACCAACCGCCGCCTCATCATGATCGACAAACAGGGCGTCACCGGCCGCAAAGTCAGCTACCACAGCATCCCGTACCGCTCGATCACCCACTTCGCCGTCGAAACCGCGGGCACCTTCGACCTCGACGCCGAGCTCTACATCTGGCTCAGCGGCAGCCACGAACCCGTGAAGCAGCGATTCAACCGTCAGGTCGACATCTACGAGGTGCAGGGCATCCTGTCCCACTACGTCGCGATCTAACTAGGCTCGCCTGCATGGCATCCGTTTTCAGCGCGATCATCGCAGGTCAGATTCCGGGTCGGTTCGTCTGGGAGGACGACGAATTCGTCGCCTTCCTCACCATCGCCCCCGTCACCCAGGGCCACACCCTCGTGGTGCCCCGCGCCGAGATCGACCAGTGGCAAGACATCGACCCCGACGTGATGGCCCGCCTGATGGCCGTCGCCCAGAAGATCGGCCAGGCCGTCCGCGCCGCCTTCGAGGCCCCACGCGCCGGCCTTCTCATCGCCGGCCTCGAGGTCCCCCACCTGCACACCCACGTCTTCCCCGCCTATTCCATGGGCGACTTCGACATCTCCGGAGCCGACAACTCCCCCACCCCCGAATCCCTCGACGAAGCCCAGTCCAAGATCAAAGCCGCCCTCCGCGACCTCGGCTACGGAGCCAACGTCCCCGCCTGATCGCTACTGGTGCCCGTGCCAACCCACGGGCACCGCCACGGCGACAACTCGGTCGCCGCCGATATGGACACCGTGGATACGGTGGGCAAGCGGCTTTACGTCGCCCGGCCCAGCCGCAACGCTCGCGGGCCGCGGGAGGCTGACAGCGTCGGCCCGTCAACTCGAGGGGTTGGTCAGCAATGGAACCGGAACGGGTCGGCGTGCGTCTGAAGACATCGAGTGGTTCTGTGCGAAGAGGAGAGACGATGCGACTGGTGGGGATCGCCGTGGGGGTGGGCGTTGCGCTCGTGCTCTCCGGGTGTGGGCAGAGTGTGGACGGGCAGCCGGAGGTGAGTGGGGCTCCGTTGACGAAGGAGCAGTTGTTCGATCCGTGTGGGGTGCCGGAGAGTGCATTGGTCGCGGCGGGGGCCGATCCGGCGTCCAAGGACGACAATCCGTTCTCGGTGCCGAGGGCGGAGTGGAAGGGGTGCGGATGGCGAGCTGGGGACTTCTTCCTGTCGCTTCTGTCGAGTACCTACACGATCTCGGAATACCGCACGAATACGTACTACCGCGACTTCAAAGAAGTCACGATCGACAATCGAAGTGGACTGCAGTATCAACTCGGCGACAAGAGCCCCTCCGAGGAATGCGGCATCGTTTTCGATACGACCCAGGGCCGAATAGAGATCGTGGCAAGTAAGGCGTTGAGTAGCAAATCGACCACCGATCCGTGTGCGCGCGTAAACGAGATGGCCCCACACTTCGCATCGATCCTGCCCCAATAGCGCATAAGAGACCAGGAAGAACCAGCGATGGCTGACGAAAACGCAACGGCGAAGCAATTCGAGACGCTAGCAGGAGAAGCTTCAGCCGGCCGTCTCATCATCGAGCACGATGCGGCCGAGCGATGCGCGAAATGGTGCGAAGACTATCGGAGCGAACTCGATGCACTGGCCTTTCGCTCACAGCGAATGGTTCAAGTTGAATCATTCGGCGACCTCGGTTCAGCTCAAGCCCTCGGAAAGAAATTCGCTGATCTGGCGAACGGCGAATCAGGAACTGGATCGTATATCGCGGCGATCCGGGAGCATCAAGAAGTACTCACCGCGATGGCCGATATGTACCGCAAAGCCGGCGCCGCATTCAAGAACTGCGACGAAGCCTCTCAACTGGCGATCAAGCAGCAGACCAACACGCTCGACTGACTACTGGGGGAACCATGCCGTTCGTAGCTTTTATGACCGGACTGTCGAATCTACGCGCGGCCACGGATCGCGTCGGCTCACTGTTCGATTCCGATATCTCGCCGGCGCAGTCCGAACTGGACGCGCAGGCCGACGGAAACAAGGAGCGGAACCGCATTTACGGTGAGAACCAGGCCCTGGCCTCGGGTTTCTCCGGTGAGTACACCCAGCAGGTCGTGCCGCCGGTGATGGAATCTTTCACCGACATGTCGCATTCCCGCATCATGCAGTTCGTCGAGTCGATCGACATCGGCCAGATGAGCACAAGCATTCAAGGCTGGACCCAGCTCGCCAACGACACGACGGCCAAAGCAACCGCATTCCACGACAACATCAGCAAGGAGATGGAGCGTGGATGGGCCGGTAGCGCTGCCACGCAGGCGCTGGCCAGCACCAAGGCGTATCTCGCGGATATCCACAAGGTCGATCAGGCCGCCAGGCTGATCGCCAACAAGATGGACGAGGCGCGGTCGGGCTTTCAACAGGTGAAGTACTCGGTGCCGCACGAGTCCGACGACCAGGGCGACAGCAAATTGGGAATTCTGGTGTCCGTCCTCTCTCCCGCCACCGGGAAGGTCATCGATAGCGCAAGCGCCGGCCGGGCGGAAGCCGCGCAGGCAGCCGCCCGTGAAGTCATGCGAACCGTCTACCAGCCGGTTGCCCAGCAGTCCGACACCCAGGTCCCCAAGGTTCCGGGACCGTCCAAGCCGCAGCAGGACAACCCGGGGAACGGCGATCCCGGCGACGGCCCCGGCAGCGGAATCACCAACGGCGACAACAACAACACCGGTGGAACCCCGGGTACGAACCCGGCGAACACGACTGCCGAGCCGGAAGACCCGACAACGACCGAACCGGGCGACGACGAGGACAGCGGCGACGATTCCGCATCGTCGACGGAGGAACCCGCCGCCACGACACCCGAGGACACCACCCCGGCCTCCACCCCGGCGACCAACCCAGCCGCCACCACGCCCGCAGGCACCACCCCGAACGGCCTGGGCTCAGGCGGCGGCGCAGGTGCAGGCGCGGGTGCGGGCGGCGGAAGCCCGAGCGTTCCCGGCGCGGGCAGCTCCCTCCCCGGCGCAGGCGGTGCCGCCCCCGGCGCAGGCGCGGGCCAGAAGCTCGCCGCGTCCGCAGGCGGCTCGGCCGGCCGGGCGGGGATGCCCGGCATGGGCGGCATGGGCGCACCGGGCGCGCGCGGCGGCAAGGACGACGAGAACGAACACGGTGCTCCCGACTATCTGCGCGGCGTGCACGAGGAACTGCTCGGTCCGGACCGGGCGCATGTCCCACCGGTCATCGGTGGCGACGCATGACCGACAACTGGGAACTCACCCAGTTCGAATTCTGGGTCGCCTGGGAAACTCTCGGCCGCGACCGCATGCCGTGGCCACTGACCTTCACCGCGGGTGTGGAAACCCAGGCCGAGTTCGACCGTGAATGCCGGATCGCCGCCGACTCCCTCATCGCCAAGATCGGCGACGACGAGTCGCTGTACCACGCCCTGCACGCCTTGGCGCATCCGGAGATCCGCATCGAATTGTTCGGTCACCGTTTCGACGGCCGGACCCGCATGGTCCGAGCGTGTGCGACAACCGAGTCCACCATCGGCACCGTCGCGGCTCAACTCCCCGGCCCCGAATACGGCCAGGGCGGCAATATCCTCATCTACCTGCGCCCCGCCCACGCCGTGACCCAGCGGCTGATCTCCATCCTGCCGACGGTTCCGCCGGGCACAAGCCAGGGTTTCGACCTGCACCGCGACGAATTCACCACCACCCCAGACCCTTACGCCACCCGTCGTACTCCGGCCGAACACGCCCTGGCCTTCCTCGAACGCCCGTTCCGCACCTACGCCGAATTCCGCGTCGACAAGGGCCCTGCCCTGGACGGCTGGCAAGAGGGTGGCACAACACTCCAGGTCATCGACTACACCGACGACGGCCGCTATCTCCTTCGCGACGCCACCCGAGTCTCAGCCCACCCCCTGACCGCCGACCGCTTGAACAACGAGCTCCGAAACCTCATCGCCCGAGCCGCCGCCGATCACAACCAGTCGGCTTGGTAGGCAGACTCTTTCACTGCGCGGTGTAGCCGCCGTCGACGAGGTGATAGCTGCCGGTGATGAAACTGGCGGCGTCGCTGGCGAGGAACAGGACCAGGTTGGCGACCTCGTCCGGCGTACCGAGGCGGCCGATCGGATGCTTGTCTTCCAGGAACTTGGTGGTTTCGGGATCGTCGGCCAGGAGCGGGGTGCGGATGTAGCCGGGTCCGACGGCGTTCACACGGACATTCTGCCGCGCGTATTCGAGCGCACCGTTCTTCGTCAGGCCGAGCAGCGCGTGCTTGGCGGTGACATATCCGGCGTATTCGGGATTTCCGACACTGGCGAGGATCGAGGCCATATTCACGATCGCCCCGCCACCGTTCGCCGCGAGCACCGGCAATTGCTCGCGCATTCCGTAGAAGACGGAATCGAGATTCACCGCCATCACCTTGCGCCACCCCTCGATCGAATAATCACCGATCGCGTTGCGCTCCCCCGTGATCCCCGCATTGTTCACAGCGATCCCCAACGGCAACATCTCCTGTGCTGCGGCAACACTCCTGGCCACATCGCCCGGATCAGCCGCATCCCCGGCCAAAGCCACCGCAGTCCCCCCGTTGACCACGATCTCGTCGGCGACCTCCCGCGCCGCCCCCTCGTTCAGATCGAACACCACCACCGACGCCCCGTTCCCCGCCAGCCCGAGCGCCACCGCCCGCCCGATCCCCGACCCCGCCCCACTCACCACAGCCGACCGATGCCCCACCTCGTAAACAGCCACGCCGATCCTCCATCCCGTTGCTACCGCACCGATGAATCAGGACGAGCTCACCATTTCACAGTAGACAGACGATCGGCTTGTCGAGCGATGCCGCACGAAAAAGCCCTGACCCGAACGTCGGGTCAGGGCTGAGAGAGCCCCCTGTCAGGATTGAACTGACGACCTTCGCTTTACAAGAGCGGTGCTCTACCACTGAGCTAAGGAGGCGGGTCCCCGGAGGGCAGCGACCATCATAACCGGACACGTCCGCCGCGTGACACCGAGTTCGGTGTCACGCGGGGACGCCCAGCGAGCGGTCCCGGCGCAGTATTCGGAAGGTACCGGTCAGGACTGGGCGCGGGCGGCGTCGTCGGCGGCCATGGCGTCGCGCAGGCTCTTGGGACGCATGTCGGTCCAGTTCTTCTCGACGTACTCGACGCACGCGGCCCGGCTTTCTTCGCCGAACACGACACGCCAACCCGCCGGGACCTCCGCGAACGCGGGCCACAGGGAGTGCTGCTCTTCGTCGTTGACCAGAACGAAGAAGCGGCCGTCCTCGTCGTCGAAGGGGTTGGTGCTCATTTCACCTCACTGGATACTGGCGCTGTGTACGGGATCGCTGAGGCCGGCAAGCCCCGAGCGTTGTGTCGACCCTAGCAAGCCATACGTTACGCGTAGGCGGTTACCTCAGCTCGCGAAGAAATCGAGCAGGATCTTGTTCACGGCCTCGGGCCGTTCGAGGTAGCCGAAATGACCCGCGTCGGGGATTTCCTGGTATCGGGCGCCGGGGATGGCCTCGGCGACCTCGCGCGACAGGTACGGGGGAATCATCCGGTCGTCGGCGAAACCGATCGCCAGACAGGGCACGGTGATCGCGCGGTAGGCGGCCACGCGGTCGAAGTCGTGGTCCATGGCGCGCTGGGCGCGGATGCCCGCGGTGGCCGGTCCGCCGGTGAATTCGAACAGGTCGAGCCAGTCGCGGGCGGCGTTGCGGTCGGCCATGGTGGCGGGCGACAGGTTCATCACCGCGGTGACGGCCGCCTCGAACTTGGCGGGCAGCTGCACGCCCGAGGCGTCGAGGTCCTGCTCACCGGCCGACAGGGTCTTCTGGAACTGGTCGAGACGGCCGTGCCCGGCCATGAACACGGCCTTGCGCACGAGATCGGGACGGGCGAGGGCCAGTTCCTGGGCCACCCGCGCACCCATCGACGTGCCGGCGACCAGCGCGGGACCCTCGCCGAGGAGTTCGATGAGCGCGGCGGTGTCGGCGACCAGCTCCTCGATGCGCATACCGCCCGCGGCCTCGTAGGACGGCGCGATGCCGCGGTTGTCGAAGGTGCAGACCCGGTATCCGGCCGCGACCAGCGCGGGCACCTGGTGCAGCTCCCAGACGCGGCCGGGCGAACCGGTTCCCATGATCAACACCACCAGCGGACCGCCGCCCTTGACGTCGGTGCCCTTGGTACGGTCGCCCTTGACCTGATAGTTCAATGCGATGCCGTTCACCGTGGCCAGTGGCATGGGGAAACCTTTCGGTCGGGTTGACGAACCAATCCACGGTAACCGGCGCCCGATACTATTGACTACTCGCACGAAGAGCGTTGGAAAACCGGGAGGACGAACCACTATGGCCGCGAAGAGCACCGCCAACGACATCGCCGACGACGAGCTCGAGCCGCTGGCCGACGAGACCGCTCGCCAGGCGCAGCGCGTGGTCGCGGCATATGCCGAGGACGCCGACGAGTGCCGCATGCTGCTGTCGATGCTCGGCATCGGCCCCAGCTGAGCAACCACCTACTACAACCTCAAAACGGCACCCTGCGACGCAAAGGATGCGTGAGTGGACCAGATGATCGATGAACAGTCCAACGACCGTCCGTCCGAAGAACCCGTGGCACCCTCGGGTGCGGGATCGGGATTCGTCGTCGTCGCCAACCGGCTCCCGGTCGACCTCGAGAAACTGCCCGACGGCACAACCCGGTGGAAGCGCAGCCCCGGCGGTCTGGTGACCGCGCTGGAACCCGTACTGCGCAGCAACAAGGGCGCCTGGGTCGGCTGGGCCGGGGTGCCCGATGTCGACGTCGAGCCGATCATCGAGGACGGGCTCGAGCTGTATCCGGTGCCGCTGTCGTCGCAGGAGGTGGAGGACTACTACGAGGGGTTCTCCAACGGCACCCTGTGGCCGCTGTACCACGACGTGATCGTGCGGCCCGTGTACGACCGGGCCTGGTGGGCGGCCTATGTGGAGGTCAACCGGCGCTTCGCCGAGGAGACCGCGAAGGTGGCCGCCGAGGGCGCGACGGTCTGGGTGCAGGACTACCAGCTGCAGCTGGTGCCGAAGATGCTTCGCATGTTGCGCCCGGATCTGACGATCGGGTTCTTCCTGCACATCCCGTTCCCACCGGTCGAGCTGTTCATGCAGATGCCGTGGCGCACCGAGATCGTCGAGGGCCTGCTCGGCGCCGACCTGATCGGTTTCCATCTGCCCGGTGGCGCGCAGAACTTCCTGTACCTGGCCCGCAGGCTGGCCGGTCAGCCCACCTCGCGCGGCACCATCGGGGTGCGGTCCAAGCTGGGTGTGGTCCAGGTCGGTTTCCGCACGGTGCGCGTCGGCGCGTTCCCGATCTCGATCGATTCCGCCGAACTCGACGAGCACTCACGGCGCCGGTCGGTGCGTGAACGCGCGGCCAAGATCCGCGCCGAACTGGGCAACCCGAAGAACATCATGCTCGGTGTCGACCGCCTCGACTACACCAAGGGCATCGACATCCGCCTCAATGCCCTCCAGGAGCTCCTGGAGGAGGGCCGCGTCGACCCGGCCGAGACAGTGATGGTCCAGCTGGCCACGCCGTCGCGTGAGCGCGTACAGAGCTACATCAAGATGCGCGGCGACATCGAACGTCAGGTGGGCCGGATCAACGGCGAATTCGCCCGCGTCGGCTACCCGGTGGTGCACTACCTGCACCGGCCGATCCCCCGCGACGAGCTGATCGCCTTCTTCGTGGCCGCCGACGCCATGCTCGTCACACCGCTGCGTGACGGCATGAATCTGGTCGCCAAGGAGTACGTGGCCTGCCACAGCGACCTCAACGGCGCCCTGGTTCTCAGCGAATTCACCGGTGCGGCAGCCGAATTGCGGCAGTCCTACCTGTGCAACCCGCACGACCTGGACAGCGTGAAGGACGCGATCGTCGGCGCCCTCGACGACGACCGCGACACCAAACGCCGCCGCATGCGCTCCATGCGCCGCCAGGTCCTCACCCACGACGTGGACCGCTGGGCCCGCGCCTTCCTCGACGCCCTCTCCCAGGGCAATGTGGCCGGCTCCGCGCTACTCAGCGAGGACGACGACAACTACCCCGACACCAGCCGATAGGACTCAGACCGGCGTGACCTGGGAAACCAGCCAGCGATCGCCGGTCTTGTCCAGCGACACCCGGACGCGACTGCCCGAGGCGGTGCCCTGCGGCGCGTCCTTGCTCGTGGTCACCTGATTCAGGTACAGCAGCACCACCGCGTGCTCGGGTTCGGCGGAGATCACGCCTTCGGCCTGCGTTGTCGCCTTGACCGTGAGCTGCTTCTCCTTGGCGCCGGGCGCGATGGCTTCCTCGATGAGCCGCAGGTAGTCGTTGCGGAACGACTCGCTCAGGCCGTCGGCGGCCTTGGGCAGCTCGGTGTCGACCGTGACGTGTTCATAGCTGAACATGGCGCTCACCGTGCGGCTCGCCGTGCTCATCGCCTCGCCGCGGGCCTGCTCGGTGCGGTCGTGCTCCCACAGCTGGTAGCCGCTGACGCCGAGCACGGCGGCGGCGATCAGGCCGAAGACGGCGAGGACGCCGAAAATGATCTGTGCGCTTCTGCGGCTCATCCGACGAACTCCACTTTCGACACGGTCATGCCCGTCTCACCGTTGGTCACGGTGATGCGGAATCGGTACTGACGCGATTGGGGTTCGGGCGAACCGTTGTTGGTCACCGTCTGCTTGGCGGCGACGAGCACCTGCGCGGATTCGAGGTCGGCCGAGACGATGGCCGACTCGACAACGCTGCCGTTGGACACCACGTTGGCTTGCTTGACGACATCCATGAACGGGTCCACTCGACCGTCGAACTCGGACTTGAAGTCGCCCGATGCCACGGCAAGGATGCGGTCGATGTCTTCCTTGGCGGATTCGGCGCGGATGGTCGTCAGGTTCAGCACGGCCTGACGTGCGGTCTCGGTGTACTCCGCGCGCAGGTCCTCTTCGGCGTCGGTCATGAACGCGGCGACAGCGGAGAGCCCCGCGCCGACCATGAGCGCGAGCACGAGGACGGCCGCCGCCGCGACGGCGAGGACGCGACGCACGCGCGACTTCTTCTCCGCGTCGGGAACGTTCGGCACCGCCGCGTCCTCGGACTGCGCGATGCCGCCGGTGAACTTCACGGTCGGAGCGGACGAATCGACGGCGTCCTTGTCGATCTTCTCGGTCGGGGCGGTGGGCTCGACGGCATCCTTGCCGAACTTCACGGTGGGTGCGGCGGCGCCCTTCGTGAACTTCACCGTGTCCGCCGACTCGGCGGCCTCAGCGGCTGGTGATACGGATTCGCTTTTACTCACGGCCACCGTCACGGCCGCCTTGTCCTCGACCGGTGGCCCGGCCGAGCGTGCTGCCCGGCGACGCGGGCGGCGGTTGTCGTTGTCGTTCATCGTTGCTGCTCCTCCAACATCGCCTGCCAGCTGGCCGGAACGGTGCCCGAACCATCGGTGGCGATGTCACCTTGGCGGTAGGTGCGTCCGTCTGTTCCCAGGTACGTACCCGTCGACGGATCATAGGGGCGCGCTGCGGCGGGCGTCACAGCGCCCGTCGATGCGCCTGCCGGTGCGGACGCCGGAGCGACCGGCTCGACCTCGCCGAACGGCGGGTTGTTGCCCTCGGGCACGAACCCGGTCCGGCACAGTTCGGGGGTGGGTGCGCGGCGGCCGGGGAACTCCATGCACGGGGTGTTGCGGATGCCGCGGACCGCGATGTTCGAGTCCTGCGGGACCTTGCAGTACAGCCCGGGCGGAGTGTCCATCGGCGTCAGCTCGCTGGGCTGGCGCCACTGCTCCGCGGGCAGGAAGCCGGTGGTGCAGGCGGGCGGGTCGTTGAGCACGGTCATGAAGTCGACCATCACGCCGTATTTGGCCGGACCGCGGATGGCGGTGCGCAGCGCCGCGATCAACGGCGGGAAGACGACCAGGAGTTGTTCCACGCTGGCGTCGTAAGTCACGCCGACCTGACCGAGGCTCACCAGGTTTCGCGCCAGCAGCGGCAGGGTGGGACGCAGATCCTGGAACTGCTTGTTCACCACCTCCATCGCGGAAGGGCCGTTGTTCATCAGGTTTCGCAGCGTCGGGTCGCTTTCGCGGAGCTGGTCGGTGATCGTTGCCAGATCGTTTGTCCAGGAACGGATATCGGCTTCGGACTCGATCTGGGTGTCGAGCAGCGGGCCGATCTGGTCGAGCAGCTTCTTGGTCGGTTCGATGTCGGTCTCGGCCTGCTGGATCAGCAGCGCCGCGGAGTCGATGAACCGTTGCAGGTCGGGTCCGGCGCCGTTGAACGCCAGGAACGCCTCGTCGATCACCTGGCGCAGGCGGGTGTCGGCGACGGTGGCGAGCAATTTGTCGGCCTGGTCGAGCATTGCGCCGACGTCCTGCGGCAGATGGGTGCGCTGCACCGGGATCACCGAGCCGTCGCGCAGGTGTCCGTCGGCGGGCTGTTCGCTCGGCACGAGGTCGACGTACTGCTCGCCGATCGCCGAGACACTGCGCACCCAGGCACTCGAATCGGCGGGGACCTTGTAGTCGCTGTCGATCGACAGGTCTGCCTCGACGCCCGCGGGCGTGAGCCGCACCGCCTCCACCTTGCCGATGTTCTGGCCCCGATAGGACACATTGGCCGTCGGGTAGAGCCCGCCGGTGGCGGCGAGCTGCACGGTCACCGCGTACCGGCCGATGCCGAACATCGCGGGCACATGCAGGTAGCTGCCGCTCATCACGACCAGACCGATCACGGTGAGCACCGCGAAGATCGCGAGCTGGGCTCGCACGAACCGGGTGAGTTTCATCGACCCGCCCCTTCCTGGCCGGGCAGCGGCGCGGTGATACCGGGGATGGCGGGCAGGCCGGGAATGGACGGTAGCCCGGGGATGGCGGGTGCGGGAGCCGGTGCGGGCGCCATCGGCGCGGTGGCGGGGTCACCGGCATCCGTGGCGGTCGACGGCGCGAACGAGCCGACCACACCCTCGACACCGCCGAAGCGACCGCCGAGCGGCGTACCGGTGAGCCAGTTGCTGTCGAGACGGCTGGCGGTCAGGTCGAAGGTGATGAACAGATTCAGGTAGTCGCCCATGATCGCGTTGTCGATATTCCTGATCGGGAACGGGAAGGTCGGCAGGATGCCGAGCGCCTGGATCAGGTTGGTTCCGGTGTCGGCCAGCGTCTGCAGCACGGGGCCGAGACTGCGCAGGTTGGCCACCAGGTCGTCGCCGCTGGTCTTGATCAGTCGTTCGCTGACGTCGCCGAGCTCACCGAGCGCCGTGATCGCCCGGGCGATGTTCGCCGATCGGTCGGCCAGGGCGGTGAGCGCGGGATGGATCTGCTCGATCGCCTCGGCGATCACCTCACGCTGACCGGCCAGTTTCACCGCCAGCCGATCCAGACCCTCCATCGCGGCGATGATGCTGCCGGTCTGGCGCTGCAACCCGGTCGTCAGCTCGTTGAGCTGCGGGAGCAGGTCGGCGATCTCGCCCTCACGACCGTTCACCATCGCGTTCAGCTCGGTGGTGATCGTCTCGAGCTGGGCGATCCCGCCGCCGTTGAGCACCACCGACAGCGACGACAGCACCTGTTCGGTGGTCGGGTAGGCACCGGCCCGTTCGAGCGGGATGACATCGCCGCCCCGCAACTGTCCGGTCGGCGGTTCGCTTGTCGGGGCGGCCAATTCGACGTGGTTGCTGCCGAGCAGACTGGTCTGCCCGATCTTGGCGACCGCGTTGGCAGGCAGGCGCACATCGGGATTGAGCGAGACCGTCACCAGCGCGTGCCAGCCTTCGACCTCGATCCCGGTGACGTTGCCGACCTCGATGTCGTTCACCCGCACCGGCGAATTCCGGGTCAGCGTCGTGACATTGGGCATCTGGATGCGCACCGTGTAAGAGCCGTCCATCCGCCCTTCGGAGCCCGGCATGGGCAACGAGTTGAGCCCGTCGAACTGACAGCCGGTGGTGGCGAGCGCCACGGCGACGCCGACGGCCAGCCCGGCGAGTATGCGCCGCCTCATCGCGGTCCTCCTGGAATAGCAAGCCCCGCAAGGCCTTCGGGCACGGTGATCGGTGCCGCGCCGGGCGGCTGGTCCTGCTGGACCGCACCTTCAAGGCTCGGGTCGCTGTACACCAACTGCTCAGGGAAGGCGGTGACGCCGCTGGCCGGGTTGGTCATGATCGGCACATAGTTCATGGCGAGCGAACTGATCACGGGCGCGAGAAATTCCGCGCACAGGTCCGCGGATTTGTCGGAGTTGTTGTGTTCGATGGCCCGGATCGACCCGCACAGGAAGCTGAGCGGATTGGCCGTGTTGTTCAGTGCGACAGCACCGGTGAGCGAGCCCTGAGCCGGTTTGTAGAGCTGGTAGAAGTTCACCATCGCCGTGGGGCCGGAGTGCAGCACCCGTTCGATCTCGGGCCGATTGTCCACCAGCGTCTGGGTGACATCGGCGAGTCGCTCGACGCCCTCGGTCAGCTCACCACCGGTGCCCTCGAGGAACCGCTTCACATCGGCCAGTGCCACATCGAGACTGTCCAGACCGGCGCCGAGTTCTTCCGACGCACCGGCCAGCACCGACGACACCGACGCGAGCCTGCCGCTGAACTGCACGATCTGCTCGTTGCTCGCCGAGAGCACCTCGACGAACTTCTGCAGGTTGCGGATGGTGGCGAACAGGTCGGTCCGCCCGTCGGACAGGGTTGTCAGGGTCGCGGACAGTTCACGCAGGGTGTCGCGGAACTTCTGGCCGTTGCCGTCGAGGTTCTGGGCCGCGGTGTCGACGAAGCGGCCGAAGGAGCCCTGCTTGTCGTCACCGACCGGACCGAGCGCCGCCGACAGTTTGGTCAGCTCGGCCTTGATCTCGTCCCACTCCACCGGCACCGCGGTGCGCTCGAGCGGAATCTGCGCTCCGTCGGCCAGTTTCGGGCCGCCGCTGTAGGCAGGCGCGAGCTGCACGAACCGGGCCGAGACCAAGGACGGCGCGATGATGACGGCGCGCGCGTCGGCGGGCAGGTCGATATCGCTGTCGATGCTCATCTTCACCTGAACCTGGCCGCGGCCCGGTTCGATGGAGTCGATGCTGCCGACGGTGACGCCGAGAACGCGCACCTCGTCGCCCGCGTACAGACCGGTGGTCGAGGTGAACGAGGCGGTCACCGTGTTCTTTCCGACGCCGGTCACGAGGTAGACACCGACCGCGACAAGCGCCGCGATCACCACCACCGCCACCGCGATCGTCCAGCGCGGCAACCCGCGCACCTGCTGGGTGACACTCATCGCGGCGGATCCTCCTCGGCAGGAGCGATGTACGGCGTCCTGGGGTGGGTGAAGATGTCGATCACGTCCTGGGGCAGTTGTTCGGGCCAGACCAGCGCGTCGACGAGCGGACGGAGCTCGACACTGGACGCGTTCACCACGTAGGCGTTGAACCAGGGCCCGTTGCCGACCTGCTCGCCGAGCGCGGCGGCGTAGGGACCGAGACCGTCGAGGGCGTCGTTGAGATTCTGTTTATTGCGCTGGAGCAGGGCGAGGACCGAATTCAGGCGGTCCAGCGTCGGCCGCATCTGCGGCTCGTTGTCGGCGACCAGGCCCGAAAGCTGTTTGGCCACATCGTCGATGTACACGACGAGCTGGTTGATCGCGGCCCGGCGCCGGTCGAGCTCGCCGAGCAGCGCGTTGCCGTCGATGAGCAGCGTGTTGAGCTGGGTGCTGCGGTCGGCCAGGATCTTGGTGACGTTCTGTGCCCTGGCCAGCAGGTCGGTCAGCGCCTGGTCGCGGGTGTTGATGCTGCGGGAGAGCGCGGTGACACCGTCGAGCGCGTTACGCAGCGGTCCCGGCGTATCGGCGAACGCCGCCGACAGCGTGTCGAGGGTCTGGTCGACCTGCTCCAGGTCGAGGTCACGCACCGTACCGCCGAGATCGCTCAGTGCTTCGTTGAGCGAGTAGGGCGAGGTGGTCCGCTCGACCGGAATGGTGTCCCGCGCGCCGATGGCGCCGGGGCCGTCCGGTACCACGTCCAACGATTTGCGGCCGAGCACGGTGTTGGTCTTGATCGCGGCAGTCGTCTTCTCCCCCAGCACGATCGACTCGTCGAGGTCGAACTTCACCAGGACCTTGTCGCCGTCGAGGTTCACCTGCCGTACCTCGCCGGAGCGCACACCGGCCACATGCACCGGGTCGCCGGGGACGAGACCGCCCGCGTCGAGGAAGTTCGCGGTGAAGGTCGCACCCGAGCGGATGAACGGCAGGTCGGTGAATTGCAGCGTCGCGAGCGAGATCGTCAGCGCCAGCACCACGCCGACGATGCCGATCGTCGCCGCAGGCGAGGACTCGTCATTCATTGGGCTTACACCTTCCGGTGACCTGCAGCGCCGGCATGTGGACTTCCATCGGCTTGCCATCGGGGCCACTGATCAAAAAGTTGGTACCGCAGATGTAGAGCTGAAGGAAGGAGCCGTAGGCGCCGATCCGGATGAGCTTCTTGTAGGTATCCGGCAGTCTGTCGAGCACCCATTGGATGTGATCGGACCCCTCGTCCAGGTTGGTGGCGAGCCGACCGGTCTGTTCGATGGTGGAGCGCAGATCGGGACGGGCCTGCACCAGCAGGTCGTTGACCTCCTTGGTCGCGCCCGCGATCCTCGGCAACGCGTTGCCGATCGGATCGCGCTCCGCGGACAGGTCGCTGACCAGGCGCTGCAGTTCGTCGATGGTGGTGGCGAATTGGTCGCCGCGATCGCTGACCGTGGCGAGCACGGTGTTCAGGTTGTCGATCACACTGCCGATCAGCGCGTCGCGATCGGCCAGGGTCTTGGCGAAGCCGCCACCGCTGTTGAGCAGCGACACGAGCGTTCCGCCCTGCCCCTGGAAGATCTGCAGCAGCGCCTCGGTGAGGTCGTTGACCTGCGCCGGGTCGAGCCCGCGCAGCAGCGGCTTGAATCCGCCGAGCAGCAGGTCGAGGTCGAGGGCCGGCTGGGTCTGCTCGAGGCCGATGGTGTCGCCGTCGGAAAGCCGGCGAGCCGAACCCGGCCCCTCCAGCAGCTCCAGATACCGGTCGCCGACCAGGTTCTCGTACTTGATCGCCGCCCGGGTGCTGGCCAGGACCGCGTACTTGGTGTCGACATCGAACTCGACGTGCGCGAGGTTGTCGTCGCCGACCTTCACCGAGGTCACCGAACCCACCGGCACACCGGCGATGCGCACCTTGGCGCCGGGCACCATGCCCGAGGAGCTGGTGAACACCGCGCGATAGCCGTTCTCGCTGGAGAACCGCGCCTGACTCAAAACGATTGCCAGACCGGCGAATACCAGCGTCATCACCACGGTGAAGATCGCCAGTTTGATCGTCGTCCCTGTGTTCTTCACCGTGTCACTCCCGGCATTCCGTCCAGCAGCAGCTGGAATACCCGAGGCATGCCGTGGAATTCGTGGCGCGTGGTCGGTGCGTATGGAGCGCCCTCGCTGGTGTCGGTCACCAGGTAGTCCGAATGGCTCTCCGGGACGCGGTCCAGCACGCCTTCACAGCGCGGGCCTCCGGTCGCGTTCACCTTGGGCAGGTCGTCCGGGTAGCTGTAGGGTTTGGCACCGAGCATGAAGCTCGCGTTCATGCCGACACCGGGCAGCAAACCACCCATCATGTCCTCGGCGATCGGGATCAGTGTGCCGAGTCCGTTGACCACACAGCTCACCGATTCGCGGTAGTCGTACAGCAGCGCGGTGGAAGGACGCAGCAGGTCGAGTGCGGTCACCAGATCGTTCTCGTTCTCCCGCAGGACAGTTCCGGCCGTGTCGGACAGGCCGATCACATTCACCAGCACGTTGTCGAGCTGACCCTGCATTTCGGTGATGGTCTGCGCGGTGCCCGTCGAATTGTCGACCGTGCGCAACAGCGGATCGGCGACATCGGCGTAGATCCCGGTCACCTGCGCGGTCTTGTCCAGGTCCGTTTGCAGCGTGGGCAGGTACGGATTCAGTTCGCGCAGATAGCGATCCGATCGGACGAGCAGATCGCCGAACTTGTCACCGCGCCCTTCGAGGGCGGTACCGAGCGCGGTCAGGGTCGCGTTCAGCTTTTCGGGCTCCACCTGGGCGAGCACATCGGACAGGTGCTGGAACAGGGTGTTGAACTCGACGGTCACCGAGCTCGCCGAGACGGTGCTGCCCGGCGCCAGCGACTTCGAAGAAGGCTGTTCCGGCACAATGAAATTGACGTATTTGGCACCGAACACCGTGGTCGAGCGGATGTCGACCCCGGCGTTGTCGGGCACGAGCTTCAGCTGGTCGGGGTCGAGTTCCAACCGCAGGGTCGCGCCGTCGGCGGCCAGGTCGATGTCGGCGACCCGGCCGATCTCGACGCCGCGCACCTTCACCTTGGCGTCGGGGTCGAGGACCAGGCCCGAGCGTGGCGCGTCGACCAGCACCACGGCGGTGTTGGTGAACGCGCCCTGGAACAGCGCGATCGCGAAGGCCGCGCCCGCGACGAGTACGCCGACGAGGGCAAGGGCCGCGAGCTTGCGCCCGAGCCCGCCCTGCAGTGCGGCAACGATCCGTGAGGTGTCCATACCGCTATCCCGAGAGGTGGAAGTTGCCGGAGGTGCCGTAGATGGCCAGCGAGATCAGCAGCGTCACCGTGACGACCGCGACCAGCGAGGCCCGCACCGCGTTACCGACCGCCACACCGACGCCGACCGGACCGCCCGCGGCGTGGAAGCCGTAGTAGGTGTGGATCAGCATCACGGCCAGGGCCATCACCATCGCCTGCGCGAACGACCACAGGATGTCGCTGGGGATGAGGAAGGTCGAGAAGTAGTGGTCATAGACGCCCGCCGACTGCCCGTAGATCACCACGGTGGCGAAGCGGCTGGCGATGAACGAGGCGATCACCGCCAGGGCGTAGAGCGGCACGATCGCGATCATGCCCGCAAGCACCCGGGTTCCCACCAGGAACGGCACCGGCCGGATCGCCATCGATTCCAGCGCGTCGATCTCTTCGGCCACGCGCATGGCGCCGAGCTGGGCGGTCGCGCCCGCGCCGATGGTCGCGGCCAGGCCGATACCGGAGATCACCGGCGCCGCGATGCGCACATTGATGAAGGCGGCGAAGAAGCCGGTGAGCGCCTCGACGCCGATATTGCCGAGCGAGCTGTAACCCTGCACCGCGATGGTGCCGCCCGCCATCAGCGTCAGGAAGCCGACGATGACCACGGTGCCGCCGATCACGGCGAGAGCGCCACTGCCCATGCTGATCTCGGCGATGAGCCGGATGGTCTCGGTGCGGTAGTGCACAAGTGCGCGCGGTACCGAGCCGAGTGCCTTGACGAAGAAGATCGCCTTGTCACCGAGGGAGTCCAGCGCTTTGGACGCCCGCTCGTAACGACGGACCGCCCGCGGGAATTTGGAACGAACTACGAAGGCCATGTGTTCACCGCACCGTGAATTTCAGGCCGATCGCGGTGACGACGACATTCACCACGAACAGCGCCATGAAGGCGAACACGACGGTCTGGTTCACGGCGTCGCCAACACTCTTGGGCCCGCCTTTCACCTGCAGCCCGAGATAACAGGCGACCATTCCGGCGATGAGCCCGAACAGGCCCGCCTTGATTTCGGAGATGATCAGCTCGGGCAGATTGGTGAGCAGCGGAATGCCGTTGACGAAAGCACCGGGATTCACGCCTTGCAGAAACACCGAGAACGCGAAGCCACCGACGATGCCGACCGTGCACACCAGGCTGTTGAGCATCAGCGCCACGAACATCGAGGCGAGCACGCGCGGCACGACCAGCCGGCTCACCGGGTCGATGCCGAGCACCTTCATCGCGTCGATCTCCTCGCGAATGGTGCGGGCGCCGAGGTCGGCGCAGATCGCTGTCGCGCCCGCTCCGGCCACGATCAGCACCGTGACGATCGGGCCGACCTGCGTGACGGCGCCGAACGCGGCGGCCGCCCCGCTGAGGTCGGCGGCACCGATCTCGCGCAACAGGATGTTGAGGGTGAAGACGACGAGCACGGTGAACGGGATCGCCACCAGCAGCGTCGGCAGGATGGAGACGCGGGCGACGAACCAGGACTGGTCGACGAACTCACGCCATTGGAACGGCCTGCGGAAGGCGGCTCGTGCCACTTCCGCGCCGAGTTCGAAGAATCCGCCGACTGCCCGCAACGGGACAGCAAGGAGGTCGTTCACCGGCAATCCTCCTCGTTAGACGGGCGGACCATGGCGTCCGCGTTTCCGTACCTCACCGCCACCCCGATCTGAAGACTGCCCAAAGACTAGAACACGTTCTCGCGAATGTCTGCGATTTCCGGAGACTTGTACCAGGAGTTTTTCCCGGAAAATGCCGTCCGAACTGAAACGACTCCTGACCGCTTCACCCAGACCTCCTGTGAGACACCACACATGCCGACGTCCATGTCTACCAATACCTGGACCGGCGTACAACAGATCTGCGGCGAGCCGGGACGGCGACTTTCCGCCCGGCCAACATCGGGCAACCTCAGCCGAGATCGCGAAGCGCTCGCGCCGAGAAAGTGTGATCGGCCGGGCGGCCCGCGAAGTACTGCCGCAGGGTCGAGGCGAGATCGTCCTCGGCCCACTGTTCGCCCGCGGCGTCGAAGCGCTGCTCGACCGTCGGCGGCGCCATCAGCGCGACCATCGGGCCGTAGACCACGAAGACCTGCCCGTTCACCTCGTCGGCCGCGGGTGAGGCCAGGTAGGCGACCAGTTTCGCGACATGTTCGGGAGCCAGCGGGTCGACCTGCCCCTCGGGCGCCTCGGAGAAAACAGCCTCGGTCATGGCCGTGCGCGCACGCGGGCAGATCGCGTTGGCCCGCACGCCGTAGCGCGACAATCCGCGCGCCGCCGAAAGGGTGAGTGCAGTGATGCCCGCCTTGGCCGCACCGTAGTTCGCCTGGCCTTCCGGACCGAGCAGACCGGCCTCGGAGGAGGTATTGATCAACCGCCCGTACACCGGTTCGCCCGCCGCTTTGGCGGCCGTTCGCCAATACGAGCAAGCATTGCGCGATAAAAGAAAATGGCCGCGCAGATGAACGGCGAGTACCGCGTCCCAGTCTTCGTCGGACATGTTGAACAGCATGCGATCGCGCGTAATACCCGCATTGTTGACAACGATATCGAGGCCCCCGAGCGATTCCCGCGCGGTGGCGACGAGCGCGTCGGCAGTGGCACGTTCGGCGATACTTCCACCGACGAATTCCGCTTTTCCGCCGAGTTCGCGTATTGCGGCGATCGTTTCGGCGGCCGCGTCCTCGGTGAGGTCGTTGACGACCACCGCCGCGCCCGCCGAGGCCAGCGCGAGCGCCTCGGCCCGGCCGAGACCCGCGCCCGCACCGGTCACGATGGCGACCCGGCCCTCCAGTGAAGTCTGCATCACACTCATCGGGCCGACTCTAGAACGTGTTTCACCATACGACAAGAGGTGATTACGCCAATCTCAGCGCGGCCTTCGGGCACTGCGCCACTGCCTCCTCCGCGTCGGCGACGCGGTCGGCGGCGACATCACCCTCGGCGACGGTCAGCTGATCGTCGTCATCGAGTTCGAACATGTCAGGGGCGATTCCGACGCACACGCCATTCGCTTCGCAGCGGTCGAAATCGACGATGATCTTCATGGGATCTTCCTTCCAGACGGTCTCGGCGAGAGTAACCCGGATGGCATACCTCGCGCGGCGGAACCGGCACCGATTCACTGTCAATACTGGAACATGTTCCAGTTGCTGTGCAATGATCGGCTCACCGAAGCTGGAGTTCGACACCGAGGTGGGAAGCATGCGCGTCGCGTACACGCCGCAGCAGGAAGAATTGCGCGCCGAGCTGCGCGCGTATTTCGCCGGGCTCATGACACCGGAGCGCAAGAAGGCGCTGAGCCTGCAGACCGGCGAGTACGGCGAGGGCGACGTATACCGCGAGGTGGTGCGTCAGATGGGCCGCGACGGCTGGCTCACGCTGAGCTGGCCCAAGGAGTACGGCGGCCAGGACCGGACCACCATGGATCAGCTGATCTTCGTGGAAGAGGCCGCCATCGCGGGTGCGCCCGTCCCGTTCCTGACGCTCAACTCGGTGGCGCCGACCATCATGCAGTACGGCACCGAGGAGCAGAAGAAGTTCTTCCTGCCCCGCATCGCCGCCGGTGAGCTGCACTTCGCGATCGGCTATTCCGAGCCGGGCGCGGGGACCGACCTGGCCTCGCTGCGCACCGCCGCGGTGCGCGACGGCGACGACTTCGTCATCAACGGCCAGAAGATGTGGACCAGCCTCATCGCCTACGCCGACTACATCTGGCTGGCCGTGCGCACCGACCCCGCTGCCAAGAAGCACAAGGGGATCAGCATGTTCATCGTGCCGACCTCCGCCGAGGGCTTCTCCTGGACACCGGTGCACACCATGGCCGGGCCCGACACCAGCGCCACCTACTACCAGGATGTTCGCGTGCCCGCGTCGTCGATGGTCGGCCCGGAGAACGGCGGCTGGTCGCTGATCACCAACCAGCTCAACCACGAGCGGGTCGCTCTCACTTCGGCCGGGCCGCTGTCGCTCGCGGTGGCGCAGACGACGGCGTGGGCCCGCGACACGCTGCTGCCCGACGGTTCTCGCGTGATCGACCAGGAATGGGCACGGCTGAATCTGGCCCGCGTACATGCCAAGGTCGAATATCTGAAGCTGCTGAACTGGGAGATCGCCAGCCGCGCCGACCAGGGCGGCGAGGCCGCGCCGCGTCCGTGGGATGCCTCGGCGTGCAAGGTGTACGGCACCGAGCTGGCCACCGAGGCCTACCGGCTGCTGATGGAAGTGGTCGGCGCCGACGCCTACCTGCGCCAGGACTCCCCCGGTGCGGTACTGCTCGGCAGGCTGGAGCGGATGCACCGCGCCGCCCTGATCCTCACCTTCGGCGGCGGCACCAACGAGGTGCAGCGCGACATCATCGCCATGACCGCCCTGCGCCAGCCCGCCGCCGCCCGCTGATCCACGAAAGCCGGTAAACCGCCATGGATTTCACCCCTACCGAAGCCCAGACCGACCTCGCCCGCCTCACCGGCGAGGTCTGCGCCAAACTCGTCACCGCCGATCGGCTGCGTGAGCTCGACACACCGGGCCGCTTCGACGAGCAGCTCTGGAAGGCGCTCGCCGAAACCGGCGTGCTCGCTGCCGCACTGCCGGACGCGCTGGGCGGCAGCGATTTCGGCGAGCTCGAGCAGTCCGCTGTCCTGCGCGAACTCGGCCGCTGCGTTGCCGCGGTGCCGTACCTGTGGTCGATCGTGCTCGGTGCGGGTGCGCTCGCGCGGTTCGGCGAGGCGGACCAGCACGCGCTGGCACAGCGCGCAGGGGCGGGTGAGGTGGTGCTGACGGCGGCTCTGTCGGCGTCACTGCACGATCCGATCGGTGCACCCGGGATCACCGCGACTCCCGCCTCTGCCGACAGCCCCGCCTCCGCGGCCGATCCGGCGAGCAGCAACCCGACCGCTGCCGGTATCTCGGCCACCGATTCAGCCGGTGGCGCTTCGCCTTCGCGCGGCACCGGCGCCGCATGGACATTGACCGGCGTCGCGACGACCGTCCCGTACGCGGACCGGGCGGAGCGAATCCTGGTCCCCGCGTTGATCTCCGGCAATGACTCGGCTGCCGGCACCGTGGCGGTATTCCTGGTCGACCCGGCGAATGCCGCGGTGACGCCGCAGCAGGTCGTCGACCTGTCCCCCGAATTCCTCGTCGAGTTCGCGAATACCCCGGCCGAACTGCTCGGCACCGTGGAAGCCGGCGCCGACATCCTCACCTGGCTGCGCGAGCGCGCCTGGCTCGGCCTCTCCGCCCTGCAGCTCGGCACCCTGGAACGCGCACTCGACATCACCGCCGAGCACACCCGCACCCGCGAACAGTTCGGCAAGGCCATCGGCTCCTTCCAGTCGGTGGCCCAGCGCCTGGCCGACGCCTACATCGACATCGGCGGCCTCCGCCTCACCGTCACCCAGGCGGCCTGGCGCCTGTCCGAGG
The DNA here is from genome assembly GCF_001612905.1 of Nocardia ignorata NBRC 108230. Lineage (GTDB taxonomy): Bacteria > Actinomycetota > Actinomycetes > Mycobacteriales > Mycobacteriaceae > Nocardia > Nocardia ignorata. The sequence goes on along the minus strand of NZ_BDBI01000022.1, from coordinate 19,508 downwards.
GCCTGCCCGCCACCGAAGCGGTACACATCGCCAAGTTCTGGGCAGCAGAAGCGGGCCACAAGGTCGCCCACACCGTCGTCCACGTCCACGGCGGCCTCGGCATCGACCGCGATCACATCACCCACAACTACTTCACCGCCGCCAAGCACCACGAATTCGCCCTCGGCGGCGCGACCCCCCACCTCCTCGCCCTCGGCTCGCAACTGGCGGGATAACCCATGGTCCGTGCCCGCCTACCCAGCGAAGTAGACGAGTTCCTTTGCGATGGCGGGCACTTCGAGGTTGCCCTGGCATACGTCGAGTACGAATTGCTCGGCACGGTCCACGTCGAACGCTTCATCCAGCGGATACCCGTTGAGGTGCAAGAAGACCCACGTCGCATACCACGCGAGCCTCTTGTTCCCGTCGACCAAGCCGTGATTTCGTGCGAGCGACTCCATCAGCGCGGCGGCCTTCTGCCAGACGTCAGGGTAGGCGTCTTGGCCGAAGACGCTCGACTGCGGCCGCGCCAGCGCCGAATCCAGCAAGCCGTAGTCCCGGACATCCAGCGTTCCCAGACGCCTCGCCAAAGCGATCAGCTCGGACAGCGTCAAAAACTGCATCAGGCGAGTCTGCGATTCAGCTCTTCACTTGCCCTCAGCACGTGATCTGCGGCTTCGTTGAACAACCGTGAGCGCTCGTTGATCGCAGCGATGACGGCATCGTGCGCGAATTGCTGCATGCTGCGCCCTTCCGCCTCGGCGCGCTGCCGCAGAGCGTCCAGTTCGTCGTCGGAAAACCGCACATTGAGACCCGCCATAGCCAGTATGGTACCGGGCGGTACCGCGTACTACCAGGAATTTCTCCGCCTGAGCAACCCGCTGCGGAGCTGGTCAGGGACCGGAGTTGCCCGAGTCCAAGTACTGCTGAATTACCGGTCCGATATCGGCGACAAGGCTCCCGGAGCGCATCTGCACGACCGGTGGGATGCGCAGGATGTAGCGGCACAGGGCCAGGCCGAGGAGTTGGGTGACGATCAATCCGGCCCGGCGCGGGGCGTCGGCCGGATCGCCGAAGCGCAGGACCGCGGGGAGGACCTGGGCGGCGAAGATTTCGCGGACTCGCTCGGCTACCGCGTCGTCGGTGATCGAGGTGCGCAGCAGGATCAGCAGGACGGTGTTGTCGCTGTCCTCCCAGATGGTGAGGAAGCGGCGGATCAGCAGCTCCCCCAACGTGTTCGGGTCGGCGGCACCGAGGTCGGGGAGGTCGAGGTCGATCTGGGCCGCGGCGGCGAAGAGGCCGTCCTTGGAACCGAAGTAGCGCATCACCATCGATGGGTCGATGTCGGCGTCGGCGGCGATGGCGCGGATGGTGGCCTTGGCGTAGCCGTCGGCGGCGAAGCGGGCGCGGGCAGCGGCGAGGATGGCCGCGCGGGTGGCATCGGAGCGTCGGACCGGCTGCTCTTGCTGTGCGGATGACATGCCAACGATTGTAGGCCAACAGCTGTTGACTTTCTAGCGCCCCTGGGTCTACCGTTATGCCTACAAGCGTTGGCAAACATCCGTTGACCAGGAGTCGAAATGGCCGCCACCACCCTCCCCGCAACCACTTCCGTAGTCATCGTCGGCGCGGGCCCCGCCGGCCTCACCACCGCGATCGTGCTCGCCGAAGCGGGCGTCGAGCACGTGCTCATCGACCGTCTCGCCGAGGGCGCCAACACTTCTCGCGCCGCCGTGGTACACGCCAGGACACTCGAGGTGCTCGACGAGCTCGGTATCGCCGACGAACTCGTCGGACTCGGCATCGAGGTGCCGACCTTCAAGGTGCACGACGGCCCGAAGACCCTGGCCACCATCGAATTCGGTGGCCTGCCGACCGCGTTCCCCTACACCCTGATGGTCCCCCAGGATGTCACCGAGCGTGTCCTGCTCGCTCGCCTCCACAAGGCGGGCGGGCGGGTGCACCGCCCGATCACGGTGACCGCGGTCCGGAACGAAAAGGACTCCGCCACCGTCGAATACGTGAACGCCGACGGCACACCGGGCAGCATCGCGGCCGACTACGTGGTCGGCACCGACGGTATGCACAGTGTGGTCCGCGAGCAGGCGGGCATCGGCTTCACCGGCGACACCTACCCCGCCTCGTTCGTCCTCGCCGACGTCCGGATGACCTGGCCGTCCCCGCGTAGCGAGGTATCCCTACACCTTTCACCCGAAGGCGTCACCGTCGTCGCCCCGCTCCCCGACGCGGACGGCGAGCGCTACCGCGTGGTCGCCACTGTGGACGAGGCACCCGAACACCCCACGCGCGCGGACATCCAGGCCGTCCTCGACGCCCGCGGCCCGGCGGGCGAGGTCCGCGTCGACGAGGTCCTGTGGAGCTCACGCTTCCGCGTGCACCACCGCGTCGCCGACCGGTACCGCGCCGGGCGTGTCCTGCTCGCGGGCGACGCCGCCCACGTCCACAGCCCCGCGGGCGGACAGGGCATGAACACCGGCATCCAGGACGCCGCCCTGCTCGGCACCCTGCTCGCGAAAGTCGCGGCGGGCGAGTCGGATTCCCTGCTCGACACCTACGAAACGACCCGTAGGCCCATCGCGACCGAAGTCGTAGCCTTCACCGATCGCATGACGAAAATGGCCACCCTCGGCTCCACCCCCGCCCGCGCCCTCCGCAACACCGCCATGCGCGTCCTCACCCGAATCCCCGCCGTCCGCACCCGGCTCGCCTACCAACTCGCCGAACTCCGCGCCCGCTGAGCCACCACGTTCTGGTGGCGGCAAAGCCCGAGAGGCCGCCACCAGAGCGTGGTGATCACATGTCCAGCGGTGGCGAAGGCCCGGTAGACGCGAATCGGCCCGCTCAGCGAGATGCTGGGCGGGCCGATTCGATGGTGTCAGCTCAGGAGGCGCCTGCGTCGGCGTGCTCATCGGCGGGACGGGCGTCGGTCTGCTCCTTGGCCCAGCGGTAATCGGGCTTACCGGCGGGCGAGCGCTTGATCTCGTCGACGAACCACAGGCTGCGTGGCTGCTTGTAGGAGGCGATCTCCTGGGTGAGCAGCGGCCTCAGCTCGGTGAGGGTGGGGCGCTTGTCACCGCGACACTGGACCACGGCACACACTCGCTGACCCCACCGCTCGTCCTCCACACCCACGACGAGCGCGTCGAAGATCTCGGGGTGGGCCTTGAGCGCGCCCTCCACCTCTTCGGGGTAGATCTTCTCGCCACCGCTGTTGATGCTCACCGAACCACGGCCGAGCATGGTGACGGTGCCGTCCTCCTCGACGCGCGCGTAGTCGCCGGGGATGGCGTAGCGAATCCCGTTGTACTCCTTGAAGGTCGCGGCCGACTTCACCTCGTCCTTGTAGTAGCCGAGCGGGATGTGGCCGCTGCGCGCGAGCATGCCGACGACGCCGGAACCGGGCTCCACCGGCTTGCCGTCCTCGTCGAGCACCTGGGTGGCCGCGTCGATCTTCACCCGCGGACCACCGGTGTGGGTGGCGCCCTTGGTTACCAGCGCCAGACCGCCGAAGCCGGTCTCCGAGGAACCGATGGAGTCGGAGATCATCCGGTTGGGCAGTACCTCGAGGAACTTGTCCTTGAGCGAGGGCGAGAACAGCGCGGCGCTGCTGGCGAGCACGTACAGCGTCGAGAGGTCGTAGGGCTCACCGGTTTCCGGGTTGCCCTCGGCGAGCGCGTCGAGCATCGGGCGCGCCATCGCGTCACCGGTGATGAAGAGCAGGTTCACGCCGTGCTTGTCGACGGCCTGCCAGACACCATGCCCACTGAATTCTGGGATCATCACGGCCTTGCCGCCACCGAACAGGCTGTGGAAGGTGGCCCACTGCGAGCCGCCGTGGATCATCGGCGGGATCGGGTAGCGCACCATCTGCGGGTTGGCGGCGCCGACCTTGGCCAGCTCCCATTCGTCCTTGACGTATTCGCCGGTCACGAAGTTGATGCCGGCGCCGAGTACCCGCCAGACGTCCTCGTGGCGCCACATGACGCCCTTGGGCAGGCCGGTGGTTCCGCCGGTGTAGAGCATGTAGATGTCGTCGGGCGAACGTTCGCCGAAGTCGCGCTCGCCGGACGAATCGGCAAGGGCCGCTTCGTATTCCACCGTTCCCGGCGCGGCCGGGGTGTCGGTGCCGTCCTCGACGACGATCACCGTCTTCAGGGCGGGCACCTTGTCGCGCACCGCGGCCACCCGGTCGGTGTAGCGGCGCTCGTGGATCAGGGCGACCATGTCCGAGTTGTCGAAGATGTGTAGTAACTCGTTCTCGACGTAGCGGAAGTTGACGTTGATCATCACCGCCCGCGCCTTGAAGACGGCGACCATCGCTTCGACGGCCTCCACGGTGTTCCGGCTGTAGATTCCGACTTTGTCGCCGGGACGTACACCCTGTTCCAGCAGGTAGTGGGCCAATTTGTTGGCCCGCTCCTCCAGTTCGGCGTAGGTCGACTCACGATGTTCGCCGACCAGCACGATCCGGTCGGGCATCAGGTCGACGGCGTGTTCGACGAGATCGGCTATGTTGTAGCTCACAAAGACAAAAATAGAACGTGTTACTGTTTCTGACAAGGCTGAACGTCAGGAGACATCGAAATGGCCCACTGTCTGGTCGAGAAGCGAGACCACGTCCTCATCGTCACCATGAACCGTCCGGAGGCGCGTAACGCCCTGTCCGGCGAGATGATGGCGATCATGCGCGACGCCTGGGACCAGGTCGACAGCGATCCCGACATCCGCGTCGCGGTCCTGACCGGCGCGGGCGGCGCGTTCTGCGCGGGGATGGACCTGAAGGCGATGAGTTCGTCGCATCCGGGCGACACCGCCGCGGGCGGCGGCTGGGACCCGGCCTACCTCCCGGCCCTGCTGAAGGGACGGCGGCTGAGCAAGCCGCTCATCGCCGCGGTCGAGGGCCCGGCCATCGCCGGGGGCACCGAGATCCTGCAGGGTACCGACCTGCGCGTGGCCGGGGAAAGCGCCAAGTTCGGCGTCTCCGAGGCCCGCTGGGGCCTGTTCCCGCTCGGCGGTTCCGCCGTGCGCCTGGCCCGCCAGATTCCCTACACCGTGGCCGCCGACCTGCTGCTGACCGGCCGGCACATCACCGCCACCGAGGCCAAGGAGATCGGCCTGATCGGCCACGTGGTCCCTGACGGCACCGCCCTCGACAAGGCCCTCGCCCTGGCAGGCCAGATCGCCGACAACGGCCCACTCGCCGTCCAGGCGATGCTGCGCACCCTGCGCGAAACCGAGGCCATGCCGGAGAACGAGGCGTTCCCCATCGAGGCGAAGATCGGCATCGAGGTCTTCAAATCGGCCGACGCCAAGGAAGGCCCCCGGGCCTTCGCCGAGAAGCGCAAGCCGAACTTCACCGGCTCCTGACACGGAACAGGGCGCCGGGCAGGTGCCCGGCGCCCTGTTCGGCAACGGTGCTCAGGCCCCCGGGTAATTCATGAAGAACGGCTCCCACTGGTGGCCGTCCGGGTCGATGAAGGTGCGGCCGTGCATGCCGACCTGTGCCTCTTCGGCGCGCTTGTCGTCGTTGACTTCCTCGCGCGCACCCGCGGCGACGGCGGCGTCGGTGAGAGCGTCGACCTCCTCGGCGCTCCCCAGCGACAGCGCGTAAGCCGCGGCGACCTGGCTGCCGGTGTCGGCGATGGGACGCTTGCTGAACGTCGTGAAGAAGTCCTTGGTCAGCAGCATGAGGCAGATGTTGTCGTCGACGACGATGCAGGCCGCGTTCTGGTCGGTGAAGTCCTCGTTGACCTTCCACCCGAGCGCCTCGTAGAACCCCTTGGAGCGGTCGAGGTCGGCGACGGGGAGGTTGATGAAGATCATCTTGCTGCTCATGGTTTTCAGCCTTTCGGAGCGTCGTTGCGGTCTCGTTCATGTAGACGCTGTGACGCGTGGGGATTCATCGCCGAACCGGAAAATTCGCGAAATCTCGATAGTCCGATTCGTCCCCTGTCGGCTGTCGGACCCCTGTGGCATCGTGAAACCATGACGGACGCCACAACCGCAACCACCGGACCGGACCCCGAGGTCCTCGCCGCATTCGAAACCCACCGGCGCGAGTTGTGCGCGTACGCCTACCGCATGCTCGGCTCCTCCTTCGAGGCCGAGGACGCGGTGCAGGAGACGTTCACGCGCGCCTGGCGCTCCTACGATTCCTTCGAGGGTCGTGCGAGCCTTCGCTCGTGGCTCTACAAGATCGCCACCAACATCTGTCTCGACATGCTCGATCGCCCGCAGAGCCGAGCCAGACCGATGGATCTGAACGGCCCGGGCCGCCCGGATTCGCCGCTGCCGATGCCGCAGCCGGATTACGTGTGGATCGAGCCGATCCCCAACGCGCTCGCCTTCGGCGCCGACCCGGCCGAGCACGCCTCGACCAAAGACACCTTGCGTCTGGCGTTCGTCGCCGCGTGTCAGCATCTGCCCGCCACCCAGCGCGCGATCCTGATCATGCGCGAGGTGCTGCGCTTCTCGGCGAGCGAGACCGCGGAGGCGCTGATGATGTCGCCCGCGTCGGTGAACAGCGCGCTGCAACGCGCCCGCTCGACGATGTCGAAGGTACAGCCGACCGTCACCGACGGCTTCGACGACACCGACCCCGATCAGCGCAAGCTCGTCGACGATTTCGTGAAGGCCTTCGAGGCCTACGACATGGACGCGCTCACCACCTTGCTGAAAGCCGATGTGGCGCTGTCGATGCCGCCCTTCGACCTCTGGATCTCCGGTCCGGAGAACGTGGCGGCGTTCATGCTCGGCACCGGAAGTGCCTGCCGCGATTCGCGGATGGTCCCGCTGGAAGGCGCCAACGGCCTGCCCGCGTTCGGCCATTACAAGCCGAGCGAGGAGCCCGGCGTCTGGGTGCCGTGGTCGATCACGGTGCTCGAACTCGAGGGCGACACCATCGCCGGCCTCAACTTCTTCCTCGACACCCAGCGCCTGTTCCCGCTGTTCGGCCTGCCGCCCGAGTGGCGCGAAGCCGCCTGAGCGGCAGGCTCTTTCAGAGCAGCCGACGCTTGTACAGCTTGCCGTTGGGGTCGCGTGGCAGCTCCGCACGGAATTCCACCGTGCGGGGCAGCTTGTACTTGGCGAGCTGACCGGCCGCGAAGGCGAGCAGGTCGGTGGTGAGTTCGTCGTCGCCCGCGACACCGTCGACCGGCTGCACGAACGCCTTCACCTGCTGACCCCAATCCGGGTCGGGCACACCCAGAACCGCCACGTCGGCGACCTTCGGGTGACTCATCAGCACGCCTTCGATCTCGGCCGGGTAGATGTTCACGCCGCCGGAGAGGATGAGGTCCGAGCGCCGGTCGCAGAGGAACAGATAACCGTCCTCGTCGAGGTAACCGATGTCGCCGACGGTGAACAGATCACCGACGCGCGACTCCTCGGTCTTCTCCTTGGCGTGGTGGTACTCGAAGCTCGAGGCGCCCATCTTCATGTAGACCAGACCCTCTTTGCCCGGCGGCAATTCGGTGCCGTCGGCCTCGTCGAGGATCTTGATGACCGACCACGGCCAGGCCTTGCCGACCGATCCCGGCTTGGCCAGCCATTCGGTCCCGGAGATCACCGTGCCGCCGCCCTCGGTGGCGGCGTAATACTCGGTGACGACCGGACCCCACCAGTCCAGCATCTGCCGCTTGGTCTGCGGCGGGCACGGCGCGGCGCCGTGCACCATGCTGCGCAGCGACGACACGTCGTAGCGGGCGCGCACCTCTTCGGGCAGTGCGAGCAGGCGGTGGAACTGGGTCGGCACCATGTGCGAGTGGGTCACCCGGTGCCGTTCGATGAGCGCGAGCATGTCCTGCGCGTCCCACCGGTCCATCAGCACGAGCTTGTGCCCCAACTGGATCGAGATGGTCGAGAAGTTCAGTACGGCGGTGTGATAGAGCGGCGAACCGCAGATGTGCACGTGGTCGTCGTAGGGCGCCAGCCCGAAGAGGCTGAAGAACGCCTTGTTCGGCGCGGGGACCTCGTCGGGATCGGCGCCGGTCAGCGGGCGGCGAACGCCCTTGGGGCGCCCGGTGGTTCCGGAGGTGTAGAGCATCGGTGCGCCGACCGAGCGCTCGTCCGGCCTGCCGGTATCGGCCGCGCCGAGCCACGACACCGGCCGGAAGCCCTCGATGGTGCCCACGGCGAACCGCGCGTCGGCGGGGAGTCCGGCCTCGTCGGCGGCCGCGGCGGCGGTGGCGGCGAACCGTTCGCTCGCCAGGAAGGCCGAGGCTTCACTGTCCTGGAGGATGTAGGCGATCTCGGGCGCGGTCAGATGCCAGTTGACCGCGACGATGTAGAAACCGCACTGGTAGGCGGCGAAGTACGCGGCGATCGCCTCGACGCCGTTGTGCAGCATGCTGACAACGACGTCTCCGGTTCGCAATCCGATTCCGCGTAGCCCGTTGGCGTACCGGTTGGCGAGGGTGGCCAATTCTCGATAGGTGATCTCCCGGCCGTCCGGGTCGACGACGGCGACCCGCTCGGGTTCGGCCGCGGCGATATTCCACAGTCCGAGGATTTCCGTTGTCTGCTGACTGCTCACCCTACGAATTTAGAACGTGTTCTACCGCGTAACAAGGGGTTGGAGCCGACGAAGTTGTTCGGCATCGGAAACCGAGATCAGCATCATGGTCACACCGGCGTCCTCCCATTCCCGCAATCGGGCGCGGACGTGCGCCTCGTCGCCGAAGATCGCGGTGTCGGTGATGAGCTCGTCGGGCACCGCGGCGGCGGCCTCGGCCTTGCGCCCGGCCCGGAACAGCGCCGAGATCTCGTCGACCTCCTTGTCGTAGCCCATCCGCTTGTAGACCTGGGCGTGGAAGTTCAGGTCGGGTGCGCCCATGCCACCGATGTAGAGCGAGGTGACCCAGCGCATCCGCTCGATCTCGGCGGCCGGATCGTCGGTGACCACCACCTGCGCGCTGGCCGCGATCTCGAAATCCGCGCGTGAACGCCGTGCGCCCGGCCGCGCGAAGCCCTCGTCGAGCCACTCGTTGTACATACCCGCCAGGCGCGGGGCGTAGTAGATCGCGAGCCAGCCGTCGGCGATCTCGGCGGTCTGCGCGATGTTCTTCGGCCCTTCGGCGCCGAGCCAGATCGGCAGGTCGGCGCGCAGTGGATGGACGATCGGCTTGAGCGGTTTGCCCAGGCCGGTGGCGCCGGGACCGGTGTAGGGCAGGCCGTAGGCCTGACTGTCGGAGGTCACCGGCGCCTCGCGGGCCAGCACCTTGCGCACGATGTCGACGTACTCGCGGGTGCGCCGCAGCGGCTGCGCGAACGGCTGCCCGTACCAGCCCTCCACCACCTGCGGGCCGGACACACCGAGCCCGAGGATGGCCCGGCCACCGCTGAGATGATCCAGCGTGAGCGCGTGCATGGCGGCCGCCGCCGGGGTGCGCGCCGACAGCTGGGCGACCGAAGTACCAAGCCGCACGCGCTGCGTGGCGGAGCCCCACCAGGCCAGTGGGGTGAAGGCATCCGACCCCCAGGACTCGGCCGCGAACACCGCGTCGAACCCGGCCTCCTCGGCCGCGACGACCATCTCGCCCGCGTTTGTGGGCGGCTGCGCACCCCAGTATCCGAGTTGCAGTCCGAATTTCATGGCCGACGCCCTTTCCGGCGAATCCTTGCGTGCAGAATAAGAACCTGTTCTACTCGATATCGTGACCCAGGGGAATACCGCAGTGGAAGTATTGAGTGCACCCCTTCGGGTGCAGTTCGACTACACCAGATCCGTCGGACCGATCATCGGAGCCTTCCTGACCGGACTGCGTGAACGCCGCATACTCGGCGTGCGCGGCAGTGACGGCCGGGTGCTCGTGCCCGCCCAGGAATACGATCCCATCACCTCGGCCCCGCTGGCCGAACTGGTACAGGTGGAGACGACCGGCACGGTGCGATCGTGGACGTGGGTGGCCGAGCCGCTACCCGGTCAGCCGTTCGACCGCCCGTTCGCCTGGGTGCTCGTACAGCTCGACGGTGCCGACACCAGCATGCTCCACGCCCTCGACGTGACCGAGCCCGCGCAGGTGAGCACCGGGATGCGGGTGCGCGTGCGCTGGGCCGAGGAACGCGCGGGCACCATCGCCGACATCGCCTGCTTCGAGCCGGGCGAGGGCGCGACCGCGCCACCCGCCGAGGACGCCGCCGAGCCGGTGACCGTGCTGGTGACGCCCGTCGACATGAGCTACAAGCACACCGCCTCGCCCCAGGAGAGCGTGTACCTGCGCGGCCTCGCCGAGGGCAAGCTGATCGGCGGACGCTCCGAAGCGGGTGGGGCCGTGTACTTCCCGCCGCGCGGGGCCAACCCGACCGACGGCACCCCCACCGACGACCTGGTCGAACTGCCCGACAAGGGCACGGTGACCACCTTCTGCATCGTGAACGTGCCGTTCCTCGGCCAGCGGATCAAGCCGCCCTACGTCGCCGCCTACGTGCTTCTCGACGGTGCCGATATCCCGTTCCTGCACCTGGTCCTCGGGTGCGAGGCGTCCGAGGTGCGCATGGGTATGCGGGTCGAGGCCGTGTGGAAGCCCCGTGAGGAGTGGGGCCACGCACTGGCCAATATCGACCACTTCCGCCCGACGGGTGAGCCCGATGCCCCGTACGAGTCCTACCAGCACCACCTCTGAGAGAGGCGACGTGACTATTCCCGAAATCGCGGTGGTGGGGTTCGCCCACGCACCGCACGTGCCGGAGACCTTCGGCACCACCAACGGCGTCGAGATGCTCGTGCCGTGCTTCCAGCAGCTCTACGCCGACCTCGGCATCACCAAGTCCGACATCGACTTCTGGTGCTCGGGTTCCTCGGATTACCTTGCCGGGCGCGCGTTCTCGTTCATCTCGGCGGTCGACGCGATCGGCGCGGTGCCGCCGATCAACGAGTCGCACGTGGAGATGGACGCCGCGTGGGCGCTCTACGAGGCGTGGGTGAAACTGCTCTCCGGACAGGCACAAACCGCCCTCGTGTACGGCTTCGGCAAGTCATCGGCGGGCACGCTGCGCCAGGTGCTGAGTCGGCAACTCGACCCGTATCTGGTCGGCCCGCTGTGGCCCGACTCCGTCTCCGTCGCGGGCCTGCAGGCGCGCGCGGGACTCGACGCGGGACGCTGGACCGAACAGGACATGGCGGCCGTCGCCGGTACCGACATCGAATCCCTGCTCGCCGCACCGTATGTCGCCGACCCACTGCGGGCGCACGACATCGCGCCGATTACCGACGGCGCGGCCGCGATCGTGCTCGCCGTGGGCGACCGAGCACGCGAACTGTGCGAGCGCCCGGCCTGGATCACCGGCATGGCGCACAATATCGACGCCCAGGGGTTCGGCGTCCGCGACCTGACCCGCTCGCCGTCCACCACCCGCGCGGCTGCGGCGGTGACGCGGGGCAACACGGACTTCGACGTGGCCGAACTGCACGCACCGTTCAGCCATCAGCAGCTGATCCTGGCCGAGGCGATCGGCCTGTCCCCCGATACAACGATCAACCCGTCCGGCGGTGCGCTCGCGGCCAACCCGATGTTCGCGGCGGGTCTCGAGCGGATCGGCAATGCCGCCACGGCCATCATGTCCGGCACCGCGAACCGGACCCTCGCCCATGCGACCAGCGGCCCAGCGCTGCAGCAGAACCTGGTCGCCGTCCTGGAATCCGAGGCATCATGAGCTTCCCCGCAGCGGTGCTCGGCACCGGTCAAACACATCACGTGACAAAACGTGCGGACGTGTCCATGGCGGGCATGTGCCGTGAGGCGATCGATCGCGCGCTCGACGACGCGGGCCTGACCATCGACGAGATCGATGCGGTCGTGGTCGGCAAGGCGCCCGACTTCTTCGAGGGCGTCATGATGCCCGAGCTGTACCTGGCCGAAGCACTCGGCGCCATCGGCAAACCGCTGCTGCGCGTGCATACGGCGGGGTCGGTCGGCGGGTCTACCGGCATCGTCGCCACCAACCTGGTGCAGGCCGGTGTGCACGGCAAGGTGCTCGCGATCGCCTGGGAGAAGCAGTCGGAGTCGAATGCCATGTGGGCGTTGTCGATTCCGGTGCCGTTCACCATGCCGGTCGGCGCGGGCGCGGGCGGATACTTCGCCCCGCACGTGCGCTCCTACATCCGCCGCTCCAACGCGCCCATGCACATCGGCGCCCAGGTGGCGGTGAAGGACCGGCGCAACGGTGCCAAGAATCCCCTCGCGCACCTGCACCAGCCCGACATCACCCTCGAAGCCGTGCTGGCCTCCCAGATGCTCTGGGACCCCATCCGATTCGACGAGACCTGCCCTTCTTCGGACGGCGCCTGCGCGGTAGTGCTCGGCAACGCCGAGGCCGCGGCCGCCGTCGAGGCACAGGGCAAGACGGTCGCCTGGGTGCACGGCACCGCGATGCGCACCGAACCGACCACCTTCTCCGGGCGCGATCAGGTGAATCCGCAGGCCGGTCGCGACGCGGCCGCCGCTCTGTGGGCTGCCGCCGGCATCACCGATCCGCTCGAGGAGATCGACGTCGCCGAGATCTACGTGCCGTTCTCCTGGTTCGAGCCGATGTGGCTGGAGAACCTCGGCTTCGCCGCCGAGGGCGATGGCTGGAAACTCACCGACAAGGGCGAGACCGAGATCGGCGGCCGGTTGCCGGTGAACCCGTCGGGCGGGGTGCTCTCGTCCAACCCCATCGGCGCATCGGGCCTCATCCGTTTCGCCGAGGCGGCCAAGCAGGTGATGGGCCGGGCGGGCGACTACCAGGTGGCGGGCGCGCGTAAGGCCCTCGGCCATGCCTACGGTGGCGGGTCGCAGTACTTCGCGATGTGGGTCGTGGGAAGCGAGCGCCCCGAATGAAATTCACTCTCGGGGTCGCGCTGAGCCCGCTCGACCAGCTCACCGAGCTGGCCGAGACGGCCGAGGAGTGCGGCTTCACCTCGATCGGCCTGCCCGACTCGCTGTTCTACATGAAGTCCCAGAGCGCCGACTATCCGTACACCCCGGACGGGAGCCGGTTCTGGGGCCCGGAGACACCGTGGGTGGATCCGCTCATCGCCGCCGCGTCCATGTCGGCCGTGACGACGAACCTGCGGTTCTACACCAACGTGCTCAAGCTGGGCTCCCGCAATCCGCTGCTGCTGGCCCGCCAGGTCGGCTCGATCGCCAACATGTCGGGCAACCGCTTCGGCTTCGGCGTCGGAATCGGCTGGGCGCCCGAGGAATTCGAGTGGTGCGGCGTGCCTTACGCCAAGCGTGGCGCCCGGGTGGACGAGATGATCGAGGTCATCAAACTCGTCCTCGACGGCGGCATGGTGGAGTACCACGGCGAGTTCTTCGACTTCGACCCGTTGCAGATGAGCCCTGCTCCCACCGAGCGGGTGCCGTTCTACATCGGCGGCCACACCGGTCCGGCCCTGCGCCGCGCGGCCCGCGTGGGCGACGGCTGGACCTCGGCGATGATGAAGTTCGACGAGCTCACCGAGACCATCGCGACCCTGCGCACGCTGCGGGCGGAGTACGGCAGGGATACCGAACCCTTCGAGATCCAGGCGGTCTGCATCGATCGCCACGGCCGCAGCGGCTATCAAGACCTGGCCGACGCGGGCGTCACCGACATCATCGTGGTGCCGTGGCTCTTCGACGGCATCGGCTTCGACGGTGAACTCGCCGCCAAACAGGACTCGCTGCGCCGCTTCGCCGAGAAGTACATCGCCGATCCCATCGTGGCGGCGTCGTGAACGCGCGCGATGCGGGACTGGCATCCCAGGCCGCGGTCCGTGCCAAGGATCGCGCCGCCTGGATCGCGTTGTTCGCCGAGGACGGGATCGTCGAAGATCCCGTCGGCCCGTCGGGTTTCGACCCCGAGGGCGTGGGCCATCGCGGCCACGAGGCGATCGGCGCGTTCTGGGACAAGGCCATCGCCAACACCGATTCGATCGAGTTCCTGTTCGAGGACTCCTTCGCCTGCGGCAACGAGATCGCCTTCACCGGCCTGATCCGCACCACCATGGCCGGCTACCTCATCGATGCCGAGGGCGTTTTCACCTACAAGGTCGACGCCGACGGCAAGATCGCGGCGCTGCGTGCCTTCTGGGAGGTCGACCGGGCGATGGCGACCAGCCGCAAGGCCTCCTGAACGCCGAAAACACAACAGCCCCGGGCCTTTCGGTCCGGGGCTGTTCTGTCTGGTGGCCTCAGTGCGAGACCGGGCATCCCTTGGTCTTGTAGTCGACCGGGAGCTCCTTGATGCCGTTGAGCCAACCCGAGCGCAGACGCTTGGGGTCGCCGATCTTGGTGATGTCGGGCAGGTGGTCGGCGATGGCGTTGAAGATCAGCTCGATCTCCAGGCGGGCCAGGTTCGCGCCGACACAGAAGTGCGCGCCGGTGCCGCCGAAGGACAGATGCGGGTTCTCCTTGCGCATGATGTCGAACTTCTCCGGGTTCTCGAAGACGTCCTCGTCGAAGTTGGCCGAGCGGTACAGCATCACGAGGCGCTGGCCCTTCTTGATCTGCACGCCGCCGAGTTCGGTGTCCTCGAGCGCGGTGCGCTGGAAGGAGGTGACCGGGGTGGCCCAGCGGATGATCTCGTCGACCGCGGTGGCGGGGCGTTCCTTCTTGAAGAGCTCCCACTGATCGGGGTTCTCCATGAACGCGATCATGCCGTGGCTGATCGCGTTGCGGGTGGTCTCGTTGCCGGCGACCGCGAGCACGATGACGAAGAAGCCGAACTCCTCCGCGCTCAGCGACTCACCGTCGACGTCGGCCTCGATCAGGGTGGTGACCAGGTCGTCGGCCGGACAGGCCTTGCGCGCCTCGGCCATCTGGTACGAGTAGCCGAGCAGCTCCATCGACGCGGCGACGGGGTCGACATCGACATTGTCGGGATCGTCGTAGCCGGTCATGTCGTTGGACCATTCGAAGACCTTCATCCGGTCCTCCTGCGGCACGCCGATGAGTTCGGCGATCGCCTGCAGCGGCAGCTCACAGGCCACCTGGGTGACGAAGTCGCCGCCGCCCGATTCCGCCGCGGCCTTCACGATCTTCTCCGCACGCGAGGACAGCTCGGCGCGCAGGCTGTTCACCGCGCGCGGGGTGAAGCCCTTGGAGATCAGCTTGCGCAGCTTGGTGTGTTCCGGGGCGTCCTTGTTCAGGATGACGAAGCGCTGCAGCTCGATCTGCTCGCGCTTGATGTCGTCGTTGAAGCGCGGGATCGCGGTGTTCTCGTAGGTCGAGAAGACATCGCTGCGGCGCGAGACCTCCTTGACGTCGGCGTGCTTGCTGACCACCCAGAACCCGTCGTCGTGGAAACCGCCCACCTCGGGCGGCTGCGGGTTCCACCAGATCGGCGCCGACCGGCGCAGCTCAGCGAACTCCTCCGCCGGGACACGCTCGGCGTAGATGGCCGGGTCGGTGACGTCGAACCCCTCGGGCAGGTTCGGCAGGGTACCCGTGGCTTCGTTGCGCGGATCTACCACCAGATGTCTCCTTCGACAAACTGAAACACGTTCTACAATCATTCAAGCACAGGGTATGCCACGACGGAAGAACCTCGCGGTTTTGCCCCGCTTACATAAACAGAACACGTTGCAGTTCAGAGGGAGATGCAGATGGGCACACCGGTAATCGTCGAGGCAGTGCGAACCCCGATCGGCAAGCGGCGCGGGCGGCTTTCCGGCCTGCACGCGGCCGAACTGCTCGGCCTGGCCCAGCGCGGACTGCTCGACCGGGCTGATCTCGATCCGGCCGAAGTGGAGCAGGTGATCGGCGGCTGCGTCACCCAGGCCGGCGAGCAGTCCAACAACGTCACCCGCGTCGCGTGGTTGCACGCGGGCCTGCCGTGGCAGACCGGCGCGACGACCATCGACGCCCAGTGCGGTTCGGCACAGCAGGCCAACCACCTCGTCGCGGGGCTGATCGCCACCGGGGCCATCGACATCGGCATGGCGTGCGGTGTCGAGGCGATGAGCCGGGTGCCGCTCGGCGCCAATGTGGGCACGGAAGCGGGGCCGCGCAGGCCCGAGTCGTGGTCGATCGATCTGCCCGATCAGTTCGGCGCGGCCGAGCGAATCGCGCGGCGGCGCGGGCTCACTCGCGACGACCTCGACCGATTTGGCCTGCGCTCACAGCAATTGGCCGCCGCCGCCTGGGCCGAAGGCCGTTTCGATCGCGAGGTGCTGCCCGTGGTCGCGCCCGTGCTCGACAGCGAGGGTGCGCCGACCGGCGAGAAGGCCGAGGTGACCCGCGACGAGGGCTTGCGCGCGAGCACGATCGAGGGGCTGGCCAAGCTCAAGCCGGTGGTCACCGACGGCCTACACACCGCGGGTACCTCGTCGCAGATTTCCGACGGCGCGGCGGCGGTGCTCCTGATGGACGAAACCGTCGCCCGCCGAAAGGGTTTGCGTCCGCGCGCACGGATCCGCACCCAGGTACTCGTCGGCGCCGAACCGGAGTTCCATCTGGACGGACCTGTGCAGGCATGCACGCGACTGCTGGAACGCTCGGGAATGGCGATCGGCGATATCGATCTTTTCGAGATCAACGAAGCATTCGCGGCGGTTGCCCTTTCGTGGGCTTCTGTACATCAGCCGGACATGGAACGGGTAAATGTCAACGGCGGTGCGATCGCAATCGGGCATCCTGTCGGTTCCACCGGTTCTCGTCTGATCACGACCGCATTACACGAGCTCGAACGCACCGGCAAGGGAACCGCGATGGTTCTCATGTGCGCCGGTGGAGCCCTCGCGACCGGCACGATCATCGAACGGCTGTAGACTGGACGTACCGAAACCGGGCGCCCAGGTTGAACATTCATCTCCAGGCGCCCGGAACGTGTCGTACGCCACACGATCCGAGGGGCGAGGGGGATGATGAGACATCAGCAATCTTTGGGCTATCATGGGTCCGAGGTGGAAGACCCCCGCGACGGGCACGAACTCCGGCACCCATCGACTCCACAAGAGTCGTTGACGTGACCCCGCAAACGCGGCCGTCGCGGGCCCTGTACGCAGGTGAGCGTCGGAATCCGCAGAGAAATCCTGAATCAGGCGTAGGTTTTCAGTTACTGAGCCGCTAATATCAATGATACGTATCCGAGATAACGACTGTTAGTACAGTGAAGGGAATTGGGCGGCTCACAATGGCTGATTTCGCGGCGCGGCTGAACAAGCTGTTCGAAACCGTGCATCCCCCGGGGCGCAAGCCGCACACCAACGCAGAGGTTGCGGCTGCGCTGACTGCCTCCGGGCATCCGATCTCCAAGCCGTATCTCTCGCAGCTGCGGTCGGGACAACGAACCAACCCGTCCGACGAGACGGTGGCCGCCCTGGCGAAGTTCTTCAAGGTCAAGCCTGACTACTTCTTCAACGACATCTACGCGGCCAAGATCGATCACGACCTGGAACTGCTTGCGCAGCTGCAGGGTTACGGGCTGCGTCGTCTGTCCAGCAGGGCATTCGACCTCTCGGAAGAATCACAGAATCTGCTCACCTCCATGGCGGAGAAGTTGCGGGCCAGCGAAGGCTTGCCCGAAATTCCTCCGGACGGAACGGAATAGGAACAACCAGGCGGATACGCGAAGAACGGGCCTGAGCCGGTGGAAACACCAGCTCAGGCCCGTTCTTGTTGTCTGCGTCAGCTCGACGCGGCGGCGTTCTGCGGTGCGCCCGCCGTGGCCACCGCCACCTCGTATCGCTTCGCCAGCGCCAGCACCCAGCCGCGTGGGCTCACGCCGGGCGGCGGCGCGATCCAGCGCGCGTCTACGAACAAGTCCCCCAACGGGTTTCGCGCCCACTCGGCCACCACGGCCGCGCGCTCGGGGACGGAGTTCGGCGGCTCGCCCGCCGCCGGGATGACGATGCCGCTGCCCGAGAGCAGATACAGCGCGTCCATCACCTGGGCTACGTGGTCGGAGGCCTTCAGCTGCGCCGAGGTGGCGTTCTGCTCGGGTGCGACGACCTCCGGGAACCTGCCGACCATCAGCTTGTGCAGCGGGCGGATGCGCCGCAACAAAATTCGGGCCCGCCACCACAGCTCGATGACGATCGACACCGCGCCGAGCGAGATCAGCAGGCTCGCGATCTCCCATGCCTGCCAGCCCCACGTCGGCTGACCGGGCGGGGTCGGCTCGGCACCCTGGAAGGCGCGGCCGGCGTTGGCGAAGGCCAGCACGGCCACCAATGCCGTTCCCGCCGTGTAGATCGCGATGCCGCGACCCAGCGTGGTCCAGTCCAGATTGCGCAGACCGGTGGTGACGATGAAGACCGCGCCGAGCGCGACGACGATCCAGCCGAAGGTGAACGACCAGGCCAGCGTCAGCGCGATGGCGAGGGCGCCGATGCCGTAGACGATCATCGCGACCTGGCGCAGGTTGCGTCGCGACACGACCGGCCAGGCGGCGGACGCGACCACCGACGTGGCGGTGGTGAAGAGGATCCACGCCGAATCGACGATGCCCGTGGACAGCCAGCCGCTGTGCAGGCCGCCCGGGAGCAGGTTGTCGACGGCGACGGCGATATCGGGGATGGCGACGGTCGAGGCGAGTGCGACGGCGGCGACCGCGACGACGATGGCCACGCGGGCCGTTGTCGCGGGCTTGACGAGCACGCGCCCCACTCGCGCACCCGCGGCAACCCAGACCAGCAGGGCTGTCAACCAGAGTGTCATCCGAGTGCCTCATCGAATCGAAGGACCGAGACGCCTGCGCCCCGGTTGTTGAAGACGCGCAGTCGTGTCATGAGCATGGCCGCGAAGGTCTCGGCCTCCCACTCGGCCAGGTCGTCGGCTCCGTCCTCGACGATCTGGGCGTGGGCGCGCTGACTGAGCATGTAGGCGATGAGGTCGTCGCTGACCTCGAGTGTCGTCTCGACCGCGGGCGCGCCCTCGTGGTCGAACACGATGTGGCCGAGTTCGTGGGCGAGGGTGTGGTCGCGGCTGGGCAGGGCGTCGGCGAGCACGATGATGTCGCGCTCGGGGTAGAAGCGCCGCTGGCCGCACACACCGGGGCCCAATTGCGCACTGGTGATCTCGATTTCGCGCTGCCGCTCGAGCGAGACCGCCGCGACCACCTCATCGAGGGTGGTCGCGTCGAAGTCGGCGGCGACCGCGCACACCGCGTCGACGGCGGCGGCGACGCGACGATAGGACCGCGAGGTGGACTGGGTCTTGCTCTTGCTCATCGAAGATCCCCTCACGACCTCGGTCCGAAGAACTCGGCACGCGCCGCGTTCACCCGCGCCTGGGCGGCCGCGGCACCTTGAAAACTCACTGCGCCCGAACCGGTCCCGGCCAGGGCGAGCGCTATCAGACCGCCGATCACCGACAGCAGTTCGGGTTCGGGCAGGCCGTTGTTGTCGCTGGTGGGCCGGACCTCGTGATTGGGCTTGGCGGCCTGAGCGGGCGCGGCGGCGGCAGGCGGCGCGGGTGCGGCGGCCGGGGGCGGCGGCGCATCGGCCGGGGCCGGTGCTGCCACAGCCACATTCGGCGCGGCGACACCTGGAATCGACGGCATGCCGGGTGCGGGCGGGATCGCGATCGCGGGCAGCGCGGGCG
>NZ_BDBI01000021.1 GCF_001612905.1 Nocardia ignorata NBRC 108230 | reverse complement strand
CTTACCCAGAGCGCTCGTCGCGTAAACCCGCCGTAACAATTCGTGCCCGTTTTGCACGGTTTCAAAGGACGGTGGGGGTGCCGCGCGCGGTGGCATAGTCGACGGGGTGATGCCCACTTTCGACGACATCGAGGCCGCCGCCGCGCGGATCGAGGGCCGGGTTCGCCCGGTGACGGTTGCACCCGCTGGACCTGGGGATTCCCCGCTCTGGTTCGCGCTGGAGTTCTTGCAGTTCACCGGGACTTTCAAGGCGCGTGGCGCGCAGAACTTCCTGCGCGCCGCCGGAGAGTTGCCCGCCGCCGGTGTGACGATCGCCTCAGGCGGCAATGCGGGACTCGCGTGCGCGTGGTCGGCGCGGGAAGCGGGCGTGCCCGCGACCGTGTTTCTGCCCGAATCGGCGCCGCCGGTCAAAATCCGTCGACTTCGTGACTTGGGCGCCGATGTACGACTGATCGGTCCCGAGTACAAGCAGGCGCTGGCCGCGTGCCAGGAGTTCGCGGCGGACACCGGGGCGCTGTTCTCGCACGCCTACGATCACCCGCTCATCGCGGCGGGCGCGGGCACGCTCATGCGCGAGATCCAGCAGCGCGTGCCCGATCTGGACACGGTGGTCGTCGCGGTGGGCGGCGGTGGACTGTTCACCGGAACCGCGGTCGCCGCACAGCATTTCGGCATCCGCACCGTCGCGGCGGAACCGGTGGGCTGCCGCTCGCTCAACGCCGCGCTCGAGGCGGGCCGTCCGGTGCAGGTGAGCGTCGACTCGATCGCCGCCGATTCGCTCGGCGCACCGAACGTGTCGGAGATGGCGCTGACCGCCGCCCAGCGCCCCGACGTGGTGTCGGTGCTGGTCGCGGACGAGGCGATTCGCGCTGCGCGCCGACAGCTCTGGAACGAGCACCGGATCGCCGTGGAGAACGGTGCCGCGACCGCGCTGGCGGCGCTGCGCGACACCGGTTCCGGTGCGGCCTACCGGCCCGCCGAGGGTGAGCGGGTCTGCGTCATCCTGTGCGGTGCCAACACCGACCCGTCGGACCTGGTGTGAGCGTGCTCAGCGCACCAGTTCGTTCTTGGTGGCGTAGTTGGTCATCGCGGCGTTGAGGCCGCGCATGGCCAGCGTGTAGCCGTACGGGACGTAGCGCTGACCCCAGTGGGCGAGGTGGATGTCGCGGGAGGTGTAGACCCAGTAGCGGTTGCGTTCCACACCGCGGATCACCGCGTCGGCGGCCTGTTCCGGCGTGACGGCATGGCGCAGGAACAGGCCGATAGCCTTGCGCAGCGCGGCGTTGTCGCGGTCGACGCCCGCGATGTCGACGCTGTCGACCATCGGGGTGGCCATCGCCCCGGGAAGTACGAGGCTGACGCCGATCTTGTGCCTGCGTAGGTCGAACCGCAGTACCTCCGACACACCGCGTAGCCCGAACTTCGTGGCGCTGTAGGGCGCGTGCCACGGCAACCCGAACAGTCCGGCCGCCGAGGACACGTTCACCAGATGACCGCCACGCCGCGCGGCGATCATCGGTGGCAGGAACTCCTCGATGACGTGGATGGGGCCCATGAGGTTGATGTCGATGGTGCGCCGCCACTGCTGATGGGTGAGTTTGTCGACGGTGCCCCAGGTGGCGATGCCCGCCACGTTCATCACGATGTCGACGTGCCCGACGGCCTCGAAGGTGTGCGCGGCCAGCCCGACGACGGCCGAATGGTCGCTCACATCGGCGGGATGGGCCAGGTGCACGGTGGCACCGGCGGCGCGCAGTTCCTCGGCGGTGGTGGCCAGCGTGTCGGCGGTGATGTCGGTGAGCACCAGCGACGCGCCCTTGGCGGCGGCCGCGAAGGCGGTTGCCCGGCCGAGACCGCTGGCGGCGCCGGTGATCAAACAGGTCTTCCCGTCGAACTTCGTCATGGCCCCGACCCTACGGTTCGCTCGATGTTCCCGTCTACGACAGGGTATCGATGGTTATGGTCGTCCAGCCGCCGACGTGCAGGCGGCTACCCGCCCGCAACGGCACCGGAACCTGTGGCGACAGCGGTGTCTCGGTGCCGTCGAGGCTGGTCCCGTTGGTCGAGCCGAGGTCGGTGACGGTGAGTGAGCCGTCGGTCCCGACGCGCAGCAGGGCGTGCGCACGCGATACACCCGGGTCGGCCGGGGCGATACCGAGGTCGATCTCGGGCACGATGCCCTGCGAGGCCGAGCGTTTGCCGATCAGGAACTCGCTGCCGCGCAACTCGATCCGGCGTTCGGGGTAGAAACCGGGGAAGGCCACCCGGTCGGCGTCCGGACCTTTGCGGGCTTGCACCCGGTCGTAGAACTCGCGGTCGGCGAAGACCCTGGCCACCCAGACGGTTTCGCGCGCATCGGCGGTACCGCGCAGATCGGCGGCGGGTGAGTCCGTGCGCGGTGGCGGCGGCGCGGGCAGGGCCGAGTCGTATCCGCAGTTCTCACAGAAGCGTCCGCTGGTCGGCACCGAACACGCGGGGCACAGGCGCAGATCGGCCGGGTCGGCTGCCGGGACGCCGGTGAGCGCCGACCCGCACACATCGCAGTAGTCGGTGGCCTGCGTCTGGTGACCGTCCGCGCACACCGCCATGTCAGGAACCCTCCGACCGCAATCGGGTGGTCTTGGTGGAGCGGATGTCGAGCGCGAGTTCGTCGGCGGCCGCGACCTGACCGCGCAGCTTCACCGTTCCGTCCTTCTCGTCGACCTCGACAACGGTGCGAAGCAGTTTGGCGGTCGACTCGTGTCCCGAGGCGGCGGCCAGTTCCACCGCGCGGCGCAATTTCGCTGTGGCCGTGGACAAGTCGCCCTCGCGGCGGGCGGCGAGACCCTCCTGGACAGCCTGGGCGAGTTCGACCTGGCCGGTGTAGTGGGCGACGCGGGTGCTGATCCTGGTCGACAGCGTGGAGTCGGTGGTCCACACCGCGCGGACCAGCCCCTGACCGAGCACGTCCTCGCCCGCGAGCACGCTGAGGCGGGCCGCGAGCTTCTCCCGCCCGGGCGCGGCCGGTTCCAGTTCGATCTGCACGTGGTATTCGCGTTCCTCGGCCGCCCACGACGACAGCGGGTAGTCCCCCACCTGCGCACCGGAATCGGTACGGCGCCCGGTGAGATCCTCCAGCACGGGTGCGACCTGCTTGACCATGCGCACTCGCGCGCCGGCCGGAGTCCACACGCGCAGGGTGAGTTCCGGGATCACCCGGGCCGCCGACGAGCGCATCATGGCGGCGAAATCGGCCGCCAGGTCCTTGGGATCGGCGACGATATCGGCGCCGCCGGACAGCTTCGAGGAGATCTTGTGCAGATCGGCCGCCGCCCAGTCGGCACCGACACCACGGCAGTCGCAGACGAAAAGTCCTTCGGCGCGGTCGAGTTCGGCGGCCAACTGCTCGGGGGTCTCGTGTTCGTTCTTACCGTCGGTGAGCAGGATGGCGTGCGCCTGGGCACCCGGATGCCCGGCGGCGACCTGGCGGGCAAGGGCGAGCCAGGACCCCATGGCGGTGCCGCCGTCGGGCCGCAACCGATCGAGGGCCCGCTTGGCGGCGGTGCGGTGCGTGTGGTCGGCGGGCGCCGACAGCGCGCCGGTGGGGTAGATCATCCGCGCGGACTCGGTGCCCTCGATGATGGCGAAGGCGGTGCCGTCGGGGATCTCGTCGAGCGCGGCGCGAGTGGCGGTGCGCGCGTTCTCGAACTTGCGCTTGTGCCCCATCGACCCGGAGCAGTCGATGATCAGGATCTCGAGCCGGGGCGGCGGGGTGGCGACGGCGGCCAGTTCCGGGCCGGTGCCGACGGTGAGCACCGCGTCGACCACGCTCGCACCCTCGGCGAGGAATTCGTTCTGGTCGACGGCGACCGAAAGGCCTGCGATATCAGGGGAACTCATGACACTCCTGGATCGGGTACAGCGGTGCGCGCGGGCACGGGGGCGAGCGCGACCGTGATGTTGTCGCTGCCGCCGCTGTCGAGCGCGAAGTCGGCCAGGGCGCGTGCCGCGGCCTGCGGGGTGGTCTCGACGGTGAACCCGGCGAGCGCGACCGGATCGGGCAGGTAGTTCCACAGCCCGTCGGTGCACAACAGCAGGGTGCCGGGTTCGGTGACGAGCATGCTCTGCAGGCAGTTCGCCGACCAGGGCGCCTCGCCGCCGTCGGCGCCGAGCCAGCGCAGCAGGGTGTGCGCACGCGGGTCGCGCATGGCGGCATCCTCGTCCATGGCGCCCGCGTCGACGAGGGCCTGGGCCCAGGAGTCGTCGACGCTGAGCCTGCGCGACGCCGTCGGATCGCCCGCGGCGAGCCAGAATGCCCGGCTGTCACCGACATTGGCGACGGTGATCTCGGTGCCCTCGGGGGTGTCGCGCAGGATCGCCGAGACGTAGGTGCACGAGGGCGCGTATTCGGGGGTGCGTGACATGCCGCGCACCGCGGCGACGGCGGTGGCCAGTCCGGCCATCACGGCGTCGGGGGCGGGGCGGCCGTCGGCGAGCGCGGCCAGCACCGCGTCGACGCCGGTGCGGGCGGCGGTGCCGGAGGCGGCCTGGGGGTCCTGGGAGGTCGAGACACCATCGCTGACGACGATCACCCGGACACCGTCACCGTCGCGCACGGCGGCGGCGACCGCGTCCTCGTTGCGGGAGTGGCTGATTCCGCGATCGGTGAGGATGTACACCGGGCCGAGGTCTTCCTCGAAACGGTCCGGAACCGGTTTCGGAGTGCGGCACACCACGCACAGCCCGGCCTCGTAGCGCCGTTCCCCACAGGTGGGGCACTGCGGCACCGTGACCGGATCGTGCACCGGCAGGGCCGCCTTGCGCACCCCGAGTTCGCGACCGCAGCTCTCGCAGTACCGGTATCCCGCCCTGGCCGCGCCCGCGCAGTCCGGGCAGCCCGGCGCGGTCACAGCGTGGTCCTGGGGCGCACGTTGTTGGCCTGATCCACCAGCACGAAGCGGGTCCACATGTCGTCGGCTTCGCGCGCCAATGTCCGCAAGCATCGTTCCAACCCCGTCCGCACTCCCACTTCGGTGAATTCCACATCCAACAGCTTGCCTGGTGCACTCGGCCGCTGTCCCGACCGGATCCAGTTCAGTGCCGCCTCGAGCACGTGCATGCGCACCCGGGCGGTGCGCGCACGCGAGTCGAGGCGCAGGTGCTCGACCCGCTCCCCCGCCTCGCGCAACGCGGCTTCGTCCAGTTCGGCCGGACCACGATCGGCCAGCAGCGTCTCCACGGCACGCACGCGGGCCTCGGTGTACATCGACGAGGTGCGTTCGACCTGGTCGAGCACCCGCACCGCACCGGCGCGGTCGCCGTCGGCGCGGCGCAACCGGGCGGCGCCGAAGGCCGCCGACAGATAGGTGTGGTCCGTGCACCAGACCAGGTCGTAGAGGGCGAGCGCCTCGCGTGGCCGGTCGCCGTGCTCCAGCGCCACGGCGAGGGCGAGCTTGGGCGCGGGTTCGCCGGGCAGCGCCGCGTAGACGGCCTCGAAATCGGCTGCGGCACTGCCGTAGTCGCCCTTCAGCAGGGCGGCCTGAGCGCGGTACCACACCGTGCGCCAGTCGAAATCCAGCTCCAGCCCGGCGAGCCGGGCGAGGGCGGCATCGGCGTCGCCCGCCTCGAGTTCGGCGCGCACGAGGCGCAACGGGATCTCCACCGATTCCCCGGCGCCGGTCACCACCGCGCGCAGGCCCGCGGTGAGTGCCTGCTCGAGTTCGGCGGGGGTCGCGGCGTCGGTGGTGGCCAGCAGCGCGGCGCCGCTGTCGCCCGGGTCGACGAGCGGCGCGGGCAGGGCGGCGACGACTGCGGCGGTTTCCGGTGTGGCGCTTTCGATTCCGAAGACAGCGCGGGCGGGACCGAAGGCGGCCGACATGCCGGGGCGCGGTACACCGTCCTCGGCGGCGAGGACCTCGCGCAGCACACCGGTGAGCTGGTCGGCCATCTCGCTCGTCGAGGCGAACCGGGCCAGCGGATCGGGGTCGGTGGCGCGCAGCAGGAACCGGTACAGCGAATCGTGGCGGGCCAGCAGCGGTTCGGTGTCGGGCGTCGGCAGCGGTCCGAGGCGGCCGTCCACCGAGGGCACCCGCATCATCAGCACCGCGAGCGTGCGGCCCGCCGTGTAGATCTCGGTGGCCACGGTCGGGCCCGTTTCGGCGATCTCGGGCGCCTGGTAGCCGAGGGTGCCGTAGATCGGGGACGTGGTGTCGTCCATGGCGATCACGGCGCCGAGGTCGATGAGTTCGAGGCGTTCCTCGGTCTGCATCACGTTGTCGGGTTTGAAATCGCAGTAGGCCCAGCCGCGCGCGTGCAGATAGCCGAGGGCGGGCAGCATTTCCAGCACATAGGCGATGGCCCTGGCCGGCGGCAGGTAGGCGTTGTGCGCGGCGCGGTAGTCGCGCAGGATCTGTTTGAGCGAGGTGCCGCCCACATAGGCCATCACGATGTAGCCCACCGGTTCGCCGTCGGCGTCGGCGTGTTCGGTGAAGTTGTGGATCTTGACGATATTGGGGTGGTCCACCTCGGCGAGGAAGCGCCGTTCGGCCAGGGCGGCGGCCTGCGCGTCGCTGTCGCCGGTGTCGATCAGGCCCTTGAGCACCACCCAGCGGTCGTTGACGCGGATGTCGGTGGCCAGGTAGATCCAGCCGAGGCCGCCGTGCGCGAGGGCGCCTTCGACCTTGTACTGTCCGCCGACCAGGTCGCCGGGTTGCAGGCGCGGCACGAACGAGTAGCGGGTACCGCAGTGCGGGCAGAAACCGCTGGTGCGTCCCGTGGTTCCGTCGTTGGTGCGGCCGACGGGTTTGTCGCATCGGCCGCAGTAGCGGTCGGATTCGGGGACCTTCGGGTCGGTGAGCACGGCCGACGCGGGATCCACGCGCGGTACCGGCGGCACCTCGACCAGTCCGGCGCCGAGCCGGCCGCGCGCCGCCGATCGGGCCGAGCCCGAGCGGGTGCGTACCGAACGGCTCGAGGCGCGGTTGGCGCTGATGGTCGCCGCCGACGGGCTGTGCACGGGGGCGCTGAGCGGGGCGGGCGCGGTGCCGCAGGTGTCGCAGTAGCCGTCGACGATCGTTCCGCCGCAGCCTGTTTCGGCGCAGAGTCCCGGCGCGGTCACCTTCGGGGCGGCACCGGTCGAGATGCCGCCTGTCGGGGCAGGTGTTCGCCGGACGGCCGTGGTGTGGCCCGAGCGCCGGGGCGAGGTCGGCGCGGCGCCGTGGACGGCGACCGCCACGGGCGCGGTGCCGCAGACGGCGCAGTAGCCGTCCTCGATCACACCGCCGCAACCCGGTTCACTACAGATCATGCTGTCCGCCCCGCTTTCTCCCCGATGATCGAACGATAGTCGGCGACCGCCCGGGTGACGGCGGCCAGATCGCACGGTGTGCGCGTGAGCAGGCCTGCGGCGATGCGGTCGGCGGCGAGCACATCGCGCTCTTCGGCCACACCCAGGCGCGAGGCCTTGGCACGGTAGGCGGCGAGCCTGCCCTGCAGTTCGGCCCGCCGATCGAGCAGACCCTGCGCCAATTCCGTTCGGCGCGCGGTCTTGTCGGCCGCGTCGTCGGCACGTACGCGCAGGGCGAGGAGGTGTTCGACGGTCGAGCGGGTCGGTTCGTCGCCGAGGGTCGACAGCTCGGCGAGCAAGGTCGCGGCCGACGCGCCACCTGGCGGCAGCGGTCCGGTGTGGACCTTGCGTTCGGCGCGGGCGGCGGTGTCGTCGGCGCGACGCTGCAAGTCGGCGAGGTCGATGAGCCGGGCCCGCAGTGTCGCAACGGCAGCGGGGACATCGGTTGCCACCGAAAGGAATTCGGCATTGCGGGCGGTTTCGGTCTCGATCAGCTCGGTGAGCGAGGCCAGTGCCGCGGCGATCTCACCCGGCGCGAAGCCGAGCGGGTCGGTGCCCGCGCGGCGCAGCAGGGCGGCCAAGGGTTCGGTGGCGGCGGCCAAGGCGCCGTTGGCCTGCTCCACCCGCTGCTGCAAGGGCGCGAGGGCGCCGAGTACCCGCCGGTCGACGGCCTCGACCTCCTCGGCGAACGGCGCGACGAACGCGAAGGCGGCGCGCATGCGGTCGAGGCAGTCGGCGATCCCGACGGTCACCACGGTTTCGCTCGGCCCGGTGAGCCCGCGCTGCGCCAACGGCACCGGTACCCGGGCGATTTCGTGCGGACGCCCCCGCAGCAGGTCGGTGAGCCGGGCGCGGGCACGATCATCGATCCGGCCGCGCCCACGCATTGTCTCGGCCTCGGTGAGGATGGCGCGCACGCGGGCGAGGTCGTCGAAGAGCTCGCCGAGCGCCTTCTCCACCGGCGCCCATCGGCGCGCGGTCTCCCCCTCCGGCGGGTAGCGGCGCACCAGGGCGATGCCGGGGTGCCGGTCCAGTTCGAGCAGGGTACTGCTCATCGTCGCCAATTCCGCGGTGCGCCCGGCCAGTTCACGATCGATCTCGGCGGTGCCGAGTATCGGCGAACTCATCCGGCGTACCTGGGCGCGGGTGCGCCGGGTGAGGGGCCGAGCGCCGACAGATGCTGGGCGTAGATCCGTTCCCAGGTGCCGTCGCTGCTGGTCCGTTCGAGCACGCCGTTGACGAAACGCACCAATTCGTCGCTGCCCTTGGGCACACCGACCGCGTAGGCCCCCGAACCGATGGGCGCACCGACGAGTTCGAGGTTGCGGTCCTGGGCGACCAGACCGGACAGGATCGGTTCGTCACCGCTGATCGCGTCGACGGTGCCCTGCTGCAGCGCGACGAGGCAGTCGGTCCAGTTGGTCACGCCGAGCACCGTAGGCGGAGTCGGCAGGGTGAACAGCGGCGCGGCCGCGGTGGTGCCCTTGGTGACGCACACCCGTTTGCCCGCCAGGTCGGCACCGGAGGCGATACCGGCGCCGCGCGGAGCCGCGAAGCGTTGGGCCGCACGGTAGTACACGCTCGAGAAGTCGACGTCGCGGCGGCGTTCGCAGGTGGCGGAGAAGGTGCGCACGATCATGTCGACCTTGCGCTCCTGTAGCAGCTGGATGCGGTCGGCGGCGGTCACCGAACGCAACTCGATGCGGTCGGGGTCGCCGAACAGATCGCGGGCGATCTCGCGGGCCAGGTCGATGTCGAAACCCTCGAGCCGCCCGGTGGACGGATTGCGGAACCCGAACATGTAGGTGTTCTGGTCGACGCCCACGCGCAACCTGCCGTTGGCGACGATCGCGGCCATCGCCGATCCGGCGGGCATCGCCCCCGGTCGCGGCTGGGCACGCGGCGCCAAGGTGGCCTCGGTATCGCAGGATCCGGTGCCCTCCGCGGTCGGTGCCGAGGTGATCGCCTCGGCGCCCGGCAGCGGTGGTGCGACGGCCGTGGCCTCGATCGACGACGGCGCGGGCGCGTCACCACAGCCCGCGAGCAGGACGGCGGTCGCGGCGAGAACCAGCGCGAACCGGGAACGACGAATGCTCACAGGAACTCCTTCAACCGTGGCCACAGGCCCGTGACCACCGCACCGGCCGCGGCGAGCAACAGGAGCAGGGTGCCGAAGGGGCTCAGCGTCAAGGCCGTTCGCGCGTCGTCGACGCCGTCGCGCAGATCGGTGCGTGCCTGGGCCAGTGCGTCGCGCAGTTCGTTGTCGAGGCGGGTGAAGCTCGTGGCCGAGCTCTCGGGGCCGGTACCGATGGCCTGGGTGACCGCGCCCGTGAAGTCGGCCTTCTCGTAGGCGGTGCGCTGGGCGTTGTGCCCGGCGTTCCAATTCGTCAGCGCGCGTGCGGCATCGGAGTCGGCGGCGCCGGCGGCGGCCAGGCGCTGTTCCAGGTCGGCGGTATGGGTGCGGAAGGCCGCCTCGGGTGCGGTGATGTCGCCTCGGGTGATGAGGGCGAGGGTCTCGTCTGTGCGGGCCTGCTGGGCGAGGATGCGCGCGCCCGCCAGGTTCTCCACCCGCGCGCCCGCACCGGAGTCGCCGGTGTCGAGCAGCTGGGCGGCGGTGAGGGTCGAGCCGACGGTCCACAGCAGGGCGAGCGCGGCCGCGGCGGCCGCCAGTGCCACTCCGGGGTTCACCAGGCGGTTGGTGCGGCGCAGCAGGATCACCGAGGCCACCGCGCAGGCGAGCAACACCAGCAGCAGCAGCAGGATCGACGTCAGCGGCAGGGCGCCGATGCGCTGCTGATCGTCACGGACGGCGGCGAAACGGGCCTCGTTGAGCTGCTCGGCGTGCGGCAGCAGGGAGTTCTGCATGAGCTCGGAGGCCTGGCGCAGATAGGCCGAGCCGACCGGGAAGCCCTGACGGTTGTTGGCGCGCGCGGTTTCCACCAGCCCGGTGTAGGTGGGCAGGTCGGCGGCGATGCGGGCCACGATCGCCCTGGTCTTGGCGTCGGTGGCGCCTGCCGTCGCCTCGGCGAGGGCGGCGGCGGCCTCGGCGAGCGCCTGCTCGTAGGTGTCGCGCACCTGCGGTGATTCGATGCCGCCGGACAGGAACGCGGTGGCGGCCCCCGCGTCGGCGGCCGAGAGCGACACGTAGAGGCTCTGCGCGGCGAAGGCCAGTGGTTCGGTGCGATCGAGCACCTGCTCGGACCGGACGATCTTGGCGTCGAGCTGTTGTCCCGCAGCCGATCCCGCGATCAGACAAGCCAGGGCCGTGAGGACGAGGACAACCCCGATAACCCCCGGTGTCGTCGCGGCGAACCGACGCAGCCACGTCCCCGCGTCACGGATGGTCGCCGGTAGGCGAGATCCCACACCGTCCTCCTCACTTCTCCCCGGGCGGTGTCTTCGATCGCGATCCTACGGGAGCCGCGGACAATTCGCCCGCGCCCGGGAAAGGCGCTCGCGCAACCCGATTCACCAGGGAAAAGCGACGGGCCCGCCGCACCTTCCGGTGCGACGGGCCCGAGTGGCCTGCCGGTCAGGCGCTGGCGACCTGCTCGTCGGGTCGGGCGGCCGAGCGGGTCTTGCTGAACCGCAGCACACCGTCCTCGATGGGCGCCTTGTGCATGAGCGTGCGGTCGCGGTAGTAGTTGTTCACCAGCTTCCAGGCACCACGCTTGCCCTGGCGCGGCATCTCACCGTTGCCGCGCTGGATGTAGCCCGAGGTGAGGGCGCCACCCATCAGCGACTCGTCGGCGTAGTCCTCCGGATCGGCGTGCACCTCGAAGGTGCTGTAGCCCCGGTCGCGCATGATGTTGAGCACCCGGCACAGGTAGGCGGCGGCCAGGTCGGCCTTCAGCGTCCAGGAGGCGTTGGTGTAGCCGATGATCATCAGGAAGTTCGGGATGTCGGAGTACAGCACGCTCTTGTAGGCGACCGTCTCGTTCATCTTCACCGGGTTGCCGTCGATGCTCATGGTCGCACCGCCGAGGATCTGGACGTTGAGACCGGTGGCGGTGACGATGATGTCGGCCTCGAGCTCCTGGCCCGACTCGGTCAGGATGCCCTTCTCGGTGAACTTCGCGATGCGGTCGGTGACGATGTCGGCCTTGCCGCTCTTGAGCACCTTGAACAGGTCGCCGTTGGGAACCACGCACAGGCGCTGATCCCACGGGTTGTAGCTGGGGGTGAAGTGGCGCAGATCGACCTTGTTGCCGAGCTGCAGGCGCACCTGGGCCAGCATCAGCTTCTTGGCCAGCTCGGGGTTGGTCCGCGAGAGCTGGAAGCTGGCGCGCTGCAGAGCGATATTGCGGGCGCGGCCGATCTTGTAGGCGATCGAATCGGGCACCCGGGTCTTCTTGAACCCGATGGCGACCGGGTCGTCCGACGGCAGCGCCTGGATCCAGGTGGGCGAGCGCTGCAGCATGGTGACGTGGGCGGCCTTGTCGGCCATCGACGGGATCAGCGTGATGGCGGTGGCGCCGGAACCGATGACCACGACCTTCTTACCGGTGTAGTCGAGGTCCTCGGGCCAGTGCTGCGGGTGCACGATCTGTCCCTGGAAGTCGGCCTCGCCGGGGAACTCGGGCCGGTAGCCCTTGTCGTAGTTGTAGTAGCCGCTGGCGCCGACGACGAAGTTCGCGGTCCAGGTCTCGGTCTCACCGGTGGCCTCGATCAGGGCGGTGACGGTCCACTGCGCGGCGTCGCGGTCGAAGGCCAGGTGCACGACCTTGCGGCCGAAGGTGATGTGGTCGGTGACCCCGTATTCCTTGGCGGTGTCCTCGACGTACTGACGGATGCTCGCGCCGTCGGCCAGCACCTTGGTGCCGATCCAGGGACGGAAACCGAAGCCGAAGGTGAGCATGTCGGAGTCGGACCGGATGCCGGGGTACTTGAACAGGTCCCAGGTGCCACCGATGTTCTCGCGGCGCTCGAGGATCGCGTAGCTGCGTCCGGTCTGCTCGCGAATGAGGTGACAGGCCGTGCCGATTCCGGACAGGCCAGCGCCGATGATCAGTACGTCGACATGCCGCGTCATTGAGGAAACTCGTTTCGTAGGGTCGTCGCCGCCCGGGCACCGTCGCCCGAGCCTGCCACGAGGTTACGTGTTTCGCATGGTTACGTCTAGTTCCGTGCGGCGGGTGGGAGTTGTGCGCACGGTGAGCACAATGCGTGACCTCATCGGATGCGCCGGTCAGCATCGTTGCCATGAGTAAGCAAGCACTGTCGTTCCACTGGTTCCTGCCCACCTACGGCGATTCGCGGGGGTTGGTCGCGGGTGGGCACGGCAGTTTCATGTCCGGTGACCGGCCGGCCACCCTGCGCTATCTCAATCAGCTCACCGCCGCCGCCGAGGACAACGGATTCACCGGCGTGCTCACCCCCACCGGGGCTTGGTGCGAGGACGCTTGGCTCACCACCGCGATGCTGGTGCAGACCAGCGAGACGCTCAAATTCCTGGTCGCCCTGCGGCCCGGCCTCGTCAGCCCCACCCTGGCCGCGCAGATGGCCGCGACCTTCCAGCGCCACTCCGGCGGCCGGTTGCTGCTCAACGTGGTCACCGGCGGTGAACCGAAGGAGCAGCAGGCCTACGGCGATTTCCTCGACAAGGAGCAGCGGTACGCCCGCACCGGAGAATTCCTGCACATCGTGCGTGAACTGTGGCAGTCCACCGAGCCGGTCACCTTCACCGGCGAGCATCTGCGGGTGAACGAGGCGCTGCTCAGCGCGCGACCCGATCCGGTACCGCCGGTGTTCTTCGGTGGGTCGTCCGGTCCCGCGGGTCCGGTCGCGGCACGCTATGCCGACACCTATCTGACCTGGGGCGAACCACTCGACGCGGTCGCGAAGAAGCTGGACTGGATTCGTGGTCTCGCCGCGCTCGAGGGCCGGTCGGTCGACTTCGGGTTGCGCGTGCACGTGATCACCCGCGACACCGCCGCCGAGGCGTGGGCCGAGGCCGACCGGCTGCTCTCGGGCATCGCGCCCGGCGAGATCGAACGGGTGCAGGCGAGCCTGGCCCGCAGCGAGTCCGAGGGACAGCGGCGGATGGCCAGCCTGCACAACGGACGCACCGACAACCTCGAGATCGCCCCGAACCTGTGGGCCGGTGTGGGCCTGGTGCGCGGCGGGGCGGGCACGGCCCTGGTCGGTTCCCACGCGGAGGTGGCCGAACGGCTGCTCGAGTACGCCGCGCTCGGCATCGACCACTTCATCCTCTCCGGTTACCCGCACCTGGAGGAGGCGTACTGGTTCGGTGAGGGTGTGCTGCCGATCCTGGAACGCCAGGGCGTGTGGCGGCATCCGTCCCGGCCCGCCGCCCCACGGGTCGTCACCCCGTTCACCGCAGCGGCCCAGTGAGTCGGCCGGGCGCCTGGATCACCGATTCCGCCTGACCTCCGGCGAAACGCCGTGCCCGGCACCGGGTATCAGGCGCGCGGCTCGCCGAACCATCGTGTGAGGGCTCGGGCGAGGTCGTGGCGGCCGTCGTCGACCCAGGCGACGTGACCGTCGGGACGGAGCAGGACGGCGGGTAGATCGACCATGCCGTCCACGAGGTAATCGACCCGGTCGGCCCAGCCGGTCACCGACAACGCACCGGCCGGGTCGAGGAGCAGGGCACGACCGGCGTGCAGGCGGTCGTAGAGACCGCCGTGCGCGAGTTCGATATCGGGCAAGCGCCTGCCGAGCAGGTCGTGGCCGTCGCCCAGGTCGTAGCGGATGGCGGTGGCGATGATCTTCTCGATCAGGTGCCGGGTGACGCCCTCGAAGTCCATCAGTTCGGACAGGACGCGGCGCACCGCCTGGGCGCCGGGATCGAGCGAGACCAGAGTCATCTGCGCGCGGGTGTTGTCCAGGACGTCGGCGGCCACCGGACGGCGTTCGGCGGCGTAACTGTCGAGCAGCCCTGGTGGCGCCCAGCCGTTGACCTCGGCGGCGAGTTTCCAGCCGAGATTCACCGCGTCCTGGATCCCCAGGTTCAAGCCTTGGCCGCCCAGCGGCGGGTGGATGTGGGCGGCATCGCCTGCGAGCAGGACGCGACCGCGGCGGTAGTCCTCGGCCAAGCGGGTGGCGTCACCGAAGCGCGAGAGCCAGCGCGGTGCGTGCGCGCCGAGGTCGGTGCCCGCCGTGGCGATCAGCCGACCGCGGAATTCGTCGAACGTCGGCGGAACTGTGCGGTCCTCGGCTACTTCGTCGGCGGGCACGACCACGCGATAGAACCCGTCGCCGATCGGCGCGGCACCGAAGCGCAGCTGCGTCCGGCGCACCTCGGCGTTCACGGTGGACACCGTGTCGGACGTCGCGGTCAACCGCATCTCGCCGAGCAGGGTGTCAGCCCGGCTGGGTTCGCCGGGAAAGCCGATGCCGAGCAGCGAGCGCACCATGCTGCGGCCACCGTCGCAACCGACGAGGTAGCGCGCGGCGAGGGTGGAGCCGTCGGCCAGTTCGGCCGTCACCGCATGCTCGGCCTGGGTGAGGCCGACCAGTTCGGTGTCGCGCCGGATCTCGGCACCCAGGGCCACGGCGTGCTCGGTGAGCAGGCGTTCGGTGACGGGCTGCGGGAGGCCGAGTACGAACGGGTAGGTGGTGTCCAGGCCGGTGGGCTGAGGTTTGGCGATGCCGGCGAAATAGCCGCCGAGCGGGTGGCGCGAGCCCAGTGCGAGGAACCGGTCGACCAGGCCTCGCTGGGCGAGTACCTCCAGGCTGCGGGCGTGCAGACCGAGAGCGCGCACGACCGGGGTCGGCGCCGGATCCCGGTCGAGAACAACCACCCGCACGCCCTGCAACCGGAGCTCCCCAGCCAGCATCATCCCGGTCGGACCCGCACCCACGACAATGATGTCGATCATCAATCCACCTCTGTTTCCGCTGGTCACACACTCAGGCAGGCGATTGTGCAGGACGACCGGGGGCTTGTGGCAAGACCCGGGGTGCGCTATATGTTGAGAGTGGCAGGGAGTGGTTCGACCTCCTTGCCATTGTTTTTGTCCGAGCACCTTCCCCTCGCGCGATGTGCGCGGAACCGAGATCGATCGGGCACCCCGCTCACGCTGTGGTAGGCACGATTACGGCCGGAATGTTGCACTCGATGCATGGCTGCTCGCGATGCGAGTAACCGAGGATTCCGCAAGCGCAGCGAGGGCGAATTCGCCCCGACCTGCACGATCACGACGCCCGCCGTACTCGAGGTTATCCGGCTGTCACTGCTTGCCCGCACGCTGTGCACCGCGCATTCCCTCTCCCCCAAGCGATTTCGGCACCGAGTGCAGCGGCGGTTCCACGTGAATCAGGGCTCTACCGGCGGTTTCGCACCGATGCCTGATCGGTCGTCCAGCCCGGCGGCGATACGCTCGGCGACGTGACCATCACCGTCGGCTTCGACCTGGACATGACGCTCATCGACTCGCGGCCGGGTGTGGCCGTGGCGATCGACACGCTCGCGCAGGAGTTCGACCTGCCGATGATCGGCGCGCGTTTCGCCGAGCACCTCGGCCCGCCGCTGGCCACCCTGCTCGGCGACGCGGGCGCACCCGACGACCTCGTCCCACATCTGGTCACCCGGTACCGCGAGCTGTATCCGGATGTCATCGCGAGCATCCCGGCCCTGCCCGGCGCGGGCGACGCGCTCGAAGTCGTCCGGGCGGGCGGCGGGCGGGCCCTCGTCGTCACCGGCAAATACGAACCGCATGCCCGCCTGCATGTGGAACATCTGGGGTGGGATGTGGACCGGGTGGCAGGTGATCTGTGGTCCACCGGGAAGGCCGCGGTACTCCGTGCGGAATCGGCGTCGATCTTCGTCGGCGATCACGCCGGTGACATGCGCGGAGCGAAGGCGGCCGGTGCGTTCGCGGTCGGTGTGACCACCGGCCCCTACGATGCCGACGGACTGCGCGCGGCCGGTGCCGATGTCGTGCTCGACGGCCTCACCGGTTTCGCCGACTGGCTGGCCGGTCACACCGCCGCCTGATCCGCGAAAACACCTGTGCGGTGATCCTTTCGGAACCCTGTGGGCCGCGCGGGCGTTGACCGGTCATGGCGACGGACCCCTACTGGAACCACAACACGCACTACCATCCCTGGCTGCTCGATCAGGTGCCCGCGCACGCCCGCACCGCCCTCGATATCGGGTGCGGCGACGGCCTGCTCGCCCGCAAACTCGCCACCCGCTGTGATGCGGTGCTCGGCATCGACATCGACTCCGAGGTCATCGCGAACGCACCGTCCACACCCCACGTGCACCTGGACAAGGCCGACTTCCGCGACCTCGACGACACCTTCGACATGGTGACCGCGGTCGCCACCCTGCACCATGTCCCCGTCCGCGAAGGTATGGCGGCGGTGCGCGACCTCGTCGCACCCGGCGGCACGCTCGCGGTGGTCGGGCTCTGGAAGATGCACCCGCTCAACGACATCGGCTACCTCCCGCTGCTTCCGGTCGTCTGGGCCACCGACCGTCGCCACCGCCGCCGAGCAGGCGGACCGAACGCGACGATCCGGGATCCGGAGGAAACGCTCGGCGAAATCCGGCGGGCCGCCGAGGAATTCCTCCCCGGTGCGCAGATCCGCCGCCGCCTGCTGTGGCGATACACGCTGCTGTGGCAACGACCCCGCTGACCCCGCCGATCCCCTCATCGCACACGGCCCGGTAGCCCGCTGTGATCTGAATCGCAGTTGCTCAACTCCCCACGGTCGGCGGCGCGAACCCGGTGATACAGTCCGGCCAGTTTTTCGACGGGGAGGGATTCTCATCAGCACAACGCCGACAGTTCTGTGGCGCACCGGTTTCGGGGTGCCGCGGTGACCCGGACAAGATGGATCGTGGTCGGCATCCTGGCCGCCGTGGTCGCGGTGATCGTCGCGGTGGTCACGGTCGTCGCGGTGACCGGGCCGCAGGATCCGCGCGAGTTCGTCGCCGAGAAGTACCAGCGTGCCCGCCAGCTCGACCAGGCCAACGACGGCCTCGCCTTCACCACGGCCGCCGCGCCCGCCGCGGTCGCGGCCGCCATCGCCAAGGCCACCGAGCCGCGCGACCGCCGCAATACCGGCGACAACCACTATCTGCGGTTCGACAAGGACCTCGTCGCGGTGTCGCCGCACGCGGGCGGCTCGCTCGTGCTGGTCGACAGCTGGGCCAACGGCACCCGCCGCCACCACTCGCACACCAGCAGCTACGGCTGGACCAGCGGTTCCGCGGCGGGTGACTACCGCGGTGGCGGCAGCGACAGCGGCGGCAAGTAGTTCATTCGGGGCATCTCGCCTCACAAGCACAGGAGGACACTCATGCTCGCCGAACTGGGGGCGGACGCGGGCGCCGCGCTCGCCTATTCCGCGGTGGGAATCGTGTTGATGGCCGTCGGATTCGGGCTCGTCGACCTGCTCACCCCCGGTGATCTGCGCGCGCAGATCTGGATCGAACGCAACCGCAATGCCGCGACCCTGCTCGCCTCGAACCTGTTCGGCACCGGCATCATCGTCGCCACCGCCATCTGGACCTCCGACGGGGAGATCGTGAAGGCGCTGCTGGCGAGCGCGGTGTACGGCGTGATCGGGCTGGCCGCGATGGCGTTGGCGTTCGTGCTGCTCGACGCGCTCACCCCCGGTGATTTCCGGACCGTTGTCGCCGATCCCGAACCGCACCCGGCGGTCTGGGTGACGGCATCGGCCCATGTCGCCGTCGCGCTGGTGGTGGCCGCGGGCCTCACCTGATGCCCACCCACCGCCTGGCGCGGGCGGCGCTGCTGGCGACGGTATTCGTCTGCGCCGCGTGCGGTCTGGTGTACGAGCTGTCGCTGGTGACCCTCGGCAGCTATCTGATCGGTGACACCGCCGCGCAGGCCTCGATCACCCTGAGCGTGATGGTGTGCGCGATGGGTGTCGGTGCGCTCCTCGCCAAACCGTTGCGCCCGCATGCCGCCGCCGCGTTCGTCGCGGTGGAGCTGGCGCTCGCGGTGATCGGCGGGTTGTCGGTGGCGGCGCTCTACGCCAGCTACGCCTGGCTCAACGTGTACACCGCCGCGCTCGTCGTGGCGGCGGCGGTGATCGGGATGCTCGTCGGCGCCGAGATCCCGCTGCTGATGGAGCTGTTGCAGCAGGTGCGCAAGCAGGAGGCCAGCAGTGCGGTGGCCGACTTGTTCGCCGCCGACTATGTCGGCGCGCTGCTGGGTGGCCTGGCGTTCCCGTTCCTGCTGCTGCCGGTGTTCGGGCAGATCCGCGGCAGCCTCGTGGTGGGTGTGGTGAACGCGATCGCCGGTCTGGCGTTGGCGTTCTTCTTCTTTCGCGACCGGATGACCCGCGCCGCCCGGCACACCCTGATCGCCACGACCGCCGTCGTCGCCTGCGGCCTGACGAGCGCCTACCTGTACGCCGACCGTTTCGAGGCCACCGCGCAGCAGGCGCTGTTCGCGCATCCGATCGTGTGGCAGACCCGCACGCCGTATCAGCAGATCGTGCTCACCGAGTCGTTCTCGCCGTTCGCCACCACCGACACCCGGCTGTTCCTCAACGGCGGCCTGCAGTTCTCCTCCGTCGACGAGTACCGCTACCACGAGGCGCTGGTGCACCCGGTGCTCGCCGGGTCACGCCGCTCGGTGCTCGTGCTCGGCGGTGGCGACGGGCTCGCGCTGCGTGAGATCCTGCGCTACCCCGACGTGGAGCGGGTGACGCTGGTCGAGCTCGACCCGGCGATGGTGGAGCTGGCCCGCACCGACGACCGGCTCACCGAACTGAACCGGCACGCCTTCGACGATCCGCGCGTGCGGGTGGTCAACGCCGACGCCTTCAACTGGTTGCGCGGTGCGCCAGGGCTTTTCGACGCGGTGATCGTCGACCTGCCCGACCCCGACCAGACCTCGGTCGCCAAGCTGTACTCGCAGGAGTTCTACGCGATGACCGCGAATGTCCTGGCTTCCGGCGCCCGCCTGGTGGTGCAGTCCGGTTCCCCGTTCTTCGCGCCACGCTCCTTCTGGACCATCGACGCCACCCTGCGCTCTGCCGGACTGCACACCACCCCGTTCCACGTGGATGTGCCCAGTTTCGGCGACTGGGGCTTCGTCCTCGCGGCGATGAACGAGCCCCCGACCCCCACGCTGCGCTCCCCCACTCCCCTACGCTCCCTGGACGAGACAACTCTCACCGCGGCCACCGTCTTCCCCCCGGACCGCCGCCCGAAAGACCCTCAGGTCTCCACCCTCATGCACCCGGTGATCCTCGACCTCCAACGCCAGGAATGGCGTTGAACCCGGCCCCGCCGCGGGCCGAGTTCCCAGCATCGACACCGAGGTCCTCATCCCGCCGACGCGGTGGTCCGGAACGGCACTGAACCCGGTTCAGCCGCACACCGAGTCCCCAGGACCGACCGAGGTCGTACTCCTGATTCGCCCGGTGATCCTGGACGCGCAGCGCCGTTCATGGCATCGGATCCGGTTCAACCGCAAGCCAATTGGGTTCCCGTGACGGCCAAGGCCAGCACCGCCACCGAAGTCGACAGTGCCCGTCCCTGTTGCCGCATACGCCGTCCGAGACGGTTGATCTCGGCACCCGCGCCCGTCGCCACGGCGCGCACCGCCGCACCGACACTCAGCGCGGCCGACGCCAGCCCGCGGCGCGCCCGGCGGTACCCCTCGACCAGCGCTACGGACCGCAGACGGCCCCCGAATACGGACGCGGCGTCCACGCGCCGCGACGCAGATCCCGCGCCTTCTTCGCCACCCGCGCGGCGGCGCCGAGTCCGTCGGAACGCACCGACGACGGTCAGGATCAGAGCGGTGATGAGCATCGTCTTCCCTTTCCGCTCAGCGTGTTCCGGCCGCAACGGCTGGTGCTGATCGACGCTTGCCCGGTGCGGTGACGACGCCGAAGGCGATCAGGCTGTCGGCGGTGTCGCGGACCGTCTGTTCCACCGGGCGCATGGTCCAGCCGAGTTCGCGGCGAGCCTTCTCGGCGCTCACGCGTTCGGCACGGCCGAGGACCGGCACGGTGAGGCGAACGGTCTTGTCGAAGAGGGCGACGAGGCGGACCAGGGCGTTGGGCAGTACCCGCGTCGGCACGCGGAAGCCCTGGGGGCCGAAGTCGCGGGCGAGCAGGCCGGCCAGCTCCGCCATCCACAGCGGCTCGCCACCGCAGATGTACCGGTTTCCCGCCGCCGCAGGAACTTCCATGGCGAGGCGGTGGGCAATGGCGAGGTCGCGCACGTCGACCGGGGACCAGCCGGTGCGCACCGAACCCGGCACATCGCGGGCCAGCAGGCGCTGGATCGGTGCGTGCGAGGTGCTGGTTCGTGGTTCGAGCAGTGGCCCGAGGATCATGCCCGGATTCAGCACCACCAGCTCGAGATCGCTGGTGTCGCCGAGGGATTCGACGTACTCCCAAGCGGCGCGTTCGGCGAGGGTCTTGCTCTTCTGGTAGGCCGGAATCCGATCGACGACCGACCAGTCGTTCTCGGTCCGCACGTCGTCGTTGCCGTGGCCGTAGGCGACCGCCGCCACCGAGGAGGTGAGCACGACCCGCCGCACCCCGGCCGCGGCCGCCGCACGCAGCACCCGGAGCGTGCCCTGCACGGCGGGCTCGATGAGGTCGCGCTCGTTCTCCGGCGGACTGTCGGGGAACGGGGAGGCGACGTGCAGCACGGTGTCGCAGCCGGCCACCGCCTCGGCCCACCCGGCATCGTCGTCGAGCGTCGCGGCGGCGAATTCCAGCTCGCCACCGGTGCGACCGGCCAGCTCGGTGAGGTGGGCGCGCTTGGCGGTGGCGCCGAGATCGCGCACGGTGCCGCGCACGGCGTATCCGTGCTCGAGTAGTTCGGCGATGCAGTGTCCGGCGACGAAGCCGGTGGCGCCGGTGACGAGAACCCTTGCGGTCATGGTGTTCATCCGTTCCCTCGGAGAGGCCCACCCATCTGAGCGGTGCTCAGATAATCTAAGCACCGCATAGATTTGCTGTCCAGTGCCTATTTTCCCGGGCGCGTCGCCTAGGCTCGGAGGGGTGAAGCGCACCAGTTACCACCACGGCGACCTGCGAGCCACCCTGATGGCGGCCTGCCTGCGCCTGATCGAGAGCGAGGGGCTCACGGCGGTGAGCCTGCGCCGGGTCGCGCGCGAGGCCGGGGTGAGCAGCGGCGCGCCGTACCACCACTTCGCCGATCGCGCCGCGCTGCTGTCGGCGCTGTCGGTCGACGGTTTCCAGCGCCTGGCCGAGGAATTGATCGCCACGCGGGCGCAGGCGAGCAGCCCGCTGGCCGCGCTCACCGAACTCGCCGCCGCCTATGTGCGGTTCTCCCGCGAGAACCCGGCCCTGTTCCGGCTGATGTTCCGGCCCGAATTGTCCCAACCGGACAAGCATCCCGACGCCGCGCACGCCGGTGACACCGCCTTCGGCGTGCTCGCCGACACCGTCTCCGAATGTGTCGCCGCCGGACAGCTTCCCGCGAACCAGGCCGACACGCTCGCCGTGGCGTGGTGGAGTCTCGGCCACGGACTCGCCTCGCTGTGGCTCGACGGCCACCTCGAAAAGCGCAGTGAACAGCTGGGAACCAGCGCGCCCGACCTCGTCGACGAGATCATGCGCGCCTTCACCGCGCTCGTCGCCACACGCACCTGAAAATTTTGCGGTGCGGGGAGTGCGAGCGGCCCTAGAGTGGGTAAGGCTGTTCTACCCAGTGCGCCCGAACACGAGCAGGAGGCCCGATGGCTGAGACTGTGAAACTCGATCCCGCGGTCGAGGCGTTCGTCGACGCGCTCAACGCCCAGGACACCGACCGCTTCTACGGCGTGCTCGCCGAAGACGCCACCATGTCCGACGACGGCGTGGAACGCAACCTCGCGCAGTGGACCGAGGCCGAGATCTTCAGCGCCAACGGGCATCTGGAGATCGACACGGTGGAAGCCGACGGACTCGAGTTCACCGCCGACTACACCAACAGCCGGTGGGGTTCCATGCGCACCACCTGGCGATTCGATGTGCGCAACGGCCTCATCAGCCGCTTCGAGACCGGACAGGCGTGAACGAACTTCTCCTCCCGCGTTACGGCCACGCGTCACTGGCCGACCTGCTTCCCTCGATCCTGGCCTGCCTCGGCGTGCCCGGCGAGCACGATCGACTCGGTCTCGAGCTGGATGTCGACCGTGTGTGCGTGCTGCTCGTCGACGGGCTGGGTGCCACCGCTCTGGACACCGAAAGCGCTGCGGCACCGTTCCTTTCGGGATTACCCGCGGCCACCCTCGATGCCGGGTTCCCCAGTACGACGGCGACCAGCCTCACCACCCTCGGCACCGGCCTGCCGCCGGGCGAACACGGCACCGTCGGCTACACCTTCCAGCTGCCCGGGCAGGACCGCCTGTTCAACGGTCTGCGCTGGCAGCTCACCGGCGACGGGCCGAAGGTCGACGCTCTCGCCGAGTTCCCACCGGAGCGAATCCAGCCGCACCGCACCACCTTCGAACGCGCGACCGCCGCGGGCATCGCCGCCGTCCAGGTGGCACCGAGCTACCAGGACGGCTCGGGTCTCACCCGCGCCGGCTGGCGCGGTGGCGGATTCCGGACAGCCTTCTCGGTGGGCGACCTGGTCGACGGTGTGCTCACCGCGCTCGGCTCGGCACCGAAAACCCTTGTCTACACCTATCATTCGGATCTCGACACCACCGGGCACGCGCGCGGCCCGCAGACCAGGGCGTGGCGGTTCGAACTGGCCAATGTCGACCGGATCGCGGCCGAGCTGGCAGATAACCTGCCGCCGCGCTCGGCGTTGATCGTCACCGCCGATCACGGCATGGTGCCGCTGGTACACCGCATCGACTTCGACACCCACCCGCACCTGTCCGAGGGCGTGCGCGCGCTCGGCGGTGAACCGCGCGCCCGCCACGTCTACACCGAAGCGGGCGCCACCGACCAGGTCGCCGACACCTGGACGGGCACGCTCGGTGACGAGTTCGTGGTGCGCACCAAAGCCCAGGTCATCGAGGCCGGATGGTTCGGCCCGCGCGTGGATCCGGAGGTGGCTGCCCGGATCGGTGACCTCGTGGTGGTCGCCACCGGGACGAGCGGAGTGATCCGCAGCGGCGCCGAACCCCTGCAATCGCAGATGCCCGGCCATCACGGGTCGTTGACCGCCGACGAACTGCTCGTGCCGTTGCGAATCCACCGCAGCTGACCGCTGTGTTCGAGGGTGCCGACCCCGAGGACCCGGCGTGGACACGCTCCGCTACCGCCTCCGGGCTCGCCGCGCTCGGCATCTAGTCTGAAGCGGACCCGGGCGAGTCGCACCGGGCGCGACCTTTCAGGAGGAACCATGCACGCCACCCGCAGCGGCGCCGTCGCGGTCGGACTCGCGGTGCTGGCGGCACTGGTGACCGGCTGCTCCGATGTCGAGCGCCTGCTCAACCAGGGCGGCGACACCCCCTGCCGCGATTACATCAACCAGGAGCCGGACACCAAGCGGATCACCATCACCAAGGCGATCAAAGAGCAGACGGGCAACGACAACGAACCGGCAGGCACCGTGGTCGACGCGATGATCGTGCAGGTCGATCTGCTGTGCGCGGGCCAGCGCAATATCGACACCCCCATCAAGAACGCCGATATCGCGGGCCTGTTCCTGAACAAATAACCGACCGCGCGTCAAGCCGACGCGACAGGGCACACCCCGGTGACCCGGTAGTCCGCCCGTAATCCCGGCCCACGCCGCTGGCACACCTGATAGACAGGAACAGCCACCGACGAGCAGGAGTGAACGTGGGCGCATCCGACGATCCGATTCCCGGATCGCCCAGGC
The DNA here is from genome assembly GCF_001612905.1 of Nocardia ignorata NBRC 108230. Classification (GTDB taxonomy): domain Bacteria; phylum Actinomycetota; class Actinomycetes; order Mycobacteriales; family Mycobacteriaceae; genus Nocardia; species Nocardia ignorata. Next base: position 51,911 of record NZ_BDBI01000021.1, on the reverse strand, counting down.
CCGACGGGCTCGCGGACTATCGCGGCGCGATCGAGGAGCAATGGAACCGCCTCGCCGCCCCGTCGCGTCCACTGCAACTGCCCCGCGACACCGGCCCCGTGCGCCGGGAGGTGGCCAGGTCCTGGCAGCGTTCCCTGCACACCGTCGACCCCGCCCAGACCGTCGCCCCCGGGCTCGACGACATCAGCGGCCGCTGGCGGGAGTCACCGCTGCGCAGGCCGGTCACCGAACTCGCGGGCCAATTGCGTGGTATCGCGGAGGATTCCGGCTATCTCGCCGTCGTCAGTGACGAATCGGGCACCATCCTGTGGACCGCGGGCGACCGCACCCTGCGCCGCCAGGGTGAGCAGGTGAACTTCGCGCCCGGCGGGGTGTGGGACGAAAGCCATATGGGCACCAACGGCCTGTCGCTCGCCCTGCACGACGACCGCGCCTGCACCGTGTTCTCCGCCGAACACCTGGTGGCCGCCCTGCACGGGTGGGTCTGCTATTCGGCGCCCATCCACGGACCCGACGGCCGCACCGTCGGTGTCCTCGATCTGTCCTCGACCTGGGAACGCTCGCACCCGATGGTGATGACCTCGGTACGCGCCCTCGTGACGGCCGTGGAGACCATGCTGCGCGCCGAGGCACCGTCTCCCGTTCCCGGTGTCCGTCTCGAATGTCTCGGCGCGGCAAGGCTGCTGCGCGACGGCCGACCCGTCCCCCTGCCGCCGCGCCAGCTCGAGATCCTCGCCCTGCTCGCCCTCGAACCCGACGGGTACACCCCGGAACAGCTGCACGCCGCCGTCTACGGCGACCGCGCGGTATCGCTGAACACGCTCAAAGCCGATGTCTCCCATCTGCGCCGGGCGACCAGGGGCGAGATCACCAACCGCCGGTACATGCTCACCGGTGCGGTGTCGTGCGACGCGGTGGAACTGCTCGCGGCCATCGAGGGCGGCGACCTCACCTCGGCGCTGTGGCTGTATCGCGGACCGCTGCTACCCGGCTCCGACCTGCCCGGCGTGCACCAGTGGCGCGACCATCTCGATGTCGGCCTGCGCGACGCGGTGCTCGCCAGCGATCGTCCCGAGCACGCGGTGGCCTTCGGGCAGCGCTGCCCCGGCGATGTCGCCGTGCACGAACACGCCCTGCGGCTGCTGCCGCGCGACGACGTCCGCCGGGCCGTCGTCACCGCTCGCCTGTACACCGCGCGCCAGGGCTGACCTGCGCGAACGGTACGACCAACCTCGTACCAACCTTCGCCGACCATAGTGTGTCCCACCACGCACGAGGTCGCGAGGAGCGAGACGCATGATCTACGGCAAGCCCGGATCGGATACCGGCATAGTCAGCTATGCCGCCCGATACGACAACTTCATCGGAGGCGAATGGGTCGCCCCCGTCGAAGGCCGCTATATCGACAACACCTCCCCGGTCGACGGCGAGGCGTTCTGCGCCGTTGCCCGTTCCGGCGCCGCCGACATCGACCTGGCGCTCACCGCCGCCCGCCGCGCCGCTCCCGGCTGGGCCGCCACCTCCCCGGCCGACCGCGCGGGCATCCTGCTCGCCATCGCCGACCGCATCGAGAACAGCATCGAACCTCTCGCGGTCGCCGAAACGTGGGACAACGGCAAACCCGTCCGCGAGACCCTGCACACCGATCTGCCCCTGGCCGTCGACCACTTCCGGTATTTCGCCGGCGTGCTGCGCGGACAGGAGGGGACGATCTCCACGGTCGACAGCGAGACCGTGGCCTACCACCTGTCCGGTCCGCTCGGCGTCGTCGGGCACATCCTCCCCTGGAACTACCCGATCCTCACTGCCGCATGGGAACTCGCGCCCGCCCTCGCGGCGGGCAACTGCGTGGTACTCAAGCCGGCCGAGCAGACACCGGCCTCGCTGCTGCTCGTCGTGGAGCTGATCGCCGACCTGCTGCCCGACGGTGTGCTCAACGTGGTCAACGGATTCGGGGCGGAAGCGGGCGTTCCACTGGCGCGCAGCCCGCAGCTCGACAAGCTCACTTTCACCGGTGATACCACGACGGCGCGGCTGATCCTGCGGCACGCCGCCGAGAACATCGTCCCGGTGTCGCTGCGGCTCGGTGGCAAGTGCGCCAATGTGTTCACCGCCGATGTCCTCGCCGCCGACGACACGTTCCTCGACAGCGCCGTCGAGGGATTCGTGATGTTCGTCCTGAACCAGGGTGAGGTCGGCACGTGCCCGTCACGTGCGCTGATCCACTCGTCGATCTACGACGAGTTCCTCGCCCGCTGCATCGCCCGCACCGAGGCCGTCGCGTCCGGTCATCCCCTCGACACCGAGACGATGATCGGCGCACAGGCCGGCAACGACCAGTACGAAAGGATCCTGTCCTACTTCGATATCGGCAGAGCCGAAGGCGCCCGCGTGCTGACTGGAGGGGAAGCACGCAAGGTCGACGGCCTGCCGGGTGGGTACTACATCGAACCCACCGTCTTCGAAGGCGACAACTCGATGCGGATCTTCCAGGAGGAGATCTTCGGCCCGGTGCTCGGGGTGACCCGCTACGACACGCTCGACGAAGCGGTGCGGGTCACCGACGACACCTCCCACCGCCTCGGTGCGGGCGTATGGACCCGCGATCTGGGCACCGCGCACCGGTTCGCGGGCGCGGTCGGCACCCGCCGGGTGTGGGCCAACTGCTACCACCCCTACCCCGCGCAGGCCGCGGGCGAGAACACCGCCATGATGCTGGGGCGCTACCAGCGGTCCAAGAACCTGCTGGTGCGCCATTCGACGACGACACCAGGGATGTTCTGATGCAGAACACGATCCACCGCGTGGATATCACCGAACGCGCCCAGGACCTGCTGCGCCGCGTCATCGAGGACAACGGCCCGGTGCTGTTCCGGCAGGCGGACGACTGCTGCGGGGACAACTCCGCGCCGATGTGCTTACCCACCAGGCAGTTCCCGATCGAGAAGAGCGACATCCTGCTCGGCCGGTTGAGCTGGCACACCGAATTCTGGATCACCCCGGAACAATTCGAGTGCTGGAAAGACACCCACCTCACCATCGATGTGACCCATGGACCCGCCTCCGAGCAGTCCCTGGAAGCCTCGCACGGCCTGCGATTCGTCCTGCGCGCGCGGCAGTTGACCGCGGCGGAGAACGCGGCGCTCGCGGCCGCACCGCCACCGCGCACCGGCGCCGACCGCACGCTGTAGGCGCGGGGAGAAGACCTGACCTGGCCCACCCCTCCGGGTACGCCAGGGCACGGCGAGCCCCCGCCGACTGGGCCATCGCGGCTCAGCCGGCGGGGCGAGCTCGAGTTCGCCCCGAATGCCAAATCGCGTCTCGCTCAGCGAGACCCGTGCGGCAACACTGCAACAATTCCGTTACGTTATGGCGATGTTCTTAGCGAGACTCGGTGTTCGCACCCGGATTCTGGCGATCGCTCTCATCCCCAGTCTGACCCTGGTGGTGGTCGGCGTCGGCACGGCGGGCTACCTGGTCGAGGAGAGCAACAAGGCCAAGACCTGGGCGACCGAGATGCAGGCGGCCGTCCCCTATACCCGCGCGCTGATCGAAGCGGTGCAGTCGGAACGTCAGCTCACCCTGGCCTATCTGGCCGGTGACGACACCGCCGCCGACGCCCTCGGCCCGGCCAGGACCCGCCTCGACGCGGCCGTGCAGGGCCTGATCGATATCTCCACCGATATCCGCGCGGTCGACGATTCCGAAATCGGTGACGACAAGGGCGGATTCAACACTCTCAAGACGCATCTGACCGGTGTGCGCCAGGGCGCCGACGCGCGGATGCTGCCCGCCAACGACGCCTACACCTTCTACAGCCGCCTGCTCGACGTGCTCACCCAGGGCACCAAGGTGGCCGAGCGCGCCGCCCCCGACGCGGAGGTGGCCTCCGGTGTGGCCGAGGGTGTGCGTCTGCTGCACGCCGCCGAGGCGATGTCGCGCAGCAACGCGATCTCCCTGTCGCTGGTCACCGCCGACGGCCCGACGGGCATCCCGATCGAGGAGCTCATCAACCAGATCGGTTACTACCACACCGAATTGGCCGGCATCGTCACCGAGCTAGACGAGGACGAGCGCGCCCCGATCGCCGCGATGATGTCCTCGCCGCACTTCGCCCAGCTCGCCGCGATGGAGTCGGCGATCGTGAGCCGTTTCGCCGCGCCGCAGCAGCCGACCGGCTCGTCGAGCCGCACGCAGACCGTCACCGCCCTGCCCATGTCGATCCCCGAATGGCACACCGCCGCAGGCGAAGTCAACCGGGCCATGATCGAGGCCTACGGTGCTCACAACAGCCATATCCAGAAGCTGGCCGAGAAGACCGCGCAGCGCGCCGAGGTGAACGCGGCGATGGCCGGCGGCGGCGTCGTCGTGGTCAGCCTGCTGGCGTTCCTGGTCGCGGTGATCCTCGCCAACCGGATCATCCGCCGACTGCGCAGGCTGCGCACTGAAACCCTCGCACTGGCCGACGAACAGCTGCCCGCCACTATGCGCGTCCTGCGCGAGGGTGGCCAGGTCGATCCCGCCGACATCGCCCCGAAGCTCGACTTCGGTCGCGACGAGATCGGCCAGGTCGCCGACGCCTTCGAGCACGCCGCCGCGGCAGCGCTGCGCGCGGCCGTCGACGAGGCACGCACCCGTGAGGGTGTGCGCGCGGTGTTCCTCAATATCGCCCACCGCAGCCAGATCGTGGTGCATCGTCAGCTCGAGATCCTCGACGAAGCCGAACGCAGCCAGGAGGATCCGGCGCTGCTGGAGACCCTGTTCCGGCTCGACCACCTGGCCACCCGTGAACGCCGCAACGCCGAGAACCTCATCATCCTCGGCGGTGGCCGCCCGGGTCGCCAGTGGCGCAACCCGATTCCGCTGATGGACATCGTGCGCAGCGCCATCGGCGAAACCCTCGACTACGCGCGGGTGCGGGTCACCAAGCTGCCCGAGGTCGACGTCGTCGGCACCGTGGTCGCCGACCTCGTGCACCTGCTCGCCGAACTCGTCGACAACGCCACCGCCTTCTCCCCGCCGCAGTCGCGGGTCGAGGCGGGCGGCAACATCGTCGGCAAGGGCGTGGTCGTGGAGATCACCGACCAGGGCATGGGCATGAGCCCCGAGGATCTGGCCCGCTACAACGACATGCTCGCCGATCCGCCGGACTTCGGCGTGGGCACGCTGTCCTCGGATTCGCGTCTGGGCCTGTTCGTTGTCGCGAGACTGTCCACCGCGCACGGTGTTTCGGTGCGGCTCAGCGAGTCCGACTACGGCGGCATCCGCGCCATCGTGCTCATCCCGCAGAACCTGCTCGCCGGGACCGCGGCGATGCCGAGCTCGCCCGCGACCACCGGTCCGCTGCGCCGTGGGCTGCCCCGTCCGCACGAGCAGGCGCCCGCCGCCGCGCTCGAGCAGGCACCGGTGGCCACCCTGGTCGCCGAACCGCCGGCACCGCGCCCCGCCGAGCCGATCGTCGACACCCGCGTCGTCGAGGTCGAAGCCCAACCGCAGCCGGAGACCGGCCCCGACGGCAGGCCCCTGCTGCCCCGCCGTCAGCGGCAGACGAATCTGCGACCCGAACTCGCCGAGGAACCGACCACCGCCGAAACGACCGCGCCCGCGCCGCGTCCCCGCTCCGCCGAGCAGGCCCGCGACCTGATGTCCGCGATCGAGATCGGCACTCGACAGGGCCGCAAGCCCCTGTCGAACTCTCACCAGGACGAACAGGAAGGCTGAGGTGAACTCTCCCCAACCAGGTGATCTCAACTGGCTGCTCGACGATCTCGTCGACCGGCTGGCAGGGGTCCGCTACGCGGTCGTGTTGTCCACCGACGGGCTGCTGCTCGGGCGCTCCACCCAGATGAAGCGGGAGGACGCCGAGCATTTCGCGGCGATGTCGTCCACGCTCTACGGGCTGGCGCGCAGCGCGGGCAACCGGTTCGACGGCGGCGGCGTACGCCAGGCCGTGATCGAACTCGATCGGGCCGTCCTGTTCGTGACCTCCGCCGGTGACAACGCCTGCCTGGCGTTGCAGGCCACCGAGTCGGCCAATCTCGGGATGGTCGCCTACGAGATGAACCTCACCGTGCAGCGGGTCGGCAGCTTCCTGTCGGCGGAACCGCGTCACGGGCTGGCCGAAATATAGGACGCGGCACCATGACTCGACTCGGCGATCCGTGGTTCGACGACGCGGCCGGACCCCTGGTCCGGCCGTACGCGGTGACCCGCGGCCGCACCATGGGTGCGGCGCACGACCTGGACATGCTGACAGTGGTTGTCGCGGTGCATCCCGCGCCGACCCTGCGCAGGCCCGAACCCGAGTACGGCACGATCGCACAGCTGTGCAAACGTCCGCAGTCGGTGGCCGAGGTGTCGGCCGTGCTGAAACTTCCTCTTGCGGTGACCAAGATCCTCGTCGGTGATCTCATCGGCGACGGCCACCTCATCTTCCGGGCTCCGGTAGCGGCCGAGGCAGGCGCCGGCGACCTCAACGTATTGCGAGCGGTTCTGGATGGCATCCGAAAACTTTGACCCGACCATGAGCAGGCACCTCGCCGCCTCGGTCAAGATCCTCATCGCCGGCGGCTTCGGCGTCGGCAAGACCACGATGGTCTCCTCGATCAGCGAGATCGCCCCGCTGCGCACCGAGGAGCTGATCACCGAGGTGAGCACCGGTGTCGACGATCTGTCGGGGGTGGAGCAGAAGTCGACGACCACGGTCGCGCTCGACTTCGGCCGCATCACCATCGACCGCGACCTGGTGCTGTACCTGTTCGGCACGCCCGGCCAGGACCGCTTCTGGTTCCTGTGGGACGAGCTGTGCCGCGGCGCCCTCGGCGCGATCGTGCTCGCCGATACCCGCAGGCTGAGCAATTCCTTCGCCGCCGTGGACTTCTTCGAACGTCGTGGGCTGCCGTTCCTGATCGCGGTGAACTGCTTCGACGGTGCTCCCCGCTACACCGTGGACGAGGTCCGCGACGCGCTGGATCTTGACCCGAACACCCCGGTGATCCTGTGTGATGCCCGCGACCGTCCGTCGGCCAAGGCGGTGCTCACCCACCTGGTCGAGTACCTCATCGACCGCGCCACCCGCACGCCGGTCACCACCTAGCTCCCACGACGACGCCCACCAGCACCCTGGTGGGCGTCGTCGTCTTCAGTGACCGCCCGGTGCGGCGACCGCTCGTTCAGCGGCCCGGCTGGTCGCCTCCCACGCCGCCCAGGTGTCGAGTTTGGCGCGGGTGAGGTCGAAGGCCAAGTCGTACACCATGTTTCCGAGCAGCAGGCGCCGCGGCGGGTCGTCGGAGCCGACCAGTTCCAGCAGTGCCTCGGCGGCCAGCGCCGGTTCGCTGTCGATGGAACCCTCCGCCCACTGGGCCTCCAGCTGGGCGCGCAGCGGGGCGTAGGCCTCGATCGGTTCGGTGTTGTGCATCGCGGTGTAGAGCTCGGTCCAGTAGCCACCGGGCTGCAGAATGCTCACCCGCACACCGAAATCGGCCGCCTCGAGCGCGAGTGCCTCACTCATGCCCTCGAGCGCGAACTTGCTCGCGGCGTACATCCCCGACAGCGGGAATCCGGCCAGACCCCCGATGCTCGAGACCTGGACGATGTGGCCCGAGCGCTGCGCCCGCAGGTGCGGGAGCACGGCCTGGCTCACCCACAGGGCGCCGAAGAAGTTCACCTCGAACTGGGCGCGGGCCTCGTCCTCGGTGAATTCCTCGATCATGCCCATCGACAGGGTGCCCGCGTTGTTCACCACGATGTCGAGGCGGCCGAAGTGCGCGACAGCTTCCTCGACGGCACCGATCACGGCGGCCCGGTCGGTGACGTCGAGGGTCAGGGGCAGTACCCGGCCCGGGTGGGCGGCGGCGAGTTCGTCGAGTGCGGTTCGGGTGCGGGCGGCGGCGACCACTCGGTCGCCCGCGGCGAGCGCGGCCTCGGCGAAGGCGCGGCCGAGACCACGGCTGGCGCCGGTGATGAACCAGCTGCGGGGAGATACGGCGGTGGTCATGTCACTCTCCTATCCAGTCGAGACGGTCCGTCTCGACTCACGGATTACACCATGCCAACAGTCGGCCACGCTGTCAAGACGCAACGTCTCGTCTCTTTCCGCCTCCCTGAGCGCCAGCCGCTCTCCGATTCACCTCTCGATCTCACGCCGCACGGATCGTGCACGTTAGGTCGCGGATTTCCGACCGTAGTCGGATCTGCGGACCGCTCGAACCGGTTAGCGTGGGACCAGGCGGTTCTGCGGAAGGCGGGAAAAGCTGTGGACAGCAAGACGATCGCGCGCCAATGCACACTGTGCGAGGCACACTGCGGAATTCTGGTGACGGTGCGGGATCACCGCGTCACCCGGATCGAAGGCAATCCCGACGACGTTCTCTCCCGGGGCTACATCTGCCCCAAGGCCACCGCCATGGGCGGCCTGCATCACGACCCCGACCGATTGCGCACCCCGATGCGGCGCACCGCCTCCGGATTCGTCCCGGTGACCTGGGACGAGGCGTTCCGCGAGATCGGCATCAGACTGCGGGCCGTGCGCGCCACGCACGGCCCGAGCGCGATCGCCATGTACATGGGTAACCCGGCAGCGCACAGTTCGTCGGTGCTCTACGGCGGGTTGTTGCGGGCGGCCCTGTTCACCCGGAACTTCTTCACCGCGTCCTCGATCGACCAGTTCCCGCAGGAATTCACCGCCTGGCGGATGTTCGGATCGAATGTGCTGATGCCGGTGGCCGATATCGATCGCACGCACCGGCTGGTGGTCCTCGGGGCCAATCCGGCGGTGTCGAACGGCTCGATCACCACCATGCCCGGCGCCAAACAGCGCATCAAGGACGTCCGCAAACGGGGTGGGACGGTGGTCGTGATCGACCCGCGCCGCACCGAAACCGCCCGCCTGGCCGACGAACACGTCGCCGTGCGGCCCGGCGGTGACGTCTATCTGCTGCTCGGCATGCTGCACGTGCTGCTCACCGAGGGATTGTGCGACGAACGCCGGGTGCGCGGGCAGTGCGTGGGTATGGACGAACTCAACGCCTTGGTCGCCGACACCACGCCCGAGCGGATGGCCGGTCCGGCCGGGGTCGACGCCGACACCATCCGCAAGCTCGCCCGCGACCACGCGGCCGCGCCCTCGGCGGTGCTGTACGCGCGCATCGGTGTCTGCCAGCAGGTCACGGGCACCCTCACCCACTGGCTGGTGAACACGATCAACGCCGTCACCGGCAATCTCGATCGGCCCGGCGGCCAGATGTTCGCCACGCCGGTCGTCGACGGCGCGCGGTACGCCAAGTACCTGCGGGTGGGCCACGGCGCGTGGACCGACCGCACCGGCGCCTACCGGTCCTTCCGCAGCGAATTGCCCGTCGCCGCGCTCGCACACGACATCCTCGAGCCGGGCCACGACCGGATCCGGGCGATGATCACCTACGCGGGCAACCCGGTGCTCTCGACACCGCAGGCGGGCAAGCTCGACGAAGCCCTCGCCGCCCTCGACTTCTTCGTCGCCGTCGACATGTACATCACCGAGACCACCCGGCACGCCGACTTCATCCTGCCGCCCGTCTCCGCGCTGGAACGCGAGGAGCTGAACCTGCTGTTCCCCATCTTCAGCGTGCGCAACAACGCCCGCTACGACGCGAAGGTGTTCGACCCACCCGCCGACGGCAAGGACGACTGGCAGATCCTGGCCCGCCTCGTCACCGAGGTGACCCCACTGCCCGCCCGCCGGTTCACCGGCCGGGTCCTCGACGCGGTCTTCGAGCAGCTCAGCCCCCTGCGCCTGACCGCGGCCGCGGTGGCGGCAGGCCCCTACGGGGTCTTGCGGCGCGGCCGGAAAGGATTGACGCTCGGCAAGATTCGCGACACACCGGGCGGCGTCGACCTCGGTCCGTTGCGCCCGCGCCTACCCGAACTGATCGGCACCCCCGACCGGGCGGTCCACCTGGCACCCGCCGATTTCCTCGCGGCGGTCCGCACGGCCCTCGACGAAACAGACTCCCCCACAACTGATTACGACCTGCAACTGATCGGCCGACGGCACCTGCGCAGCAACAACTCCTGGCTGCACAACATCGAGTCGATGGTCAAGGGCCGCGACCGCTGCACGGTCCTGATGCACCCCGACGATGCCGCCGCCCGCGGCCTCGCCGACGGCGACCAGGCCACCGTCGAGTCCCCGATCGGCGCCATCGAGGTTCCGGTGGAGATCAGCACCGACATCCGGGCCGGTGTGGTGGCCGTGCCACACGGATACGGCCACCGAGAACCCGGCGTCGGTTGGCAGGTGGCCGCTGCCCTGCCAGGTGCCAATGTCAACCTGCTGCACGACCCGGCCCGCACCGACCCGCTCTCGGGCACGTCGGCGGTGAACAACACCTGGGTGCGGGTCAGCCGGGTCGAGAAGACAGGCAGCGCAACCGGGTCCGAGGTGGCCGTGGCGCCGCGGTGAAGTCACCGCGGCGAGACGATCAGCGGAAACGCAGGTCGGCGGTGGCCAGACCGAAGATCTTGCGACCGGCCGACTTGGCGACGACCGCGATCACCGCGGTACGGGCGACCGGATCCAGGGACTTCACCCGGCCGGTGTACTCGACCTGCCCACCCTCGCGGCCGACGATCGTGTAGTTCGACAGGCGGACACCGTAGCGGGTCACCGCGCCCGGATCGCCCGACCAGGCGGACAGGAAGCCCGCACCGAGGCCCATGGTCACCATGCCGTGGGCGATGATGTCGGGCAGCCCCGCCAGCTGGGCGATGCGCTCGTCCCAGTGGATCGGGTTGCTGTCGCCGGACACACCGGCGTAGTTCACCAGATCGCCGCGCGACAGGCGCGCGTCGCGCAGCGGCAGTTCGTCGCCGACACTGAGGTCCTCGAAGGCGAGCGTGGTGCTCGGCACCCGGGCGGCCCCGGCGGCGGACAGGTGGATGTCGCCCTCGGGGCGGCGCGGGGTCTCGACGTCGGACGCGGCGGCGTCCTTGTCCTGGCTGAAGACCTTCACCCCGTGCACCATCACGTTCTCCACCGCACGAGTGATCTCGGGGTCCACCCCGTCGTCACCGGTGATGCCGACGACCGTGGTGTGCATGATGTGCACGGTCTCGCCGGATTCGTCGGCGAAGGTGTTGGTGACGGTGATGAGGTCCTTGCCCGCGATGCGGCGCACCGAGGACAGCTCCACGTCCACGGTCAGGCGGTCACCGGCGACGATCGGCTTGTGCTGCTCGAAGACCTGCTCGGTCTGCACGAACATGTCGTAGCCGACGACCACCGATTCGAACAGGTGCCGGTTGGCCGCCATCGCGGGAATGGAGACGAACGTCAACGGGGCGACCAGACCCTGGTACCCGAGCGCGGCGGCCGCCTCGTCCTCCCAGTGCGCGGGATGGAAATCCTGCACCGCGCGGGCGTATTCGCGCACCTTCTCACGGCCGACCTCGTAGACGTCGTCCACCCGGTAGTAGTGCCCTACCTTCGACGCGATATCGGGGGCTTCGGCCACGGAAGTCACTATGGATCACCTTCGTTCGGGGGACGGACTCCCGGCAGGGTAGCCGACGAGCCCGTCCACCGGGCGCACCATGGCACAGTTCACAATCACGCGAGCTGTGCGATGGGCTCGATCAGAACGAGGGGACGTCGCTCGTGGAGGCGTTGCCGCCGATCGAGGGCTGCAGGGTGATCTCCCACTCGGTGTCGGCGTCGAACACGTCGTCGAACTTCGAGAATTCCTGATCCCGGGTGAAGCCGAGTGCGGCCTGGTCCCAGTCGGTTCCGTACTTCATGTAGACGAAGTAGGAGCCGGCGATGCCGCTCAGCGTGGCGTTGGAGTTGCCCTGCACGTAGATCGTGGCCTGCGGCGACTTCGGGTCGCTGCTGGTGACGACGATCGCGCAGTCGGAGGAATTGCCGTTGACGATCTTCAGCTCCCCCGACCCGTTGAGGCCGTTCTGCTGGACGACGGCGCCGTTGTCGGCCCGGCGGTTCTGCAGCGGGGCGGCGACGGTGCTCGAGGTCGAGGTGGACCCCTGACCGGTCGGTGCGGACTTCGTGTCGTCCAGGCAGGCGCTCGTGGCGAGCGCGGTAGCAATGGCGATCACGGCGAACAGGCGGCGGTGAAGCATTCTTCCCCCGTACTCAGGACCGGAATTCGATACCGGTGTCGGCGCACAGTATTGCGCGAAATGCCGGAATTGTCAGATCGCCTGTCGGCGTTGCCGGTTCACTCCTGGGCATATGCGAGCAGGTCCTTACGTCCTCTAACGTTGCGGGGTGCTAGGACATTCACACGCGACCAGTGGGGCGCTGGCCTGGGCGGGGACCGCCGCGGCGCTGCCGCTCACCGTCGCCGCCTTCCCCCTGTTCGACAGCGAGACAACACGATTCGGCGTCGCCGAGCTGATCATGGGCACCTTCCTCACCGCGGGCGCGGCCCTGCTACCGGACGCGGATCACCCGAGCGGGACCATCTCGCACGTGCTCGGGCCGGTGTCACATCACCTGTGCCGCTTCATCTCCTGGGTGTCGGGCGGGCACCGGCACGGCACGCATTCGCTGTTGTTCGTCGCGGGTGCGGTGGGCGCCACCTGGGCCGGTGAGCACTGGCTCGGCAGGCCGTTCACCTTGAGTCTGGTCTTCTTCCTGCTCGCGCTGGCGGTGCGGTCGTTGCACCTGTGTCCGCCGGGCAAGAGTGTGCGCACGTACGGCACGGTGATCGTGCTGGCCAGCGCGGGCACCTTCGCGGTGGACCACTGGATCGTCGACCGGCCGGCCTGGTTGCCGATCTGCGTCGGCCTCGGCTGCCTCGCGCACCTGCTCGGCGACTGTCTCACCGAGCGCGGCTGCCGGCTGCTGTGGCCGTTCCCGCTGCGCACCCGGGTGCCGCTGATCGACCGCACCGGCAACCGGGTGGAGACCTGGGTCATCTCACCGTTGTTCGTGCTCGGCACGATGGGCGCGCTCTGGTACGCGATCACCCAGCAGGGTTGATCGCGCAAGGACGGCGGAACCCCTCACCCCGCCGTCCTTGCCCGTTCTTTTCCTCGGTGTCCCAGCGAGGCTTATATAGTTAGATGCGCATATCGCGCTGATCTAATGCCTTGTGCTGGAGCACGGAACCCGACCGACGAGTCCGGTCAGATCTCCCGAAGCATCCCCGAATCCGCCGCGTTTCAGTGCACAGTTGTACTCTCAAAAGCGTGACCGAGCAACTCCCCCAGTCCCAGGCCGAAGTCCAGGCGCTCGCCCGCCTGGCGGGCGACGAGTTCGTCGGCGCGGTCGACGGGATCGCGGCCATCCACCGCGCCATCAGCGATCGGGTGTTCACCGCCGTGCGCGCGGGTGTCGGGTCGGCTGCGGACCCGGTGAAGGTCGTGCACGACGCCATCACCGAGAGCGTGTACGCGGTCGTCGGCGGCACCGGCTACGTCGTCGGCGAGATGGCGAGCGCGGTACAGGTGCCCGGCCTGCCCGCGCCCTCACGCACCGTCTGGGGCGCGGGCTTCCTCGCGGCCGTCCAGGGACTGATCGGCGACGCGCTCGAGGACGACGCACCGATCCTCGCCTCCCCCATGACCATTCGTGTCGACGGAGCCCCGGTCCCGGCCGAACAACTGGCCGCGCACGTTCCCGTGCCGACCACGAAGCTCGTCGTCCTGCTGCACGGGCTGGTCGAGACCGAACACGCCTGGCGTCTGGGCGGCAGGCCGACCTACGGCGAACGCCTCGAAGACGACCTCGGCTACACCCCGGTCTTCGTGCGCTACAACACCGGCCTGCACATCTCCGAGAACGCCGCGCTACTCGACGCCCTGCTGACCCGGCTGGTCGAGCAGTGGCCGCTCCCGGTCCACGAGATCTGCCTGATCGGGCACTCCATGGGCGGGCTGGTCGCGCGCAGCGCCTGCCACCGGGCCGAGCAGAGCGACGCCGTCTGGGCGCGTTCGGTGCGACAGGTGGTGTGCCTCGGCTCGCCGCATCTGGGCGCCCCGCTCGAACAGTTCGTGCACTACGCGGCCGCGGTGCTCGACCGACTGCCGGAGACCCGCCCGCTGAGCACCCTGCTGCGCAGGCGAAGTGCGGGTATCCGCGATCTGCGCCAGGGCTCCCTCGTCGACGAGGACTGGCGCGACCGGGACGTCGACGCGCTGCGGGCCGAGGCGGTGCGCGAGGTACCGCTGCTGGCCGGTGCCGACCACTACTTCGTCACCGCGACCGTCACCCACAGTCCGAAGCATCCGCTCGGGATGGTGGTCGGCGACGGGATGGTGTTGCGCGGCAGCGGTTCCGGGTTCGGGCGGAGCAGGCGCATCGGTTTCGACAGCGGCAACGGGTTGCACGTACCGGGCGCCAACCATTTCAGCCTGCTCAATCACGACGCCGTCTACACCGCACTGCACGGATGGTTGTCGGGGACGCCCCACCATCCGGTTCAGCTCGATACGCTGGGGTCATGACTCTCGACCACGGCGATCCCGGCGACGCACCGGCCATTCCGCTGCCCACCGCTCCCCTGGCCAACGACGCGCGGCCGTCCGCCGCCGAGGAGGCCAGAACGATTGCGGCCGCGTCCAATACCGGCACTCTGGCCAGCCTGACCGCCGACGGCGCGCCGTGGGCGTCGTTCATCACCTACGGGCTGCTCGACGGCGCTCCCGTGCTGAGCGTGTCGCACCTGGCCGAGCACGGACGCAATCTGGCCGCCGATCCGCGCGCCAGCATCGCGATCGTGACGCCGGACATGCCCGCCGATCCCCTGGCGGGCACGCGCATCACCCTGGCCGGTGTGGTGGAGCGGCCGATTGGTGCCGAGGCCGAGGCGGCCCGCGCCGCGCACCTGGCCGCGGTGCCCGCGGCCAAGTACTACATCGACTACAGCGATTTCACGCTGTGGGTGCTGCGGGTCGAACGAGTGCGCTGGGTCGGCGGCTACGGCCGGATGGAGTCCGCGACTGCCGCGCAGTACCTGGCCGCGCGACCGGACCCGATCATGCCGCAGGCGGCGCCCGGCATCACCCACCTCAACGCCGACCACGCCGACGCCCTGCTCGCCATGGCCACCCAGCTCGGCGGCTTCCCCGATGCCACGGCCGCGAGCTGCGAACGGGCCGACCGCTACGGTCTCGAACTGCGGGTCGAGACACCGCGCGGAGTGGCCCGCACCCGCGTCGGCTATGCCGAACCGCTCACCGAGATCGGTCAGTTGCGAGCCGCGACAGTGGAGTTGACGCGCCGGGCGCGGGCGATGGCCGGTCAGGTCTCGTAACCGGTCAGTTCCAGAGCACGGCGACCAGCACGTTGACGATGGCGAGTCCGCCCGCGGCATCGGTCATCCAGCCGACCTGCTTGCCGCGCTTGGCATCGGCCCGGCCGACTTCGGCGAACCCGGCCACCGCGATCGAGATGACGAGTTTCACGGCCAGTTTCGTCGTGTCGGGTTCCTTGTCCAGCGATTCGACGCCGGAGGCGAGACCCGCGAGGATCACGCCGGTGACGAGCTGGGCGCGGGCGCCCCACACCATCAGTTCCGAGACCACCGGGCGCGACGCGACATACCCACCGACCACCGCGGCCATGCCGAGCAGATGGGTGACGACCACCAGGTCGTAAACGAATTCCATGACTGCCGAGGGTAGTTCACACGACAATGGCCGGCACCCGATGGCGCCGGCCATTGTGGACGAATGCGGCTAGCGGGTGGCCTGGTCGAGCAGGTGCGCGTCCTTGCGCATCCCGAACGCCGTGACGACCTCCATGATGCCGATGACGATCAGGAAGATACCGACGACGAGAACCAGCGTGGCGAGGGAGCTGATCGGCCAGACGATCAGGATCACACCGGCGATCGCGCTCAGCACACCGTAGAAGATCTGCCAGCCGCGGCCCGGGATGCTCGGTTCCGAGATCGCCGCGAAAAGCACGGTGATGCCGCGGAACAACCAGCCGATGCCGATCCACAAGCCGAGCAACACGATCGAGGTGAGGTCGTCTCGGAAGCAGAACACACCGATGATCAGCGACAGCACACCGCTGATGAACGAGAGCACCCGCAGGCTCGTACTCGGCAGATGAGTGAATGCGGCGACCAGCTGGAAGATACCGCTGGCAACCATATAAATACCGAAGAGCACGCCCGCGACGAGCAATGACGGACCGGGCCATACGAGCACGATGATGCCGAGGACCACCGCGAGAAGACCGGTGACCAGAATTGTTTGCCAGGTTTTCTTGGCAAGCGCGGTAAATGGGCTCTCCAACACGGTATTTGTCGTCATGACGAGATGTTATGCCCGTCAGCTCTCATTCCCTGGAAAGTTGCTGAAGCTGTGATCGTGTCGCAGCACACAACCCGACGCCGAACGGCCGGGACGCGGCGCGCGGTGACGAGCGACACCTCATTGCCACTGCGAACGTTTGGCGAGTTCCGGTCCCGGGTAGGTGATGGGAGTGTCGGTTGTACTCGTGCTGCAAGCTCGTGGACTCGGTGATCTGCTCGCCGCGGTCCCGGCTCTGCGTGCCCTGCGCCGGGCCGAGCCAGGCAGCCGGATCGTGCTGGCCGCGCCCCATCGCCTCGAACAGATCGTCGACCTGATCTCCTCGGTCGACGAACTCGTCGCCACCGCCGATCCGGCGGCCCTGATCTGGGACGGGCCCGCGCCCGAGCTGGCGGTGAATCTGCACGGCCCCGACGGTGCGAGCGCGCGAGCGCTGGCCGATACCGGCGCCAAGCGGATCATCGGGCACCGGACGCCGGGCCTGCCCCGGCTCACCGGGCCGCGCTGGGATCCCGAGGCCCATGTGGCGGATCGGTGGTGTCAGTTGCTCGAGAGCGAGGGCATCACCGCCGACCGGCGCAATCTCGGGCTGGTCCCCCCTGTTGCCTCCATCAGCCGTCGCGACTGCGTCGTGGTGCATGTCGGCGCCGGTGCGCCCGCGCGCCGCTGGCCGCCGGAACGGTTCGCCGCGGTGGTGCGGCACCTGATGGTCCTCGGCCGCGACGTGGTGCTCACCGGCGATCCGTTCGAACGCGACATCGCCGTGCAGGTGGCCGCGCAGGCCGGCCTGCCCGACGACCGGGTGCTCGCGGGCAGGCAGAACCTCACCGATCTCGCCGCCACCGTGGCCGGTGCCGCCCTCGTGATCTGCGGCGATACCGGCGTCGCGCATCTGGCCACCGCTTTCGGCACCCGGACCGTGCTGCTGTTCGGGCCCACTCCGCCGCGTCGTGGCGGTCCGCCCGCGCATCTGCTCGGCAGGCACGCGGTGCTGTGGGCGGGGCAGGTCGGCGATCCCGATGCCCGCACCCCTGATCCCGGCCTGTTGCGCATCGGAGTGCCCGAGGTGATCGCCGCGGTCGACGCGCAGCTCGACAAGCAGGATTGGGCCGAGTCGAGTCGCTCACGTTATCGCCGGGTGGGCTGACCGGCGGGCGGTACCGCAGTGGTCGGCTGACCGGCAGCGCGCAGCGCGGCGGCATGGGCGGCGAGTGCGCTAGGCCAGAACTGTTCGAGGTAGTCGCGTGCGTCGTTGAGGCCGCGCGGATCCAGTGAGTACAGGTGGCGGTTGCCGTCGCGGCGCATGCTCACCAGGTGCGCTTCGCGCAGGATGCGCAGGTGCTGGGAGGCGGCCGAGCTGGTGATACCGGTGGCCTCGGCCAGCTCGGCGACCGAGCGTGGACCCTGCGGCAGCGACTCGAAGATCGCGCGCCGGGTCGCGTCGGATAACGCGGTGATTGCCCGAACTCCGTTAGCGTCCACTGAACAAGTGTGCGCGGATAACGCCTGGTCGGCAACGATCTTGTGGTCACGGTATTTCACCCGGTCGCTCCCGGGAATTCGCGCTTTCGAGACGCGATTGTTATAGATCAACTGGGGTTATAGCCGCTCGTGATGGCAGCCACAGGATTCGCCGCGTCGGTTACAAATTGGCTACCTTCGAGACATGTTCGTGACCAACCCGTTATCCGCCCGAATCTCCGACGCCTTCGCAGGTCGTCTGGGAGGCGTTGTCGCGGGTGCGGTGGCCCTGTCCGCACTCGTGGGAACGTCCGCCGCCGCCTTCAGCGGCCCCGAGACCCCTACCACCACCGCCGTCGCGGCGTCTTCGGCAGACGCCCTCGGCGTTTCGCAGGCCCGCTTCACCTCCGCCACCGCGCCCGAGGCGCAGGCCGAGACCCCCGCCGCACCGGTGGCCTGGGAAGAGCACCGCGAGGCCATCCAGGCCGCGCTGCCGCCGCTGCCCTTCATCGCGCCGCCCCCGCCGCCGCGCCCGCAGACCGTTCGACCGGTCAACGGCCGCCTGACCTCCTACTACGGTCCCCGCTGGGGTGCCGCGCACAACGGCATCGACTTCGGTGACCCGATCGGTGCGCCGGTCTTCGCCGTCACCGACGGTACCGTCATCGAGACCGGCCCGGCTTCCGGGTTCGGCCTGTGGGTCCGCGTCCAGCAGGACGACGGCACCATCGGCGTGTTCGGTCACGTCAACGAGATCCTGGTCCAGCCGGGCCAGCACGTGAACGCCGGCGACGTCATCGCCACCGTCGGTAACCGTGGCCAGTCCACCGGCCCCCACCTGCACTACGAGGTGCACGTGCCGGACGGCTCGCTCTACGGCGCCCCGATCGACCCGCACCCGTGGCTCGCCGCGCGCGGTATCGACGTCGGTGTTCCGCAGGACTGATCCTCACCACCCACTGATCGCCGCCCGACCGGCGATCAGGAAATCCCGAAGCCGCGCGGCCGCGAGCGTCGACCCATGGTCTCCCGAGACCAGGCCGATCTCGCGGTCGCGTTCGCCATCGATGCGCACCACGGCCAGGTCGGGGTGCGGTGTCTCGGCGGGTGGGAGCAGCGCCACTCCGAGCCCCAGCGCGACGAGCGCGCGCAGCGTCTCGAACTCGGTGATCTCGAACAGCACGCGTGGAGTGAACCCCGCTGCGGCGCACCAGGAATCGAGCAGGGCTCGCAGCTGATAGCTCGGCGGGTTGGCGATGAACGCCGCATCGGCGAGCTCGGTCAGCGCCACCCGCGAGCGCCCCGCCAGCGGGTGGGTTCGGGCCACGTGCAGATCGATGCGCTGGCGCCCGAGGACGACCGTCGGCAGGTCGTCGGGCGGCGGGATCATCACCGCCAGATCGAGCCTGCCGTCGCGAACCTGCTCCGCCAGCGCCTCACCGTGGGCTTGCACCAGGTGCAGGCGGATGCCGGGCGCACGGGTATGGAACTGGGCGAGCAACGCGGGGACACTGATCGGTCCGAGGGTGAGCGGGAATCCGAACCGAACCAGACCGGTCTCCGGGTCGGCGTCGGCCCGCACGCGGCGCACGGCGTCGTCGAGCGCGCGCAGCACGCCGCGCGTTCGTTCGTGCAGGTCGCGACCCTGAGGCGTGAGCGTCACGCCGCGCCCCGACGGCTGGAACAGGGACACTCCGAGATGCTGTTCGAGTGACTTGATCCGGCGGCTCAGTGACGACTGGGGCATTCCGAGACGCTGCGCCGCGCGGGTGAAGTTGCCCTCCTCGGCGGCCGCGTCGAAGGCCGCGAGCAAGGGCGCGACGGCCTGCGCGCCGTATTCATCCATATCCGGATCATATGCTCGGCGATTCCGTATTGGACGGATCGGTAGTGGTGGCCCGACGATGGCGGTACACGGCTATCGGGAGGTTCGACATGGATGCCAGGACACACGAATCCGGTTGCGGGGACGACATTCTCGACGCGGTGCTGATCGGTGGCGGCGTCATGTCGGCCACCCTCGGCGCGCTGCTGAGCGCCCTTGCTCCGGACTGGTCGATCGCGCTGTTCGAGCGACTCGGGGAACCGGCGGGCGAGAGTTCTGGTGCGTGGAACAACGCGGGCACCGGGCACTCGGGGCTGTGCGAGCTCAACTACATGCCCGACCCGGACGACGCGAGCAAGGCCGCGGGGATCGCCGAGCAGTTCGCCCTGTCGCGGCGGTTCTGGTCGGCGCTGGCCGCACGCGGCGCGTTCCCCGGCCCGGACGCTGCCCATCCGTCGGCCGAGCGCGGTCCCCTCGGGGCCTTCCTGACCTCGACACCGCACGTGACGGTGGTCTTCGGCGACCGCGATATCGCTTACCTGCGGCGCCGCTGGGCCACCCTGCGCGAGCTGCCGGCCTTCGCCGAGATGGAGTACACCGAGGATCGCGCGGTGATCGGTGCGTGGGCGCCGCTGCTGGTGCGTGGACGGGCCGATGACGAACCGATGGCGGCGACCCGGCACACCGGCGGCACCGATATCGACTTCGGCGCCCTCACCAGGGCGTTGCTGGCGACGATGACCGAGGCGGGTAATCCGGTGCGGCTGCATCGCGAGATCACCGGCCTGCGGCGTGGCGCCGACGGGCTGTGGACCGTGCGTGGGCGCGATCTGGATTCCGGGCGGACGTTCGTGGTTCGCACCCGGTTCGTGTTCGTCGGCGCGGGCGGTTACGCGTTGCGGCTGCTGCAGCGGGCCCGGCTGCCCGAAGTGCGCGGGTACGCGGTGCTGCCGATGGGCGCACAGTTCCTGCGGACCCGCGAGCCCGAAGTGGTGGCCGAGCATGCCGCGAAGGTGTACAGCCAGGCCTCGCTCGGTGCACCGCCGATGTCGGTGCCGCATCTGGATCGGCGGGAGGTCGACGGGTCGGCCGCGTTGATGTTCGGCCCGTACGCCACTTTCAGCACCCGGCTGCTGCGCCACGGGTCGCTCACCGACCTGTTCACCACCGTGCGCCCGCACAATGTGGTGCCACTGTTGTCCGCGTGCTTGCGAAATCTGCACCTCGGGCGCTATCTGCTCGGTCAGCTCCTGGCTTCGCGTCGGGACAAGTTCGCCGAGCTGCAGCGGTTCTATCCCACCGCCGACGCCGCCGACTGGGAGCTGATCCAGGCCGGTCAGCGCGCGCAGCTGGTGAAACCCGACGGGCGCTTCGACGGGGAACTCCAGTTCGGTACCGAACTCGTCACCGGGGCCGACGGCACCATCGCCGGTCTGCTCGGCGCCTCCCCCGGCGCCTCCATCGCCCCCGACATCATGCGCGATCTGCTCGATCGCTGCTTTCCCGCGCGACGCCACGAGTGGGCGCCGTTGCTCACCGAGCTCCTGCCGGACGCCCCGGAAACGAATTCGGCGGGGATTCCGTTGGCCACTGTGCTCTCCCTTGTCGCCCAACAGATTTCGCTGAACGATGCCTCCCGCGACAGCTGACACTCCGGCAACCGCGCGCCCTGGAATGGTCACCGCGCCGAAGGTTTGCTCGGGGGTGAGGCGCGCACCGAGTTCTAGGGGTGGTCCCACGGGTGAGCCAGGGGTGAGGTCGGCATAGTACGGCGGTAGGGGTACCCGGACCGTTCCGCAGCGGGAGGTGCTGGGGCGCACGGCATTTCTACCGTCGGGACATGGCGACGATCGACCTCACCCAGCCCCTTTCCCGCTTCCGGTTCCAGACCGGGCCGAGGAGCGCGCAGGCACCCTGGCACGGCCCGCTGTTGGTCAATTCGGCCTTGATGTCCGCGCTGGTCGTGGTGTCGATGATCGGCATGGTCGTCGACGACCGGTTGCTGCTCGGTGAATCGGTGTGGCTCAAACCCGCGAAGTTCGGTTTCGCGTTCGCCGTCTACGGCATGACGCTGGCCTGGATACTGCGGTTGCCGCATCGGGGGCGGCGGGCCACCTGGTGGCTCGGCACCGTCTTCGCGGTCACCGGGGTCCTCGACGTCGGGTTCATCGCCGTGCAGGCGGCGCGCGGGACCTTCAGCCATTTCAATACCGCCACCGACCCGGTCAACCAGATCGGCCAGCAGGTATTCGCCTCCGGTGTACCCGGCCTATTTCTGGCCAATCTCGTTCTGGTGGTGATCATCTCGTGGCAGAAGCTCACCGATCGTCCGACCGCGATCGCCTTGAAGGCCGGATTGTGGCTGGCGGTGGCAGGCATGATGCTCGGGTATCTGATGGGCTTCACCGGCGCGCAGCTGGTACGTCAGACCGACGGCACCGTGATCGGGTTGATGGCGGGGCACACGGTCGTGCCGGGCTCCCCCGCCGACGCCGCCCGGGACGGGCTCGGCCCGATGCCGATCACCCACTGGAGTACCACCGGTGGCGATCTGCGGATCCCGCATTTCGTCGGACTGCACGGCATCCAGGTGCTGCTGGTCCTGGCCGTCGCGCTGACCGCGCTCGCCGCCCGCTATCGGTGGCTGCGCACCGAGCGCACTCGTGCCGCACTGATCGGCGTCGCCGCCATGGGTTACGCCGGACTGCTCACTCTCGTGTTCTGGCAGGCACTGCGCGGTCAGCCGCTGACCGGTCCGGATCTGGCGACGGTCGGCGCGACGCTCGGGCTGATCGGGTTCGTCGCCGCCGGTGTCACGGCGATCTACCTGCGCTCCCGCGAGACACCGGCCGACCCGGCCTAGCCACTGTCAGCGCAGGCGTTCGGCTTCCTTGGTCAGCTGCACGAGCGTCGCACTCAACTGCGCCAGCTCGGCCTGATCCGCGCCCTCGGCCACGGCCGTCGCCACGTCCTCGGCCGCGCACCGCGCCGCGAACCACCGGTCGGCCAGATCGGCGGCCTCCTGGGCGGTGAGCACCACCGCGTCCTCGGGAATCCCCGTCCCCTTGAGACTCGTGCGGTGTTCGTAGGCACGTTGCCGACACGACTGACGGCAATAGCGGCGACGCCGACCCGATTCGGAATCGACGATCTCCCGCCCGCACCACGAGCAGGACAGCAGGCGACTGCGCGACATGCTGCGAAACCCTAGCGGCCCGACGACCGATCCGGCGGTTCAGGTCTCGCTGAGCGGGCACTCCCCCAGTGGGTCCGACGGCCACCCTGGCCGTAGCGACTACAATGGAACAGTTCAGTCTTCCCGCGCGTTGAACGGTAGTACCACGTACCGGTTGTCGGCCGCCTCGATCTGGACTGACCAGAGGGTGCGGGGAACAGGCCGACAACCACGCGGCGCCAGCCGCCAAAGACACAGGAGCACACATGGCAGATCGCGTACTCCGGGGCAGTCGGCTCGGAGCGGTGAGCTACGAGACCGATCGCGACCATGACCTGGCCCCGCGCCGGATCGCCCGCTACCGCACCGACAACGGTGAGGAATTCGACGTCCCGTTCGCCGACGACGCGGAGATCCCGCCCACCTGGTTGTGCCGTAACGGCCAGGAGGGGCAGCTCATGGAGGGCACCTCGGTCGAAACCAAGAAGGTGAAGCCGCCGCGTACTCACTGGGACATGCTGCTGGAGCGTCGCAGCAAGGAGGAGCTCGAGGAGCTGCTCAAGGAGCGCCTCGACCTGCTCAAGTCCCGCCGCCGCGGCTAGCACAGGCGACAACGGCGAAGGCCGCCTCCCCTCGGGAAGGCGGCCTTCGCCGTTTCATCTCGTCAGTGACTGGCCACCTTTCGGTACTGCAGCAACGCCGCGGGCATGGCGACGGCCAGGATGACCAGCGAGCAGATCACCGCGTAGAGGATGCAGTTGTCGGCTGCCCAGCCGGTGGCCGGGGCGAACGACGGCGGCGCGGAGTTGTCGAACAGTTTGCGCCCGGCGGCCGAGACGGCGGTGATCGGATTCCATTCGGCGATGGTGCGCAGCGGACCGGGCAGGGTTTCGGCGGAGATGAACGCCGAGGAGATGAACGACAGCGGGAACATCCAGATCAGGCCCGCGCTCTGCGCTACCTCGACGGTCGGCGAGATGAGCCCGGTCAGCGCGCCGACCCAGGACATGGCGAAGGCGAACAGCAGGATGATGGCGAAGGCGAGCGCGGCGTCGGCGATGCTGCCGTTGATCCGCCAGCCGACGATGTACCCGCAGATCACCATCACCCCCAGGCTCGCGACATTGACCACCAGGTCGGACAGTGTGCGGCCCATCAGCACCGCGAGCCGCGACATCGGCAGCGTTCGCATCCGGTCGATGATCCCCTTCTGCAGGTCACCGGCCAGCCCGACCGTGGTGAACGCGGCATTGAACGCCACGGTCTGGGTGAAGATGCCCGCGAGCAGGAACTCGCGGTACTGGTCGCCGCCGAGGGACGCGCCGAAGATATAGGCGAAGAGGAACACGAACATCAGCGGCTGGATGGTCGCGGTCACCAGCAGCGTCGGCACCCGCAGGATGGTGAGCAGGTTGCGGTAGGCCACGATCGCGCTGTCGCGCAGGAACCGGGCACGCGGCGGGGTCTGGTCGGCGGCAGCGGGCCGCGAGGCGCCAGGGGTGATGGGCATTTCGCGGGTGTCGTTGTCCGCCTCGACGTCGGGGGCCACGCTCACGACAGGATCTCCTCTGGCACGTCGTCGGTTTCGGGTTCGGTGGCCGGTTCGGCCGGGGTTCCGGTGAGCGAGAGGAACACGTCGTCGAGGGTCGGGCGGACCACGACGGCGTCGAGCACGCACACCCCCGCGTCGTCGAGCCGGCGCAGGGCCTCGACCATCGTGCGGGAGCCGTTGCCGACCACCACCGATACTTCGTCGCTGCCCGGCTCGTGGATCGGCGTGCCGACACCCACCTGATCGAGAACCGAGACCGCGAGATCGGGGCTCTGCCCGGCGGCCAGGGTGACCGTGAGCCGGTCGCCGCCGATGGAGGTCTTGAGTTCGTCGGCGGACCCACGGGCGATGACTGTGCCCTTGTCGATCACGGTGATCCGGTCGGCGAGCAGGTCGGCTTCCTCCAGGTACTGGGTGGTGAGCAGCACCGTGGTGCCGTCGTCGACGAGGTCGCCGATCACCTTCCACATGTCCAGGCGCCCCCGGGGATCGAGGCCGGTGGTCGGTTCGTCGAGCACGACGACCGGCGGCCGCGCGACGAGGGAACCGGCCAGGTCGAGTCGGCGGGCCATACCACCGGAGTACGTACCCGCGCGTCGGCTCGCCGCGTGGTCGAGACCGAGCGCGGTGAGCAATTCGTCGGCACGTTCGGTGGCCTGCTTCTTCGACATGCCGTAGAGGCGCGCCACCATGCGCAGGTTCTCGTATCCGGTCAGGTTCGCGTCCACCGCCGCGTACTGGCCGGACAACCCGAGGCGGGTGCGGGCCGCGGCCGGATCGGCCAGCACGTCGACCCCCGCCACCCGCACCGTGCCCGCGTCGGGGCGAAGCAGGGTGGTGACGATCCGCACGGTGGTCGTCTTACCCGCGCCGTTGGGCCCGAGCAGGCCGAGCACCGTGCCCGCCGGTATCTCGAGGTCGATCTCCTTCAGTACGCGCACCTTGCCGAAACTCTTGGCGAGGCCGCGCACTTCTACCGCCAAACTCACGGACGCATCTCCTTCTCGGCGCCGCCGCACACGGTGATCCCGGGCACCCCGTCGAGATGGCGGTGCAGCACGGGGCCGATCGCCGCCAGCGCCTCCGGTGTGGTCATCGCCGCGTGCCTGCAGGGCAGGTCGTGGTTGTGGATGGTGCCGGTGACGAACTGTTGCCAGGAACCGGCCCGCCTGGCGGGATCGGCGGCGTTGATCTCGTCCGCCGCCGCGGTGAAGAACAGCAGGTCGCCGTCGAAGGTGCGCGGCCGGAACGCGTTGGCCATCACCGTCCCGTCGGCGTACCCGGTGTAGAGGCGTTGCAGGTTGTCCACCGACAGCGCCGCGAACGGCCCCGGCTGTGCCCGCAGCAGATCCGCCGCTTCGTGCAGGTCGAGGTCGGCGGGCAGTGGTGCGCCGTCGACGAGGTCGGCACCGAACTCGCCGAGGATGTCGGCGACGCTCGGCATCGCGGTGTCGAGCCAGCGGTCGCCGAGCTGGTAGCTGTCCATCATCGCCAGCAGCGCAACGTCCTCGCCGAGTTCCTGCAGCTGCACCGCGATCTCCTGGGCGATGAGCCCGCCGAGCGACCAGCCGAGCAGGTGATACGGCCCGTGCGGCTGGATCGCCCGGATATTGGCCACGTAGTGCCCCGCGGCCTCCGGGATGGAGGTGAAGCTGTCCTGACCGGACACGTGCGGGGCCTGCAGGCCGTACACGGGACGATCGGGAGCCAGGTGTGCGAGCAGCCCCGAGTAGCACCAGGCCAGGCCGATGGCCGGGTGCACACAGAACAGCGGGGTGTCGTGCGGTCCGGTCGACGGGCGGATCGGCAGCACCGGTTCCAGGGCGGCGGCCATCACGTCCGCCGGGTCCGCGCCGTCGAGCCGGGCGGCGATGGCGGCCGGCGTGGCATCGCCGAACATCATCTGCACCGGCATCTCGTAGCCCTGCTCACGCAGTGCCGCAACGACTTTGGTGGCCAGCAGCGAGTTGCCACCCAGTTCGAAGAACCCGTCGTCGGCGCCGACCCGCTCGACACCGAGCACCTCGGCGAAGGCGGCACACAGCGCCACCTCGGCAGCAGTCACCGGTGCGCGGTACCCGCCCGAGGCGGTGAACACCGGTTCGGGCAGCCGGGCACGGTCGAGCTTGCCGACCGGGCTGAGCGGCACCTCGTCGAGCAGCATGATCGCCTGCGGCACCATGTAATTGGGCACGTGCGCACCGATGTGCTCGAGCAGTTCGGGCACCGTCGGCGACGCACCCGCGCGGGCCTTCACATACGACACCAGCGCGGTGACCCCGGCCTGAGTGGTGTGCCCGACGGTGAGCGCCAGCTCCACGTCGGGGTGCCGGGCGAAGGCCACGTCGATCTCGCCGAGTTCGATCCGGAACCCACGCACCTTCACCTGGTGGTCGGTGCGGCCGACGTACTCCACGTCGAGCGCCGACTTCCTGCCGTCACGCCAGCGCACCAGGTCGCCGGTGCGGTACATGCGTTCACCGGGCGCACCGTACGGATTGGCGACGAAACGCTGCGCGGTGAGCCCCGGCCGATTGTGGTAGCCGCGGGCCAGTGCCGCACCGGCCAGCTGCAGTTCGCCCGTGACGCCGATCGGGGTGGGATGCAACCGCCGGTCGAGCACCGTGGCCGAGACACCGCGGATGGGACCGCCGATGGTGATCGGGCCCTGCGGGCTCATCGGTTGCGGCATCAGGGTGACGATGGTCGTCTCGGTGGGTCCGTAGACGTTGTAGAAGTTGCGCCCCGGCGCCCAGCGGGCGAGCAGGTCCGGCGGCAGCGCCTCACCACCGGTCAGGATGTGCGCGAGCGAATGCACACCCGCCGGATCGACGGTGCCGAGCGCGGCGGTGGTGATGAAGGCGTGCGTGATCCGCTCCCGGATGAACAGCTGACGCAGATCCTCGCCGCCGACGATGCCCGCGGGCGTGATGACGAGGGTGCCCGCCCCACCGAGCGCGAACAGGATGTCGAGCATCGACCCGTCGAAGCTCGGGGTGGCGAAGTGCAGCACGCGGCTGCCCGGTCGCACGTCGTAGCGGTCGGCGCATTCGGCGGCGAAGTTCGAGATGCCGCCGTGGGTGACCACCACACCCTTCGGGGTGCCGGTCGACCCGGAGGTGTACACCACGTAGGCCGGGTTGGCCAGGCGCAGCGGCCGGACCCGGTCGGCGTCGGTGATCGGCGCGTCGTCGGTGCCGAGCACGGTGGCGCGGGTGTGCGGGTCGTCGAGCACCAACCACCGGCAGTCACCGGGCAGCTGGTCGCGGTGCGCGAGCAGGGTCAGCCCGATCGTGGCACCGGAGTCGGTGAGCATGTGACTGATCCGCTGCGGCGGGTAGTTCGGATCCACCGGGACGAACGCGGCACCGGCCTTGGCGACCGCCAGCATGGTCGCCACCGACTCCACCGAGCGCGGAATACCGAGCGCGACAAGGCTTTCCGGGCCGATACCCTGGCCGATGAGCAACCGGGCGAGCCGGTTGGTCCAGCGGTCGAGGGCGTCGTAGGTGACCACGGTGTCGCCCGCGCTGAGCGCCACACCGTCGCGGGCCCGCGCCGCCGCGGCGTCGAACACCTCGGCCAGGGTGACCGGGGTGTCGGGCCGGGCGCCGTGGACGGGTGCCAGCGCGGTCCACTCGACCGCGTCGAGCAGGGCCAGGTCGCCGACGGCGGTGTTCGGGTCGGCGGCGACAGCGGTGAGCAGCCGCACCAGGCGGTCGCCGAGGCGGCGCGCGGTGACCTCCTCGAACAGGTCGGCGGCGTAGTTCACCGACAGGGTGATGCCGTCACCGACGCGATCACCGGTCTGGGTCTCGGTGAAGGTGAACTGCAGATCGAACTTGGCGATGCCTGCGTCGGCGTCGACCGCCTCGATCCGCAGGCCGGGCAGTTCCAGCATCCGCACCGGGTTGTTGCGCACCGAGAGCATCACCTGGAACAGCGGGTGATGCGCCTGCGAGCGCGCGGGATTGAGCACCTCGACCAGCCGCTCGAACGGCAGGTCGGCATGGGCGAAGGCGTCGAGGTCGCGGTCGCGCACGGTGCGCAGCAGGTCGACGAAGGCGCGGTCGTCGGACACCTCGGTGCGCAGCACAAGGGTGTTGACGAACATGCCGATCAGCGCGTCGAGTGCCGGATGACCACGTCCCGCGCTGGCGGTGCCGACGACGATGTCGTCGGTGCCCGTCACCCGGTGCAGCAGCACCGCGAGCGCGGCGTGCAGCACCATGAACATGCTGACGTTGTTGGCGGCGGCGATCCCGCGCAGCGCCCGGTGGGTGGCGGCGTCGACCGTGCAGTCGACGGTGCCGCCCCGGTAGGAGGGCACCGGCGGGCGCGGCCGATCGGCGGGCACGGTGAGCAGTTCGGGCAGCCCGCCGAGGGTGTCGCGCCAGTGGTCGAGCTGCTTGCGGATCAGCGAGTTCTCGTCGTCCTCGGTGCCGAGGAGCTGCTGCTGCCACAGCGTGTAGTCGGCGTACTGGATCTCGGGGATCTGTTCGCCGAACGGTTCACCGGTGCGGATGCCACGGTACGCGGCGGCCACCTCGGCGGCGAGCGGTTCCAGCGACCACCCGTCCATGGCGATGTGGTGCACCACCAGCACGAGCACGTGCTCCTGAGACCCGGCGACTGCCAGTTTGGCCTGGGCGGGCACCGGCAGCCCGGTGCGGTCGACGGTGATGAGCGCTGCCCGCAACGGCACCGAGACCGAGAGGTCGAAGCCCGGCGCCGCGAAACGCGCGACGGCGGCGTCGACCTCGTGCGGCGTCGCACTCGCATGGAAGAGGGTGACCGCCGCGAGCTGCGGGTCGAGGACCAGTTGCTCGGGCTCGCCCGCCGTTTCCGGGAACACCGTGCGCAGCGTCTCGTGCCTGCGTTGCACCGTGTGCAGGGCGGCGATGAGTGCGTCGAGGTCGATCGGACCGTGCAAGCGCAGCACCACCGGGATGTTGTACGCGCCGGCGGACTGGTCCTGCGCGCCGGCGTTGAACCGGTTGAGGAACCACAGCCTGCGTTGGGCCGCCGAGAGCGGGATCCGTTCCGGGCGATCCTGTTTCACCAGGTCCGGGCGGCCTTCGTCGCCGGACGGCCCGGTCTCCACCAGCGCCGCGAGCTCGGCGACGGTCGGTGCGGCGAACACGGTACGCACCTCGAGTCGCACATTGCTCGCGGCCGCCAGCCGGGCGACCAGCTGGGTGGCCAGCAGCGAGTTGCCGCCGATGTCGAAGAAGCTGTCGGTGGCCGACACGTCCTCGACGCCGAGCAGCTCGGCGAACACTCTGGCCACCAGGCGTTCGGACTCGGTGCGCGGGGCGCGGCCCGCCGCGACGGTGAACTCCGGTTCGGGCAGCGCCGTCCGGTCGAGCTTGCCGACGGGTGTGAGCGGCACGGCGTCGATCAGGTTCAGCGAGGCCGGAACCATATGTCCGGCCAGGTGTTTGACGGCGTGATTGCGCACGTCGGCCAGATCGGCCGGGACCGCGCCTTCACCCAGCTGCACCCAGGCGACGATCCGGTCGTCACCCGCGATGGTGCGCACCTCGGTATGGGCGAAACGGACATCGGGGTGGCTGCCGAGCACGGCGCTGATCTCACCGAGCTCGATACGGAAACCGCGCACCTTGACCTGGTGGTCGCTGCGGCCGAGGTAGTCCAGTTCGCCGGTGGCGGTCCAACGCACCACGTCGCCGGTGCGGTACATGCGGCTGCCCGCGGGCCCGCACGGGTCGGCGACGAAGCGCGATGCGGTGAGCCCGAATCGCTGGTGGTAGCCCTGGGCGATGCCCGCACCGCCGATGTAGAGCTCGCCGGGAACCCCGGTCACGACCGGTTTCAACCGTTCGTCGAGCACCAGGGCCCGCGATCCGCGCACCGGTGTACCGATGGTCACCGGCACACCGACCCGCAGCTCCGACATGGCCGCGATGACGGTGAACTCCGTCGGCCCGTAGGCGTTGACGAATCGGCGCCCGGGCGCCCAGTTCTCCACCAGGTCCGGCGGCACGGCCTCGCCACCGGCCATCAGCCCGCGCAGGCGCGGCAGCGGCCAGCGGCTCGCGTCGATCGAGGCGAGTACGGCGGGGGTGAGGAAGGTATGGGTGATCTCCTCCCGTTCCAGCAGGGCGCCGAGTTCGTCGCCGCCGTAGACGTCGATCGGGCCGATCACCATCTCCGCGCCGGAGTACACCGCGAGCAGCATGTCGAGCACGGACACGTCGAAGCTGGGGGTGGAGAAGAAGAACGTCCTGGCGAACCGGTCGAGGCCCATCCGCTCGCGCAGGTCGAGCGCGAGGCTGACCAGACCACCGTGGGTGACGGTGACGCCCTTGGGCAGACCGGTCGAGCCGGAGGTGTAGATCTGGTACGCCAGGTCGGCGGTGTGGATGGGGCGGATGCGTTCGGCGTCGCGGATGGGGGCGTCGTCGTATCCGGCCAGTTCGGTGTGCAGGTCGGGGTCGTCGACCAGCAGCCACCGGGTGTCGAGAGGTCCGGCGGCCTCGCGCAGGGCGGGGGCGTCGGCGCTGGTGGTGAGCACGGCGCGCGCACCGGAGTCGGTGAGCATGTGCCGCACCCGGTCGGCCGGGTAGCGGGGGTCGACGGGCACGAACGCGGCACCGCTCGCGGCGACACCGAAGATGGCGAGCGCGCAGTCCAGCGACCGGGTGAGGCCGACGGCGACTCGATCGCCGGTGCCGATCCCGCGTGCGATGAGGGCGCGACCGAGCCGGTGGGCCCGGCGAGCCACCTCGTCGTAGTCGAGTTCACCGACCTCGCCCGCCACGCTGCCGCCGGCGAACCACCGCAGCGCGGGCCTGCTCGGATACCAGTCGGCGGCCCGGTCGATGATGTCGGACAGCACCACCGGGGTGACCGTCGCCGGGCCCTGCGCCGGGACGAGCGCGCGATGTTCGGCGACGGTGAGCTGGTCGATATCGCACACCAGCCTTCGCGGGTCGGCGGTCACCTGGGTGAGGATCGCCGCGAACCGGGTGGCCAGCGTCTCGATCGTCTCCCGGTCGAAAAGCTCGGTGGAGTAGACGAATTCGAAACGCTGCCCGTCGCCGTCGGGAGCCACCCGCAGTTCCAGGTCGAACTTGGCGCGGGCGATGTCGAGCTCCTCGGCGCGCAACCGCAGACCGGGCAGTTCCAGTTCCGGTGCGCTGTCGTCCTGCATGCTCAGCGCCACCTGGAACAGCGGGTGCCGGTTGTTGGCCCGGCTGTCGCGGCCGAGCGCGTCGACGACCCGTTCGAACGGCAGGTCGGCGTGTGCGAGCGCGGCCAGCTCCGAATCGCGGTCGGCGTGCAGCAGCTCGGTGAAGCTGGCGCCGGGGTCGACGTCGGAGCGCAACACGAGCGTGTTGACGAACATGCCGACCAGCTCGTCGAGCTGGATGTCGGTACGTCCGGCGACCGGGGTGCCGATCGGGATGTCGCGACCGCCGGTGACCCCGCGCAGCAGCACCGCGAGCGCCGAACGGACGACCATGAACAGGCTGACGCCGGTGTCGGCCGCCAGCTCCTCCATCGCCGCACGCAACGGCGCCGACACCGGGCACACCACGGTGGCCGCCGTGCCCACCGGCTCCGCCGGACGCGGCCGGTCGAACGGCAACGGCAGTTCGTCGGGCAGTTCGGCCAGCGTCTCGCGCCAGAACGCGAGCTGGGTGGCGGCGATGCTGTCCGGGTCGTCCTCGGCGCCGAGCACGGCCCGCTGCCACAGGCTGAAGTCGGCGTACTGCACCGGCAGCGGTTCACGCACCGGGACACTGCCGCCGGCGCGCGCCACGTACGACACCGCGAGATCCTTGGTCAACGGGCCGAGCGACCACCCGTCGGCGGCGATGTGGTGCACGACCACACCGAGCAGGTACTCCTGAGTGCCGGTGCGCAGCAGGGAGACTCGCAACGGCGTCTCGTGGGTCAGATCGAAGCCCTGCCTGGCGAACTCGGCGAGCACCTCCTCCGCCCGTGCGGGATCGGTGTCGACGGGCTCGATCGCAGGCACCGACCCGGCCGTCGGCAAGACCACCTGCTGGGCGCCCGAGAGGTCCTCGGGGAAGACCGTGCGCAGCACCTCGTGCCGCTGCACCAGGTCGGTGACCGCGCCGCGCAGGGCGTCGATATCCAGATCGCCGCCGATTCGCAAGACGAAAGCGATGTTGTAGGCGCTGGATTCGGGTGACAATCGGTTGAGGAACCACAGTCGTTGCTGCGGCAGCGACAGTGGTATGCGTCCCGGGCGCGGGGTGTGTACCGCCAGCGCCACCCGCTGCGTCCGGGGCGCTTCCGCGATCAAACCGGCGATGCCCGCCACCGTCGGCGCCTCGAAGATCTGGCGCACCGGCAGATCGACCTCGAAGTCGGCGTGCAGCGCCGCGGCCAGCCGGGTGGCGAGCAGCGAGTTGCCGCCGATGTCGAAGAAGCTGTCCTCCGCGCCGGGCACCGGCCGACCGAGGATCTCGGTGAACACCGCGGCCACCCGCATCTCGAGGTGGGTACGCGGTGCGCGCGATCCACCTGTCGCCGCGAATTCCGGTGCCGGAAGGGCCTTTCGGTCCAATTTGCCGGCTGGCGTCACCGGCATCCGGTCGAGCACCGCCAGCGCGGCGGGCACCATGTAACCGGGCAGCCTGCCGCGTGCGGTGTCGAGCACGGCCGCCGGTTCGATCGGCCCGTCGGCGGTGACGTAGGACGCGAGCCGCTGCTGACCGTGTTCGTCCACGTGCACCACGGTCGTCGCCGAGCGCACCCCCGGGTGTTCGCGCAGCACATGGTCGATCTCGCGCAGCTCGATACGGAAGCCACGGATCTTGATCTGGTCGTCGGCGCGGCCGAGGAAACGCAGGCGTCCGGTGGCGTCGGCGACCACGAGATCGCCCGTGCGGTACATCCTTTCGCCCACCCGGCCGTGCGGGTTCGCGACGAAGCGCTGTGCGGTGAGCCCGAGTTTGCCCAGGTACCCGCGTGCCACGCCGGGACCGGACACATACAGCTCGCCCGGAGTCCCCGGCGGCACCGGGTGCAGCCGGGAATCGAGGAGGAACAAGCGCATACCGCGCACGGGCACACCGAGCGGCACCGGTTCGCCGGGCACCATGGCGACGCTCGCGGTGACCGCGACGGTCGCCTCCGACGGGCCGTACATGTTGTGCATCCGGTAGCGACCGGCCCAGGTGTCGACCAGTTCGTCGGAGCAGGCCTCGCCGCCGACGATGACGGTGTTGAGTTCGGGGAACTCACCGGCGGGCACGGTCGCCAGGGCGGCCGGGGTGATGAAGGCGTGCGTGATCCGCTCCGAGCGAAGGAATCCCGCCAGTTCGGCGCCGCCGTACAGGTCGGCCGGGGCGACGACGACGGTCGCGCCCGCGGCGAAGCCGAGCAGCAGCTCCAGCACCGAGGCGTCGAAACTCGGTGAGGAGAAGTGCAGGGTACGGGCGGCATCGGTCACCCGGAACAGCTGGGTCTGCTCGCTGGCCAGCGAGGAGATGCCCGCATGGGTGACGACGACCGCCTTGGGCAGGCCGGTGGAGCCCGAGGTATAGATCAGGTACGCGGGCTGGGTCGGCCGCATCGGGTGCGTGCGCTCGATGTCGCGCACAGGCGCGGCCGAGCGGTGTGCGCAGTCGGCCTCGAACGCGGCGGTCCCGAACACCAGCCATTCCGGTGCCCGGCGGTGCTTGCCGACGGTGGTCGGCAGCGCGGCGAGGTGTTCGGGCAGGGTGAGCCCGAGCACCGCACCGGAGTCGCCGATCATGTGCGCGATGCGCTCGGTGGGGTACGCCGGGTCGACCGGCACGTACGCGGCACCGGTCTTGGCCACCGCCCAGATGGCGATGATCGATTCCAGCCCACGCGGCAACGCCACCGCCACCACCGACTCGGGGCCCGCGCCGTGGGCGATCAGGCTGCGCGCCAACCTGTTCGAGCGCTCGTCGAGCTCCCGGTAGGTCGTGTCGAGCCCGAGATAACGCACCGCGACCGAGTCCGGCAGGCGCTGGGCGGTATCGGCGAGCAGGCGCGCGAGGGTGTCGGCCGGCTCGGCCGGTGCGCCCGCCACGGGCACGAGCCGCGCGATCTCGCGACGGTCGAGCAGCGGCAGGTCACCGATCGGTTCCTGCGGCGCGGCCAGCGCGGACCGCAGCATGGTGGTGAACCGGCGGGCGATGGCCTCGATGGTCGAGCGATCGAAAAGATCAGTGGCATAACCGAATTCGGCGTGCAATGGGCCGTCATCGTGGTTGTCGCGCACCTCGAGCTGCAGATCGAACTTGGCGACACCGGTCTGCACGGGTACGAGTTCGGCGGCCACACCGGGCAGTTCGACGCGCAGCTCGGGGGTGCGGTCGTAGGACAGCATCACCTGGAACAGCGGATGCCGGTTGGTCGACCGGTCCGGGTTCACCAGTTCGACGAGCCGTTCGAAGGGGACGTCGGGGTTGGCGAAGGCGTCGAGGTCGGTTTCGCGGACCTGGTCGAGCATCCGGTCGAAACCGGCGCCGAGGTCGACCTCGGTGCGCAGCACGAGGGTGTTGACGAACATGCCGACGAGTTCGTCGAGCGCCGGGTCGGAACGTCCCGCGATCGGGGTGCCGATGGTGATGTCGGTGCTGCCGCACACACGCGCGAGCACCGTGGCCAGCGCGGCGTGCAGCACCATGAACATGCTCACCCCGCGGCCGCTGGCGAGTTGGGCTGCTGCCCGGCGTGTTTCGGCATCGATGGTGAAGGCGACCGTGTCGCCGCCGGTGGTCCGTCGCAGCGGGCGCGGGCGGTCGAGCGGCAGGTCGAGCTGATCGGGCAGTCCGGCGAGGGCCCGGCGCCAGTGCCCGAGCTGACGCCCCAGCGGTGCCTCCGGGTCGGTCTCGTCACCGAGCAGTTCTCGTTGCCACAGTGCGAAATCGGCGTACTGCACGGGCAGTGGCGTCCACCGCGGCGCATTGCCGTCGGCGCGGGCGGCGACGGCGGTCATCAGATCCCTGGCCAGCGGCGCGACCGACCAGCCGTCGCCACAGATGTGGTGCAGCACCACGACCAGCAGATGCTCGTCGGGGGCCAGGCGGTACAGCACCACCCGCAGCGGAGTCTCGTCACGCAGGTCGAAGCCGCGACCGGCGACCTCGGCGACGAGGTCGTCGATCCGGCCGTCCACGTCGCGCGCGACGAGATCGGGTGCCACGGCAGCGGCGGGATGGATCAGCTGGTACGGCCCGTCCGGGCCGTCGGGGAAGCTGGTGCGCAGGCTTTCGTGGCGGTCGAGCACGTCCCGCAGGCCGACCCGCAGGGCGGTGAGGTCCAGCCGACCGGTCAGCCGCAGCGCCAGCGGCATGTTGTAGGCGGCGGCGTGTTCGGCGAACCGGTTGAGGATCCAGAGCCGCTGCTGGGCCAGCGACAGCGGCACCCTTTCCGGCCGGGTCGCGGGAACCAGCTCGGGCGTGGAGGACTCGGGCCGGTGGGTACTGATGTACTCGGCCAGCGACGCGATGGTCGAGTACTCGAACAGGTGCCGGATGCTGATGCTCGCGTCCAGGGTGGTGTTGATCCTGGCGACGGCGCGCGCGGCGACGAGCGAGTTGCCACCGAGGTCGAAGAAGCTGTCCTGCACGCCGATTCCGGTGCCGTCTAGCGCGAGCACCTCGGTGAAGATCTCGGCGAGCGCGCATTCCAGCTCGGTCTGCGGTGCGTCCGCGCCGGTGGTCACCCGCACACCGACCTCAGGGGCGGGCAGTGCCTTGCGGTCGACCTTGCCGTTGGCGCTCAGCGGCAGTTCGTCGAGCACGACCAGGGCCGAGGGCACCATGTAGGAGGGCAGCGCCCGGCGCAGCGCCGCCATCAAGGCCGCCACCTCGGGTGTGGCGGCGCCCGGCGCGGCGACCACGTAGGCGACGAGTTCGTCGTCGCCGGTGCGGCTGGTGCGTGCCACGCAGACGGCACGGGCGATACCGTCCTGAGCGAGCAGCGCGGACTCGACCTCGCCGAGTTCGATGCGCAGACCACGGATCTTGACCTGGAAGTCGGTGCGCCCCAGGTATTCCAGGATGCCGCCGTCGAGCTGCCAGCGGGCCAGGTCGCCGGTGCGGTACATGCGTTGCCCGTGGGTGAACGGGTTGGCGACGAACCGGTCGGCCGTCAGGTCGGGCCTGCCGAGGTAGCCGCGCGCCAGCTGGGCGCCCGCGAGGTACAGCTCGCCGACCACGCCGGGCGGGACCGGGCGCAGCTGTGAATCGAGTACGTAGGTCTTGGTGTTCCACACCGGCGACCCGATGGGCACGGTGGTCGCCCCGACTGGGCACGGCCAGTAGGTGACGTCGACCGCGGCCTCGGTCGGCCCGTACAGGTTGTGCAGTTCCGGCCCGCGCAGAGCCGCATGGAAGTGGGCGACGGTGGCGCCGGGCAGCGCCTCACCGCTGCAGAACACCCGCCGCAGGTTCGCGCCGCCGCGCACGCGCGGATCGGTGACGAACAACGACAACATGGACGGCACGAAATGTGCTGTGGTGACGGACTTCTCGGTGATGATCCGCGCCAGGTACGCCGGATCGCGGTGCCCGCCGGGTGCGGCGACGACCAGCCGCGCCCCGACCTGCAGCGGCCAGAAGAACTCCCAAACCGACACGTCGAAGGTGGCCGGGGTCTTCTGCAGCACGGCGTCGCTGTGGTCGAGCGGGTATTCGGCCTGCATCCACCGCAGCCGATTGACGATGGCGGCGTGCGTGACCGCCACCCCCTTCGGCTTGCCGGTGGAGCCCGAGGTGAAGATGACGTAGGCGGGGTGGTCGGGCCGCAGCGGCGCTCGGCGGTCGGCGTCGGTGATGGGGGCGATGTCGTGCCCGGTGACGTCGAGCGTGTCCAGATCGACACGCACGGCACCCGCAGGCAGTCGCACACCGTCGCGAGCGGCGGTCAGCACACACACCGGCTTCGCCTGTGCCACAACGGCATCGATGCGGTCGACCGGATGTTCCGGATCGATCGGCAGGTAGGCGGCGCCGGTGGCGAGCACGGCGTACATGCCGATCACCATCTCGATGCTGCGGTGCAGGCACAACCCGACGGTGGTCTCCGGGCCCGCACCGCGCGCGATGAGTTCGCGGGCCAGCTGGTTCACCCGTTCGGACAGTTCGGTGTAGCCGATGGCGCGGTCGCCGTACTCGAGCGCGACGGCGTGCGGGCTGCGTCGCACCTGATCGGTGAACAGCGAGACGAGCGTGCCGGTGGGCACCGGGATCTCGGTGGCATTCCATTCCCGCAGCACGCGTTCGCGTTCGGTCGCGGTGATGGCGTTGAGCGCGTTGGCCGGGCTGTCGGGGGCGGCGGCCAGGAACCGGGCGAGGAAGTCCAGGTAGCGGGCGTGATGCGCCGAGTTCTCGGCCTCGCCGTAGAGGCGGGGGTTGGCCTCGAAGTCGAGCTGGATGCGGCCGCCGTCACCGTTGTAGATATTGATGGAGAGGTCTTCGACGGGGCCGGTCGCCAGCACGTGCAGCTGACCGGTGATGTCATCGAATTTCAGCTCGTCGTGGAACAGCATGATGTTGA
The DNA here is from genome assembly GCF_001612905.1 of Nocardia ignorata NBRC 108230. Taxonomy (GTDB): domain Bacteria; phylum Actinomycetota; class Actinomycetes; order Mycobacteriales; family Mycobacteriaceae; genus Nocardia; species Nocardia ignorata. Next base: position 14,099 of record NZ_BDBI01000021.1, on the reverse strand, counting down.
CCATCGGCCCGAAGAACCCACGGGCGTCGCGCGAGTAGCCGCAGTCGCGGCGGATGTCGTCGGAGCGGTAGCGCTGGTGCCGCAGGGCGCCGGTGATCTGCAGTTCGGTCTGGCGGACCACGTCGGCGACGGTGGTGTTCTCGTCGAAACGCACGCGCAGCGGAACGACGTTGGACACCACACCCGCCGAGCGGCGCAACGCCACGGTGGTGCGCGCCGAGACGGGCAGGCTCAGCACCACGTCGGGATTGCCGGTGACCGAGCGGACGTAGGCGGCGAGGGCGGCGACGATGAGCGCGGAATTGGCCGAGTTGTGCGCGGTGATCGCCTGCGTGAGCAGGGTGTCGAGGTCGGTGTCGAGCACGGCGGTCGCGCGGTGCCGGCCGGGGTCGTGGGTGTCGCCGGTCGCGGTCACCGACGACAGTGTCATCGGCTCGCCGACACCGGCGAGCTGCTGCATCCAGTACTCGCGGTCGGCGTGGAAACGGCTGGACTCGCGGTAGCGCGACTCGTCGGCGTAGAGGTCGACCAGGGCGGCGGCGCGCGACACGGAGGGTTCGCGCTGCTCGCCGACCGCGGTGTAGATCTCGGCGGTGCGCGCGAGCGCGTTCATCGCCCCGTATCCGTCGATCACGATGTGGTGACCGCGCTCGTACCAGAACCAGTCGCGCTCGCCGATGCGCAGCACCACATTGATGGTGAGCGGCTCGTTCTCCATGTCGATGGGCGTGCTGGCGTGCTCGTTCATCCACCGTAGCGCGGCCGCGCGTGGGTCGGGCTCGCCGCGCAGGTCGAGGCGGGCCCAGCCGGGTCGCCAGCTCGGATCGACCCGCTGATGGGGTACGCCGTCGATCTCGAGTAGGCGCACGTGTCCCACCTGGGATTCGGCACCGAATCGCTCGATGGCGTAGAGCAGCCTGCCCGGGTCGAGATCGCCGTGCAGTTCCACATAGTGCGCGATCGTGAGCGGGATGTCGGGCCTGATGCGTTGCGCGTACCACAGCGCCGTCTGACCGGGCGACAAAGCGAACGGCTGGCTCGAGTCCTCGTCGGTGACGCATGAGCTGACGCGGTCGGTGGCCAATGAACTCATCAAGCACTCCGTTCTGGTGTGTCACGACTCCCCGAGCAGCGCCCGGGCACACGACGGCCCAGGGCGTGGCTATCCACGCCCATGATTCGGAGTACTCCGGCGGCCGGATGGCTACCGATCTGGATTTATTTCGCGCTCAACGAATTACACCCCTGTAGCAGCAACTCGATGCCGCTTCCCCCGGGCTGAAACAAACCGCTTATTCAGAATTTCCCGAGCTGCGCATAACCTGCGTCTGGTTCGCTCGGTGGCGGCGGGTCAAGAGCAGTCCCGCGCCGATCGCGGTCAGGATAACGGACGCCACTTCGGGCGCCGCACCGATCCTGGTCGCGATCGTCGCCGTGTCGCGCAATGGTAACTGGGCGACCAGCGCCGCGGGGACGACTTGGTCGGAGCGCTGCGTGAGAGTGCCGTCGGCGGTGATGATCCCACTGACCCCGGTGGTTGCCGCGACCACGAGCGCCCGCCCGTGCTCGACCGCGCGCACCCGCGACATCGCCAATTGCTGGTACGTCATCTCACTCTCGCCGAAGGTGGCGTTGTTGGTCGGGACGGTCAGCAATTGCGCGCCCGCGGCAAGGGATTCCCGGAATGCCCGGTCGAAGGCGACCTCATAACAGGTGGCGACGCCGATTCGGACATTCGCGGCAGTGACGGTGCCGTCGCCGTGGCCGGGTACGAAATAGCCCGCGCGATCGGCATAGGAAGAGAACAAACGGAAGAAACTTCGCATCGGCAGGTATTCACCGAACGGCTGGATGATTTTCTTGTCGTGGCGCTTTCCCGGCCCGGCGGCACCGTTCCAGACGATCACCGAGTTCGTGGTGGTCCGGTCGCCGTTCACCAGAACCGCGCCGACGAGGATCGGGGCACCGATGCGTTCCGAGGCGCGGGTGATGACGGCGGCGGCGTCGGCATTGCGCAGCGGGTCGATATCGGAGGAGTTCTCGGGCCAGATCACGATATCCGGTTTGCGTTCTTGGCCGCGTGCGACGCTGTCGGCCAGTTCCTCGGTGCGGCGGACGTGGTTGTCGAGCACGGCGCGGCGCTGGGCATTGAAGTCGAGGCCGAGTCGCGGCACGCTGCCCTGGATGGCGGCGACCGTCACCGTGCGCAGGCCGTCGTCGGGGGCGGGCAGGGTGGGGCGCAGCGCGAGCCCGGCCAGCGGCGCGACGATCACGGCGAGACCGGTCAGCGCGATGCCCTTGTCGGCAGTGCGCTGTCCGGCGCGCACCCGCAGCACGAGGGCGGCGAGCGCGGCGCCGGTGAGGGCCACCGCGAAGCCGATCAGCGGGGCGCCACCGTAGGCCGCCAGGGGCAGATACCAACCGTCGGCCTGCCCGAAAGCGATTCTCCCCCACGGGAATCCACCGAAGGGAACATTCGAGCGCGCCCATTCGGTCGCCGTCCACGCCAGCGCCAGCCACACGGGCCATCCGCGGAGTCCGCCGAGCCACCGCGCGAGCACGCCCCAGAGCCCGAAGAACACCGCGCACGCCGTCGACAACGCCAGCCACGGCACGGGCCCCACGTAGATCCCGGTCCACGGCAGCAACGGCAGGAAGAACGCCAACCCGCCGAGCATCCCGTACCCGAACGCGGCCCGCACCCTGCTCGTCCCGTAGACCGCGAGCGTCAGCAGCGCGACGGCGAAGGGCGCGAGAAACCACAGCGGCCGCGGCGGAAAACTGGCGAACAGCAGCACCCCGCCGAGCACCGCCACGGCCATCCGCCAGAGCGCGGCCCCAGCCGTCGCCGTCCCCACAGCTCGATCGGAACCGGCATCGCCTTCCCGCCCCGCGCTCCGCTCCGACGGCGATGTGCCGTCAGGTCCGTGAGTATCGCTCGTTTCGGCTGCGGGCCGGTCCGTCGACCTTCCCGGCTCAGTGGAGCGGCCGTCGACAGTGCCCGCCTCCGGCGCGGACGGACTGTCGCGCTCCTCGTCGTCCGGACACGCAGGTCCCTCGACCTGTCCCGATGGCTGGGTGTGTAGAGGCCGGTCGCCGGTGGCGGGGTCGATCATGGTGTCGCGCTCCGTGATTCGTGGCGGGTCGGCTCAGGCCGCGTAGATGGTCGTGCCGTTGTGCACGGTGCGCAGACAGGTCGGCAGGGACACGTCCGGGTCGAGGGCGGGCAGGCCGGGGACGCGCGAGCGCGGGTCGGTCGACCAGCGCTGGACGGTGTCGGCGGCCGCGGCGACGACGAGATCGCCCGCGTCCCAGATCGCGTACGACGCGGGGGCACCGGGGACGAGGGTGCCCGCCATCCCGTCGCGGACACCGCCCGCGCGCCAGGCGCCACGGGTGGCGGCGGCGAAGGCGGCGCGCGGTGACAGTCCGTGGCCGGAGGTGCGGTGGTGCACCGCGGCGCGGATCTGTTCCCAGGGATTCAGGGTCGTCACGGGGGCGTCGGAGCCGATCGCCAGTGAGATCCCGGCGGCCGCCATCGCGGCGAACGGGTTGAGCCCGGCGGCGCGCTCGGCGCCCAGACGGGTGGCGTACATGCCGTCGGTTCCACCCCAGGCGGCGTCGAAGCCCGGTTGCACCGACAGGATCACTCCGAGCCGGGCGAGCTGTTCGATCGCGGCGGCGTCGGTCATCTCGGCGTGCTCGACCCGGTGCCCGCGCGCGGCGACGGCGGGACCGCCGAGTTCGCTTGCGACCCGGGCGAATCCGTCGACCACGAGGTCCATGGCCGCGTCGCCGATGGCGTGGAACCCGGCCTGGATCCCGGCTTCGGTGCAGGCGCGCAGGTGGTCGGTGACGGCATCGGCGTCGAGGAAGTTCTTCCCGCAGCCGGCGGCGTCGGCGTACGGTTCGCGCAGCAGCGCGGTGTGTGAACCGAGCGACCCGTCGACGAACAGGTCGCCGCCGAGTCCGTGCACGCCCAGATCGGCGAGCAGCGCGCGCGCCTCGTCCGCGCCGCGCACGGCCTGGCCCCAGTAGGCGCGTACCTGCACGCCGTGGTCGAAGGCGAGCAGTTCGCGCACGTCGTCGCGGCTGGAGATGTCGGGTCCGGCGCATTCGTGCACGGCCACGATGCCGTGCGCGGCGGCGCTGTCGAGGGCGGCGGTGCGGGCCGAATCCCGTTGGGCGCGAGACAGTCCGGCCAGGGCGACGGCACGTACCCGGTGGTGGGCGTCGGCGCGCAGCGGTTCGCCACGGTCGCCGGACTCACCGGCGGCATCGAGCAGCGCCGACGACGCGACCGCCGAGTGCGCGTCGATGCGCGCGAGGTAGACAAGCCTGCCCGGCCCCGCGGCCTCGTCGAGTTCGGCGACCGTCGGCGGCCGCTGCTCGGGCCAGGTGGTGTCGTCCCAGCCGTCGCCGATGATCACCCCGTCGGGCTGCCGCGCGGCGTGGGCGCGCACCACGTCCAGGAGGTCGGCCAGCGAGCGCGCGCCGCGCAGATCCAGCCCGGTGAGCCGCAGTCCGAGGGCGGTGACGTGGACGTGCGGGTCGACGAACGCGGGCGCGACGAACGCGCCGTCGAGGTCGATGATCTCCGCGTCGGGATGCATGGCACGCCCGGGCGCCTCGGCGCCGAGCCACACCACGGTGCCGTCAGTGACCGCCATCGCGGTCGCGTCCGGGGAGCTGGAACTGTAGAAACGACCGCCGATCAGCAACTGGGTACTCACGGTGCCCCAGTCTGCCGTATCGGCGGATCGTCAGGTCGGCAGGGACAGCACGGCGCACACGTCGGCGTCGCCGAGTCCCGCCGGTGTGTGGCCGCCCGCTCGGGCGGCGATCAGTTCCAACCGCCACGCGGCGGTGGTGAAGTCCGACATCGACTGTCCGGCAGCGGTACTCGCTCGGCGTACCGCGTCGGCCAGTTCCTCGCTCACCGTGACGGTGATCTGCTCGGTGGCCATGCGGGTCACTGTAGACCGTCGGCCGGTGCGAGTGTCGGCGGTTCAGGCCGAACCGAGCGCACGCGGACCACGAGTGTGCCCGTCGTCATACCACTGGCCGACGACATCACCGTCGACCACGTCGCCACCGGCATCGACGACCACGCCACGGTAGGGCGCGGGCGCGAACGAGGGCAGCGGGCCGAAGCGCCTGGTACCGAGCTTCTCGAGCACCGGCCGCAGCAGCGCGCGGGTGGGCGGGAACAGGGCGAGCAATCCGAGCACACCGGTGACGAGGCCCGGCACGAACAGCAGCACCGATCCCGTCGCGACGAGCAGTCCGTCGGCGACCGCGCTCTCCGCGCTCACCTCACCGCGCGAGGCCCGGCGGAACCGGTCGAAGACCCGCCGCCCCTGCTTGGCGAGCAAGGCCAGTCCCACGCCGGAGACCGCGACGAGCACCAGCAGCGCCCAGCCGACGCCGATCACCTGGGCGAGACCGACGAGGGCGGCGATCTCGACGACGAGGTAGAGCACGAACAGCAGGGCGGTCATGGTGATCCTTTCGGACGATCTACCCGTTCAACGCACGAGCACGCGTTTTTTCTCCCGGCCCGTGGCGGATCACTCATCCGCCGGGCCGCACCAGCCCGGTCTCGTACGCCAGCACCACCGCCTGCACCCGGTCGCGCAGCCCGAGTTTGGTGAGCACCCGGCCCACGTGTGTCTTCACGGTGGCTTCGGACAGGAACAGTGCGGCGGCGATCTCGGCGTTGCTCTGCCCGGCGGCGATCTGCTCGAGCACCTCACGTTCGCGGACGGTGAGCACGTCGAGCACCGAGGGGTCGCGCAGCCCGGCCGGGTCGTCGGCGACGAGGCGGTCGAGCAAGCGTTTGGTCACTTTGGGTGACACCACGGCGTCACCGGCGGCGACGCTGCGGATCGCCGAGACGAGATCTTCCGGCGGGGTGTCCTTGAGCAGGAAGCCACTCGCCCCCGCGCGCAGCGCGCCGAGGGCGTGTTCGTCGAGGTCGAAGGTGGTCATCACGAGCACGCGCACGCCGTCACCGGTGGCGACGATGCGGCCGGTGGCGGTGACGCCGTCGACCACCGGCATGCGCACGTCCATCAGCACGACGTCGGGGCGCAGCTCCCCGGCGCGGCGCACAGCTTCCTCGCCGTTGGCCGCTTCGCCGACGACCTCGATGTCGGAGTGGGCACCGAGGACCATTTTCAGGCCCATCCGCATGAGTTCCTGATCGTCCACCACGAGCACACTGATCGGCATTCCCTCACCCTAGCGGCCGGTTCAGTCGGTTTCGGCGCGCAGCGGGAGGCGGGCGCTCACCTGCCAGCGCCCGTCGGGCAGCTTGCCCGCGTGCAGGGTGCCGCCGAGCACCGCGACCCGTTCGCGCATGCCGACCAGGCCCATACCGCCACCGTGAATCGCGCTCTCCCGCACAGGAACTCCGCCGCTGTCGGTGATCTCCACCAGGATCTCCTCGGCGCCGCGCTGCACCCGCACCACGGCCTTGGCGCTCGCACCGGCGTGCCGGAGGGTGTTGGTGAGCGACTCCTGCACGATGCGGTGCACGCCGAGGCTCACCTCGGGTGCGATGTCGTCGAGTTCGCCGGTGAGCTCGAGGTCGACGGCCAGGCCCGCCTCGCGCATCATCTGCGCCAGTTGCGCGATGCCCGCGCTGCCGTGCTGGGGCAGGAGTTCGGGTGCGTGCTCGGTGCGCAACAGGGCGACGGTGCGGCGCAGTTCGCGCAGGGCGTCGCGGCCGGTGCCCGCGATCGTCGACAGCGCGCGTTCGGCGGCGTCCGGGTCGGTGCGCAGGGCGTATTTCGCCCCGTCGGCCTGCACGATGATGACGCTCACCGCATGCGCGACCACGTCGTGGAGTTCGCGGGCGATGCGGGTGCGTTCGGCGGCGACGGCCTCGTGGGCGCGGCGTTCCTTGTCGTAGTCGGCGACGGCCAGCCGCGCGGCGACCTCGGCGTCGTAGGCGTGCCGGGCGCCGTTGAACTCCGCCAGCGTCCAGCACAGCGCGTAGATGGCGCCGACGAGGATCACGTCGCCGCCCTTGGGCTCGCGCACCAGCAGCACCGACAGACCCAGGTCGAGGGCGAGGAAGCCCACGTAGATCAGCCCGTCACGGCGTCCGACATAGGCCACCAGCGTATAGAGCATCACCCCGAGCCCGATCAGCGCCACGTGCGGTGCGGTGCTCTCGTTCAGCAGGTAGGCGGTGAACGTGCACAGCAGCGACAGCACGAGCAGGGTCGCGGCCATGGCGCGCGGGTACAGCCGCCGCAGGGCCACCGGCATCGGCAGCAGCACCGACAGCACGAGGTAGACGACCTTGTTCCTGGCCTCGCCCACGCCGAGGACGTCGAAGCACAGCAGCATCGCCGCGAGGAGGGAGTCGGCGACGATGGGTCGTCCACGAAGCCACAGACTGAACCGGCGCACCGGCCAAGCCTAGGCGCCCGCTGGCTTTCCGGCCGTGATCTTGATTGCCTTGACGCGTGCAACTCGGAGACTGGACGGTGCTACTGGTGGCCGCGGCGGCGGCGGGCTGGGTCGACGCGGTGGTCGGCGGCGGCGGGCTGATCATCCTGCCCACCCTGTTGCTGGTGGCCCCCGGCATCGCACCGCAGACCGCGCTCGGCACGAACAAGATGGCCGCGCTGGCGGGAACTGCCACGGCGGTACTGACCTTCGCGCGCAAGGTGCCCATGCAGTGGAAGGTGCTGGTGCCCGGTGGGGTGATCGCCGCGATCACCGCCGCGTGCGGTGCGGCGGCCGTGTCGCTCATCGACCGGGAACTGTTCATCCCGATGGTGATGGTCGTGCTCGTCGGCGTGGCGATCTTCGTGACGTTGCGCCCGAAGGTCGGGTTGACGATGGCGACGCACCCGCCGACGCGACGCAAGGTGATCCTGGTCGTCGCGCTCGCCTCGGGCCTGATCGGCCTCTACGACGGCTTGCTCGGCCCCGGCACCGGAACCTTCCTGATCATCACCTTCGCCACCCTGCTCGGCACCGAGTTCGTGCGCGCCGCGGCGATGGCCAAGGTCGTCAACTGCGGGTCGAACGTGGGCGCGCTGCTGTATCTCGGTGCCACCGGGCACGTGCTGTGGGGGCTCGGCGCGGGCATGGCGGTGGCGAATATCGCCGGTGCCGTTGTGGGTTCGCGGATGGCGCTGGCCAAGGGCGCGGGCTTCGTCCGGGTGGTGCTGCTGGTCGTCGTCGTGGTGATGGTGGTGCGGCTGGGCTGGCAGCAGTTCGCCTAGCGCACCGCGTCGGGCTGGGCGGCCAGCCACGGTTGCAGTACCCGCGAGGTGGTCTCGTGGATCTTGCGGTGCAGGCGTTCACCGTCGTCGATGCTGTGCTGCGGTTGCTGGAACAGCACCGTCAACGCGCCCGAGACCGCGCCCACCACGGCGCCGACCAGGGCGGCGGCGCCGACCTCGTCGAGTTCGTGGGGAAACGCCAGGTGCAGTTGCCTGGCGATCTCGCGCTGGGCGACGAGCTGGGCATGCGCGGCGCGACCGCTCACCGACGGAACGGTGCGCGACACGCGGGCGCGCAGGGCGGCGATGCGGGCGCCCAGGTCGTCGACGAGGTGTTCGCCGGGGTTGTCGCCCGCGGCGCGCAGGGCACGCAGCAACACCTCGACAGGTCGCTCCCCCGGCCTGCGGGTGGCGATGGCCGCCACCGCCGCGCGCACGCGGTCGTCGGGTTCGGGGAAGAGCAGTTCTTCCTTGCTGGCGAAGTAGTTGAAGAAGGTCCGGGTGCCGACCTCGGCCGCGGCCGCGATCTCGGCGACGGTGGTCTCCTCATAGCCTGCTGCCTCGAACAATTCGACGGCGGCCAGCAGAATCGCACGACGGGTTCGTTCCCTTTTTCGATCGCGGAGGGCAGATGGCGGCACGGCGGGCACCCTACGGCATCCGCGGGTTCCCCGGCGGGAGGATCGGGGCCCGCGCGTCACGGTTGTCGCTGCCACGGCCCGGTTTTCACGCGGGTGTGGGGCACGTGTCGGTGGGAGCCGCTAGCGTAGGCGCGGTGAGTACCACGACTTCACACGAGGTGGACGAAGAGTTCCGCGCGCTCGGGCTCGCCACGTTGGCCGAGGCCGCGTTGTCGGCGGCCCGCGCGGCGGGCGCCGAACATGCCGATCTGCGTGTGCAGCGGTTGGTGACCCAGTCGATCCGGTTGCGCGACGGCCGGGTCGAGGCGGTCACCGACGCGACCGAACTCGGGTTGGCGGTGCGTGTGATCGTCGACGGCACCTGGGGTTTCGCGTCCCACGCCGCCCTCACCTCCGACACCGCCACCGAGGTGGCGCGTCGCGCGGTGACCGTCGCGCGAGCGCTGCGTTCGCTGAATCGGGAGCGGGTGGAGCTGGCCGACGAACCGGTCTACGACGACGTGTCCTGGGTGTCGGCCTACGATCTCGATCCGTTCGCGGTGCCGACGGCCGACAAAGTGGCGCTGCTGCAGGACTATTCGGGGCGGTTGTCCTCGGCCGACGGTGTCGACCACGTCACCGCCTCGGTGTTGCAGGTCAAGGAACAGACCTTCTATGCCGACACCGCGGGATCGTCGATCACCCAGCAGCGGGTGCGGTTGCATCCAGAGCTCGAGGCGGTGACCGTCGATGCCGCGTCCGGGGTGTTCGAGACCATGCGCACTCTCGCCGCGCCGGCGGGTCGCGGGTGGGAGTACGTCACCGGCGCCGACGGAACCTGGGACTGGGCAGACGAACTCGCGCGGATCCCCGGCTGGCTGGCCGAGAAGGTGAAGGCGCCGTCCGTCGTGGCCGGGCCGACCGATCTGGTGATCGACCCGACCAACCTGTGGCTCACCATCCACGAATCCATCGGGCACGCCACCGAGTACGACCGGGCGATCGGCTACGAATCCGCGTATGCGGGTACATCGTTCGCCACTCCCGACAAGCTGGGTACCTTGCGCTACGGCACCCCGGTCATGCACGTCACCGGCGACCGCACACAGGTGAACGGGCTGGCCACCGTCGGCTACGACGACGAAGGTGTGGCGGGCCAGCGGTGGGATCTGGTGCGCGACGGTGTCCTCGTCGGCTATCAACTCGACCGCGTGTTCGCCCCGCGCCTCGGCCTGGACCGCTCCAACGGCTGCTCCTACGCCGACTCGCCGCACCATGTGCCGATCCAGCGGATGGCCAATGTGTCGCTGCAACCGGATCCCGACAACGACACGAGCACTGCCGAGCTGATCTCGCGGGTCGAGGACGGTCTCTACGTCGTGGGCGACAAATCCTGGTCGATCGATATGCAGCGCTACAACTTTCAGTTCACCGGACAGCGGTTCTTCCGGATCCGCAACGGAGAACTGGCCGGTCAGGTGCGTGATGTCGCCTACCAGGCCACGACAACCGATTTCTGGGGGTCGATGGAGGCGGTCGGCGGGCCGAGCACGTGGCAACTGGGTGGGGCGTTCAATTGCGGTAAGGCGCAACCGGGTCAGGTGGCGGCGGTGAGTCACGGGTGCCCCTCGGTGCTGGTGCGCGGGGTCGATATTCTCAACACCCGGACGGAGGGCGGCCAGTGAGCGCGAGTGTGTTCCCGGCGGGCGCGGTGGTCGAGCGGGCGCTTGCCGCGTCGACGGCCGACGAGGCGATCGTGCTCGTCACCGACGCGCACGAGGCGTCGCTGCGGTGGGCCGGCAATTCGATGACCACCAACGGTTCGTCGGTGTCGCGGTCGTGGGCGGTCATCTCGATCTTCCGCGACGGACCGAACTCCGCTCGCGTGGGCTCGATCGCGTCGACCAGCGTCGATCCGGCCGACATCGCGGCCGTGGTGCGGGCCGGTGAGGAGGCCGCGCGCACGGCCGAACCGGCCCAGGACGCCATGCCGCTGCTCGAGCCGACCGAGGACGATTCGGACACCTGGGAGCAGGCGCCGGGCAGCACCGGGATCGAGGTGTTCGCCGGGCTGGCCCGCGACCTGTCGACCGGATTCGACGGCACCGACCGGCTCTACGGTTTCGCCCACCACCAGGTGCACACCACCTGGCTCGGCACCTCCACCGGTATCCGGCGCCGGTTCACCCAGCCGACGGGCTCGGTCGAGATCAATGGAAAGCGCGGGGAGGGCAGCGATCTCGCCAGCGCCTGGGTCGGCGTCGGGACACCCGATTTCGTCGATGTGGACACACCCGGGCTGCTGTCGGAGCTCTCGCGTCGGCTCGACTGGGCCGCCCGCCGGGTCGACCTGCCCGCGGGCCGCTACGAAACCCTGTTGCCGCCCTCGGCGGTCGCGGATCTGATGATCTACATGGCGTGGAGCATGGAGGGTCGCGGTGCTCAGGAAGGGCACAACGCGTTCGCCCGGGCGGGCGGCACGCGTGTCGGTGAGCGACTCACCGACCTCCCGCTCACCCTGTACTCCGACCCGAAGGCGAGCGGCCTGGAGTACCGGCCGTTCGTGGCGACACCCTCGTCGTCGGAGTCGCTGTCGGTGTTCGACAACGGTCTGTCCGCGCGGCGCGTCGACTGGATCTCCGACGGCACCATCGAATCGCTGATCTACCCGCGCGCCACCGCCGCCGAATTCGGTACCACCGCAACGGTTCCCGGCGAGAACCTGCTGCTCACCGGCGGCAGCGACGCCACCCTGGACGACATGATCGCCCGCACCGAGCGCGGCCTGCTGCTGACCTGCCTGTGGTACATCCGCGAGGTCGATCCGGCCACCCTGCTGCTCACCGGCCTCACCCGCGACGGCGTGTACCTCGTCGAAGACGGAAAAGTCACCGGCGCGGTGAACAACTTCCGCTTCAACGAGAGTCCTCTCGACCTGTTGCGGCGGGTCTCGGAGGCAGGCGCGACCGAGATCACCCTTCCTCGCGAATGGAAGGACTGGTTCAGCCGAACGGCTGTGCCGCCCCTGCGGATTCCGGACTTCCACATGTCGTCGGTGAGCCAGGCGACGTGAGTTCGTAGGGGCGGCGGTGCACGTCTGCACCGCCGCCCCGGGGGCTGGTCATCGCGACCGGACTGGGGCTAGCCCCAACTGGCGAGACTGGTGGCGCTTCCCTCGGGCAGGTGCAGGATCACGTCTGCTCCCTTGATCGTGTCGGGGTCCAGGGGAAAGTAGCCCTGCTCAGGTTTTGTATCGGTGCGGATGTCGGCAGTACCGAGGGTGCCGGCGGCCACCAGTTCCCAAGTGGACGTGGATTTCTGGAGGATGCCCTCGTACGTACCGGGGTCTGGTTCGCCGAGTTCCAGGCCGGTGCTGCGGCCCAGGGTGCCGAGGATCGCCCGGTAGCGCTCCCCCATCAGGGCCGCGACGATCGCGCCGGCTCCCGACCAGGTGAGGTTCATCGGGCCCATTCGCATGATGCTCGAGGTGCGGCGCAGGTGGAGGTTGTGGGCGCACACCAGGGTCGGGCCGCGTGAACTCTCGACGGTGCGGATGTCGAGCAGGTTCTCGGCCATGAGGGCGTCGCGGGTGGCGGACAGGGCCGACCAGCGTTCGTCGTCGGGGAGAGGGTCGGCGGCTTGAGCGTGGTAGCGCAGCAGCCCGAGTCCGGTGGTGACATGGACTGCGGCCCTGCGCCATTCGTCGAGCGAGGTGGTGGCGATTCGTTCCGGTGCCCGGGTGTGGAGGCGGACGAGCAGGTCGTCGGCGATGACGCGCAGGCGCGCGGCATCGGTGCCGGCGCCGACCGAGACCGTCGGGTCCATGATCGCCTCGGTGCGGTTCCACCGGTCGTCCTCGCCTGTCACCTCGCGGATGCCGAGGTCGAGTTGCAAGTAGTCGCAGGCATATTCGAGGTAGGGGCGTGGGCTCGGTGCGTACATGGTTTCCATCGCGCCGTCGAAACCGTGGATGCTCACGCGGTCCGCGGGTGCCAGTTCGGCATTGTGGGCGCGCAGCCAGACCACCAGTTCCCGGTTGGCGTCGAAGGCGCCGAAGCCGTGGGTGAAGCCGGTACGCATCACCTCGTCGAGGGTGCCGACACCGTGGCGGACATAGTCGTCGATGGTGAGTGCGGCTGTGCGGCAGGTTTCCAAGGCGATGGAGCGGAACCCGCGTTCGACCAGGTCGGCGAACAGTTCGTTGCGCCGGGCGGCGAAGCCCGGTTCCTTGTGCGTGGGTTCGCCCAAGGCGAGGAGCTCACAGGTGGAGGGGATGAAGTCCCAGATCTTCTGACTCATGTGAATAAATCGTATCTCTGAAGAAACGGTGTAAACCTCACGCGGTTTTGCAAGGCAGATGCCAGGTAAAGTATCAAATCGTGAGGAATCTGCGACCGACGGACCTGGCCCGTGAACACGGCATTTCCACCCAGGCGGTGCGCAACTACGAGCAGGACGGGTGTCTTCCGGCCGCCGATCGCACACCCACCGGATACCGCGTCTACACCGATCTCCACGTCGTCGCCTTGCGCACCTACCTGACCCTGATTCCGGCCTTCGGGCACGCCGTCGCGAGTCGCGTCATGCGTGCGCTGCACGCTGACGACCTGGACACCGCTCTGACCGAGATCGACCGTGCCCATGCCCGTCTATTGGAAGACCGCGAGACCCTGACCTCTATCCGCCGAGCGGTCGACCACCTGACGAACGAATCGCCCTCCCCTACAACGAATCCCGATACCGCGTACACCATCGGTGAACTGGCCGCGCACCTGCGGCTTACCCCCGCCACTCTCCGAGCTTGGGAAACGGCAGGCATCCTCTCCCCTGCCCGCGATTCCGCCACCGGCTATCGGCTCTACACCTCCATCGACCGCCGCGACGCTCATCTGACGACGATCCTCCGTCGTGGTGGTTACCGTCTCGAGCACATCGCGGCCGTTATCGCTCAGATCCGTGCCGCGGGGAGTACAGAGGCCCTTACTGCTGCTCTGACCGCTTGGCAGGCCAAGCTGACCGAGCAGGGTCTTGCGATGCTCGATGCGGGGGCGGTGCTTCGTGGTTATGTAGCTGAGCTCGGCGCGTAAGTGCTTCTTCTGGAAAGTATTTTGCGTGCGGCAAGCACTGGTCGGTCGATATCAGGCGAAGCTTTCATGTAGCGCAGGACCGGCCCTACGGGACGGCTCGAGTGGTGCCACCCGCCGCACTCCCAGCCGTGCGGAACCCGCTCGGT
>NZ_BDBI01000020.1 GCF_001612905.1 Nocardia ignorata NBRC 108230 | reverse complement strand
ACGCGAGTTGCTCCGCCTCACACCCTCTCGAGGACCGCCGAGGCCCCGATACCACCCGCCGCGCAAATGCCCAGCAGCGCGGTCTCTTTTCCGCTCCGAGCCAGCTCATTGGCCATGGTCGTCACCATTCGGGCACCGGTGGCGCCGAACGGGTGCCCGAGCGAGATGGAACCGCCGTGCACGTTCAAGGTGTCGATATCGACGGACCCCACCGCTTCATCGCGGTCGAGCCGGTTCTTGGCCCACTCCGCGCTCTCCAACATACGAAGCACCGAAAGGGTCTGCGCCGCGAAGGCTTCATGGATATCGACGAGGTCGATATCGCCCAGGGACATCCCCGCCTTGTCGAGCGCGCGCGGCATCGAGATCGCCGGTCCGATGAGGACCTGGTCCGCTGGGTCGACGCTCACATAGCTCCACGAACGGAATGCGGCCAGTGGCGTGAGACCCAGTGCCCGAGCCTTCTCCTCGCTCATCAACAACACCGCCGACGCACCATCGGTGAGCGGGCTCGCGTTACCTGCGGTGACCGTGCCGTTCTCGGCGAAGACCGGCTTCAGCGCGGCCAGCTTCTCCACGCTCGTATTCGGCCGGACCAGACCGTCGGTCTCGATCCGTTTGCCGGACGGCGTCTCGATCGGCACGACCTCGTCATCGAATCGGCCCGAGGCGATAGCGGCGGCCGCGCGCTGGTGGGAGCGGGCGGCGAAAGCGTCCTGGTCGGCGCGGGAGATACCGTTGATCCTTGCCATCTTCTCGGCGGACTCGCCCATCACCTCACCGGTGGTCCGCTCGGAGATCTTGGGCTGACGCGGCAGGATGTCGGTGAACGGCGCGAGCTGACGCACGACGTCGAGATAGTCCTTGGCCGACGGTTTTCCGAGCGCGACGGGTGCGACCGCGTGCACCACTTTCTGCGGCAGTTTGATCTCGGCGTTGCTGGTGGAGTCGCTGCCACCCGCGATCATGATGTCGTATTCGCCGCGTTCGATCGCCGCGGCCGCCGAGGTGACGGCCTGCAAGCCCGACGCGCACGCCCGGGTGACCGTGTATCCCTCGCACCCGAAATCCAGGTTCAGATCCAGGGCCACTTCGCGCGCGATGTTCGGCGCATGACTGGGCAGGATCACCCCGCCCCACACGATGGACTGGATCTCGGCGGGCGCGATGCCGGTGCGCGCGAGCAGACCGCGCACCGCCGCACCCGCCAGGGCGATACTGTCGAGCCGGGTCAGGTCGGTGAACGCGCGGACGAACGGGGTGCGGGCACCCGCGATCACGACGGCGCGGCGGCGGTTCTCGGCCATGGGAGTCCTTTCGTCTGAACCCCCACGGTATCCGATACCGGCGGTACTGGGTACCGTTTCGGTCAGGCGGGCGTGATCTCGAGACCGATGGTGCCGTCCTTGCCCCGGCGCAGGTTGCTGAAGAAGATCACCAGCGGGCCGGTGAGCCGGTACTTGCGCCGAAGCAACGAGCGGACCTGCTCGGTCTCGGCCCCGTCGAGTACGCGCGCGGTACCCGACACCACCGCACCGTGCGTCTTACCGCGCGCATCGCACGGCTGCACGGTCACCTCGGGGTTGCGGCGGATGCGCTTGACCTTCCAGCTGTCGGTCACCGTCCACACATACAGCTTGTCCTCGCGCGACACGGCCCACACCGGGGTGCCGACGGGCGTGCCGTCCTTACGAAAAGTGGTGAGCAGAACATAGTTCGCGGTCGCAACCTCGCCCAGGCGGTTCGTCATCCTTCGAGCCTAGCGGTGGGGAAACTGGTACGGGCGGGGCGGCGGAAAGGTTCGTAGGCTCGGATTCATGAGCGATGCCGCAGTGCCGATGTTGTGGAGTGGTGATCTCGGGGCCACGTTGGCGTTCTATCGGACGCTGGGGTGGACGGTGACCCACGAGCAGACACGGCCGTATGCGTACGGGGTGGTCGAGGGTCATGGGACAGCGTTGCATTTCTCGCCGGCTCCGGGCGGGGTCGAGCTGCCGCTCGAACATGTCGCCGCGCTGCTGCTGGTCGACGACGTCGCCGACCGGCACGCGAAATTCACCGCCGCGCTGCGCGCCGAGTACGGCAAAATCCCCGTGAAGGGTTGCCCGCGGATCACCCGTTTCCGGCCTGGGCAGTCGCGATTCACCCTCGTCGATCCGGTCGGCAATACGGTGCTGGTGATCCAGCGCGACGAACCGGAGTCCCTCGAATACGGCGGTTCCCGCGATCTCGACGGCTTGCCGAAAGTTCTCGACAATGCCCGCATCTTCCGCGATTTCAAGAACGACGACCGCGCCGCCACGCGCGCCCTGGAAACCGGTCTACGCCGGTTCGGCGCCGCTGCTGCCGCGCCGGATCTGGCTCGCGCGTATGCCGCTCTCGCAGAACTCGCCGTCGCCGCAGGGGATTCCGACCGTCTCGCCCATTGGAAATCCGAATTGAACGCTCTCGCTCTCACCCCCGAGGAGCGCTCGGCGCTGGCTACAGACGCAGCCGCGTCCGACCAGCTCACTGCCTGGCTCGCAACCACCGACTGATTGCCACCGGCGGCGGGTAGCGCAGACCTGACGGCTCGTCGCGCCCGAATCGCAGGCGAATGGCACCTCGGCGAAACATTTGCGACGGGCCACTCGCAGCGGAGCCGAGAGGCGGCCACCGAGTCCGTCCGAGCGAGCATCACCGACACCGCTCGTCACGAACGCGGCTCAACCGTGCACAACGAGCTTCGACCGGCGCCACACCGACGCGGGCAGTACGCTGCTTCTGTGCTGGGGTGGAGCAGTAGAGTACTCGTCAGGCGTTGCGTGGCAACAACATTCGCGGCGGTGGCGTTGACCGCGGCGATACCGGGTACCGTCGCCCAGGGAGAAGTCCGCTCTTGCGCCGACGGCTGGCAGGCCGACGTGCTCGCCACCGATCTGGGCCCGCTCGAGAACCTCGAGTACGACGGTGCGGGCGGCTTCTACGTCAGCGGCCTCCTGCGCGGTGAAATCCTGCACGTCGACGCGGCAGGCACCGTCACCCTCGTTCTGTCCGGCCTCGACCGTCCTGCGGGCCTGCGATTGTCCGGCGACACACTGTATTTCGTCACCGGCGACGGCAGCACCCTCAACGGTGGCGGCACCCTGCGCTCACTGGACCTGTTCCAGGTCCTGCGCATCCCGCTGGACGCACCGGACGAACCCGAGGTCGTCGCCACCATCACCGACGGCTTCCTCCCCGTCCTCGACGACCTCGACGTGGCCGCCGACGGCACCGCCTACGTCACCGGCGACTACTCGGGCAACGTCTACCGCGTCGACACCACCACCGGCGCCTGGTGCACCATCGCCACCGGCTGGACCACCCCACCCACCCCGCTGCCGTCCCCACCGCCGATCGGCCCCACCTCGGCTCGTTTCGCCCCGGACGGCCCCTCCTGGTCCCTCTACGTCACCGGCATCGACGGCACCCTCCGCCGCCTCCGCCCACCCCCGCCCCTCGACCTCACCCCACCGACCCTCCAACTTTGACCTCTAGCCGGACACCACTGCAGGTTCTCCGCTCCCGGTGAGTAGAAGGCTGCCCGACCCACGTTCCGGCTGGTTTCCTCTCACTGAACAGACGAAAGCACTGACCGGACGATCCGTTTCGATGCGGAGATCGGAGCGAAACCATGAGCCCGAGGTGGGCCAGGCAGGAAGGTTTCGGGATTCGCCTCGACTGGGGGCCGACGGGAGCCGCAGTGATCGGCGCGGGTGCGGCATGTGTCGTGGTGGTCGATGTGTTGTCGTTCAGTACCTCGGTGTCTGTTGCCGTCTCGGCGGGCACAGCGGTCTACCCCTATCGGTGGCGTGACGATTCCGCCCAGGAGTTCGCCGCGCGGCACGGTGCCGAGCTCGCCGTCGGACGACGTGCTGTCGATGCCACCCATCCGTGGTCACTGTCTCCGGCGGCGCTGCGCCGAGCACCGTTCACCGATCGCCTCGTCCTGCCCTCCCCCAACGGTTCCACCATCGCCTCGGCCGTCGTCGGTGCGCCCGTCGTCGCGGCCTGTCTTCGCAATGCCGATGCGGTCGCCACGTGGATCACCGAGCGGCGGTGGGCCACGCCCGAGCAGCCGATCGCGATCGTTCCCGCTGGTGAGCGCTGGGCGGACGACGCGACACTTCGGCCCGCTGTCGAGGACCTACTCGGTGCCGGAGCCCTCGTGGCCGCGCTGATCGACCGAGGTTGTGGTCACCCCTCACCCGAAGCGCGTTCCGCCGCACACGCTTTCCTGTCCGTGACGAACATCGGCACGGAGCTGGACGAGTGTGCGTCGGGCCGAGAACTTCGGTCGGGCGGGTTCGGGGACGATGTCGACATCGCGGCGCAGATCGATGCGGACACCGTCGTTCCAATCCTCGCCGACGGCGCGTTCACCGATCACAGCCTCTGAGCCGCCCTCCCCGCCGGCCGGTGGGCGGTGAGTCGCGGCCGCTGACCCACCGCCACGGTTCTACTGATTCGCGCCGATCACACCGCCGATCACCGCACCGATGATGCACCCCGGAATGGCACTGACCAGCAGGAAGATCAGTCCGATGAGCGCGCCGACGACGCAACCGATGGCGACGCCTGCGACGATATTGCCGGTCTGATCGATGTGCTGCAGAGCCGCCGGGTTCGGGGCGGGTGCGTTGACGGGCGTGAGGGTGAGTGACGTTGCGCTAGCGTCGATTTCGGGAATCACCTGCACGGCCGGACCAGCGACCATGGCCACCGTGGTGGGGATGAACCCGACCCGCGCGCCGTCCGGTGAGAGCACGGCCACACCCGCGCCGGGAGCGAGTTCGAAAGTGCCCGAGGTCAATTCGACCGTCGCCTCCGACCCGTCCGAGGCGAGAGCGGCGGAGTAGGCGACGGCGCCGTCGACACCGGCGAGCGACGGACCCGCCACGGGAGCGCCGTGAGCGGTGGCGGCGGTGATACCGGTCGCGGCGACAGTGAACAGACCGGCGGCCAGCAACTGCGTGAATTTCATGGGATGTCCCTCCGATGCGCTGATCCGACTACCCCGGGACCAGCTCGACACCACCCATGATGCGCCATTGCTATGGGCCATAAGTCCGATTCGGCAGAGGATACCGATCAGTTTCGCGAGGTCAGCACGCTCGGCCCGTCGGCGGTGACGGCGATCGTGTGCTCACTGTGGGCGCAGCGCGATCCATCGGCCGAGCGGATGGTCCACCCGTCGGCGTCGGTGTAGACCTTGTCGGTGCCCGCCGCGAACCAGGGCTCGATCGCGATGGTGAGCCCCGGCCGCAGCAGGAAACCGCGCCCGGCCCGGCCGTTGTTGGCCACGTGCGGATCTTCGTGCATGGTCCGCCCGATGCCGTGCCCGCCGTATTCGGTGTTGATCGGATACCCGTATCCGCGTGCGACATCGGCGATCGCGGCCGAGATGTCGCCCAGCCGGTTGCCGGGCTGCGCGGCGGCGATCCCGGCGGCCAGTGCCTCCTCGGTGGCCCGCACCAGCCGCAGATCGTCGGCCGAGCCGGTTCCGACGGTGAACGAGATCGCCGAATCCGCGCTCCAGCCGTCGATGGTGACGGCCAGGTCGGCGGTGAGCAGATCACCGTCGCGCAGCACGTAATCATGCGGAAGCCCGTGCAGGACAGCATCATTGACAGCCAAGCACACCGTATTGCGGAACGGTCCACGCCCGAACGAGGGCGAGTAGTCCCAGTAGCACGACACCGCACCACGCTCGCGAATCCGTTCGCGTACATAGGCTTCCAGCTCCAGCAGGTTCACTCCCACCAGCGCTCGTTCGCGCACGCCGGCCAGTACGTCCGCGACGAACCGGCCGGTCACCCGCATTCGTTCGATCTCCTCGGGAGTCTTCAACTCCACCATCACGCCTCCACTCGGTATTTTCATACCGACACTAGCCGTGCCGGTATAAAAATACCAAGCTCAGCGATTGAGGTTGCCCATGTCGACCGGGATCTGCGCGCCCGTCACCTGACCCGCCTCGTCCGAACACAGCCACGCCACCGCCGCCGCGATCTCCTCCGGCTGACAGATGTAGCTGGGCAGCGCGTTCATGAAGATGGGGCCGAGGGTGCTCGCGTGTGCCTCGAGCAGCGGGCCCATCTCGCCCATCTGCATCCCGGTCGCCACGCCCGCCGGGTGCACGGTGTTCACCCGGATGCCGTACCCGCCGAGCTCGTTGGCCATGGTCTTGGCCAGGCCGGTGATGGCGTGTTTGCTGGCGACGTAGTGGCCGACGAACGGCATGCCCTTGAGTCCGGCCACCGAACTGGTGAACACCATCGCGCCGCCGCTGCCCTGCGCGATCAGGTGTGGCACAGCCGCTTTCGCGGTATGCCACACACCGGTCAGGTTCACATCGATGGTCTCGCGCCACTGTTCGGGCGTGATCTCCCACGACAGCGCCGCCGAGCAGATGCCCGCGTTGGCGACCACCACGTCGAGCCTGCCGAGCTGCTCGATCCCCGCGGCCAGCGCGGCCGAGAGCGCGTCGAAATCGCGCACGTCGACCTTGCTCGCGACGATCCGGCCACCGGCGGCCTCGACGAGCTTCACCGTCTCGGCCAGGTCGTCTTCCGTCGCCCCCGCGTATCCGGTGCTGCCGAATTCCGCGCAGGCGTCGACGGCGATCACATCGGCGCCTTCCTCGGCGAAGCGCACCGCCTCGGCCCTGCCCTGTCCGCGCGCCGCGCCCGTCACGAAGACCACCTTGTCCTCGAACCGTCGTGCCACGTTCCTACCTCCGAACCTCGTCGTCCTACTCGATCACTTCACCACTGCAACACGTTCACTGCGATGCGAACCGGATTTTCCGACATCATTCCCCGTGGGCGAAGCTCGCCCAGGCGCGCACGACAATCTCGCCCGAGGCGTCGGCACCGGCGAGAGTGACATCCACGCGTGGCTCACCGTCCTGGATGTAGTGCTGGGTGATGTGCCCTGAGCAGGTCACCGTGTCGCCCGCAGGCAGGGCGCGGAGCACGCGGGTGCGGAAGCGGCGGATGTTCTCGGCGCCGAGCCAGTCGGTGGCGTAGGTGGCGAGCAGTGCGGCCGCAGGCACCTCGTCGGCTATAACAGGTTCAGAGGTCGAGGCCCACGACTCGGCGACCAGCCCGCCGGTGCGGTCGAAGTACTGCACGAGCGATTCGGACCCATCCGGGCGATGCCGGTCGATCGTGCGGATCGCGGTCAACCGGTCACCGGCGCGCGGCGGCGGCCCGAAGAACCGGTGGTCGGTCTCGGTTCGTCCCCCGACGACGCGCCCATTCGCGGACAGGAACGTCGGTGGGACCACGGGCCGTTCGGCGAGCCGGTAGGCCGGATCCCGTGACAACGCCCGGGCCGCGAACAACCGGATGTCCTCGGTGTCCAGATCGACGGCCACCGCCCTACCTGCGTGCACGCTCACGATCACTCCTCTCGTCCTGCTCGGCGGCCACGCTAGGCGGCCGCCGGTGTTGTGACCGGTTCCTCTCCCGCTGATCGGGACATCGCGACGCGGGCGGGAAAACATGTCCACTGACCGGGACGACCCCATCACCGCCGGGCCCGCGCGGGCACACCATCGGCGCAGCTCATCCCCACTCCGCCCGAACATGGAGGTTTCGATGCCGGAGAACCCGCCGAACGGCCGAACCCAGTCCGCCACACCCGAATTCCGGGAGATCGAGGCCGCTGCCGCACCCACCCGCTTCGCCCGCGGCTGGCACTGCCTCGGCCTGCTCTCGTCGTTCCGCGACGGTGTGCCCCACGAGGTCAAGGCTTTCGGCACCACCCTGGTGGTGTTCCAGTCCGAGACCGACGGCGCACTGCACGTGCTCGACGGCTTCTGCAGGCACATGGGCGGCAACCTCGCCCACGGCACCATCAAGGGCGACTCGATCGCCTGCCCCTTCCACGATTGGCGCTGGGGCGGCAACGGCAAGTGCACGGCGATCCCGTACGCGCGCCGGGTTCCCCCGCTGGCCAAGACCCGCTCCTGGCCGACGCTGGAACGCAACGGCCAGCTCTACATCTGGCACGACCCGCAGGGCAGCAAGCCCACCGACGCGGTCACCATTCCCGAAATCGAGGGCTACGGCAGCCCGGAATGGACCGACTGGACGTGGAACTCGATGCTCATCGAAGGCTCACACTGTCGTGAGATCGTCGACAACGTCGTCGACATGGCGCACTTCTTCTACGTGCACTACGCGTTCCCGCGCTATTTCAAGAATGTCTTCGAGGGCCACGTCGCCACCCAGTACATGCGCTCGACGCCGCGCCACGACATCGAGGTCGGCACCAGTTACGACGATCCGAACTCGACGTTGCGTTCGGACGCTTCGTATTTCGGCCCCTCCTACATGATCGATTGGCTGTGGAGCGAGGCCAACGGCATGACGATCGAGACGGTCCTCATCAACTGCCACTACCCCGTCAGCGAGAACTCCTTCGTGCTGCAGTACGGCGCGATGGTGAAGAAGCCGCAGGGCATGTCCGATGCCGACGCCGAGGCGATGGCCGCGCAGTTCGCGCGCGGTGTGGAGGTCGGCTTCGAGCAGGACGTCGAGATCTGGAAGAACAAGGCGCCGATCGACAACCCGCTGCTCTCGGAGGAGGACGGGCCGGTCTACCAGCTGCGCCGCTGGTACAAGCAGTTCTACGTCGATGTCGACGAGGTCACCGAGGACATGACCAAGCGCTTCGAATTCGAGATCGACACCGAGCGGGCCGTCACCAGCTGGGAGGCCGAGGTGGCCGACAACATCGCCCGCGGCCGGGTCGTCGACACCACCGCCTGATCCGCACCCCCACCCGAGAGAAAGCACCACCCATGACCAACGTGCTCGACAACATCATGGCGATCGCCGACCGCCTGCGCGAGCAGAGCCCCGAGGCCGAACGCCTCGGTCAGCTGCCCGACGCGACCGCGAAGATGCTGAAGGCGGCCGGCCCGATCCGGTTGCTGCAGCCCAAGAAGTACGGCGGGTTCGAGGCCCATCCGCGCGAGTTCGCCGAGACGGTGATGGCCGCCGCCTCGCTCGACCCCGCCACCGGCTGGATCTGCGGCATCGTCGGCGTGCACCCGTGGCAGCTGGCCTTCGCCGATCCGAAGGTGCAGGAGGAGGTGTGGGGCTCCGACAGTGACACCTGGATGGCCTCGCCCTACGCACCGACCGGCATCGCGCGCCCGGTGGAGGGAGGCTACATCTTCAACGGCCGCTGGCAGTTCAGCTCCGGCACCGACCACTGCGACTGGATCTTCCTCGGCGCCATGCTCGGTGACGCCGAGGGCAGGATGGCGATGCCGCCGACGATGCTGCACATGATCCTGCCGCGCGCCGACTACACCATCGTCGAGGACTCGTGGAATGTGGTGGGGCTCAAGGGCACCGGGTCCAAGGACATCATCGTCAAGAACGCCTTCGTGCCGTCCTACCGGGTGATGAACGGCGATCACGTGATCGACGGGACCGCGCAGCGCGAGTACGGCGTCACCGACACGCTCTACAAGATGCCGTGGTCGACGATGTTCCCGCTCGGCATCAGCGCCGCCGTGGTCGGCATCGCCGAGGGCGCGCTCGCCGCGCACCTGGACTACCAGCGGGAACGGGTCGGCGCCCAGGGCACCGCCGTCAAGGACGACCCGTACGTGCTGTTCGCGATCGGCGAGGCGGCGGCCGATATCAATGCCGCGCGCCAGGAGCTGCTGGCCAACGTGGATCGCGTGTGGGATCTGGTCGACGCCGGGAAGGAGGTCGGCTTCGCCGATCGCGCGGCGGGCAGGCGCACCCAGGTGCGTGCGGCGTGGCGGGCGGTGATGGCGGTGGACCAGATCTTCGCCCGGTCCGGCGGCAACGCGCTGCGCATGGACAAGCCCCTGCAGCGCTTCTGGCGCGACGCGCACGCCGGCCTCAACCACGCCATCCACGTGCCGAGCACGGTCTACCACGCCTCGGCGCTGAGTTCGCTCGGCATCGACCCCGCCCCGAACCTGCGCTCGATGATCTGAGCGAATACCGAAGAAGGACAACGCACATGACAGATATCAAGAGCCTCGGCTATGTGAAGATCCAGACCGCCGACATGGACCGCTGGCGCAAGTTCGCCCTCGAAGTCCTCGGTTTCGCGCAGGGCAGCGGCCCCGACGAGGACGCGCTGTACCTGCGCATGGACGAGCGCGCGGCCCGCATCGTGGTGGTGCCGGGCGAGTCCGACGCGGTGGTGACCATCGGGTGGGAGGTGCGCGACCACGCCGCCCTCGTCCGGGTGCAGGAGGCGGTCACGGCGGCCGGTATCGCGGTGAAGCCGCTGTCGGTCGAGGAGGCCGAGACGCGACGGGTCGAGGAGGCCATCACCTTCCAGGACCCCACCGGCGCCACCCTCGAGGTGTTCCACGGCGCGCTGCTCGACCACAGCCCCGTGGTCACCCCGTTCGGCGCGAAGTTCGTCACGGGCGCACAGGGGCTGGGCCACGTGGTGCTACCGACGATGGATCTCGGCGGTGCGTTCGAGTTCTACACCGAGGTGCTCGGCTTCCTGCCACGCGGCGCCTTCCGCATCCCCGCGCCGCCGGAGTACGGGCCGGTGCGGATCCGGTTCCTCGGCGTCAACGAACGCCATCACAGCCTGGCGCTGTGCCCCGCGCCGCACGGCGGGGCGCCGGGCCTGATCCACATCATGGTCGAGGTCGACAGCCTCGACGCGGTCGGCCAGGCCCTCGACCGGGTGAGCAAGGACGGCTTCTCGGTGTCCTCCACGCTCGGCAGGCACACCAACGACAAGATGGTGTCGTTCTACGTCCGCGCGCCCGGCGGCTGGGACATCGAGTTCGGCACCGAAGGCATGCGGGTCGACGAGCAGTACTACACCGCCGAGGAGATCACCGCCGACAGCTACTGGGGCCACGACTGGTCCGGCAGCGAGCCGCTCGCGGCGATGTAACCGGCACACGCGCCGACCAGCCCCCGTTCCGAGCCTCTCGCTCGGAACGGGGGCTTTGTGTTTTCGCCATGCGATGCCCCGCTTTCCTGTGACAGCTACCACAGGAGGTGGTATAAATAGGCATATGCCTAATCGAAATATGCGCTAGGCATCAGCTCGTTGATCCGAATGGAGAGCTCATGGTCATCCAGGCCGAGGCCACCACCCCGAGCGCGATTCTCGATCGCGCGTCCCTGCTGCTCGACGCCTTCGACGGGCCGGGCAGGCTCACCCTCGCCCAGATCGTGCGCCGTACCGGCCTACCCAGGTCCTCGGCGCACCGCATGCTGGAACGATTGGTGCAGTTGCGGTGGCTACGCCGCGAAGGCCGTGACTACGAGCTCGGCATCCGGCTGATGGAACTGGGTTCGCTCGCGGTGCACCAGGATCGGCTGCATCGCGCCGCCATGCCCTTCTTGCACGAATTGCACCGCGCCACCGGGCTCGTCGTGCATCTCGCGGTGCTCGACGGCGCGGACGTGGTGTACCTGGACAAGATCGGCGGCGACCTGGCCGCAGCGGTGCCCACCCGCGTCGGCGGACGACGGCCCGCGCACTGTACCGCGGTCGGCAAGGCGATCCTCGCCTCCGCCGACGAGCGCCGCCTCGCCGAGGTCCTCACCGCCCAGGCGGGCACACGCACCCGCTACTCGATCAGCACGAAGGCCCAGCTCGACGCGGATCTGGCCAAGGTGCGCGCGCACGGCGTCGCGGTGGAACGCGAGGAATCACTGCCCGGATTCGGCTGTATCGCCGCACCGATCGGCGACCTCGGGCAGGCCGCCGTCGCGGCGGTCTCGGTGTGCGGGCCGGTGGACCGGATGCAGTTCGATCACCGCCTCAGTGCCCCGGTGCGCACGACGGCACTCAATATCTGGCGTCATGTCGACGACGGGCAGGTGCGCGTGCGCCCGACTCTGCAGCAGCACGCGCGCCCGCTCAATGTCGGTCCCCGCCCCCTTGTGCCGGTGGACCGGCGAGCACGCGACTACGCCTGAGGAGCCGGAGCGCCGCCCTGTTCGCGGAGACGACGGTCGTGCGTCCGCGTCGGGCGGCGTGCGGATCTTGCCGATGCGTGGATGCGCTCACCCACGCATCGGCTCATTGACGCAGAAACTGTGGCAGATGCGATCGCGCACAACGACTTCCGGATGCTCCGGGTCGAACCAGCGGTCCACGTGAGCCCAGTGGACGGGGTGCATGAGATACGCGCCGTCCAGCCCGTCGAGGTCGCTGAACTCCTGTTCCCAGACATGCGTCCACGACGCGGATCCGGTCGCGCGCGTGGTCCGGCTCAGCCGCCAGGACCGGATGGTGGAGATGTAGCGGGGCATGCGCAGCAGATCGGCCTCGAACCGGTCGACCGTCTCCGGCGCGGTGGCGGGTGAGACACGCAGCAGCAGAACGCGATGCACCGATCCGGTGGACGGTTCGGCGGCGCCGCCGATGCCTGCCCGGTACTCGGCGCCGTCCACGTGGGCGATCCCGTCGACCACCGAGTCCCACTGTGGTGCAACGCTTTCCCAGACGGACGCGTCGTCGAAGCGCAAATGCACCAGGATGTCCCCGCCGTTGCGCACGCCGTGCAGGGTCGGTTGGACGAGGACCCGGCGGGCCGGTGACGCGAGCGCGCGGGCCCGCAGATCCGCGAGTATTCGGTCGGCATCGGCGGTAGGGGCCAGGTGAACGAGCCGGACGACGTCAAACATTGCCGAGCCTTTCGATGTCGGCGGGTGCGGCGCCGGTGGTCCTGGTGCGTTCGAGGACGAGATCGTCGACGTCGTCCCACCAGCGCCGCACCGATTCGTCGAGGCGGCCCTGCCAGGTCATCGCCCACCAGCCGGCGGCACCGTCGAGGACCCAGGTGGCGGTCACCGTGTTGGACTCGTCCGGGAACCAGACGGGCGGGCTCACGACCAGCCGTTCCAGCGTCATGCCGCGGGCCCGGGCGCCCGGCGCGTACCCGCTCAGATAGGTGTCGACGAACTCCTTGGCCCGGCCGGGTCTCGTGACGACGGTGTCGATGACATAGACGTTCGTGGTGTCCATCCGCCGACGATAGGCAGCCGTCGCGGCAGGCCGGCGGGTTGTTTCCGCCCAGCGGGAGAACCCGGTCCGGCGCACCGGGCTCCCGCCCTACGGTGAGGCGCACGACGCGCCGACCGACCGCGTCGGCACATTCACAGGAGGATCAGTGACAATCCGTGACTACCCGACCACGGAGCCCGGCGCCGTGCCGGATCCCGAGGTGGCGGCGATGCTGGCCGTCCTCGACGCGGGATTTCCCGACGTGGCCGCGATGTCGGCCGCCGACGCGCGAGCCGCGATCTTCGCGAGACGTGCTGCGCCACAGCGACTTCCCGATCTTCCGTCGGTCGACGACGTGATCATCGACGGACCGGGCGGTGCGTTGACGGTGCGTGTGTACCGGCCTCACGCCGACGGGCCGCCCCGGCCGGTGATCGTGTTCGCACACGGTGGCGGTTTCGTCTTCTGCGATCTCGACAGTCACGACGAGTTCTGCCGCTCCATGGCAGTGGGTGTCGGGGCGGTGGTCGTCGCGGTCGACTACCGCCTCGCCCCGGAACATCCCGGGCCCGCCGCCCACGACGACATGCTCGCAGCGGTCCGGTGGGCAGCCGAACACATCGCCACCTACGGCGGCGACCCGGCGCGCATCGCGCTGGCGG
The DNA here is from genome assembly GCF_001612905.1 of Nocardia ignorata NBRC 108230. Taxonomy (GTDB): domain Bacteria; phylum Actinomycetota; class Actinomycetes; order Mycobacteriales; family Mycobacteriaceae; genus Nocardia; species Nocardia ignorata. The sequence continues at coordinate 179,430 of NZ_BDBI01000020.1, read as the reverse complement.
GTGACAGCGCGGGCGGCAACCTCGCCGCCACGGTCGCGCTCGCGGTGCGTGACGGGAACCCGCCGGTGGCCGCCCAGATCCTGCTCTACCCGGTGATCGACGACGATTTCGACACCGAGTCCTACCGCCGCTTCGGTACCGGCCACTACAACACCACCCGGGCTATGCGCTGGTATTGGCAGCAGTACGCCCCGCACGGCACCGACGACGTGCGCCTGGTCCCCACCCGCGCCGAAACCCTCGCGGGCGTGGCACCGGCCGTCGTGGTGACCGCCGAACTCGACCCGCCGTGCTCGGCGGGCGACGCCTACGCCGCGCGCCTGGAAGCCGACGGCGTGCCGGTGCGCCACCGCCGCTACGACGGCCTGTTCCACGGCTTCCTGACCATCCCGTCCCTGGCCGCGACCCAGTCGGCCCGCACCGAGATCTGGGCGATGATCCGCGAAACCCTCGGCCTGGACTAGACCCGATCCCGGGCCATCCGGCGATGCCTACTCGGGCGCGTCCGGGTGCCCGCCTGCCGCCTGCACACGCTGCTCGATCTCACGCCAGCGTCCGGGCGTGGGGTGCGGGTACTCGGCGCGGTCGTCGTGTTCGGCACCGGCCAGGATCGTCGCGGCCTGGTCGATCTCGTCGATCAGTTGCTGGGCGAGTTCGCGTTCGGCGGCGTAGTGGCGCTGTGCCCATTGCAGCACGATCTGCGAATAGGCCCAGCCCGGTTCGGATTTGGCGGCTTCGGCGTCGACGGCGGCGCGCTGCTCGAGCTGGTCGACGTCGGCGATGTGGTCGCGCAGGATCTGCTTGAGCCGCTCGGGTGAGCCGAGGTGGCCGAACATGACGCGCAGCAGCACATGGTGTTTGAGCACCGAGGGATCGACGGGCGCCTCGTTCCACCAGGTGGTGACGGCGGCACGGCCCGCGTCGGTGATCTGGTACAGCCTGCGCCCGCGCATGGCGTTGTCGCTGTCGAGCCGGGAGGAGGCGAAACCGTGCTGTTCGAGCTTCTTCAGTTCCGCGTAGATCTGGCTGTAGGACGGAGTCCAGTAGAAGTAGCGCAGGCTCCAGTCGGCCCACTTCTTCAGGTCGTAGCCGGAGATCTCCTCTTCGAACGAGAGCATCGCCAGGACCGCCCAACTGGTCGGCGGCAGGTTGGGCACGCCGGGGTCGGGGTCGGTGTTCGGCACCGGTGCATGGTAGCAACCGGCCCGGTCACCTCGGCTGTGTCGGCAACCGCTCACCGGGAGGACATCTTGAGAGCCGCGCCGTTCGCCACCGATTCTGGGGGTATGAATGCAGACAATGTCGTCGTCGACGCAGGTGTTCCCAGCCCGGCCGAGCTGCGCGCGGTGCTCGGGCATTTCGCGACCGGGGTGGCGGTGATCGCCGCGCACGACGGCACCCGGCCGATCGGTTTCACCTGCCAGTCGGTGGTGTCGGTGTCGCTCGACCCGCCGTATGTGTCGTTCTGTCCGGCCAAGAGCTCGACGAGCTGGCCGCTGCTGCGCCGCACGGGGACGCTGTGCATCAACATCCTGGCCGAGGATCAGCGGGCGGTGTGCGGCCGGTTCGCGGTGAGCGGCGGCGACAAGTTCGCCGGTGTCGAGTGGAGTCCCGCGGGCAACGGCGCACCCGCGCTGCACGGTGCGCTCGCCCATATCGAGGCGTCGGTGGAACTCGAGCACGACGCGGGCGACCACACCGTCGTGCTGGCCCGGATCAGTGGTCTGCGAGCCACCGAGGGCGCGCGACCGCTGCTGTACTACCGGGGCGGTTTCGGCGGTTTCGCCGGCTGACACGGCGAACGGGGTGGTCGTCCGAAGACGAACCACCCCGTTACCGGCGCTTCACGCCTCGAGAACGTCGAAACCCTTGTAGCCCGCGGCCGCCACCTCGGCGATGATCTGCCCGTAGACGCCGAACCCGCCGACGAACGGCATGAACACCCTCGGCTTGCCCTCGATATTGGCGCCCAGATACCACGAATTGGCTTCGAGCATCAGGGTTCCCGCTGCCCGGTCGGCGCATTCCCGCACCCAGGCCGCGACCGCGTCGGGCCGGGCTTCCAGCGCCACCGCGCCGCGGTCGTCGAGGAACCCGATCGCCTCGGCCACCCAGTCGACGTGCAGTTCCGAGTGCAGCACCATGTTCGCCAGCACCGAGGGACTGCCCGGTCCGGTGAGGTTGAACAGGTTCGGAAACCCCGAGATGCCCAGTCCGAGGTAGGTTTTCGGGCCTTCCGCCCAGGTCTCGTCGAGGGTGACGCCACCCCGTCCGACGATGTTCATCCGCGAGACCGACCCGGTCATCGCGTCGAATCCGGTGGCGAGCACGAGGGTGTCGAGCGGGTAGTGCGTCTCGGTGGTGTGCACACCGTCGGCATCGATGGCGGTGATCGGAGTGGCGCGCAGGTCGACGAGCTCGACATTGTCGCGGTTGAAGGTCTGGTAGTAGTTCGTGTCGGTGCAGATCCGTTTGGTGCCGATCGGATGATCGCGTGGGATCAGGATGTCGGCCACGCGCGGGTCGTCGATCACCGCGCGCACCTTCTCCTCCCAGAACAGCCGCGCGGTGTCGTTGGCCTCGCGGGTGAGGAGCTGATCGGGGAAGGTCTTGGAGAACAGCACCCCACCCAGCTCCCACCGGCGCTGATACGCCTCGCGACGCTCCTGTTCGGTCGCCTCGACCGCGAGCTTCGGGTGTGGCTGGTGCGGCGAGCCGCCGCCACTGGCCATCGACAGCCGCCTGCGCTCGGCGTAGTCCGCCTTCTGCGCCTGCCGCTGTTCGTCGGTGAGCGGCGTATTGCCCGCGGGGACACTGTAATTGGGCGTGCGCTGGAAGACGTGCAGGCGCGCGACCTCCTCGGCCAGGCACGGAATCGTCTGGATCCCAGACGAACCCGTGCCGATCACACCCACCCGCTGCCCGGCCAGATCGACACCGTCGTGCGGCCAGTGCGAGGTGTGCAGTACCCGGCCCGCGAAGGTGTCGAGGCCCGGGATGGCCGGGGTGTTGGCGTTCGACAGCGGGCCGGTGGCCAGTACCACGAACCGGGCCGACACCGCGCGCCCGGTGTCGGTGCCGACCTGCCAGCGCAGCGTCGGCTCGTCGAGCACGATATCGGTGACGCGCGTACCGAATTCGATGTCGCGGCGCAGGTCGAAGCGGTCGGCGACGTGTTCGAGGTAGGCCAGGATCTCGGGCTGGGTGGCGTACTTCTCGCTCCAGTTCCATTCCTGCTGCAGGTCCTCGTCGAAGGAGTACGAATAGTCGACGCTCTCGACATCGCAGCGGGCACCCGGATAGCGGTTCCAGTACCACACGCCGCCCACGCCGTCGGCGACTTCGAACACCCGCACGGTGAGTCCTTGCTCGCGGAACTTGTGCAGGGCGTAGAGCCCGGCGATGCCCGCGCCGACGACGACCACGTCGACCTCGGCCGGACCCTTTCCTGGTGACGATGGGGTCTTCACTGTGCCTGCCTTTCGATGGAGACCGGTTCTCCGCCGCGACGCTAGGGATCCGGTCGGCATCCGAGCAGGTGGCCTTCCCGCTGACCGGCACGTTCGCCGGATCGTTGTCGCCTCCCGGTGATCGGGATGACCCGCATCACACCGGCGGACACCGGCTTACCGTCGGAACAAGTTCAGGCGGTATCAGGAGGAACAGTGGTGGACTGGAACGACGAGGTGGACGTGCTGGTCGCGGGCTCCGGCGGCGGCCTCGCGGGTGCGTACACCGCGGCCCGCGAGGGGCTCACCGTCGCGGTGGTCGAGGCGACCGACAAGTTCGGCGGCACGACAGCGTATTCCGGTGGCGGCGGCGTCTGGTACCCCTGCAACCCCGTCCTCGAGCGGGCGGGCACCGACGACACCCTCGACGACGCGCTCACCTACTACCGTGCCGTCGTCGGTGACCGCACCCCCGAGGACCTGCAGCAGACCTATGTGCGGCGCGGTCGCGACCTCATCGAATACCTGGAAGCCGACCAGCATTTCGCGTTCCAGATGCTGCCCTGGCCCGATTATTTCGGCAAGGCGCCCAAGGCGCGGCTCGACGGTCAGCGCCACATCATGCCGACACCGTTGCCCGCCGCCGAACTTGGCGACCTGCGGGAATCCCTGCGCGGACCGCTCGACACCGATCGGCTCGGGGCACCTCTGCCCGAGCTGCTGATCGGCGGGCAGGCGCTGATCGGGCGGTTCCTGCGGGCGCTGTCGGGCTATCCGAACGTCACCTTGCACCTGTCCTCGCCGCTGGTCGAGCTGGTGATCGAGGACGGGGTGGTGACCGGCGCGATCGTCGAACGCGACGGGCACCGCCACGCGATCCGCGCCCGCCGGGGCGTGGTGCTCGCCGCGGGCGGTTTCGAGCAGAACCAGCAGTTGCGCGAGCAGTACGGTGTGCCCGGCCAGGCCCGGGACACCATGGGGCCCTGGGGAAATCAGGGACTGGCGCACCAGGCGGGGATCGCCGCGGGCGCCGACACCGACCTGATGGATCAGGCCTGGTGGTCGCCCGGTCTGACCCATCCCGACGGACGTTCGGCGTTCGCGCTGTGGTTCACCGGCGGCATCTTCGTCGATCGGAACGGCGAACGGTTCGTCAACGAGTCCGCCCCCTACGACCGGCTCGGCCGCGAGGTGATCCGGCGGCTCGAGGCGGGCGAGATGACGTTGCCGTTCTGGATGATCTACGACGACACCGAAGGCGAGGTGCCGCCGATCAAGGCCACCAACGTGTCCATGGTCGAGACCGAGAAATACGTCGCCGCGGGCCTGTGGCACACCGCCGACACACTGGCCGAACTGGCCGCGAAGATCGGGGTGCCCGCCGACAAGCTCGAGGCCACCGTCGAACGGTTCAACAGCATGGTCGCCACCGGCGTCGACCCGGACTTCGGCCGCGGCGACGAGGCCTACGACCGCGCCTTCTCCAACGGCGAACCACCACTGGTTCGCATCGACAAGGGCCCGTTCCACGCGGCCGCCTTCGGCATCTCCGATCTCGGCACCAAGGGCGGCCTGCGCACCGACAGCGCCGCGCGCGTCCTCGACCGCGACGGGCAACCGATCCCCGGCCTGTACGCCGCGGGCAACACCATGGCCGCGGTGAGCGGCGAGGTGTACCCCGGCGGCGGCAACCCGATCGGTGCGTCGATGCTGTTCAGCCACCTCGCCGTCCTGGACATGCTGGGCAGTTAGGCCCCGGTCTCCTCGAAGGTGGCGCCACTGTGCGTCATCCGTTCGAGGGCGTAGGCGGGGTCGATCAGTGCCTCGGGCATGTGGACACCCGGTGGCACGGCCGCACCGCGGAGCCCGAGCAACCGTTCGGCCCCGAGCGCGATCCCGAGCGCGGTCAGCGGACGCTGCCCGTCCGGATGCGCGAGTGTGCGACGCACTCGCGCAGCGGCGCCCGAGAGGTCGGTTCCCTCGACGTCGACGACGACCTCGAGGGAAGCTCCCGCGCCGCGCCGTCGGCCCGCGGACTCGCCGACCGCCAGGTCGAACCGGACGTTCGGCGCGCCCGTGGCCAGCGCGAGACTCGGCACGTCCAGGATCGGAATGCTCTGCCCGGCGAGCACCACCCCGTCACCGACCCGTACGTCGGCTCGGGCGTCGTCGCCGCTCACCCAGGTGAACACGCCGTCGCGGCGGATCAGCCCGGCGGTAGTGACTGCCGACCAGCGCTCCAGATCCGCGATGCCCGCCGGTCCCCCGATATCGGAATCATCCAGTGCCGCGGCGATTCCGATGCGTTCGACCCGATCGAACTCCGCCGCGACAGCGAGGGTGGCGAGCACGGCGATCCCGGCGAGATAGTGACTGGCCACCAGGATCGGCGCCGCACTCGCCCGCCCACCGCCCGCCACGACCTCGGGAGCGATGTCGAGCAGACCGCTGGACAGGCTCAGATACGGCACGCCGTGGCGCGCGGCGAAGCCGAGCCCGTGCAGATGGTCGTCCCACAGTGCCGCGATGACCGCGGAATACGCGGCGTCGGCGGGCAGACCGAGGTCGGCGCGAGTGATGTCGATGGTGACCGCGTTCGCGCCACCGAGGCTCTCGGCGACCCGCCGCGCGCGTTCGATGTCACGGCCCGCGATCGTGAGCTCGAGTTCCGGATACCACCGGCGCAGCAGCGCCGCCGTCCCCGCGCCCGCCTGCCCCGAGCCGCCCATGATCAGTACCGATGTCGCCTGTCGCGTCACGTCTTCTCCTTCGCTCAATTAAGCTACATTTTGTAACTTACACTTTGTAGCTAAACTGGGGCGACAACGCAAGGGAGGAAGATGCCGACCACGCCGACGCGCCTGTCCAGACCCGCCAGGCACGAACAATTGATCGAGACCGCGCTGGCGATCGTGCGCGCCGAGGGCGCCGACGCACTGACCCTGCTCAGCCTCGCCGAGGCCGCGGGGGTGAGCCGGCCGATCGTGTACGACCACTTCGGCACCCGTCCCGGACTGCTGCTCGAGCTGTATCGACGGCTCGACGAACGCCATCGGACCGCGACCGCCACCGCGCTGGCGAGCGCCGCCCCCACCCCGGCCGGGATCGCGCGCGTACTGAGCGGTGCGTACTTCGCGTGCGCCACCGACATGCCCGAATTCAGCGCGGTCTCCGCCGCGCTCAAGGGGAATCGGGACATGGAGACGATCCAGCGGGACCTGCTCGATGCCTATCTCACGGTGATGACGGACGCGCTGATCCCGCACAGCGACCTCGCGGCCGACGCTCTTCGACTGCGGTGCGTCGGCATTCTCGGTGCGGCCGAAACGATCGCCGAGGAGCTGAACGCGCGGCGTTGCTCCCTCGATGCCGCGATCGGAGCCCTCACCGATCTGATCGTCGGCAGCATCGCGACGGGCGTCGTGACCTAGACCTCCCACTGGCTGGGAATCCGCCGCCCACCCGCCCACCCGCCGTGATTGCGTTCATCGACCACTCCATCACCCATCTCCAGGAGCGACACGATGACATCAGCGGACCACATTCGAGACACGGTGCGGCGGTATGTGGAGACCGTCGGCACCGGGACAGCCGCCGACGTGGTCGCGCTCTACCGCGAGGACGCCACCGTGGAGGACCCGGTCGGCAGCGAGGTGCGAGTCGGTCACGCCGCGATCACCGAGTTCTACGCCGCCATCGAGTCACTCGACACGTCGACGGAACTGCTGAGCATCCGGGTCGCGGGCAACAGCGCCGCGTTCAACTTCCGCGTGGTCACCCGCTTCGGCGAGCAGACGTTCACGCTCGAACCGATCGATGTGATGACCTTCGACGAGGACGGGCGCATCACCAGCATGCGGGCGTTCTGGTCGCAGGACGACATGGTAGTGAGCTGAGGAGCCCGAGAATGACTGCGAACCAGCGACAGTGGGATCACGAGGTCGGCTTCCTCGTCGTCGGCAGCGGTGCGGGTGGGCTCACGGGCGCGCTCGCCGCGGCCGACCGCGGCCTCGACACCCTCGTCATCGAGAAGGCCGCCTACTACGGCGGCAGCACGGCTCTCTCGGGTGGCGGTATCTGGGTGCCGAACAATCCGACCCTGCTACGGGAGGGTCTGCGTGACGATCGCGCCGACGTGCGCGCCTATCTCGACGCGGTGGTCGGCGACCGCGTGCCGACCGCCAATCTCGACCGTTTCATCGACGAGGGCCCGCGCATGCTGGAGTTCCTCGAGACCAGCCCGCACCTGCGATTCCAGTGGTGCACAGGCTATTCCGACTACCACCCCGAGGCGCCGGGTGGCCGCCCGGCCGGCCGATCGATCGAACCGCTGCCCGTCGATCTCAAGCAGCTCGGCCCCGACGAGGATCTGCTGCGCCCGGCGGCCCTCGCCACCCCACCGGGTCTGTTCATCACCTCCAAGGACTTCGTCCAGCTCAATATGGTGACCCGCACCTGGAAGGCGCGCTGGACCGCGCTGCTCACCGGGTTGCGCGCGATCAAGGCCATCGTGTTGCGCAGGCACATGGACACACTCGGCCGCGCACTGATCGCCCGGCTGCGCCTCGCCCTGCGAGACGCCGGGGTGCCGCTGTGGCTGAACACCCCGCTGCGGTCGCTGATCACCGACGACACCGGCGCGGTGATCGGTGTGGTCGCCGAGCGCGGCGGCCGCGAGATCCGCATCCGCGCCCGCGACGGCGTCCTGCTGGCCACCGGCGGGTTCGAACACAACCAGGCCATGCGCAAGCGGTACCTGCCCGACGGCGGCCGCGACAATTTCAGCGCGGCCTCGGCAGACAACACCGGCGACGGCATCGTGGCGGGCGAGAAGGTCGGCGCCGCAGTCGATTTGATGGACGACGCCTGGTGGATGCCGTCGTTCCAGCGCCCGGAGGGTGTCAACCAGGTGCTGGTGTCGGAGCGGTCGATCCCGTGCTCGATCATCGTCGACAGCTCGGGCACCCGCTTCACCAACGAGGCCGCGCCCTATGTCACCTTCGTGCACGCCCAGCTGGCCGGATCGCACGACCCGGCCTGGCTGGTCTTCGACGCGAAAGCCAAGAGCCGCTACCCGATCGGCGGCATCGTGCCGGGCCAGAAGTTCCCGGCGTCCTGGCTCGAGAGCGGCCTTCTGCGCACCGGCGCGACGGTCGACGAGCTGGCCACGGCCATCGGTGTGCCCGCACTCGGCTTGCGCGCGACCGTCGAGCGGTTCAACGGGTTCGCCCGCGACGGCCACGACGACGACTTCGGGCGCGGTGACAGCGCGTACGACAACTACTACGGCGACCCGACCCTGCCCCAGCCGACCCTCGACCCGCTCGACCGTGGTCCGTACTACGCGCTGCGGATTCGCATCGGTGATCTCGGCACCAAAGGCGGGCTGGTCTACAACGAGAACGCCCAGGTGCTGCGCGCCGACGGTTCCGTCATCGACGGGCTCTACGCGGCGGGCAACACCTCGGCCGCGGTGATGGGCAACGACTACGCGGGCGCGGGCGCGACCATCGGTCCGGCCATGGTGTTCGGGTACGTCGCCGCCGACCACGCCGCGGCCGCGCGCTGACCCGGGGAAGATCATGCAACCCATCCAGTGCGCCACCTGCGGAAACCGGGTGCTCGCCGAGAAGTTCAGCCCGAGTCACACCAGCGTGCAGTGGCTCGACGACGCCGAGTCCGCCTGCCCGGAGTTCGCCCGCCGGGCGGCCCTCGGCGAGCCGAGCAGCTGGATCCCCACCTGCCCGGCGCTGCGCGATTCCATCGAACGAGCTGTCGCCGCAGGCGAATTGGCGACCGATCAGCTCCGCAACGAACCGGTCCCCGGCCGCCTCGGCTGAGGCGACAGAACCAGGAGAAACATCATGCACAGACTCGACGGTCATCGGGCGCTGGTCACCGGCGCCGGATCCGGTATCGGCCGCGCGACGGCGCTGCGCCTGCTCGACGAGGGCGCCACGGTGGTCGGCGCCGACGTGTCGGCCGACGGCCTCGCGGCCACCGCCACGCAGGCGAAGGAACGCGGCACGGGTGAACGTTTCAGCGTCCTCACCCTCGACATCGGCAGCGAGGAATCGGTGGTCGAGGGTGTCCGGTCGGCCACCGCCACCCTGGGCGGTCTGGATTCGGTGGTGAACGCGGCGGGCATCCTGCGCGCTTCGCACACCGAGCAGACCTCCCTCGAGTTGTGGAACCAGATCATCGGGGTGAATCTCACCGGCACGTTCCTGGTGGTCCGCGAGGCACTGCCCGCGCTGCTGGCCAATCCGCGCTCGACCATCGTGAACTTCAGCTCCACCTCGGCGGCCTTCGCGCACCCGTACATGGCGGCGTACGCGGCGAGCAAGGGCGGCATCCAGTCCTTCACCCATGCCATCGCCCTCGAGTACGGCGGCAAGGGTGTGCGTGCGGTGTCGGTGGCGCCGGGCAGCATCAAGTCCGGGATCACCGATGCCACCGGCGGTTACGTGCCCGCCGATGCCGACTGGTCGCTGTTCGCCAAGCTGTCTCCCGTGTTGCCCACCGAACTCGAGTCCGGTGGCGCGGGCATGGGCGACCCGGACGCGGTGGCGGGCGTGATCGCCATGCTGGTGTCCGAGGACGGCGCGTTCATCACCGGCACGGAGATCCGTATCGACGGGGGTACCCACGCCTGATGAGCATCACCTATGACGGCACGTTGCGCGAATTGCCCACCGACGCAGGGGTTCTGCGTTACCACGAGGCCGGCGACGGCCCGCCCCTGCTGTTGCTGCACGGCTCCGGTCCCGGGGTGACCGGGTGGCGCAACTTCCGTGGCAATCTGGCCACCTTCGCCGAGCGGTTCCGCTGCCTGGTTCTCGAGTTCCCCGGTTTCGGCGTGAGCGACGACTTCGGCGGGCACCCGATGGTGACCGCCCTGGACGCGGTGGCGCGCTTCGTCGACGGGCTCGGCCTGGAGCGGGTCGATATCATCGGTAACTCGATGGGCGGTGGCGTGGCGCTGAATTACGCTATCGCGCAACCGGACCGGGTGGGCAAGCTGGTGACCATCGGCGGGATCGGGCGCAACCTGTTCAGCCCCGGCCCCGGCGAGGGGATCAAGCTGCTGCAGGAGTTCACCGAGGAGCCCACGCGGGAACGTCTCGTGCAGTGGTTGCATTCGATGGTGTTCGATCCGGCGATGGTGACCGAGGAACTCGTCGAGGAGCGCTGGACGCAGGCCACCGATCCCGCGACCCTGGAAAGCGCCCGGCGCATGTACAGCAAGGCGGCGTTCACGGCGATGGTGCGGGCGATGGAAGCCTCGGACGCGCCCCCGCCCTGGGCCATGCTGCACAAGGTGCAGGCGCCGACGCTGGTCACCTGGGGCCGCGACGACCGGGTGAGCCCGCTCGACATGGCGCTGATCCCCATGCGCACGATTCCGCGCGCCGAATTGCACGTGTTCCCGAACTGCGGGCACTGGGCGATGATCGAGCGGAAGGAAGAATTCGAATCGACGGTGCTGGCGTTCCTCACGCGCTGACAGCGTCTCTTTCCACCTTCACTGTATACCGTAAAGGGGGCCTTGCCACAAGGCCCCCTTTGTGGCGCATAATCGTCGGCCGCAGCATTTCACCTGCGGAAACACCGAAAGTGAGGGCTTGTGCCGGAACACGGTCACGACGAGGAATTGCGGTCGGAGCGCGAGTACGTGGCGCGCCTGTACGCGCGGCTCGACGCCGAGCGCGCACAGGTGAAGGGCCGCTACAGCGCCGCACTGCGCGGCACCGGTAACTCTCCGATGGAACGCGACAACGAGGTGCGCGCGCTCGGGAAGGAGATCCAGCGCCTGAACGTCGCCGACAACGGTCTGTGTTTCGGCAGGCTGGACGCGGTCTCGGGCGAACGGTCCTACATCGGCCGCATCGGCCTGTTCGATGCCGGCGACGATTTCGAACCACTGCTGCTCGACTGGCGCGCACCCGCCGCACGCCCGTTCTATGTGGCCACCGCCGCCAACCCGGAGGGCATGCGCAGGCGACGGCAGTTCCACACCCGCGATCGCCGGGTGCTCGACTTCACCGACGAGGTCCTCGGCAGGCCCGACGCGGGCGAAGGCGGCGACGCGGCGCTGCTGGCGGCGGTGAACGCACCGCGCGGAGACGGGATGCGCGACATCGTGGCGACCATCCAGGCCGAGCAGGACGAGATCATCCGCCTCGAACACCCGGGCGTCACCGTGATCGAAGGCGGCCCCGGTACCGGCAAGACCGTCGTGGCGCTGCATCGGGTGGCCTATCTGCTCTACACCCAGCGCAAGCGGATGGAACGCCAAGGTGTACTGGTGGTCGGCCCGAATCCGGCGTTCCTGAACCACATCGCGCACGTGCTGCCCGCCCTCGGTGAGACGAATGTCGTCTTCGCCACCGCCGCCGATCTGATGCCCGGGTTGCACGCCACGGCGGAGGACATACCGGAAGCGGCGCGCGGCAAAGGCTCGCTGCGCATTCTCGATGTGCTCGGTGCCGCGATCGCGGACCGGCAACGCCTCCCCGCGGCGCCGCGGGACATCGAGCTGGCCGACGCGACGGTGCGCGTCGACGCGGCCGTCGCGGAGTGGGCGCGCGAGGAGGCGCGGGCGAGCGGACGACCGCACAACGAGGCGCGGGCGGTGTTCGCCGAGATCGTCACCTATGTGCTCACCGAACGGGCGATCGCCCGCATCGGGAAGGGCTGGTTGACGCGCGAGGACAGCGAGGCGTGGGAGCAGCTGCGAGCGGACCTGACCGCCGAACTCGCCGAGAACGCCGACTTCGTCGCTGTGCTCGACGAATGCTGGCCTGTTCTCACCCCGGAAGGTCTTCTCGGCGAACTGTATTCGTCCCCGGAGCGACTTCGCGCCGCGAACGCGGACGAGTCGCTGTGGCGGGCCGACGCTACCGCGTGGACGGTCTCGGATGTGCCGCTGCTCGACGAACTGGTCGACCTGCTCGGTCGCGACACTCCCGCCGACGACAGCGCCGAACGCGCCCGCAAGGCCGAAGCCGCCTACGCCGAGGGCGTGCTCGACACCCTGATCAGCCGCGAAGACCTGATGGACGACGAGGATCACCTGCTCGCCCAGGACATGCTCTACGGCGAGGACCTCGCCGACCGGTTCCTCGAGCGCGACACCCGCGAGCTCGCCGAACGTGCTGCGGCCGACCGTGATTGGACCTACGGGCACGTGGTGGTCGACGAGGCCCAGGAGCTCTCGGAGATGGACTGGCGGGTGCTGATGCGCCGCTGCCCGAGCCGGTCGTTCACCATTGTCGGTGACCTGGCCCAGCGCCGGTCACCGGCAGGGGCCACCGCGTGGGCGACGGTGCTCGACCCGTATGTTCCGGGCCGCTGGGTGTACCGCTCACTCACGGTGAACTACCGCACGCCCGCCGAGATCATGACGGTCGCCGCCGCCGTGCTCGCCGAGTTCGCGCCGGAGGTTCGGCCACCCGACTCGGTGCGCGCGTGTGGTGTTCAGCCGTGGTCGCAACAGGTCGACGCCTCCGAATTTCGTTCGGCTATCGAGGCATTCGTGCGTACCGAGGCGGACCGGGAGGGCACGAGTGTGGTGATCGGCCCGGTCGGCATGCCGGGCACCGTGCCCGCGTCGGAGACCAAGGGCCTGGAGTTCGACTCCGTGCTCGTCGTCGAACCGGGAAGGATCCTCGCGGAGGGACCGCGTGGCGCGGCGGAGCTGTACGTCGCACTCACCCGCGCCACCCAGCGCCTCGGCGTGGTCCACCACGACCCCCTCCCGAACGCACTCACCGGCCTTGTCGAGGCTCCGGAACCCCTCCTGGTCCGGTGATGTTCCGGAGGCCACCGACCTAGCGTTGGGTGCTGCCCGCGTCCACCGGCAGGGTGACGGCGGTGATGTAGCGGGCTTCGTCGGAGGCCAGGAACAGGGTGGCGTTGGCGATGTCGACGGGGTCGACCCACGGGATGGGCAGCATGTTCATCGACGTGGCGGCCTCGGCGAACTCCTCGCGGGTCGGATTCTCCCGGTCCGGCCGAAAGACCTTGCGCACCATGTCGTTCTGGATCATCGGCGTGTCCACGTTGGTCGGGTGCACGGTGTTCACCCGGACATGGTGCGGCGCGAGTTCCTTCGCCAGCGAACGCATCAACCCGACGACACCGTGTTTGGCCGCGACATAGTGGGAGACGCCGACCAGCCCGCGCAAGCCGGCGATGGAACTGGTCAGGATCATCGCTCCCCCGTCACGGGCGATGAGGTGGGGTGTGGCCGCCTTGCAGGTCTGCCACACACCGGTGAGGTTGACGTCGATCATGGTCTGCCACTGCTGCTCGGTCAGCTCGAGAGCGAACGCGCTCGAACTGATTCCGGCTGTGGCGCAGACGATGTCGAGCCCGCCCAGCTCACCGACCCCGGCGTCGACGGCGGACCGCAACGCCGACCCGTCGCGCACGTCGACGACCGTGGCGACGATCCGCGCACCCGTCGCCTCGACGGCACGAACGGTCTCGTCGAGATCGTCTCGGCTCGCCGGTGGCGTCACCACGGTGTCGACCGGTCCGCAGAGGTCGACCGCGATGATGTCGGCACCCTCCTCGGCCAGCCGGATCGCCTGCGCGCGCCCGATACCGCGCGCGGCGCCGGTCACGACCGCTACTTTGCCCGAAACCCGTCCCATGTCACACCTTCTGAGTCAGTCCGGCATCCACCACGAGCTGGGTTCCCGTCACATAACGGGACTCGTCGGATGCGAGGAAGAGCACGGCATTGCTGACGTCGACCGGTTCCACCCACGGAACCGGCAGCAGGGTACGGCGGGCCAGCGCCTCGGCCGCGTCCTGCCGCGTCGGATTCGGCAGGTCCGGGCGCAGTTTCGCGTAGACCTCGTCGTTGAGAATCATCGGCGTCGCCACCGACCCCGGATGCACGGTGTTCACCCGGATGCCACGCGGGCCGAGCTCGTTGGCGAGCGTGCGCGCCAACCCGACCACGGCATGCTTACTCGCCGAATAATGCGCCGCCATGGCCCCGCCCACGATCCCGTTGACGGAGCTGACGATCACGATCGACCCACCGTCGGCCAGGGCCTGTGCACCGGCACGCACCGTGTGCCAGGCACCGGTCAGATTGATATCGATGGTCCGCTGCCAGGCCTGATCGGTGAGCTCCCACGACGGCGCGAGGTCGGTGTAGATACCCGCGTTGGCCACGATCACGTCGAGCCTGCCGAGCTCATGCACTCCACCGGCAACGGCCGCATCGAGCACGTCCGCCTCACGCACATCGGCAGTAGCGGTGACGCACCGCCGCCCAAACGCCTCGACGGCCTCCTTGGTCGTCGCCAATTCCGTTGCGGCGTCTATATCGAGCGCGATGATATCGGCGCCCTCCTCGGCGAGCCGCATACAGTGCGCACGACCCATACCCCTCGCCGCACCGGTGACCAGCGCGACCCTGTCCTGCATGCGATTCATCGGGCGCCCCTACCAAATCGAGTGTCCACCCGGCCGACGCTAGGTTCGCCACACCCCCGAATCGCCAGGCTTTCCCGGTGAGCGGGCGATGCGACGAGACTTCCCACCTAGCGGGAGCGCCCGCCCGAGCCCGATGCCTGCGGCGACCCGCCCTCGCCGAATCGCCGAGATTGCGCTGAGTTGGTTACCTTGCTCTGCATGATCTATCCAAGCGGGAACTCGGCGACTCGAGTAGCGCAACTGGCCAACATCCCGCACGAAAACTGGATGCAGGACTGGCCTGTCGAGGTGTCCGATCCGGAGCGGCTCGATGACTTCGCTCGTCTGCTACTCGCACACAAATCCGACTGGGAACTGAGTTACTGGTTACTGGATCTGGTCCTCGATTCGGCCGAAAGCCATCTGGCCACCACGGCGGCACAGGACGATCCGCCGGAACGAACCCAGCAGTTGATCGACACGCTGGTTGCGGTGTACGAGGCCACACGAGCGCCAGCAATAGCGGAAAGGCTCGAGTACTGGGCAGATTTGGAGAACTCAGACCCTGGTGAGATGTTCCGCGTGAGCCCGCTGGTTCGGGAGGCCCGTCGCCGGGTGGTCGCGCAATGACCGAACCCGACCCGAACGAACCCAGCCTCGACGCGGCTCGCAGAACATATCCGGTCGGCGACCACGTGACCGGAGTCGTCACGATGATCCCGCGCCCCGGCACCATCGGATTGTTTGTCGATCTAGGCCGGCCGCCAACAGGATTCGTCGATGTCCTCAACCTTCCGGAATCCGTCGATCACTGGCCGACCGTAGGCACCGTCACAGAATTCGAGGTCCTCCAGCACACGCACCGACAAGTTCGGCTCTGGCCGCTCGATGCCACCTTCCGGCCGAGCGCAGCGGCCGGGTGGACCATGAGTGACCGAGAATGGCATGCTGTGAAGCGCCGCCATCCTGTGGGTTCGGAAGTGACCGCCGAAATCACTCACGTCTTTTCATCGAACCGTGAATACGTAGTCGAATTCGACGGCGTGTGGTCCGCACTGCCGTGGACAGGCGAACCACCCATAGCCGGAACCACCGCTGGATTCGTTGTCGACCGACACCTCGATGAGACCCACAGGATCCTGCTTCGCACCGGCTGACCAACCAGGCAAGCGGAACTTTTCGAATACCATTGCACACGTGCGATCGTGGTACCGAGGTTCACCACCAGTACCGGTCCTGCCACCACGCGGGCGCGGAGATAGAATTCACCGGGTGACTTCGAGAATCGCGGCATACGGCGTCTGCCGCGAACATGATCGGGTGCTGCTCGTTCGCCACATCGCCGAAAGCGGCGAAACCACCTGGACGCTTCCGGGAGGTGGGGTCGATCAGGGAGAGGACCCCTTCGATGCCGTGACCCGCGAGCTTGCGGAGGAGACCGGTCTCACCGGCGTCGTCGAACGATTACTCGGAGTCGATTCAAGGGTGATCCCGGCACATGAGGCCCACTCGGGCGAAGAGCACCAGAACATCGGCATCTTCTATCTCGTCCGCGTCACCGGCGGCCGCCTCCGAGCCGAACCGAGCGGGGCCACAGTCGAACCGACCTGGACCCCGATCTCCGAAGTCGCCTACCTCCGCCGATCATCCCTTGTCGACTCCGGCCTGGCCCTGGCACAAACCCTCCCGGCGACCGGCCACGTCACGTCTACTCCGGTCGGCGGTCTTATCCGGCATTGAGCTGGCGACGAGACCAGGAGTAGTCACTGCGCCGTGATCGACACGCGCGACCATGCTGCCCGAGTACGCGGCATGCGCAGGATTTTACTACCACCGATCTCGGATATGGTCTGAAGTACTCGCCCGTCGACGGCACACGTATGCCCATGTCAGTGAGGATGCGTGATGCTTGTCGAGACGATTCCCATGTGGACCGAGCGGGGAACCCCGGTGCTCCTGCGTGAAATCCTCACGCGGTTCCGCTCGAACGATTGGCGGTGGCACGTCGAGGAGTTCGACGGCATCGGACGCTTCCCCGGCGGCCTCACGTGGACCGAATTCCAGGCCGAGGTCGAGAACGGAGCCGCCGTTTTCGATTGGGATGGAATCCAGCAGTTCGCCGCGCGCGACAGTACCGAATACGAGATCGCCATCGCGTCCGTGCCGGGTCACCCTGCGGGTACTTCACACTGATCTGATGCTGGGCGCGCGCCACCTCGCGGCCATTGGCGCTCAATCCTCGTCTTCCTGGACCGCCCGAGGCCGACGACCGCGGAAGAGGGCGATCGTGATCCAGGATGCTTGCTTCCCGCGTTGCGCGGTGTGGCGTGAAATGAGTTGCCGCCGGGCGGTACAACCACGGAAAGAACTGATTTCGCCTATCTCGTGGATCAGCGGCCGCCACGCGGTTGACTCAGCAACGCGCGACCACGTTCCGGGGTCAGGCTGTACGCCAGCACAGGGTCGGCGAGCAGGGCGACCGGGGCGATGTGATCCGGAGTGCGGGGCTGCCAGTGCGTCATCGCGGTCCCGAGCGCATCCCACAGTGCCGCTGGGTCGGAGTGGTGTTGTGCGAGCGCCTTTCGTACTGCGGCGTCGAAGGCTTGATTGCCGTAGGTAAGCCGGTAGCCGGGGCGCTGTACCCGTGCCCTGTGCTCGTCGATAGCAGGTCCGATCTCGAGCCCGGGATCGTTTTGTGCGTTTTCCAGGAGCTGGGCGATATCAAGGGCGGAGACATGTGAGTGCTTGTCAGCGGCGTGTTTCTGGGCGAGTTCGAGGGCCTGGCGGTGTCCGGTGAGTGCGCGTTTTGCCAGATATTCGGCAATGTCGAGGGCGGAGCCGTACCAGGGTTCTTTATGCGCGTGCTGGAGGAACATGCACGGCAGAAACTCGTCGGTGAACAGCGGACTGCTGAAGAATCCGTCCGGGACGGGCGTCGAAGGCAGCAGATGCGTAAGGATCCGGGAGGCCTCGTATGGAGAGGAAGTGGTGAGGAACATCTGGAGCTGGGTTCTCAGGACTGTGGCGCGCGGCTCGCCGGAATTCTGAGCCTTTTCCAGGGACACCATGGCTTTGTCGAGGCCCCCGGAAAGGGCTCGACCTCGAGCCTCCTCGGCCACCGAAGCCCAGTTGTCACGAGTTTTGCCCGCAGGCTGACGCAGACGATGGAAGCTTTGGTACAGCGATTTCATGAGTGCGGTGAACGATGGATACCGCTGCGGAAATTCACTCCAGGCAAAGACGCTATAGGCGGCCCATTCGCCGTCCTCGTCGCGGTCGGCCGGGTCGAGGAACAGAATCCCGACGTCGGCGTGCAACGAGATCAACAACCCGCGACTGAAGGGGTTACCCGGCGCATCACCTGGAGCTTCGGTGATCAGGTCGGCCCAGGACTCCCAGTTGGGTTCGAGGTCACGCAGCCACCCCAGGTTGGTCGTGTCACGCATCTTCCGCACGAACTCCCCGGCATGGCGCCATCCATCGGTGGTCAGCAGGAAACTGCGATAAGAGGGTGGCAACCTCAGGCCGAGACGCCGCTCGACGGCTGCGACCTCGGCCTGGGTGGCCGCGGGATAGCCGAGCCAGCGCTGCTGCACCACCTCGGGATCCAGCTCACCGGGATCGCAACTTGCTATCCGTTCCTCACTCCAAAGCTCCAGCCACGGCCTCCAATTCATTCCGTGCACGCTACGGACAGGCTCCGACAAAGTTCATGCTGACGGCGTGGATTTCGATGAGCCGCCGGCGGCTGAGTAGGGCGCGTCCGTTCATAGTCGGCCGACCTGGGCATGCGGGTCACGAAGACAACGCGAACGCGTTGTCATGTTCCCGACTCACTGTGGGAACTGGCTGATCCGGGTGTTCTGGAAGGTGGTGAACAGCCAAGTTCCTTTGTGGCGCACCGCGACCCGGGTCTGGACGGACCGGGTATCGGGCGGCGCGGGCTCGCCCTGCGGCATGGGGCGATCGCCCACGGTGACCAGCACCGCGATATTCGGTGCGGGGAAGCGCAGCGTGGTGGTGTCGGGTTCGGCCATGCGGGTGCCCCTCATGAACCCGTCGAAGCCCTCCTGCATGACGGTGGCGAGTTCGGTTCGGCCCTGGATGCGTTCCCCGACGACCGAGACGAAATCGGCGTCGGGGGTGAAGGTGGCGGCGAAGGCGGCGCCGTCACCTGCGGCCCAGGCGTCCATCTGCGCGTGCAGCAGGGCGAGGACGGCGGTTTCGTCGGTCATGGCGCCACCGGCCCCCGGCGACGCAGGCCCGCGAACTCGAGGGCGGCGAAACTCGCGACGAACGCCGCTCCCGCGAACAGGAAGACTCGGCCCCAATTCGTCAGCGGAATCAGGTCGATCACAGCAAGCTCGACCATGAGTACCGCCGATAGCGCGTTGACCGCGACAACGACGGCAGCCAGGCGAGACGGTAGCCGAGGGTGGCGCGCCATGAGCAGCAGTGCCGCGGCGCCGCCCAGCATGCCGACGCCGAAGGGGACCGACCAGGAGGTCGGCAAGCCGAGCGGTTCGCGCAACAACGGGGCGGTGGCCAACAGAAAGGTGCCGAAAACGCCGGTGCTCCAGCCGTCTACCCGCAAGGCGGTGCGCAGGCCGGGGCCGGCTTCAAAGGTGGTCATCGTGGTCATGGCGTCGACGTTGCCAGCGGCCGATCATCGGCTCAATGACCTCCGAGGTCATGGCACCCGGTCGCGCCGGACCGATAGCGTGGCCGAGTGGCGCGTTCGATGCAGGAATCCCCGGTCGGCACACTGCTGCGGGATTGGCGGCGGCGGCTGAGTCAGCTGGAGCCGGCGCTGGCCGCCGACAGTTCGGCACGGCATCTGTCCTGCGTCGAGACCGGGAAAGCCAAGCCGAGCCGTGCCATGTGCTCAAACTCTGTGATGTCTGGAAGTTTCGCTGCGCGAACGCAATACGGAGTTGCTCGGGGGAGGATTCGCTCCGAGTACCGAGAAAGCACCCTGAACTCCCGCAGCGAGATCCGGTTGCCGTCCGGGTCTATCGCCTCGACCCGGATTCCGAATGGATAGTCCTCGGGCTCGGATTCCACGAGAGTCACTCCGCGGCTACGATGAGGAAACGCCCGTCGGGCCGGTGAAGTCGATCCGATTGTCCAAGCCGAGCCCGTCGGTGTAGAACTCCAGCGCGCGGTCTTGATCGGTGACGTAGATCGTCACGTACATGATGTTGGTCAGCATCGTGTGCTCCACTTCGGTCATAAGTGCGAGACCGTCGGTGATCGGTCGTCGCTTCTATGACGAGCGCCGCCCGCGAAAGGTAACAGGATCGCCGCCGACCCAACGCACTGTAATGCCGCCTACCGCGCGGTCACGAACGTCCGCTTCTGTCGAGCCTGTCAGATGTCACCCATAAGGTGGCATGACCGAGTCGAGGTGGGAGACGTTCATGGCTGGGACCGTTACTGGGCTGACGCAAGAAGATGGGCGGACCATCGGCTTCGTGCTGAGCTGCTATTTCACGCAAGCGATCGACCTAGCCGAGCTCCGCAAGTGGTGTGAGTACGTAATCATCACCAACGAGATGCAGGACATCCCTCAGTACATGTTCGATCTGGTGAGCATTACTTCAGCCGGAGAGATCTCGTCCATCATCGGATTCTCCGTCGGCGGAGGATCTCGGCAGGAGGATAACGCCTTGTACGGCATCGCGTTCGGACGCGGTCGAGACGTTTTCGATCCGCCTTTCGGGCCGGCGCAGGCGAAGCGCGCGTTGCATACCAGACCGGGTGTGCTTCGGCGATTCCGAGACGTTTTCCCGTTCATCGAGCTCGAGATCTAGTCGACGGCAGAACGATCTTCTGTCGCCTACCTTGGTCGAAACACCCGCTTCTGCCGATGAGCGTTCATTCCTGTGGGTGCCAGCCGTCGACTATCACGTCCGCGTGGTCTGGCGTCCGATCGGCAGCGAAGTGGGCATCCTCGGCAGCCATCCAGCGCTGCCACAACGGCAGCGCTTGCGCCCCGTCGCGGTCCAGCCCACGCCTGAGCCGCGTATCGCGCGGGGTTTCCACCCAGATCGACAGCGACAGGCGGTCACGGACCGCTGCGCGCGCGGCCGAAACCCCTTCCAGAATCAGCACATCTGGGCTCGCCAGCTCGTGCCATTCCGAAAAGGCGCGCGAAGTCCAGTCATACCGCTGGTACTGTGCGGGACGGCCCTGGCCGAGCGGTTCCAGTACCTGGGCTTCCAACCTCGGCCACCAGTCGAGTTGGTTGTCCCAGGATGCGAAGTCGTCGGTGTGGAGCAAGTCGGCACAGCACGCGACGGCGAGGCGGTCCGCCAGAGTGGATTTCCCTGCGCCGCCGGGCCCGTCTACAGCGACCAGTCGGGTCGATCCCAGCCGGGGCACGCTCTGCGCTACCTTGACAGCGATTTCCTCTATCAGCACAAGCTCCATTCTGGCCTGGCGTCCACTCCGGCTCGAGCGTGTGGCCTCGGCATCCGAACGAATGATCTCCATGGTGACCGACGGTGACGTGTGGAAAACCGTCCAGCGGGTGGTCGGATGCGATCTGAAGCAGTGGGAGAACCTGTTCGTTGTGACATCCGAAGAAATGTCGGGTCGGGTGGTCGGAGGCTCGGTAGACGGCCGCACCGGTCCTGAATGCGGTTCCCGCGAGCCGATAGGAGATCGTGGCAGCGAGTTGCTGTTCGTGCGCTTCCAAGCCGTAGTACAGAGTCGCTCGGGTTGGTTTCCAGGAGTATTCGCTTTAGTGAACGGGCTATCCCGGGCGGGTCGCCTGACTACCGCTGAAGAGCATTTCCGCCAGCGTGAAAACGCTTGGTACCACTGTAATCTCGTCGATCCGAGCGTTGCGGACCCGTCTGTTTACGACCGGCAGTTGCATCCTGGCGCCGCGGCCTGGTTCAAGCCGTCGGCCACTGAGATGATCTCTCGTGTAGACGGTTACACGAGGATCCTGGACGCACACGGAATCGGATGGGCTCGGGTGCACTCCGGAAACCCGGGCCGCATCCTCTATGAGGACGTCCATCAGATCATCGCGAAACCCAACTGTTCGGGCTGATGATCGTGGTGGCGTCCGAGGCTGACCGCGGCCCGATTTGCGGTACTGCGAGGCGCGTCAGCGACCGGTTGGAGCGAGATCAGAGTTGCCTCTTCGCCGGTTCAGCACTTGGCATCAGGCTGTGCCGGCAGTTCGTTGAGGCGGGCGAGCACTGTGGTCCCCGGTCCCGAGGCCGCACCCGGGCCGGGTAGGGCGGTAACACTCTGCGCGGTTACCGGTTTCGCACACTCCGAGCAGCAGACCTGCGGCGTGAATTGGTGCCCGCATTCGTCGTGCACCAATCGGACCGGCGGACCACCCGGCGGGGTGGCCCATTTGTCACCCCAGGCCATCAGCGCCATCAGCACAGGGACGAGTTCGCGTCCCGCCTCGGTGAGGTGGTATTCGTGCCGCAGCGGTCGTTGCTGGTACGCCCGGCGCTCCACGATGCCGTCTGCCACCAGCGCTTCGAGTCGTCGAGTGAGCAGATTGCGGGAGATTCCGAGGTTCTCGGCGAGGTCGTCGAAACGGCGCAGGCCGAGGTAGAGGTCGCGCACGATCAGCGGCGACCACCATTGCCCGACCCGCTCCAGGGACTGCCCGATCGAGCAGTGCATCTCCGCGAAGCTGGTCCTGTGCATGCCCTCAGTATAGAGGGTTGATTCATTGAACTCACCGGGCGTACGGTGATGGAGTCATAGAGTTCAATGAAAGGACTAACCGATGCCGTTCGTGGAATTGTTCGTTCCCAAAGGTTCACTCGACCAGGAGAGCCGGGAGAAGATCGGCGGGCAGCTGGTCTCGGAGGTGATGCTCGCCGAGGGTGCGCCCGACACCGCCGCGGCTCGTTCCATCTCGTGGCTGGTGGTGAACGAGATCGACGCCTGGTTCGTGGGTGGTCAGCGACTCCCGGCCGGTGGCAGTCCGAAATATGTGGTGCGAGTGGGAGTTCCAGCCGGCTCGATGAACGACGACAAGCGCCGCGACATCGTGCGCCGAGTCAACCGGGTGCTGGCGGACGCCGACGAGGACCCTGCACGTTTCGCCGACGCCGCGACCGCGTGGGTGCACATCAACGAGATTCCGGAAGGCAACTGGGGTGCCGGCGGCGAAATCGTACGGATCGAGGACATCGTCGCGTTGGTGTCCAGCTAGGCGCGGCCGGGACGAGCGTTCCTTGGTCCGAACCACAATCAGCCCGAAGGAGCAGTCCTATGAGTGACAACGAATCTCCCGCCGAGGACGTCGCAGTCGGCATCACTCCGAGCGAGGAACAAGGGACTGGTGACAACGCGGTTGCGACACCCGTGGTGACTTCTCGCGGAGGGGTTGGTGGCCACCAGGTCGGGCTCGGTCTCGAGCTGGAGCCGTAGCGCCCACAATCCCCTGGCCAGGTGGCTGACAACCACGGCCCCGCTTTGGCGCGAATTCGGCCAGGCGGGGCCATCGTCGTACTACGCACTCGTCTGTCGTATGCCGCCACTCCTCGATCGGCTACACGACCGGATGTATACCGAGCGTCGAACCCCCTCGTCGGGTCGTCTTCCGCAATGCCCACCGAGGCGGGCGAGACCATGACCGAACAAGGTCACGACGCGCATGGCCACACCCGGTGACGATTGTCAGCTACGGCCATATCGGGAACCGGATGCACGCGTCGTCCCTCTGCGTTCGTGACCTCCTCGTGGTCGACTCCACCGCCGGACCCCCGCTCTCCCGGTGGGCGGGTTGGTCGCCGCGATCTCCCGACCACCGGGAGCCGGGGCTGCCAGGACGCCACGGGACTGGGACCGTCGTGGCGACGTGTTCGCGAGCGTAGGAGGACATCGGTGACGAGGGCGAGTGTCGACGTGGCGCTTGGTACGCGGGTGGTGACGCTGCGGGTCGCGGCGGTGGTCGAGGAGACTGCCGAGGCGCGTTCGTTCGTGTTCGAGGTTCCCGAGGATGCGAAGGAGAGGTTCGGGTATCGGCCCGGTCAGTTCCTCACGCTGCGGATACCCGGGGAGCCGCCGGTGGCGCGGTGTTATTCGCTGGCTAGTTCGCCGTTCACGGGGGAACCGCCCAAGGTGACGGTCAAGCGAACCGAAGGCGGGTATGGCTCGAACTGGTTGTGCGACAACCTGTCCCCGGGCGACAGTATCGACGTGTTGCCGCCGACCGGCACCTTCACGCCTGCCTCGCTCGACGAGGATCTGCTGTTGTGGGCCGGGGGCAGTGGGATCACGCCGGTGTTGTCGATCCTGGTCTCGGCGCTGGTCGGTGGGCGGGGCAAGGTGGTGTTGTTCTACGCCAACCGTGATCGGGACTCGGTGATCTTCGATCGGGCGCTCACCGAACTCGCGCGGCGATACCCGGACCGGCTCACAGTGACCCATTGGCTGCAGTCCGAACGCGGTCTGCCCGATGCCGGTTCGCTGGCCGACTTCGCCGCGCCGTATGCCGATTTCCACTCGTACCTGTGTGGTCCCGCCCCGTTCATGGCCGCGGTGACCGAGGCCTTGGCGGATCGTCCACGGGAGCGGGTGACCGGCGAGGTGTTCGTCTCGCTGTCGGGCGACCCGTTCGCCGAGCCGGTACCCGTCGCCGCCGACGACACGGCCGCCGACGTGGACGTGGAGCTCGACGGCACCGTCCACGCGCTGCGTTGGCCCCGCGAACGGACGCTCGTCGACGTGATGCTCGCGCGCGGACTCGATGTTCCGTACTCGTGCCGGGAAGGTGAATGCGGTTCGTGCGCCTGCACGGTGCTCGACGGCG
Source organism: Nocardia ignorata NBRC 108230 (assembly GCF_001612905.1). Classification (GTDB taxonomy): domain Bacteria; phylum Actinomycetota; class Actinomycetes; order Mycobacteriales; family Mycobacteriaceae; genus Nocardia; species Nocardia ignorata. The sequence continues at coordinate 154,746 of NZ_BDBI01000020.1, read as the reverse complement.
AGGTCGAGATGGGCAGGACCGGCGTGCTGGACGACGACGACATCGCCGCCGGCTACATCCTCGCTTGTCAGGCGCGCCCACGCACCGGCACTGTCCGCATCCGCTTCTGATCCGGGAGGTGGGCTGTGGCTATTGATACCGCGCGGGAATCGGTCGGGTTCGGGTCCGAGCGTGGGCCGGTGCTCGTGTCGCTGATGCTCGCGACGGGGCTCGTCGCCCTCGATTCGACGATCCTGGCCACCGCGGTGCTCGCCATCACCGACAGCCTCGGCGATTTCGCGCTGTTCCCGTGGTTGTTCTCCAGTTATCTACTCGCCCAGGCGGTCACGGTTCCCGTCTACGGCGCGCTGGCCGACACGTTCGGCCGGAAACCGGTGATGCTGTTCGGGATCGCGGTCTTCGCGCTCGGCTCGCTGCTGTGCGGGCTGGCGAGCAGCATGCTCGCGCTGATCGTGTTCCGCGCGGTGCAGGGGCTCGGTGCGGGTGCGATCCAGCCGACGACCATGGTGATCGCGAGCGATCTCTACACCCTGGCCGAACGCGCGACGATCCAGGGGTATCTCGCCGGGGTGTGGGCGGTGGCGTCGGTGACCGGTCCGCTGCTCGGCGGCGTCTTCGCCGACTATCTCGGCTGGCGCTGGATCTTCCTGATCAACCTGCCGCTGGCTGTGCTCGCCGCGTGGATGCTGGTGCGCGGCTTCCACGAAACGGTGCCTCGGCGGCAGTCCCGCATCGACTATGCCGGGGCGTTCCTGCTCACCGCCGGTGCGAGCGCGCTGGTCCTCGGTCTGCTCGAAGGTGGTCGTGCCTGGGTGTGGGATTCGCCGACGGGGATCGGCGTGTTCACCGGAGCCGCACTGCTGCTGGCGGTCTTCGTCGTGGTCGAAACCCGTGCGGCACAGCCGATTCTGCCGTTGTGGATCTTCACCCGGCCGGTGGTGCTGGCGAGCACGGTGGCGGCGATGCTCGGTGGCGCGCTGCTGTTCGGGTTCACCACCTATGTGCCGATGTTCAACCAAGGGGTACTGGGGACCGGCGCGCTGGTTGCCGGGCTCGTCACCGGTGCGCTCACCCTGGGCTGGCCGTTGTCGGCCGCGCAGGCGGGAAAGGTGTACCTGCGCTTCGGCTTCCGGGCCTGCGCGGTGTCGGGAGCTTGTGTCGCGACGATCGGGGCCGCATCGACCCTGCTCATCGACGAACACTCGGCGCTGTGGCAGGTGGCGGCATCCTGTTTCGTCGTCGGTGCGGGGATGGGGCTGGTGGCCACCCCCACGCTCATCGCGGCACAGACCGGCGCAGCCTGGTCGGAGCGGGGTGTGGTCACCTCGGCCGCACTGTTCGCCCGCTCGCTCGGTAGCGCCGTGGGTGTGGCCGTGTTCGGCGCCATCGTCAACGCTCGGATCGCGGGGTCCCCGGCTCCGGAAAAGCTGGCCGGGGCAATACATCTCGTCTTCGTCGCCATCGCCGCGATGACGGTGGTTATGGTCGTGGCCTGCGCATTCATGCCTCGCCGGGCCGACACCGCCCAGCTGTGAGCACAGCTTTCCCAGGATCCGGGAAGACCGCCGAATTTCTTTCCGGCCAGCGGGAAGCGGACCGTTCAGCTGCTCGCCTGCCGAGGAGCATGGGTTGCATGATCACGACGACAAGGACGGAGGCAGCATGCTGAGCCCCACCGTGCGCAGCGAGCTCGCGGACGAATTGGCCCGCGCCGAACAGAATCAGGTGGCCGTGCCGCCGCTGGTCGACCGGTACCCCGACATCGACGTGGTCGACGCCTACGAGATCCAGTTGCTCAACATCCAGCGCAGGCTGCGCGACGGCGCCCAGGTGGTCGGGCACAAGGTCGGGCTGTCGTCCAAGGCGATGCAGCAGATGATGGGCGTCGACGAACCCGACTACGGACACCTGCTCGCCGAGATGGAAGTCTTCGAAGACGTCCCCGTCGACACCTCCCAGTACCTGCTGCCCCGCGTCGAGGTCGAGGTCGGGTTCGTCCTGGGCAAGGACCTGCCCGGCGAGGACTGCACCGAAGCCGACGTGCTGGCCGCGACCGTCGCCTACGCACCCGCGATCGAGTTGATCGACTCACGGATCACCGACTGGAAGATCGGGTTGGCCGACACCATCTCCGACAACGCCTCCTCGGCCGGGTTCGTCCTCGGCGAACAACGCGTCGCCCCCGCCGACATCGACATCACCGCCATCGACGCGGTCCTCACCCGCAACGGTGAGGTCGTCGCCGAAGGCCGCAGCGACGCGGTCCTCGGAGACCCGGTGATCGCGGTCGCCTGGCTGGCACGCAAGGTCGCCACCTTCGGTGTGCGGCTCAAAGCCGGTGACATCGTGCTGCCCGGCTCCTGCACCCGCGCCATCGACGCCCGCCCCGGCGACGATTTCCACGCCGAATTCACCGGACTCGGTTCGGTCCGTTTGCGTTTCGCCTAGGCCCGCGCTACCTCTCCGCCGCTGAGTCGACGCGGTGATCCAGTACTTCGCCGGTTCGCCGGCCCCAAACTCGAGGAGGCTTACCGTGGCCAACGGGAACGTCACCGCCGCGATCGTCGGATCCGGCAATATCAGCACCGATCTGCTCTACAAACTGTTGCGGTCGGAATCCATCGAACCCCGGTGGATGATCGGGATCGACCCGGCCAGTGAAGGGCTGAAGCGGGCTCGTGGGCTCGGCTTGGAGACCTCGGCCGAGGGTGTCGACTGGTTGCTCGCTCAACCGGAGAAGCCCGACCTTGTTTTCGAAGCGACCTCGGCCTATGTGCATCGTGCCGCCGCACCGCGATATGCCGAATTGGGCATTCGGGCAGTCGATCTGACTCCGGCCGCGGTCGGCCCGGCGGTTGTTCCACCGGTCAATCTCGTATCGTTGGTCGACGCCCCGAATGTCAATATGATCACCTGTGGTGGACAGGCGACGATTCCGATCGTGGCCGCTGTCTCGCGAGTCGTTCCGGTGCCCTACGCCGAAATCGTGGCTTCGGTGTCGTCGGTGTCGGCCGGGCCCGGTACCCGCGCCAATATCGATGAATTCACCAAGACCACCAGCCGGGGTGTGGAAACCATCGGCGGGGCCGAACGCGGCAAGGCGATCATCATCCTCAACCCGGCCGAACCGCCGATGATCATGCGCGACACCATCTTCTGCGCCATCCCCGAAGACGCCGACCAGGCCGCGATCACCGACTCGATCCACCGCATGGTCGCCGACATCCAGCAGTACGTGCCTGGTTACCGGCTTCTCAACGAACCCCAATTCGACGAACCCTCTGTGGTTTCCGGCGGCTTGGCGAAGGTTTCGGTGTTCGTGGAAGTCGAAGGCGCGGGCGATTTCCTGCCGCCGTATGCGGGCAATCTCGACATCATGACCGCCGCCGCCACCAAGGTCGGCGAAGTCATGGCCGATCAGATCCACGCCGCCCGCGTGTGAGCGCGCATCCCTCCGCCCCGGCCTCGTTAGGAATTTCCATGCCGTACTCCGCTGATCTCGACATCCGCATCACCGACACCTGCCTGCGCGACGGGTCACACCACAAACGTCACCAATTCACGACCACCGAGGTCCGCGATATCGTCGCCGCCCTCGACGGCGCCGGTGTTCCCGTCATCGAAGTCACCCATGGTGACGGACTCGGCGGTTCCTCGTTCAACTACGGATTCTCCAAAACCCCTGAACAGGAACTGGTGCGAATCGCCGCCGACACCGCCGAGCAGGCCAAGATCGCGGTCCTGATGCTGCCCGGGGTGGGGGTCAAAGAAGACATCAAGGTCTCCCAGGACAACGGCGCCTCCATCTGCCGCATCGCCACGCACTGCACCGAAGCCGACGTGTCCATCCAGCATTTCGGCTACGCCCGCGACCTCGGTCTGGAAACCGTCGGGTTCCTCATGATGTCGCATACCCAGACCCCTGAGGCGCTGGCGAAGCAAGCCCGCATCATGGCCGATGCCGGCTGCGAATGCGTCTACATCGTCGACTCCGCGGGTGCCCTGGTCCTCGATCAGGTCTCCGACCGCGTGGCCGCCCTGGTCGCCGAACTCGGCAACGACGCCCGGGTCGGCTTCCACGGTCACGAAAACCTCGACCTCGCCGTCGCCAACAGCATCTACGCCATCCGCGCGGGCGCCACTCAAATCGACGGCAGCGCACGCCGCTTCGGTGCGGGCGCGGGCAACACACCCGTCGAAGCCCTCGTCGGCGTCTGCGACAAACTCGGGATCGAAACCGGCATCGACTTCTTCGCCATCGCCGACGCCGCCGAAGATGTCGTGCGCCCGGCCATGCCGCAGGAATGCCTCCTGGACCGCCAATCGCTCATGATGGGCTATGCGGGCGTCTATTCCAGCTTCCTCAAACACGCCGAACGCCAAGCCGAACGCTACAACGTCTCCGCCGCCGAAATGCTTGTCCGCGCAGGCGAACGCAAACTCGTCGGCGGCCAGGAAGACCAGCTCATCGACATCGCCCTCGAACTGCAACGCCGAGCCACGGTGTAGCCGCGGTCACTACCCGACGGCACTCGAGGTGAGATAGTCCGAGCCGCCGACATAGATCGTCCGCCCGTCGGCGTCGTCGGACTCGGCCGCGGTCACGATCGCCGCGGCGAAATCCTCGACAGTCGGCAACGGGCCCGCCGCACGGCGTGACGCGACACTGCTCGCGTCACGCCGTTCCAGCAGCCGGACGATGATCGTGCCGTCGATCATGTCGCCGGACACCACGGTGAAACCAACTCCCCGCGAGCGGAATTCGGGCATCAGCGCGCGCAGGGCGTCCTCACCCGCGCGCTTGCTCCGCGCGATCGGTGCGTAACCCGCAGGCACATCGGACTTCTCGTGAATGAAGTGGGCCTGATGGCTGGTGACGAACACGATGCGTCCACCCGACGGCGTCAAGGGCAGCATCGCCTTCGCGAGATCCACCTGCGCGTCCCGATTGAGGCGCAGGGATCGTGTTCCTCCCGCCCGCATGCTTCTGATTCAGAAGCAACTATCGCGCTTCTGAATCAGAAGCGCAACCGGCGGATGATCCCGACACCCGGTAGAAACCCCGCTCCGCCAGGCGATTCGACCTATTCGGCGACGATGATCACGATCTTCGCCCTGGCATGTTCGGATTCCATGTAGCTGATGGCCGCGGGCGTCTCGGCCAGTGGGTAGGTCCGGTCGATGGCCGGGCGGACCTGACCCGACTCGATCAGCTCGCGGAGTTCTGTCAGCGACTCCGGACTCTGCTGAGCCAGCGGGACGCGGATCGACGGTTTCACGAACGGCCGAGCCAGCTGGCCGAGCGCGAGCAAGCCGACCGGACCGAACACGCTCCCACCGTCGAAATTGCCACCACCGGACAGAACGAGGGTGCCGGTGGGCTCGACCAAGCGAAGGAGTTCGCGTAGGCCGCGCGTGCCCACCAGGTCGAGAACCGTGTCGTAGCGGCCGGTTACGGTCTCGCGGGTGTAGTCGAAGACATGTGCGGCGCCGAGTGACCGTGCCGCCTCGACATTGCGGGCACTGCACACCCCGGTGACCTCGGCACCCCTGGCCCGGGCGATCTGGACCGCGAAGGTGCCGACCCCTCCGGAGGCACCGATGATCAACACCCGGTTTCCGGCGTCGACGTGACGCAGGCAGGTCAGGGCGGTGTTGGCGGCCAGCGGTACGGCCGCGGCCTCCTCGAAGCTCAGGTTATTCGGCTTTCGGTCGAGGAGAGCGCGCGGCACCGCGAGGTACTCCGCGAACGCGCCGCTGACCGCCTCACCGAACACCTCGTCGCCCACCGCGACATCGGTGACCCCATCGCCCACCGCCTCGACCGTCCCCGCGAAGTCCCCGCCCTGCACCGGATTCGCCGGGCCCTTGCGACGGAACACCGACCGATCCATCCACCGCGCGATCTTCGGATCCCCCCGCATCACGTGCCAATCGCGCGCGTTCACCGACGCCGCACGAACCCGAACCAGCACCTCCCCCGCCCCCGCTTCCGGGCGCCCGACATCGGCCACCGTCAACATCGCCGACGACCCGTAAACCTGCTGCACGATTGCCTTCACCTCGACAACGCTAGGCGTCGCGACCACCCGCACACATCGGGGAACTCCCCGAGGTATTCCGGATTCAGGACCCCGCCCGATCGCCCGAGTGCTTCTGATACAGAACCAGCTATCGTGCTTCCGAATGAGAAGCGCAACCGGCGGTGACGAGACCGCAGAACCCTCCGCGACGATCGTTGCCGCGATAGACCTGCTCGGCCAGCGGTGGATGCTGCGCGTGATCTGGGAACTCGAACCCGGTCCCCTCGGCTTCCTCGACCTGCGCCGCCGGATGGGCAATTGCTCGTCGAGCATGCTGTCCGACCGCCTCCAGCAACTGCAGTCAGCGGGCCTGACCCGCAAGAACGGGCCGCGCGGCGCCTACGAACTCACCACCGAGGGCGCCCTCCTGGCCGAGTCCCTCCAGCAGGTCTGGGACTGGGCCGAACAATGGACACCCACCGGCGACGGTAACGGCCGAATCCCCGGGCGTCCCACCCGCTAGTTCATGGACGCCGCGACGCCCTGGGACGGATCAGCGCCGTCAGGAGAGCTTTCTTGGCGGCTCGGTGAGTGAGCACTTACCATCGGGGGCATGGTTCGTCTTCCGCTCAGTCCCGCCCAAGTCGAAGCCGGGCGCCGGCTGGGTCGGCGGCTGCGGACGGCTCGGGGCGATCGCGAACTGAACGAGGTGGCCGGGCGGGCGGGGATCTCTCCCGAGACCCTGCGCAAGATCGAGTCCGGGCGCATGCCCTCCCCCGCGTTCGGCACCATCGTCGGCCTCGCCGAAGCACTCACGATCCCGCTCGCCGAGCTGGCCGAGGTCTACCGCGCCGAGCAGGTCGCCGAATCCGCCTGAGCCGTTCGGGTTCACGCTCGTCGATGGCGAGGCGCTGGAACGACCTACCGGCGATGCATCGATTCTTCGTTGTCGTATCCCAGGGTGACGTCGTGGGTGATCTCGCCACGAGTGACCGCCACCTGACTCGCGACCGGTGGGTACCCGCGCGCGACGACCGTGTACTCCCCCTCGGGCAGGTCTGGCACGAGGTAGCGGCCCTTCTCGTCGGTGCGAGTGGTTGCGGCGGGGTCGCCGCCGGAATCCAGGACGGTGATCTCGACATCCGCGACCGGGCGGTCGCCGTCGACCCAGGCCGAGCCGGTCAGGATGGCCATCGGCTCCAGATCGATATCGCGGTGCAGTGAGCCGGTTTCCGGGACGGTCAGGGCGAGTGCTGTCGGGCGCATGTGGTCGGCCACCGCGACCAGGGTGTACGTGCCGCTGACGACATCACGGCAGACGTAGGTACCGTCCTCGCCCGTGATCGCCGCCCCGACCACCTCCCCCTCGGGATCGGTCAGGGTCACGGTCGCACCCCACAGTGGTTCGCCGCGCCGCGCCGAGCGCACCACCCCGGTGAGCTCACCCGCCCCGGTGAGCATCAGGTCGACGTGCTGGGCCCGTTCCCCGATCGACACGCTCACCGCCTCTGGCTGATGACCGGCGGCGGCCGCGATGAGGACATAGTTGCCCGGTCGCGGTGCCTCGATCATGTAGGCGCCGTCGGCGTCGCCGTTGCCGCGCGCCACCTGGTGACCGTGCTGATCGATCAGGGTGAGCGTCGCCGACGGGACCGGGCGGGCATCGTCACGGCGCAGCAGACCCGCGATCACCCGGCCCGTCGCGCCCGGCCGCAGTTTGCCCGCCATCTCGTGTGCGTCGTAGAGGCTCACGTCCCGTAGCTGGGCACCTTCGTCGGCCTCGTCGGGCACCGGATCCTCTTGCAGCGGAATCTCTTTCATGAACACCAGGACCAGGCAGGCGACGATCGCCAGATCGGCGGCCAGCAGGAACACGGTGTGCATCGAGTCGGTGAAACCCTCGAGGATCGGGATCCGCAGGTGGTCGGGCAGGGCCGCGATGCCGCTGGTGTCGCTCTGCAGGGCCTCGAGCCGGGCGGCGTCGAGACCCGGCGGGAGGGTGCCGCCGAACGCGCTCAGGATGGAACCGGGGAGCCGATCGAACAGCACGGTGAGAAAGACCGCGACGCCGAGGGTGCCGCCGAGTTGCCGGAAGAACGTGGCCGCCGCCGTCGACACACCCATCTCGGTGCGCCCGACAGCGTTCTGCGCGGCGATCACCAGTGTCTGCATGCAACCACCGAGCCCGAAACCCATGATCGCGCTGTAGGCCAGCGGCTGCCACAGCGGACCGTCGTAGGTGATGCGGGCGAACAATCCGCAGCCGATGGCCAGGATCAGCGCGCCGAGCACCGGCAGCACCTTGTAGCGCCCGCTGGCCTTGGTGATCAGGCCCGACAGCTGGGCGCCGACCATGATGCCGAGCACCAGCGGCAGCATCAGCAGCCCCGCCTCGGTGGGCGAGAACCCGCGCACCACCTGCAGGTATTGCGGAACCATCGTGATGGCCCCGAACATGGCGACACCGATGAGGAATCCGCCGAGAATGGCGACGCTGAAGGTGGAACTGCGGAACAACCGCAACGGGATCAACGCCGCGTCCTTCATCAGGAACTCGACGATCACGAACACCAGCAGCCCGCCAACGCAGATGCCGTAGCAGAGCAGCGATTTCGGGGACGTCCAGCCCCACAGCCTGCCCTGCTCGGCGACGATCAGCAGGGGCACCACCCCGACGACCAGCGCCAGCGCACCGAACCAGTCGATCCGGCTGCGCTGCCGGGTGTGGCCGACATCGAGCACCCGCCACACCACCAGGAACGCGAGCAGACCCACCGGCACGTTGACCAGGAACACCCAGCGCCAGCCTTCGATACCGCCGAGGCTCTCGTAGTCGGACAGGAACCCGCCGACCACCGGCCCGAGCACCGTCGCGATGCCGAAGACCATGAGGAAATAACCCTGGTAGCGGACCCGTTCACGGGCGGGCACGATGTCACCGACGATGGTGAACGCCAACGACATCAGCCCGCCTGCCCCGAGGCCCTGGAAGGCGCGGCACCCGGCCAGCTGATACATGGTCTGGGCGAAGCAGCAGGCCGCCGAACCGATGACGAACAGTGCGATGGCCAGCAGATAGAACGGTTTACGCCCGTAGATGTCGGCGAGTTTGCCGTAGAGGGGCGTGGTGACGGTCGCGGTGATGAGGTATGCCGTTGTCGCCCAGGCTTGTTCGTCGAAGCCGTCGAGGCTGTTCGCGATCCGCACGATCGCGACGCTGACGATGTTCTGATCGAGTGCGGCCAGGAACACCCCGAGTAGCAGGCCGGACAGAATGGTGAGTGTCTGGCGGTGCGTGAGGCGTGGTTCGGCGACGACGGTATCGGTCATGGAAAAGCCCTGGTTCTGATCGGCTGGCTGGTGGGTGTCGATCATTCGGCCCACGCAAGGGCCGACAACCCCGCTGCGAGGAAAACTTTGCGCCGCGGGTGGAACTCTTCATGCGCTGGTGGCCAGAGCTTACCCACGTCGGATTCGCGGCCGTCACCGAGGGATCAAGTTACCGTCCATTTTGCACCCACCTGCGTCAACCGGTAGACCGGCAGTAGCGCGCCTCGACGGCGGGGTCGGCGGAATCGCTCATCGCGGTACCACGGTGGTGAGCTGGTCGGCCAGGGTGGACAGGGTCTGCGAACAGCCGGCCGGAATGCGCACGGCGGCCAGGTCGTCGGCGCGGGTCGCGCCGCGGTTCACGATCACCACCGGCACACCGTTCTTCGCGGCGCGGCGGACGAATCGCAGCCCGGACATCACGGTGAGTGACGATCCAGCTACCAGCAGTGCCTCGGCGTCGTCGACCAGGGCGAAGGCCGCCGCCACCCGCTCGGCGGGGACGGTTTCGCCGAAGTAGACGATGTCGGGCTTGAGCATGCCGCCGCACCGGGCGCAGTCGAGCATCCGGAAGCGGTCGGTGTCGGTGACCACCGCGTCCGCGTCGGGCGCGACCTCGATACCGCCGCCGTGCGAAACCTGGTCGGCGAAATCGGGATTGGCCGCCTCCAGCTGTTCGGCCAGCGACATGCGGGAGATCACCGCCGCGCAGCGCAGGCAGCACACGCGGGCGTACGTGCCGTGCAGGTCGATGACCCGGCGAGCACCTGCTTTCGTGTGCAGCAGGTCGACGTTCTGCGTGATCACAGCCGACACCACGCCCGCGTGTTCCAGCCGGGCCAGCGCGCGGTGGCCCGGATTCGGGCGGGCGGCGTCCATCCGCCGCCAGCCGATGTGGTTGCGGGCCCAGTACCGCTGCCGGAAGTCGGCGTCGCCGACGAACTGCTGGTAGGTCATCGGATTGCGGGGTGGTGAATCGGGGCCGCGGTAGTCGGGGATGCCGCTGTCGGTGCTCAAACCCGCCCCGGACACCACCACGACGCGGCGTCCGGCCAGCAGCTCGGCCGCACGCTCCACCAGGTCCCGGGTGGGCTCGCCCATGAAGTCATGGTACGAGTGGGCGGGCGCTGGGCGGCACGCCGGTGGAGTTGCGTGGCGAGCGGGTGCGGCGACATGATGACTCATCTGCCCGGCGATGTCAGAGGAAACTGGTGTCCGACAACGACGAACACGGCCGAAGCGCGCTCAACGGCGCGGTCGACGGGACCATTGTCGCCGTCCGCCGCATGTTCTATGTCCTCGGTGACGAGGTCGACCGCTCCGAGGGCCCGATCGAGTTCACCTTCCACAACGGTGCCACCCTGCTGCTCGATTCCGGGGTGGACGGCTCGGAACTGCGGATCCGGTCGGCGCCGTGGCGTGACCCGTTCGAGCCGCTCGTCGACCCGGTCAATATCGAATACGTCGCCGAATCGGGCAAATACACCGCGTTCGACGTCACCGACGAGGAACCCTACAGCGCCTTCACCGGCCGCCGCGTCGACGCCGTCTCGGTCGTACCCCTGCCCGACGGCCGACCGCGCGCCGCAACCCTGTACCTCGGCGAGGCCGTGGTGAAAGCGGAAACGGTGGCCGACGAAGTGATCGTCACCCTGGTGCCCGCATGACGGGCTTCGCCCACCGCATGCGCCGATTGTTAGGCACCGGAACGGATTCCGCACCGACCGTGTTCGAGACGACGCCGTTGCGGCCGGAGTTCGCCGGTGAGCACCTGCCGGGGAACCGGGTATGGGACGGCAGTCACGTCACCTATCTCGACGAGCAAGCGCGCCTGCGGTTCCGGCTTCACACCCGCGACGGGCTGCTCCACACCGCCGACGGCGCCCTGTTCGACACCACGGCGGCCAGTACCCTGTGGTCACCGGAAGGTGGCCGGGCGATCTTCGTCATGGACAGCGCTGGCACGCTGTACTCCTCGCCCCAGCATCTGCTCGGTCGGTTCCACCATTCGAGTTTCCTGGCCGGTGGCCCGGTGGCCGCCGCCGGGGAGATCGTGGCGCGGCAGGGCCGGGTGCTGCTGGTGTCGGATCACAGCACCCACTACCGGCCCCCACGACGCTTCACCCGGCAGGTTCCGCTCGCCTTGCGTGCCCAGGGCATCGAAGCCGGCGACCTGCCTCTCGAAATGCGTTCGCAGGAACCGTGATCGGCGGGCTCAGTGCCCCGACGCCAGTTCCGCCATCACCCTGTCGGTGAGTTTGTCGATGACGGCACCGCGAATCTGGTGGCTCTCGTTGGCCAGTGCCGTGGTGGTGCACATCCCGAACGCGCCGTCGGCGTCGTAGAGCACGGCCGCGCCCGCCGCGATCCCGTCGTCGCTGAGGTGACCTTCCGCCTCGATGCCCATCTCGACGCCGATCGGCATGCGCGAGAACGTGATCGACACATCGGTATTGATGAAACCGATGCCGTCGGTGCCCCAGTTGGTGACCAGACTCGTCTGCTCACCCGTCATCGCGGCGTAGCAGAACGGGGAGGACTCCTCACCGGCGACGACCGGGATGTTGCGCACCCATTTGCGTTTACGGGTGTCGTTCTGGTGCTCGGTCATCCGGATCGACCAGCCGTCGGCATGGCCGTCGCTGCCGAACAGGTGCAACCCCTCCTCGATCGCCGCGCGCGCGTCCGGCGGCGGCAGCGGCCGCTCCCGGTCGGGCCGCCACACCGCACCGGGCGGCTGCGCCGAGCGTTTCAGCAGCAACGCGCTGCCCCTGGCCACCACCGCGTCGTCCGAGCGCAGGCTGACGGCGATCGCGCGCACGCGCTTGCCGTCGCGCACCAGCTCGCTCTCGACAGTAACGGGCACGGCGGGCACCGCGCGGTGCAGGTCGACGGTGAACCGGGCGGGCACGAACTCCTCGGTGCAGTACCGCGCCTCCACCTCCCGCGCCATCAACCCGCACACCGGCGGCCCCGACAGCGTCTTGGGGCCCCACAGGCTCAGCGAGAACCTGGTCGGCTCGAACACCGCGCCCGTGCGGGTGAAGTACGCCGGTGAGGTGGTCATGGCGACCCTTTCCGGCCAGGGTGTTTCCCGGGCTCACCCGCCAAGATTAGAACGCGTTGCAGTTTTACGGCAACCCACTCGCGTTCGCCGTCGATCACGAGACCTGGGTGAGTTCCCCGACCCGAGTTCAGGGTCGGCACCGGATGTCTCCGTTACGACGTCGGCCTAGCGTCGACAGCACACCCACGAGGAGAACACCATGCGAAAACTCACTGTCGCACTCACGGCCGCGACCGTCTACGCCGTGCTGGCGACCCTGGTGGTGTGCACCACGATCGCCGAAACGGTCTTCCTTTACCCGAACTACTTCCACGACATTCCGGCATCGCTGGAAGTGGGCGAGGCATTCACCGCCGTGGTCTCGGTCGGCGACGTGATGCGCCCGCTGGGGATGTTCCTGACCCTGAGCGCTGTGCTCGCCGTGGCTGCCGGTGCGTGGACGGGGCGCGCCCGCGGCTGGCTGCTCGCGTCGCTGGTGCCGTTCGTCTCGGGGATGTTCCTGCTGTCGATGCTGTACCTGTGGCCGCGCTGGCCGATCCTGTTCGAGGATCGCGCCATGTACACGGTCGACGAATTGCACCGCACCGTCGCCGAGATCGAGGTCGCGCATGCGGTGCGCATCGCCTGCGGCCTGCTCACCGCGGTCTCGGCTGTCATCGCGGCACTGCGGATCTACCGCGACCGGGTTCTGCTGCAGGCCGCGCAGGCGGACTACTCCAGTTCGCCCTCGGTCTCGAGGTAGATCTGGCGCAGCTTGTCCAGGGTTTCCGGTTCGGGGTGTTCCCAGAGCTTGCGCTCGGCCGCCTCGAGCAGTCGTTCGGCGATGCCGTGCAGGGCCCACGGGTTGGACTGCTCCATGAACTTGCGGTTCACATCGTCGAAAACGTAGCTCTCGGAAAGCTTTTCGTACATCCAGTCGGCGACGACATTGGTGGTGGCGTCGTAGCCGAACAGGTAGTCGACGGTCGCGGCCATCTCGAAGGCACCCTTGTAGCCGTGGCGGCGCATCGCCTCGAGCCAGCGCGGGTTCACCACGCGCGCACGGAACACGCGGGTGGTTTCCTCGGAGAGGGTGCGGGTGCGCACCGCGTCGGGGCGGGTGGAGTCGCCGATGTAGGCCTCGGGGTTCTTCCCGGTGAGCGCGCGCACCGTGGCGACCATGCCACCGTGGTACTGGAAGTAGTCGTCGGAGTCGGCGATGTCGTGCTCGCGGGTGTCGGTGTTCTTGGCGGCCACCGCGATTCGCTTGTACGCGGTGCGCATGTCGTCGGCGGCGGGAGCGCCGTCGAGGTCACGGCCGTAGGCGTAGCCGCCCCAGGTGGTGTACACCTGCGCGAGGTCGTCGTCGGTGCGCCAGCTCTTGGAGTCGATGAGCTGCAGCAGGCCCGCGCCGTAGGTGCCGGGCTTGGAACCGAAGATGCGGGTGGTGGCGCGGCGGGCATCGCCGTGCTCGGCCAGGTCCGCATCGGCGTGGGCGCGAACGTAGTTGGCGTCGGCCGGTTCGTCGAGGGCGGCGACGAGGCGGACGGCGTCGTCGAGCAGGGCGAGGACGTGCGGGAAGGCGTCGCGGAAGAAGCCGGAGATGCGCACGGTGACGTCGATGCGCGGGCGACCGAGTTCGTCCAGGGAGATCACTTCGAGCGAGGTGACGCGGCGGCTCGCCTCGTCCCACACCGGCCGCACGCCGAGCAGCGCGAAGACTTCGGCGATGTCGTCGCCGGAGGTGCGCATGGCCGAGGTGCCCCACACCGACAGGCCGACCGACTTCGGGTACTCGCCGTGGTCGGCCAGGTAGCGGGCGAGCAGGGACTCGGCCATGGCCTGACCCGTCTCCCACGCCAGTCGCGACGGGACGGCCTTCGGATCGACGGAGTAGAAATTGCGGCCGGTCGGCAACACGTTGATCAGACCGCGCAGGGGTGAACCACTCGGGCCAGCGGGGATGAAACCACCGTTGAGGGCGTGCAGGACCCGGGCGATCTCGATGCCGGTCTCGCGCAGGCGGGGCACGACCTCGGTCGCGGCGAACCGCAACACGGTCTTCACCGCGTCGAGGCGCCCGCTCACCGCGACGCCGCCCGCCGACTCGGGCGCGGACGAATTCTCCACTCCCCCAGCGAGAATCGCGGTGGCGTAGTCGTCGACCAGCGCGTCCACGGCTTCCACGGACCAGTCCGTTGCTTGCAGGGCCCCGAGCAGCTCGCGGGCGCGGGCTTCCACTACATCGACGCGGGTGCGGGCTTCGTCACCGGCTTCGCTGAGCCCCAACGCTTCTCGCAGGCCGGGCACGTTCTGTTCGCCGCCCCACAGCTGGCGGGCACGCAGCATGGCCAGCACCAGGTCGAGTTCCATCTCGCCCTCGGGCGCCTGGCCGAGGATGTGCAGGCCGTCGCGGATCTGCACGTCTTTGATCTCGCAGAGCCAGCCGTCGACGTGCAGGAGCATGTCGTCGAAGACGTCCTCGTCGGGGCGTTCGGCCAGGCCGAGGTCGTGGTCCATCTTGGCCGCGCGCATCAGGGTCCAGATCTGCTGGCGGATGGCGGGCAGTTTGGCCGGGTCGAGGGCGGAGATGTTGGCGTGTTCGTCGAGCAGTTGCTCCAGGCGCGAGATGTCGCCGTAGGTTTCGGCGCGCGCCATCGGTGGGATGAGGTGGTCGACGAGGGTGGCGTGGGCGCGGCGCTTGGCCTGGGTGCCCTCACCGGGGTCGTTCACCAGGAACGGGTAGATCAACGGCAGATCGCCGAGGGCGGCGTCGGTGCCACAGGACGCGGACATGCCGAGGGTCTTGCCCGGCAGCCATTCCAGGTTGCCGTGCTTGCCGAGGTGCACCATCGCGTCGGCTCCGAAGCCGTCGGCCGACGACAGCCAGCGGTAGGCCGCCAGGTAGTGGTGGCTCGGCGGCAGATCGGGGTCGTGGTAGATGGCGACCGGGTTCTCCCCGAAACCGCGCGGCGGCTGCACCATCAGCACCACATTGCCGAAACGCAGTGCGGCGATGACGATCTCGCCCTTAGGGTCGGCCGACCGGTCCACATACAGTTCGCCGGGCGGCGGCCCCCACGCCTCCACCACGGCTTCGCACAGGTCGTCGGGCAGCGACTCGAACCAGCGGGTGTAGACGGTGGCGCCGATGCGGATCGGATTGCCCTCGAGCTGTTCGGCGCTGAGCCAGTCGGGATCCTGGCCGCCCGCCGCGATCAGGGCGTGGATCAGGGCGTCACCGTCGCCTTCGGCGAGGCCGGGGATCTCGTCGATATCACCGAGATCGTAACCGGCGGAACGCATTTCGGTGAGCAGCCGGATGGCGCTCGCCGGGGTGTCCAGGCCGACGGCGTTGCCGATGCGGGCGTGCTTGGTCGGGTAGGCCGACAGCATGAGCGCGATCCGCTTGTCGCCGTTGGGAATATGACGCAGGCGGGCGTGGCGTACCGCGATCCCGGCGACGCGGGCGGCGCGTTCGGGATCGGGGACATAGGTGGACAGGCCGTCCTCGTCGAACTCCTTGAACGAGAACGGGACCGTGATGATGCGCCCATCGAACTCCGGGACCGCGACCTGGGTGGCGACATCGAGCGGGGACAGGCCGTCGTCGTTGGCCTCCCACTGGGCGCGCGGGCTGGTCAGGCACAGGCCCTGCAGGATCGGCACGTCGAGGGCGGCCAGCGCGGCCACGTCCCAGGCCTCGTCGTCGCCACCGGCCGACGCGGTGGCGGGCTTGCTGCCGCCCGCGGCGAGCACGGTGACCACCAGGGCGTCTGCCCGGCCGAGGAGGGTGAGCAGTTCCGGCTCGGCGGTCCGCAGCGACGCCGCGTATACGGGCAGGGCGCGGGCGCCCTTGGCTTCGATGGCCGTGCACAGGGCATCGACGTAGCCGGTGTTGCCCGCCAGGTGCTGGGCGCGGTAGTAGACGACGGCGACCGTGGGGGCGTGCGGTTCGAGGATGCGCGCCGAGCGTTCGAGCTCACCCCACGTGGGCAGCTGGACCGGCGGCTCGAACCCGTGACCGGTGAGCAACACGGTGTCGGACAGGAAGTTGTAGAGCTGACGCAGGTTGTCGGCGCCACCCGCGGCGAGATAGTTGTGGGCGTCGGCGGCGACACCGACCGGCACGGTGGAACATTCCATCAGTTCCGCGTCGGGTGCGATCTCGCCGCCGAGGGCGACCATCGGAATACCGCTGGCCCGCACCGCGTCCAGGCCCTCTTCCCAGGCACGTTTGCCGCCGAGGATGCGCACGATCACCAGGTCGACGCCGTCGAGCAGCTGCCCGAGATCCTCGACCAGCAGCCGGGCGGGGTTGCCCCACCGGTACTCGGCGCCGCTCGCGCGGGCGCTCAGCAGGTCGGTGTCGGAGGTGGACAGCAGCAGGATCACAGGGTGAGACCTTCCTCGGGTTGACGCGCCCATCGGGTTGCGGTGCTCGCCGGAGAGGGTCTGGCTGTTCACAGTGGCGCGACCGCACCGGATTTCCACCGGTTTCCTCGACGCCCGCCGAGCAAGTCGATGGTACTGGCCCGGACGCGCCCGCAACTTTCCAGCCCGCGTCCCGGGTCGCTCAGGCGGCTTCGGCGCGGTCCGCGAGTTTGAGCCAGACCACTCCCGCGATCACCACGGCGAGCCAGAACGCCTTGAGGGGGGTGAGCGTTTCCTCGAAGAACACCGGTCCGAGGAGTGCGGCGCCGACCGCGCCGATGCCCGCCCAGACGGCATAGCCGATTCCCACGTCGATCGTTTTCAGCGCGACGCTGAGGGCGAAGAGAGTGAGGAGGAAGAAGACGATTGCCACCAGCGACCAGGTGAGCACGGTGAAACCGTGGCTGCCGCCGACGGCGAGGGCATATCCGACTTCGAAGGCGCCGGCGAGCAGCAGGACGAGCCAGGCGGTGGCGGGAGTGCGGTTGTCGGTGATCATTGTTCGGCCTTTCGGTGAGAAGTGGTTGAGGACGAGGTTGCTCAGGCGCCGCTGCTGAGCTGCAGGCCGACGACACCGCCGATGACGATCACGATGCCGATCGCCTTTCGCCAGTCGACTCGTTGGCCGAACAGCACCGCTCCGAGAGCGACGATTCCGACACCGGCCAGGGAGGTCCAGATCGCGTAGCCGGCGCCGACGTCGAAGGTGAGCAGCGCCAGGCTCAGGAAGTAGGTCGCGATCGCGCCGCTGACCAGGGTGGCGACAGTCCATCGAATATCGGTGAAGCCCTTCGCTTTTCCGGCGGCCAGAGCGACGGTGACCTCGAAGACGACGGCGATGGCGAGGTAGAGCCAGTTCACGATAGTGCCTTTCTATGGTTGTACATACATATATATACCGAGCGGAAGACCCTCCCGGCATGTCAGGTCAGGTCAGGAGCGTTCGCGCCCCGTTCGACGCGCGAGCAGCGCATCGAACATCGGCGACAGCTCTTCGGCGTCGTCGAGCAGACGTTCCAGCTGGAGTTGGAAGGGTTCGCGCGCGTCCCCGACGAGCGCCTCCCCCTCCTCGGTGATCACGGCGTACACACCGCGCCCGTCCTCGGAACACAAGTCCCGCCGCGTGAACCCTCGCGCCTCGAGCCGCCCCAGCAATCGGGTCACCGAACTCTGATTCAACCCGATCCGATGGGCCAGCTCGCTGACCCGGATCTCCTTGTCCGGTGCGGCGGCAAGCTGCCGGAGCGCGTGGTACTCGGTGAGCCCGATGCCATGGTGCAGCGTCAGCCATTTACCGAGGCCCGAATCGACGGTCGCGACGAGAGCGGAAGCACGAAACCAGTCGTCGACCGGGCCGCCGACCGAGGGAGTTCCCCGTTCCGTAAGTTCATGCTTGTGCATGCACTTAACTTAGCAGTGAACCTGCCGGGCCACAACCCGGCAGGTCGAGCGATCAAGGGGCCGGTTTGCACGGCATGGCGAGGGTGCGGAGGTCACCGTCATCGGCGGAGCGGATGTGGGCAGGGAGGTCGGGGGCGGACAGATCGAGCATGATGTCGGGACCGATGGCGCCCGCGATGGCCGGATAGAGGGTGGTTACGGCGAAGTGGATGGTGATCGGTGGGCCGGAGACCGTCGCACGCAGCTCGGTGAACGGGTTCTGCATGCCGTCCTGGGTCGACGCGTCCGGGCTCGGCACCGAGATCGTGGCCGTGTCCGGGGAATCGAAGCGCAGAGTCACGATCGGTGAGTCCGCGCGTTCCAGCGTTTCCAGCAGGTGCGCGCGGTCGAGGACGGCTCTGGTCGGGGTCGAGGGCAGTGCTGCCAGCATGCGGCGGTAGTCGGGGAATTCTTCGGGCGAGCGGCGGCAGCGCTGACTCGCCGCTGAATCCTCGGTGGCCGTGCGGAATTCGATGGAATCGGGCGTGGGACGCAGGATCACCGTGTGCCGGCGGCGCAGCCAGGACGCGGTGGCACGCAGTTCGGCGGCATCGATGGTCGCGGACCACTCCGCCGTCGCCGAAGACATCGGGCGCAGGGTTCGCGAGGCCAGCCGGTAGCGGTCGGTGGCGGTGAGGACCAGTTCGCCGGGGCGGGCTTCGAACAGGATCGTGTCGAGCACGGGCAGGGCCGGATCGGTGAGGGTTGCCGTGGAGACCTGGTCGATCGCTGCCGCGAGCGCCGGTCCGCCGACCCGCACGGCCTGGTCGGGTTCGGTGCCGGACACCGCGCCGTGGTCGTTTCGGTCCGGCAACGGTCGGGGGTCCGCGCCGAGCGCGCGGTGCGCGGCGGCGGCCGCGGCATCGAACTCCCTGCGGCGGCAGTGCATTTCGGCGAGGTGGGCGTCGAGGAGGTCGGCGGCCCTGGCTGCGTCGGGTTCGGCGAGCATCGCCGCGACAGTCGGCAACGGCATGTCGACGGCGCGCAGGTGGCGGATCAGGCAGGCGGGACCGGCCTGTTCGGAGGTGTAGTAGCGGTAGCCGGTGTCCTCGTCCACCAGGGCGGGAACGAGGACTCCGGCGTCGGCGTAGAAGCGCAGGGCGCTGGCGTTCAGTCCGCAGACGCGGGCGAACGCTCCGATGGTGATCAGTTCGGTGTCAGGCACCGGCTCATGATCGGGGTTGCAGCGACTCGAAGGTCAAGACGAACCATCACGGGTGCCCGCGGCGACCATCTCGGGCGAACCGGTGCCCAGGTGGCGGTAGACGTTGGCGATGACCAGCTGACCGAGGGCGTTGTTGCCGTAGCCGCCGATCACCGCGCCGATTCCGGCGGGGATGAGGGTGCCGAAGAGCAGCAGTCCGCGTTTGACCAGGTAGTTGACGATGAACCGTTTGGCAGGTCCGTCGGGCATGCTCGCCAGACCGGGAATGTGGTCGGTGACGACGGCGAGCCACTGGCCCTTCGTGTGGCCGGCGGTCTGTTCGAGGACTTTGGTGCCCGACTCGCCGAGCACCACCTTCGACACCAATCGCTCCTGGCGCGGATCCTCCGGCGCGATGCCGTACGCCGCGGCGGCGCCCACCGAGAACACCGAGGACGCCTCCACGAAGACGGCGGTGTCCACACCGGTGGCGGCGAGGCCGATCAACGTGCCGATGCCGGGGACGGCGGCGGTGAGCCCCACCGTCACGCCGCTGGCGGTGACGACAACGAGGTACTGGCGTGACAGCCGCTGCACGAGTTCCACCGGTGAATCGTCGGGGTGCCTGCTCCCCAGCCAGTCGACGTAACGCCGCACCACCGGTGCTTGCGTATGGGCGACCTTGTCGAGCGCGGGAACTACACGCTTGTCCACGAATTCACGCAGCATGCGGTTGACCTCTCCTGTCGGCACTGCTCCGGCGGCGATCCGCCACTCACACTAGGCGGATACCGTTTCCATCCGGTGCGCAAACACGAGCACGTCGCGGATCACCGATGAGTTCGGCCACGTTGTGGCGTCTGTTCCTCTGAACGAGCAACCGAACGAGAACGGATGTCGCCCATGTCGAATACCCCGCAGAGCACCGGCCGCCGAGTCGTCGCCGAAGTCACCGTGTCCATGGACGGATACAGCGGCACCGGTCCCGACGACGATATGAGCTGGTGCATGGACTACATCACCAGCCCGCAGACCGAGATCACCTACGAGGGCATCTGGCGCGGCGCCGACACCGTCGTCCTCGGACGCACCAACTGGGAAGGGTTCACCGCGGTCTGGCCGGGCATCACCGCCGACCCCGCCAGCTCCGCCCGCACCCGTGAGCTGGGCGAATGGCTCGCGAAGGTCGAGAAGGTCGTCTTCACCACCACCCTCGACCAGTCCGACCTGGACAAGGCCGCGTGGTCCAACGCCAGAATCGGTCGCGACCCGGAAGCCGACGTGCGCGCGCTCAAAGCGGACCCCGGACGCGACATCCTGATCACCAACAGCGCCAGCATCATTCAGCGTCTACTGCGCGCCGACCTGGTCGACGACCTCTACCTCACCATCGTCCCCACCACCCTCGGCGGCGGCCTGCGCCTGCTCCCCGACAACTACGCGTCGACCTGGCGCCTCGCGGCCGCGACCACCCTCCCCGACTCGGGCGCCGTGTCGGTGCACTACACCCGGCCCTGACGCCGGATCGCTCCCGGCGGTGGTCGTAGGCTGGGGAATCATGACCAGGAGCGCTCCCGATTCTTGCCCAGGGGTTCTGCGGCTGCACGAGGCCGCGGACGGGCCGTTGGCGCGGATCCGGGTGCCCGGCGGACGACTGGAATCCGGGCAGGTCCAGGAACTCGCGGAGGCCGCGCACGACCTGGGCAACGGAAGCCTCGAGCTGACCTCCCGCGGCAATGTGCAGTTGCGCCGGGTACGGGACGCGAACGAACTGGCCGCCCGGCTGGCCACAGCGGGCCTGCTGCCGAGCCGCACGCACGAGCGAGTCCGCAATATCGTCGCCTCACCGCTGTCCGGGCGGGTGGGTGGATTTGCCGATGTACACGGGCTGGCCACCGACCTGGATGTGGGCTTGCAGGCCGATGCCGCGCTGGCGGACCTGCCCGGCCGGGTTCTGTTCACCCTTGACGACGGTCGCGGTGACGTGAGCACTCTGCGCGGCGATATCGGGATCCAGGCCGTCGGCGACGAGTTCGCGTTGCTGCTCGTCGGGACCGACACCGGCATCCGCGTCACTCCCGACGAGGCCGTCACGGTCATGCTCGACGCCGCCCGCGGATTCCTCGACCTGCGTGCGGAATCGGGGCAGTGGCGGTTGCACGAGATCCCCGGCGGTGTCGAGAAGGTCACCGAGACCCTGGACCGCTCCCCCACCGGTGCGCGCCTGGAATTCGCTGCGACACATGACATTCCGATCGGCTGGCTCGAACAGGACAACGGCCTGATCGCCCTCGGCGCGGGTGTTCCGCTCGGCACACTGCCCGCGCGGGTCGCCGAATTCCTGGCCGCCGTCGAACGCCCCGTGTTCCTCACGCCGTGGCGCAGTGTGGTGCTACCCGACCTGGAGGAGGGCCCCGCGGAAACGGTGGTGCGGGTGCTGGCGCCGATGGGCTTGATCTTCGACGCCGGCTCCCCGTGGTTACAGGTGAGCGCCTGCGCGGGCCGCCCCGGCTGCGCCAAGTCCCACACCGACGTCCGCACCGACCTCACCGAAGCCATCGAAACCGGGCGCGTGCTCGGCGACGAACCACCCGACCCGACCGAGGGGCGTCCCGCGACAGTCGAGCCTGGCCGCGATGCCGAGCGCACCCTTCCCGCCGACGCGGCGGACCGTGCCGAGTCCGGCCTCGATGCCGCCGACGTGGTGGCGACCGGCCGTCAACACTGGTCCGGCTGCGAACGCCGCTGTGGCCGCCCGACCGGACCTGTCACCGATGTCGTCGCCACCGAAGGCGGGTACCGGATCAACAGACCGGACTAGGTGAGGTCGGCGTTGCCCTCGATCACTTTCAGCAGGTAGTGGAACTTGCTGATTCGCCAGCCTGCGGCGGTGCGGCGGGCGGTGAGGGCGTAGCTGCCGATGAAGGTGCGGGTCTTGCCGTTGGTCGCGGAGTTGTTCACGTGGACGGCGACGGAGTCGGCGTGGGCGGTGGCCTCGTCGCCGTCGAGGTCGATCAGGTAGTTGCCTGCCTGGTGGTGGATGGCGTCGAGGGTGTCCAGGTTCGCCTTCCAGTCGGCGCGATGCCCTTCGAGAGGCGGATCGAGACACCGCCACCGAACCCACCGTCGAAGTCGACTTCGTCGGCGAAGACCTCGGTGACCAGGTCGTCCCAGCGTTTCCGATCGCAGTACACGAGCATCCGGGTGATCGTCTCGGTTATCGCCAGAGTGTCTGCGAGAGTAATGGATTCGGCCATGCCGGCGAGCTTGGAACGCCACTCGCGGGCGTGCATCCCACGCGAAAACCGCTCGACTCCGCGATCGGGCCAGCCCTACGCTGACCTCCTCTGAACGAGGGGGTTCTCATGTCCACATTGCAGGTGACAGCCGAGCGGCTGGTCGTCCATCCACACCCGAACGCCGACCGATTGGAGCTGGCCCAGGTCGGGCTGTACCGGGCCGTCGTCGCCAAGGGGCAGTTCGTCACCGGCGACTACGCCGTCTACATTCCGGAACAGGCGATCGTGCCGGACCCGCTGATCGCCGAGCTGGGTCTCACCGGCAAATTGGCCGGGGCACAACGTAATCGGGTGAAGGCGGTGCGGTTGCGCGGTGAGGTGTCTCAAGGCATCGTCTGCACGCCGAGCGCTCTGTCGGGCACGGATCTCGCGGCAGCGGCCGAGGCGCGCACCGACTTCGCCGCCGAGCTCGGTGTGACGAAATGGGTGCCGCCGGTGCCGGTTTCGATGTCGGGACAAGTGGAACCCGCTCCCGATCTGCTGCGCTGGGTCGATGTGGAGAACATCAAGCGGTTTCCCGACATCTTCACCGAAGGCGAGCCGGTGGTGGCGACGGAGAAGATCCACGGCACCGCCTTTCTGCTCACCCATCTACGCGCCGAGGACCGGATCTTTGTGTCGTCCAAGGGAATCGGTGGCCGGTCGCAGGCCTTGATCCGCACCGAGGGCAACCTGTACTGGCGGGCGGTGCACAGCCATCGGCTCGACGAGGCGGCCCGCGTGCTCGCCGACGCCCTCGACGCCGACCGGGTCGGGCTTTTCGGTGAGGTATTCGGGGCGGGCGTGCAGGACCTGCACTACGGCGCGTCGGCCGCGCACGACGACACGCTCGGTTTCGCCCTGTTCGACGTCGCGGTCGAGCAGGCGGCTGCGCCGGTGCGCTGGCTCGACCACCACGAGATCGGTTCCCTACTAGGCGAACTCGGCCTCGACGTCCCGCGCGTACCGGTCCTCTACGAAGGCCCCTACGACGCGGAGTTGTTGCTGAAGCTGGCCGAGGGCACCGAGACCGTCAGCGGGTCGGGCGGCAATATCCGCGAGGGGCTCGTGGTGCGTGCCGCGCGCGAGCGGCACTCGCCCGTGCTCGGCGGCCGTGCCATCGGCAAGATCGTCTCCGACGCGTACCTGCTGCGCGACGGCGGCACCGAGTTCGAATGATCGGGTCGGCCGGGGAACCCAGCGCTCCCCGGCCGGTTCAGGGCCGGGGTGTGTGCAGTTCGAGGACGCAGCACTTCACGCCGCCACCACCTTTGCGCAGCTCGGACATGTCGACCGGGACCGGTTCGAAACCCCGCTCGCGCAGGGCTGCGATCAGCTCGGTCGCGCCCGGGTCGAGGAAGACGTGGCGGCCGTCGCTCACCCCGTTGAGGCCGAAGGACATGGCATCGGCCTCGGTGGCCAGGATCGCGTCCGGGTAATGGACGGCCAGGGCCTCGCGGGCCTGCGGGCTGAAGGCACCTGGGTAGTAGGCGATGGTGGCCTCGTCGAGGCACATCAGCGCGGTGTCGAGGTGATAGAAGCGGGGGTCGATCAGCTCGAGCGAGAGCACGGGCAGACCGAAGAACCGTTGCGCCTCGGCGTGGGCCGCCGCGGTGCAGCGGAATCCCACTCCGGCCAGGATCCGCTCGCCCGCGAACGTGAAATCGCCCTCCCCCTCGTTGGTTTCGGCCGCCACCGCCAACTCACGTAACTCCCGCGCCGCGAACCAGCGGTGGAACGCCGGGCCCTCCGGCTGCCGCTCGGGATGGGCGAAGCGGGCCGACAACGCACGACCACCGATCACGATCGCGCTGTTGGCCGCGAACACCATGTCGGGCAGGCCCGGCTCGCCCGGCACGGTCTCCACCGAATGCCCGTGCTGTTCGAGCAGCGCGCGCAGGATCTCCCACTGCGACAGCGCCCGCGCCCGGTCCACCGGCGCCGCCGGATCCATCCACGGATTGATCGCGTAGGTGACCTCGAAGTGGTCCGGTCGGCACATCACGAAGCGGCGCGGGGTGGCCACCCGCGCCGGAGTCGAGGAGGGAAGGGGAAGGACGGCGGTCATCAGGACTCCCGGTGGCTGCGCGGCGCGAATCGACGCCTCGACGGTAAATGTCGTCGCGTTGCGTAGGGAACACCGATTCATTGCGTGTATCGATGGGAAACTGGCGATCCATTGCGTGAGAGGATCCTCATGGACGACATCGACCGCCGCATACTCGCCGCCCTGCTGAAGAACGCACGCGCCACCTTCGGCGAGATCGGCTCGACCGTCGGATTGTCGGCGCCCGCGGTGAAGCGGCGGGTGGACAAGATGGTGGCGGGTGGGCAGATCACCGGGTTCACCGCCCTGGTCAATCCGGCCGCCCTCGGCTGGACCACCGAGGCGTATGTGGAGGTGTACTACCGCGACAACATCTCCCCCGCCGAACTGCGCCGGACATTGGAACCGATCCCGCAGGTCGTCGGAGTGTGCACCATCGCGGGCGAGGCCGACGCGCTGGTGCACGTGATGGCCACCGACATGGCCGAGATCGAGGTGACCGTGGAGCGGATCAGGGAGAACGCGCGTGTCGGGCGCACCAGGAGTTCGCTGGTGATGTCGCGCATCCTCGAGCGCCCACGCACCTGAGCCGACCGCGCCGAACACCACGTCGCGGCCAGGTTCTAGGGTTGTGCGCATGTCCGACGTGCGCACCAGCTACCTCACCGACGGGGCCGAGATCTATCGGCGCTCGTTCGCGACCATCCGCGCCGAAGCCGACCTCGCCGGTTTCCCCGCCGATGTCGAGCGCGTGGTGGTGCGGATGATCCACGGGTGCGGACAGGTCGACCTCGCGGGCGACATCGCCTACACCCCCGGTGTGGTCGCGGCCGCGCGCGCCGCGTTGCGGGCGGGCAAACCGATCATCTGCGACGCCAACATGGTCGCCTCGGGCGTCACCCGCAAGCGGCTGCCCGCCGACAATCCGGTGCTGTGCAACCTCACCGATCCGCGTGTGCCCGAGCTGGCCGCGAGCATGGGCAACACCCGTTCGGTCGCCGCGCTCGAGCTGCTGCGCGCCGAACTCGACGGCGCGGTGGTCGCCATCGGCAACGCCCCGACCGCGCTGTTCCACCTGCTCGACATGCTCGACGCAGGCGCACCGCGACCCGCCGCGATCATCGGCATCCCCGTCGGTTTCATCGGCGCGGCCGAATCCAAGCAGGCGCTGATCGACTTCGGTGGCGTCGAATATCTGACCGTGCGCGGCAGGCGGGGCGGCAGCGCCATCACCGCGTCGGCGCTGAACGCGATTGCGAGCGAACAGGAATGAGCGGCACACTCTGGGGCATCGGCCTCGGCCCCGGCGATCCCGAACTGGTGACGGTGAAAGCGGCCCGGCTCATCGGCGCCGCCGACGTGGTGGCCTTCCACAGCGCCAGGCACGGGCGAAGCATCTCCCGAGGTATCGCCGAGCCGTACATGCGGCCCGGCCAGATCGAAGAGCACCTCGTCTACCCGGTGACCACCGAGACCACCGACCACCCCGGCGGGTACCAGGGCGCGATCGACGAGTTCTACGAGCAGGCCGCCGCCCGGCTGGCCGCCCACCTCGCCGCCGGACGCGATGTCGCCCTGCTCGCGGCCGGTGACCCGCTGTTCTACTCCTCGTACATGCACATGCACCGCCGCCTGGCCGACCGGTTCCACGCCGAGATCGTCCCCGGCATCACCTCGGTGAGCGCGGCCTCGGCGGCGCTCGGCACCCCCCTGGTGGAAGGCGAGCAGGTACTCACGGTGCTGCCCGGCACAATGCCCGTCGACGAACTCACCGAGCGGCTGCGCGAGACCGACGCCGCGGCGATCATGAAGCTGGGACGCACCTTTCCCGGTGTGCGCCGGGCGCTCGCCGACGCCGGTCGCCTCGACGACGCCTACTACGTCGAGCGCGCGAGCAGCACCCGTCAGCGGGTGCTCGCGGCCGCCGATGTCGACGAGGCCGATGTGCCGTACTTCTCGATCACGCTGGTTCCCGGGCCGACCCCGACCACCGGGGTCGCGTCCCTCCTCGGCGGACAGCACCGCGGCGCGCCGACAGACGGGTCGGAGCGGATCGAAACGAGTTCGCACGACGAATCTGCAAGCCCCGCAGGTGAAGTCGTGGTCGTCGGCCTCGGGCCAGGTGCCGCCGACTGGACCACGCCGGAGGTCACGGCCGCTCTGGACGAGGCGACCGATCTCGTCGGCTACACGACATACATCAACCGTGTCCCCGAGCGGGCCGGCCAGCGCAGGCACGCCAGCGACAACAAGGTCGAGTCGGAGCGCGCCGCGATGGCACTCGATCTGGCCAAGCGGGGTGCGCGGGTCGCCGTGGTGTCCTCCGGTGATCCGGGGGTGTTCGCGATGGCTTCGGCGGTGCTCGAGGTGTCGGCCGAACCGCAGTTCAAGGATGTGCCGGTGCGGGTGCTGCCGGGGCTCACGGCGGCCAACGCGGTGGCGAGCCGGGTCGGGGCGCCGCTGGGCCACGACTACGCGATGATCTCGCTCTCCGATCGGCTCAAGCCGTGGGAGGTTGTGGCGCAACGGCTTTCGGCTGTCGCGGCGGCGGATATGGCGATCGCGGTCTACAACCCGGCCTCCACGCAGCGACGTTGGCAGGTGGGCGCGATGCGCGAGATCCTGCTGACCCATCGTGACCCGGAGACGCCGGTGGTGCTCGGTCGCGATGTCGGCGGGCCGACGGAATCGGTGCGGGTGATGACCCTCGCCGACCTGAACCCCGACGAGGTCGACATGCGCACTCTGCTGATCATCGGCGCCTCCACCACGACGGCCTTCGACACGCCTGAGGGGACCCGCGTCTTCACGGCGCGCCGCTACGAGAACACCTAAACCCACGACACGCCGCGACACGGGCAACCTTGGCGCGATCCCCACCCTGGCCTAACATTCCACATAGGAATGTAGTTCGAAGGGAGTTGACCGTTGACCGACACCGCGACCCGCCGCCGCCCGCTGAACTCCACCGCGGCTTCACTGCTGGGGTTCCTGCACGAGGGTCCGATGTCGGGCTGGGACCTGGCGACTCTCGCCCAGCAACGCATCGGCGACTTCTGGACCATCACCCAGAGCCAGGTCTACCGCGAACTCGCCACGATGGACACCGCGGGCCTGGTGACCAAGGGCGAACGGGGTGCGCGAGAGCGCATTCCCTACCGGATCACCGAGACCGGACGGGAGGCGTTCGCCGAATGGATCGCCCGCGATCCCGGCGCCGAGACGATCCGGGTGCCGTTGCTGCTCACACTGTCGTTCGGCGAGCACCTCGATCCCACGCACCGCGACCGGATCATCACCGCCAACCGCAACATCCACCAGGACCGGCTAGACCGGTATCTCGACGAGGACGCGACCGCTCTGGCGCCCTACCAGCGGGCCACTCTCGAATTCGGAATCTGCTACGAGCGCGCCGTCCTGCAGTGGTTCGACCAGCTGCCCGCCGTCTTTGCCGGGCAACCGCCGCGCTGAGCTCAGGAAACGCTGTGCGCGGTCGCGAGCCGCAACCAGTCGAGGGCGGCGCCGACCTCGTCGACGACGTTCGCGCCCGCGGGCAGGGGTGGGCGTTCGATCACGACGACCGGCACGCCTGCCGTGCGCGCCGCGGCGATCTTCGCCTCGGTCTGCGCGCCGCCGCTGTTCTTGGTGACCAGGACGTCGATGCGATGACGCGACATCAGCACCAGCTCCTCGTCGAAGGTGAACGGCCCACGCGCGAGCAACAATTCGTAGCGCGGTGGCAGCGGGCCGGTCGGCGCGTCGATCGCTCGGATGACGAAACGCTGCCTGCGACAGCCCGCGAAGGCGCCGACACCTTGGCGGCCGATGGTGAGCAACACGTTCTCGCCCCGGTCGGCCAGGGCGGAGGCGGCCCCGGCGAGATCGGGTACCCGCGTCCACAGGTCGCCCCGGCGCGGCACCCATTCGGGGCGGCGCAGGTGCAGCGCGGGCAGGCCGAGGTCGGCGGCCGCGGTCGCCGCATGAGTACTGACCTGGGCCGCGAAGGGGTGGGTGGCATCCACGACGGCATCGATACGGTTCTCGCGTAGCCAGGTTCGGAGGCCCTCGACACCACCGAATCCGCCGATGCGCACCGGACCGACCGGCAATCGCGGGTTGGCGACACGTCCCGCCAGCGAGGAGACGATATCGACTCCACGCTCACCGGACGCCAGGTTCGCCAGCTCACGAGCCTCGCCCGTACCGCCGAGGATCAGAACTCTCAGGACTGCCCGCTGACGTCGTCCCGGTCAGGGGTGGTCGACCTGGTGCACCGCATACAACTCCGTCCATCGAAATCGAGGCGCCGAGTTTTGCCCGGGGCCGCGCCCGACCATACCCCCGTCGAGGAAGTGTTACACCTTCGGTGCATAACTTTCTGGGTGAGCTTGCAGATGCACTCACCGTTCGGCCGTGATCTGGTCGTGATCTGACCGTGATCGGCACGGTGGCGACATGGACGGTTGACCAGCATGTTCGCTGCCCGCGCCCGGGTCGACGGTGCGGGCGCACCGGCGAGCCGGGCAACGGTTTCGAGTCCGGCAGCGGCACTGGGCGATTGCCCAGCATCTCGATGCCATCGGAGACATACGCCGTGTGCGAGCGATGTTCGGCCGGTGGTGCGCGAGACCACGTGCGGACTGAACAGTCGCATCGGGCGCTCACGCGAAAAAGAGCAAATTCGGGGCGCACACCCCGTCACATCGTTATGCGAGAGACGGGTGACCCGTCAGGAATTCGCGCGCGGTTTGACGACGATCCACTGCGCGACGGGAAGCTGCGGCCGCCACGCGGTGAATCCGCCGAGCGGTTCGCCTCGGTAGATCTGAAATTTGCGCAGGGTGCCACCG
This sequence comes from Nocardia ignorata NBRC 108230, assembly GCF_001612905.1. Taxonomy (GTDB): domain Bacteria; phylum Actinomycetota; class Actinomycetes; order Mycobacteriales; family Mycobacteriaceae; genus Nocardia; species Nocardia ignorata. The sequence continues at coordinate 125,154 of NZ_BDBI01000020.1, read as the reverse complement.
TGGCGCGCGCACCAGGCCAGCAGCAGCGTTTCCGACTCGGCGGTCACCGCATTGGCCACCAGACGGCCGCCGGGCCGCAGGCGTTGCCAGCAGGCGTCGAAAACGCCGTCCTGGGTGAGTCCGCCGCCGAGGAATATCGCGTCGGGCGCCGGGGAGTCGGTGAGGGTGTCGGGGAACGCGCCGCGCACCGCGATGCCGGGTACACCGAGCGCGTGCGCGTTGGTGGTGATCTGCTCGCGACGGGCGGGCAGGCGTTCATAGGTGACCGCGCGGCACGCCGGGTGGGTACGGCACCATTCGATCGCGATGGTGCCCGAACCACCGCCGACATCCCACAGCAGTTCGCCGGGGGCCGGGGCGAGGGCGCTGACGGTGAGTGCGCGGACCTCGGCCTTGGTGAGCTGGCCGTCGCCGGTGAACGAATCGTCGCGCAGGCCCGGCATCCTCGTGCGGCGGGGGTGTTCGGGGTCGGCCACGCAGTCGACGGCGCAGAGATTGAGCGGGTCGCCGGGCGGGTGCGGCCAGTCGTCGGCCGTGCCGGTGCGCAGGCGCTCGCGCTCGCCGCCGAGCTGCTCGAGGACGGTCAGGGTGGAGGCGCCGAAACCGTTGTCGCGCAGCAGTTCGGCCAGCGCGGCGGGGGTGGTTTCGGTCTCGCTCAGGACCAGAAGGCGACGGCGGTCGGCCAGTTCGGGCAGCACCGTGGCGAGCGGTCGGGCGACGACGCTCACGACCGGTGTCTCGGCCAGGGGCCAGCCGAGCCGGGCACAGGCCAGCGACGCCGACGAAGGCTGCGGGTAGACGTCGAGGGCGCCCGGTCCGACGAGGCGGGCCAGGGTGACGCCGATGCCGTAGAACATGGGGTCGCCGCTCGCGAGCACCGTGAGGCGCCGATCATTGTGGCGCGTGAGCAGTTCCGGTAAGGCGGGCAGCAGAGGTGTCGGCCACGGAATCCGCTCGAAGTCGCCGTCCGGGACCAGCGACAGTTGCCGATGCGACCCGAACACGACTTCGCTGTCCTCGACGACGGTTTTGGCGCGCTTCCCCAAACCTGCCCAACCGTCGGCGCCGATACCGACCACTCTGATCGGTGCGCCCGACCACGCGGCAGCGGTCATGGGGTCGACCTCCCCGTCCGAGGAGAGAGCGGGATCGCCACAACCGCCCCGGCGGCGGCGACGGCGTGCCGGGCGACCGGTGCGGCGGTCACCGTGGCATCCGGCGCCAGATCGATTGCGGCAGCAGCCGCATCACGAAGAACGCCACGGCGAGGCGGCCGGGGATCGCGACACGAGTCGCACCCTTGGCCAAGGCGCGGACGACAGCGTCGGCGACCTGGTCGGGGGTGCTGGCCATGGGTGCGGGGTCCATACCCTCGGTCATGCGGCCGATGACGAAACCCGATCGGACCAAGAGCAACTGCACGCCCGTGCCGTGGAGGGCGTCACCGAGACCGCTGGCGAACCCGTCCAGGCCCGCTTTCGCCGAACCGTAGACGTAGTTCGCCCGCCGGACCCGTACGCCCGCGATGGAGCTGAAGACGACGATCTGGCCACTGCCCTGTACGCGCAGCAGATTCGCGAGGGTGGTGAGAACGCTGACCTGGGCGACGTAGTCGGTGTGCACGACGGCGACAGCGTGGTCGGGGTCGTGTTCGGCGCGGGCCTGGTCGCCGAGAACGCCGAAAGCCAGGACGGCCGTGCCGATGCCACCGTGTTCGGCGGCGATCTTCTCGAGCAGCGTGGCGTGCGTCGCGGTGTCGTCGGCGTCGAATTCGACCGTGTGCACCGCGGTCGCCCCGGCCGCGCGCACCTGCTCGACCTCGGCGGCCAGCGCGTCGGAGCGGCGGGCCGCGAGGATCACCACCCGATCCGGTGCTAGCCTGCGCGCGACTTCCAGCCCGATCTCACTGCGCCCACCCAAGACCAGAACCGGCCCCTGGTTCGCCTGCTGCTTACCCATACGCCCAGTCTGTCATCCCGGATCACCGCCGCCGCCGGGCCGCCCCGCGATCATGGAGCGCGAGCGGCCGAGCCACACCGGGACCCCGGCGTTCGAACACGCGGTGTGACACCGACAGTTGCCGAACAGCCAGGTGTCGCACGACAGCCACGCGGCTGCGACACCCGACAACTGACCGAACAACAGGGTCCCGCGTGACAGCCACGCGGCTGCGACACCGACAGCCGACCCGAACAGCCGGGTCCCGCGCGACAGTCCGCTCGAGCGGCAGGCCCGCGAACGCCCCTGCAACCCGCTCGGCGCTGCCTGAGCTCGGCCGGTCGGCTGCCGCTGCGGGTGTAGCGCCCGCCGACCGGGCGCGCGTGGTGACGGACTAGCGTCGAACACATGCCCACCGCGACCACACAGCTCTCCCCCGCCGCCCTCGCGTTCGTCGCCGAGCGGCACCTGGCCACCCTCACCACCCTGCGGGCGGACGGCACACCGCATGTCGTCGCCGTCGGGTTCACCTGGGACGCGGACAGCGGCATCGCGCGGGTGATCACCGATGGCGCGTCGGTGAAGGCCCGTAATGCCGCGCGGGGTGGGTACGCGGCCGTCAGCCAGGTCGACGGGGCGCGGTGGCTCACCCTCGAAGGGCCGGCCACCGTGCTGACCGACGCCGACGACGTCGCCGAGGCCGTGCGCCGCTACACCGAGCGCTACCGCGTGCCGCGTGAGAACCCGACGCGCGTGGTCGTCGCGATCCAGGTGCGCCGGGTGCTGTCGTCGAGCACGCTCAAATAGCTTGTGGCCGTTTACAACACGGTCAGGCCGTGCGGGCGCTGGTTCATGGACTCCACACCGTCCTCGGTGACGACCACGATGTCCTCGATGCGCGCGCCCCACTGCCCGGGGAAGTAGATGCCCGGTTCGATACTGAACGCCATGCCCGGCTCGAGCACCAGGTCGTTGCCCGCCACGATGTAGGGCTCTTCGTGCACCGACAGGCCGATGCCGTGTCCGGTGCGGTGCACGAACGCATCGCCAAGACCCGCGTCGGCCAGCACGGTGCGGGCGGCGGCGTCGATGGATTCGGCGGTGACGCCGGGTCGCACGGCGGCCACCGCCGCCGCCTGCGCCGCCTCGAGCAACGCCATCCGCTCGGCGACCTGCTTCCGCGGCTCGCCGAGCACATAGGTGCGGGTGGAATCGGAGTAGTAGCCGGGCGTCACCGGTCCGCCGATATCGATCACCACCACGTCGCCCTGCTCGATGACACGGTCGGAGAAAAGGTGGTGTGGGATGGCACCGTTCGGGCCGCTGCCGACGATGACGAACTCCGCCTCGGTGTGCCCCTCCTCGACGATCGCCGCCTCGATGTCGGCATACACCTCTGCCTCGGTGCGGCCCGCCCGCAGGAACTCGCCCATCCGGGCGTGCACGCGGTCGATCGCGGCGCCCGCACGCCGTAAGGCGTCGATCTCGGCTTCGTCCTTGATCATCCGCGATTGGCGCAGCACGGGAGTGGCCGAGGACGGCAGCCCCGTGGTCTGCTCGGCCAGCGGAATCAGGTGCAGGGCGGGCATGGCGTCGGCGACGGCGATGCGTGAACCGGCGTGCAGGGTGGAACGAACGAGCTGGTACGGATCGACGCCGTCGACCCAGTCGAGTATCCGCAGACCCAGTTCCCCGGCCGCCGAGCCGTCGAGCGCGGCGAGTTCGAGCTTCGGCACGATGATCGACGGTGTCGCGCCGTCGGCGGTGATCACCAGGCAGGTGAGCCGTTCGAACGATTCGGCATCGGAACCGACGAGGTACCGCAGGTCGGGGCCCGGCGTGATGAGCAGGGCGTCCAGATGCGCCGCGCGCATCAATTCCACCGCCCGCTCGAGCCGCTGACCGTAGACATCCGCCGCGAACCTGGCATTCGTGTGCGCGCTCATAGTCTCCGACGTTACCCGCCGCGCCGCGTGACGCGCAGATTCGCCCGCACGACGTGCGATCTCGGGCGAACGCACCACAACAGTGGCCGAGCGCGACGGCCGACGCGGCACCGATCTCGCTCACCTGTCGGAACCACAGGGCACAATCACCGGGTGACCGTTGCCGAGAGCACCCGTGGACCCCTGTTGATCCTCGACGGCGCCAGCCTCTGGTTCCGCGCCTATTACGCGATCCCGGACAAGCTGCGCGGCGCCGACGGCCGCTCGGTGAACGCGGTGCGCGGCTTCACCGACATGGTCGCCTCGCTGATCACCAAACACCGGCCGAGCAGGCTCGTCGTCGGGCTGGACCTGGACTGGCGCCCGCCGTTCCGGGTGGCGCTCGTGCCGTCGTACAAGGCGCACCGCCTCGACACCAGCAGCACAGCCGCGCCCGGCGCCGAGGAGGTTCCCGACACTCTCACCCCGCAGGTGCCGATGATCCTGGACGTGCTCGCGGCGGCCGGGATCGCCACCGGCGGCGCCGAGGGGCTCGAAGCCGACGATGTCCTCGGCACTCTCGCCCACCGCGAGCGCACCGATTCCGTGGTGGTCGTCAGCGGCGACCGCGACCTGCTGCAACTGGTCCGCGACGACCCGGCACCGCCGGTGCGGGTGCTCTACGCGGGCCGTGGCCTGGCCAAGGCCGAGCTGTACGGACCCGCCGAGGTGTCCGCGAAATACGGTGTGCCCGTGGTCAACGCGGGGCCCGCCTACGCCGATATGGCCACCTTGCGTGGCGACGCCTCCGACGGGTTGCCGGGTGTGGCGGGCATCGGCGACAAATCCGCCGCCCAGCTCATCTCCCGGTTCGGCTCCCTCGACGCCCTGATGGCCGCCGTCGACGATCCCGCTTCCGATCTCGCCAAGGGCGTACGGGCCAAACTCGTTGCCGCACAGGACTATCTGAAGGCCGCCGCACCGGTGGTCCGGGTGGTCTGCGATGCCGATGTCGAACTGTCGGGGCCCGACGCCCTACCCGCGGTTCCCGCCGACCCGGAGCGGCTGCGCGAACTCGCCGCCGCCTACAACGCCGAGAGCCCGATCACCCGGCTGATCGCGGCGCTGGCCGCCGCGCACACCGCGTGAACGACGCCGGGCCGCCCGCATACAGTGCGGGCGGCCCGGAAACCACCTGGCGGTAGGCTGAAAACCGCGGTACGACAGCCTAGTTGGGGCGGCCGACCTCGTAGGTACCGTCTTCCTTCGTGATCTTCACGGTGACCTTCTTGTCCTCACCGCTGACCTTCAGGTCACAGGTGAACGTCGCGTCGACCTCGACCTTCTGACCCGACGGGCACGACACATCGGAGACATCCGCGATGCCGTAGGAGCCGGTGAGCACCGAGGAGACACCGTCCTGCACCGCCGACTGGTCGAGCTCGTCGGCCGAGAACACGACGAGCAGCAGGCCGATCACGGCGGCGATCACCAGCACACCGGCCACGACGAGGCCGATGATCAGGCCCTTGCCCTTACCCTTGCCCCCTGGACCCTGCTGCGGCTGCTGACCCCACTGCTGCTGCGGCTGCTGGCCCCACTGCTGGGCGCCTGCGGGCTGCTGCGCGTTCCAGTCCTGCGGCGGCGGCTGGGTCTGGCCCCACTGCTGCTGCGGACCCGTCGGCGGCTGCGGCTGCGGCTGACCCCACTGCTGCGGCTGCTGGGGTTGCTGCGGCTGACCCCACTGCTGCTGGGGTTGCTGCGGCTGCTGGGGCTGGCCCCACTGCTGCTGCGGTTGCTGTCCGGCGTTGGGGTCACCCCACTGCTGGGTCGGCTGGGCGCCCTGGGGCGGCTGCTGCGGCGGCTGAGCCGCACCACCCCAGTGCTGGGTGGGACCGGCGCCACCGGCCCCCTGCTGACCCCCCCAGTGCTGGGTGGGATCGTTGCTCCCCTCCCCTGGGCCGTTCGGTCCGTACGGGCCGCTCATCCACTCGCCTCCACTCGCATAGTTGTACACACGGTAGCCCCCCGCGCCAGGCCGGCTACGCCAGGAAATCAAATCACAGACGAAACATCTACGCGGCGTCCACCGCGACGACACCCCGTCGAACGGCACGCACGGCTTTGGCCGCGGTGCTCGCGATCTCGGTGTCGTCGGCGGTGTTGTGGATCTGGTCGAGCAGGTCGATCACCTGCCTGCACCAGCGCACGAAGTCGCCCGCCGACATCACGCTGCTCTGATCGCCGCTGGCCAGCAACGCCTCGGCCAACGCGTCACCGCGCGCCCACTTGTACACGCCGTTCACGAAACCGAGGTCGGGTTCGCGGGTTGGCGGCAGCTTGTGCCTCGCCTCGTCGGCACGCAACTGCCCCCACACCTCGATGGTCGCGGCGACCGCGCGCCGGATGGGGTCGGTCGGGCCGTGCGCGGTGAGCAAGCCGGACTCCTGCCGCGATTCGTACACCAGCGCGGACACCACTCCGGCGAGCTCGGCGGGACCGAGTCCGCGCCACAGCCCCTGCCGCAGGCATTCCGCGACGACCAGGTCGCTTTCGGCGTAGATGCGGGCCAGCCGCCTGCCGTCGGGCGTCACTTCACCGTGCTCGACGAAACCGCGTTCCTGGAGCAGGCCGACGATGCGGTCGAAGGTGCGCGCGAGGGAATTCGTCGTCGCGGCAACCTTCTGGCGCATCGACTCGGTCTCGCGGGCCAGCCGCGCGTAGCGCTCGCCGATGCGGCTGAGCTGTTCGCGGTCGGGCCTGCTGTGCGCGGGGTGGGCGCGCAGGCTGCGGCGCAGGGTGGCCAGCTGACGGTCCTCGCCCGCGCGGGCGTGATCGTTGCGCCTGCGCCTGCCACGGCCGGGCGCCGAGATGCCGGTTCCGCGCAGCGCCGAGGCGAGGTCGCGGCGGATGCGGGCGGTGCGGTGGTCGACCCGGCGCGGCAACCGCATGTGCCCGAGGGGTTCAGCGGGGACGGGGAAGTCGGCGGCGGAAATCCTTCCGGCCCAATGGTCTTCGGTCAACACCAGAGGTCGTGGGTCGCCGGGGGTCTGATCGGGTTCGAGGATCACCGCGAGCCCGGCGCGCTTGCCCGACGGGATCGCGACCACATCGCCGCGCCGCAATTCGATCAGCGCGCGCACCGCGGCGCCGCGCCGATCGGCCCGGCCCTGCTGCTGGATGTCGCGCTCGCGCTGCTTGATCCGGTCCCGCAGCGACAGGTACTCCATGAAGTCACCGTCGACGCCGCCGAGCTGGCTCTCCAGCTTGCGCAACGCGCCCTGGTTCTTCTCGATACCGCGCACCAGCCCGACCACCGAGCGGTCGGCCTGGAACTGGGCGAAGGACCGTTCCAGCAGGTTGCGGGCGTCTTCGGCGCCCATCCGGTCGATCAGGTTGATCGACATGTTGTAGCCGGGCCGGAAGGAACTGCGCAGCGGGTAGGTGCGGGTGGAGGCCAGACCGGCGACCGCGCTGGTGTCGACCTCCGGCTGCCACAGCACCACCGCGTGGCCTTCGACATCGATACCGCGCCTGCCCGCGCGACCGGTGAGCTGGGTGTACTCGCCGGGGGTGAGTTCGGCGTGCGTCTCGCCGTTGAACTTCACCAGGCGCTCGAGCACCACCGTGCGGGCGGGCATGTTGATACCGAGGGCAAGGGTCTCGGTGGCGAACACGGCCCGCACGAGGCCCTTGACGAACAGTTCCTCCACCGTGTGCCGGAAGGCGGGCAGCATGCCCGCGTGGTGGGCGGCGAGCCCGCGCTGCAGCGCCTCGCGCCATTCCCAGTACCCGAGCACCTCGAGATCGGCCTTGGGCAGGTCGCCGGTGTGTCTTTCGATGATCTCGTCGACGACCTCGGCGTCGCCCGGCCTGCTCAGATCGAGTCGGGCACGCAGGCATTGGGCCAGCGCGCCGTCGCAGCCTGCCCGGCTGAAGATGAAGGTGATGGCAGGCAGCAGCCCTTCCTCGTCGAGGCGGGCCAGCACCTCCGGGCGCGGCAACGGCCGGAAATTGCCCCGAGCGCCGCGGCCGCGCGGACCGCCGTACCCGTGCATGCGGTCACTGGCCTCGCGCTGCCGGATGAACCGGACCAGGTCCTCGTCGACGAGGACCTTCTGATCGCTGGATTTCGTGTCGAACAGGTCGAACATCCGCTTGCCGACCATCACGTGCTGCCACAGCGGCACCGGGCGCGTCTCGTCGACCACCACCGCGGTGTCGCCGCGCACCGTCTCCATCCACGCGCCGAACTCCTCGGCGTTCGACACCGTCGCCGACAGGCTCACCAGCCGCACATCGGGCGACAGATGCAGGATCACTTCCTCCCACACCGCGCCGCGGAACCGGTCGGCCAGGTAGTGCACCTCGTCCATGACGACATACGACAGTCCGCGCAGCGCGTCGGAGGAGGCGTAGAGCATGTTGCGCAGCACCTCGGTGGTCATCACGACCACGGGCGCGTCGGGGTTGATGGACTGGTCGCCGGTGAGCAGGCCGACGCTGTCGCGACCGTAGCGGGCGGTGAGGTCGGCGAACTTCTGGTTCGACAGCGCCTTGATCGGCGTGGTGTAGAAGCACTTGCCGCCCGAGGCGAGAGCCAGGTGCACGGCGAACTCGCCGACGATGGTCTTACCCGCACCGGTGGGCGCGCAGACCAGCACGCTGTGCCCCTCTTCCAATGCCTCGCACGCGGTGCGCTGGAAGGGGTCGAGGTCGAACGAGATTTCGCTGGCGAACTGCGCCAACTCGCTGGTCCGCGCGGGAGAATCGGTCACATCTCAGAGCGTATCGGAGTAGTCCGACACCGGTCGCTCGGTTTTCCGTGCGTCCTCGACGGGTCCGCTCGGCGCGACCGGATCGGGCGTGCCGAGCGGCGACGCCTCGTCGTCGGACAGCCCGGCCAGGCCGTCGGCGGCCGCACGCCTGGCCCGGCGCGCGTCGTTGAAACGGGCGAACTGCACCGCCAGCTCGAACAGCACGGTCAGTGCCAGTGCGAGCGCGAGCATCGAGAACGGGTCCTGCGGGGTGACGATCGCGGCGAAGACGAACAGGCCGAACACGATGCCGCGCCGCCACGCCTTGAGCTTCGCGTACGGCAGCACGCCGACGAGGTTGAGCCCGATGACGATCAGGGGCGTCTCGAAGCTGACACCGAAGATGATGAGCAGCTGGATGATGAACCCGAAGTACTGCGTACCGCTGAGCGCGGTGATCTGCACGTTGTCACCGATGGTGAGCAGGAACGACAGGGCATGCGACACGACGACGTAGGCGAGCACGGCACCGGTGACGAACAGCACCGATCCCGCACCGACGAACCCGAAGGCGTACCGGCGTTCCTTGGCGTAGAGGCCGGGGGTGATGAACGCCCACAGCTGATACAGCCAGAACGGCGCGGCAAGCACCACACCGGCGGTGAAACCGACCTTCAGGCGGAGCATGAACTGTTCGAACGGCCCGGTCGCGAGCAGTCGGCAGGCGCCGTCGGGCGTGAGGGTGGCGCGGGCGGAGGCGGGCAGCTCACAGTAGGGGCCGCGCAGGATCTCGCCGAGGCTGTCGAGCCCGAACAGCGGGGTGGCGTACCAGAAGAAACCGAGCAGGGTCGTGACCGCGATGGCGGCGAGGGCGAGCAGCAACCGGGTGCGCAGCTCCTGCAGGTGCTCGACCAACGACATGGTGCCGTCGGGATTCGTCCTGCGCTTGCTGCGCCGTGGATCGAACGGGATGCGCATGGTTGGTGTGGCCTCTAACCCTCGGTTCGGCGGATGCTCGGCAAACAGCACGGCGCCCCGGAGCGGCCGCTACCGCCCCGGGGTGAATGCGTGGGTCAGAGCGTCTTGTGCTGCGGCTGCGGCTGCGCGACCGGGGTGGCCTGGACCTGCGGAGCCGAGGCGGGCAGCTGCTGCTGTGGCGCCGCGTCGGTGGGCGCGGTGGTCGTGGCCGAGGACTCGGCCTGCATCTGCCCGACCTCGCTCTTGAAGATCCGCAGCGACCGGCCGAGACCGCGCGCCGCGTCCGGCAGCCGCTTCGCACCGAAGAGCAGGACGAACAGCAGCGCGATGATCAGCAGGTGCGACCAGCTGAACGTTCCCATTATGAGTTACCTCCAAAGACTGTGGTGATTACCGATGCTACCTGTGCGCGGAGTTTCGTGGACCCGCGCCCGTGGAGGTGTTCGCCACCCGTTCAACGGGCGACGGCGCGTGCGGCGGCGGTCAGTTCGGCGAACAGGCGGCTGCCGCTGAAGCGTCGTTCGTCGCCGGATTCGGCGGCGCGGATCAGTTCCACGAGCCTGCGGTTGACCGGTGTCGGCCGTCCGACCATCTCGCCGAGGCGCACGATTTCCCCACACAGCCAAGCGATTTCGGTGCGTTTGCCACGTGCCAGGTCGTCGGCCATCGATGACCGCGCCACCGGGTCGATGGCGAGGACCCGACCGAACACCCGCCGGAACAGCGAGTCGGGAACGCGCAGCAGATGCACCATCAGTTCCGGTGGCACCGGGGTGAGCTGAGCGGGCCGAATTCGCGCAGTGTTCATCACCGCGAGGGCTTCGGACTGGGTGAGGGCGAGGCAGCGCCGGTAGTCGCGGTCGGCCAGTTCCTCGCGCAGCGGCCTGCCCGACAGCGCGTTGATCGGGTTGTTGAGGTTGAGCAGAAGTTTGGCCCACTGGACGGGCCGCAGGTCACGGTGGCGTCGCAGCGGCAGGCCGGCCTCGCGGAAGCGGTCGGCGAACCGGTCGACGACCGGGTCGTCCTGGACGGCGACGACACCGTCGCTGGCCCGGTGGAACCGGCCCTCGCCCCGGTGCACCACGTTGAACATCACCATGCCCGCCAGGACCACACTGGTCGGCAGGATCTCGCGGATGACGGTGTCGTTGCCGATGCCGTTCTGCAGGCTCACCACCGGGGTGCCCGGGCGTAATCGGCCCGCGACGGCGCGCGCGGCGGCGGCCGTGTCGGCGGATTTCACGGTGACCAGGACGAGGTCGGCGCGTTCGGGTTCGTCGGGGGCGAGCGCCAGCCCGAACCGGTCGGGGCCGACTTCGGTGGCGCCGCCGTCGAGGTCGGTCAGGCGCAGACCGTGTTCGGCGATGTCGTCGAGGACCCGCTGACGTCCGACGAAGATGACTTCCATACCCGCCGCGGCCAGCTGACCACCGACGAAAACCCCGACGCTACCCGCGCCGAGGACGAGGACTCGCTGACTCACGCGGGTTCGGTCTCCCCCAGCAGTCCGGCCGCCGCGTAGGCGGCCAGGGCGGCATCGGCGCGCTCACGCACCGCCGAGACAAGTTCGGGCGGTCCGAGCACACTCACGCCGGTGCCGAACCCGAGCAGCAGCCGTGCCATCCAGTCGGCCGAGGCGAACCGCATGCCCGCTTCGATGCTGCCGTCGGGGCGCGACCGGATGCGGTGCATCGGGTACTGGTCGAGCACCCAGGCGTAATCCGCGCGGATGCGTAAGCGGGCCAGTGGAACGTCGGGGTCGTCCTGGAACAGGTCGAGCGCGGCGGCGTCGGCGGCGGCGTGGCTCGGTGGGCGGGCCGGTTCGTCGAGTTCGGTGGCGTCCTCGATGCGGTCGAACCGGAACAGCCGGACGCCTTCGGCCTGGCGGCACCAGGCCTGCAGGTAGCTGTTGTTGTCGACGAGCACGACCCTGATCGGGTCGACGACGCGTTCGGAGACCTCGTCGCGGCTGGCCGAGTAGTAGACCAGGCGCAGTGCGTGCGCGTCGGCGAGGGCGGCGCGCACGGTGGCCACCACCGGCCGTTCGACGGGCACCTGCGCGGGCGGGCGACTGACATCGCCGCCCGCGATGGCGGATTCGATCTTGGCGATCGCGGCGTGCGCGGCGGTCGGGTCGACCATGCCCGGCATCTCGACGATCGAGCGCAGCGCCACCAGCAGCGCGGTGGCCTCGGTGGAGGTCAGGCGCAGCGGGCGTTCGATGCCGGCCGAGAAGGTGACCTCGATGCTCTCCTCGGAGAACGACAGGTCGATGAGGTCGCCGGGGCCGTAGCCGGGCAGCCCGCACATCCACAGCTGGTTGAGGTCGCTCATCAGCTGCTTGGTGGTGACGCCCAGTTCGGCCGCGGCCTCGGCGGCGCTGATGCCGGGGTGCGCGAGCAGGTAGGGCACCATGTTCAGCAGGCGTGAAAGTCGTAGGGACAGGCGCGAACTCACGATGTCACCTCCGTGTGGTCCAGTACCGACCGTAGCCGGTTCATCACGTCGGCGCGCAATTCCGGTGGATCGAGCACCAGCACATCGGGGCCGAGACCGGTGATGAGCCGGGCCACCCAGTCGCGTGAGCGCACCGGGACCTCGAGCACCGAGCCCGGGCGGCCGCCGAGGTCACGGGTGTCGACTTCGGTGCCGATGCGGCGCAGTTCGCGGCCGCGACCCTTGGCGACCCACACGGTGGCTGTCCCGGTGACAGGCGCGTCGCCGGTGACCCGGTCGACGATGGCGCGCAGGTCGGCGTCGGCCGGTTTGTGTACCGCGTTGACCGGCCCGTACGCCTTCACCTCGCCCCCGATCCGCGAGAGCCGGAACGTGCGCACGGCGTCGCGTTCCCGGTCGTGGCCGACCAGGTACCAGCGACCGTGGCGGGTGACGACACCCCACGGTTCGACATCGCGGGTGACGAACGGGTCGGTGACGGCGCTGTGGTGCCCGAACCGCACGGCCTGTCCCGCGTCGATGGCGGCGAGCAGTTCGCGCAGCACCGGTTCGGAGCCTCGCGTGCGGGCGGGCACCGCCGGCACCGAGACGCCAACATTGTCGGTCTCCACGGTGACACCGGCCGCCCGCAACTTCAGCAATGCGCCTTCGGCGGCACCGGCCAGTTCCGGCGACGCCCACATCTGCACGGCGACGGCGACAGCGGCGGCTTCCTCGCTGGACAGGTCGATATCGGGCAGTTCGTAGGCGTCGCGATTGATCCGGTAGCCCTCCAGCGTCGAGAAGCGACCCACCGGACCTACTTCCAGCGGGATGCCGAGGTCGCGGAGTTCGTTCTTGTCACGCTCGAACATCCGGCTGAACGCCTCGTCGGTCGCGGACTCCTCGTAACCTGCCACGCTGTCACGGATACGTTCCGCGCTCAGGAACTGCCGGGTCGACAACAGCGCGATGACCAGATTCATCAGCCGCTCGACCTTGGATATCGCCACCCGTTAGAGGGTAATGGTCGAGGGCGTCGGCTCGCGCGTCGGCGCACGATTGCCGTCGACCGGCCTCAGGCGCCGTCGATCACCAAGCAGAACGGGTGCCCCGCCGGATCGATGAGGACACGCCAGCGATCCGGTTCCGGTTGCACCTCGGCTTTGGTGGCGCCGAGCGTCAGCAGCCGGGCTTCTCCTTCGTCGAGGTCCGGGACCGCGAAATCGAGGTGGCACTGCTGGGGTGTCTGCTGTCCCGGCCACTGCGGTGGGCGGTAGTCGGCGACACGTTCGAAGCCGAGTGACACTCCGTTCGGGCCGGTCAGCTCGATGTACTCGGGATCGGAGTCGGGGCTGCGCTCGAAGCCGGTGGCCCGCGCGTAGAACTCGGCGAGCGCATCCGGGTCGGGACAGTCGATCGTGACGGCGGCCAGCTTCATCCATACCTCCTGCATCGATGGCGAGAAGTACCTGTCCTCCGAGCGTGGCACGACGAGCGGTTTCTCGCCACGGCATCGGTCATTCCCCGGAACCGAAACGCTGCCGCAATTCCCGCTTGAGCACTTTGTGCGTCGGCCCGAGCGGGAGTTCGGTGACGAACTCGACGCGACGCGGGTATTTGTACTTGGCGACCCGGGATCTGGCGAAGTCGATCACCTCCTGCTCGCTCACTGCACCGTCGGGCACGACCACCGCGACGATCTCCTCGCCGTAGTGCTCGTCGGGCACCCCGATGACAGCCACCTGGGCGATGCGTGGATGCCGCATCAGTGCTGCCTCGACCTCCGTCGGGTACACATTGAAACCGCCGCGCAGGATCATCTCCTTGATGCGGTCGACGATCCGGATCCGGCCGGTCTCGTCGCGGGTGCCGAGGTCGCCGGTGCGGAACCAGCCGTCGATCACGGCGGCGGCGGTCGCCTCGGGCTTGCCGGTGTAGCCGCTGAACACGTTGTGTCCGCGCACCACCACTTCCCCGACCTCGCCGACCGGCAGCAGCTCGATGCGGTCGGCGATGTCCGGGTCGGCGATCTCCACGTCGACACCCCATACCGGGTGCCCGACGGTGCCTGCCTCGGTTCCGTACACCGGCTGATTCACCGCGGCCGTCGGTGAGGTCTCCGACAGGCCGTACCCTTCGAGCACGGGCGCCCGGAAGAGCCGTTCGAACTCCTCGAGCACGGACACCGGCAGTGCGGCACCACCGCTGACACAGAGCTTCAGTGCCGGGAGCCCGGTCGCGGTCGCGGCGGCCTCGATCAGCGACAGGTACATGGTCGGCACCCCGTGGAAGAGGTTGACCCGTTCGGCCGTCATCAATGCGATCGCCCGCGCGGCGTCGAATCTCGGCATCAGCACCAGGGTGCCGCCGACGCGCCAGTGCGAGTTCATCGACACGGTCTGCCCGAACACATGGAACAGCGGCAAGGCGCCGAGGGCGATGTCGTCGCGGTGGATCTCGTTGGCGTCGAAGGTGTTCACCGTCGCGCACATCACCATGTTGAGATGGCTCAGCTCGGCGCCCTTGGGGGTGCCGGTGGTGCCGCTGGTGTAGAACACCACGGCCGTGTCGAGCGGCCCACGCGCGACGAAGTTCGGGATCGGCTCGCCGACAAGGTCTTGCGGCGCCACCACCTCGATTCCGGCGGCCCGCGCGGCCTCGCCACCGGTCTGCGCGACCATCGGGTGGCAGATCAGCAGGCGGGCGCCGCTGTCGCGCAGGACGTATTCCATCTCCGGCGCGGTGAGCAGCAGATGCACCGGCACCACCGTGGCACCCGCGGCCAGCACGGCGAAGTAGGCACGCGGGAAATCGGCGGTGTTCGGGCACAGCAGCGCCACCCGGTCACCGGGTTTCACACCACGCGCGATCAGCGCGGCGGCCTGCGCACGGGCTTGCCGCCACAGATCGGCGAAGGTGATGCGGTGTTCGCCCTCGATCAGGGCGAGGTGCTCGGGGCGGCGGCGGGCGGGTTCGGCGAGGATGCTCGCCAGGGAGAGGGTGGCGTTCACGGGTGCTCCTGAATTCGACGACGTCGGCGAGGTGTTGTCCGAACCCGCTGGTGCGAGCGGACATTGTTGCGGTGATGGGCGAGAAACAACTCCGACCGGGTCGGGATCGTCATGGATTGCGGGTGGGGCTGGGCGGGGCCGTCGGGTTGCACGACGGTGGCCGATATCGGTGCCGATATCGAGGCCGATCAGGCCGGTGCCACGCGGGTCGGGCAGTTGTGCGTGGCGGCCGGACGTTTCGCCCGGGTGCGGGCGTGTCGCGGGCGCGATCGGATGGCGACACGCTCGGCGGTTGTGCGGGCCGATCACCGGTGCAGGTGGACGGCCAGACCTTGGCCCACGCCGACGCACAGGGTGGCGATCGCGTGGTGCGCGTCGCGTTCGGCCAGTTCGATCGCCGCGGTGAGTGCCAGCCGGGCACCGCTTGCCCCGAGCGGATGGCCGAGGGCGATCGCCCCGCCGTTCGGGTTGATGTGCTCGGCGTCGTCGGGCAGACCGAGCGCCCGCACCACCGCGAGCGCCTGGGCGGCGAAGGCCTCGTTCAGCTCGATCACGTCGACGTCACCGATGCCGAGACCCGTTCTCGCGAGTAGCTTGCCGACCGCCGGAACCGGCCCGATGCCCATCGTGCGCGGCGGCACGCCCGCCGCCGCGACCGCACCTACGCGGGCGAGCGGGGTGAGACCGTAGCGGTGTACGGCGGCTTCGGAGGCGAGCAGGACCGCCGCGGCACCGTCGTTGATGCCCGAGGAGTTGCCCGCGGTGATCGAGCCCCCCGCCACCACCGGTGGCAGGGCGGCGAGCTTGTCGGCGCTGGTCTCGCGAGGATGTTCGTCGCGCTCGACGACGACCGGTTCGCCCCGCCGCTGCGCGACCGGGAGCGGCGTGATCTCGCGGGCGAGGCGCCCGCGCGCGATCGCGGTCGCCGCCCGCTGCTGCGAGCGCAGGGCGAAGGCGTCCTGATCGGCGCGGGTAACGCCGTGCTCGTCGGCGACGTGCTGGGCTGTCTCGGGCATGGTGTCGGTGCCGTACCGCTCGTGCAGGCGCGGATTCACCAGCCGCCAGCCGAGGGTGGTATCGGCCAGCTGGGTCGAGCGATCCCAGGGCACGGCGTTTTTGGGCAGCACATAGGGTGCCCGCGTCATGGACTCGACCCCGCCGGCGATCACGAGGTCGGCATCTCCGGCCCGGATCGCGCGTGCCGCGTACCCCACCGCATCCAGCCCCGAGGCGCACAGACGGTTCACGGTGACGCCCGGCACGCCGACCGGCAGCGCCGCCATCCGCGCGACGTTACGGTTGTCCTCACCCGCCTGATTGGCGCAGCCGAACACCACATCGTCGACGGCTGCCCAGTCCACAGCGGGAAACCTTTGCACCAGAGCGGAAATCACGTGGGCGGCCAGGTCGTCGGGCCGCACCTCGGCCAGTGCGCCACCATACCGGCCGAAGGGAGTTCGCACACCGTCGACCAGGTACGCGGTGGCCATCACAGACCCATGTTCTTGGCGATGATCATCTTCATCACCTCGCTGGTGCCGCCGTAGATCCGGTTCACCCGGTTGTCGGCGTACAAGCGCGCCACCGGGTATTCGGTGATATAGCCGTAGCCGCCGTGCAGTTGCAGGCAGCGGTCGATCACGCGCGAGGCCACCTCGGTGCAGAACAGTTTGGCCGACGCGGCGTCGGCGGGGGTGAGCTCGCCGCTGTCGAGCGCGTCGAGGGCCCGGTCCACCACCGCTTCGGCCGCGTCGACCTCGGCCTGGCAGGCGGCCAGCTCGAACTTGGTGTTCTGGAACTGCGCCACCGGCTGACCGAAAACCTTGCGGTCCCTGGTGTATTCGAGGGCGAACCGGATCGCCGCCTTCGCCTGCGCGTAGGCACCGAGCGCGATCGACAGCCGCTCCTGGGGCAGGTTCTGCCCCAGATAACCGAACCCCTGGTGCGGCTCACCCAGCAGATCCGACACCGGCACCCGCACATCGGTGAAGGACAGTTCCGCCGTGTCGGACACTTTCAGCCCGAGCTTGTCCAGTTTGCGCCCGACCGCGTACCCCGGCGAGGTCGTGTCGACCGCGAACAGCGAGATCCCGTGTCTGCGATCGGTATCCGAGGGCGGCGCGGTGCGTGCGCAGACGATCACGCGGTCGGCGTGTACCCCGCCGGTGATGAACGTCTTCGCGCCGTTGAGCACGTAATGCGTACCGTTCTCGGACAATTGGGCGGTCGTGCGCATTCCGGCGAGGTCGGAGCCGGTGCCCGGTTCGGTCATGGCGATGGCGAACATGATCTCGCCCGACACGAAACCCGGCAGCCAGCGGTGCTTCTGTTCCTCGGTGGCGAGGTTCTTCAGGTAGGGCAGGCACAGCCCCACGTGCACACCGGACCCACCGAAAGACACACCCGCACGAGCCGTTTCCTCGAGCAGGACGGCCTGGAACTTGAACGATTCGATACCGGCGCCACCGTATTCCTCGGGCACTTCGATCCCGAACACACCCAGCTCGGCCAGCTCGCGGTAGAACTCGCGCGGCACGATGCCCGCCTCGTACCACTGGTCGTACACGGGAACGACCCGCGACTCGACGAACGCGCGTACCGTCTTACGAAACGCTTCGTGCTCGTCGGTGAAAACTGTTCGCTGCATGATGATCTCCGCGATTCAGAGACGGCGTCCGCCGTCGACGTACAGGGTTTGCCCGGTGACGAATCCGGCGTCGTCGGAGGCCAGGAACGCGACCACGTTCGCGATGTCGGCGGGGGTGCCGACGCGCCGCAACGGGGTGATCTCGGCGGTCTTCGCCTGCAAGTCCTCGGCGCTCACACCCATCCGTTCGGCAGTGGCCGCGGTCATCTCGGTGGCGATGAAGCCCGGCGCCACCGCGTTGACCCGGATACCGAACGGGCCGAGTTCCATCGCCAGCGTCCGGGTGAGTCCCTGGATACCCGCCTTGGCCGCGGCGTAGTTGGCCTGGCCGCGATTGCCGAGCGCCGACACACTCGAGGTGTTGACGATGGCCCCACTTCGGTTGTCCACCATGTGTTTCTGCGCCGCCCGGCTGCACAGGAACGCGCCGCGCAGGTGCACGGACATGACGGTGTCCCAGTCGTCGACCGACATCTTGAACAGCAGGTTGTCGCGCAGCACGCCCGCGTTGTTCACCAGCACATCGAGGGACCCGAGATCGGCGACGGTGCGGGCCACCGCGTCGGCGACCTGGGTCTCGTCGGACGCATCACAGCCGATGCCGATCGCGGTGCCGCCCGCGGCGTTGATCTTTCCGGCGGCCTCCATCGCGGCGTCGGGGTCGAGGTCGACCACGGCCACCGCGTAGCCGTCCTCGGCCAGGCGCGCCGCGGTCGCCGCGCCGATACCGCGCGCGGCCCCGGTCACGAAGGCAGTTCTCGAGGGCATGAGTCGTACTCCTGTGTCAGACAATGGCGTTCACGCCGGTGAGGGCGCGGCCGATGAGCAGTTTCTGGATCTGGGTCGTGCCCTCGTAGAGGGTGAGCACGCGGGCGTCGCGCAGATACTTGGCGACGGGGTATTCGTCGATGTAGCCGTACCCACCGAACACCTGGATGGCGTTGTTCGCGGCTTTCACCGCGGCTTCGGAGGCGAACAGCTTCGCCATCGAGGCGGCGGTACCGAACGGCTCACCCCGGTCGACGAGGTCGGCCGCGCGCCAGGCGAGCAGTCGCGCGGCCTCGGTTTCCACCGCGATGTCGGCCAGCAGTTCCTGCACGAGCTGATAGCCCGCGATCGGTTTGCCGAACTGCTCGCGTTCACCGGCGTAACGCACCGACGCCTCCAGGCAAGCCCGCGCCACACCCACGCACCCCGCGGCGACGCCGATGCGGCCTTTGTCCAGCGCGCCCATCGCGATACGGAAACCCTGGCCGAGCTCTCCCAACCGATTCGCGTCGGAGACACGCACGCCGTCGAGGACGAGTTCGGCGGTGGCCTGGCCACGCAGCCCGAGTTTGCCCTTGATCTCGGTCCGGCCGAAACCCGGCGCGTCGGTGGGCACGAGGAACGCGGTGATCCCCTTCGGACCCGGACCGCCGGTGCGAGCGAACACCAGGGCGATGTCGGCCCAGGTGCCGTTGGTGATGAAGATCTTGGTGCCGGAAATGACCCAGTCGTCGCCCTCGCGGGTCGCGCGGGTGACCAGGCCGGCCGCGTCGGAGCCGGTGCCCGGCTCGGTCAGCGCGAAACAGCCGAGTCGCTCGCCCTCGCACAGCGACGGCAGGAACCGGCGCTTCTGCTCCTCGGTGCCGTAGGTCGCGATCGACTTGCCGACCAGGCCGAGCGAGACCGACACGATGCCGCGCACCGCGCTGTCACCGCGACCCAGTTCCTCGAGCAGCACGCAGTAGGCGAGCATGTCGCCGCCGGACCCACCGAATTCCTCGTCGATCCCGATGCCGAGGAACCCCATCGCGCCGAGTTTGCCCACGATCGCCGGGTCGACCGATTCCTCCCGGTCCCACCGCGTCGCATGCGGCACGACCTCCTTGTCCACCCAGCTGCGGGCGAGATCGCGCAGATCACTGTGCGCCGACGAGAGTTGGAAATCCACAGGACACTCCTGAACCAAACAGCGTTAGGTTTACCCGGGCACCGTATCCTAACGGCGTTCGGTTAATCAAGAGGTGTTCTCCGCCCGCGGTGATACGGTTCGTGTCCCGAGGAGTTCCCGCAGGAGAGGAAGGCGCATTGGCCAGGCCGCGCGTACCGCTGTTGAGCCGCGAGCGCATCCGCGAGGCCGCGCTGGCCCTGATCGACCGCGACGGCTTGGCCGAGGTCTCCATGCGCAAGCTGGCCGCCGAACTCGGCGTGCAGGCCGCCTCGCTCTACGGCCACTACCCCAACAAGGACGAGCTGCTCGACGACATCGCCGCCCGCATCATGAGCCGCGTCGACACCTCGGCCTTCGACACCGCGACCTGGGACGAGGCGCTGGCCGCGTGGGCCCGCAGCTACCGAGCCGCCCTGGCCGCCCACCCCAACTTCGTGCCGTACCTCGCCGCGGGCCCCGGCCGCCGCACCGAGAATCTGCGCGCCGCCGACGCCGTCCACGGCGGCCTCGTCGGGGCAGGCTGGCCGCCCCGCTACGCCACCATGATCGGCGCCGCGACCCGCTACCTGGTGATGGGCTCGACGGTCGGCTCGTTCGCCGGCGGTTTCGCCGACGACGTCCAGGTCTACCGCGACCGCTACCCCCACCTGAACCAGGCCCACCTGCTCCGCGCGATCGCCGACGAAATCGACGACGACAGCTTCGAATTGGCACTGACAGCGTTCATCGCGGGGCTACAGACCACCTATGCGGCGATTGTCGCCGACTGATCCCCGGCACTGGCCGACAGCGGCGTAGCGGCGCCGACAACCTCAGCTCCTCCGCACAGCACAAAACCGGTGGCGCCTACGCATTCGCTCCCATGCGCCACCGGTTTTGTCGGTCCCCCCGTCTGTGGGGGTTCGCCTACATCGAGGCGATCAGCCGATCGACTCGTTCGTCGACCGACCGGAACGGGTCCTTGCACAGCACGGTGCGCTGCGCCTGATCGTTGAGCTTCAGATGCACCCAGTCGACAGTGAAGTCGCGACCGGCCTCCTGCGCCGCGGTGATGAAGTCACCCCGCAACTTGGCGCGGGTGGTCTGCGGCGGCGTCTCGACCGCGGCGTCCACCGCCTCGTCCTCGGTGATCCGCTTCGCCAGTCCCTTACGCTGCAGCAGGTCGAACACCCCACGTCCACGCTTGATGTCGTGGTAGGCGAGGTCCAGCTGGGCGATCTTGGGATCGGACAGTTCCATGCTGTACCGGTCCTGGTACCGCTGGAACAACTTGCGCTTGATCACCCAGTCGATCTCGGTGTCGACTTTGGCGAAGTCCTGCGCCTCGACCGCGTCGAGCGTGCGGCCCCACAGGTCGACGACCGCATCGATCTGCGGGTCGCGGTCCCGGTTGCGCAGGTGGTCGACGGCCCGCGCGTAGTACTCACGCTGGATCTCGAGCGCACTGGCCTGCCGTCCGCCCGCCAGCCGCACGGGTCGGCGGCCGGTGAGGTCGTGGCTCACCTCGCGAATGGCGCGGATCGGGTTGTCGAGGGCGAAGTCGCGGAACGATACCCCGGCCTCGATCATCTCCAGCACCAGCGAGGCGGTGCCCACCTTGAGCATCGTCGTCGGTTCGGCCATGTTCGAGTCGCCGACGATCACGTGCAGGCGCCGGTACTTCTCGGCGTCGGCGTGCGGTTCGTCGCGGGTGTTGATGATCGGGCGCGACCGGGTGGTCGCCGAGGACACACCCTCCCAGATGTGCTCGGCGCGCTGCGACAGGCAGAAGGTGGCCGCCTTCGGCGTCTGCAGCACCTTGCCGGCGCCGCAGATGAGCTGACGCGTCACCAGGAACGGCAACAGCACATCCGAGATCCGGGAGAACTCGCCGGCACGCACCACGAGGAAGTTCTCGTGGCAGCCGTAGGAGTTGCCCGCGGAGTCGGTGTTGTTCTTGAACAGGTAGATGTCGCCGCCGATGCCTTCTTCGGCCAACCGCTGTTCGGCGTCGATGAGCAGCTCTTCGAGCACCCGCTCACCGGCCCGGTCGTGGGTGACCAGCTGCACCAGGCTGTCGCATTCGGCCGTGGCGTACTCGGGATGCGATCCGACGTCGAGGTACAACCTGGCACCGTTGCGAAGGAAGACATTAGAGCTACGGCCCCAGGACACCACCCGGCGGAACAGGTACCGGGCCACCTCGTCGGGGGACAGCCGACGGTGACCGTGGAAGGTGCACGTCACACCGAACTCGGTCTCGATCCCCATGATTCGTCGCTGCACACTATCGACACTACAGCTATGACCAGTACCCGCGCGGCGCTCTGAGATCCCATTCGCATACGTGTTCACAACGATTCGGACAGCGAACGACCGTGTGCCCACGACGAGGTCGGGCCCGTGAACCGAGGTGGTTCACGGGCCCGATCACGATCTTCACCCAGGCGTCAGCCGTCCGAACCGTCCTCGGGTTCGGGCAGCTTCGCCTCGGTCACCTTCTTGCCGGTGGTCCCGGCCAGGGCCTGCTCGAGCGGGGCGCCCTGCAGGCGCCGGAACGCCCGGCGCGGACGTGCCTGTTCGAGGGTGGCCACCTCGAGCGAGGCGACACCGAGCGAACGCTTGTCCTTGTCGGCTTCGGGCTGACCGGCCTGCAACGCGCCGATCGCCACCTTCAACGCCTCGTCCAGGGTGAGCCCCGGCTTGTAGGCGGCCTTGAGCGCGGTGACGATGGGTTCGGTGGTGCCACCCATCACGACGAACTCGCGTTCGTCGACGATCGACCCGTCGAAGGTGATGCGGTACAGCACCGAGGTCGGCGCCTGTTCCGGGTACCCGACCTCGGCCACACACAGCTCCACCTCGTAGGGCTTGAGCTGATCGGTGAAGATCGAACCCAAACTCTGGGCGTAGAGATTGGCCAGCGAACGACCGGTGACATCGCGCCGGTCGTACTGGTACCCCTTCAGATCGGCCTGCAGGATGCCGCCGCGGCGCAGGGCCTCGAACTCGTTGTACTTACCGACCGCGGCGAACCCGATGCGGTCGTAGAGCTCGCTGATCTTGTGCAGGGTCGCCGACGGGTTCTCGGCGACGAACAGCACACCCTTGTCGTACACCAGCACGACCACGCTGCGGCCCCGACCGATGCCCTTGCGGGCCAGTTCGGTCTTGTCCCGCATGATCTGCTCGGCGGACGCGTAGTAAGGCAGCGTCATGCGCTGGCACCCCCGTTCACTGCGGCTTCCCGGTCGGCCGCGATCGCCGCGGCGACCTCACCGAGACGTTCCTCGGTGACATCGGCCGCGCCCTCGGCGTCGATGGTCACCACCGTCGGGTAGATCCCGCGCAACGCGTCGGGCCCGCCGGTGGCACTGTCGTCGTCGGCGGCATCGACCAGCGATTCCACCGCGATCCGCAGCGCCTGGTCCGCGTCGAGTCCGCGCCGGTAGAGCTTTTTGAGCGAGGACTTGGCGAAGTTCGAGCCCGAGCCGACGGCGGTGTAGCCGAACCGTTCCTCGCTGCGCGAACCGACCACGTCGTAGGACACGATCCGCCCGGCCTTGTCGGGGTCGGTGACCTGATCGTCGTAGCCGACGAGCAGCGGGATCACCGCGAGTCCCTGCATGGCGGCGGGCAGGTTCTCACGCACCATCTTCGACAGCTTGTTGGCCTTGCCGTCGAAGGTGAGCGAGACCCCTTCGATCTTCTCGTAGTACTCGAGTTCCACCGCGAACAACCGCACCATCTCCACGGCGAGCCCGGCCGTACCGGCGATGCCCGCGGCCGAGAAGGTGTCGGTGATGTACACCTTCTCCATGTCGCGCGAGGCCACCAGGTTGCCCTGGGTGGCGCGGCGATCGCCCGCGATCAGCACACCGCCGCGGTAGTTGACCGCGACGATGGTCGTGCCGTGCGGCGCGAAATCCGCGCCGACGAGCTCGCTGCCGCCGAACCTGTTGGCGGGCAACAGGTCCGGCGCGTGCATGCGGAGATGTTCGGTGAACGAGGAGAGCGTCCGACCTGGGTGCAGACGCAACGGGTCACCTGAGGTCACTGGCCGCCCTTCTGCACATATGCCCGCACGAAGTCCTCGGCGTTCTCCTCGAGCACATCATCGATCTCGTCGAGCAGGTCGTCGGTTTCCTCCGCGAGCTTCTCGCGCCGCTCCTGTCCTGCCGCACCGTCGCCCTCGGGGCCCTCGTCCTCGTCGCCACCCCCGGCGCGCTTGGTCTGCTCTTGTGCCATGGCAGCCGACCTCCTCTTCCACTCAATGATCGTGCTCGTTCTTCAACCCTACCGAGCAGATCCGACAACATGGTCGATTAGCGATCGTATTGTCGCCCGGTCGTGCTGCTGCTCGCCTCAGTGGGTGAGCTGTTCGACGAGATCGGCCGCCGATTCCGCGGCCTCGAGCAGCTTGCCTACGTGGGCTTTCGTACCGCGCCGCGGCTCCAGCGTCGGGATGCGGACCAGCGAATCGCCACCGAGATCGAAGATCACCGAATCCCAACTGGCGGCGGCGATATCGGCACCGAAGCGGCGCAGGCACTCGCCGCGGAAGTAGGCGCGGGTGTCGGTCGGCGGGTTGGTCATGGCGTCGAGCACATCCTGCTCGCTGACCAGGCGCTTCATCGACCCGCGCGCCACCAGGCGGTTGTAGAGGCCCTTGTCCAGGCGCACATCGGAGTACTGCAGGTCCATCAGGTGCAGTTTCGGGGCGGCCCAGCCCAGGCCCTCACGGCTGCGCATGCCTTCGAGCAGGCGCAGTTTGGCCGGCCAGTCGAGTAGATTGGCGCATTCCATCGGGTCGCGCTCGAGCAGGTCGAGCACCATGGCCCAGTTCTCGACGATGTCGCGCACGCGCGGGTCGTCGTTGCCTTCGCGGTCGATGAACTTGGCGACCCGCTCGTGGTAGAGACGTTGCAGCGCAAGGCCGGTCAGCTCGCGGCCGTCGGCGAGGGCCACGGTGGCGCGCAGGGTGGGATCGTGGCTGATCTGGTGCACGGCGGTGACGGGTCGGGCCAGCTGGAACTCCGAGAGGTCCTCGCCCGCCTCGATCAAATCGAGCACCAGCGCGGTGGTGCCGACCTTGAGATAAGTCGACATCTCGGCGAGGTTGGCATCACCGATGATGACGTGCAGGCGCCGGTACTTGTCCGCGTCGGCGTGCGGTTCGTCGCGGGTGTTGATGATGCCGCGCTTGAGGGTGGTCTCGAGACCGACCTCGACCTCGATGTAGTCGGCGCGCTGGGACAGCTGGAAGCCCGCGTGGTCACCGGACTGGCCGATGCCGACCCGGCCGGACCCGCAGATCACCTGGCGGGAGACGAAGAACGGGGTGAGACCGGCGATGATGTGGCTGAACGGCGTATCACGGTTCATCAGGTAGTTCTCGTGGGTGCCGTAAGAGGCGCCCTTGCCGTCGACGTTGTTCTTGTACAGCTGCAGGCGCGGTGCGCCCGGCACGCTCGAGGCGTGGCGCGCGGCGGCCTCCATGACCCGTTCGCCCGCTTTGTCCCAGATGACGGCGTCGAGCGGGTCGACGACCTCGGGCGCGGAGTACTCCGGGTGGGCGTGGTCGACGTAGAGCCGGGCCCCGTTGGTGAGGATCATGTTGGCCGCGCCGACCTCGTCGGCGTCGATGACCGGGGCGGGCCCGCTCATCCGGCTGAGGTCGAAACCGCGTGCGTCACGCAGCGGGGATTCCACCTCGTAGTCCCAGCGGGTGCGCTTGGCGCGCGGCACCCCTTCGGCGGCCGCGTAGGCGAGAACGGCCTGGGTGGAGGTGAGGATCGGGTTGGCCGTCGGCTCCGTGGGGGTCGAGATGCCGTACTCGACCTCGATTCCGATGATGCGCTGCATGCTGTCGAGCCTAGGCGACGTGCCACCCCCGCACCGTCATCTCGGCCCCACGGGGTCGCCTCAGGCCTCCGGCACGGCTCATCGATGGGGGTCGAGGTCCCCCGGACGGGGGACCTCCGGTGGTCCTCGCGGGCGATCCGATCCGAGCCGTCGCTCGCGATACTCGGATCATGAGTGAGATCGTTACGCGGACCGAGACCGCGGTGCAGGCGGCGCCACGGCGGTTGCCCGCGCTGGATGTGTTGCGTGGCATCGCGATTCTGGGCACGCTCGGCACCAATGTGTGGATCTTCACCGATCCCGAGGGCCTCGTCGGATATCTCGACGGGCTCGGTGCGGCCGCCGAGGGTGGGTGGATGTGGACCGAGCGGGTGCTACAGCAGTTCGCGCAGGGGAAATTCCTCGGTCTGCTCACGGTGATGTTCGGGATCGGGCTGGCGATCCAGCAGGATTCCGCCCGGCGGGCGGGCCGGAGCTGGCCGGGGAAGTATCCGATCCGGGCGGCGTTGCTGTTCCTGGACGGTTTGCTGAACTTCCTGCTCGTCGCGGAATTCGACGTGCTGATGGGGTACGCGGTCACCGGTCTCGTCGTGGCCTACCTACTGGCGACAAGTGAACGCGCGCAACGCCGTTGGGTGATCGTGGCGAGCGCCGTGCACGTGAGCATGCTCACGCTGCTCGCGGCCGCACTCGCCGTCGAACCGGACGACACGCGCGCCACCCCCTCGACGCTCGACCCGAACCCTTACGCGGACGGCTCGTTCTGGGAGCTTGTCGCCTTCCGGATCGACAACGCCCTCACCTTCCGCATCGAGACGATCTTCGTCTTCCCGATGTCGATCGCGCTGTTCCTGCTCGGCGCCCACCTGTACCGGGCGGGCGTGTTCCGGGCCGAGGGCGCGCGAATTCGCCGGTGGCTCATGGTGATCGGTTTCGGCGTCGCCGCGCCGGTGGACTTCGCGGTCGGCGTGTTCGGCGGTGGTGACCTGGTCCTGTTCACCCGGTACGGCACCGCGCCGTTCGTGGCGCTCGGCATCCTCGCCGCCGTCGCCGCCTACTACCTGCGCGATCCGCGCGTGGGGTTCACCGGGGCACGCCTGAGCGAGGTCGGCCGCACCGCGCTGAGCTGCTACATCCTGCAGAATCTGATCGCCGGAATCCTGTGCTACGGATGGGGCTTCGGGCTGGCGGCCCGGGTGTCCGACGGTGCGCGCGTGCCGTTCACGATCGGGATCTACCTGCTGGTGGTCGCACTCATCGCCTGCTTCGCCCACCTGTGGTTGCGGCGGTTCGAGCGCGGGCCGGTGGAGTGGCTGTGGCAGCGCACCTACACCGCGCTGGCCCGCGGCTGACGCTCAGCGCAGCCGGTCCTCGGGCGGCGGGGCCGCCTCGGGGGTGACGAGCAGGTCCGCGACGAGCGAGTCCCGTTGCAGCGGAACACCGAGGCTGCGCGCGTTGCCCTCCAGCAGCGACAGCACCGATTCGGTGAGGATGCCCTGGATCTGCTCGGCGCCGAGCACCGGTTCCGGTTCGGCCCGCCAGCCGGCGATCACCGCGTCGACCAGGCCGACCACGGCCAGCGCCATCGGCCGGGCGCGTGCCGGATCGATGCCGAACCGGGCCAGGGTCGCGGAGAACATGTCGGCCAGCTGACCGCCCATCTCCCGGCCCGCGGGCGACAGCGTGGGGGCGCCCTCCACTTGTGGTGCGGCGTCGCTGAGGAAGCGGTGCAGGTTCGGGTGGCGTTCGATCCAGCCGAGGTAGGTGCGGATCACCGCGCGCACCACCTCTTTGAGGGTGCCGTCGGGGCGCAGGGTCGGCAGCAGTTCGGCGAGCAGCAGATCGAGGATGCGCCTGCGGGCCAGGGCGTCGAGTTCGGAGCGCCCGCCGACGTGGCGGTAGACCACCGGTCTCGGCAGTCCGAGATGTTCGGCGATCAGCTGCACCGAGATCTCGTTGCCGTGTTCCTCGATGACCTCGATGGCGGCATCGATCATCTCCGTGCGGCGCCGGGCCTTGTGGCCCTGCCAACGGGTGGCGCGCCCGTCGCCTGCGGTCTGCTCGGCCTGCGCGGATGATGCGATCACAGTGCCAACGATACGCGGCACAAAACTGACCGTGACATCGCGTTCCAGCAACCGGTGACCACGGTCCGGTTCCGCACCAGCGTAGCGCGATCACGTGCCGCTCGGAGCACGGGCCTCGATCCATCGGCACAGTGCGGGCGCGCCGGTATGCTCGGCGGCGTGCAGGCACGGGCGATGATTCTGGCGTACGCGGTTCTCGCGTGCGTGCTGCCCGCCTTCGTGCTCATGACGACCCCCGGCGGCGAGACCGCGCGCATGCTCGCCTTCGGCGCGCTGGCGGCCGCCATGGTGTGCGCGCTGGTCGCCGTCACCAGCGGCAGGCACGTGCCCGTCCGAGTCGCGTGTGCCGGTCCGCCCCGTTCGGCGCAGCGCAGGCTGCGTGGCGCGTTCCTGCCGCAGAGCAATCCGGACGGCGCCGGTCGCCCACGTCCTCGAGCACCGGGAGTCGATCACCGCTGACGGGCCGCGCGCCTGTCGGATTCCGTGATCCCACTCCCCTGCCGTGCCGTCGCGCACGCCCTTCGGACAGGTCGTTCCGCCATGCTCGATTTCGTGTACTTCCCCGTGTCCGCACTCCTGTGGTGCTGGCATCAGCTCTCGGCCCTCGCCTTCGGCCCGGCCACCGGCATCACCTGGCTGATCGCCGTCTTTGCACTCGTTGTCACCGTGCGCGCGCTGCTGGTCAGGACAGCGCTGCGCCAAGCCCGCTCGCAAGCGGTTCTGCGCACACTGCAACCACGCATCGACAGCATCCGCCGCACCCACAAGGACGATCCGCTCGCCCAGACGACCGAGATCCGCCGGCTGCACCGCGAGCACGGCGTGCGCCTGTTCGCGGGTTTCGGGCCGATGATCGCGCAGGCCTTCGTCTTCCTCGGCCTGTTCCATGTGCTGCGCTCGTTCGACCGCACCGGGGCGTTCGCCGTCGGCCCGTTCACCGCGACGAGCACACCGTTGTCGCCGGAGGTCAACGCGGCCACCGCGAACTACTTCTTCGGTGCCGACGAGGTCCGGGCCTTTCTCGATGCCCGCCTGTTCGGTGCGCCGTTGTCGGCGACGCTGTTCGGGGCCGGCGCGTCGGCGGCTGTGTTCGTGGTGGCGCTGGTGGTGATCGCCGCGCTCGCCACACACTGCACCG
This sequence comes from Nocardia ignorata NBRC 108230, assembly GCF_001612905.1. GTDB lineage: Bacteria > Actinomycetota > Actinomycetes > Mycobacteriales > Mycobacteriaceae > Nocardia > Nocardia ignorata. Next base: position 96,454 of record NZ_BDBI01000020.1, on the reverse strand, counting down.
CTCGCCTCACGCCCCTGTCAGCCGACAACCCGACGGCCTCGGTGATGCGGACGTTGTCGCTGTGTGTGTTCCCGGTGGGTGCGCTGGTGAGCGGGGCGATCCTGCCGATCGTGGTCCTGGTGTACTTCGCGACGAACGCCGTGTGGACCCTCTGCCAGCAATATCTCCTCCGCCGGGCCTTCATGCCCGAGGCCGCGGCACCCGACGCGGCACCGCGACATCGAAAGGCCGGTTAGTCTCGGGCCGTGTCGCCGCATCCGGAGTCCGAACTGCTCGCCGTGTACGACGCCGAGTGCAGGGTGACCGGCACGGCCGAGCGGGGTGTCGTCTATCGCGACGGGCTATGGCACGCCAGCGCGGGCGTCCTCGTCCGGTCGATCGACGGCACGCGGATCTATGTGCATCGGCGCACCGACAGCAAACTCGTCTTCGGGGGCATGCACGACTGTCTGGCGGGCGGCGTGGTCGACGCGGGTGAGGACCCGGCCGACACGGCGGTCCGCGAATTGCGCGAGGAACTCGGCATCACCGTCACGCCGGGCACGCGCCTACCGCTACGCGCCACGGCGTCCTGGGACGGCGTGTGGGCGGGCAGGCACCTGCGTTGTCATCTGTTCGGTTTCGAGTACCGCCACGACGGTCCGATCCGCCACCAGCCGTCCGAGATCGCGGACGGCTGGTGGTGGACCGAGGCCGAACTGCGGGCCGCGCTGAGCGACCCGACGTGGCCCTTCGTCCCCGATACGCGGGCCGTCCTCGATGACCTGCTCACCGGGGACGAAGGCCCCCGGGACTGAGGGTCAGGGGTGGACGACGACCGACCAGGTCTGCATGCTGAAGGGCAGGTCACAGGCGGTCTGCGAGTGGAATCCATGGAACGCGGGCTGGCCGTAGCGTTCGTAGCTGCTGAACCAGTTCCACCACGCCCAGCACGTGACGCGCACCTGGTGCCAGACCGGGTCCCCGCACTGCGAGAAGGCGCCGGTGGCCGCCACGGGATTCGCCGAACAGCGCCCCGGTGGGGTGGCTTGCGCCGGCGCGGCGAGCATGGTCGACGCGCCGATGAGCCCGGCGGCGGTGGTCGCGACAGCGATCTTGCGAAGCGATTTCATGTCAACCTCCACGCGCGTGGTCGGGCTGCTCGGTGATCCGCAGGCTTGGCCACGCTCGGTCCGAATAGATGTGCAGCGGACACGGTGTCGCGCTGATGTGAGCTACATCATCGGATCCGGTCGACACGTTACGCCCGTGCCCGAATAGTTATCGCCGGGCAATCGCGGGTGTTCAGTCGAGCGCGCGCAGGGATTCCTCGTCGCGAGCGACGACGGCGCCGCCGTCGGCGGTGAGCACGATCGGGCGCTGGATGAGTTTCGGGTGCTCGGCCAGCGCACTGAGCCACCGGTCCCGGTCGGCGGCGGTGCGGCCCCAGCTCGCCATGTCGAGGTCCTTGGCGATCTGCTCGCCGGTGCGGGTGATGTCCCACGGCTCCTTGCCGAGGCGGGCGAGCACGGCGCGCAACTCCTCGACGGTCGGCGGGTCGTCGAGGTAGCGCCGCACGGTGTACTCCACGCCGTTCGCGTCGAGGTGCGCGGTGACGTTCCGGCTCTTGGTGCACCGCGGGTTGTGCCAGATCTCGGTCTGTCCAGATGTCATGACCGCAGCCTAATCCCGGCCGGTGGGCGGCCCACCTGGCCTGTACGGCAGAATGTAACCTTCCTCCCCTCGAAAGGCAGCAGTGGTGACGCTCGGCATGGTCCTCGGCGACGCCGACCCGCGCATTTCGACGCGGTAGCGACCGCGGTTTCCCCTGTCGTCTCCCGTCGAAGTGCTCGTCGCGTCTCACAGCACATCGATCACCGGGAGATCCCCGTGTCCACCATCGCCTGGACCGAAGACAACAACCGCTTCCACGCCGACTGGCATTCGGAGAACGGCACGCCCGCCCCGAAAACCGTCACCGTCGCCGACGACACCCTCTCGGCCGATCACGCCTTCCGCCGCATCCGCGCGGGTGAGTCGTTGCTGTGGCGCGGCGACTACCACAACGGACGTCAGCTGCTGCAGGCGCTCGGTCGCCGGGCCGACCGCAGGCCCGCCAAGCAGGCGCCGACCGATCTCGGTGCCCTCTACCAGCGCGAGCGAGCTCGCAAGCGCACGCGCGCAGGCGTTCTCGGCAAGGTGCTCATCTGCCTCGACGCGGCCAACGAACTGGATCTGCGCCGCGCGCCCGACGTTCGGGCCGCGTGCACCGCTGCCTACGGTCGCGCCGACGGCGCCCGAATCGTCACCTTCGCCGAGCTGCTCGGCGTCCTGGGCGCGCAGCGCTGGCACGAACAGGGCATCCAGGTGCCCGCACTCGGTGCCCGCATCCACCCCGGCTACGGGGTTTTCGCGCCGACCCGCGGCGAATACGTCGACCTGGTCGCCGACGCTCCCCTCGACCCCGAAGTCCGCACCGCCTTCGATCTCGGCACCGGCACCGGCGTGCTCGCGGTCCTGCTGGCCCAGCGCGGTGTCTCCGAGATCGTCGCCACCGACATCAATCCCCGCGCGCTGCGGTGCGCGGCCGACAATGCCCAGCGCCTCGGCTGGTCGGATCGGATCGCCGTCACCGGCCCCGCCCTGTATCCACCCGGGCGCGCCGACCTGGTGGTGTGCAACCCGCCCTGGCTACCCGGCGATCCCACCTCCGACCTGGAACGTGGTGTCTACGACCGGGATCAGTCGATGCTGCGGGAATTCGCGCACGGCCTGCGCGCCCATCTCACCCCACACGGCGAGGGCTGGCTGGTGCTGTCGGACCTCGCCGAATTGCTCGGCCTGCGCCCGCCCGAGGAGATCGCCCGCCTGCTCGACGACGCGGGCCTGCACGTGATGGGCAAGCTCACCACCCGCCCACGCCACCCCCGTGCGAGCGATCGAGACGACCCGCTGGCCGCCGCCCGCACCGCCGAGACGACCACGCTGTGGCGCCTGCGGGCGCGCTGATCGGCGCATGCGGCGATACTGGGAGCCATGAGCGTCCCCTCCGAAAACCCTTACGGAACACCGACAACCACCGGTCCCGAGCCACTTCGTCCGTATCAGAACCGGGTCAACGCCTTCGTGCGCGGACTGCTGAAGGTGCCGGTGCTGTCGCGCATCGTCGGTAAGCGTCTGGCGACCCTACACGTCACCGGACGCAAATCCGGCAAGGTCTACGACATTCCCGTGGCCTACACGGTCCACGAGGGCACCCTGCTCATCGGTACCGCGCTGCGCCCCTGGGTGAGGAACCTGCGCGGCGGCGCCGAGGTGCGGCTCACTCGCGGCGGGGCGCCCGAGACCTTCACCGCGACCGCGCATTCCGACGAAGCCGCCGTACTCGACCTGTACACCGTGATCGCCAGGGACAACAAGCAGAACGCCAAGTTCAACGGGATCGGCTACACCGCCGACGGCGAGCCGTCCAAAGCCGACATCTATCAGACGTGGCAACAGGGTGGTGTGGTCGTCCAGCTGACTCCGCGCTGATTCCTACACCAAAGCCTGGCCCCCGGCGGGCGCGACTGGCAGGATGCGCGGTACATCGTCCGGCAGCACCCCATTTCGAGGAGACACCGCCCAGGTGAGCAGTCATTCGCAGGATCGATCCATCGGCACTCTCCGGCGCGCGATGCTCGGCGTCGGCGTCGGCGTCGGCGTTGCCGCGGCCGCACTCGTCGCCCTCGCGCCCGCCGCGCAGACCGCGCCGCAGCAGCAGGTACTCCCCGGTTGCAGCCCGGCCGCACCGGGCCAGCCCAACGGCAAGCAGTGGCCTGCCGAGCCCGCGCTCACCATCGACCCGGCCGCCGCCTACACGGCGACTCTCGAAACCACCTGCGGCACGGTCGAACTGGAACTCGACGCCGCCGCGGCGCCGCGCACGGTGAACTCGTTCGCCTTCCTCGCCGGCGAGGGCTACTTCGACCACACCCGGTGTCACCGGCTCACCACCGAGGGCATCTTCGTCCTGCAGTGCGGCGACCCGACGGCCACCGGCCTCGGCGGACCCGGTTACAAGTTCGGCGACGAGAACCTCGCGGGCGCGGTGTACCCGGCAGGCACCGTCGCCATGGCCAACGCGGGACCGGGCACCAACGGCAGTCAGTTCTTCCTGGTCTACCGCGACAGCACGCTGCCGCCCAACTACACCCCGTTCGGACGGGTGGTCTCCGGCATGGACGCGCTGACCACGATCGCGAACGGCGGCGTGGCGGGCGGCGGCTCGGACGGCACCCCGCTGGCCGAGGTCGTCCTCGACCAGGTGAGCACCGCCGCGAACTGAGCCACAACGCACGAGGGCCGCGTCTCCGACAACGGAGACGCGGCCCTTCGGCGCAACCGGGCTGGATCAGCCCGCGCTGATCGAGCTGAACAGATTGGCGATCGTCTGCAGGATCACTTCGGTCAGGAAATCGGCGGCCGAACCGGTCATGGCAACACTCCCTCGTTTACTGGTCTCCCTCACTGGGAGAGACAAGTGAAGCGTGCCCTATTCACTTATCCGCGCGCAGCGTTTCGGTGAAAAAAATCCGAACAAAAAGCCGAGGAGGCCGTGCTCCCGCAGCGTGAACACGGCCTGACCTCAGCCGATGGTCACAGGTACTGACCGGTATTCGACTCGGTGTCGATCGCCCGGCTGGCCGAGGCGTTCTTGCCCGTGACGAGCGTGCGGATGTAGACGATCCGCTCGCCCTTCTTGCCCGAGATCCGCGCCCAGTCGTCGGGGTTGGTGGTGTTGGGCAGGTCCTCGTTCTCGGCGAACTCGTCGACGATCGAGTCGAACAGGTGCTGGATACGCAGACCGGGGTTGCCGGTGTCGAGCACCGACTTGATCGCGTACTTCTTGGCCCGATCGACGATGTTCTGGATCATCGCGCCGGAGTTGAAGTCCTTGAAGTACAGGACCTCCTTGTCACCGTTGGCGTAGGTGACCTCCAGGAACCGGTTGTCGTCGCTCTCGGCGTACATCCGGTCGACGACCTTCTCGATCATCGCCTCGACGCAGGCCTGCTTGTCGCCGTCGAACTCGCGCAGATCGTCCTCGTGCAGCGGCAGCGTCTCGGTGAGGTACTTGGAGAAGATGTCCTGCGCCGATTCCGCGTCGGGTCGCTCGATCTTGATCTTCACGTCCAGGCGGCCGGGCCGCAGGATCGCGGGGTCGATCATGTCCTCGCGGTTGGACGCACCGATCACGATGACGTTCTCGAGCCCCTCCACACCGTCGATCTCCGAAAGCAGCTGCGGCACAACGGTAGTCTCCACATCGGAGGACACACCCGAACCACGGGTCCGGAAGATCGAGTCCATCTCGTCGAAGAACACGATCACCGGGGTGCCCTCGGAGGCCTTCTCGCGCGCCCGCTGGAAGATGATGCGGATATGGCGCTCGGTCTCACCGACGAACTTGTTGAGCAGCTCGGGGCCCTTGATGTTGAGGAAGAAGGACTTGGCCTCCTTGGCGTCCTCACCTCGGGCTTCGGCGATCTTCTTGGCCAGCGAGTTGGCGACGGCCTTGGCGATCAGCGTCTTACCGCAGCCGGGCGGACCGTAGAGCAGCACGCCCTTGGGCGGGCGCAGCGCGTACTCGCGGAACAGGTCCTTGTGCAGGAACGGCAGTTCCACCGCGTCGCGGATCTGCTCGATCTGCCGACCGAGACCACCGATGTCGGTGTAGTCGACGTCGGGAACCTCTTCCAGCACAAGGTCTTCCACCTCGGCCTTGGGCACCCGCTCGAAGGCGAAGCCCGCCTTGGTGTCCACGAGCAGCGAATCACCCGGGCGCAGTTTGCGAATGGGCGAATCGGGGTCGTCGATGTCGTCGTACTCGGCGATCTTCGACAGCGGGCCCGACAGCCAGACCACGCGCTCCTCGTCGGCGTGACCCACCACGAGGGCGCGGCGGCCGTCGTCGAGAATCTCACGCAGGGTGCCGATTTCGCCGATCGCGTCGAACTTGCCCGCCTCGACGACGGTGAGTGCCTCGTTCAGGCGCACCGTCTGGCCGTACTCGAGGGTCTCGGCCTCGATATTGGGCGAGCAGGTGAGGCGCATCTTGCGACCGGAAGTGAACACGTCGACCGTTTGATCGTCGTAGGTGTGGATGACGATGCCGTAGCCGCTGGGCGGCTGACCGAGGCGATCGACTTCCTCACGCAGGGCGATCAACTGCTGGCGCGCTTCCTTGAGCGTGTCCATCAGTTTGCCGTTGCGGATGGTCAACGAATCGATTCGTGCTTCCAATTCGCGTGCGCGATCCGGCGAGTCGGCGAGTTGCCTGCGGAGAGCAGCCGCCTCGGCGCGTACCGCCTCGAGCTCTCGCCAGGCCGCCGAATCCGAATTCTCGTTGGGGCTCATGATGCTGCTCCTCCCAGTCCCGGTCTATCAACGCTACCGGGCGCGGTCCGTTCTCGCTTTCCGACATGGTTTCGTCGTGATCACATCTTGTACGGTCGGTACGACATCAAACCACCGAATACCTCCTGTTAGGCTCCCCTAAGCCCGTACGGGGCACAGGGCGGGCTACTTGCCCATCGAGCCGAAAGGTTGTTGCCGAACATGCTCCTTCCTACCCGCACGATCCGTGTCACCGTCGCTGCCGCCGCCGCGGCCCTCGCCGTCGGCCTCACCGCTTGCGGTTCCGACGACTCCTCGACGAACGCCACCAGCAGCAGTACCAGCATCTCGGCCGCTCCGTCCAGCGTTTCGGCAACTCCGGCACCCACCGGAGACAACGCGGGAGCACCGTCCGCCGATTCCCTGAAGGCCACGCTCGTCCAGTTCGCCGACCCGGGATTGTCCAGCGACGAGAAGGCGAAACTGATCGTCAACGGTGAGGCGCGCAAGGCCAACATCGACCAGATGAACGGCATGCTGGCCGGCTACACCCTGACCTTCGCGGTCGACAACGTCGCGACCAGCGGCGACAAGGCCACCGCCGACGTCACCATCACCTCGCCGCACGGCACCGCGCCCGCGTTCCCGGTGACCTGGGAGCGCGTCGACGGCACCTGGAAGCTCTCCGACGCCAGCGGCTGCCTGCTCCTCGGCTTCGCGCAGGCGCCCTGCACGCCCGCCTGACGTTCCGCTCCGGCCCGGGGCCCCCGATGTACCACCCCGGGCCGATAGGCCACGTAGCGGCCCGCTCAGTCCCGTAAGCGGCGCACGTAGAGCGTCTGCCCGGCGCGCGCGACGAGCGTCCCGTCCCGATCGAAGATCTGCGCGGTGTGCTGGGTGAGCGACTTCGCCCCGTCGGCGGTGGTCTTCCTGATCGCCGCCACCTCCTCGGTCGACAGAGTGATGTCGGTGGCGACCGTCCCGCGGCCCGGTGTGAGGAACTCGATCGACCCGGTGGTGTTCCAGATCCGGTACCCGCGCCCGAGCTGGCCGTAGGCGAGGATCGCGAAGAACGGGTCGGTCATCGAGTACAGCGTGCCGCCGAAGGCCGCCCGGTTGGGGCTGTTGCGGTTCCACCACCGGACCGTGTAGGTGATGTGCGCCGAAGTCCAGTCGGGGGCAATGCTTTTCACGCGCACGCCGCCGAACAGGTACGGCGGGAACACGTTGAACGCGGCGCGGTAGAACCGGGTCGAGGTGCCCGGGTACAGGGTTCCCGCCGACGGGTCACGCACCGGCTTTTCGGACCGATCGGTCATACGTTCTCCCCCTCGTGTGCCGCCGGGCGGCGATCCGCCTCCGGCGCGCGGAAATCGGTTCGGCGGATCGTATCCGAGTAATTCCACGCACGGGGTGGGTAGTTCCGCGCTGTGGTCGCGGCCTGGTTTCTGCGATGGTTGCGGCATGAGTGTTGTGCCGAGTGTGGCTGTGGTGGCGGCGAATACGCCTGCCGATCGCGATCGGTTCCTCGATCTGCTGCGGATCTCGTCGCTGGTGGTCGTGGTGGTCGGTCACTGCCTGATGCTGACGGTGTCGGCGTCGGGCGGCGACGTCCGCTTCGGCAATGTGCTCGCCGATCTGCCTGCCCTCCAGCCGCTGACCTGGCTGCTGCAGGTGCTCCCACTGTTCTTCTTCGCGGGCGTCGCGGCGGGCGCGCGAAGTATTGCCCCCGGAACTTCCTGGGGTGCTTGGCTTTTCCGGCGCACGCAGCGGCTGATCCGGCCGGTCGGCTACTTCCTGGCCGCCTCGGCGGCGCTGGTATTCGTGGCCGGGCTGGTACTGGCGCCGGGTTGGCAGCGGCCACTGGCGATCACCAGCGTGCAACTGCTGTGGTTCCTCGGCATGTATCTGGCGGTGCTGGCCTGTACACCGCTGCTGGCCACCTGGGTGACCGGCACCGGCAGGATGTTCGCGACGATCGCGACGATCGTGCTGGCCACCGCGATCGTCGACGCGGTGCGGCTCGGCGGTGGACCTGCCGAAGCCGGCTTCCTGAATCTCGTCGTGTGGCTGATCCCGGCGGTGCTGGGCATCGGCTATCTGCGCGGCCTGCTGTCCCGTCGGGTCGCCGCGTTGCTGGCCGGTGTGGTCCTGCTCGTCGACGTGGCGCTGGTTGTCGCCGGGCCGTACGACACCAGCATGGTGACGGTTCCCGGGCAGCGGTTGTCGAACCTGGCGCCACCGTCGCTGCTGCTCGCGGGACACGCGATGGTGCTGTGCTGCGCGGCGATCGCCGTGGCACCGTGGCTGCGGCGGGTGGCGGCGCGACCGCGCGTGTGGTGGCTGACGGTGATCGGCAATACCGGGGCGATGACGCTGTACCTGTGGCACATGCCCGTCCTGCTCACCGTGCTGGTGCTCAGCCACCTGCTGGGATTCGACCGCGGCGGCCCATCGGAGGCCGGGTTCTGGCTGCTCACCGTAGGTCAGCTCACCGCGACAGCCGCCCTCACCGCAGTGCTGTTCGTCGCGCTGCGTGGGCTCGAGAACACACCGCTTCGCTGGTGGGACGGTCCGGTCGCGCCGGTGCGCGGCCTGCGCTCCGCCGCGGTCGTGCTCACCGTCGGCGCGGCCGGCCTCGCCATCCTGCAGGCGACTCGCGGAGGCCTCACCCCGGAGGGTCTGCCCTGGTTCGCGGGCGCCGCCACAGCACTGTTCGGTGCGCGACTGCTCACCAGGGCATGAACGGCCCACGGCTCCGGGGCGGCAACGGCGGTGTGCACCCGATCCGGGGCAGACCCTAATCGAACTCAGCCCTTCGACGGACGGCGCTGCGGTTTAGGGGTCACCGTGCCTTCGGCGAGGCGACGCGCGCTCACCAGGAACGCGGTGTGCCCCTGCATCCGGTGTTCGGGACGCACCGCGAGCCCCACCACATGCCACCCGCGAACCATCGACTCCCAGGAGCGCGGCTCGGTCCAGCACTCCTGCTCACGCATCGCCTCGACGACCTTGGACAGCTGGGTGACCGTGGCGACATAGACGATGAGCACGCCACCGGGCACCAGCGCCTTCGACACCGCGGGCAGCGCGTCCCAGGGCGCGAGCATGTCGAGCACCACCCGGTCGACCTGCTCGCCGTCGTAGTTCGCCACGTCGGCGACGGTCAGCGACCAGTTCGGCGGCCGCTCACCGAAGAAAGTCTCCACATTGCGCACGGCGTGCTCGGCGTGGTCGTCGCGGATCTCATAGGAGATCACCCGCCCCTCGGAGCCGACCGCCCGCAGCAGCGAGCAGGTCAGCGCACCGGAACCGGCGCCTGCCTCGAGCACCCGCGCACCGGGGAACACGTCGCCCTCGTGCACGATCTGGGCGGCGTCCTTGGGGTAGATGACGGTGGCGCCGCGCGGCATCGACAGCACGTAGTCGGTGAGCAGCGGGCGCAGGGCGAGGTACGGGGTGCCGTTGATCGACTTCACCACGGAGCCCTCGTCGGCGCCGATGAGGTCGTCGTGCTTGATGCCGCCGCGGTGGGTGTGGAACTCCTTGCCCTCCTCGAGCACCACCGTGTAGAGGCGCCCCTTGACATCGGTCAGCTGCACCCGGTCCCCGATCGCGAATGGACCGGTCCGTCTGGCCGTCATGTATCTCCCGTTCTTCGAATGGAAGTCTCAAGCCTGCCAGGCGGGGCGATTCGCGCGATCGACGGGTCAGCTATTTCGCGGCAGTGAGCACACGGTGCTGTTCGGCGGTGAGGGAGTGCGCTTCGGCTTCGGTGTCGGCCGGGACCTGCGCGACGTAGCGACCGACCGACACCAGGCATGCCCAGCTGCTCTCGTCGGTCTCGGCCCAGCAGACCGATCCGGGGACGGCCGTCGGGGCCGCCGTCGACTTCCATTCCCGATCGGAACCGAACTCGGCGGTGTCGGCTGCGAGCAGGGCAGCCGCGCCTGCGGCGTCGGCGGCGCGGTACACGATGCTGCCTTCGACGCCGAACGCGCTCACCCCGGCCCTGTCGAACAGTGCGCGGGCCGCCTGCTGATCGTCGGCGTAATGCGCCGCGGCGCGCCTGCCGAAGGCTCCCCGGCTCGCACCGCCCTTGCCGACGGCGAGCGCGTGGATCCCGGTCGGGTCGAAGGGCACTTTCGCCAGCTCGGCGACCGGAGTGGCCGCGTACGAATCCAGTTCGGGGCGTTGACGTTCGAGCGCGGCGCGGATGATCTTTCCGATCTCGGGGAGCGCGCCGTTGCTCATCCGGGTGAACACCACGTATTCCCGGTGCGGGGTGAAGGCCATGCCGTCCAGCCTGCCGCGGTTCGTCATCGTGACGACCCGGCTGTCCGGTGCTTCCGGCAGGTCGGTAACCACCCAGTCACCGGATTCGAGCAGACCGCTCTGTGTGGTCGCGGCGGTGGCCAGAGCGCCGGCCGCCCTGGTCGCGGACGCCTTGTCGGGGAAACGCATGATGCCGTGGGTGAGCCACTGGGTGTCGGCGCTCGTCTCGCCGCCGTTGGAGCGCTGGACGGCGAAGCCCGTGATCAGGCCCTCGGCCGCGGCGGCGGTGCTCACCGCGTTGTTGTGGCCCGCCATGATCGTGAACATCGGCCCGGTGAGGACGCCGAGCGGTCCCCGGCGCACGAAGGTCGGGTCGATATCGGAGCCGAGGGTCAGCACGTCGGCCATCCGGAAGCCCTCGGCGAGTTCGCCGGTCCGCAAATCCTGCTCGGGGCTGGTCGCGGTGGTCGTCGGTGCGCTGGCCGATGTGCTCGTGGCCACCGGCGGCAATTGTTCCTCGCACGCGCTCAGCATGATCATCGCGGCCACGGCCGCCCCCACCCGGATCGTTCGCATTCGGCGATCTTGACAGACACCGCCCCGATGGACGAATCGTGAACCTGTCGGTATGTGCCGTTACCGTGGCGAACATGTCAGTGCCCCTGTCCGCGTCGATCGCCGACGAGACCTCCGCCGAACCGGTCACCCGGTCACGTCCGGCGTTGTCTCCTTCGCGCGCAGCCGATTTCAAGCAGTGCCCGTTGAAGTACCGCTTACGGGCGATCGATCGGGTGCCGGAACCACCCACGCGCGCGGCCGTACGCGGCACGGTGGTGCACGCGGTGCTCGAGGACCTGTTCGGGTTACCCGCGGCCGAGCGTGGGCCCGGCCGGGCGGCCGAGCTGGTTCCCGGCGCATGGGAGCGGGTGCGGGCGGATCGGGAGGGGCTCGACGAGCTGGTGGCGGCGGGCGGTCCGGAGGCGCTGTTCGAGGAGGTGCGCCGCCTGGTCGCCGGGTACTACGAGCTCGAGGACCCCACCCGTTTCGATCCGGACGGTCTGGAGGAGCGAGTCGAGGTCGACCTCGACGGTGAGATCCCGTTGCGTGGCTTCGTCGACCGCATAGACGTGGCGCCCAACGGTCTGCTGCGCGTGGTCGACTACAAGACCGGCCGCGCGCCCGGCCCTCAGCACGAGGCCCGCGCCCTGTTCCAGCTCAAGTTCTACGCCCTGGTCATCCTGCGCACCCGCGGTATCCTCCCCGCACAGCTGCGCCTGATCTACCTGGCCGACAAGGTGCTGCTCACCTACACCCCCGACCGCGAAGAACTCGACCGCTTCGCCCGCATCCTCACCGCCCTGTGGCAAGCCATCCTCGACGCGGGCCGCACGGGCGACTTCCCACCCCAACGCAATTCGATGTGCCGCTACTGCGACTTCCACGCCCTGTGCCCCGAATTCGGCGGCACTCCACCCCCCTACCCCGGCTGGCCCACCCGAGACGCCGCCACCACCGACATCGACCTCGGCCTTCCCCTGGTCCGCACCCCCGAAGACGTCTGAGCCTGCCCGACGCGCCAACGGAGATCCTCGAGCCCGCTTTCATCTCAGGCCCGACGGCACAGTTGGTTGGCTCAGATTACGGTTCGGCTGGATTCAACGCAGGCGGCGTTCCTCTTCTTCTTCCAGTCTGCGGCGTTCTTCCTCGCGCTCGACCTGTTCCTTTTCGATCTTCTCTTCGTGTTCGTTCTTGTTCGACATTGTTCGCCCCGATCCGTTGTCGTCCGGACAAAGCACCAGTTCAGCCTACGCGCCAAGATGTTGCCGGTCAGGAAGCCGCTCGGTTCCAGCGGACGCGCAGGGCACCGGGGCCGCGGAGCGCGGTGCCCACCTGGCTGGTCACGGTGGCGTCCTCGGCCGCCGCCGCATCGGCCAGCCGCAGATCGGGGAGGCGGGTGAGTAGAGCGGTGAGGGCGGTGCGGAGTTCGGCCAGCGCCAGCCAGCTGCCGAGGCAACTGTGTGGGCCCTGCCCGAAGGAGAGCATGGTGGTGGCGCGGCGGGTGATGTCGAATTCGTGTGGCGCGGGGTATTTCGCCGGGTCGCGGTGAGCGGCATTGACGGCGAACAACATCGGGGTCAGCGCGGGAATGTCGAGTCCCTGCCAGTGGGTGTCCCTCGGACAGGCGCGCGGCAGCAGCCCGACCGGTGGTTCCCAGCGCAACCCCTCCCAGATCGCCCACTCGGCCTGTTCCTCCGGGTCGGCCGTCACCAGGGCGAGCTGGTCCGGGTGAGTCAGCAAGGCGGACAACGTATTTCCTAGGGCCAGCATGGTGGTGTCGGCGCCCGCCGGGAACAGCAGCCGCAGGAAGGCGAGTATCTGATCGTCGGACAGGGTGGTTCCCTCGACGCTTTCGGTGACCAGCTTCGAGATCAGGTCCGCACCGGGCTCCTCGCGCCGTGCGGCGATGATCGGCAGCACATGGTCGGCGAACTCGCGCGAAGCCCGGTGCGCGGCAGCGGGATCCAGTGGGAAATAGAACAGGTCGTGTGCCCAGCGCAACACCGTCGCCTCGTCACCGACGGGCAGACCGAGCAACCTGCTGATCACGAGAACCGGGTAGCGCGTGGTGAATTCGGCCACCAGGTCGGCGGCACCGAGAGGAGCGAAGCGATCGATCACCTCGTGGGCGACCGGCGCGAGGAGCGGTTCGATCCAGCCGCTCACCAGGCTGCGCCGGAACGGTGGGGCGACGATGGCCCGGTTCACCCGGTGTTCGTCGCCGGTCATGCACTGCAAGGTGCGGCCGAGCACCGGCTCGGTGGTGAGCGAGTACACCGCCTGGGCCGGGAAGGTCTCCTCGTCCTTGAACGCCGCCGACACCAGGTCATGGGTGAGCAGCAGCACCGCACGCGTCCCCGCGAAGGGGACGATCGCGTACGGCCGGCGGGCGCGCAGGTCGGCCAGCACACGGTGCAGGTCGGGCGTGTCCTGGAAGGCGAAGTCGATGTCGGTGATGTCGAGGTGGTCCAGGAGCGACGAGTTCGGCATAACATTCCTCCGGACACGAATATTCGTGTCATCGAATCGGATTTTCGGCACGCGGACGGTAGACGACCGCGTCGGGAAGAACAAGAGGGAATGCGTGAGCGCGTCACCACCGACCGATCGGGTCGTCTCCGTCGTCGAACTGCTCGCCGCCGAGGCGCCGCTCACCGCCGCGAGCGTCGCCGACCGGCTCGCGCTGAGCCGCTCGACGGTCGCCGCCATCCTCACCACACTGGAGTCGCGTGGCTGGGCGCGGCGTTCTCGCGACCTGACCTACCGGCTCGGGCCCACGTTCCCCACCGCACACCGGGCGTCCGCACCCGCGGGCACGGACGCCGCGTTGCGCGAGCTGGCCCGCCGGGTGGGGTGCGGTGCCGCGCTCTCGGTGGTCTCGTCGAACTCGATGACTTTCGTCGGCCTGGCAGCCCATCACGGCCGGGTGCCCGCCGGGATCGAGGTCGGTGCCCGCGTGCCGCTGCGCGCTCCCGCGGGCGCGAGTGTCATCGCGTTCTGCCCGCCGCAACGGCAGCACGCGTGGCTGGCCACCGCCGACCCCGGCCGACGCGACGAACTGACCACCGCGCTGGCCGAGATCCGCTCCGCCGGCCTGGTGGTCTGGGGCATCGACCCCGCCGACCTCGCCACCCTCGATGTCCTCGCCGAAGTAGCGGGCCACCTGGCACATTCACCGGCTTCCGGACCACTACGCCGTCGTGTCCTCGGCCTGCTCGGCGACCTCAGCGGCTACCCCCACACCGCCGCCGACCTCGCCGCCGCGGCACCGTTACCCATCGCCTACCTCGCGGCACCGGTGTTCGACCGCGACGAGGTTCCGCGCTGGGAGCTGCAGATCGGGCCCCTGCATCCAGCCGTCTCCCCTGGCGACCGCGAGTTGTACCGCACAGAACTCCTCGTCTGCGCCCAAAAGCTCGGCGCCGCGACCTGACCGCTCAGAGCACCTGGGCGCCCCTACTCAGCCGCCGACGGGCTCGGCGCTGCCGGTGGGTGCAGCCCCTCCGATACCCGCCGGGCGAGCAGGCGTTCGACCACGTCACGCCGCGAAGCCACGGAACAGCAGCACCGAAAGGCCGAGTCCGGCAGCGAGGTTCACCAGCACCGCCGAACCGAAGGCGGCGATCGGCCGCCACCCCGCCTCGCGCAATCCGCGCAGCGAGAATTCCAGGCCGATGGACACGAAGGCCAGGATCAGGAACCAGGTCCGCAGGTCGTTGACGATCGCGATCTGCGCGGCACCGGTCTTCTTGTCGACCGATTGCAGGTACAGGGTGCCGATGATCGACGCCGCGACGAACCCGAGCACGAATTTCGGGAACCTGGCCCAGAATTCACCGAGGCTCGGGCGCGCGGCACCCGGCGTGCGGTCGACCCGGAACGCGAACCACGCGGTGAGCGCGATCGCGACGAGTCCGATCAGAGCGTTCTGCGTCGTGTTGACGATCGTCGCGATCTGCAACGATTCCTCACCCGCGAGCGCACCGGCGGCGGCCACCGCGGCTGTGGTGTCGATAGTGCCGCCGATCCACGCACCCTCGACCGCATCCGAAAGCCCGAGAAGGTCGGCGAGCCAGGGCAGCAGGAAGATCGACGGCAGCGCGAAGATGATCACCAGCGAGGCCGCGTACGCGATCTGTTCACGCCGCGCCTGCACCGCTCCGGCCGCCGCGATGGCCGCGCTCACCCCGCAGATCGACACCGCGGACGACAGCAGGGCGCGCAGTTTGTCGTCGAGCCCGAGCACCCCACCGAACCACCAGGTGAATCCGAAAACAATGGTGATCAAGGCCAGTGCCTGCACGATCGCGGGCGCCGCCGCAGTCACCAGAATCTTCAGATCGACGGAGGCACCGAGTAGCACCACGCCCGTCTTGATGAAGAACTCCGTCCGGAACCCGGCCGAAAGCCGCTCCCGCAGAACGAGTTTGCCGAGCACCACATTGCCGATCAGGCCGATCGCAATGGCGTACACCGGGCTCTGCTTGCGACACTGTCACTCCTTGCGTCCTCATCGAGAACCGGAAACTAACCGCGCCACCCGCCCGCACACACCGATTACACTCACCCTGAACCGATCTCGACCGATCGACCGCCGGGCTCACGACCTCGGCATTCACTCCCGTCGCACACGGAATCGCGCGAATTATCCGACAAACCCCCGGATTACAGGACTCCCTACGACGGCCGCCATTCGCGTACACTGCCGTTCGAGAGTGAAGGACGGGGCACGGGGGAGGTTGCGTCGGATGTCCGATGGCGACGGCAGGGAGCGCCTCCACGCCGAAATAGCCGCCTTCTACGCGGGATTCGGGCAGCCGGAAGAGTTGCACGCCGCGTTTCGACAGGCGGCCCTGCTGGTTCCGCTCACCGCCGAGCACCGGGTCTTCTTCCTGCCGTTCGGCGGTGTCGACTGGTTGTGCACGTTCACCAGCGTCGAGGAATACGCCCGATTCATCGCCGCGCGCGATCGCCTCGACGACGCCACCGACCTCGACCAGGACTACCGCTACCACTGGATTTTCGGGCGACGCCTGCACGACTACCTGGACACGCGCGACGACCCCGCCGGAATCGCGATCGACATCCTCGGATCCGCGCCGATGGCGTTTCCACCTGATCTCACCGAACACGCGACAGACGGGCAGGGCATGCGATGACCACGGTGAAAGTCGACCCGGCGGTGCTGCAGCAGGCCGCGACGGGCATCGAAGGCACCATCGGCGAGCTGTCGGCGATGGGGATCGGCGAAACCGGCAATATGGGCCGGGGATTCGCGCTGCTCACGATGTCGACGCTCGAGGCAGGCAAACACACCGTGCAGAAGACCTTCGAGGAGTTCACCGAGCGATGGTCGTGGGGCGTGCGCGCCCTGGTGCAAGCAGGCAACTCGATCGCCCGCACGCTCGGTTTGGCGGCGGGCCGCTACGACGAAATGGAAACCAAGTCCGAGGACACGCTGAAGACAATGTGGACGCATATGGCGGGCAATCCACATCTGTCGGGTGAGGAGATCACCAAGCGTTCCTGGGGTGAGACGTTCGCCGACAATTCGTTCAACCACATTCGCAACGCCGATTACAGCGCGAAGTCGTTTCAGGACGCCAATCAGCACATTCAGACCAATATGAAGGTCATCGAGGCGGTCGGACCGCAGGCGTACGCGAATATCAGTCCGGTGACCGGCAGCCTGCTGGCCGGTGAATCTCCCGGCTGGAATACCGGTGCGGCCGAGCGAGCCGCGGAGATCATGAAGAAGGAGCAGGGGGGCCAGTAACCCGTGGGGATCGGCGAAATCTTCGACAAAGTCGGCAGCGCGATCGAAGACGGCGTCGAGAATGTCGTCGAGGGTGCCGGCCAGATCATCGACGACGGCCTGGACGTGGTCGGTGACGCCGCCGAACATGTCGGGCTGGAGAAGATCGGCAATGCGCTCGACGATCTCGGCGACAACATCGCCTCCGCGACCGGCGGCGACGTCGAAGAGGAGGAGCTGGGGCAAACAGAGGACCCCAAAGAGCTGATCCTGGGCGAGCCGTCCGAAATCGGTTCGGCCGCCGAGACATTGACGAAGATGGCCGAGGCGATCGAATCGACGGGTCAGGCGTTGCAGAAGATCGATGCCGCCGAATGGACCGGTAAGGGCGCCGACGCGTTCAATGCCGTCTACGACAAGCAGCCGAAACTCTGGTTCGACGGCGCCGACGCGATGGCGGCCGCGGCGGAGGCGCTGAAGGCCTGGCAGAACGAGGTGAAAGCCGCCCAGGACAAGGCCCAGACCGCCATCGACCGCTGGAAAGCGGCCGACGCCGAAGAACGTCGCCAGAAGACCTGGTGGAACGGCCTCACCGGCGAGCAGCAGCAGGCCAATCCGCTCATCGACACCTGGACGGCCATTCGCAACGAGGCGCGCGAGATTCTGCGCGGCGCACGGGTGCAGCGTGACAACGGCGCATCGATCGCGGTCGGCGCGATCGAAACAGCTACCGAGCGGGCACCGAAGGAACCGCCGTTCAGTGAGCGGTGGATCGCGAATATCTCCGACCTCAAAGGGGTTTTCGACCACGCTGCCCTGAATTTCACCGCCGGTTTTCTCACTGCGGTCACCGGAATGGTGCAACTGGTGCGTCAGGTGAATCCGACCGATATCTACAACATCACCCATCCTGCCGAATACGCCAAGGGGCTGTCCGATCTGGGAACCGGACTCGTTGTCGCCGTGGCCGATCCGGGTGCGGCGGTCGACGCCATCCTCAAAGAGGCCAGGGCCAACCCGTTCGAATTCGCCGGGTCGCTCGCCCCCGACCTCATCCTCACGGCCGCGACCGGTGGTGGTGGCAGTGTGAAGACAGCGATCTCCGCGCTCAAACGCGGCGCCGACGCGGGCAGACGCGTGTCGGGCAACGGCGCCGACCCGAACCCCACTCCGACTCGGGCCCCGGAAACCCCCAGCCCGACCCGAGACGCCGACCCGCCAGGGCAGACCGCGCCGCGTGAGGGTGCGGGGCTACCGCAGAACGACCGAGGGTCCTCCCCCTCTGACGTGCGGCCCGTCGAGGCGAGCCCACAGCGCGAGGCCCCCACCCAGCGCACCGAGGACATCGGCGGCTACTCGAACGCACCCGAGAACCCCGAGCCGCGCCAGGCCGAGCCGGCACCACGAACACAGCAGGAAGAGCCGGTCCCGACCGCCGAAAACCCGGGCACCACCCGCGATCCCGAGCCCACCACCGAGGCGGCGCCCACCCACACACCGGAACACACCCCCGACCCCGAGCCGCCGACAAGCCGCCCGGAACCGCGCCCCGAAGCGGCGGGAACCACGAACCCCGACACGTCCGCCCCGACCCAGCGGGCAGAGCCTTCGCCCACCCACACCGACCAGTCACCGACACAACGCACAGAACCGGCCTCGACCCACCAGACCGACAACACGCCGACCTCGCGATCAGAACCCACGCCGACACAACAGACCGACAACACACCCACCTCACGTACCGACCAGCAGGACGACAGTCCGGCGCAGCGCTCGGACCCGACATCCACCGACTCGCCGACCCAGCGCGCCGAACCCACGCCCACACAGCGCTCGGAGCCTGAATCCACTCAACACAATCCGAGTTCGCCTACGGCTACCTCCGATATTCCGCACACGCGAACCGACGGACACCCGGATTCCGGCGCCCCGTCGCGCACGGAACCGGACGGCCGGTCGACCGCCCGCAACGACGCCGACCACCCCTCGAGCAGCCCTTCCTCCCCGGACACCGCGACTACCCGCCCTCCACAGACTGCCGACACCTCACCGGCCTCGACCAACACCAACACGACGACCGCCTCGGCCACCCAAACATCGAACCCAGCCACCTCCTCCCCCCTCTGGCAACCGGGCCCTGCCACCCATGCGGACGCTGGCCAGAGCCCCCGCAACCCCGACGCGACACCCATACGCCCCCACTCCACCCCGCCGAGCCCAACCCACACCCCACCGTCGCCGCCCCGGCCCGATACGACATCCGCACGCCGACCACCTGATTCATCACCCACGCCACGACCGACCGTGGACACCCCACGCGCGGGCGTCTCCCCTGACCCGTCGGCCCGGCTGAACGGGAACTCACCGGTCACCGCCAGCCGCCCCGACACCCCGCGCGCTCACCCGACCCAGTCGGCTCACCCGAGCTCTCCCACCGGCCTTCCCGACCGAGGACCGAGTCGTCCCGTCGACGACGGCACGAACCCCACCCGCACACCCGACCCAGACCGCGACGCACCCACCGACCGGACCCCCGGCGGCGATCCGAACACCTCTACCGATCGCACGCCCGACCCACACCGCGCCCCGCAGACGGATCACACACCGGACCGCGACGTGCCAACCGACCGCCATCCGGACCACGACACCCCCACCGACCGCGATCCGGGCACCCCAACCGATCGCACGCCCGACCGCGACACACCTACCGACCGCAGCCCAGACCGTGGCCCCGACAACGGCAACGATCGCGACGTACCGACCGACCGCACACCGGATCGCGACCCCGAAACCAGCAAGGATCGTGACCCGGACTCCGACACGCCCACCGCGAAAGACCGGGCGGACGCCGACAGCGATGCTCACGACCAGGCGCGCAATTCCGGGGCCGAGCACGATCGCACACCCGAACAGAAGACCTGTTCCACCGATCCCGTCGATATCAGCACCGGCGAATTCCTGCTGCCCGAAACGGATCTGGAGTTGCCTGGGGTGCTGCCGCTGGTGCTGCGCCGTTCGCATCATTCGAACTACCGTTTCGGGCGGTGGTTCGGGACGTCGTGGTCGTCGACCCTCGATGCTCGCGTCGTCGTGTCGGACGACGGCGTCACCTTCCTCGGCGACGAGGGCATCATGCTCGCCTACCCGCACGCCGAGGTCGGTGAGCCGGTGCGGCCGCTCACCGACGGCCAGTCCTGGACGCTGACCCGCACCGACGCGGGCGGTTACCGCGTGTGGGATCAACGCCGCGAACTGATCTGGCATTTCGCCCCGGAAGCCCACCTCGACAACCTCGATGTCGAGCTCGGAAACTTCGCGGTCTCGGCGATCACGGACCGTCACCACAACCGCATCCGGTTCCATTACGACGCCGACGGTGTGCCGGTCGAGGTGTCGCATTCCGGCGGTTACCGGGTGCGCGTGGAGTCCGCGCACGGCCGCGTCACCGGCCTGGTGTTGCTCACCGACGGCGAGCACGGGCTACCTGTGCGCGAATTCGGTTATACGACAGGGTTGTTGACCTCGGTCACCAACGCCGACTCGGCGACGACCCGGTACACCTACGACGCCGAGCACCGGATGACCTCGTGGACCGATTCGAACGGCAACCAGATGGTCAACACCTACGACGATGCCGGTCGAGTGGTCCATCAGCGCGGCACCGCGGACATCCTGAACTGCGTCTTCGCCTATGTGGACTTCCCCGGCGGCGCGGGCAGACTCACCGCCGTCACCGACTCCCTCGGCGCCGTCACCACCCACGGGTTCGACCGCGAGTTGCAATTGCGCGATCGGGTCACCCCCGACGGCGCCCATTTCCACACCGACTACAACGCCGAACGCAAACCACTGACCGTCACCGGACCCGACCCGGACACGACAACCACCTACCGCTACAACGGCGCGGGTGACCCGGTGGAAATCGTTCGCCCGGACGGTGTTTCGCTCGCGTACGACTACGTCTGGCGTCACCGCCCGAGCACCATCACCACCGCCGACGGTTCGGTGCACCGCCGGGAATGGTCCGACAACGGCGATCTGACCGCCGCCGTCGATCCCGCCGGTTCCCGCACCGAGTTCACCTACCACCCCTCGGGTGCGCTGGCGAGCGTGCTGGTCGGCGGCGCGCGCACCACCATCCACACCGACGCCGCCGGGCTGCCGATCATTCTGATCGATCCGCTCGGCGCGACGACCCGCATCGACCGTGACGCCGCGGGGCGCCCGATCCGAACCGTCGACCCCACCGGCGCGGTGACCACCTACGAGTGGTCGCCCGCCGGAAACCTGCTGCGCAGAACCGATCCCGACGGCCGGACGGAGTCGTGGGCATACGACGGCGAAGGCAATATCGTCGCCCACACCGATCCCGCCGGGGGCGTCACCTCCTACTCCTACCGCGCGTTCGACCTGCTGCGGTCACGTCGCGATCCCGACGGATCGCTCACCCGCTACGAGTGGGATACCGAACGTCGCCTCACCGCGGTGCACAATCCGCTCGGCCAGACCTGGACCTACGAATACGACCACGCGGGCCGGCTCGTCGCCGAAACCGATTACAGCGCAGCGCGAACCACGTATACGTGGGATTCCGCAGGCCGAATCGCCACTGTCACCCCGGCGACCGGGATCAGCCGCCACCACCGCTACGACATTCTCGGCCGGTGCACCGAGGTCGCCACCGACGACGGTGACTGGATCCGCTATACCCACGACCCTGCGGGCCGGGTGCTCACCGCGAGCACCGGCAACGGTGACAAGCATCATCACGTCATCGAATACACCTACAGCTCAACGGGCTTGCTCGAAGCCGAACAGATCGACAATCGGCCGCCGATGCGATTCCGGTACGACCAG
The DNA here is from genome assembly GCF_001612905.1 of Nocardia ignorata NBRC 108230. Taxonomy (GTDB): domain Bacteria; phylum Actinomycetota; class Actinomycetes; order Mycobacteriales; family Mycobacteriaceae; genus Nocardia; species Nocardia ignorata. The sequence continues at coordinate 74,652 of NZ_BDBI01000020.1, read as the reverse complement.
CATGCGCGCCGGATCACCCGCACCAGTCCGACCGGGGCCGAAACCACCTGGCATCACGACTTGACCGGACGTGTCGACCGGCTCGGTGTCGGCGGCCACGACGTCAGCTTCGAGTACAACCTCGCCGGACATCTCACCCGCTGGCGCACCGGCGAGGTCGCGGTCGATCGTCTCGTCAGCGCGCGCGGACAACTCGTCGGCCAGGAGGTCATCGGCTTCCCCGCCCGTCTCGTGTCCCTCTCTCTGGACCGGGCCGCGCGACCCGCGCCACAACACCTCCGCCGCGACGAATTCCTCTATCGCGCAGACGGATACCTCACCTCCCACGCTGTCAGCCGCCCGAACATCCCGGTCACGCACCACGACTACACCCTCGATGTCCGCGGCCGCGTCACCACCGTCGCCCGCAACAACCACCCCACCGAGCGCTACGGCTACGACCCCCTCGGCAACCTCACCGGCACCGCCCGCGAATACCGCGACAACCTGCTCGTCCGCGACAGCGACACCGAATACCACCACGACCCCGCCGGTCGCCTCATCCGCAAAACCACCGGCGCACGCACCTGGCACTACCGCTACAACAGCTTCGACCAGCTCACCGACGTCTACACCCCGGACCGGCAGTGGTGGCACTACACCTACGACGCCCTCGGCCGCCGCACCACCAAACAACACCTCGCAACCGACGGCACCGTCCTCGACCGCACCGACTACACCTGGGACGACACCCACCTGATCGAGGCCACCACCGCCACCAGCACAACCCGCTGGGAATACCACCCCGGCACCCACCTCTCCCTCACCCAATCCGTCGACGACGCGGCCACCTCCGAGTTCCGCGCGATCATCACCGACCTCGTCGGCACCCCCACCGAACTCATCGACCCCGCCACCGCCGCAACCACCGCCACCGCGACCACCACCCTCTGGGGCAAAACCACCTGGCAGGGCACCACAACCACCCCCCTCCGCTTCCCCGGCCAATTCCACGACCCCGAATCCGACCTCCACTACAACCTCCACCGCGTCTACGACCCCCACACCGCCCGCTACCTCACCCGAGACCCCCTCGGCCTCACCGCCGCCCCCAACCCCCACACCTACCCCCACAACCCACTCACCTGGCGCGACCCTCTCGGCCTCATCCCGGACTCGTGCGACAGCGATTCGTCCGACGACACTCCCGATCCCAACACCGTCAACCCGCCGGACCCCACGCCCACGCGACCGACCGCCGACACAGGGCAACCCCGCACCACACCGGACACAGTGCCCGATCCGAACGCCGACGCGGGCACCACGCGACCGGGATCGAGCGACACAGGGCCGCCGACTACCAACACACCACGAGGCCGACAAGAGCCGTTCGGCGACCGCCGCGATGCGGTCCGCGACCGGATCACCCCACCACGACGGGTCGTCGACGGACCCGAACTCGACCCCACCAATCCCGACCACGCGAATACGCGCGGCACGCTTCGTCCCGATGACTATCCGCTCCCCGTGCCGGACGGCCCTCCGACCCGAATTGTCAACGGAACGACCGATTCCGGCACCCGGTACACCGACACGATTTACGGAGACCCACCGAACCACACAGTTGTTCGTGATTACCCGCCACGTTCGGTCGAGTACAAGACACGTACGGGCGGTACATTCAGGGCACTCCGCCACGAGCAGCACGTCATCCATCCGCCGGATGCCGACGGAAACGTCCGCTCGTTCTCGCGGTCTCAAGTCGGTGACAACGTAGTCCGTACCGAATCACTCAACGGACGCCATGTTTCTACCCAAGGCGTCATCCGGCACGACTTCTCCAGCAGCGACAAGGTCAAGCGCAAAGGAGACAGTCCCGAGAGCACGGCAGCGACGAACACAGGTCACGAGGGAGTGGACCCTACAGGCACGGGCCTCCAGTACGATGGCGGCCACGCGTCCAGCTACCGAACGACTCTGGACCGAGGGTTGGCGAACCTCTTCGCACAGGAGCGGTGGTTCAATCAGAAGGAGTTCAAGGCGCTGGAGGCTGGTATTGCAGATTGGCCCTCATCGGGCCCTGGCCGGGAAACACGCATCGGTTTCTACACTGATCCGCCAGGTGCAGTCACACCCGACAGGGTGACGGGGCGGGTACGCATGCAAGACGCCAATGGGGAGACATTCCGTCAGTTCCCGATCGATTTCAGCAACCATGGCGGGAACACGTTCAAGCGCATGGATTACGGGATAGACCGAAAAACGTTCAACAGTTACTCGAAGGATCGAGATCAGGAGGATCAGTGACCGATATCGACGAGGTCGAGGTTACGACAGAACTGGTGCAGGCAGCCGCTGATGCCGGAGCACTCGTATACCCTGATTGGGATTTCGTGGTTGCGACCAGGGTACATCCTTCGCAGGGCGTTGGCACTTGGGAGGTAGCTGCGTACCGGGGGGATGACGGCGCAATTGTCGATCTATTCGACCACAGAGAAATAGACAACCGAGTGCAAACCAATTCAGCCGAGCTGCTGGCAGCACAGGGTCCAGAATGTATGGGCCTGAAGTGTTCCGTCGCCCGATCAGGACAATTTCGGATCGAATACTCCTACGAAATCGATGAGGCGATCAAATGGGCGAACCAGGTATTCAGTGGGCTCCCACCTGAGCAACTCGTGGACATCCTGCGACCGCATGACCTGTAAGCAATTCTCGAGGTCGCAGCACCGCTGAGCGGCCGGTCAGATCAGTGGGTGACCGATGAGCGACGTAACGAACCTGGCGCACCAGATCTGGAATCTGTTGGTGAAGAAGGGATTCGAGCCGGTTTTGCGGCGCGGGTCCGGGGATGTGGGCCGATACCAGGAGTGGACCGGCGTGCCGGCTCCGCCGGAGGTCGCCGATTTGTGGTCGGTATTGGCCGGTCGCGACATTCTGGGGATGTGTCTGGAAGGCCCTGACTCGGCGGGGCAGTACGTGGCCGCGCGCGCGAACGAGGCCGAATCCAGTGGCCCCGGAGAACCTTTCGAGGAACTGGACGGCTCGACCGATGGTGCGGTACGGAAGGTGTGGTGGGACCGCGGTTGGTGTGCCCTGTACGCGACGGCCGATCACGCGATAGCGGTCGATTCGCATCCCGGCGCGACAGGGCAGGTCGGGCAGGTGGTGTACTGCGAAATGGACATGTACGGCGACCGCGAAGCGGTATGGGAGTCGGTCGAGGATTTTCTCCGTGATCTGCTGGCGGTGATTTCCTCGGACGGGCTGATCGTGGAGGACGGGTTCGGGTTGCTGGCAGGGACGGATGGTGATCGGTACCTGGTGTCGATGGCGGTCCTCGAGATGGGGCAGGCACGGCGCGATGGTCGCCCCGTGCCGCTGGTTGCGTTCGCCGACGACCGGAACTGAACAGGCGACCGCCGGAACGCACGAAGGCCCCCTCCGGCACGGAACCGGTGGAGGGCCTTCGAACAGGTCGACTCAGAATGCTCGGCAGGAGCGGATGTCGGTGGCGAGGATGGCCTTGGCACCCAGCTCGGCCAGACGGTCCATCAGCTCGTTGCCCTGCTTACGGGGGACCAACGCGCGCACGGCGACCCAATCGGGGTCGCGCATGGGCGAGACGGTCGGTGATTCCAGGCCGGGGGTGATGGCGGCGGCTTGGTCGAGCAGCGACTTGGGGCAGTCGTAGTCGAGCATCAGGTACTGCTGGGCGAACACCACGCCCTGGATGCGGTTGATGAGCTGGTTGCGGGCGCGGTCGTCGCGGTCGGCACCCGTCCGCTCGATGAGCACGCCCTCCGAGTCGCACAGGGACTCGCCGAAGGCGACGAGGTTGTGCTGACGCAGGGTGCGTCCGGAACCGACCACGTCGGCGATGGCGTCGGCCACGCCGAGCTGGATGGAGATCTCGACGGCGCCGTCGAGGCGGATCACCTCGGCCTCGATACCGAAGCGGGCCAGGTCGGCGCGCACCAGGTTCGGGTAGGAGGTGGCGATGCGCTTGCCCGCTAGGTCTTCGACCTTCCAGTCCTCCCCGGCGGGGGCGGCGTAGCGGAAGGTGGAGCGGCCGAAGCCGAGGGAGAGGCGTTCGGTGACCGGGGAACCGGAGTCCAGGGCCAGGTCGCGGCCGGTGATGCCGAGGTCGAGTTCACCGGAGCCGACGTAGATGGCGATGTCCTTGGGCCGGAGGAAGAAGAATTCGACCTGGTTGGCGAGGTCGAGGACGGTGAGGTCACGGGAGTCGGTGCGTTTGCGGTAGCCGGCCTCGCTGAGGATGGAGACGGCGGATTCCGACAGCGAGCCCTTGTTGGGAACTGCGACGCGCAACATGGAAGGTGGTCCTTTCGGGGGATGACGGGAGGAGTGTCGAATCGGACGGATCAGCCGTCACAGATGTCGGTACACGTCCTCGAGCGTCAGCCCGCGACCAACCATCATCACCTGCACCCAGTACAGCAACTGGGAGATCTCCTCGGCGAGGGCTTCGTCGCTCTCGTGCTCGGCGGCCAGCCAGATCTCACCGGCCTCCTCGAGCACCTTCTTCCCCTGGAAATGCACGCCCGCGTCCAGCGCGGCCACGGTGCCCGACCCCTCGGGACGGGTCTTGGCACGCTCGGTCAGCTCGGCGAACAGGGACTCGAAGTTCTTCACGATCAGCAATGCTATTTGAGCGCTGGCGCGCTCGAGTTCGCGGCCCCACCGGTCCCGTCGATCAGGCACCGTTGCTTGCTCCTTCGTCGCCTACGCAACGGCACCTGATCGACGGGACGGCCGCGAACCCGCCGCTGCGCGGCGGACCCTCCTCGAGGTCGGGTGCGCGGCCACGACCGCGCACCCGACCAGGCTCACGCGAGCAACTCCCGCAGTTCGGCTACAGCCGTGCGCAGGTGGTCGGCGAACGCGTACATCTGATCGGCCACCGACTTCGGCGTGGCCAGGTAGATGTTCCAGCGGTCCGGCAACAGCACGTAGGCGATGCCGATACAGCGCGGGCTGGTCGACCCGAAACCGAAGTAGCGGATGTACTGCGAGGGCGCCGAGCTGGTCGACAGGTAGTCGTCGCGCATGACCGTCCAGCCGGGGCTGTCGAACAACGCGATCCGCTCACCGTCCACACCGAGCTCGGCACCGCGGCGGCGCTGGATCCACTCCAGCTCCCACAGGTGCTGCTCGGGTGCCTGGCCCGCCTGGCATTCCTTGGCGCGGTTCACGTGCGCGGTGGCGGCGGCCCGCGCGGCGGCGAGCTTGGTCTCCTGGTCGGCCTCGGGGTCGACCATGGCGTCGACGAAGGCCACCATCTCCGGTGTCACCACCCGCATGGCCTCGGTGCGGCCGTTGCGGAACTGACGGGTCGCGATGGACTCGTAGGTCGCCCCGGTGATGCCCTTGCTGCGCCGGTGCGCGAGCTGATAACTCAGCTGCGCGAACGCGTCCGGCGAGATGCCGAGCTTCTTGGCGTCGGCGGTGCCGAAGTCGTCGAACGACACCAGCGAGGTGGCGGTGTCGGCGGCGAACTTCGCGAAATCCGCTCCGGCGGCGGCGATATCGGCGCGTGCCGCCGAGTCGAGCTCGAACTCGATCGGCTCGACGGCAGGCAGGCCCTGTGCCTTCGCGCCACTGGTGGCGGCGTGGTCGTCGGCGCCGCGCTCGAGCAGCGCGTCGACGAACGACAGCACCGTTGTGCCGTCGAGCCCGCAGTGCTCGATATTGATGCCCGCCTGGCCGTCGGCGAAGACGATGAACGACACCGACTTGTCGAAGTAGCGGTTGCCGCTGTCGCCGTGCAGGAGCTGATCGCAGGCGTGCAGTTCGTCGCGGGGCGCGAAGTCCTCGAGGCACACCGAGAACAGTGCGGTCTCGATGGCGTCGAACGCCTCCACATTGGCGGGCACGGTGCGCAGGGCGGCCCGGCTGCGGGCCCATTCGGCGCGTGCCTTGGTGGTGAGATGACCGACCGAGGTATCGGTGGCGGCCGGCTTGGTGCCCGCCTTGATCACCGCACGCAACCCGTCGACGAGGTCGGAGAACGCGTACGGCGCACCGTCGGCCCCGACCACGTCCATCCGGAAGATGTTGCCGCGGTAGAAGACCGCGATGTGGCGGGCGTCTGATGGCCCCGGCCATTCGTCGCTGTAGGGCTTTCGAACGGAGTCCTGCACCTCGCCGGGAATCCGGGTCTCGGAGAACAGGTACTTGTTCTGCCACATCGACAACTGCTGTCCACGCTGGGTGACCGGCGGGATCTTCTCCGCGTCCAGGGCCAGCTTGTAGTCGACAGCGGCGCCGATGAGCGCGGCGGCCCGCTCGGCCTGCCCCGCCACCGTCGACGACGCCAGCGGCGTGTCGTCACGGAACAGGAACACGAAGTTGGCGTTGAGCGCGATCCGGTCGCGGCGGCCGAGGTACCGCGAGGGCCAGAACTCGTCGAGCCAGCTGCCGACACCGGGTGTGGCGTCGTATTCGGCCAGCGCGGCGTGCAGGGTGCGCCCGGCCCCACCGGGGCGCAGCAGCTCGGCTACCGCGCCCTCGGTGGTTGCGTATTCCTCGGCGCCGAGCAGCGGAGCGCACCACCGCAGGAACCGCGCGCAACTGTCTTCCAGTGTCGGCAGCGGAACCCGGGGCAGGGTGTCTTCGGCGGCGAACGTGGGTTGGTTCAATCCAGATCCTCAGGTCTCGATGGGATGCGGGCGGGACAGGAACAGGTTGGCGTAGAGCCAGCCTTCGGCTTCGTGATCGGTGGTGTCGATTCCCTTGGCCGCCAACGCATCGAGTACCTGCTGACGTTCCTGCGCCGAGGCGAAGCGACGCTGCTGGAACATACCGGGCCGCTGCTCACTGCGATAGCCGAGCGCGGCGAGTTCGGCGGCGATGGGATCGAAGTCGAACATCCGCAACACGAAGTGCGCCATCCACGGTCGCTTGTGTGGATCGGCTTGCGCGACCCTGGACAGGGTTTTCTCGGTGATGTAGCCGACGCATCCGGTGGAGATCACCAGATCGGCGGAGGCGAGCACACGTCGCTGTGCCTCGGTGGGCTCGGTGGCCTCGAGGTCGGCGTGCACGAAATCGTGCAGGAGTCCGGCGGCGTGGGCGTAGGTCAGCGCCGGGCGTGCGGCGTCCATCCCGATGAAGCGTACGTCGGGCATCAGGTCGGTGCGTAACCGCTCCCGGTCCGCGGCGATGAGGCCGACGCGGTCGGTGTCGGCGTGTTCGCGGTAGTGCGTGGCCAGCTCGTCGACGGTGGTGTCGGTCCGCAGCAGCGCCGCGTTCACTCCGTAGGAGCAGCCCAGGTCGAGCACCGTCGGGATGCGGTCCGGACGTGCGGCGCGCAGCTGGCGCAACTGCTCGGCGAAATGCGGCTTCGCCAGTTCCGGGATCCGGTAGTCCAGCTCGTTCATGCGCGCGAAATACGCACGCGGGTCCGGACTCTCGTAGATGTCGTCGAAGGATGCTTTACCGGTGGTGTGCAACGGAACGGACATGGGTTCCTCTCAGTCGAGCAGTCGGTCACCTCGGACGGCGGCGGCCGCGGCGGCCACGTGATCGGGTAGCACACGGCCGAACAGCTGCCTGGTGCGTTCGACAGTGCCGATCACCCCTGGCCGGTCCGTGTAGGCGAAGATCGCCGAATGTCGTTGTCCGGCACCGGTCACCTCGGTGACGCGGTGTAGGGAGAATCGGCCCTTGAACAGTTGCAGGTCGCCCGGGCGCAGCTCGAGCGCCCGGATGAAGCGCTCGCCCTCGCCGGTCAGCACGGCCCGCACGTCGTCGAGATTCTCGGCGTGCGGGTCGCGGATGTTGGGGCAGTACTCGAAGACACCACCCGAGTCGGGGCGGCGGGTGAGCATGCTGACGGTGAATTCGTTGGTGTCGAAATGCCAGGGGTGCGACATGCCCGGCTCGACCACGTTCAGACACAGCCCGGCCAGCGGGTCGGCGAATTCGTGCAGCTCGTCGAGTTCGAAGCAGTCGGCGACGAAGCGCTGGAACACCGGGTCGGTGTAGAGGCGCTGGATCAGCGCGTCGGTGGGGATGTGGTCGCGGGCGACGAAGGCGTTGCCCCGGTCGAGCACGATGCGCGCCGGGTGATCGGCGGGCAGGTCGGCGTCGAGCGGAATGTTGTAGGCGTTGACCCGCTCCACCTTGTAGTGGGCGTGCGGGGCGATGGCCTCGCCCTCGGCGCGCAGGGTGTCGAGCAGCTGCGGGCGGATGAATTCCCGCAGCACGGTACAGCCGTCCTCGGCGAGTTCGGCACGAGCCGCGTCTATCGCGGCCTGTCTACCCGGACCGCCCGGATCGGTGAGTGGATACCGTGCGATGTCGACGATTTCGTCAAGCCCCCGCGTGCCTGTCATGGAAACAGTTTGCGCGAAAATTCTGTGACACGCCCGGGATTCGGCCGAATCGGCCAATCCCGAACAGATCACAGGGCGGTGAATTCATCTGTGCCACAACGGTTTTCGTAAATTCTACCCCGATGACAGAATTATCACGGTAGGCTATTACGCCCTATCACGCGGTGGCAGTGGCCCGTTCGTCCCGTGCGGCGAAGGCGGCACGCAGGTCGGCCACCGACAATCCGTTCAGTGATTCCCTGAATACCCGCCCGGCGACCTCGGGAACCTCGATTTCGCAGGGAATCACGATCACCGCGCAGCCGGCCCCCTGCGCGGCCAGCGCACCGGTCGGCGAGTCCTCCAGCGCCACACAGTCGGCCGGATCGACACCGAGCAGTTCGGCCGCACGCAGGTAGACGTCGGGCGCGGGCTTGCCGTGGGCCACCTCGTCACCGCAGACCGACAGGTCGAAGAAGTGCCTGCCGAGGGTGTCGAGGCCGTACTCGGTGAGCGAGCGTTTGGTGTTGGTCACCAGCGCGCAGCGCAGACTCGCGGCGCGCACCATGTTCAGCGCGTCGAGCGCGCCGGGGCGCCACGGGATGGGGCCGAGCATCAGTTCGGTGACGCGCTGTTCGAGGAATTCCCCCGCCGCCGCGATCACCTGCGGGGTCGCGGTGACGCCGACACCGTCGAAGAGCATGCGCAGCGCATTGGGCCCGGAAGCACCGATGAGGGAGTGACGCAACTCGTCGCTCATCTCGTGGCCGTGTTCGCGAGCCAGCTCGCGCACCGCGATGTCCCACAGCTTCTCCGAATCGAGCAGCGTGCCGTCCATGTCCCACAGCACCGCGGCCGGTCGCGCGCTCACGTGTTCACTCGCCTCGTTCTCGTCGTCTCGCCGGCACCAGCGCTCGCGGGGCCCGGTCAAGCCTAACGGGTTCGGTTCATACCCCTGATCCGGCGATCTGGAGGTTGCCCGCGTCGCCGGTGACCTGGATCCACCGGTTCTCCGAGCTCACCGACCCGTTGGTGAGGTGGTAGGTGAGCGAGACGACCGCGCGATCGGGGCCGCTGGGGGTGATCGATCCGACAGTCACCGAGCGCACCGTCGACCAGAACGACGAGTACTGGCCGAAGCCGCCGGTCTGGGCCTGGTAGCCGGGGGCAAGGCGCGACCAGGCACCGCTGGTGTTGCCGGGCAGCATCCCGTAGTAGCTCGCGATGAACTGGTTGATGCGTTCGGGCGTCGGTGGGCCGAACGGTGTCGTGGTGATGGTGGTCGTGGTGGGGCGCGGGGTGGAGGTCGCGCTGCTCGTGGCCGGGGTGGAGGTGGGTGCGGTGGTGGCCCCGGACGGCGGCGGCGCCGAGACGGTGATCGTCTCCTGCTCGGGCACGATCACCACGGTGCTCACCTTGCCGTCGACCATGGTGGTCACCGTGACGGGTGAGGGCGGGTCCTGCGCCTGCCGCCCGGCGTCACCGCCACGGTCACGGGTGACGACCAGCACCACCAGCATCACCGTGAATGCGGCGACGGCGGCGGCGAGCAACAGCACGGCGCGGTTGTTGGACGAATCGGTCCGCGGCGGCGCGGCGGGGAAGGCGGGTGGCCTGCCCGACGAATGCCCGCCGGTATCACCTACACCACCGATGAATTCGGTCGCGGCGGTGGAGTCGATGTCGTTCGCCGATGCCGCGGCGTCCTGGACCCGCGGTTCGGCCGGGGGCGGTGGTCCGACCAGGCCCACGGGGCCCGACGAGCCGCCGGTGATCGCGGAGCGGGCCGCCTTCGCGAGAGCCAAACCGCTGCCGAGCAATCCGGCGGCCTTCACTCCCCCGCTCTCGGGTGCGGGCGATACGACAGGCGTCTCACCGAGCGCGAGCACCTTGGTCGCGGTGGCGGGCAGCGCCGGAACACGTCCCGCCGCAACGTCTTCCAGCGCACGCCTGGCCTGTGCCATGGTCGGGCGCTCGGTGTCGTCGGCGGTGAGCAACCACATCAGCACCGGTCCGAGCGGGCCCGCCTTCTTCGGCTCGGGCACCACCCCGCGCGCGACGGCGTGCAGGACAGCGAGGGGATTGTCGCCCTCACCGAACGGCGGCGCGCCCTCGACGGCCGCGTAGAGCGTGGAACCGAGGGCGAACACGTCGGCGGCCGGTTTCGGGTTGTCGCCACGGGCGATCTCGGGCGCCAGATAGGCCGGGGTGCCCGCGAGGAACCCCGTCGCGGTGACGGTGACATCGCCGGTGGCGTGCGAGATGCCGAAGTCGGTGAGCTTGACGGTGCCGTCGTCACCGACGAGCAGGTTGGCCGGTTTCACATCGCGGTGCATGATCCCGGCGTCGTGCGCGGCGGACAACGCCGCCGCGGCCTGCGCGCCGATCCCGGCCACCTCGATCGGCGACAGCGTCGCCCCGCCGGAGATCTTCACCGCGAGGCTCGGCGCGTTCATGTATTCCATGACCAGCCAGGGCTGGCCGTCCTCTTCGGCGACATCGAAGACGGTGATGGCGTTGGGGTGGTGCAGGCGGGCGGCGATACGCCCCTCACGCATGGCGCGCAATTTCGCTTCCAGCGCTTGGGTTCCGGTGAGACCCGGCGCGAGCAGCACCTGCTTGACCGCGACGGTGCGCCGCAACCGGACGTCGGTGGCGCGCCACACCACACCCATCGCACCCGTGCCGATCGGGTCGGTGAGTCGATAGCGTCCCGCGATCAACCGATCCGATGTCATAACGTGTGCCCCTCCTGCTTACCGCCGAGTCGTCCAGCCCTCCGCGCCACAGCGGGATGAAACTTCCGAAAATCCTACGTGCCTCAGTGCTTCGATTCCGTTGCCGACCGTCGACCACCATGGTCGACCCGCCGGGTTCGTGATCAGATTCACAACGGGCACAGTACGAATCGGGCCGGTCCGAGGTGGACCGGCCCGATCACCGAACACCGATGTCAGGCGTTGAAGTACTTCGCCTCGGGATGCAGCAGAACGAAGGCGTCGGTGGACTGCTCGGGATGCAGCTGCAGTTCTTCCGACAGCGTCACCCCGACCCGGCCCGCGTCGAGCAGGTCGACGAGCTTGGCGCGATCCTCGAGGTCCGGGCAGGCGCCGTAGCCGAAGGAGTACCGCGCACCCCGGTAGCCGAGCTTGAAGTAGTCCTGCACATCGGCCGGGTCGCTGTCGGCGACCGACTGCCCGTCGATGCTCAGTTCCTCGCGCACCCGGCGGTGCCAGTACTCGGCCAGCGCCTCGGTGAGCTGCACGCCGATACCGTGCACCTCGAGGTAGTCGCGGTAGCTGTCGCCCGCGAACAGGGCATTGGCGAAGTCGGCGATCGGCTGGCCCATGGTGACCAGCTGGAAGGGCAGCACGTCGACCTGACCGGTCTCGCGTGCCTTGTCCCGCGAGCGGATGAAGTCGGCGATGCACAGGAACCGGTCACGCTGCTGACGCGGGAAGGTGAACCGATACCGAACGGGTGCATCCGGTTGCGGCTCGGTCAGCACGATGACCTCGTCGCCCTCCGATACCGCCGGGAAGTACCCGTACACCACGGCGGCGTGCTGCAACACGCCCTCGGTGGCCAGCCGGTCGAGCCAGTACCGCAGCCGGGGACGGCCCTCGGTCTCGACCAGTTCCTCGTAGCTCGGCCCGTCACCAGCACGCTGCCCGCGCAGACCCCACTGCCCGAGGAACAACGCCCGCTCGTCGAGCAGACCCGAGTACTCCGCCAGCGGAAGGCCTTTCACCACACGCGTGCCCCAGAACGGCGGGGTCGGCACCGGCTGATCGGCGGCCACGTCGGAACGCTCGGGCACCACGATGGGCGCCTCGGCGGCCTTGCGCTCGGCGGCGATCCGCTTGGACCGTTCGTGGCGGGCCTTGCGCTCGGCGGCCTTCTTCTTCGCCTCGATCGCCTCGGGGCTGTCGGGGTCGAGACCACCGCCGCGCTTGACGGTCATGATCTCGTCCATCAACCGCAGACCTTCGAAAGCGTCACGCGCGTAGTGCACCTCACCGTCGTAGACCTCGGTGAGGTCGTTCTCCACGTAGGAGCGGGTGAGCGCGGCACCACCGAGGAGCACCGGGAACTGCTCGGCCACGCCCTTGGCGTTGAGCTCGGCCAGGTTCTCCTTCATCACCACGGTGGACTTCACCAGCAGGCCGGACATGCCGATCACGTCGGCCTTCTTGTCCTGGGCGGCGTCGAGGATGGTGGCGATGGGCTGCTTGATGCCCAGGTTCACCACCTCGTAGCCGTTGTTGGACAGGATGATGTCGACCAGGTTCTTGCCGATGTCGTGCACATCGCCCTTCACCGTGGCCAGCACGATGCGGCCCTTGCCCGAGTCGTCGGTGGCCTCCATGTGCGGTTCCAGGTGCGCCACCGCGGTTTTCATCACCTCGGCCGACTGCAGCACGAACGGCAGCTGCATCTGACCCGAACCGAACAGCTCACCGACGGTCTTCATGCCCGACAGCAGCGTCTCGTTGATGATCTGCAACGGCGGCACCGACTTCATCGCCTCGTCCAGATCCTCGCCGAGACCGTTGCGTTCACCGTCGACGATGCGGCGTTCCAGGCGCTCGAACAACGGCAGCGCGGCCAGCTCCTCGGCGCGCGAGGCCTTCGACGACGCGGTCGACACGCCTTCGAACATGGCCATGAGCTTCTGCAGCGGGTCGTAGTCCTCGCCGCGGCGGTCGTAGATCAGGTCGAGGGCGGTCTCGCGCTGTTCGTCGGGGATCCGGCTCATCGGCAGGATCTTCGAGGCGTGCACGATGGCCGAGTCGAGCCCGGCCTCCACGCACTCGTGCATGAACACCGAGTTCAGCACCTGCCGGGCGGCCGGGTTCAGGCCGAAGGAGATGTTGGACAGACCGAGGGTGGTCTGCACCTGCGGGTGGCGGCGCTTGAGTTCGCGGATCGCGTTGATGGTCTCGAGACCGTCCTTGCGCGATTCCTCCTGCCCGGTGCCGAGGGTGAAGGTCAGCGTGTCGATGATGATGTCGGACTCGGCCAGCCCCCAGTTGCCGGTGATGTCCTCGATCAACCGCTCGGCGATGGCGACCTTGTGCTCGGCGGTGCGGGCCTGGCCCTCTTCGTCGATGGTCAGCGCGACCACGGCGGCACCGTGCTCGGCGACCAGCGCCATGATCTGCTGGAACCGCGACTCAGGGCCGGCACCGTCCTCGTAGTTCACCGAGTTCACCGCGCACCGGCCGCCCAGGTGCTCGAGCCCGGCCTGCAACACGGCGACCTCGGTGGAGTCGAGCATGATCGGCAGGGTGGACGAGGTGGCCAGGCGCGAGGCCAGCTCGTTCATGTCGGCGGCCCCGTCGCGGCCCACGTAATCGACGCACAGGTCGAGCATGTGGGCGCCGTCGCGGGTCTGGTCCTTGGCGATCTCGAGGCAGCGCTGCCAGTCGGCGGCCAGCATCGCGTCACGGAATGCCTTGGAGCCGTTGGCATTCGTACGCTCACCGATCATCAGGATCGAGGCGTCCTGCTCGAACGGCACGGCGGTGTACATGCTCGACACCGCGGGCTCGTGCTCGGGGTGACGGCGATCGTCGATCGGCGGCAGCGTCTTTTCGACCTCGCGCACCGCCTCGGCGACCTGACGGATGTGCTCGGGCGTGGTGCCACAGCAACCACCAACCATCGACAGCCCGAACTCGGAGACGAAACCGCTCATCGCGACGGCCAGCTCCTCGGCGGTGAGCGGGTACTCCGCGCCCTTGGCACCGAGCACCGGCAGACCAGCGTTCGGCATCACCGACACCGGAATGGTGGCGTGGCGCGACAGGTGCCGCAGGTGCTCGCTCATCTCGTCGGGCCCGGTGGCGCAGTTCAGGCCGATCATGTCGATACCGAGCGGTTCCAGCGCGGTGAGCGCCGCACCGATCTCGCTGCCGACGAGCATGGTGCCGGTGGTTTCCACCGTCACGTGGGTGATGATCGGGATCCGGCGACCGGCGGCGAGCATCGCCCGGCGGCTGCCGGTGATCGCGGCCTTGACCTGCAGCAGGTCCTGGCAGGTTTCGATGAGGATGGCGTCGGCGCCGCCGTCGAGCATGCCGAGGGCGGCCTCGGTGTAGGCGTCGCGCAGCGCGGCGAACGGGGCGTGACCCAGCGTCGGCAGCTTGGTGCCCGGGCCCATCGACCCGAGGACGTAGCGCGGGGTGCCGTCGGCCGAGGGACCCATCTCGTCGGCGACCTCGCGGGCGATACGGGTGCCGCGCTCGGACAGGTCGCGGATCCGGTCGGCGATGTCGTAGTCGGCGAGGTTGGGCAGGTTGCACCCGAAGGTGTTGGTCTCCACCGCGTCCGCGCCCGCCGCGAAGTACGCGCGGTGGATGTCGGCGAGGACATCGGGGCGGGTGTCGTTGAGGATCTCGTTGCATCCCTCGAGGCCGCGGAAGTCGTCGAGCGTGAGGTCCGCGGCCTGCAACATCGTGCCCATCGCACCGTCGCCGATGACGACACGGCGTCGCAGCGTGTCGAGGAGCGTGGTATCGAAAGTGGTGGGCAAGGACGCAGGCATGGTTCAAGACTAGTGGGCGCCTCCGACACACGAGACCACTGTCGGTGATCCAGTGGCCCGGGCCACACAACACGCAACCCTGCCGGTCGCCACAAAACAATTGGCCCAAGACACTAGGCTGACCTGGTGGATGCCAGTGAGACCCCCGAGACGGAACTGCCGACGTTGCGCAATCCCGTGCTGGTCGCGGCCTTCGAGGGCTGGAACGACGCCGGAGATGCCGCCAGTGGCGCGGTCGAACACCTGGAGTTGCTCTGGGACTCCGAGCCGCTGGCCGAACTCGACTCCGAGGACTATTACGACTACCAGGTGAACCGGCCGACCGTGCGTCAGGTCGACGGGGTGACCAGGGAGATCCAGTGGCCCTCGACCATGTTGTCGGTGTGCTCGCCGCCCGGCAGCGATCGCGACGTGGTGCTGCTGCGCGGTATCGAACCCAATATGCGCTGGCGCAGCTTCTGCAACGACCTGCTCGAGTTCATCGAACAGCTGGGTGTGGAGACGGTGGTGATCCTCGGCGCGTTGCTGGCCGACACGCCGCACACCCGGCCGGTGCCGGTCACCGGTTCGGCCTACAGCCCGGAGGCCGCCGAGCGATTCAATCTGGAACAGACGCGCTACGAGGGTCCGACCGGAATCACCGGCGTGCTGCAGGACCAGTGTGTGAAGGCGGGCGTGCCCGCCGTGTCGTTCTGGGCCGCCGTTCCGCACTACGTGTCGCAACCGCCGAATCCGAAGGCGACGATCGCGCTGCTGCACCGGGTGGAGGAGGTCCTCGACATCGAGGTGCCGCTCGGCGAGCTGCCTGCTCAAGCCGAGGAGTGGGAGGCCGCGGTGAACGAGATGACCGTCGGCGACGAGGAGATCAGCGAATACGTGCGCTCGCTCGAGGAACGGGGCGATGCGGCACTCGATCTCAACGAGACGATGTCGAAGATCGACGGTGACGCGATCGCCGCGGAGTTCGAGAAGTACCTGCGCAGGCGCGGGCCGGGAAGCTTCGGGCTGTAGACCCGATGCACCGGCCCGCTCGGGCCGCCGCCGTCAGAATGGTCGTTCGGTGTCGAAGGCCGCCATCTCAGCGCTCCAGGGTGAGGACTTGGGCGGCGGCTTCGTGCGCCAGCTTGGCGATCAGCATGTCGCGCGGAATCGTCTGCCCGGCAAGATGATCGAGCGACGGGACCACCACGTGGTGTGCGTCGGCCCGCTTCAATTCCTGGGTGAGTTCGGCGAAGGCCGCACCGTCACCCGCGGTCGATTCATGGAACGTCGCGGCGAAACACATCCCCGCCGTAGCCGCGAGGCTGCGTAGCGCATCCTCCAATTGATCGCCCTGGCCCTCGGCCAGATCGTCACGCAAGTATCCATAGATCAACGCTTCCACCCGAACCTCCGTTGGATTGGGATCGCTGTTCTGTTGTCGGATCCCCCCGCGCGGCGCCAGCCGCCGCGCGGGGGTACTGCGTTGCCTCGCAAGCTCTCCTGCGGGGCGGGTGATCGGTCCGGCCGAGCACCTACTTACAGCATGCGCATTCGTCCTCCGTTGTAGCAGATGTCAAACCGATGACATCTACGTGCCCTATCCGGGACGCCGAACGTTAACTGGTGGAATACTACGGCCGTGACCGCAACTGATGATCGACCCGTCTGGGCTGTCCGGATGCGCTCGGAACGTGACGCGAGGGGATGGTCGCAAGCCGACGCCGTCCGCGCGATGCGTGCCAAGTCCTCACACAACCTGCCGACGGACAGTACTCTGCTGCGCAATTGGCGCCGCTGGGAGTCCGGTGAATCACGACCCGACGAGTTCTACGCGCCGATCATCGCGGCCGCGTTCGACACCGTCCCCGCCGCGTTCTTCCCCAAAGCCCGTCCCAACCGCGATGACGAGCTGTTATCCGCAACCGGTATGGACACCCTCGAATTCATCGGCAGGCTACGCATGTCCGATGTCAACAGCGCCACCCTCGACGCGGTGCGGATCACCGCCGAACGGTTGTGCTGCGAGTACGCCTACGCCGACCCGCACGAGCTGCACGCCGAGGGAACCGCGTGGTTGCGCCGGATCACCTCGCTGCTCGACGGCCGACTCACCCTGAGCCAGCATCGGGAGATCCTCGTACTGGCCGGCTGGGTGGCGTTGCTGGTGGGTTGCGTCGACTACGACCTCGGCCACCGGGCGGGCGCGGAAGCCACTCGGCGGGCGGCGGATTCGCTCGGCCGTGAGGCGGGCAACCCCGAGATCGTCGGCTGGGCGGCGGAGATGTCGGCGTGGTTCGCGTTGACCCAGGGCAACTTTCGTGGCGCCATCGATGTCTCCGAGAAGGCGATGGCGGGGACCACGTCGATGGGTGTCGGGGTGCAGCTGGCCGCGCAACGCGCCAAGGGCTGGGCGCGCCTGGGCGATCGCCGGGCGGTGCAGACCGCGCTCGACGAGGGCCGGGCGATTCTGGCGCGGATGGGTCATCCGGCCGATCTGGACAACCACTTCGTCGTCGACGCAACGAAATTCGACTTCTACGCCATGGACTGCTGCCGGGTGGCCGGGCAGGACCGGCTGGCCGAACGCTATGCCCAGCAGGTGATCAAGGATTCGACGCGGCCCGACGGCAGTGTGCGCAATCCCATGCGCGTGTCCGAAGCCCGACTCACCCTCGCCGTGGTCGCGGTGCGCGACCGCGATCTGGAGCGGGCCGTGGAGGAGGGCGTCGCGGCGTTCACGGCGGGCCGCAAGTCGCTGCCGTCGCTGGCCTGGATCGCGGGCGAGGCGGCGCGCGAGATCATCGAACGCTTCCCCGGTGATCCGCGTACCCAGTCGTTCCTCGAGCAGTTGCGCTCGCTCAACGTCGGGTGAGCGCGGCGGCGGTGCCACGCCGATCCGGGGCGGGTCGGTCGGAGCAGTGCTCGGTCACCACTAATCTGTCTACGGTGACCGACCACCGCGCCGACGGCCTGCCCAGCGCCGTCCCTGCCCTGTGGGACGAGCGGCTGCGGTTGTTCTCGTTCGCCACCGCCGAGAAACGCGCCGACTACCTGCGGGTTCTGCGCGCCTTCGACAGTGCGCGCGCGGCGTACGTGGTGTTGCTGCACGCCGACGATGTCGCCGAGTGGATCGCCAAGGCCGAGGCGGGCACGCAGGGTCCCGCTCCGGCGGGGGTGCCGCTCTCGGCGGCCGAGATCGGTCCGCTGCTCGAACAACTGCACCGCTGGGGTGTGCTCGAGCGCAGCTACGACGGCACCCGGGCGGCCACGCTGGCCGAGTACCGCAACCGGCACTACGTGTACCAGTTCGCGCAGGCCGGTTTCCAGGCGTATCAGGCGGTGGCCGGGGTGCTGTCCGCGCGGATGGAGGACGCGTCGCTGTCGCGGTTGGTGCTCCCCGAGCTCCTCGCGGACCTGCGCACTCTGGCGACCGCTAATCGCGAGGGCGACGCCGAGCGGGTCTACACCACCCTGCGCAGGCTGGACGCCGCGCTCACCGACATGGCGGCGCGCGCCGCGCACTTCTATCTGTCGCTGGGCGATCTGGTGCGGACCACCGAGATCACTCCCGAGTCGTTTCTGGCGCACAAGGACGCGCTGCTCGCGCACATGCGGGAGTTCAGCATGGATCTGGCCCGGTTCGCGCCGCGCCTGTCCGCCGCGATCGGCGAGGTGGAGGACACCGGCGTCGAGGCGTTGATCGGTCGGGCGGCCGGGTGTGACGAGCGGGTGCTGCTGAGTTCGGTCGAGCGGGAGGCGGATTGGCGGGCCCGTTGGGACGGATTGCGCACCTGGTTCGTCGCGGGCACCGAGCCGGGTGAATCGTGTGAGGCCGACCGGCTGCGGGAGGCGACGATGAGCGCCATCGCGGCCGTGTTGTCGCTGTTGCGCCGGGTCACCGAGACCCGCCGGGGCGGGATCAGCCGGGAATCGGCGCTGCGCCACCTGGCGGCGTGGTTCGTCGCCACCCCCACCTCGGACAGTGCGCACGCCCTGTACGACGCGGTGTTCGGCCTCGGCAAACCACGGCACCTGTCGCTGGAACACCCCGACGCCGACCTGGTGCCGGCCGACCGGTCCTGGTGGGACGCACCACCTTTGGAGATCTCCCGCACCCTCGCCGAAACCGGCCGAGCCCCCGCCGCCGGCGCGCCCGCCCGGATCTCACGCAACGACGCCGGGGTACGCCGCCTGCGTGAGGCGCAACTCGCCGCCCAGCGCGAACGCGCGGCAGCCGCCGCGTCCCTGGCCACCGGCAACGTGCACGAACGGGTACTCGACCAGCGCGAGACCGAGGTGCTGCTGCGCCTGCTCGACGCGGCCTCCACAGCCTGGGTGCCGGTGAGTGGACGGATCGAGGGCACAACGGGTTCCGACAACGGCGTCACCCTGACGGTTCGCCCGTGCGACGGGTCGACGGTCATCCGCACGGCGGCGGGATTGCTCCACTTGAACAACCGCCGCCTCGAAGTACAGGGTTCGACGGGGCGGAGGACCAGGAGGTGAAGCGGCAGCGGATCGATGTGCTCGCGCTCGACAGCTACCAGCGGGCGGTCCGGGTGATGCTGGCGAATCACCTTGTCACGCGGGTGTATCCGGATCGGATCGCGTTGCCGCTGATCCGGCGGTGGGCCACCGAGCTGCGCGAGGACATGGCCGAGCTGTTCGGGTATCGGGTGGAGATCACCGAGACGACGGCGCGGCTGTACCCGGTGCACGATCGGCTCGAGGATGCCCGGCCCGCGCGCAGTGTCAACGATCGGGTGTTCGACCGGCGGCGCTACGCGTATCTGTCGCTGGCGTTGGCCGCGTTGGGGCGGGCCGGGGATCAGATCACCCTGTCGGAACTGGCAGAGCATGTCGCCGATTACGCGAGCCGCATCGATGGGCTCGAACTGTCCACCGAGCGGGCGGCCGATCGTGACGCCTTCGTCGACGCCGTCGGCTGGCTCGGTGCGCGCGGCGCGTTGACTCTGGCCGACGGTGACGCGGGCGGGTGGGCCAGCGACCCCGACGCGGGTGAAGCGCTCTACGACATCGACCGCCCGGTGGTTTTCGCGCTGTTCCGGCCACCGCGGGCATTGCAGCACCTGCACAGCGTGCGTGGTCTGCTGGCCGAGGACACCGAGGTGGCGGCCGACGTCGCTCGCCGGGTGCGGCGCGCACTGGTGGAGCGACCGGTCGTGTATCTCGCGGATCTGACGCCCGCCGAACGGGCACTGCTCGGTCAGCAGCGCCTGATCGGTGAGGTGGAATACTGCACCGGGCTGCGGGCCGAACGGCGGGCCGAGGGTCTCGCTCTCATCGACACGTCGGGTCGCCTCTCGGATACCCGGTTCCCCGGCACGGGCACCCTTGCTCAGGTGGGGTTGTTGCTGATCGGCGAGATCGCCGACGCGGTGCTGGATCTGGACAACCCGCTGCCGCACCGGCCACTGCCCGACCTCGATCCGGCCGAGGAACTGCTCGACCAGCTCGACACCGCGATCCCCGAGGCGGGGGTGTTCGTCCCGCTGGCCGACGAAACACCCGACCCGGCAACGGATTCCGACGACGAGGTCGCCGAGGAACCCGGCACTTATCCATTCCTCGACGATGCGTGGGTGCGCACCACCGTCACCGCGCTCACCGATCGCTACGGTGCCACCTTCGCCGCGCAATGGCAGGCCGACGCCGCCGGCCTCACCGCCGAGGTACTGGCCTTGCTCACCAAGTTGCGGCTGATCCGGCCCGTCGAGGACGGTCTGCTCGTGCTGCCCGCGCTGGCCAGATACCGGGGTGCGGTCGTCACGGTACGGGTGCGCAAGACCGAGGAATTGTTCGTCACCGCCGCTGATGTCGGCATCGGAGTGGGAGGGAGCTGAGCAGATGACGCTCATTCACGGCGGAGTGCGATTCGTCCCGACCCGCGCGGGCATCGTCAACCTGTGGGACTACCGCGACCAGGAGTTCTGTTTCGCCGACGGACGCCTGGTACTGCGCGGACCCAACGGTTCCGGCAAGACCAAGGCTCTCGAGGTGCTGTTCCCGTTCGTGCTCGACGGGCGGATCGAGCCGCGCAGGCTCAATCCGTTCGCCGGTGAGGAACGGACCATGAAGTCGAACCTGCTCTACCGCAAGCAGGAATCGGCGTACTCGTATGTGTGGATGGAATTCGCGCGCGGCAGCTGGGAGGATCCCGAGGTCGTCACGGTCGGTATCGGGATGCGCGCCACCCGGTCCTCGGACAAGGTGACGCGCTGGTATTTCGTAGCCGACGGGCGCGCGGGTGTCGATTTCTCACTCATCGGTCCCGACGACCGCCCGCTCACCCGCAAACAGCTCGCCGAGCAGATCGGCAGCGACGCCATCGTCGACCGGCCGGTCGAATACCGGGCCGCGATCGATGCCCGCATGTTCGGGCTCGGTATGCAGCGCTACGACCAGCTCATCAACCTGATCCTCACGCTGCGCCGCCCACAGCTCGCCAAGAACCTCGACCCGCGGGGGTTGTCCCAGGCCCTCACCGACGGACTGCGGCCCCTCGACGAACAGCTCATCCTCGACGCGGCGCGTTCCTTCAGCGATATGGAGGAAGTGGGCCGCACTCTCGACGGGCTCGTCCAGGCCGACACCGCCACCCGACGGTTCGTCGACGTGTATCGCAAATACCTCGCGGTGCAAGCGAAGTCGGATGTCGATCAGGTGCGCACCCGGCTCGACGCCGTCACCAATGCCTCGACCGCCCTCTTCGCCGCGACCGCCCTACGCACCCGCCGCGACGCCGACCGCGCCGCCGCCGAGGCCCGTGCCGAAGAGGCCGACCGCGCCTACGAACAGGCCGTCGCCGACCGCGAGAACCTGCAGCGATCCAGCGCCTACGAGGGCAAACAGCAACTCGACGACCTCGCCGACGCCGTACGCCGACTCGAAACCTCCGCTGCCGCCCACCGCGACAAGGCCGCCGAAGCGGCGCAGACGTTGCAGCGTCGCGCCGAGGAAGCCGAGAAGGCGGCCGAAGCGGTACGCACCGCCGCCGCCGCGCTGGTGCGCGGCGAAGAGGCCCTCCGATCGGCCGCCGAGGAAGCGGGCATCGAGTGGACCACGCCCGGCACCGACGGCCGGGGCGACCAGTTCACCGCCGCCGTCCGCGGCCACGCCGAAGAACGCGACGCCGACGTGCGCGCCGTCCGCAAGGCGGTGAGCAAGTGGGAATCCGCCGCCGCCGACCGAACCCGCGCCGAACGCCTCGCCGAACGCGCGGTCGAGCTGCGTGACGCCGCAGCCGCCGAAGTCGCCCACGCGGAAGCCGCGGTTGCCTTGGCGCGCAAGGAGTCTGCCGCGAACCTACGGGCCTGGTGGAAAACCAACTCCGGTGTCCTCGCCGGCCTCGCCGAGTCCTCGGTGAATGCGGATTCACCCGCGAACCACAGGCCAGGAGTCGGCGCCATCAAGGACGCGGATTCACCACACGGCCCTGGATCGGGGGCCGACCGCAGCACCGGCGTCACGGCGAGCACTGCCGCAGACCACAGTTCGGACGAAACCTTCGACGCCAATGCCGGTCGCGGCGTTCGCGCGTCGGGCGCCGAAGCGGTGGCCGACGGGGAAAATGGGCGGCGGCGCGGCGACTCCGTCCAGGGCATGATCGGGGCGCGATCCGACCGGACCGATGCTGGTGGCGCCGGACTGTTCGCGGCGCTGGAGACCGCCTTCGCCGGTGCCGGAGTAGAGGACATACCCTCTGCCGCAGAGGTTTTGACGGAGCGGATCGAGCCGCTACGCGAGCAGATCCGTACCCGTCGGCAGGAGTCGCGGGCGCGGGCTGATGCTGCGGCCGCGCGCCGCGACGCACTTACGGCCGAACGCAAGCAGATCGCTGCTGAACACGATGACGCCCCTCCGTCGTCGTCGGCCAGAACCGGTATGCGCGAGGGACTTCCGGGCGCTCCGCTGTGGAAGCTGGTGCGGTTCGGGGATGGGGTGTCCGCGCAGGAGGCGGCGGGAATCGAGGCCGCGCTTCAGGCCGCAGGTCTGCTCGACAGCTGGATCTGCGGGCCGACCCTGCCCGCCGAGGTCGAGTCATACCACTTCCTGCTCCCACTGCCCCTCGACCAGCGCCCGACCGGTCACACCCTCGCCGATGTTCTTGTGGTGGAGGAGAATACGGCGGAGGTCGAGGTCTCGAGGGACACGGTCGCTGCCGTGCTCGCCTCCATCGCCCTCGACGGACTCCTCCCGGAATCGGACAGCTCCGCCCCTACGGCTGCGACGGGTGCGCATCACGCCGGTGTTGCGGACGGCGAAGGCATGGGACGGACCATGCCAGGCGCCACGCTGAGTGCGCTGACCGCCGAGGCAGGCCCCGTGGTGATCGGAACAGCGGGCCACTTTCGACTGGGTGTCCTGGTCGGCAGGCATCACAAGACCGAGGCCGAGTTCATCGGTGCGACCGCGCGGGCGCGCAGGCGAGCGTTGCGGCTCGCCGAGATCGAGGCGGCGATCGAGGCGGCCGGCGCGGAATGCGAGGCGGCTCGGGCCGAAGAGTCTTCGGCGGCAGCGCAATCGGCTGAGCTCACCGCTGCGGCGAAGTCGTTGCCACGACCTTCGGCGGTGACCGCCGCACTTCGGGCGGTCGCGGAGACCGCCGGACTGATGCGGTCGCGGGCGGAGGCCGCAGTGCAGGCCGAGCGGGAGCTCGATCAGGCCGTGGCCGAGGTAGCCGCCCAGGACAAGAAGGTGCGGGCGTCCGCGCAGGCGCACCGCACGCCGCGGGAGGCGCGTGAACTCGACGCGCTGGCCGCGGCGATCCGGCATTTCGAGAACACCGGCACCGGGCTGTTGCGGTTGCGTGCCGAGCACGAGCGGGAACGGGAGCGCGAACGGGAGGGCGCCGATCGGCACGACGAGGCCCGTGCCCTGGCGGAGGCGTTCGCCGAGGAGGCCGAGGCTGCCCGCGCCGGATATACCGAGCAGCAGCGCAAGCTCGAGACGCTGCGAGAAGCGTTGGGCGCCAGTGCTGCCGACATCGACCGTGAGCTGGATGCGGCGCGTGCGGCCATCGAGGCCGCGAAAGCCGAGCAGCGGGCCGCGCGCAAGGCGGCCAATGCGGCGATCGAGGCGGTGGGTGATGCGGAAGCGGCTTATCGCACGGCGCACGAGGCGCTCGCCACGGCGCTCACCGAGGTGCTCGCCGAAGTGCGGTCGCTGGCTCCGTACGCGCGGCCCGACCTGCTGAGCCTGCTCGGCGCGTCGGTCGAACACCGGTGGCCGAGCAGCGAGGCCGCCTGGTCGACACCCGAGCAGCTGCAGTACCGCATCGTCGCCGCGGGCCCGGAAACCGATCCGGTGGTCTTGCCGGACGAGGTCGCGGCCCTGTTCGCCGACCTGGATGCCGCCACCGCCCAGGTTCGCGCCACCGAGGCCGGGCGCAAGTCCACCCGATCGGCGGTGACCAGCGCACTACAGGAGTTCGACGCCGCGCTCACGGCCTCCGGCCGCGACTATCGTCTGCACTGGGATGCCGCTGACGGGCTCACCGTGGTGGCCGTGCACGACGAGAACGGCCAGACCGCGCTCGCCGATTTCGCGGCGCGCATCGACGCCGCACGCCGCGACCAGGAACTGTTGCTCACCGATGCCGAACGCCGCATCCTCGAAGACGCGCTCCTCACCGGCTTGGCCCAGCAGATCCACGAAAGAACAACCGACGCGAGGGAACTCATCTCCCGCATGGGCGCGGAGATGAAGCAGCGGCGGATGTCGTCGGGCAACACCATCGGCGTGCACTGGGTGCTGGCCGACGGCCTGTCGGAGGCCGCGCGCGCCATGTGCAAGC
This sequence comes from Nocardia ignorata NBRC 108230, assembly GCF_001612905.1. Taxonomy (GTDB): domain Bacteria; phylum Actinomycetota; class Actinomycetes; order Mycobacteriales; family Mycobacteriaceae; genus Nocardia; species Nocardia ignorata. The sequence continues at coordinate 49,985 of NZ_BDBI01000020.1, read as the reverse complement.
TGCTCGACCGCGACACCTCGGCGCTGAGCCCGGACGATCTTGGCGCGGTGCGCGCGCATTTCGCGGCCGAGATCCGGGCCGCCCGCGCCGCCCACCCGGAACGCTCCTACCCCGAAATCCTCGCCGCCACCCTCGATTACCGGTCGTGGCGGGTGTTCTCGTTCACGCTGATCTCCGGAGACGGCTCCGAGGACAAGCTCACCGTCGCCCGCCACAGCGCGCTCTCCGGTGGTGAGCAGTCGGTGTCGCTGCACCTGCCGTTGTTCGCCGCCGCCCACGTGATGCTCGATTCCGCCGACCCACAGGCACCACGCCTGCTGGCGCTGGACGAAGCCTTCGCCGGCGTCGACGACAACGGCCGCAGCGAATTGCTCGGCCTCAGCGTGCAATTCGACCTCGACCTGTTCATGACCGGCTACGACCTGTGGATCACCTACCCACACGTCCCCGGCTGCGCACACTACGACCTGGCCCATTCCACCGCCGAGAACACCGTGAGCGCGACCCTGCTGGTGTGGGACAGCGGCGAACTCCTAGCCGAACACGACGGCGGCGACCTCACCACCGCCCTCGGCTCCCCCAACCGCCGCCGCCTCCCCAACACCATCGAGGGCGGCCTCACGTTGGAAGGGATGCCAGGAGAACCGGCGTCGGTCGGCTGAGATCACTGTCTCAGGACGACCGGTAGTGGGCGGCGAGCGTGGTCGCGCGGTCGCGCAGGGTGGTGCGCAGCCATTGCGGCGCAAGGATTTCCGCGTGGGTGCCGAGTTGCCAGAGGGCCCATTCGGCATGACGCGGGTCTTGGAAGGTCAGCTCGAGGCGGAGCCGGCCGTCTGCCTCGACCGTTTCGGCGCTAAGTGTCACCGCCGTGGCGATGAGTTCCGCACGGCGGGTGGGGTTCACCCGGACCTCGACGGCTACCTGGTCGCTGCCGGCACGGAATTGGGTGCTGCGTTCCTTCCATGCCTGATCCAGGTCGACATGCTCCGGCCGCTGCGCGAGTTCGGGCCGTTCCTCCGCGTCGAGGATGCGCGACAGGCGATAGGTGCGGTCCTCCCCCGACCTGGTGGCAAGCAGATAGCTCTGGTCGGCGACGGTGACCAAGCCGATCGGGTCCACGGTTCGCCACTGCGCGGACTGGTCGACGGCGGCGTAGTTGATGCGCAACCGATGACCGGTCAGCACCGCGCGGCGGACCTCGGCCACTACGGCGTCGGGCAGGTCCTCGGGCACGACGCGACGCGACAGGAGGTCGGTCTCGGGGTCGACGAGCAGTCGACGAGCGGCGCCGGTCGCGGTGTCGCGATAGCTCTCGGGCAGTGCGTCGACGACCTTGCGCATGGCCGACGCCAGCGCACCGCCGAGGCCGAAAGCTTGTGCCCCGCGCCGTGATCCGGCGACCAGTAGCGCCAGCGCCTCGTCGTGATTCAGCCCGCTGAGTTCGGTTTGGAAGCCTGGGAGCAGGGCGAATCCACCGTGCCTGCCGCGTTCTGCGTACACCGGCACGCCGGCTGCGGAGAGCGCCTCGATATCGCGCAGCACGGTGCGAGTGGAAACCTCCAACTCGCGGGCCAGCACGTCCGCGGTCAGCCGTCCGTGTCTGCGCAGCAGCAGCACGAGGGAGACAAGCCGGTCGGCGCGCACTCGCGAAAGATTACCCGGAATACACGACAGAGGATGTCGTGTATTGCTGACAGGCTCATCAGCGTCACAACGACCCATCACACGAGAGGTGCCTCGCATGGCGCACACCATCGTCAACCCCGACGGCCTGCACAATCCGGTTCCGTTCGGTTACAGCCACACCGCCGCCGTCCCGGCGGGCACCGAGCTGGTCTTCGTCTCCGGCCAGTACGGTTCCGACGCCGACGGCGCGGTCGTCTCCGATGACTTCGCCGACCAGGTGAAGCGGACCTTCGACAATATCGCCACCGCCCTGGCAGCCCACGACCTGGATCTCAGCCACGTCGTCGCGCTGCGCACCTACGTGGTGAACCACGATGTCACGAAACTCGGCCCGATCGCCGGTGCCGTCGCCGAGCACTGGGGCACCACCCCACCCACCCAGACACTCCTCGGTGTCGCGGCGCTGGCCACCCCCGATGTGCTGTTCGAGGTGGAAGCGGTCGCGGCCCGGCCCTGACGCGGTCCTCACCCCACCGCGTGCCCGATGCGCTCCGCCATCGCGCGCAGTCGCGCGGACAGTTCGGGCGAGTCGTGTACCCGGAACGCGACTCCGAGCGAAACCAATCGGCGGGCAAGCCAATCGGGGTCGTCATCGCGGACGCCGGTGAGGCGGCAGGTGGTGGCACCGGTGGAGTGCAGTGTGGCGGGGTCCTCGCCGAGTCGGCCGGTGACCCGGGCGAGCGGGGCGTCGATGGTGACGTCGGCCCGGTACGGGACGGTGGCCCAGTCGGTGCGGCGTCCCGCCACATAGTCGGCGGCGTCGGCCGCGGGTAGCTCGCGCGCGGTGATCCGGGCACCGGTCGGGTGCGGGTGGGCGATCCGGTCGGCGCGGTAGGTGCGCCAGGCGTCTCGGTCGAGGTCGTAGGCGACCAGGTACCAGCGCCGACCGGACGCGACGACGCCGACCGGTTCGACATGGCGGCGTGACTCGGCGCCGTCGGTGTCGAAGTAGCCGAAGCGCAGTCGTTCCCGGTTGGTGACGGCCGCGGCGAGGGTGGTGAGGACCTCCGGCTCCACGGCGGGCCCCTCACCCACCCGGACCGCGACCGCCGTACCGACCACCCGCACCCGGCGGCGGAGCTTCGCGGGCAGGACCTGCTCGAGTTTCGTCAACGCCCGCACCGACGCCTCCTCGATCCCACCGACCGCCTGCCCGGTGGCGACTCGTAGCCCGACGGCGACCGCGACCGCTTCGTCCTCGTCGAGCACCAGCGGCGGCAGCGCCGACCCGGCGGTGAGGCGGTAGCCACCGCTCGCGCCCAGCGCGGCGAGCACCGGGTAGCCGAGCTCTCGCAACCGGTCGATATCGCGGCGCACGGTCCGATCGGTGACGCCGAGGCGGTCGGCGAGTTCGCTGCCCGGCCATTCGCGTGGCATCTGCAGCAGCGAGAGCAATCGGAGCAGTCGGGCGGCGGTGTCGGTCATGATGTCGATTCTCGCGCACATCTAGGACCGATCCTGTCCTAGATGCCTCGTAGCGTCGGGTTCACACCGATCACGAGGAGTTCCGAATGACTGTCCGCCCCTTCCACATCGACATCCCGCAGACCGATCTCGACGACCTGCGCGACCGGCTGGCCCGAGCCCGATGGACCCCCGAACTGCCGGGCGACGGTTGGGAACGCGGCGTGCCTGTCGCGTACCTGCGCGAGCTCGCCACCTACTGGGCCGACGAATTCGATTGGCGGGCCCAGGAAACCGCGCTCAACGCCTTCCCGCAGTTCCAGACGACCATCGACGACCTCGACGTGCACTTCGTCCACGTGCGCTCCCCCGAACCCGATGCGGTGCCCCTGCTGCTCACCCACGGGTGGCCGAACACCTTCGCCGAATTCACCCGGGTCATCGGCCCGCTGACCGACCCCCGCGCCCATGGTCTCGATCCCGCCCTGGCCTTCGACGTCGTCGTCCCGTCGGTCCCCGGCTTCGCCTTCTCCCAGGCTCCACGCGAGGCCGGGATGACCACCGCACGAGTGGCGAGGATGTGGACGCAGCTCATGGCCCGGCTCGGCTACCAGCGCTACGGCACGCAGGGCGGTGACCTGGGCGCCTACATCGCACCGGAGATGGCGCTCGCCGCTCCGGAGCACGTGATCGGGGTCCATCTCGACGGCGGAATCGGCATGCCGACCCAAGCCGACGTCCCCGCGATGTCGGACGAGGACCGCGCCGAGTGGGACCAGATGCAACTGTGGATGACCGGCGGCGTCGACCACCACACCCTGCTGCGCACCGCACCGCAGACCTTCGCGCTGGGCTGGAACGATTCCCCGGTCGCGCTGCTGGCGTGGATGATGCAGAAGTTCCAGGAGTTCACGCCGATGGCCGAGCTCGCCGAGGACGTGATCGACCGCGACCACCTGCTCACGACGGTGTCGCTGTACTGGTTCACCCAGACCACCGGCACGTCGTCGTGGCCCATGTACAACGGGCTGCGTGACGGCGGTTTCGGTTGGCCGACCGGCCAGAACCTGGTGCCGACGGGCGTCTACGGTGGCGGCTCACCGCTCATGCGCAAGCTCGCCGAACGTGACAACAAGATCACCCACTGGCCGTCGGGCAACCCGGGCAACCACTTCGTGGCGATGGAGGAACCGGCGGCGCATGTCGCAGACATCCGGGCGTTCTTCGCCGCCCTGCACTGACAGACAAGACCGCGCCGGGCGACCTACCGCATGCTCGCGTCGGGCACGGTCGGCGGGCACGGCGCCCCCGGTACCGTCACCAACTCGAAATGCCACCACTCGTTGTCGAAAGTCCTGCACAACCCCCAGCGGTTGCCGTTGGCCTCGAGCCACTGGGCGCCGATCTGCGGGCCGACGTCGACCGCGTGGCCGGAGACGTGGGTCGATTCGGCGGGCGGGAGGACCCAGCGGCGGGCCTCCTCCGGGGTGCCGTGGGTGGCCAGGCCTTCCTGCCACAGCGCTTCCTGCTGTTCGGGGGTGCGGTAGCCGGAGGTGACCGACAGCGGCACGCCCTCGGCGTGGGCCTGCTGCTCGGCCAGGGTGTAGGCCAGGGCGAGCGGTGGGTCGAGGCCCTCGGTGCCCGCGGCGGACTGAACTTGTTCGCGCTGATCGGGGTCGGCCGTTGCGGTGCCGGTGGCCGTCATCGCGGCGACCGCGCTCACGCCGACCAGGATGCGGAGAACAGAGTTCATGCCGGAATCCTATCGACCCCGGTTCGGCGCGGTTCGGCTCACCCGCATCGGCGCCACCGGTCGATCTCGCGACCGACCTCGGTGACGGGCGGCTCGCGGTAGAGCCATTCGCGGGCCAGCAGGTGCCAGTTCGCGGTGGCCCGCAACTGGCCGAGGGTGGCGAAGGTGAACAGGTCGGCCCGGCGGGAGAACACGTGCTCCGGCGGCAGCAGTTGCCGGTGCATGCCGTGGAATTGCGACGAACGCGGGTCGACCGCGAGCAGCAGTGCGCCGGTGGCCAATTCGGGGGTGATGGTGACGTCTTCGTCCAGCAGGTGCCAGCCCGTGGCGGCCCACACGTAGGCCAGGCTCTCCTCGACCGACACCCCGGCGCTCGGGTCGACGATCCCCCGGTCGACCCACGCGGTGTACAGGTCCTCACCGCGCCCCTCGGCGGCCGCACGCAGCACGTCGCGCTCGAAATCGACATGCGCCGGGTCCATCTGCTTGTACAGGCCGAAGTCGACGAAGGCGAGCTTCCCGTCGGCGGCCAGCAGCATATTGCCCGGATGCGGGTCGCCGCAGAACTCGTTGTCGACGAACAAGCTGGAGATGTAGAACCGGTAGATCAGTTCGCCCAGGTGGTCGCGGTCGGCGTCGGGCAACGTGCGCATGTGCGAAAAAGGTTGTGACTCGACGTATTCGGTGACGAGCACATTGTGCGAGCAGTGTTCGACGATCGCGTCCGGCACGGTGATGAACGGGTGACCGCGATACCGCCGCGCCACCCGGTGCTGCGTGCCGGCCTCGCGTTCGTAGTCCAGTTCGCTGCGCAGGTTGTCGGCGATCTCCTCGAGCACGCCGGTGTCGGCCATGCTCGGCAGCACGGATCTGCCCATCTTGCTGAGGAATTCGAGGTTGCCGATATCGGCCTGGACGGCGCGCTCCACCCCGGGGTACTTCACCTTCACCGCGACCACGCGCCCGTCGCGCAGGGTGGCCCGGTGCACCTGACCGATCGACGCGGCCGCGATGGCGGTCTCGTCGAAGTCGGCGAAGACGCCGCCGAGCGGTCCGAGATCCTCCTCGATCACCGCACGCATGGTGGGGAACGCGACCGCGGGCGCCTTGTCCTGCAGTGCGGCCAACTGGGCGCGGAAATGTTCGCGATGTGATTCGGGAACGAAGTCGAGGTCGAGCACCGAGGCCATCTGCCCCAGCTTCATCGCCGACCCCTTCATGCTGCCGAGGACCGTGACGATCTGCTGCGCGGTCGTCATCGCCGAGCGCTCGGCCAGCACCTGCCTGGCCTCCTCGGTGCGACCGATCATCGACAGTCGTCTGCCGACCCCGCGCACCGCTTGGCCCGCGGCGAACTGTCCGAGCTTGGCGCCGCGCGCCACCCGGCCCCCAGGAATTCCAGCGGGCATAGCCACCCCGTTCACCGTATGTCGCCGGTCACGTTACACCGCGACGGCTGGACGCACGACCAGAAGACCCCGGCGCCCGCGATTACGCAGCCGCCGGGGTCTCCGGGAGTGGGTCTCTACACGCGTTCCTTGGAGCGGGTACGCACGCGCAGGGCGATCGGCTTGGAGGTCTCGGCGAAGAAGTCGTTGCCCTTGTCGTCGACGACGATGAAGGCCGGGAAGTCCTCGACGTCGATCTTCCAGACCGCCTCCATGCCGAGCTCGGGGTACTCGAGCACCTCGACGTTCTTGATGCAGTCGAGGGCCAGGCGCGCGGCCGGGCCGCCGATGGAACCGAGGTAGAAGCCGCCGTGCTCCTTGCACGCCTTGGTGACCTGGGCGGACCGGTTGCCCTTCGCCAGCATGATCATCGAACCGCCCGCGGCCTGGAACTGGTCGACGTAGGAGTCCATGCGCCCGGCGGTGGTCGGACCGAACGAGCCGGAGGCGTAGCCCTCGGGGGTCTTGGCCGGGCCCGCGTAGTAGACGGCCATATCGCGCAGGTACTGCGGCATCGGCTCGCCCGCGTCGAGGCGTTCCTTGATCTTGGCGTGCGCGATATCGCGGGCAACGACCAGCGGGCCGGTGAGCGAAAGCCGGGTCTTCACCGGATATTTCGACAGCTCGGCGCGGATCTCGTCCATCGGGCGGTTCAGGTCGATCTGCACCACGTCGCCGCCGAGGATGTCCTCGGTCTGCTCCGGAAGATACTGCGCCGGTTCGGTTTCCAGCTGCTCGAGGAAGATGCCGTCCTTGGTGATCTTGGCAAGGGCCTGACGGTCGGCCGAGCACGACACCGCGATGGCGACCGGGCAGGAGGCGCCGTGGCGGGGCAGGCGCACCACGCGCACATCGTGGCAGAAGTACTTGCCGCCGAACTGGGCGCCGATACCGAACTCACGGGTGAGCTGGAAGACCTCTTCCTCCAGTTCGAGATCACGGAAGGCGTGACCGGTGATGGAACCCTCGGTCGGCAGGTTGTCCAGGTAGTGCGCCGAGGCGTATTTCGCTGTCTTCAAAGCGAATTCGGCGCTGGTACCACCGATGACCACGGCCAGGTGGTACGGCGGGCAGGCCGCGGTGCCGAGGGAGCGGATCTTCTCGTCGAGGAACTCGAGCATGCGCTCAGGGTTCAGGACGGCCTTGGTCTCCTGGTACAGAAACGACTTGTTGGCCGAACCGCCACCCTTGGCCATGAACAGGAACTTGTAGACCGGGTTGTCGGCGTCGCCCTCGGTGGAGTACAGCTCGATCTGGGCGGGCAGGTTGGAACCGGTGTTCTTCTCCTCCCACATGGTGATCGGCGCGAGCTGGGAGTAGCGCAGGTTGAGCCGGGAGTAGGCGTCGAACACGCCGCGGCTGATCCACTCGGCGTCGTCGGCGCCGGTGAGCACACCCTCGCTCTTCTTGCCCATCACGATCGCGGTGCCGGTGTCCTGGCACATCGGCAGCACGCCGCCCGCGGAGATGTTGAGGTTCTTGAGCAGGTCGAGCGCCACGAATCGGTCGTTGCCCGAGGACTCCGGGTCGTCGATGATCTTGCGCAGCTGCCGCAGGTGCGCGGGGCGCAGGTAGTGGCTGATGTCGTGGATCGCCGTCTCGGTGAGCAGGCGCAGGGCTTCGGGCTCTACCTGCAGGAAGGTGCGGCCGTTGTGCTCGAAGGTGCTGACCCCCTCGGTGGTCAGCAGACGGTACGGCGTGTCGTCCGCGCCGATCGGCAGCAGATCGGAATAGCGGAACTCCGGCGCGGTCACGGATCGCACTCCTTCAGGCAGGTGGGCAGAGCATCGCAGAGCCTATCCACCACCGGCCGCCGAGCTGCGGATTAGGCAACCCTTACTCAACATAAAGCATGGTCGAGGTTGCACGTTCAACACAAACGGTGCTACCCATTCTCCCGGGCGGTGGTGGGCGTGCGCCGTTCAATCCGAAGCTTGCACCGGCGAATCTGGAGCTCGATCGTGACCGATCCACAGTGGCTCGATGATGTCGAAATGCGCGCCTGGCTGGGCTATGTCCGTACCCGCGACCTGATCGCCGCGGCGATCGGGCGTGACGCCGGCCGGGCGGCCAATCTCAGTTATGTCGAATATTCCGTGCTGGTGTACCTAGCGGACGCACCGGGCCAGCGTTTGACCTTCGCTGACCTTGCGGGTGCGCTCGAGTGGTCGCAGAGCCGACTCTCACACCAGATCACGCGCATGCAGAAGCGTGGGCTGGTGGTGCGCGAGACGATGCCGCACGATCAGCGCCGCACCGTCGCGCGGCTGACGAGGGCGGGCGGTCAGTTGCTCACCACGGCGGCTCCCGCCCATGTGCGCAGCGTGCGACGGCACATGATCGATGTGCTCGACCGCTCGCAACTGGCGGCGCTCGCCGAGATCTACGACGTGCTGATCGACCACCACCGCAGCGCGGCAAGGGAACTCGGCACACGCGTAGCAGCGAAGGAGGCGACACCGGCGGCGGACATGGCGTGAGTCAGGACCCCGAACCTCCGCCGCCGCCGCTCGAGTCGGGTCGCACCGGTCGTCGGCCACCCGTTTGTTCGTCGCCGTCTCCACGCAGACCCCCGCCGAGGCCGGGCGGGCGGCGGTGCCGGCGGTGGGCCGCGCCGACGAGGTGATGGCAGGCACGGAGATGGTGGCGCGCGGGGTGGTCATCGCCGGGCGGGTCGACCGACAGGTCGACGCTCGACCACAGCGACCGGTCCCCGCCCGGACAACACATCCGGCCCTCGGGTGAAATACCGCTTACCGCAATACTTTCTCGGCGGTGTTCGCGGTGCGGGCCGTGTCGGGGATGCCGAGGGCGCGTTCGAAACCGTCCGGGACCACGATGTCGTCGCGGGTCAGGTCGGTGACCGAGGTCTTGCGCAGGCCGAGCAGGGCGGAGTCGATGCCGCCGCGCAGGATGTCGAGGACGTTCTCCACACCGGCCTGGCCGTTGGCGGCCAGACCCCACAGGTAGGCGCGGCCGATGAGGACCGCGCGGGCACCGAGGGCGACGGCCTTGACGACATCGCTACCGCGCCGGATACCACCGTCGAGCAGGACCTCGATCTGGTCGCCCACGGCGTCGGCCAGCACCGGCAGGGCCCGGATGGCGGCGGGGGTGCCGTCGAGGTTGTTGCCGCCGTGGTTGGACACCGAGATGCCCGCGACGCCGGCGTCGACCGCGCGCAGCGCGTCGTCTACTCGCATCACGCCCTTGAGCAGCACCGGGCCGTCCCACTGCGCACAGATCCAGGCCACGTCGTCCCAGTCGGGGGCTGGTGTCTGCATCCATTCGCCGTAGGCGCCGAAGAAGCCGGGCGCGGCGCCGCCGCCGACCGACATGTTGGGTGCGGTGAGGTCGGGGATGGAACCCGAGCGCAGGTAGGTGGCCAGCCAGCGCGGGCGGGCGAGGGTCTGCGGTGCGAATTTCATCATGGTGCGCAGGTTCAGCGATTCGGGGATCTGCGGGCTGCCCCAGTCGCGACCGTGCGAGAAGGACCAATCGAGGGTGAGGATCAGCCCGACCGCACCGGCGGTCTTCGCGCGTTCCATCCGTTCCAGGATCTGGTCCTTGCTGCCGCACCAGTACAGCTGGAAGAAGGTGGCGGGGTTGGCCGCGATCACCTCTTCGACCGGCTTGCTCGCGAACGAACTCAGGCCCATGGCGATGCCGCGTGCGGCCGCGGCCCGTGCCACGGCGACCTCACCGTCGGGGTGCACCGCCTGCACGCCGGTCGGCGAGATCAGCACCGGCATCGACACCTGTTGCCCCAGGACGGTTGTCGACTGGTCGCGGTCCCCGATGGGGCCCGCGCAGTGCGGTGCGAAACCGAGTTCGGTGAACGCGGTCTGGTTGTCCTCGATGGTCTGGCCCCGTTCGGAACCGGCGATCAGCGCGCCGTACACCGACTTCGGCAGCCGCTTGCGGGCGCGACGCTGCGCCTCGGCGACGGTCTCGAACCAGGGGTTCATCGACGTGGTCCTTCCTCGTTGTCACCCGGCCACCAGCGGCCCAGGTCGTGCAGGAGCGCGGCGGTCGCCGCACTCAGCAGTTCGGTGCCCGCGGCGGCATTCGCCCCGGTCGGGTCGCCGAGAATTCCGTTGTGGCTCACCGCGGCCACCCCGCCCGTGCGCAGCAGCGGCAGCACCTCGGCGAGCGGGCGGGTGTCGCCCGGTTCGGCCAGCTCGGTGCGCACCCGGTCGGGCGCGATGGCGAGCTGGAGGGAGGTTTCGGTGTGGCCCGCGTGCGCGTCGCCGCCGTAGCCGGGGCAGAACAGGCGCACGTCGCGCGATTCCGAGCGCAGTAGGGTGACGGCCCGACGCAGCGCCTCGACATTGCCGCCGTGGGCATTGACCAGCACGATCCGCTCGAAAGTCGCGGTGGCCGAACGACACAGCTCCACTACGAGCAGCTCCAGCGCGGCCTGCCCGATCGACAGCGTGCCGGCGAATCCGGCGTGCTCGCCGCTGGCGCCGTAGGGCACGGCGGGCGCGACGAGCACGTCGTCGCGAGCGGCGGCGGCCCGCGCGCACAGCGCCGAGGCGATGTCGAGATCGGTGGACAGCGGCAGGTGCGGTCCGTGCTGCTCGATGGCGCCCAGCGGAACCAGCAGGATCGACGCGCGACAGGCGTCGACCTCCGGCGATGTGAGCTGGGCCACGAACATGACCGAACATTAACGTCAGTCACTGACATAATCAAGACCCGGCTCCAGCGGGCGGCCCACTCCCTACGCTGTATCCATGTCAGCCCCGACCCAGCGCGGCCGCCCACCGCGCACCACGCGCCGCGCCCTGGAACTCATCGCGATGCGCCTGTTCACCGAGCACGGCTTCGAGGAGGTGACCGTCGGGCAGATCGCGGCCGAGGCGGGCGTCAGCGAACGCACCTTCTTCCGCTACTTCCCGAGCAAGGGCGAGGTGCTGTGGCACCAGTTCGACGACGAGGTGGCCGACCTGCGCGCGGCCTTCGCCGCCGTTACCGACGACGAGCCGATGATGACCGCGGTGCGGCGGATCGTGTTGGCGGCCAACAGGTATCGCGCCGAAGACATTCCCGAACTGCGCACCAGGATGCGCCTGATCTCGGGAATTCCCGCGCTGTCGGCGGGCGCGGGTGCGCACTACGACGCCTGGGAGCGCGCGGTCGGCGAATTCGCCGCGCGCAGGCTCGGCACCAGCGCCGACGACCTGATCCCCCTGGCGGTCGGCCGCGCCACCCTGGCCGCCGCCCGCGCGGCCTTCGACGCCTGGCTCGAACGCGGTGACGCCGATCTCACCGTGTACCTGGATCGGGCCCTGGCGGCGCTGGCCCGCGGCTTCACCCCCGGATAGCCGGTTACCGGCAGGTTTGGACAGCACCATGGATGGGGTATGAGTAGGCTTCGGTCAACGTGTGCGGTGCGCACCTGGTGAAAACGTCGAAAGGGGCAGGAGCTTCCATGTCCGAGGTGTCAACGAGTCTTTCCGCGGATGCGCCACCGGCGCGCCCGGTGGACAACAACCTGCTCCCCCAGTTGGTCGAGCACCTCCGGCAGAACCGCACCGGCCTGCGTGAGGAATGGGCACGGCGCATCACCGAGGCCGAACTGCTCACCGCGATGACCCCGGAGGAGATCTTCTCCGAGGCCACCTCCATGTACGACAACTACGTCGAGGTGCTGGTCACCGGTAGCGTCGAGGCCCTGCAGGCCTACGCCCGCGACCTGTCCGAGCGCATCATTCCCCGCGGCGTCGAGACCGACGAGGTCCTCGGAATCGTGCTGCTGCTGCGCGACGTGCTCGCCCGCTCGCTGTTCTCCAAGTACCAGTCCAACTTCGAGATGCTCAACCAGGTGCTCGACGCCTACGAGCCCGCCGCCAACCGCATCGCCAACACCGTGGGCGTGTCGTTCGTGCAGGAGCGCGAGCGCGTCATCAGCCGCCAGCAGGAAGCCATCCGCGAGCTGTCGACCCCGGTGCTGCAGGTGCGCGAGCAGCTGCTCATCCTGCCCATCATCGGTGTGCTCGACTCCCAGCGCGCCCGTCAGCTCACCGAGCAGCTGCTGCGCGCCATCCGGGCCAATCGCGCCAAGGTGGTCGTCATCGACATCACCGGTGTGCCCGCCATCGACTCCGTGGTCGCCAACCACCTCGTACAGACCGTCGACGCCTCGGGCCTGATGGGCGCCAGCGTCATCATCACCGGTCTGTCCTCCGAGATCGCGCTCACCCTGGTGACCATCGGTCTCGACCTGTCCAAGATGAACGCGGTCGGCGACCTGCAGGGTGGTATCGAAGAGGCCGAGCGGCTGCTCGGGTACGAGGTCACCCGGGTCACCGAGCGGCTGAGCGAGCGGGACGGGCGCTAGCAGTCCGCCATGCCGGTACCCATCCTGAAACAGGGCACATTCCTGATCGCCTCGGTCCAGTCGGCGCTGACCGACGCCGACACCGAGCGGCTGCAGGACGATCTCATGACGCAGGTCAGCCGCTATCGCGCGACCGGCATCATCGTCGACGTCACGGCCATCGACGTGATGGATTCCTTCGCCGCCCGGTCGCTGCGCACCATCGCCCACATGACCCAGCTGCGCGGTGCGGAAACGGTGATCGTCGGTTTACAGCCCGAGGTCGCGTTCGCGATGGTGCAGCTCGGACTCACCTTCGAGGACATGCAGACGGCCCTCGACCTCGAAGAAGGTCTCGCCTGGCTGAACCGTCACCCGCGCAGCCGACGAGATGGTCGTGACAGTGGCCGCTGAGCAGGTCGCGATCGCAGTAAAGGTGTCCGAGGACATCGTGACCGCACGCCAGGCCGGGCACGAGCTGGCGGCTCACCTCGGCTTCACCCTCACCGACCGCACCATGATCTCCACCGCCATCTCCGAAATCGCCCGCAACATCACCAGTTACGCGGGCAGTGGCGAGATCCGACTGCTCGTCGACATCCGCGACGGCCGCCAGAGCCTCGTGGTCCAAGCCGAGGACCAGGGTCCCGGCATCCGTGACATTCCGCGCGCGCTCGAGGACGGGTACTCCACCGGTCGCGGCCTCGGCCTCGGCCTGCCGGGCGCTCGCAGGCTGATGGACGGCATCACCATCGATTCCGCCCCCGGCCGAGGGACGTTGATCGAAATGTGGAAGTGGGTACCCGACGGTGCATGAAGACGGGATCACCGGCCGCACGGAATGGTCGACGGCAGGCCGGGCACTACCCGGCCAGGACGTCTCCGGTGACCGTGGCGTCGTCCTCGACACCGGCGACGGCGGCGTGCTCTTCGGCGTGCTCGACGGTCTCGGCCACGGCGCCGCGGCGGCGGACGCGGCCGATCGCGCGACCCTCGTGCTGTCGGACAACCGCGGCGAACCACTGGATGTGCTGATGGTGCTGTGTCATCGGGCGATGGCCGAAACCCGCGGCGCCGCAATGTCTTTGGCGCTGATAGGGCCGGGCGACACCCTGCAATGGATCGGCGTGGGCAATGTGGAGTCGCGGCTGCTCACGCTCGGTCCGGCGGGCCCGGAGCTGCGGGCGACCATGCTGCTAACCGGCGGTATCGTCGGCTACCGGCTGCCCGCGCACCTCCAGCCGCAGACCCTGCCGATCAAACAGGGCGACCTGCTGCTGATGGCCACCGACGGTCTCGTCACCGCCGACGCCGACAAGATCGACCTGGCCAGGCCCGCGGCCGCCATCGCGGGCGACCTGCTCGCCCGCGACGCCAAGGACACCGACGACGCGCTGGTCCTGGCGGCCCGATTCCGGGGAGCAGGATCGTGAGAGGGTGCCGATGAGTGCTGTCCTGGCCGCGTTCCTCGACGACTATTCGGCTGCCCTGCGCCGCCATGTCGCCGCGCCGGGCCAGACAGGCCTGAGCGAGGGCTACGACCTCGGCAGGCGCGCCCTCGTCGAGGGCATCAGCCTGCTCGATCTCACCGAGCACCACTTCCGCACCGTCGCCGAACTCGCGGGCAGCGAGGCGTATTCGCGCGGGGCGGAGGTGGCGCTGGAATTCCTGCTGCAGACGATGGCCGCGCTCGACATCGCCACCCGCGGCTACCTCGACGGCACCAAGCGCTACGAGCAACAGCGTTCGCGCGCCGAGGATCTGGCGGGCCGCGACGCGTTCCGCACCGCGCTGGTCGAGTCGCTGCAGGACGGGTTCTTCGTCGCCGACGAGCACGGGACGATCGTCGAGGTGAACTCGGCGTTCGGGGTGCTCACCGGGTACGGGCCCGAGGAGGTGCCGTTCGCGCTGCCGCATCCGTGGGCACTGCACGATCGCAAGGGCTATCCCCAGATCGGTACCGAGGCCTCACGTTTCGTGATGCCGGTGCGGCATCGCGACGGCCGCGAACGCTGGCTGGCGGTGAGCGCGAGTTCGCTGGTGAAGCAGGAGAACAACGAGCGGATCTTCGTCGGCACGGTGCGCGACGTCACCGCCGAGCACGACGCGCAGGCCCGCGACCAGGCGGCCTCGCGACTGGCGACCGCGGTCGGCGCGGCCACCAGCATGGTGGAGGTCCTCGCCGTCGGGCTCGACGAATTGCGGCGGACGATGGGCGCGCGCACGGCACTCGTGGCGGTGTGGCCGAGCCGCACCGGTCGACCCGACCTCTACTCCTGCGGCGAGTCCCCCACCGCGGCGCAGGCCCCGACGGAACCCGAATTCGTCTCCGCCAACGCCAGATTCGTCGCGACGCCGGTGCAGCAGCCGAGTTCGCGCGGTGAGGCTCCGGTGGTGCTCGACGAGCAGACCAACGAACTGCTCGACCGGGCGCGCAGGCAGTCCGCGCGCGGCCTGTCGGCCATCACCGGCGACGAGGGCGGCGTGGACGCCGTCGTGGCGCCGCTCGGTGAGACCGGCGACGCGGCGCTGTGGGTGCGCTTCGGCGCCCCACGCGCGGTGAGTGCCGCCGATTGGGCGCTGTATTCGCTGCTGGTCGGCCATCTCAGCGTCGCGTTGCAGCGTGCGCGCAACTTCGACCAGGCCCGTGCCACCTCGCTCACCCTGCAGCGTGCCATGCTCGGCCCGATCGAACTGCCGCCGCGATTCTCGGTGCACTACGAACCCGCCCTGCCGCCGCTCGAGATCGGTGGCGACTGGTACGACGTGGTCCCGCTGCGCGACGGCACCATCGGTGTGGTCGTCGGCGACTGCGTCGGCCGAGGCCTGTCCGCGGCGGTGGTGATGGGCCAATTGCGCACTGCCGCACGGGCGCTGCTGCTGCGCGGCGCCGGACCCGCCCAGCTGCTCGCCGAACTCGACGCGGTCGCCGCGCGGATTCCCGGCGCCATGTGCACCACCGTGTGCGCCGCCGTGCTCGACCCCGAGCGCGGCGTGGTTCGCTACTCCAACGCTGGCCACATGCCGCCGATCCTGGCGGCTCCCGGTGGGCCGGGCCGGATCCTGGAAGGCGGGCGGGCGGTGCCACTGGCCACCTTCGACACTCCGCGCCGCCCCGAGGCGACCACCGCGCTGCCCGCGGGCTCCTCCCTGGTGCTGTTCACCGACGGGCTGGTGGAACAGCGCGGCTACGACATCGAGGAGGGGTTCGTGAAGATCGCGGACGTCCTCAGCGAAACCGGCGGCGCGCTCCCCCGCGATGTGGCCGACGCCGTGCTGTCGCGGCTGTGCCCGCCCGCGGGCTACGACGACGACGTGGCGATGGTCGTCTACCGCCAGCCGCCGGAACCGCTGCACGTCGACATTCCCGCCGCCGCAGTGGAATTGACCGGCCTGCGCCGCACCCTCTACCGCTGGTTCGCCACGGCCGCCGTGCCGCACGACCTGGCGGCCGACCTCGTCGCCGCCGCCAACGAGGCCTGCAGCAACAGCGTCGAACACGCCTACCGCGACACCGCACCCGGCCGGGTCGTCCTCACCGCCACCTGCGAGGGTGACCGGGTGGTCATCAAGGTCACCGACACCGGCCGCTGGGTGCCCACCCCCACCGACCCCGGCTATCGCGGCCGGGGTGTGGAGATGATGCGGGTACTCACCGAGGATCTCGAATTCACCCACGACGAAAAGGGCACCCGGGTACGCATGTGGGTGACGCTGCCGTCGATCACCTTCCCGACCGCGAATCCACTGCGCGCCTCGACGCGCCCGCCGGGAATGTCGTCGCTGAGCTCGTCCTGACAACTGCCGGAAAATGCGGCGGCGGGCCGGAAAAAATCCGCGCTGACACGTCTACCCGTTGCTTGTCGGAGTCAAACTCCATTGCTACGGTGATAGCGCACTCCCACACCGAGCCAGGTGTGCATCCGGATATCCAGCGATCATCTCGCTGATTCGTTGAGCTGCACAACCCCGATGACACCGACGCTGTCGGCGCATTCGGGTGCTCTTTTCGCGGATGATCCCCCATATCGAAGGAGAAAATCAATGTTTTCTGCTGCACTCGGAGGCCTGCTCGACGTTGCCCTGACGCTGCTCGATTCGATGTCCGGCACCATCGGGCTCTGAGCCGACGTCGATCCCGGAGCCGCACAGCAGCTCCGGGATCGACGGGTTCAGTTGGCGGTCGTCTGATACGCCTCGAGATCGAAAGAGCGCATCTGCCTGCGGTAACGGAAACTGAAGTCCGGCCACAGCACTGCGTTGTTGCCCATGCTGTCGAGGAACCAGCTGCGGCACCCACCGGTGGCCCACACCGTTTTCGCCATCTTGCGCTGGATTCCCCGGTTGTATTCTTCCTCGGCGTCCTTGCGGACTTCGACGGTGCGCAGGCCTCGCTGCTCCATGGTTTCCAGTGCCGAGATCAGGTACCGGAACTGGGATTCCATGATGTAGATCAGCGAGGTGTAATTCAAGCCGGAATTGGCACCGAGCATGAAGAACAGGTTGGGAAAGTTCGCGACCGTTGTGCCCTTGTAGTTGCGATACCCTTCCGCCTCACCGATTTCCGACAGGGTGCGCCCGTCGCGGCCGACGTACAGGTTGTAGGTCGGGGAATCCGATACCTGGAATCCCGTGCACAACACAATCGCATCGACTTCGCGTTCGGTGCCGTCTTCGGTGACGATCGAATTCGCCCGGACCTCCGCGATCGAATCCGTCACCAGATCCACATTGTCGCGGTCGAGCGCCGGATAGAAACGGTTGGACACCAGCATCCGTTTACAGCCGAGACGATGCGCCGGCACCACCTTCCGGCGCACCTGCGGATCACGGATCTCGAGGAACATCTTGACCCGGCCGACCAACTCCAGCAGCACCGCCGCACGCGGGTACTTGGCCTGGAAGACGACGAAGATCTCGCGCAGCAGGTAGATCAAGGCCCGGACCAGCCGCTGGAAGCCGGGAATCCGCCGGAACGCGAACCGCTCGACCGCCGTATAGCGACGGCCCAGATGCGGCATCACCCAGGTGGCGGTGCGCTGATACACATCGAGGCTCGCCACCTCCGGCGCGATCGACGGAATGATCTGCACCGCGGACGATCCCGTGCCGATCACCGCCACCCGCTTACCGGCGAGAGTCGACTCGTGATTCCACCGCGCCGAATGGAAGATCTCTCCCTCGAAGCTCGACATCCCCTTGATATCGGGAAGATTCGGCTCCGCGAGCACACCGGCCGCCGACACGACCACATCGGCGGTGAACTGCCCACGGCTGGTATGGATCTCCCATCGGCCATCGGTGTCGTTCCAGCGCGCCGCCGTCATCTCGCAATCGAAGATGTGTTTGTCACGCACCCCGAAACGCTCCGACACGTCCCGGATGTAGCGTTCGATCTCGGCCTGCGGGGAGAACGACCTCGTCCAATTCGGGTTCAGCGCGAACGAATACGAATACAGCTGCGAGGGGACGTCGCACCCGGCACCCGGGTAGGTGTTCACCCGCCACGTGCCACCGACATCGGGTCCACGTTCGAGCACGAGGAAATCGGTGTGCCCCTGCTGACTCAACCGGACCGCCGCGCCGACGCCCGACAGCCCGCTTCCGACGATGATGATCCTGACGTGCCGTATTTCCGGATCGGCCACGGTCACCGAGCTTCGTAGATGCGTTTGTGGCCCGACATCGCGGCCAGCCGGAACGGGCGCCGGGTTTCCTCGGCCATGGCGTGGTAGGCGCCGTCGGTGGGCAGCACCGCTTCGTGCAGGGCACGGTAGTGGTCGTAGTCGAGCATCTCGCGCGAGCTGATCGCGGCCTGGTTGGCCTCGGTGCGCAGGTGCGCGCGGTAGCCGGGTTGTACTGTGCCGCTGAAGAACTCGGCCACACTGCCGGAGCCGTAGCTGATCATGGCCAGGGCCTTGCCGGTGAGGTCGTCCGCGTGGTCGAGCAGCGAGGCCAGGCCGAGGTACAGCGACGCGGTGTAGCTGTTGCCGACGGTGCGGTTGTAGGTGGTGGTGGCGCCGATGGCGGCCTCGAGATCGGCGGCCTCGGCGGTGTGGCCCTGGCTCTCGAGCAGGTGCCGGTGCGCCTTGTAGGCCATCTTGGTGAAGGGCTGGTGGTAGCAGAACGCGGCGAACTCGCCGAGCTCGCGACCGCCCTGGCGGCGGTAGTCGCTCCACGCCTCCTGTGCGGCCTTCTGGTAGGCGTTCACCGAGGTCTTGCCGTCGACGATGGCTTCGGAGCGGTAGTTCGGGCGCCAGAAGTCCATGATGTCGGCGCTGTAGAGCCCCGAGATCGGGTCGAGCGCGAGGATGGCCGGGTTCGCGGTGACCAGCATCGCGACCGCCGCGGCGCCCTGGGTCGGCTCGCCCGGGGTGTCGAGTTCGTACTTGGCGATGTCGGCGGCGATCACCAGCACCCGCTGCGAGGGGTCACGCGCGATCAGGCCCGCGGCGAACGCCAGCCCGGCGGTGCCGCCGTAGCAGGCCTGCTTCAGCTCGACCACCCGCGCCGCGTTGGGCAGCCCGATCAGCGAATGCAGGTACAGGGCAGCGGCTTTCGACTGGTCGACACCGGTCTCGGTGGCCAGCAGCACCGTGCGGATGTTGTCGGTGCCGTGCCGTTCCAGGATCGGCTGGGCGGCCGCGGCGGCGATGGTGACGATGTCCTCGTCGGCGGCGGCCACGCTCATGCGTTCCTGGCCGATGCCGAGGTAGAACTTGTCGCGATCCACCCCGAGTCGCTCGGCGAGGACGGCGTGATCGAGGGCGTAGTGGGTGGTGGCGAACGAAAGGTCGTGGATACCGACCGGCGTTGTGGTCATCGTTGTGTCCCGTTGCTCGTGGTTGACCGCTCGAATTGGGTATGGGCACGCATCAATTCACCGCGATTGGTCTGCGCGGCCATCAGCGACAGCTCACCGCACAGCACGGTGGCCGCACCGATCACGGCGAGGCGGCGCGCGTTCTCGCCGGGCTCGCGTTCGGCCCGGCAGCCGAGGCGCACCAGGTTGTCCTCGACGAAACTGGCGTGCTTGCCGTTACCGACCGTACCGACGATCAGGTTGGGCAGGGTGCACGAGAAATACAGATCACCGTCGCGGTCCTCGGCGTGGGTGACGCCCTGGGAGCCCTCGACGATATTGGCGGCGTCCTGACCGGTGGCCAGGTAGTAGGCCAGCAGCATGTTCGCGTAATGCGCGTTGGCGGAACGGATTCCGCCCGCGAGCAGGGTGCCGATCAGGTTCTTGCGGATATTGAGCTCGACGACCTTGGCGGCGGTGGTGTGCAGCCGCGCCTCGACCACCTCGCGCGGGATCAGCAGTTCGGTGACGACGTTCTTGCCGCGGCCGAGGATGCCGTTGACGGCGGTGGCCTTCTTGTCGGTGCAGTAGTTGCCCGAGATGGAGCCGTAGCGCACACCGGGCATGGTCGACAGGATGTGGTCCATCAGGTGGTCGCTGGCCAGGGTGGCCATGTTGTGGCCGGAGGCGTCGCCGGTGGTGAACTCGAACCGCAGGAACAGCAGGTTGCCGGCGATCTGGTGGTTCAGGTCGATGAGCCGGGCGAAGCGGCTGCTGCCCGAGACGACCTCCTGCAGCTCGGGCATACGGGCCTCGAGCTGCCGCACGGTGGTGTAGGCGGTGTAGGCGTCGTCGGCTTCGAGCAGGATCGACCGGGTCATCCGCTCGTCGATGAGGGTGGCGACGATGCCCTTCTCGGTGAGGGTGCTGATCCGCGCACCGCGCCCCACCGAGGGCCACAGCGGGGTCTCATAGGTGGCCAGCGGCACATCGACGGAGTCGTCGACGACATTGCCGGTGATCCGCAGCGGACCGACCCACTGCATCGGGACAGCCGCGTACGACATGTCATTCATGGATGACTCCTTCTCGGAGGTTCGATTCGCGCCACCAGGGACTCCGGTGGGCGAGACAGGCCACATCGATGCCGCGCAGCGCGCAGAAGCCGGCCAGGTCGCCGGTGACGAGCACATCGCGACCGGTGAGCTCGGCGGGCGTGGTCGCGCCGAGGACGGTCATGATGTTGCGCAGCTGATCGAGCCAGGTGGTGATCTTGGCGACGAGGGCCTCGGTGCCGTGGTCGACGAGCGTTTCCAGGAACGCTCCCGCCACACCGGTCGCCTTGGCGCCGAGCGCCAGGGCGCGGGCCATGTCCAGCGGCGAGCGGATGCCGCCGGAGGCGGAGATGTCGATGCCGGTGATGCCGGTGCAGTCGAGCAGGCACGCGGCCGTCGACTGACCCCACTGTTCGATGAAGGCGAAGTCGGCGCCCGCGCGCCGGTCGTTCTCGATGCGCGCGAAATTGGTTCCGCCGCGTCCGCCCACGTCGGCCACGGTCACCCCGGCCTCGCGCAGCCACGTGACGGTCTGCCTGCTGAGGCCGAACCCGACCTCCTTGACGATCACCGGCACCGGCACGCCCGCGACGATCTCCTCGATGCGGCGCGGCCACCCGGCGAAGGCGCGGTCGCCCTCGGGCATCACGACTTCCTGCACCGAGTTCACGTGGATCTGCAGCGCGTCGGCCTCGAGCAGGTCGATCGCGCTGCGCACCTGGTCGAGGGTGGCGTTGGCGTTCACATTGGCCAGGACGAACCCGTGCGGGTTCTCTTCGCGCAGCACCCGGAAGGTGCCCGCGACGGCGGGGTCACGGAAGTAGGCGCTCATCGACCCCGAGGCGATGGGGACTCCGGTCTCGCGGGCCGCGACGGCCAGCTGCCGGTTGATCTCGCCGGTGTTGGTGCTGCCACCGGTCATCGCGTTCACGTACAGCGGTGAGGTCCAATGCTTTCCGGCGAAATCGACGCCGAGCCGCACGTCGGCCGAGTCGATGCCGGCCAGGGCGTGGTGCACGAAGGCGACGGAGTCGAAATCGTTGCCACCGCTGTGGTTGCGGCGATGGTTCACCGCGTGGCGAACGTGGTCGTCCTTGCGGTCGGCGATCATGCGCGAACTCCTTCGGACGGGTGGATCCGCAAGGGCAGCTTGCGGATTCCGGCGGCTTCCCAGCCGTCGGTCAGTGCGGCGACAGCGTCGGCGCGGCCGTGCTCGAGCAGGGCGATACCGCAGTCGCCGCCACCGGCACCCGAGGGTTTCGCGGCGGCGCCGACCTCGGCCGCCACGTGACACAACGCGGCGAGGCGTTCGGTCATGACGCCGAGCCGCTCGGCGGCGTCGAGACCGAGGAGAAGCTCACGCGCGCAGTCGATTTCGGTGCGGATGGCGGCGGGGTCGTCGGCGTCGACAGCCGCGGCGAGGCGTTCGACGCAGGCATCGCTGCGCACCAGGAACTCCGCGCGGTCGAGGGGTGCGCCGAGGCCCGCGACCAAGGCGGGGGTGGAGGCGGGGGTGCCGGTCCAGCCGATGTGCAGGTCGAGCGTGGTCGGAGTGGGCAGCGGGCGCACCGACAGACCCGGCCACGGCAGGCGAAGTGCCGCGTCGACGCCGTGGACCTCGGCCGCCTCCGCCACCCGGGCGCGGTCCGGGGAGCTGTAGGCGAGCCAGCCGCCCCAGGTGCTGGCCGCGACATCACCGCCGGAAGCACGGGGATGAACCGTGACCGTGGCGAGCATGGCGAGGCGGTAGCGGTCCATCGAACTCAGGCCGAGCTCGTAGAACTCGCCGAGCGCGGTCACCGCCGCGACCGTCACCGCCGCGCTCGAACCCAGGCCGAACTTACGGCCGTCGGCGTCACCGAGATCGGCAGTGACATCCAAACGATAAGGGCGCGGGGTGATTCCGCGTTCGAGCACCAGTCGGTCGAGCACCGATGCGGCGGCGAACAGATAGGAGAAGGTGGCCGGAACCGACCCTGTCGTGGACACGAAGGAGCCGGAATGACCTGCGAGTGCGGCCGTCGCCGAGTTCGTGGTGGCCGGTTCCGCCGAGGCAGCCACACCAGCCTGGTCGGCTGTCACGCGGCGACACCGGAGGGAGCTGCCGCCCTCCAGATCCGAGGCCAGGACGGTGTCACCGTCGGTCGCCGTGACCGTTGCGGTTGCGTAGCGGTCGACGGCGACCAGCACGGCCCGGTGACCGGGTTCGACGACGGCGTACTCCCCCGCGACGAACAGTTTGCCCGGGGCGCGACAGGAAATCATGAGACCCCGACCTGCGCGGTGTCCGGGAGCAAGGCGGCGCCGGGACCGATGTGCGCGGTGCGGGTGGTGACGAAATCGCCGAGGCTCTCCACGGTCGCGGCCACTCGGGCGGCGTCGGCGCGGGTGCACAGCACCTTCACATTGGGGCCCGCGTCGATGGTCGCGTAGGCGAGCACACCGTCGGCGCGCAGGGCCTGCACGGCGTCGAGCACCGCGAGCGAGTGCGGCGAGAGGTAGCGGATGCCAGGGCGGGCCGTGAGCATGGTGGCGTGCATGCCGAGTGCGTTGCGCTCGGCGATCTCACCGATGGCGGCCAGGTCACCGCGGGCGACGGCGCGGCGCATCTCGTCGAAGTCCAGCATCGACGACTCGGCCCACGGCCGGTAGAACGGGGAGGTCTGGGTGGTGGCGCGCATGGCGTCACGGCTCGACACCGTTTTGGCGGTCTGGTTCACGACCGCGACCACCAGGGCGGGGTCGAGTTCGTCGCCGCCGATCGGCTCGGCATAGGAACTCAGATCGCCCGCCTCGCCGTCGCCCTCGCCCGCGTGCCACACCACGAAACCGCCGAAGATCGAGCGCGACGCCGACCCGGACCCCCGCCGGGCCAGCCGCGACAACGCACGCCCGTCCAGGTCCAGACCGTAAGCGGTGGCCGCGGCCGTGGCCAGCGCGGCGAAACCACTCGCCGAGGAGGCCAGCCCGGCCCCGGTCGGGCCGTCGTTGACGGTGACGACGGTGGCGCGTTCGGTACGACCGGCCTCGGCCCGCACGAGGTCGAGGAAACGTTCGATGCGGCTGTGCGCGGAACCGGTGGCGGCGGTGCCGTTGAACTCGATCTCGTCGGCCGGGCCGTCGGTGACGCGCACGGTGGTGGTGGTCGCGAAGATGTCGAGCGTCATCGACAGGCTGCTCGTGACGGGCAGGAACATCGTTTCGTCGCGCTTGCCCCAGTACTTCACGAGGGCGATGTTCGGGTAGGCGAGCGCGGTGGCCTCGCCGGTGGCGGAGGTCGAAGTCATTGGTGGGTACCGGGTTCCGAAGTCGTGGCGGACAGGGGCGTGGCGCCGGCGTGCATGGCGCGAGTCGGCACCGTCCAGGTTCGCACGGCACCCGCACGGCGCAGCGCGGCACTCACCCCGGGCGCCGAGGCGGGCTCGGTGAGGGCGAGCACACAGCCGCCGAGACCGGCGCCGGTGAGCTTGGCGCCGTGGGCGCCCGCACCGAGCGCGGCGGTGACGAGGGCGTCGATGTGCGGCGTGCTCACCCCCAGTTCGGCGAGCAGTTCCTGGAAATCGAGCATGGTCTTGCCGAGCGATTCGGCGGCACCGGCCGACAGCTCGTCGCCCGCGGCCTCGATCAGGCCCGAGGCGCGCTCGAGCAACGACCCGGCCCGCACCGGGTCCTCGGCGAGCCTGCGCCGCACGCCTGCCACCGCGTGCTGGGTGGAGCCGGGCACGCCGGTGTCGGCGATGACGAGCGCGGCGTCGAGCCCGATCGGCATCGGCTCGGCCCGGCCCTGGTGGAACCGGATCGGACCGTTCGCCAGGACGGCACTGGCGTCGATGCCGCTGGCCCGCCCGTGCGCGACCTGTTCGCCACATTGCACGAGGTCGTACAGTTCGCCGGGTTCGACGACGAGCCCGTGCAGATCCGCGACCGCGCGCACCGCGGCCCCCGCGCACGCGGCGCTGGAACCGAGCCCACGAGCCAGCGGAATCCCGCACTCCACAACGACTTCGACGGTAGTATCGGTGATTCCCCACCGCCGCAACGCTTCCTCGGCCGCGACCCGTGGACCGGACAGGGCGGTGTCGGTTCCCCCGACGGTGAAACGGAAGTGCCCGTCGGCCGGAACCTGCGACCCGGTGCCGGGTTCGGCCGGGCGCGCGAGGGCGCGCACCGGCAGGGCGGGCAGGGGGAACGCGATCGCGGGCGTGCCGTGCACGACCGTGTGTTCGCCCAGCAGGATCGCTTTGGCGTGGGCGCGCCCGATCCCTACGACCATGCCCGTTTTCGTGGTCACATCGATTCCTCTCCCAACTCGGGCAGGTTCACCGCCCGACATCCTTCCTACCGGAACGACGCCGGGCGGTCGGCCTCGCGCTTACCGAGTCGATCGGCCGAGAATACTGCGCACGGACGGGAAGAACGCGGGCACCTGTGCGGCATAGGCGCGATACGACGCACCGAAGCGGGCGATCAGGTCACGCTCCTCCAGGTAGGTACCGAGCAGGATGTACCCGGTCAGACCCAGCGCCCACACCAGGTGGCCGACCGTGAACTCCCTGGCGAACCAGAACGACACGAGCAGCCCGGTCATCAGCGGATGCCGCACCAGCCGGTACACACCGTTGACCTGCAACCGGTCGACGGTGGCGTCCGGCACCTGGATCACGTACTGCCGGTAGGCCTGGCTGATACCGAGTAGATGGAAATGGTTCAGCAGCAGAGTCGCCGCGTAGACCAGCACGAACCCGATCCAGAACCCGACATCGAGCGCGATACCCACCGCACCTTCAGCAGACCAGAGTACGTGTGGTATGGGCTGCCAGGCCAGCATGATGACCCACATCACCAGGCACACGCCGATGATGTAGACCGTCCGCTCGAGCGCTTCGGGCACCCAGCGGGTGATCAAGGCCTTGAACGCCGGCCGGGCCATGCCCGAGTGCTGCAGGGCGAACAAGGCCAGCAGCACCAGGTCGATCGCGACGGCGGGCACCGCGGACAGGTGCGGTCCCTTGTCGACGGTCTTGGGCAGGAACCAGCCGCCGGCGAACAACAGCATCAGCGGAACCGTGATGCCCGCGAAGGCGTACACGGCGAAAGAGAACAGGAACGGGACGAGCCGACCGGGCGTGCTCAGCACGCCCCGCGCCTGCTGGGGAGTCATCAGATCCATGCGAACCACGGCAGGTATCGGTTGCGGACGGTGCCCGACTCCAGGCGCTGCTCGAGACGCGCCTTCCACTTGGTGCCGTAGCGCTCGTTGAGGAAGCCACCGGGCACGACCAGGCGCCAGCCCGACTGCGCGACCATCCAGTACGGCACGATGACGCCGGGGTTGACATCACGCATGTAGTCGAGCTTGTCGGGGATCTGGCTCCAGTGGATACCGGGGTAGCGGTGATGCACGCTGTGGTAACCCTGGTTGAAGATGAGGAAGTTGAGGATGTTGCCCGCGTTGTTGAGCGAGGTGCTCGGTTCGTCCTCGAACCGGCGCGCCGGCGCGTGGCTCAGCCAGGCGAAGTAGCCCGCGTTGACCTGCGTGATGAGGAACGGCACCCAGTAGAACAGCACGAACCGTTCGGTGCCCGCCGCGTACCAGACCGCGGCCATGACCACGAAGTACACCGCCAGGTCGAAGATGAACTGGTGGCGGGTGCGGCGGCGGCGCGGGGCCGGGTTCGCGGCGAACACCGTGCGCACGGTGTGGATCTTGACGATGGTTCCGTAGCGGATCCAGTACCAGATGGCGCCGAGACCCTTCTCCATGCCGGTGGTGGCGGTGACGTCACCCGGACCGTCGTTGAACCGGTGATGGTTGAGGACGTGCACCTCGCGCATCTCGGCGGCGGTCAGGTTGCCCGGCAGGCAGCACAGGATGTCGACCACCCGGTTGGGCAGCTTCGACACGAACAGCGGGCGATGGGTGTGCATGTGCATCACGCCGATGGTGAGCGAGAGGTTGAGCAGCGACAGCACGATGATGAGCGGGATCGCGATGTACCAGTTGCCCGCGGCGGGGACGAACAGGGCGGCCGCGGTCATCCCCATCCACAGTGCGATGTGCACGAGCGGACCGACATTGGAGGCGTGCTCGAGTTTGAGGACCCGCCGGCTGAACGGCGGTTTCTCGGTAGGCGCGACGGGCGTTGGGGTGCTCATGGGCGAGCTCCTTCGCTAGTAGTGACGATGCTCATGAACGAATTGCGTCGGTGGCGAGCGCTGCCTGTTGCAGGCGCTCGGCGAGGTCGCGCAGGGCGTCGGGCCGGTTGCCCGGCACCCGCTCCATGGCCCCGAAGGCCAGGTGGTCGGCGATCATCATGGTGCGCACCGTCGAGCCGGCCGGTTCGCCGGTCATCGGCTCCTCGGGCAGGGCCCGCACCAGGGCGAAGGTGGTGTCGACGATCAGCGGGACCAGCGAGGTCGCGGCCGAGTTCTCACCACCGGCGCGCAGCACATCGGTCTTGGGGACGTGGCGCTCGGCCGCGAAGTCCGGCGCGGCGTCGAGCATGGTGTGGATGGCGCCGTCGGCGCCCGCGCGCACCCGCTCGAGCATGCGGGTCCAGTACTTCGGTGAACCCGCGGCCAGCACGGACGCCGTGAGCGGACGCCGGTACGGCTTGGGTGCACCGACCGCACCGCACAGGAATGCCGAGGTGGTGATGGTCATGTAGGCCATGGCCGCGCGGGCGCCGAATCCCGGCGTGCCGGGGCCGAGCCTGGCGAGCAGCGCGAATCCACCGAGGGTCGGGGCGAGCTGACGCAGCATCACCATGCGGGTGAGTTCCTCGCGGTCGGCGGCGCCGTAGAGCTCGAGTTCGCCGTCGCGCAGGTCGTTGGCCGACTGGGCGATCACCGCGATACAGCCGGTGAGCTCGCGCAGGTCGTCCTCGGGCAGTACGCCGTCGGCGACCAGGGTGCACGCGTAATGAGTGACGCGGCCGAGCACACCCTCGCTGTAGGTGACGCGCGGCAGCGGCTTGTCGAGGTTGCGGGCCATCACGGCGGCCATGTCGGTGAGCACGCTCGCCACCCGTTCGCGCGCCTGCGGCGACAATCCGGTGACCAGCGCGCGGATGTCGGCGATGCGCTCGGCGAGCAACAGATCCAGCGCCTCGCTGTCGCGCACGACGCCGGTGATCGGCGGCAGCGCGGGCGGGGCGGAATCGCTTGTGCCGTTCAGGTATTCGGCTGCGGCCAGCACAGCCGCACCCGCGTGGTCGCGGTCGGCGAGATCTTCGTAGGCGTCGAGCACCCGGCACGCGAGCAGGGCCGCGGCGGCTTCGGCACGCTGGTGGCCGGGCAGGAAACTCACCGCGATACCGAGGTTGCGTCCGGCCGGAACGAGGGCGAGCCGGGCCAGTTCCTCGGGCGTGCGCGCGGCGCGCATGGCGGCCAGGTCGGGGGCGCGGCGCAGGACACGCAGGCCGCGGGCCAGCTGGAGGAGTCGGACATCGCTCATCGGGAGATCACCTGCCGCAGAAGTTCGCGCAGGTCGTCCCGCGCCGGAGAGGGGCCGAACACGTCGAGCGCGTCGGCCGCGGTTTCGGTGGCGGTCACCGCGACCACGCGGGCGGCCTTGGTCGCACCGCTGTCGACGAGGTCGGTGCGCAGGGTCTCGCTCGGTGTGGCCGGGTCGAGCCACAGGTCGCGGGCGCCCTCGCGCAGGTCGAGCCACTCGATGACCGGCCAGGTCGGCACGCGACGTTCGAGATCACCGCCTGCATCCTTGCCGAGGCCGGGGCCGCCCTCGATATCGCGGACGTCGTCCATGATCTGGAAGGCCATGGCGAGCTGGTCGGCGTACACCATCAGCGCGTGCAGCCGGTCCAGGTCGACGCCGCCCGCGGTGCCGCCGTAGGCGCACGACAGCCGGAACAGGGTGCCGGTCTTGGCGATGGCGACCAGTTCGTAGTGCCTGCGCAGCGCGGGCACGTCGACGGCGGGTGGCAGGGTCTCGATGAGCTGGCCGAACGACAGCTCCGAGAGCCGGTCGGCGAAGGTGATACCGGGAGCGTCGATGACGCGATCGGCCATCGCCGGGTTGTCGGCGAGCACGCGGGCCACGACCTTCATCGCGGCGCCCGCCATGTGGAAACCGGCGCGGGCGGCCTGGCGGACACCGAAGGCCGCGGGGACCGACGGCGCGGCGCGGCGCAGCAGGGAGCCGTCGCAGATGTCGTCGTGGATCAGCGAGGATTCGTGCAGCATCTCCATCGCGCAGGCCAGGTCGACCGCGTCGGCAGGCGACACCGCGTCGCCTGGTGCCTCGGGGAGCAGGGTGGCGCAGGCCAGCACGAGCCTGGCCCGCACCCGCTTGCCGGGCGCGGCGAGCACATGGCGGTAGATGTCGTCGAAATCCTCACCGGTGAGCAGGATTTCGGGCAGGCGCGCGGTGACGAGCGGGAGCTGCTCGACCGGCCCGGCCGGCCGCGGCAGGACCCTCACCTGGTCACCGGGGTGCTCCACGTGCACCGCCTGGGGAACCTCGGGGCGATGGGCTGAGGCTAGCGCGGAGTTGTCCATAGCGCTGAACTCCTTTGGTGTGGTCACGATGGCGGCAGGGCTCATTGCGCCTGGTGGACAGGGTTTTTCGAGGAATCGCCGCGGAGGAGTCGGAGGGGTGTCGCCACCGGCGGGCGTCGGGGCCGTGTTGTCCCGATCACTGGCTACCGACGGGTAGTTTTGTAGACGGTTGTCCCAATTGTCAAGCACTAGTGAAGGTTTCGCTCTGACGTGCACGAATAGTGCTGTCGCACATAGTTTTTGAGCAGAAGTAACTGATGACAGAGTTACAGCCGACGTCTTGATGTCATCACCGTAGTGACATGCAACACGCTGCGGCACAAGCGATTACGCACGTGCGGCAAGCAGGCCGGAGGGGTGCGGTCAGCGCGCGACTGTTCATCGCGGGTACGGTTTCACGGAGGGGTGCCACGACACTGTGGGCTTGCGCATCTGGGCTGAGAGGTCAGCGGGAGACGTCCAGAGGCCGGCGACTTCGACGGCCGAGAAGTGTTACGTTCGCGACTCTACAATCGGTGACGCGGTCGCGCGAATCGAAAACCACAGCCGCACGGCCCCGAAATGGGCTGCGCTGCAGCGAAACATCGGTTCAGGGGGGATTCCGTACGACGACACGCCACGGGCGAGGACCCCGTGGCGCGGCGCGGCGGTTGTCAGCGGGGGCGCGAACCGAAGGGCCGGTGACCGCGCTGCCAAGCCAGCCGGAACGACCACACGGCGGCGAGGATCGAACCGACGACCACCACCGCGATCGCGGACAGGACGAGTCCCCCGGACCAGCCGACACCGGCGTAGTGCGCGATCATCGCCGAGGCGGCGATCGGGCCCGCGGTGAGCAATACCGGGATCAAGAGGATCAAACCGAGAGTTACCAGAGTCGAGGGCGCCATCGTCGCCCCGGAGCGTCGCGTGATCGTAGCCATTTCCGCCCTCTCCATGGTGGAACTCAGCGAACGTCGAACTCAGCGATCCATAAACAAAGCTACAGCCCGGTGAACGCCATTCGCCCGATTGTCACGAAATGGCGATAACTCGGTTTGCGAAATATTTGCTCATGGGTCATGTTAATTCAGCGACGCCGATGAACGCGGTCACCGGAACGGGCGAGTCGCCCTCAGCCCGGTTCGGTACCGAAAGTGCCTTCGAGACGATTACGTGATCCCGGATGAATCAGCCGCGCCGCACTCACCAGGCCGCCGGAGGACCAGGTGCGGCGCCGGATCAGCAGACACGGCTCGTCGGGGGCGATGCCGAGCAGCGCGCACTCGTCCTGGCTCGCCCGCACGGCTTCGACGACGTGCTCACCGCGCAGCAGCGGGGCGACCTCGCTCAGATAGGTGTTGGGGGTGACAGTGGTGAAATCCTGGGCGAGGTAGTCGGGCGCCTGGGCCGGGTTGACGTAGCGATCCTCGAGCTGGATCGGCACCTCGTCCTCGCGGTGCACCAGCAGCGAGTGGAACGCCGTGCCGCTCAGGTCGTTTCCGAGGACCGGATGGCCTTCGTCGATCTGCTCGGCGCGCACGAAGACGACCTCGGTGCGGTGCCGGTGCCCACGCCGCGCGATCTCGTCGGCGATGTTCCTGACCTCGAACAGCGGCGAGGTGGCCTTGCCCGCGGCGACGAACGTGCCGACGCCCATCACCCGGGTGAGCGCACCGTCGGCGGTGAGATCGCGCAGGGCGCGGTTGATCGTCATTCTCGACAGCCCGAGCGCGGCGACCAGCTGATTCTCCGAGGGTATCTGCTCCCCCGCGCTCCATCGGCCGCCCTTGATCTGCGCCATGATCAGCTGCTTGACCCGCTCGTATGCCGCGAACTCCGTACCGAGCTCGCCGTAGAGCGCGGCCAGCTCCGCATCGGCCACTTCGATCGCCACCACCGGTATTTCCCTCCGCTCGACCAAGAGAATACGTCGCGGCCGATTCCGGCAGCTACTTGTATAGACAGGACTATACCACTAATCTGGTGTTCAGTGACCCCGGACACACCCGTCTTTCGAGGAGTGAACACATGACCGACGACACCGCGCCCGCCGCAGGTCCGCGCCCCGTCCGCGCCCCGCGCGGTCCCCAGCTGCACACCAAGGGGTGGCAGCAGGAGGGCGCCCTGCGGATGTTGATGAACAATCTCGACCCCGAGGTCGCCGAACGCCCCGACGATCTGGTCGTCTACGGCGGTACCGGGCGCGCGGCCCGCAGTTGGGCGGCCTACGACGCCATTGTGCGGACCCTGGAAACCCTCGAGTCCGACGAAACACTGCTCGTGCAATCGGGGAAACCGGTCGGCGTATTCCGCACCAACGAATGGTCGCCGCGGGTGTTGCTGGCCAATTCCAATCTGGTCGGCGACTGGGCCAACTGGGAGAAGTTCCGCGAACTCGAACAGGCGGGCCTGATGATGTACGGGCAGATGACCGCCGGTTCGTGGATCTATATCGGCAGCCAGGGCATTCTGCAGGGCACCTACGAGACTTTCGGTGCGGTGGCGCGTAAACGTTTCGGCGGGTCGCTGGCCGGCACGATCACGCTCACCGCGGGTGTCGGCGGGATGGGCGGCGCGCAGCCGCTCGCGGTGACGATGAACGACGGCGTGGCCCTGTGTGTCGATGTCGATCCGGCCCGCATCGATCGCCGCATCGCGCACGGCTATCTGGACACCAAGGCGGACTCGCTCCAGCAGGCGCTGGAGCTGGCCGTCACCGCGCGCGACGAGCGCAGGCCGCTGTCGATCGGTCTGGTCGGTAATGCCGCCGAGGTGTTCCCGGCGCTGCTTGCCATGGACGCGCCGATCGATGTGGTGACCGACCAGACCTCCGCGCACGACCCGCTGTCCTACCTGCCGATCGGGGTCGCGCTCGAGGACTGGCACACCATGGCCGAGAAGGACCCCGTGTGGTTCACCACCGAGGCGCAGGCATCCATGGCCAAGCATGTCGAGGCCATGGTCGGGTTCATGGACAAGGGTGCCGAGGTGTTCGACTACGGCAACTCGATCCGTGACGAGGCCCGCAAGGGCGGCTACGACCGCGCCTTCGCGTTCCCCGGTTTCGTGCCCGCCTATATCCGGCCGCTGTTCGAGGAGGGCCTCGGCCCGTTCCGCTGGGCGGCGCTCTCGGGTGACCCGGCCGATATCGCCGCCACCGACCGCGCGATTCTCGAGCTGTTCCCCGACAACGAGCATCTGAAGCGCTGGATCACCATGGCCGGTGAGAAGGTGACATTCGAGGGTCTGCCTGCCCGTATCTGCTGGCTCGGCTACGGCGAACGGCACCGCGCCGGACTGCGTTTCAACGAGATGGTGGCCTCGGGCGAGCTGTCGGCGCCGCTGGCGATCGGGCGCGATCACCTCGATTCCGGTTCGGTCGCCTCGCCCTACCGCGAGACCGAAGCCATGGCCGACGGCTCGGACGCCGTCGCCGACTGGCCGCTGCTCAACGCCCTGCTCAATACGGCATCGGGCGCCTCGTGGGTGTCGATCCACCACGGCGGCGGTGTCGGCATGGGCCGGTCCATCCACGCGGGTCAGGTGTGTATCGCCGACGGCACGCCCCTGGCGGCGCAGAAGCTGGAGCGGGTGCTCACCAACGATCCCGGTATGGGCGTGATCCGTCACGTGGACGCGGGCTACGAGCACGCGGCCGAGGTCGCCCGGGAACGCGGTGTGCGAATCCCGATGCAGGAGAGCTGATATCGCATACTTCGGCGCCGGGTGTGAAACGCACCCGGCGCCGAATCGTGTCACGGGTAACTACGCGGCGGATGTCCGGAATCACCTGCGTGAGTCGCGGCCTTACAGCCCCCAAGACGCGCCGGCCGCTTTCACCACGCGGAGCCCGGAATCCACGACAAAACGGCCCCAGGTGGTGGGAACCACCTGGGGCCGAGTCGGTTACAGCGACGCGGTCGGCACCGCCGGGTCAATCCAGCGGGCCGACAACGGATTCCGCGGCCTCCAGCAGCGCGCCCGACGCGGCCAGATTCACCGCCGCCTCGATTTCGGGCGCGAGGTGACGGTCGGGGCCGGGACCTGGGACGAGGGTCCGCAGGGCATCGCGGACCGCTGCCGTGGCGGGTGACGATGTGAGCGGCGCACGCAGGTCGAGGGCGCGGGCCGCGGTGAGCGCCTCGATGGCCAGTACACGGGTGAGGCCGTCGATGGCGCGGCGCAGTTTGCGGGCGGCCGACCAGCCCATGGACACATGGTCCTCCTGCATGGCCGAGGACGGGATCGAGTCCACCGATGCGGGCGCGGCGAGGCGCTTGAGCTCGGAGACGAGCGCGGCCTGGGTGTACTGCGCGATCATGTGGCCGCTGTCGACACCGGGGTCGTCGGCGAGGAACGGCGGCAGCCCGTGGTTGCGCGCCTTGTCGAGGAAACGGTCGGTGCGGCGCTCGCTGATGCTGGCCACGTCGGCGACGACGATGGCGAGGAAGTCCAGCACGTACGCCACCGGGGCGCCGTGGAAGTTGCCGTTGGACTCGACGCGGCCGTCCAGGGTGACCACCGGATTGTCGACGGCGCTGGCCAGTTCGTACCCCGCGACCCGCTCGGCGTGGGCGAGGGTGTCGCGGGCGCCACCGGCTACCTGCGGTGCGCAGCGCAGCGAGTAGGCGTCCTGCACCACGGTGCAGTCGGGGGTGGCATGACTGGCCACGATCGCCGAATCGGCCAGCAGCCGGGTCATGTTCGCGGCGGCGACCGCCTGGCCCGGTTGCGGGCGCAGCGCCTGCAGGTCGGCGGCGAACACCTTGTCGGTACCGAGCAGGCCCTCGACGCTCATGGCGGCGGTGACATCGGCCAGCCGCAGCAGCGCGCGCAGATCGTGACAGGCGAGCAGCAGCATGCCGAGCATGCCGTCGGTGCCGTTGATGAGAGCGAGCCCCTCCTTCTCCGCCAGCTCCACCGGTGCGATCCCGGCGGCGGCGAGTGCCTGAGCGGCGGGCATCGCGGTGCCGCTCGCGTCGCGGACCGTGCCCTCCCCGATGACGGCGAGAGCCACGTGCGCCAACGGTGCGAGATCACCGGAGCAGCCGAGGCTGCCGTATTCGTGGACCACCGGGGTGATGCCCGCCGACAGCAGCGCGGCGTAGGTCTCGGCGACCACCGGTCGCACGCCGGTGCGGCCGGTGGCCAGCGTCGAGAGGCGGAGCAGCATGAGGGCGCGCACCACCTCCCGCTCCACCTCGGCCCCCGATCCGGCGGCATGCGAGCGGATGAGGCTGCGCTGCAATTGCTTACGCGACTCACGCGGGATGTGGCGCACGGCGAGCGCGCCGAACCCGGTCGAGACCCCGTACACCGGTCGCGGGTCGGCGGCCAGCGCCTCGATGCGCTCGCGGCTTTCGCCCATGGCGGCCAGCGCTTCCTCGGCCAGCCGCACCGCGGCACCCTCCCGTGCCACCCGCACCACCTCGGCGGGTGACACCGGACCGGTGCCGACGACGACCGGTTCCAGCGTGACCGACCGGTTCGAGTCGATACCCACGATATTTCTCCATTCCGAATAAGCGTGCAGGACAAGCAACTTCAGGCGACGTCGGCCGGTACGGCGACCGGCTCGGGTTCGGCGGTCGCGGGCCGGACCCACAGGCGGTAGGCGATACCGAGCAGCGCGAGCCACACCACACCGACCACCAGGGCCACCCGACTGTCGGCGTCGAAGGCGATGACCCCGATCACGAACACCAGGAACGCGATGGTGATCAGCTGGCCGTAGGGCCACAGCGGCACCGGGAACTTCAGTGCGGCGACCTGTTCGGGGCTCATGCCGCGCCGCGAGCGCAGGTGCGCGAGCAGGATCATCAGCCAGACGAAGATGGTGGCGAAGGTGGCGATCGAGGCGATCACCAGGAACACCCTGTCGGGGATCAGGTAGTTCAGCAGTACGCCCACCAGCAGGGTGACGGTCATGATGACCACCGTCATCCACGGCACCCCGTTGCGCGAGACCCGCTTCATCGCCGCGGGCGCCTGGCCGCGCTGGGCCATGCCGTACATCATCCGGCCCGCACCGAAGATGTCGCTGTTGACCGCCGACAGCGCGGCCGTGATGACCACGACGTTGAGCACCGCCGCGGCGGGCCCGAGGCCCAGGCTCTGGAAGATCTGCACGAACGGGCTGCCCTCGTCGCCGATGGTGCGCCAGGAGTCGATCGCCATGATCACCGCGAGGGTGAGCACGTAGAACACGATGATGCGCACGGGCACGGTGTTGATCGCGCGCGGGATGGTGCGCTGCGGGTTCTCGGCCTCGCCCGCGGTGATACCGATGATCTCGGTACCGCCGAAGGCGAACATCACGATGGCGAAGCAGGCGATGAAGCCGCCGATTCCGGTGGCGAAGAAGCCGCCGTCGGCCCACAGGTTCTGCACGCCCGCGCTGGTGTCGTGGAGGCCGAAGCCGAAGATCAGCACGGCGATACCGCCGGCGATCATCGCCACGATGGCCACGATCTTGACCAGGCTGAACCAGAATTCCACCTCACCGAAGACCTTCACGCTGAGCAGATTGATCGCGCCGATGAAGAAGATGACCGAGAGCACCCAGACCCAGCGTGGCACGTCCGGGTACCAGAACCCCATGTACACACCGAACGCGGTGACGTCGGCCAGACACACGATGAGCATTTCGAAGGTGTAGGTCCAGCCGGTGAAGAAGCCCGCGAGCGGGCCGAGGTGCTGGCTGGCGTACTCACCGAACGAGCCCGCGACCGGATTGCTCACCGCCATCTCGCCCAGCGCCCGCAGCACGAGGAACACGGCGGCGCCGCCGATCAGGTACGCCAGCAGCACCGAGGGACCTGCCCGGTGGATCGCCTCGGCGGACCCGTAGAACAGGCCGGTGCCGATGGCCGAACCGAGCGCGATGAAACGGATATGGCGGGCGGTGAGGCCGCGGGTGAGCGCGGCGGCGGGCTTGTTCAAACCATTCTCCCGGGATCGGAAAGGGCGCAGGGTCGCCGGTGATGCCCGGTCTCTTCGCCTGTGGGGCCGGTCACAACGACCCCTACATGTATATGCCTGTCTATACAGCCGTGTCAATGTCCAGTTACCCTCTGGCACCGTAGCGCTTGACTATCCTGTATAGACAGGCATATACATAGCTGGCGTGATCCATCGCACAGCCCGCCGCCAGGAGGACAACCCGTGCCAACCACCGTGCTGCGCGATATCGGCACCCTCGTCACCAACGACCCGGCTCTCGGGAACGGCCCGCTCGGGCTGCGACGCGACGCGGCCGTCGTCTTCGACGACGCGCAGGTGGTATGGGTGGGTGACAGCGCCGACGCACCCGCCGCCGATCAGGCGGTCGACCTCGACGGTCGCGCGGTGCTGCCCGGTTTCGTCGAGTCGCATTCGCATCTGGTCTTCGCCGGTGACCGCGCCGACGAGTTCGCCGCGCGCATGTCCGGCCGCCCCTACGGCGCGGGTGGCATCCGCACGACGATCGCGGCGACGCGCGCGGCGACCGACGAGCAACTCGACGCGACCGTGCGGCGGCTGCTCGCCGAGTCGCTGCGGGCAGGCAGCACCACGGTCGAGATCAAGAGCGGTTACGGCCAGACCGTGGACGACGAATGGCGCAGCGTGCGCATCGCGGGCCGCCACACCGACGAGGTGACCTTGCTTGCCGCGCACGTTCCGCCGCCCGAATACGCCGGGTGCGCGGACGATTACGTGACCATGGTGTGTGCGGAGATGATTCCGCGTTGCGCGCCCGAGGCCCGGTGGATCGACGTGTTCTGCGAGCAGGGCGCCTTCGACCGGGACCAGTCGCATGCCGTCCTCAGTGCGGGCATCGCGCACGGGCTGGTGCCGCGCGTGCACGGCAATCAGCTGCACCAGGGGCCGGGCGTGCAGCTCGCCGTCGAACTGGGGGCCGCGTCGGTCGATCACGTCGCCCATGTCAGCGCCGCCGATATCGATGCGCTCGCGAACAGCGACACCGTGGCGACGCTGCTGCCCAGCGCCGACTTCTGCACGCGCAACAGCTATCCCGATGCGCGTGCGCTGCTCGACGCCGGGGTCACCGTTGCCCTCGGCGCCGACTGCAACCCGGGCACGAGCTACACCACCAGCCTGCCGTTCTGTATCGCCCTGGCCGTGCGTGAGCTGCGCATGACACCGGACGAGGCGGTCTGGGCGGCGACGGCGGGTGGGGCGAAAGCGTTGCGGCGCGGCGATATCGGCGCCCTCTCCCCCGGCATGCGGGCCGACGCCGTCGCGTTGGACGCGCCGTCACATCTGCATCTGGCCTACCGTCCCGGCGTTCCGCTCGTGCGCCAGGTGTGGCGCGGCGGCGTGCTCGCATCGAACTGAGGTGTCCCCTATGAAGTCCTGGACCGGCCGCGTCGACGGCACGTCACCCGAGCATCTGCGCTGGCATCAGGCCGTCGCACCCTATGAACCCGGCGTCGACCCCGGCGCCTGCGTGTTCGTCGGCTTCGCCAGTGACGAAGGCGTGCGCCGCAACAAGGGACGGCCGGGCGCCGCCGACGGGCCCGACGCCCTGCGCCGCGCGCTCTCGCCGATGGCACTGCCTGCCCCGGTGCGCGCGTTCGACGCGGGCACGATCGCGGTCACCGATCAGCGGCTCGAGGACGGCCAGCGCAGGATCGGCGACACCGTGACCGCGCTGCTGGACGCGGGTGCCTTCCCGATCGTGCTCGGGGGCGGCCACGAGGTCGCCTTCGGCACCTACCTCGGCCTGGCAGGTGCCGAGTGCGCCAGTGGCGCCATCATCGGAATCCTGAATCTGGACGCGCATTTCGATCTGCGTTCGGACCAGGTACCCAGCTCGGGAACCCCGTTCCGGCAGATCCTCGAATCCGGCGCCGACGTGCGGTACGCGGTGCTCGGGATCAGCCAGCCGGCCAACACGACGATCCTGTTCGACACCGCCGATCGGTTCGGCGTGCGCTATCTGCTCGACGACGACTGCACCGCCGAGCGTGCCGAAACCTTCGTCGCGGACTTTCTCGCCGACATCGACCTGCTGTATCTCACGATCGATCTCGACGTCCTGCCCGCCGCGGTCGCGCCGGGTGTCAGCGCGCCCGCCGCATTCGGTGTCGCGCTGCCGATCGTGCAGGCCGTCTGCGACCAGGTCGCCGCGAGCGGCAAGCTCGTGGTCGCCGACGTCGCCGAACTCAACCCGGGGCTGGATATCGACAACCGCACCGCCCGCACCGCCGCCCGACTCCTGCACCGCCTCGTCACCCGGCGCGTCTTTCAGAAGTAGCGCACACCGACGTAGGCCCAGGCGATGACGCAGCTGAACACGGTGACGACCGCGCCGTATTTCGTGAACTGCCAGAAGCTGATTCGCTGGCCTGCCCGCGCGGCGATGCCGAGCGCGACGACATTGGCGCTGGCCGCGACGGCCGTGCCGTTGCCGCCGAAGTCGGCGCCGAGCGCGAACGCCCACCACAGCGAGCGCGCGGTCTCGGGGTCGGGGGCATCCGCCACGATGCCCTCCACGACCGGTGCCATGGTCGCGGTATACGGGATGTTGTCCACGAAGGCACCGAGCAGCGCGGACCCGAAGACGAGTGCGGTGGCGGCGAGGAAATAGTCGTCGCCGACCCATGCGCTCGCCGCCGCGCCGACCGCGGCGATCACCCCGGTGTGCACCAGGCCGGCGACCATCACGAACAGGCCCATGAAGAACACCAGCGTCGGCCATTCCACTTCGTGCAGGATGTCCCCGATGTCGAGTCCGGACACCAGCACCATCACGCCCGCACCCACGAGTGCGATCACCGATGGCGCCACGTGCACCACGCTGTGCAGGCAGAACCCGGCCACCACCGCGGCCAGCACGATCAGCGATCGCACGAGCAGTCTCGGGTCACGGATCGCGCGCCGCTCCCGCAGGGCGAGCACGGCCTCCACCGAGTCCGGGTCGGTACGCAGCGCCGAACGGAACAACACCCGCGTGAACAGCACGAACAGCGCGAAGACCAGCACCACGATCGGGGCCATGTGCACCAGGAAGTCGTTGAAGCTCAACCCCGCCCGGCTGGCGATGATGATATTGGGTGGGTCGCCGATCAGCGTCGCCGCGCCACCGATGTTGGCGGCGAGCACCTCCGCGATCAGGAAGGGCTGGGCGCTGATACCGAGCCTGCGGCACACCACCAGCGTCACCGGGGCGACCAGCATGATGATGGTGACATTGTCGAGGAACGGTGAGGCCACGGCGGTGATCAGCATGAGCATCACCATCAGCCGGTAGGGATTGCCGCGCGAGCGCTTGGCCGACCAGATCGCCAGGTAGTCGAACAGCCCCGTCTGCTTGACGACGCCGACGATGATCATCATGCCGAGCAGCAGGAAGATGACGTTCCAGTCGATGCCCTCGTGCGGGGAGAAGAACACCTTCTCACCGGGGATCAGTCCCAGCACCGCCATCAGTCCCGCGGCGATCAGCACGGTTTTGACCTTGTCGGCGCGCTCCGTGGCGATGAAGAAGAACGCCACCACGAAGATGGTCACGGCGAGGACGGCGGCCATCGTCGGCGCCGATCAGTCGCCGGGGCCGGCGAGGGCGAGACTGGTCAGCAACCGTTCGAGGGTGATCGCCCCGCACAGGGTGCGGGCCCGGTCCACGACCGCGATGAGCGGACTGTGCTTGCGCGCCATCAGGATCGCGATCTCGAGCAGGGTGGCGTCCGGGGTGACGGTGGCCGGTCGTGGGGCGCCGTCGGCCAGGCAGTCGCCGACGGTGAGGCTGCCTGGTTCCTGCCAGAACAGGTCGGCGTGCACCTCGTCGATCGTGCGGACCAGGGTGGTGTCGTCCTGATACGACGCCGGGATCGCCAGGCGGAGCACTTGGGTGCCGGGCAGCACGGCCACCGGTCGGTCCTCGGCGTCGACCACGACCAGGCCGGGCAAACGGTTGACGACCATCACCCGCACCGCGCGGGCCACCGGGTCGGTGATGCGAACGGTCGGCAGGTTCATCGCGATATCGCGTGCGCGCATGGCTCGGCTCCGGGGTGATTCGACGGTGCTCACGGCTCGGCCCGCTGTCCGGCGAGCCGATCGACCCGCTGCTCGAGCCTGGTCAACCGATCGGCGAGGGGACTGGTGTGCATCAGCTCGGCCACGTGGTCGGCTTCCTCGGGTTCGAGCGCGAGGTCGACGCTCGGCTCGTCACTGCCGGGGGCGTACACGAGCAGCCTGCGCCCGCCGGACGACTCGGTGAGCAGCGCGAAGTCGATGCCGCGACCGGTGCGGAAATGGTGCAGCACCCCGGTGCCGGGGATCGTCGTCCTGTCGGTATCCATCCCGGGCGGTCCTTCCCCTGACACGATCGAGTGCGTGCGGATTCGAGTCTGGTGCGCCCGCGGGCAGGCGACCATCGGCGCGGGCACCCATTTCCGGTGCCGATCCGGCGGTCGTGCGCAGGCACGGATGGGTGTCGCACCCGATGGACAGCGGCCGGGCTCGTCAGCATGCTGGAAGCTATGAAGCGTCTCGCGAGGGTGCGAGCAGAACGGGAGCAGCGCACGCCGGTGACGGCGCTGTTCTGGCGGATCTGTCTGCTCAACGGTGTGGTGTTCACGCTCGGCACGCTGATCCTCGCGCTCTCCCCCGCCACCGTGTCGGCCCGGCTGCGCTTGACAGAGGTGCCGGTGCTGGTGATCGGCCTCGCGGTGATCCTCACCGCCAACGCGCTGGCGTTGCGCACCAGCCTGGCGCCCCTGGACGAACTGGTCACGGCCATGCGCCGCGTCGACCCGCCACGACGCGCGGTGCGTTTCGACCGGCGCGCCAGTGGCGACTTCCACCGGCTGATCGAGACCTTCAACGCGATGCTCGACCGGCTCGAGGCCGAGCGATCGGCGGCCGGAGCCACGGCACTCGCCGCACAGGAAGGTGAGCGTCAGCGGATCGCCCGCGAACTGCACGACGAGATCGGCCAGAGCCTGACCGTGGCGTTGTTGCGGCTGAAACGGGTCGTGGACCGCGCGCCGGAGGAATTGCGGGACGAGGTGACCGACGCCCAGGAAACGGTGCGCGGATGTCTCGACGAGGTGCGCGGTATCGCGTCACGATTGCGACCCGACGTGCTCGACGACCTCGGGCTGCACAGTGCCGTCACCGCGCTGTGCCACGAGTTCACCCGCAGCGCGGGCATTTCCGTGCACCGTGAGGTCGACCCGTCGATCAGCAGGCTCGACCCCGCGGTCGAACTCGTCTGCTATCGCATCGCTCAGGAGAGCCTGACCAACGTGCTGCGCCACTCGGGCGCCGACCAGGTGAGCCTGCGACTCGCCGGCCACGACGACTCGGTGGTGCTTCGCGTGCACGACAACGGGTGTGGTGGGGTGGTCACCGAGGGCGCCGGAATCCGGGGGATGCGCGAACGCGCCATGCTCGTCGACGCGACGCTCACGATCACCGCATCCGACGACGCCGGCACCACAGTGGAACTGGTCGTCCCGGTTCACCGCGAGGCACACGTCGGAGAACCGGTATGAGCGCCCCCATCCGGATCCTGCTCGCCGACGACCACGCCCTGGTACGCAGCGGGCTACGGCTGATCCTCGACAACGAACCCGACCTCACCGTGGTCGCCGAGGCGGCCAACGGCTACGACGCGGTGACCGCCCTCGCCGGCGAAATCGTCGACCTGGTGATCCTCGACATCGCGATGCCGAGGATGACCGGCATCCAGGCGGCGCGCGAGATCACCCGCGCGCATCCGGGTGTCCGCATGCTGATGCTGTCGATGTACGACAACGAGCAGTACTTCTTCGAGTCGCTCAAGGCGGGCGCCTCCGGGTACGTGCTCAAATCGGTCGCCGACCGCGACCTCATCGAGGCCTGCCGGGCGACGATGCGTGGCGAATCGTTCCTGTACCCGGGTGCGGTCACCGCCCTGGTCCGCGACTATCTGCACCTGGCCCGCCAGGGCGGACGGCTGCCCGAGACCATTCTGACCGCCCGCGAAGAGGAGGTGCTCAAGTTGATCGCGGAAGGGTATTCGGCGCGGGAGGTGGCGGCCGAACTGGTCATCAGTGTGAAGACCGTCGACCGCCACCGCGCCAATATCCTGCAGAAACTCGGCCTGCGTGACCGGCTCGACCTCACCCGCTACGCGATCCGCTCAGGTCTGATCGAGCCGTGAGTCATTCCGCGTTCGGATCGATGCGCACCTTCGACTTGCGCCCGACGGTCGCCCGGACCACCGGTTCGACCACGCGCGCCGCGATCGGTCCCATCACGGCCATCAGCAGCACGTACGTGGTGGCCAGGGCGGCGAAGCTGTCGGGTACCGCACCCGCGGCGACGGCGAGGCCCGCGATGACGATGGAGAACTCGCCGCGCGCGACCAGGGCAGCACCCGCGCGGGCCCGGCCCAGTTGGGAGGCGCCCGCGCGCTTGGCCGCCCACCAGCCGGTGTACAGCTTCGTCACAGTGGTGACCACGACCAGCAGGATTGCCCAGCCGAGGACCGGTGGGATGGTCGCCGGATCGGTGCTCAAGCCGAACAGGACGAAGAACATGGCGGCGAACAGGTCGCGCAGGGGTTCGAGGATCTTGGTCGCCTCGTGCGCGGTCGCCCCCGAGATCGCGATGCCGAGCAGGAACGCGCCGACCGCGGCCGACACCTGCACCGCCGAGGCGACCCCGGCCACCAGCAGCGCCGAACCGAGCAGTTTGAGCAGGAAGATCTCGCGGTCCTCACTGGCCACGATCGCCGACACGTACCGGCCGTACTTCAGCGCGACGATGAGCACCAGCGTCACCGCGACCAGCGCGATACCGACGGTGGTGAGCCCGGCCATGAAGCCGACACCCGCCAGTACGGCGGTGAGCACCGGCAGGTAGATCGCCATCGCCAGGTCCTCGAACACCAGGATCGACAGCACCACCGGTGTCTCGCGGTTACCGAGCCTGCCCAGGTCGTTGAGCACCTTGGCGACGATGCCCGAGGAGGAGATGTAGGTGACGCCCGCCATCGCGATGGCACCGGTCGGTCCGAGCCCCAGCCACAGCGCGACGATCACGCCCGGCGTGGCATTGAGGACCAGGTCGAGCAGACCGGCGATCCACGACTTGCGCATGCCGGTGACCAATTCACCCGCGGTGTACTCCAAACCGAGCAGCAACAGCAGCAGCACCACACCGATCTCGCTGGCGATGTGAATGAACTCCTCCACCTCGTGCAGCTCGATCAGGCCGCCGGTGCCGAAGAGCAGCCCCCCGAGCAGATAGAGCGGAATGGGTGACAGGCCGATGCGGCCCGCGATGCGCCCGAGCACACCCAATCCGAAGAACACAGCCCCCAGCTGGATCAGCGCCAGCGTTGTTCCACTGATCTGCACGGGCTCAGCCGTCGGACAGGATCGAAGCGGCAGCGTCGAGCCCGGCGGTCGTACCGACGATGACGACCATGTCGCCCCCGAGGAAACCGAACTCCGGTCCGGGCGAGGGGTGGACCTGACCGGCGCGCAGCACCGCGACGATGGAGGCCAGTGTCCGGGTCCGCATCTCCGTCTCGCCGAGGCGGCGGCCCGCGTAGGGCGAATCGGGGAGCACCGGCAGCGACCGGGTGCTCACACCGTCGAGATCGCGGTGTTCCTCCTGCAGTTGCGCGACGAGTCGCGGGGCACCGAGCAGGCTGGCGAGCGTGCGCGCTTCGCCGTCGGAGAGCGGGACCTGCACGGTGGTGTCGGGGTCGTCGATCTTGGTGAAGATCAGATCGGTGCCACCGTCGCGGTGGTCGACGACGCCGATGCGCCGAGCCACCTTGGTCAGCGAGAACTCTTTCCTGACACCGATTCCGGGCAGGGATGTGACTTCAACATTCATGGGATCACCTAACCTCAGCTAGGCGATACCTTACCTTCTCTTTACTATCGCCACGGCTCGTCA
Organism: Nocardia ignorata NBRC 108230; assembly: GCF_001612905.1. Taxonomy (GTDB): domain Bacteria; phylum Actinomycetota; class Actinomycetes; order Mycobacteriales; family Mycobacteriaceae; genus Nocardia; species Nocardia ignorata. Next base: position 6,103 of record NZ_BDBI01000020.1, on the reverse strand, counting down.
GCCCGCGTCGAGCAATTTTCCGGCAGCCTCGAGGCCCTTGCCGGTGCCGACGACCACCACGAGGTCCCCGGCGACGAAGACGAAATCGGTTCCCGGCGAAGGGGTCACCTCCCCCGCGCGGACCACCGCGACCACCGAGGCCTTGGTGCGGGTGCGCATGGCGGTGTCGCGCAGCGGGCGCCCGTCGAACGGGCTGCCGCGATCGATGGCGAACTGCCTGGTCGACAGATCGTCGACACCGAGCGAGTCGGCCTTCTTCTGCACCACCTGCGGCGCACCGAGCAACCCCGCCAGCACACCGATCTCGGTGCTGGACAACGGGATCGAGGTCTTGGTCTCGGCGTCACCGGCACGGGACACGACCAGATCGACAGTGCCGTCACGGTGTTCGATCACGCCGATCCGGCGGCGGGCCTCCGCCAGCGGAAAGTCCTTGCACACGCCGATTCCCGGTAACGGCGTCACATCGATGTTCACGCCCACACAGTACGACGACCGCGCCCGTCGGTGCGGCCACCCCCGCGCGGGGCCCGCGACGATGCCCATCCGCCGTCGATCGTGACGCACCGCACGCCGCCGTTTCCGCCGGATCGATGGCGGTCACGACCGGGGCGCGGGCACCCGGTGGCGCACCGGTGCGCAGACAGCGATCGGGGCAACGGCTTGCGTATTCGGGCGAAGTTGTGTGTTGTTGATCGGTGACCAACACACCCGGAGACGCTTATCCACTCACGGACACGATGACCACCACGACGGCGGTACACGACGGCGTCACGGTCCTGACGGTGACCGGTGAGGTCGACTTGGCGACCGCGCCCGCCCTCGACGCCGCCATCGAGGCCATCCTCGCCGACAAGCCCGCGACCCTGGTGATCGACCTGACCGCGGTCGGGTTCCTCGCCTCGGCGGGCATGGCCACGCTGGTCGCCGCGCACCAACGCGCGGGCGACGACACCGCCATCGCGGTGGTCGCCGACGGGCCGGCAACCAGCCGTCAGCTGAAGATGACCAGCCTGGACCAGGTGTTCGCCATGCACACCACCCTCGCCGACGCCCTGGCGTCGCTGCGGTCGTGACCGCGTAGTCCACCGACGCAGACGCGCCGCGTCCCGGAGTCGTCCGTGATGCGGCGCGTCGCGTTGTGATGGGTCAGCAGAGGCCGCGCAGCTGCTCGATCAGCTTGATCCGCCCCGCCGCGTTCTCGGCGATCGGGGTGACGTTGAGCGTGGTGACCCCGGCCTCGGCGAAGGCGGCGATGCGGTCCTTGACGAAGCCCTCGGGCCCGATCAGCGACACATCGCGCACCAGGTCGTCGGGCACCGCGGCCGCAGCGGCCTGCTTGTCGCCGGCCAGGTACAGCTCCTGGATGCGGTCGGCGGCCTCACCGTAGCCGTACTTGGTGGCCAGGGTGTGGTAGAAGTTCTTGCCCTTGGCGCCCATGCCGCCGATGTAGAGCGCCAGGTGCGGCTTCACGAACTCCAGCAGCGGCGTGACGTTCTCGCCGATCGCCAGCGCGGGACCGGCGTACACCTCGAGGTCGCCCAGCGACGGATCGCGCTTGGCCTTGCCCGCGGCCAGCGCGTCACCCCAGACATCGTTCGCCTTCTCCGGCAGGAAGAAGATCGGCTGCCAGCCCTCGGCGAGTTCGGCGGCCAGCTCCACGTTCTTGGGGCCGAGCGCGGCCAGCAGCACCGGAATGTTCTCGCGCACCGGGTGATTGATGAGCTTGAGCTCTTTGCCCAGGCCGGTGCCCCGGTCGGCGGGCAGCGGGATCTGGTAGTACTTGCCCTGGTAGTTGAGCTTCTCGCGGCGCCACACCTTGCGGCAGATCTCGATCAGCTCGCGGGTGCGCCCGATCGGGGCGTCGTAGGGCACGCCGTGGAAGCCCTCGATCACCTGCGGGCCGGACGCGCCGATGCCGAGGATGAACCGGCCGTCGGAGACGAAGTCCAGGCCCGCCGCCGTCATCGCGGTGAGGCTGGGGGTACGGGTGTAGAGCTGCAGGATGCCGGAGGCCAGCTGCACCCGCTCGGTGCGCGCGGCCAGGAAGCCCAGCGCGCTCACCGCGTCGAACGAGTACGCCTCCGGCACGAAGACGACGTCGAGGCCTGCCCGTTCCAGGTCGGCGACCTCGGCCGCCACCTCCTTGAAACCGCCCGAGTAGTTGATGCTCAATCCGATCCGCATGCACCCAACATAGACCCGGACCCACGGACGCACCCCGACCGGTCGGTCCGTGCGCACACCCGCTGGTCGGGCGGGGTGCGCGGGTGGGCACGCGGTAGCGTTGAGGGGTAGCAATCCCCGTCGAAAGGCCACCACGTCGTGTCGCAGCCCACCGTGTCACCGCAGCAGACCGCACCCTCCTTCGGTGACGTGACCCTGGAGCACTATCTGTCGGAGCTGGCCGCCAAGGTGCCCGCCCCCGGCGGTGGCGCGGTGGCCGCACTGCACGTCGCCCAGGCCGCGGCACTGGTCGCGATGGTCGCGCGCTACACCACCCGGGCCAAGGACGCCGAGAACCGGCCGGTGATCGACCGGATCATCGAGGCCGCCGACGCCGCCCGCGCCCGCTCGCTGGCGCTGGCCGATGCCGACGCGGCCGCGTTCACCGCCGTCGGCGCCGCCTACAAGCTGCCCAAGGACACCGACGACCAGGTCGCCGAGCGCACCGCCGCGATCAACGCCGCCCTCGTCGAGGCCGCCCGGGTACCCGCCGCCGTGGTCGACGAGGCCGACGAAATCCTCTCCCTCGCAGGGGAACTGCTGCCGATCGGCAACCCGAATGTGGTCACCGACATCGGTGCCGCCGCCGACGCCGCCCGCGCCGCCGCGCAGAGTTCGCAGCTCAATATCGAGATCAATGTGGCCTCGCTGCCCGCCGAACTGGGTGACGATTTCGCAGCAGCACTGGTGCGGGTGGAGACCATCGCCGCACGCGCCGACGCGCTGCACGCCCAGGTCCTGCACGTCGTGCGCGGCTGAGCACAAGCCGACACTCCGATCGACCCGTAGGCCGTTACCACTTCGAGAGGTCCAGTTGATCATGGACGCCTAGACTCGGGAGACGCCTACGAGTGACCGAAGGGGTGGCGTTTATGAGAAACGCACTTCGTTTTCTGTTCGTCGCGATCATGGCGGCACTACTGGCCGCGTCCTGGTCGGGAGCCGCGTCCGCGGATCTGATCGGGGACCAGCGCACCCAGTACGGTGGCGGAACCTATGCCGAAGCGGACCTGTCGAACCACACCTTCACGGTGACCGCCAACGGCGAGACACGCGTGATGCCCGCGTCCATGGGCAAACCCGGATTCGAGACGCCCACCGGCACCTTCAGTGTGCTGGAGAAGGACCGGGCGGTGGTGTTCGATTCGCGCACCATCGGTATCCCGCTCGACGACCCGGAGGGCTACATCATCGACGGTGAGTACGCCGTGCGCCTGACCTGGGGTGGCGTGATGGTGCACTCGGCGCCGTGGTCGGTGGACTCGCAGGGTAACGCCAACGTGAGCCACGGCTGCATCAATCTCTCACCCGAGAACGCCGCCTGGTACTACGAGAACGTCGGCATCGGCGACCAGGTCTATATCCACTGGTGACGCGCTCATCGCCCGCGCATTCGGCGAACACGGCGTCAGGGCAGTATCGTGCCCGTAATGAAATCGTTGCGGGACATTCCCTGACGGCGGAAGCCTGATGAAGGTGGGGCGATGGATCGACCGGAAGCGCGCAGACCGATCGGGGCTCGACAGCAGGACCCGGGATCGGCTGGTGTTCCGCTCCGAGGTGCCCTGCCACGGCGCCGCAGCCGCGAGGCAGGCACCTCGGGAACCGGTGCCCGGCACCGGATAGAGGGCGGGCCGACCACGCCCGCCGGTATTCCGGTCGTCTCGCTGTCGGCTCCGGTACCCGTGCGCGACGCCTTCGCCACCGATAGGCTCCCGATCGTGGGTGGGCCGATGGATCCCGGTGCGGGCCAAGTCGATACGCCGTTCATCTTGCCGAACAACGGACCCGACACCGACAAGCTGCCCATCGTCGGCGCCGACTTCCCCGCACCCGAACCGGCTGACGCGCAGGGCGAATGGGAATCGTCCACCTCGGCACGATCGGCATCGACGTGGCCCGCGTCGTCGTGGTTCGACTCGGCTCGACCGGAAACCGCTCGGCCGGAAGCTCCCTGGCAGGAATCCGAGCGGCCCGAATCGGCCGCTGAACCCGGGCGGCACCGATCGGCTCGACCGGGATCGGCCCGGCCGGAATCGACGTGGTCCGAATCGGCTCGGCCCGAGCCGGAATCGGACTGGTCCGAATCGGCGGCGCCCGTGCCGGCCCGGCAGGAAGCGGCGGCGACACCGACCGAATCGCCTGCTGCCCCAGCTGGTGCTGGTGACGGCTGGTCGGATCGGTATACGGCGGAGTGGGAGCCGCGTCCGGCACCCGACTACAACGGTGACGACGAGGTTTTCGCGCGGATGATCGACCGGTCCAAGCGCCGGCGCACACCTCGGTGGGTGGCTCCGCTCGCCGCGTCGGTAGCCGGGGCGGTCCTGATCGGTGTCGGATACTTCCAATTCGGCGGTCCCGCACCGGCTTCCACGTCGGCGAGCACCACGCTGTCGACCGTCGCCGCGCCCGCGCCCGGCGTCGGGCACTGCCCGTCCGAAAAGGTCGGCAGCCTCGTGCGTGGCAACGGTCCCGGCGGAACCGACAGCGGGGTCTCGGCCATCATGGCCTTCCAGCACGCCTACTACGTCGCACGGTCCGGCGATCAGGCGCGCACGCTGGTGGCCGGTGACGCCGCGCTGCCCACGGGCGCGCAGATCCAGTCGGGCATCGACACCATTCCGGTCGGTACCACACACTGCCTCGACATCACGCCGGGCGCCTTCGCCGGACAGTACTTCGTGACGATCACCGAGTACCGGCCCGACGAGGTGCCGATCGTCTACAACCCGCAACTGGTCGGCACGACCAAGGTGGGCGCCAAAACGCTGATCACCTCGATCGGGCCGGTCCGCTAACCCCGGAAAGTGTTCAGGCCCTTGCCTTCTCGGCCGCGACCACCACGTGCCGCATGAGCAGCGCGGTGGTCACCGGGCCGACGCCGCCGGGCACGGGGCTCAGTGCGGCGGCCTTGCCGTCGACCGAGGCGGCGTCGACGTCACCCACGATGCCACCGTCGGCGGCCTCGTTGGTGCCCACGTCGATCACCACGGCGCCCTCACGGATGTGCTTGCCGGTGACCAGACCGATCCGCCCCGCGGCCGCGACCACGATGTCGGCGGCCGTGGTGACGGCGGCCAGGTCCGTGGTGCGTGAGTGCGCGACCGTGACGGTGGCGTTCTCGGCGAGCAGCAGCTGCGCCAGCGGCTTGCCGACGATATTGGAGCGGCCGACCACGGTGACGAGCTTGCCCTGCAACGCGATCGAGTGATGCTTCAGCAGCTCCACGACCGCCTCGGAGGTGGCGGGGACGAACCCGTCGAGGCCGGAGGCGAGCAGGCCGAGTGACAGCGGGCTCACACCGTCGACGTCCTTGCTCGCGGCGATCGCGGAGCTCACGTCGTCGAGGCTGACGCCCGCGGGCAGCGGGGTCTGCAGCATGATCGCGTCGGTGGCCGGGTCGGCGCTGCGGGCATCGAGTTCCGCGCGGATCCGCTCGGCGGTCGCGTCGGCGCCCAGATCGATCTTCTCGCAGGCGATGCCGAGCCGTTCGGCGGCCTTGCGCAGGGAGTTCACGTACCAGGCACTGGCCGGGTCGTCGTTGGCGACGACCAGCGCCAACGTGGGCGCGGTGCCCGCGTCGGTGAGCGCGGCGGCGCGCTGTTTCGAGTCGGCGTTGATGGCGGCGGCGAGTTCCTTGCCGGTCAGCGAAGCGGTATCCACGGTTGGTCAGCCTATCGGCCACCGGGTGCACCCCGAAGCGCCGGGCCGCGACGCGCCTGCCGACGGCGGGTTACCCGGACCGGACCGTCACGGGTCGTAGGGTGTCCGGCAGCTCTGCCATCAGCTCTGCCCGCATGTACGCCACCCGGAAGGTCGCGACTGTCGTGAAGATCTCGAGGCAATGGAAACAGCTCGCCGCAGCGTTCGCCGCGGT
>NZ_BDBI01000019.1 GCF_001612905.1 Nocardia ignorata NBRC 108230 | reverse complement strand
GTCGACGCTGCCCAATCCGCTCCCCTCCCTCATCGGACCCCAGACCGGCATCGTTGCACTCGGGTACGGTCTGCTGCCCGACGGTGCGTTGCGCCCGGAACTGGAGAACCGGCTCACGGCCGCCTGGTTGCAGGCCATCGCGGCGCCGTTCTCGCCGGTCGTGGTCACCGGCGGCAACCCGCAGAACGGGATCTCCGAGGCCGAGGCGATGCGGCGGTGGTTGATCGGGCGCGGGTTGCCCGCCGATCGGATCCATGTCGAGGACCGGGCCGGGTCGACGGTGCAGAACGCACTGTTCAGCACGAAGCTGCTGCGCGATCTCGGCGCGAACAGTGCGGTGGTGGTGACCTCTCCCAACCATATCCGGCGTGCCGTTGCGGATTTCATTGTCGCGGGGACGAATGTGGTGGGCGCTATGACGTCGTTGGAGCAGTTGGTCTCGCAGCTGCCGCCGCCTGATCGTGGTGCTCAGCGGGGGATCTATCTCGACGCGACGCGGACGTTCGAGCTCGACAGTTCGCGCTGACAGGCTGATTTAGGCGTACGGAACCACCTCGGGGTTTTGCGGTAGGTGGCGCACTCGAGCAGTGCCGTGTGACCGGGAATGCTGACATGGCGGATTGGGGGGATTCGCAGCTGGTTGTTGGGGCGGGCACAATCGGCGGATGGGTAGTACCGGGTCTGTCGATGTGGTTGCCGCTTTGCGGCGGGCGGGGTGTGTTTTCGCCGAAGACGAGGGCGCGTTGCTGATCGAGGCGGCGGGTGCTGATTCAGCGCGGCTGGATGCGCTTGTGGCGCAGCGGGTTTCGGGGGTGCCGCTCGAATATCTGTTGGGCTGGGTGGAGTTTCGTGGGGTGCGGGTCGGGGTGCGGGCGGGGGTGTTCGTGCCGCGTCAGCGGACGGCGTTTCTGGTCGAGCAGGCGCTGCGGGAGGTGACGGCGGAGTGGGTTCGTATCGTCGATTTGTGTTGTGGTTGTGGGGCACTCGGGCTCACGGCCGCCACGGAACTGACCGGGCGTGGATGTTCGGTCGAGTTGGTCGCCGCGGATATCGATCCGGTGGCGGTGGCGTGTGCGCGCGAGAATCTGGCTGCGCTGGACGCACCCGTCTACGAGGGTGACCTCTTCGACGCGCTCCCCACCGAGTTGCGCGGGCACGTCGATGTACTCCTCGCGAACACCCCGTATGTGCCGAGCGCCCACATCGCCGATCTGCCGCCCGAGGCGCGCGAGCACGAACCACTCGTCGCCCTGGACGGTGGCGACGACGGCCTCTCGATATTCCGCCGGGTCGCCGAGGGGGCGGCGGAGTGGCTGGCGCCGGGCGGCTCCGTCTACGTGGAAACCGGGACGGGGCAGGTGGATTCGGCGCTGACCGTGCTGCGCGAGCACGGACTGGCACCCCGGGTCGAGCATTCCGAGGAGTACTACGCCACCGTGGTGATCGGCACCCGTCGGGATTGAGCAGACACAACGATGCCCCCGCCGACCATCAGGCCGACGAGGGCATCGCGACGGCTACTTGCGCCCGGTGAACTGATCCATCGAGTGGTACACACCGACCGCGTTGAGGTACAGATCGCGGATCTTGATCGGCAGCAGGCCGGTGAGCGCGCGGTTCATCCGCGAGGTCCACGGCAGCACCACCAGGGCGCCGCCGTTCTTCATCTCCCGCCAGGAGGTGTCGACGACGTCGTTCTGCTCGAGCATGGGGGTGAACAGGATTCCCTTGGCGCCGTCGAACATGCCGGTGTTGATGTAGGTGGGACAGACCGTGGTCACCTTCACGTGGTCGTGTCCGGCCTGCTCGAGCTCGAGCCGCACCGAATCCGACCAGCCCAGCGCCGCCCACTTCGACGCCGCGTACACCGCCATGCGCGGATTGGCGACCAGACCGGCCGAGGACGCGATGTTGAGGATGCGCGCCTGACCGGCACCGGCCACCATGCCGGGCAGGAACTCGAGGGTGACATACATCGGGGCCAGCGAGTTGATCGCCATGGTCTTGTCGATGTCGGCGCGGTTCTCGGTCTCCCAGAAGTAGGTGTTGCCGCGCACGATCCCGGCATTGTTGACCAGGATGTCGATGCCGCCGATCTCCTTGCGGACCGCCTCGGCGTTCTCGCGGATGGAGTCCTGCGACGACACGTCGACCACGTACTGATGCACCTTGCCGCCCTGCGCGGACAGCTGTGCGGCGGTCTCGCGCAAGGCGATCTCGTTGATGTCCCACAGCACCACCGCGTCGGCGCCCTCACGCACCGCGTGCTCGGCGAACAGCTTGCCAAGACCCATGGCGGCGCCGGTGACCAGCACCCGCTTGCCCGCGACCGATTCCATCTTCATGTGCTACCTACCCCTGCTCGTTCGTGCGCGCTACTTCTGGCGCAGCGTCTTCATGGCACCGAGAACCAGCGTCATCGTCTTGGCCCACAGCTGCTCGGACATACCGGGCAGCGGCCCGATCGGCAGCACGCGCTGCACCGCGACGGTCTGGGTGTCGACGTACTTCAGCAGGCCCTCGGGGCCGTGGCGACGGCCCTGACCCGAGATCCCGAGACCACCCGAGGGTGCGTCGATGCTGCCCCAGGCGGCGGCGAAGCCGTCGTTGACGTTCACCGATCCGGCGTTGATCCGTGCCGCGACCTCGCGGGCCCGGTCCACGTCGCGGCTCCACACGCTGGCGTTGAGGCCGTAGGCGGTGTCGTTGGCCGCCTCGACGGCGTCTTCGTCGGAGTCCACCTTGTAGACCGAGACGACCGGGCCGAAGGTCTCCTCGCGGTAGACCGTCATGCCGGGAGCCACGTCCACCAGCACGGTCGGCTCGTAGAAGTAGGGGCCGAGGTCGGGACGGGGACGGCCACCGGCGAGCACTTTGGCGCCCTTGGCGACCGCGTCGTCCACGTGGGCGGTAACGGTGTCGAGCTGGCGCTGGAAGGTCAGCGAACCCATGTCGCGGCTGTAGTCGAGTTCACCACCGAGCGACATGTTCTTGACGTTGCCGACGAATTCGGCGACGAATTGGTCGTAGACCGAGGCGTCGACGTAGATGCGTTCCATCGATTCGCACAGCTGGCCGGCCGAGGAGAAGCACGCGCGCACAGCCACTTTCGCGGCCTTGGACACGTCGGCGTCGGCGAGCACGAGCAGCGGGTTCTTGCCGCCGAGCTCGAGCGAGTAGCCGATCAGGCGTTCACCCGCCTGCTGGGCGATGGTGCGGCCGGTGGCGCTGGACCCGGTGTAGTCGACGTAGTCGGCGCGGGCGATCACGTCGCCGCCGATCTCGCGGCCGCGACCGAGCACCGCCTGCCACAGCCCACGGGGCAGACCCGCGCGCTCGGCGGCGTCGATGGCCCACAGGGCCGACAGCGCGGTCTGGTTGTCGGGGCGCGCGATCACGGCATTGCCCGCGATCAGGGCGGGCAGGGCGTCGGAGGCAGACAGGGCGAGGGGGTAGTTCCACGGCGAGATCACCGCGACGACGCCCTTGGGCCGGTTGTGCACATCGACGGCGGTGAGCACCGGGAGCACACCGCGCGGCTTGCGGTCGGCCAGCAGTTTGGGAGCGACGGCGGCGTAGTAGCGCGAGTTCAGCGCGACGTCGGCGACCTCGTCGAAGGCGTGCGGGCGCGACTTGCCCGTCTCGGTCTGGACGATGTCCAGCACGGTCTCCTGCTCGGCGAGCACGATGTCGTGGAAGCGGCGGATGATCTCGACGCGCTGCTTGACCGGCACCTTGGCCCAGTCGCGCTGCGCGTGCCGGGCGACGGCGAACGCGCGGTCGATATCGGCGACCGAGGACTGGGGCAGGTCACCGATCTTGTGGCCGGTGGCGGGAGCGAAGACCTCGACCGACGGTGCGCCACCGGCGACGGCCCGGTCGAACAGAGGCTTGACCAGCGTTTTCGGCAGCGCGGTCGGTTCGGCGGTCAATTCAGGGGCGGTCGTCATTGTCGGCCCTTCTCCTCACCAGGTGGTCGCGCGGTGCAGGCGCGGATATTCGGCTATTTGCTGAACACTAGTGTTAGATTAATGCGTGGGCCCGGGTTCGTGTCAAGCTTTCGGCAGCGAGTTCGCCGACGGAGTGGAGGTGCGATGACCGAGGAGGCGACGTCGGTGCGTCGCGGTAGGCCACCGCAGACCCAGGAGCAGGCCGAGGAAGTGCGTGCCCGGATCGTCGAGGCGACCGCGGCGGTGTTCGCGCGCAACGGTTCGCGCGGGTTGAGCGTCGCCCAGATCATCGAGCAGGCGGGTCTGGCCCGGCCGACCTTCTACCGGTACTTCAGCAATGCCGCCGAGCCGTTGCGCGCGGTGCTCGACGCGAGCAACGACGGGCTGGTCGGTGGGATCAGCGCGGCGCTGGCCGGGACCGACGAGCCGGTGCAGTTGGGCATCCGGCTCATCGACGCCTATGTGGACTGGGCGCGCGGGCACGGTGCGATGCTGCGGCCGTTGTTCGCCGAGTTGCACGATCCGGGTTCGCCGGTGTCGGCCTATCGCGAACGCGCGCTCGACGACATCCGGGATCTGGTGCGCAAGACGTTCGGCGAGCTCGGCCGTACGGTGCCCGCTCCGCTCGATCTGGACGCGGCGCTGCACGTGTGCGAGTACGTGGTCTACCGGCTCACGGCCGATGCCGAGCCGGGCAGCGATCCTGACCCGATCCTGGTGTCGGAGGCGAGGGTGACCATGATCCGCATCCTGCTGGTCACCCTCGGCACCCGCGACGACCTCGCCTACGCGATGGAACTGCCCGGTCTGTTCCCGGATTCCTGAGTACGCTGCGGACGGCTCGCCGCGACGAGCGCGACCGACAGCAATGCCGCACCGAGCCAGCCCATCGGCGACAGGCGTTCGGCGAGCACCAGCACCGCCAGCAGGGTGCCGGTGAGTGGCTCGAGCAGGGCGAGCAGGGCGCCTGTTCCCGCGCCGACACCGGTGAGACCGCGGAAGTACAGCGTGTATGCGATCGCGGTGGGGAACAGTCCGAGCGCGAGAATCGTCACCACCGAGCCGGGGGCGAGATCGACGGCTCGGGTGGTGAGAACGGCCGGGACGGCGAGCACAGTCGCGCCGATGGTGAATCCGACTCCGGTGGCAGTCACCGGGTCCAGGCCCGGCACCTCGGACGCCGAGACCAGTGTGAGCAGCGCGAACGCCGACGCCGCGGCGACGGCGAGCGCCGCACCGAACAGCACCCCGGAACCGCCCGCACCCGGAGTTCCGACGAGCAGGACGAGACCGAGGAGTGCGAGGGCGATGCCTGCCGCGCGGCCTGTATCGAGGCGTTGTCGGCCGGTGACGTATTCGAGCCCGGCGACGATCACCGGGGACATGCCGATGGTGAGCAGCGTCGCCAGGCTCACCGACGACAGCGCCACGGCACCGAAATAGCAGCCCTGGAAAATCGGTGCGAGCAGGGCGATCGCGGCGATGCGACGCCAGGCCGGTCCACCGCGCGGTATCGCGCGCCGGGTGAGCACGCACAGCCCGAGCAGCAGCAGGCCGCCGACCGCCAGCCGCACAGTGGCGACCGCAATCGGTGACAGTCCCGTCTCGCGCTGGACCACAGTGCCGAGCAGTCCGCCGGTCCCCCACAGGACGCCCGCGAGCACGAGTTCGGTGATGCCTGCCCGGCGGAGTGCGGTGGGCCGGGACGCTCGCCCGGCAAGAAGAGAAGACATGAAAGCTCCTGCGACAGAAGGAATGAGTGGTCGCGAGAAGCGAGGTGCGGACATGCGGAACCGCTGTGCCGTCGACCCGACGGCGGGGGCCTGCCGACCCGCGCCGCGCGCGGGGGCACCTCGCTCAGGAGGTGGGCGGCGGAGTGCAGCGGAAACGCGGGTTCACCCGGCCGAGGATACTCCACACACAATCTCCACATTTGGCGACGGAACCCTCCACACCCGGTCGCTAGGGTCGCAGCATGGAACTCAGTGGGGGTACGGCGCGGCGGGTCCTCGTCGTCGACGACGAGGTGACGATCGCCGAGTCGGTGGCGGCGCGTTTGCGCGCCGAGGGATTCACCGTGGATCTGGCGCACGACGGTCCGGCGGCCGTGGCCGCCGCGGCGGCGGGGGAACCGGATCTGGTGGTGCTCGATGTGATGCTGCCCGGCTTCGACGGTCTCGAGGTGTGCCGGCGGATCCAGGCCGAGCGTTCGGTTCCGGTGCTGATGCTCACCGCGCGCACCGACGAGACCGACCAGCTGATCGGGCTCGGCGTCGGCGCCGACGACTATCTGACCAAGCCGTTCTCCATGCGGGTGCTGGCCGCCCGGGTGCACGCGCTGCTGCGGCGGGTGGAGCGGGCCGCCGACCGCGGTGACAGCAGCATCGTCGTCGGTGATCTGCGGATCGACCTCGCCGAGCGCCGGGTGTGGCGGGGCGAGACCGAAGCACGGCTCACCCCGCTGGAATTCGATCTGCTCACCCGGTTGGCGCAGCGGCCGCGTGCGGTGCTGGCCAGGGAGCGGTTGCTGGAGGACATCTGGGAATGGTCGGACGCGGCGGGCACCCGGGCGGTGGATTCGCACGTGAAAGCGTTGCGGCGCAAGCTCGGTGCCGACCTCATCCGCACCGTGCACGGTGTCGGCTACGCCCTGGACGCACGATGAGCGTGCCGACCACGCTGGACCGGATCGCCGACCGGTTGCCCCGCCCGCTCGACCCGCTGCGCTCGATCAAGCTGAAACTCGCTGTGCTGATGGTGTGTTCGGGTGCGGTGGCGTTCGCCTACTTCTGGTTCCGCATCGGCTGGTTGCCGACGTTCACCACCCTCACCGCCATGTTCATCGCGTTGGTCACCTCGCAGATCCTCGCGCACGGCATCACCCGGCCGCTGCGCGAGATGACGGCGGCGGCCCGGCGAATGGCGCAGGGCGACTACAGTTTCCGGGTGCGGGCGTCGTCGCGGGACGAGGTGGGCCAGCTGGCGACCGCGTTCAACCAGATGGCCGCCGATCTGGCCGCGGCCGACCGGCAGCGCCGCGATCTCATCGCGAATGTGTCGCACGAATTGCGCACACCGGTCACCGCGCTGCACGCCGTCCTGGAGAACATCGTCGACGGGGTGAGCGACCCCGACCCGGCCACCCTGCGCATCGCGCTGGCACAGACCGAACGGCTCGGCTTGCTCGTCGCCGAACTCCTCGACCTGTCGAGCATCGAGGCGGGGGCCAGTCCCCTGGATCGCGAAACCCTCCCGCTGACAACACTTCTGACGGAAGCCATTGCCGAGGCCGAGGTGATGACGGCCGCGCTCGGTCGCGGGGTGCGGTTCACCACGACGGTCGAACCGGCCGACGCGGTGGTCCTGGGCGACCGCGCCCGGCTGCACCAGGTGCTGTTCAACCTCCTCGACAACGCCGCCCGGCACGGGCCCGCCGGCGGTGAGGTACGCGTGACCGCCCGCGCAGGTGCCGACACGGTGGTCCTCGAGATCCAGGACGACGGCCCCGGCATCCCGGAAGCCGACCGCGCCACCGTCTTCGACCGTTTCACCCGGGGCGGGCGCACCGACGGCGGCGGTACCGGGCTCGGCCTCGCCATCGCCCGCTGGGTCGTCGACCTGCACGGCGGCACGATCGCGGTGGCCGACCCCGGCTCGCGCATCCGGGTAGTCCTGCCCACTTCCTGACTCACCCACATCACCACCCCCGACCACTGGTCCCGGGGGCGGACGAGCACACCTATTTTCGAGGGGAAACATGACGAAATCGACGACGGAGCGGTCCGGCGAGGACAACGAGCTTCCCGCTGCCACACCGAATCCGGCGGACGCTGCCGGGGCAGATGCGGATCGCGGAGACTCTTCCGCACCCGCCACACCCGAGGGCCGAATCGAGCCGAGCCCGGAAGTCGGCCCCCTCGCCCTCGCCGGGCCGGACACCGGCCGGTCCGAGGCGACACCCGATGCCGCCCCACCCGGTGCGAAGGAGCAGAGCGGGTTCGGAGCGACGCACCACGGCGCCGATTCCGGCGATTCGACCGCGAATCCTGTTGTCCCCGCGATCATCGCACAGGCCGCCGCCACCACGGCGCTGCTCTCCCAGAAGGGCAATCAGCCGTCCGATACCGCGCAGTCCGGTGATTCGGACACTGCAACTGCCGATTCCGGCGCTGACACCACCACCCGGGCGCGCAAACCTGTCCAGTCCGATTCGACCCCCGCACCTGATAGGGCCGCGCCCAACGAATCACCAGGCTCCGTGGTCGAGCCGACGACATCCCCCGCAGGCCGGTCGGCATCGGGCAGTTCCACTCCCCCGTCCTGGACATCCGGCTGGCAGGCAGCCGCCGTCGAACCGATGTCACCCATTCGGCACACGGCAGCGCCACCACGTCCCCCGGCCCCACCGCGCTGGCGCCGCGTCGCCCGCCCCTCCGGCGTCCTTCCGGCCGCAGCGCTCGTCGGCGTCATCGGCGCCACCGTGATCCCCACCGACCGCCCCGGCATCGGCTGGCTCCTCACCGGCACCGCCATCACCGCCACCCTCTGCGCCGTCGACCAGCGGGCGCGCAAAAATACCACGCGAACGTCGGAGCGAATTCCTGCTGCGCCGGAGGGCGATTCAGTGGATCGCGACGAGAAGCCGGTGGTAGCCGCCGACACGACGACGGCACCGAGCGTGACCGGCACCCGAGTCGCCCACGATTCCCCGACCGAGCAGACGAAGGCCATCACGCCCTCGATGCCCGCCACGGCGACGCCCGGCGCACGCTCGGATACCGCTGCGAGCGCAGCCGCGGAATCAGATGCCGACCCCAACACCACCGCGAGTGCGGCAGCTGGTGGCAGTTCGATTGTGGGAGTGGTGCAGCGGGTGGCGGTGCGGTGGGGGCGTGGTTGGTGGGTCGGGGTGGCGTTGGTGCTGTTGGGGGTCGGGGCTGTTCGGGCGGCGGGGTGGTTGTTCGCGTGGTGTGTGGTCGGGGCCTGTGTGGCTGGGTCGTTCGCGGTGTTGGGGCGGCGGAGTACGCGGGGTGTGTGGTTCGACATGATCGCGGTGCCGGTCGAGTCGTTCGTCGCTGTGCCGTGGGCGTTTTCGGGGGTGCGGCAGGCCGGGACGAGCGAGTTGTCGCGGGTGCGGCGGTACGGGGCTTCGGTGGCCGCGACGGCAGCGCTGCTCGTGGTGTTCGTGCCGCTGCTCGGTGGGGCCGACGCGACGTTCGCGACGCTGTTGAGCGGCCTGGTGCCCCAGGTGGACTCGGCCGCCGCGTGGGAGTGGCTGTTCATGTTCGCCGTGCTGGGGATGGGCGCGTTGGGTGCGCTGTATCTGTTGGCCGGACCGCTGCCCGCCGCAGGCGATGCTGGACGGCCGAGCCGGTTGTGGACGCGCAGTGAGTGGGCGTTGCCGGTCGCGGTGCTTGCGGTGTTGTTCGGGGTGTTCCTCGGCGGCCAGTTCGTCGCTCTGTTCGGCGGCGACGATTACGTGCAGCGCACCGCGGGACTCACCTACGCCGAATACGCGCGCAGCGGCTTCTGGCAGCTGTCGGCGGTGAGCATCCTCGCCCTGGCCGTGATCGCCGCGGTCCTGCACTTCTCGGCCAAGCACACCGCCGCCGACCGGCTGTGGGTGCGGGTACTGCTCGGTGTGGTGAGCCTGCTGACGCTGATCATCGTCGTCTCCGCGCTCGGCCGCATGTGGACCTACCAGCAGGCCTACGGGTTCACGGTGCTGCGTCTGCTGGTGTCGATGTGCGAGCTGTGGGTCGGGTTGCTGTACGTGCTGATGCTGGTCGCGATCGCGCGGCTGCGCTGGAGCTGGGTGCCGCGCGCGGCCGTCGGCACCGCCCTCGCCACGCTCGTCGCGCTCGCGGCGATCAACCCCGAACACCTTGTCGCCGAAAGGAATATCGCCCGCTGGGAACAGAACGGGCGGCTCGACGCCGACTACCTGACGTCCCTGTCCCCCGATATCCTCCCGGCACTGGAGGGTCTGCCCGACCCCCTGCGCGCCCAGATCGAGCCGAGCATCCGCAGAGGCCTCGACGACGACCCCTGGTGGGCCTGGAACCTGTCCCGCAGCTCCGCCCGCTGACCTGGACACTCGATCACCACGCTCTGACGGCGGGTTTCGGCCCGAAATCCCGCCATCAGAGCGTGGTGATCTCGATCGGACCTCAGGTGGCGAGGGTGGTGCGGGTGAGACCGCTGGCGCGCAGAACGCGGCGGGCGATGGCGGCGCGGATGGCGTCCTCGGTACCGATGATGCGCACGTGGGTGCGGGCGCGGGTGATCGCGGTGTAGAGGAGTTCCCTGGTGAGGAGCGTGGACTCCGGTTCGGGCAGGACCACCGAGACGGTGTCGTACTGGCTGCCCTGGCTGCGGTGGATGGTCATCGCGAAAACCGTGACGACCGAGGGGAATTGGGTGGGATGCACGAGGTAGGGCTCGCTGCCGCGTTGCAGCGCGGCACGCAGCGAACCGTCGGGGCGGCGAATGATGACGCCGGTGTCGCCGTTGTAGATGCGCGCCTCGTGGTCGTTGGCGGTGACCAGCAGCGGTTGACCCGGATACCACACCGCTTGCGGCCCTTCGGGTCCCGCGCCACCGGCAGCCGCCCATTCGGCCGCCATCCGGTCCCACCGCTCCACACCGAACGGGCCCTGCCGATGCGCGCAGAGCAGACGATGTGATTCCAGCGCGCCGAGCGCACCGACCGCGTCACCGGCTTCCGCCGCCTCGGTGACAGCGAGCGCGGCGGTGGTCACATCGGCGCGCACCGCACGGATATCGTCAGGGCCACACAGTGATACGTCGTCTCCACCGGCGCGCAGAATCGCCAATGCCGCATCGGCGTCTCCTGCTCGGACCGCGACAGCCAGATCCGCGATCCGCCCACCGAAGCGCCGCCCACGGGTCAACCGGACGATGCCGCCCTGCAGACGCCGCATCTCCAGCGCACTGAGCGAATCGACATCCTGCACAGCCGGATTCGCAGAAACGCCTTCCCCATCACCGGCAGGGGTTCTTGCCACCGCATCGGTCACAACGGCAGAGTCATCGGCGGAGGCGGTCTCCTCCCCCGCACGAGCGGCGGCGGATGCCGACCCGGTGTCGGACGTCAGGAGTTCGCGCAGGGCCGGGTTCGGGACGCCGACGACCGGACCGGCGACGAGGTCGGCCAGGACTGCGCCCGCGTCGACGGAGGCGAGCTGGTCGGGGTCGCCGACGAGGATGAGGCGGGTGTCGGGGCGCAGGGCCGAGAACAGGTGGCTCATCATCGTGAGCGAGACCATGGAGGTTTCGTCGACGACCACCACGTCGTAGGGCAGGCGGTTGTGGGCGTGGTGGCGGAAACGGGTGGTGCGGCCGCGTTGCCAGCCGAGCAGGCGGTGCAGGGTGGACGCGGTGAGCTCGGGGAGGCCGAGTTCGGCGGCTTGGTCACGCACGGCTTCCTGCAGGCGGGCGGCCGCTTTGCCGGTGGGGGCGGCCAGGGCGATGCGCAGAGCGGGCAGTTTGGGGGTTGCCCTGCGGTGTGCCGTCAGCAGGGCGAGGATACGGGCGATCGTGTGGGTCTTGCCGGTGCCGGGACCGCCCGCGACGACGGTGGTCCAGTGGGTGGCGGCCAGCGCGGCGGCGAGGCGTTGCCGATCGGGGCCTTCACCGAGGGGGTCGGCGAACAAGCGGTCGAGTTCGGCACGCACGAGGGCGGTGTCGACGACGGGGTGGTCGGCGCTGCGTTCGACGAGTGCCCGGCGCAGCGTCTGTTCCTGTTGGTAGTAGCGGTCGAGGTAGAGCAGCGCCCCACCGTCGGCATCAGCCTCGACCACCCGCAGCGGACGCAACGGTCCGGCCTGACCACCCTGCACGAGCGGACTGGCCCGCAGCGCCGTGAGCACCCGGTCCGTCTCCGGCCACGGCAGCGTCGCGGGGTCGATTCCGGTCACGCCATCACGACTTTCGTCGGCGTCGACACCGATCTCACGCATCCGCGCCAGCTCCAGACACACCGATCCCGACCGCACCGCGCGCACGGCAAGCGCCGCCGCGAACAACACGTCCTCACTGTCCTCACGCCCGAGCCGTCCCAACCGCACGGCCACATGCACGTCGGCGGCCGACAGCACGCCTGCCTCGTTGAAGACCCGCAGCAGACCGGTCCCCCGCTGCGCCACCTGAATCGATGTCACCTTCTCGCCCTCCACCCGGCGCCGGGAACCGTCAGTGCGCGTTCTCGGGCGTCGGTCGACCGGACGCACCCGGCGGAAACAGCTGCACCGGTCATCGACGGCCCTCCCCGGCGAGCAGGTCCGACAGTGCCACAACGAGTTCGGTGGGTGGGTACCAGTCGAAGACGCCGTGGCCGGGTGGAGTGTCGGCGCCGATCATGCCGCGGACGAACAGGTAGCGGGCGCCGCCGAGATGGCGGGCCGGGTCGTAGTTCGGCAGGCGCCACCGCAGATAACGGTGCAGTGCGACGGCATACAGCAGCGCCTGCAACGGATAGTGGGAGCGGACCATTTCCGCGAGCATGTGTTCGCGACGGTAGTGCTCGACCGTGAGGTCGCCCGTGCCGAGTCGGTTGGTTTTGTAGTCGACGATCACGTACCGGAGATCACCGTCGCCCGGTACCCGGAGCACGGCGTCGATGCTGCCGGTGAGGTAACCACGCAGCACCGTCTCGGGCAGGGCGGCGAGGTGATCGGCATAGCCTGCCAGGTCGTCGTCCGGGGGAAGGTGGGTGCGCAGCAGGGCGGCGATATCGCCCACGGTGGCGGCCCGGCCGCGCGGGTCGTCACCGCCGCCGAGCGGTAGTTCGAACTCGAGCTCGTTGAGCCGGTCCCTGGTCGGGATCCGGGCCAGCGAGCCGAAATCGGTCGGCGTGCAGAGGACTTGGAACAACGCCTCCGACAGCAGGTCGACATCGAGTTCGGCCATGGTGTGCTCGACCGCTTCGGCACACCGCGCGCGCACCTCGGCGGCGAGGTCGGCGACGGAGGTGTCGACCGTTTCGAGCACGCCGTGCACGAGGGTGCCGAATTCGGCACCGTAGGGCAGGGCGTTCATCAGCGACGGCGCCGCCGCGATCACCGTCGGCACGTCGAGCGGCGGGGTGTCCGGTTCGTCGGCGGGACCGGGCCCGTCCTCGGGTTCGCTGTCGTTGACCGAGGCCAGGTCGTGCGCGCCCGCGGTGAGCGCCGAGTAGGAGGTGCGTCGCCACAGCTGGTCGAGGGGCCGGTCGAATTCGGCGGCTGCCAACTCACCGGTGGGTAGTTCGGTGCGTACCCGTCGCGGGGCCACGTTCTCGGGGCGGTCGACCGCCGTCACCGAGATCACGTCGGCGGCCGGGGCGGCCCATTCCGAAAGGCGTTGCAGGGCAGCCGCGTCGGCGGGAATCTCGGCACGCCGGGGTACCTGCGACGCGCCGGGACGGCGGCCGAGGATCATCCGGTGCAGTGGCGCTGCACCCGTGGTGACGGCGGGCGCCCACCAGGTGACCACCTGGCACATCGCCCTGGTCGCCGCCACGTACAGCAGCCGCAGCTCTTCGCCGGATTCCTCGGCCTCGCAGCGCAATTGGCGTTCGCCGTAACCGGGGGCATCCTTGCCGCCGATGTCGAGCACCCGGGTGCCGTTGTCGTCGTGGAACAGCAAGGTCGCCGGGTAGGGGTTCTTGGCACTGTCCCACGCGAAAGGCAGGTACACGATGGGGAATTCGAGTCCCTTGCTGGCGTGCACCGTGGCGATCTGCACGGCGGCGGCGTCGCGGTCGAGGCGGCGGCTGCGCCCGCTCACCGAACCGGCCTCCGGGTCGCGGACCCGGTCGGCCAGCCAGCGGGTGAGGGCGGTCAGACCCAGCCCTTCGGTGTGGGCCACTTCGTCGAGGAGGCCGGCCAGGTGGCGCAGGTCGGTGAGTTCGCGCTCGCCGTTGTCGACGGCGAGCAGGCGTGGGGCGAGTTCGGTTTCGGTCGCGAGTTTGTCGAAGACGGCGGCGAATCCGGCGCGGGCGAAGAGGCGGGCCGCCTCACGCAGCTGTGTGGAGATCCGGCCGACGAGATCGGCCCCACCGGCATCGATGTCGGCGAGCGTGACGCCGAGGATCGGCGTGCAGGCCGCCAACCGCACCCGGTCACCGCGATGGGGTTGCTCGAGTGCGCGCAGCACCCACAGCCAGTCGGTGGCGGCCGGGGTAGCGAAAACACTTGTGCCACCGGCGAGTACCGAGGCCACACCGACCCGGTCCAGGGCGGCGCGCACCACGTCGATCTGAGTGCGGGTGCGCACCAGGACCGCGATGTCGCCGGGCCCGATCGGTCTGCGCACCCGGCCGTCGCCGACCTCGGTGAGCGAATAATCCACGCCGCGTTCGGGTTTGGCCTCGATACTTGTGCCGGATTCGAGCAGCGTGACGATGTCGGCGGCGAGATCCTCGGCAACCTTCGCGCGCTGCCTGCCGACCGACGGGAATCCCGACTTGTTCCGCGGCCCGGCGCCGGTGCGCGGCAGTACCCGCAGCCGCAACGGGGTGACGACCTCCG
Source organism: Nocardia ignorata NBRC 108230 (assembly GCF_001612905.1). Taxonomy (GTDB): domain Bacteria; phylum Actinomycetota; class Actinomycetes; order Mycobacteriales; family Mycobacteriaceae; genus Nocardia; species Nocardia ignorata. The sequence goes on along the minus strand of NZ_BDBI01000019.1, from coordinate 39,781 downwards.
GGTCGCCGTGCAGCCGGGTGTCGGCGCGGGTCGCGGCGACCGGGTACACGCTGATCTCCGGATGACCGAGTTCCGCGCCGCCACAGAGGTGATCGATCGCGCGCAGCAGTCCGGCGTCGCTGCGCCAGTTGCGGGTGAGTTCGCTGCGCTGCCGCGCGTGCGCCACCGCGTCGAGGTAGCTGAGCACCTCCGCGCCGCGGAAGGCGTAGATGGCCTGTTTCGGGTCGCCGACCAGCACCATGGTGGCGTGTTCGTGGAAGGCGCGGCGCAGGATGTCCCACTGCAGCGGGTCGGTGTCCTGGAATTCGTCGACGAGCGCCACCCGGTAGCGCTCGCGGATGCGGGCACAGGCCGCCCGACCGTGCACCGGGTCGGCGAGTACGTCGTGCAGCAGCACGAGCAGATCGTCGAAGTCACGCAGTCCCGCACGGCGTTTGCGGCGGTCGGTTTCGGCGCGCACCGCGGTCGCGAACGCCACCCGTTCGCCCGCGGCGCCCTCGGTGCGTGGCGCGAGTTCGGCGTGCCGGTCGTGGACGGCGGCCAGCGCGAGGATGTGCGCGTCGCGCAGGGTGAAGGGGGCGCGGTCGCGGGCGTAGCGGGCCAAGTACAGGTCGTCGGTGACGGTGGCGACGAGGTCGTCGACCGATTCGACCAGCCGCGCGGCGGGGTCGTGTTCGCCCGCCAGGCCGAGTTCGTCGAGCATGCGCTGGCAGAACGAGTGGGTGGTGGCGATGGTGCCCGCGTCGAAATCGGCGAGAGCGGCGAGCAGCCTGCGGCGGCGCAGCCGCACCGTCGCCGGGTCGGCGGCGGCGAGGGCGCGCACGAGTTCGTCCGGATGTGCCTGTGCCGCAGCGGGTTCGGCCAGTGCGGTGGCAACGGTGACGAACCGGTCCCTGGTGCGTTCGCGCAGTTCCTGGGTGGCGGCACGACTGAACGTCACCAGCAGCAGTTGGGTGATCGAGATCCCCCGCTCGGCCACGTACCGCACCGCCAGCCCGACGATCGCATGAGTTTTGCCGGTGCCCGCGCTCGCTTCGAGCACGGTGGTGCCCTGCGGCAACGGACCAGCCGCATCGAATGCCTCGGTCGGCGGGGCCGACATCATCCCGGTCACCGCTTCGGCCCCTGGTACCAACCGGCTCGCGCCCAGCCCGCCTCGGTCGCCCACAGCGCCCCCACGGGCAGCGATGTCTTCATGGTTGCCCCTGACTTTCGGCGGCGAGCAACGGGCCCCACCAGCGGCGGGCGATGGCACCGAAGCGGGTGGTCTCCGGCTCGCCGGGGCGGGCGGGTTCGGCGATCAACCGCTCGAAACGTGGGGCGCGCCCCCAGATGTAGCGCAGGTAGCGGTCGGTGTGGTCACCGAATTTGTCCGGGCCGTTGGGGCCGCCGTCGAAGGCGTGTTCGGCGGCGAGCAGGGCATCGGCGACGCTGTCGCCACGGAAGCGACGTTCGGCGTAGGCGGCGGTGGCGGTGGCTGCGACGGGCAGGGGTTCGCACAGGCCCTCGTCACGCAGACGGACCAGATCGCGCAGGATCGACAGGGCCGCAGGTGGTTCGGGTGCGGTGATGATCGACCGGGTGACCGGGCGGCTGCGGAACTGGCCGCGGCCGGTGCTGATCGCCCGCCACGACCGGTCCTCGGTGGCGGCCAGCGCGAGCAGCGAAACCCACGCTGCCAGACGATGTTTGGGGGCCAGGCGGGAATACGTGGTGCGGACGAGGGTTTCGCCACGAACTTCGGGGACGGTACCGGCGAGGGTGCGACCGTTGCCCAGGTCGACGGCGATGTCCACCGCTCGCGGGCTCGCCTCGTAGTCCGGCAGCGCGGTGCGCACGATGGTGTCGACCGTGCCCTCCACCTCGTCGAGCACGCGGGTGCCGAAACCGAAGGGCGGCAACGTCCCCCGTCGCCACTCGGCCGCGCGCAGGCCCGCCGGGTCGGCGCCGGTGAGGCGGGCGGTGAGCATCCGCTCCCCCAGGTCCCACTTGGCCAGGCCGTCGAGTTCGATGGGCAACTGGTCGGCGATGTCCTCGGATTCCTCGGGGACCCGCAACCCGAGCCGCTGCCACAGGAACGCGCGCACCGGGTGTTCGGCGAACGCGATCAGTTCGGCCAGTGCCACGTCCGCGGGCGGGCCGGGCGGGAGTGGTTCGGCGAGCAGCGGTGGGCGCGGGCGGGACGGACGCGCGGCAGCTCGGGCGCCCGCGAGGGCGACGGTGTCGAAGCTGTGTGGGCGCTCCGGTGAGAAATTGCGCCGGTCGAAGGCCTGGAGCGGATGCCGGATGTGCACGTCGGACATCGCGGCCGAGCCCACGTGGGTGGCGAGCACGTCGAGCAGTTCGGCCACCGGGACAGCGGGCGGGCGGGGTGCACCGGTGACCGGGTCGGCGCCGGTGTGCAGCACGAGCAGCTGTTCGGTGGCGGCCATGATCGCGTCGAGCAGCAGCTGCCGGTCCTCGCTGCGGGCGTCGCGTTCACCGATCAGCGCGTCGCGGGCCAGCAGGTCGTCGCCGTCGACGCTGCCGGTACGCGGGAAGATGTCGTCGTCGAGGCCGAGCAGCACCACCACCCGGTGCGGCACCGATCGCATGGGGACCAGCGAGCACACCGTGAGCTCACCGGTGCGGAAGTTGGCGCGCCCGGGTGCGCCCGCGAACCGGGAGGTCAGCAGCACCGCGACATCGGCCAGCCGCAGCGGTGCGTCACCCGCGTGCTCGGTGGCGGCGACGATCTCGCGGCGCGCTTCGGCCCGGATCCAGGCGTAGGAGTCCGGCACATCGGTGAGCAGCTCGAGCGCCCGCAGCAGCACCGCCGTCCACTGCGCGGCGGGCCGGGGACCGCGCAGGTCGCGCAGGCAGACCGCGACCCGGTCGACGAACTCGGCGAAGCGCCCCGCGAGGTCGACGTCGTTGGAGTCCACGTCGTCGAGGGGCAGGGCAAGGTCGAGCCAGTCGTCACCGGACTCGTCGGCGGTGACGCCGAGCAGGATGCGGTCCACGGCGGCATTGAGGGTGTTCTGGGCGAAATCGGCCAGGCCGAACGCCTCCCGCTGGCGCTGCCCGACACCCCAGCGCGCACCGGACTCGGCGGCCCAGCCACGCAGGCGTTCGATGTCGTCGTCGTCGAAACCGCAACGACGGCGCACGCTTTCGGCGGCGGCCAGGTCGAGGACCTGCGTCACGGTGACGCGCCCGTCGGCCAGTTCGAGCAGATCGATCACCACCGCGAGCATCGGGTTGGTCACCGCCCGGCCCCGGTCCGCCAACCGCACCCGCAACTGATGGGCCGGATGCTCGCCGGCGACCGGCTGATCCCCGGTGCCCGATCCGCGCTGCCCGAAGGCTGCCCGCACCAGCGGGGCATAGGCCTCCACGTCCGGGCACATGATGAGCACGTCGCGCGGTTCCAGCGTCTGATCGGCGGTGAACGTGCGCAGCAACAGATCCCGCAGCACCTCCACCTGCCGGGCCGCACCGTGACAGGCGTGCACCTCGATGCTGCCGTCCGGCACCACCCCCGCCTCCGGGGCACGGTCGTCGCGGATCGCGCACTGCACCCGGCCGAGCAGGGTCGTCGAATCGAGTCGCGCCGAAAGATGACTATCGCTGTCCAGCAACGGTTTCAGCCGCAGCTCCAGCTCCCGGACGTCACGGCCGAGACCGGCGAGCAAGGGGTGCGAAACGTGATCCGCGGTCCGATCGGCAGACCGGGGCGCCGCCGAGAACTGCTGAACCCCAGCTGGATTCGCCCGCGCCGGCCCATCCCGATCGGCGACCGGATCCGAGCCGTCCCCGACCGGCGGACCACCGGCAGCATCGGCGAGTGCCGTCCACAGCACCGGACTCGGATGTGCCAGCCACAGGTGCACATCGCGATGGGCGGCGAGGGCGGCGAAGACGGCGAGCTGGTCGGCGGGCAGGCGGGTGAGGCCGAACAGCGACAGGCGCTCGGGCAGGTCGACGGACGCGGGGTCGGTGCGCAGCCGGGCGCAGGCGTCGGCGAGGCGTTCGGCGGGGCTCGGGGAGCCGATGGCCGTGCGCAGTGCGCGCCAGAGTTTCGGCTGCCACGCCAGGTCGTCGGGCACCGGGCCGCCCGCACCGTCGCCGTCGACGCCAGCGACCCAGTCGAGCAGCACGCGCGGACGCTGGGCGGCATAGGAGTCGAACACGGCGGCCAGGTGGGCGGCGGTCGAATAGCGCCTGCCGAGCCGGTGATCGCCGCCGGGCAGCCCGAGATGGCGGGCCAGCACCGCCGCCCACGGTTCGGCGGCCACCTCGTCGATCACCCGCAGCACCGACCACACCATCCGCTGCCCGGACCACGGGTCGTCCTCGGCGGTGATCCCGTTCGCGGCGGCCAGCACGTCGGCGACCAGCGCGGCAGGTGAGGGGAAGGAGATGTTGGCGGCTACCCCGTCGCCTGCGCTGCCCACGCCGAGCACACCGGACAACCGCTGCGCCAGCCAGCGCTCGACACCTTTCGCGGGAACGGCGACCACCTCGGTGGCGAAAGGATCACCGGGAGCGACCGCGAGCACCTGCCCGAGACCGTCGGCCAGCGCGTCGGCGCGTTCGGCGCGATGGAGGTGCAACGGCATCCGTCGTTTATACGCCCAGCGACCGACCCGCAATCATGCGACCCCGCCCGCACCCCCGGCAAGAGCTAGTGAAATAGACCACACTGCAACGCGTTACCGGCCACGCCTGCGCCGGGACGAAACCGGGGCGTGGGACTCTGCTGGCTCGGGTGGGACGGTTCGGCCGCAGTACGAAAGGCGGGTTCGGTTCATGATCGCGCAGGTGATTGCCCTGGTTCCCGACGGCGGATTCGTCGTCCGCCGCGCAGGCGCCCGCTGGGAACTCATCAATTCCCGGCGCTACGGCCCCGACCAGGTGCTGCACACCTGGCCCCTCGATCGCCACGGCGAGGCGTTCGAGCACTGCCACCGGCTCAACGGCTGCCCCATCGCCACCCCGCACGCCGCGCATCACTGATCGCAATCCCGCTGTGCCACAAGGCCGATTTGTGACGATTCGGCAGCGAAGGGTGCGCCCGGGCCGCCGATGTGCCAGTGTGGTGCCTCGTGCGTGACCGTTCCCCCGCCACCCGCGTCGTTTCCCGGGTCGCAGCAACAGCTTGTCTCCTCGCCGCCGCGGCCGCCCTCACCCCGGGCGTCCCCGTACTCACCGCCACCGCGCAGGCCGCGCCGGTCCTGACCCAGGCGTGCCTGTCCGGATTCGACTGCGACATGAGTTCGCGGATCGCGCGCGTGAACAGCTACCTGGCCGGCCGCCCCGGCGTCGTCGGCTACGTGCTGCGCGACCGCGTCACCGGCGGCATCTACGCCAACGAACACGCCGAGAACCAGGTGTGGACCGCCTCGACGATCAAGCTGGCCATCGCCGCCGACCTGCTCAACCGGGCCCGCGTCGGCGCCATCGCGCTGTCGCCGGAGGACCGGGGCAATATCGAGGCGATGCTCGCCACGTCCAACGACCAGGCGACGGATGTGCTGTGGCACAAGTACATCGGCTTCGACCGGATGGCCTACAACAACGCCTTCCGCGCGTACGGCATGGTCAGCCTGATCCCGCAGCCGACCAACACCGCGCTGTTCCCGGACTGGTCGTTCCAGAAGTGCACCGCCGCCGACCTGGACCGGCTGATGAACACCATCCTCGACACCATGCACCCCGACGACCTGGCCTACCTGCTCGACCGGATGCGCTCGGTCGACTCCAACCAGCACTGGGGTGTGTGGGGCGCCGGCGCGGCGATGCGTCCCGGCCTGAAGAACGGCTGGTCGGCCGAGGCCGACGGCTGGGTGGTCAATTCGGTCGGCGTCGCGGGCGAGGGCGAGCGCTATACCCTGGCCATCATGAACGCGCTCGGCGCCGACGGCGGCTACACCGAGGGCGCCGAGACCGACACCAAGGTCGCCCAGCTGCTCCTTGCGGGTCGCTGAGGCGGCACGTCCCGTAAGGTCGGTTCTGTAATCACCCCAGTCAGCCGAGGAGTCAGGACGATGAGCACTCAGTCTGTCGGGAACCAGCGGCACCGCGTGGTGGTGATCGGATCCGGGTTCGGCGGGTTGTTCGGCACCCGGCACCTGCGCAGGGCCGATGTCGATGTCACGCTGATCTCCAAGACGTCGACCCACCTGTTCCAGCCGCTGCTGTACCAGGTGGCGACGGGCATCCTGTCGACGGGCGAGATCGCCCCGGCCACCAGGCTCGTGCTGCGCAAGCAGAAGAACGCGCAGGTGCTGATGGGCGATGTGATCGACGTCGACCTGAAGAACCAGACGGTCACCTCGCGCCTGCTCAACCGCGACACGGTGACCCCCTACGACAGCCTCATCGTCGCCACCGGCGCGCAGCAGTCCTACTTCGGTAACGACCACTTCGCCACCTACGCGCCCGGCATGAAGACCATCGACGACGCCCTGGAACTGCGCGCCCGCATCCTCGGCGCCTTCGAGCAGGCCGAGCTGGCCGAAACCCAGGAGGAACGCGACCGGCTGCTCACCTTCATCGTCGTCGGCGCGGGCCCCACGGGTGTCGAGCTGGCCGGGCAGATCGCCGAACTCGCCGACCGCACCCTCGACGGCACCTTCCGCACCATCGACCCGCGCGACGCGCGCGTCATCCTGCTCGAGGGCGCGGGCGCGGTGCTGGGCCCGATGGGTCCGAAGCTGGGCGCCAAGGCCGCCAAGCGGCTCGAGAAGATGGGCGTGGAGATCCAGCTCAACGCCATGGTGACCGATGTCGACGCGCACGGCGTCGTCGTCAAGGACAAGGACGGCAGCACCCGCCGCATCGAGGCGATGTGCAAGGTGTGGTCGGCGGGCGTGCAGGCCAGCCCGCTGGGCAAGATGATCGCCGAGCGTTCCGACGGCACCGAGGTGGACCGGGCCGGTCGCGTCATCGTCGAGCCCGACCTCACGGTCAAGGGTCATCCGAACGTCTTCGTGGTCGGCGACTTGATGTCGGTGCCGGGTGTGCCCGGTCAGGCCCAGGGCGCGATCCAGGGTTCCACCTATGCGGCCAAGGCCATCAAGGCCGGGCTGAAGGGGCAGACCCCGGCCGAACGCAAGCCGTTCAAGTACTTCAACAAGGGCTCGATGGCGACGATCTCGCGTTTCGACGCGGTCTGCCAGATCGGCAAGCTCGAGTTCAGCGGGTTCCTCGCCTGGCTCGCGTGGCTGGCCCTGCACCTGTACTACCTGGTCGGCTACCGCAGCCGGATCGTCACCGTGATCGGCTGGTTCGTGTCCTTCCTCGGCCGCAACCGCGGCCAGATGGCGGCGACCGAGCAGTGGGTGTTCGCGCGCCTGGCGATCGAGGAGGTCAACTCCGACGTCTCCGAAGCCGACGAACTCGCCGCCCACCTCGGTGCCCCGCCGTCGGGGCGCAAACAGATCGACGAGCGCAAGTCCGGGTAGTACACCTGCCCGAGAAGCCGGATGGTTCCCTCGAACCATCCGGCTTTGTCGTCTCCGGTTACCTTCCGGCACACCGATATTGCGGGCTGCCGACGTTTCGGACCCATCCGCCCACCGCACCGGTCCGAATGTCGGAGGTCATATGTGTGACCAAATCCCCCGGATGAAAGGTGATCTATGGCGACGGGGAAACACAGGGCGCCGAGCCCGCAGCGACAGAAGGTCGGTTCGGTCGTCGCGGCGGGAGCGGTACCCCTGGTCATGGCCCTGATCGGCACGGGCACCGCGAATGCCGATCCCGCGCAGGCGGCGGTGACGCAGCCCGAACAGCAGCCGATCGCACCGGAGTACGACGCGGTCGCGCCCAATGCCGCCCCTTATGTGACCGCGCCGAAACCCGCGAACACGCGCAGCTCGCTGCCGTGGGCACGCACGGGCCCGGAGACCGATTACCTGTCTCCGGTCGGCCCGCTGCATCTGCCGACCGCGGTGGCGCCGGTTCCGCCGATCCTGCCGCCGCCGGGCCAGTTCCGCTTCGGTGACCAGCAGGTTCCGGTGCCCGACTTCGTTCCGGTCGAGACGTCGATCCAGATCAACGACGCCTCGGCGGTCACCGAGGCGAATCTGGCGACTTTCCTCGACTCGGTCGGGCTCGAGCGCAGCCGCTCGGACCGGATCGCCGAGTCGACCATCGGTACGGCGGCACGGGGCGCGGCGGTCGGTTCCACCGTGGCGATCCCGGCCGCCATGATGGCGAGCACGGTGGGTGCCGTGGCCGGGTTGGTCGCGGGCGTGGTGTTCCTGCCGGTCGGGTTGGTCGCGGGCCCGATCCTTGGCGGGATGGCCGGGTACATGGCCGTGTCGGTGCCCGCCACGATCGTCGGGGCCGGAGTCGGCGCCGCGGTGGGTGCCGCCAACGGGTTCCTCGCGCCGCCGCGCGGCATGACACCCGACACGGTCGACGCGCACGGCGCCGACGCCACGGCGGAAGCGGAGCTGTCCATCGCTTGATCGTCGGACACACCGGGTGGTGGGAGTCGGGAAAGCCCGGCTCCTACCACCTTTCGGCTACCCGACAGCTACCGGAGCGCGCAGGCGCGCGCCCGTACTCGTCGCGAGCGAGCCGCCAGCGGCCAAGGGCAGCCGGACGGTGTCGAGGCCGTCGGACCAGGCGGGACGTTCGTCCGGGTAGATCAGTTCGCTGTCGAGTGCTCGCGGTCCGCGCAGCCGATCGTCGGTCGACGCGCCTGCCCCGAGTTCGAGCCGGTGGCGCACCAGCGGCACCTCCCCGACATCGGCGATCAGGTCGCCACGCCAGCCGCCGCCGTCCTCGCCGCTGCGACCCAGCTGCACCCGTTCCCGCAATCGCACGCGCGCCCCGGCGCCGAGCGCGACCGTGGTGACCGCGTGATGATGTGCCCCGCCCGCCACGATCGTCGGCTCCGGATCGAAATCCAGTTCCGCCTCCGCTCCGACCTCGAAGTGCCAGCGCGCCGACGACCGTGGGTTCGCGACGCTGGGCAGGGCGATCGTCGCCGCGACCGAGCGGACCACCAGTCGCGCGCCGGGCAGCACGACCACCCGGATGTCGAGTTCGTCGCCACCGAGTGGGGTGGCGGCGGTGCCGATCAGGTGCACGGTATCGGCGCCGGTGTGTCGCCCGGCCAAGCCGCCGATCGCCTCGATGCGCGGCAGGCGGCCCGGTGCGGCGACGATGCTCAATTCAGTGCGCAACGCCCGCGGCCGCGTCCTGCTCGGCGACCACGCGCAACTGTTCGCGCACCCAGGCGAGCACGGGGGTGGCGGCGGGGTCCTCGGTGAGCGAGATCAGGGCGGTCGGCCTGCCCTCGCGCACCTTGGCGGCGTCGTGCTCCATCACCCCGAGGTCGGCGCCGACCAGCGGGGCGAGGTCGGTCTTGTTCACCACGAGCAGGTCGGAGAAGGTGACACCGGGGCCGCCCTTACGCGGCACCTTGTCGCCGCCCGCCACGTCGATCACGAAGATCTGCACGTCGATCAGGCCGGAGGAGAAGGTGGCGGTGAGGTTGTCGCCGCCGGATTCGACGAGGATCAGGTCCAGCGGCGGGTTGGCCGCGACCAGGTCGTCGATGGCGTCGAGGTTGGCGGTGATGTCGTCGCGGATGGCGGTGTGCGGGCAGCCGCCCGTCTGCACGGCGGTGATCCGCTCGTCGGGCAGCACCGCGTGGCGGCGCAGGAAGTCGGCGTCCTCGGTGGTGTAGATGTCGTTGGTCAGCACCGCGAGCGAGAGCTCGTCGCGCAGCTGCCTGCACAGCGCCGCGACCAGCGCGGTCTTGCCCGAGCCGACCGGGCCGCCGATGCCGACGCGCAGCGCCTCACCGGGAACCCGATCGCGCTTGGGCCGGTCGTGGCTGTGATCGTGCGGTTCACCATCGATCAGGTGCGGCGGCATGGGAACTCCTTCATCTCGGGATCAGGACGCGAACAGTGGCATGTCGCGGTGGAGGTGACGTTCGGCGAGCGCGTCCTGCAACGGGTCCGACAGCGCGGCCAACTCCGTGGCAGCCTCGGCGGCGACCCGGTCGCACAGGGGTGCCAGGCGCAGTGTGCTCGCCGCGATGGCGGCGGGGTCGAGGGCGAGGAGGCGCTGGGCGGCGGTCGCGGCACCGGTCAGCGTGGTGTACACGACGACGCCCGCGAGTTCCTCGGCACTCGCACCACACGCCAGCCCGACCATGCCGAACACCGTCGACATGTGCGGGCGTGTGCCGACCGCCGCCCAATTCAAATAGGCGCTCTCGCCGGGGCGCCCCCCGAAGCTGTCTCCGCTCCCCAGCGTGCCGGTATCGAGCAGATCGGTCGGATCGCTGTGGTGCGCCGACCGCGCGTCGTCGCCGACCATCGCCGTGCGGCCGGACGAGCGTGCTTCGACCGGGTTCGGCCAGAGCTGTTTGGCGAGTCTCAGAAGGCCGCGACCCTGGGCGCGAGACGCGGCGCGCGCGGCGGGAGATGGCGTGCGAGCATCGGTTTCGAGGTCGGCACGGTCGGGGGCGAGCGTGCCCGCGCACACCGCGGCGGCCAGTGACGCCGTCACCAGTCCGGTGGTGGCGATGCGCCGGCGCAGGTAGAGCTCGACACTCGCGACGTCGCGCAACAGCCCCGAGGCCACAGCCTCTTCCACACCGCCGGAATGCACGTGCCCGCCGATGGGCAGGCGCGAATCGGCGAGGGCGAGCAATGTCGCCAGGCCCGTCGCACCCTCGTTTCGCATCCGACGATCCTATGCAAAGCCGACTCCAGGACGCGCGGCGAGCCGACTCCGACCGAGCGCCGGGTGGTAGTCCTCACAGCGAGCGCGGCGGATTGCGGTGGCGGCGCTCCCATGGTGCGCCGCCACCGCACGCGTCAGCCAGACGATCGCGCCGACCGTCACCACCGGTCGTATCAGCGCGCCGACCGCCAAGCGAGCACGCCGCGACCGGTCGTGTCAGCCGGGTCGTCAGCGCCGACCGCCGCTACCTGTCGTCAGCGAGTCGATCGCGCCGAACGCCACGCCAGCGCGGCCATCGCCAGCAGCAGCAACGCGCCGCACGTGGTGGCGACATGCATGCCGCTGACGAACGATTCGCGAGCGGCGTGGGCCAGGCCCGCATTGCCACCGGAGTGCGCGAGGGTCTCCCCCAGCGTTTCGTCGAAGTCGCCGCCGGAGCGGAACACCAGCGCCGCCAGCGAACCGAGCAGCGCGAGCCCGAGCGCGTTGCCGAGTTCGAAGCTGGTCTCCGAGATTCCGACCGCCGAACCCGCACGCTCGGCAGGTACCGCCGACACCGCCACATCCGACACCAGGGTGAAGGAGATGCCGTATCCGACACCGGCGATCACCGAACCGGCGACGTACCAGGCCGACCCGCCGTCGACACCGACGCCGAGCAGCATCAGATTGCCCACCGCCGACGCGACGAGCGCCAGGGTGAACGCGGCCCGGACTCCGATCCGCAACCCGAGATTCGCCCCGCTCATCGAGCAGACGAACACCGCCACCGCCATCGGAATGCCGAGCAGCGCGGCCTGCAACGGGTCACGCCCGGTGACCGACTGCAGATACACGCTGGTCAGGTAGCTCATCGCGGCCAGCGACATCATGCCCGCCATGCTGGCGCCGATCGCGACCCGGAACAGCGGCCGGGTGAACAGCGACAGGTCGAGCAGCGGTTCGCTGAGATGACGCTGCCTGCGCACGAACAGCACGAGCAGCACCGCACCGATGGCCGCGATCACCAGCGAGACGAGATCGAATCCGTCGGCGGCGATGTGCTTGATGCCGTAGACCACCGGCAGGATGCCGCCGATCGACAGCGCCACGCTCGGCAGATCGATCGGGCCGAGAGTCGTGGAGCGGTGCTCGGGCAGCAGGAACGGTCCGAACAGCAGCAGGATCGCGAGCACCGGGATATTGATGAGGAACACCGAACCCCACCAGAAGTGGTGCAGCAGCAGGCCGCCGATGATCGGGCCGACGGCCGAACCGCCCGCGAAGAATGCCGTCCAGATGCCGATGGCGGTGGCGCGCCTGCGGGCGTCTGGGAAGAGCGTGGAGATCAGCGCCAGGCTCGACGGCAGCAGGGTCGCACCGCCGATACCCATCAGCACGCGCGCGGCGATGAGGATCGGGGCGCTCGGCGCGAACGCGGCGAGCACCGATGCCACACCGAACACGGCCGCGCCGGCGAGCAGGATATTGCGCCTGCCGATCCGGTCACCGAGATTGCCCATCGTGATGAGCAGGCCGGCCAGCATGAATCCGTAGATGTCGAGAATCCACAGCTGCTGGGAGGCGGTGGGGTCGAGGTCGCTCGTCAGGGTCGGCATGGCGAGGAACAGCACCGAGATGTCCATCGACACCAGCAGCACCGGCAGCAGCAGCACGCCCAATCCGAGCCATGCGCGGCGTCCACCGGCGACTGCGGTGGGCACCGCCGGTTCCAGCTTCGTCATTCCGAGTTCCTTCCCAGGGTATGCGTACGGCGTACGCGAGGCACCGGTACAGTGTACGCATTAAGACCGGATGACGAAAGTGAGTCATGGGATGACTGAGGCCAAGCTCACCAGGGCGGCGATCGTCGACGCCGCGATCGCCCTCGCCGACGCCGACGGCCTCGACGCGGTGTCGATGCGGCGCATCGCCGATCGGCTCGCGGTGGGGACCATGTCGCTGTATCGGCACGTGGACAGCAAGGACGAACTGATCGCGGCCATGACCGACGAGATCGCCGCCCGGCACCCCTATCCCGACCCGACCGGGCAGAACTGGACCTGGCGCGACCGGGTGCGCATCGCCGCGGAGATCGATTGGCAGCTCTACCAGCAGCATCCGTGGGTGCTGCTGACCTTCGCGGTCCCCCGCTACAGCTTCGGCCCCCAGGGGCTGGCGAGCCTGGCGTGGCTGGTGGCGGGCCTGCGCGAGCTCGAGGTGTCGGCGCGCGAGGCCACGACCATGGCATTCACGGTGTGGAACTACATCTCGGGCGCGAGCCTGCCGGTGGTCGGTGGCGCCCTGCTCGCCGACAAGCGCACCGCGACCGACGACCCCAACGGTCTGCGCGATCTGCTGGAAGGCACACCACAGTTCCCGGTGCCGCCCGCCTTGGCGGACCTGGAGGGCGCGGGCGTGAGCGAGCTGACCTCGCAGGATCTGCTCTACCTCGGCCTCGACGCGCTCTGCGACGGTTTCGCCGCGCGCGCCGACCGGTCCGGCTAGGTCATCGAACAGGCTGCGCCGCAGCCGCTTTCGGTTTCCTCCAGGCGGGCACTGTCAGATAGGTGGCGGCGCGCAACACCCATTCCACCGGACCGTAGGGATGGTGACGCAACCACCAGGCACTGAGCGCGAGCTGGGCGGCGAAGGTGACCAGCGCGACGAGCACGACCACCGGCGGCGCGACGGTATCGGCGAGGGCGAAACCGTATCCGGTGTAGACCACCATCAGCACCACCGACTGACCGATGTAGTTGGTGGCCGCCATCCGCCCGGCGGGCGCGAGCGCGGCGAGATACCGGCCGGTGCGCGGCGAGCCCGCCAGCCGCAGGATCAGCGCGACATAGGCGAAGGTCATGGCGGGCGCGATGAGGTATTGAAGTCCGTGGACCAGGACCGGCGGATGCCACCAGTCCATCAGCTGGGCGAAGGTCATGGCCGAGATCGGGAGCCCGAGCCCGAACCCGACCCACAGCGCCCGGGGCGACCAGCGCGCGATGGTCGCGGCGTCCTCGAACAGATTGCGTTTACCCGCCACCATGCCGAGCAGGAACATCGCCAGGCTCGGCACGCCCTGGCCTATCCAGATGAGGATCGCGAACACCGGGGCGACGGAGGTCTGGGCGGCGAAGGTGTCGGCGAAGCTGCCGGTGTAGTCCGCCGACATCTTCGGCAGGTCCAAGAACAGGCCGAGGCCGAGCGTGCCCGTGTCGCTTCCGGGTAGGAAGGCGAAGACCGACCACAGCGAATACAGCACGATCGCGGTGATGACGGCGGTGCGGGCGGAGAGTTTGCGCAGGGCGATCAGCAGCAGGCACAGCGCCGCGTACAGGGTGAGGATGTCGCCGACCCACAGGAAGTACACGTGCAGCAGGCCGATTCCCATCAATGCCGCACACCGCCGCAGCAGTCGCCGCACCGGTGGCGCCCCGGCCCGCTGGGCCGCTGCGATCTGCAGGGTGAACGAGTATCCGAACAGGAACGCGAACAGCAGGTAGAAACGTCCGGTGAACAGCGCGTCGACGCCGGCGCGGACCAGCTGATCGGCGGTGCCGTCGAACAGTGAACGCGGGTCCTCGCGGGTGCCGACGGCGGACCACAGCGTGGTCGCGATGATCACATTGGTGATCAGAATGCCGAACAGGGCGAATCCGCGCAGGATGTCGACCTCGCCGATGCGGCGGCCGGAAGATGCCGCGGGGGAAGGGGTTCCGGCTGTCATGGACCGAGAGTAGGCCCGAGTGCCTCGCCGGTCGTCCCCCGAAAGACCGATTCGGTGGAGCTACCGCGGGGGGCATCGGTCACCCTTGCGGCGTATTGACACGGGCGAATCGTGCGCGGACGCGATGGCGAAATATCTCATACGGGCCGATCGGCACAGCCTCGCATCCTGGGCTGAGGTGGTCCGAGGTGGGCTGCCGTCGGCCTCTGTGCCGAGTGCCGCGAGACGCGCGACCGGGCCGTGCGGAGTCGGGGGAAGTGCGGCGCGGTGGAAGAATGAGCGCATCGTGCACGACTCGCAACCAGCTTCGGAGGCGGACATGCAGGCAGTGGTGATCGAACGATTCGGGGAGCCGAAGGACGTACTCGCGGCACACACCGTGCCCGTGCCCGAACCGGGACCAGGTGAGGTGCGGCTGTCGATGACGCTCTCACCCATCCACAACCACGACCTCGCCATCGTGCGCGGGGTATACGGCTACAAACCACCGCTGCCCGCGATTCCGGGCACCGAGGCCGTCGGTGTCGTCGACGCGGTGGGCCCGGGTGCCGATCGGGTGCAGGTCGGGCAGCGGGTCGCGGTGGCCGGGGCGCGGGCCGCGTGGGCCGAGTACTTCGTCGCGCGCGCCGACCAGGTGGTTCCCATGCCGCCGACGGTGCCCGACGAGACCGCCTGTCAGTTGCTGGCCATGCCGTTGAGCGCGCTGATGCTGCTCGACGACCTCGCCGTGCAGCCGGGTCAGTGGATCGTGGTGAACGCCGCCAACGGCGCCGTCGGCCGGCAGGTCAACCTGTTCGCGAAGCAGCGCGGAGTGCGGGTGCTGAGTCTGGTGCGCGGACCCGGTTCGGTGCGGGCACTCGAGTACCTCGGCTACGGCCCGGTCCTCGACACCGAGAGCGAAGGATGGGCCGACCGGGTGACCGAGGTGACCGGCGGCGAACCGATCGTGCGGGCTGTCGACCAGGTCAGCGGTCCGGCCGCGGCCACGCTGATGTCGCTGCTCGCCCCGCGTGGTGAACTCATCTCCTTCGGCGCGCTGTCGGGCAAGCCGATGGTCATCGACACCGGTGCGGTGATCTTCAAACAGGCTGTGGTGAAGGGTTTCTGGGGTCAGCAGCGCAGCGCCGAGATCGACCGCGCCGATTACGTGCGGCTCATCACCGAACTGGTCGGGCTGGCCGCCGACGGCACATTGCGCCTGGAACTCGACGGTGAGTTCCCCCTCGACAAGGCCGGTGACGCGGCCGTCGCCTCGGAAACGCCGGGACGCAACGGCAAGATCGCCCTGCACGGGTCCGCCCGCTGATCCGGACAGCGCCTGTCACAAGGGAATTCGGTAATCGGGGTGGTCGCTTCCGGCGCGTCGCCGCGGCCGCCCCGGTACCGTGACGAAATGGCCGACACCACCACCGCCGCCGCCCCTGTCGAGACCATCGGCGCCGACTTCTTCGACGACCCGCACGCCCACTACCGCCGCTGGCGCACCACAGGGCCGGTGCATCGGGTGCTGTTCCCCGACAATGTGATCCGCTGGATCGTCATCGGTCATGCCGAGGCGCGCGCCGCACTCGCCGACCCTCGGCTGCGCAAGGACACGGTGCGTGCCGACGAGATCCTGCGCGCCAAACGCGACGGCACCCCCACCGACGCCAACACCATGGTGCTGCTGCAACACATGCTCAGCACCGACCCGCCCGAGCACACCCGCCTGCGCAAATTGGTGAACAAGGCGTTCACCACCCGCCAGGTGGCGGCTCTGCGCCCCCGCATCGAGGAGATCACCGAGAACCTCCTGGCAGCGATGGACGGCCACGACGAGGTCGACCTCATGCAGGTATTCGCCAATCCGCTTCCGGTGACGGTGATCTGCGAACTGCTCGGTGTCCCCTTCGACGACCGCGACGACTTCCAGGCGTGGACCCGGTCGCTGGTCGGGGTGGTCGGCGAGGAGGAGGGGCGGCCCGCCGCCGCGGCCGCGATGGCGGCGTACCTGTCGAGCCTGGTGCGCGCCAAGCAGTCCCGGCCCGCCGAGGATCTGCTGTCGCAGCTGGTGCTCGCCGACGAGGACGGCGACCGGCTCACCGACCGCGAACTGGTGTCGATGGCGTTCCTGCTGCTGGTCGCCGGGCACGAGACCACCGTGAACCTGATCGGCAACGGTGTGCACGCCCTGCTGCGCGAGCCCACCCAGTGGGCGGCACTGTGCGCCGACCCGGCGGGTGTGCCCGAAGCCATCGAGGAGTTCCTGCGTTTCGACGGGCCGGTCGACATGGCGACGCTGCGGTTCACCGCCGAGCCCGTCACCCTCGGCGGTGTCGAGATTCCGGCGGGTGAGATCGTGAACGTCGCCCTGGCGGCCGCCAACCGCGACCCCGCCCGATTCACCGACCCCGATACGCTCACCGTCGACGGGCCGACCTCGGGTCATCTCGCCTTCGGTCACGGCATCCACTTCTGCGTCGGCGCACCGCTCGCCCGCCTCGAGGCCGAGATCGCCTTCACCGCGTTGCTCCGGCGCTTTCCCGACCTGCGTCTGGCGGACCCCGCCGCCACCATGCACTGGCAGACGAGCACGCTCATCCGCGGTCTGCTCGACCTCCCGGTCCGGCTGCGGTGAGTCCTTCTGTCTCGTGGCTGCGCTCAGCCCTCGTCGCTGCGCCGAAGTCCGCGGGCACACCCCGGGCGTAGCATCGGGACCGAGACGTCATCCGGGAGACAGGGGCCGATCATGCCGAAGAAGTTCGCCGCTGCGGCGCTGATCGTCTGTGCTGCGGCGGTGCCGGTACTCGCCGCACCGGCCGCCTCGGCCGAGATCACCGGGCCGAACCGCACGACGGTCCACACGGGGTCCGGCGAGCTGGCCGACGCGATGGCCGGGCTCGTCCTGTGCCTAATCCAGCTGCCGCCCTCGGCGTCCGGCGACTCCGGGCAGGGCTGCCCGACCTGACCTACTGCCGGTAGGTGGCCAGGAAGCGGCCGATCCGTTCGATGATGGCCTCGAGTTCGTCGGCGTGCGGCAGGGTGACGATGCGGAAGTGGTCGGGACGCGGCCAGTTGAAGCCGGTGCCCTGCACGATGTGCAGCTTCTCCTGTAGCAGCAGGTCGAGGACGAACTTCTCGTCGTCGTGGATGGGGTACATGTCCAGGTCGATGCGCGGGAAGGCGTAGAGCGCGCCCTTGGGTTTCACGCACGAGACACCCGGGATGGAGTTGAGCGCTTCCCACGCCCGGTCGCGCTGTTCGCGCAGCCGGCCACCGGGCAGGACCAGATCGTTGATGCTCTGATACCCGCCGAGCGCGGCCTGGATGGCCTGCTGCGCAGGGACATTCGCGCACAAGCGCAGACCGGCCAGCATGGTCAGACCCTCGAGATAGCTCGCCGCGTGCTGAACGGGGCCCGACACCACGAGCCAGCCGGAACGCAGACCGGCGGCGCGGTAGTTCTTCGACAGGCCGGAGAAGGTCAGGCACAGCAGATCGGGGGCGAGCGAGGCGACCGCGGTGTGCTCGAGGTCGTCGTAGTAGATCTTGTCGTAGATCTCGTCGGCGAACACGACGAGGTTGTGCCTGCGCGCGATCTCGAGGATTTCCCGCAACACCTCCGGCGGGTACACCGCGCCGGTCGGATTGTTGGGGTTGATGAGAACGATGGCGCGGGTGCGGTCGGTGATCTTGGCGGTGATGTCGGCCAGGTCGGGATACCAGTCGGCGCCCTCGTCGCACAGATAGTGCACCGGGGTGCCGCCGTTGAGCGCGGTCGCGGCCGTCCACAGCGGGAAGTCGGGAGCGGGCACGAGGACCTCGTCGCCGTTCTCGAGCAGCGCCGTCATCGCCATCATGATGAGCTCGGAGACACCGTTGCCGAGGAACACCTGTTCCACGTCGACATCGGGCACGCCGAGCGTCTGGTAGTACTGCACCACCGCGCGCCGGGCCGAGAGCAGGCCCTTCGACGAGGTGTAGCCGGTGGAGGCGGGCAGGGTTCGCACCATGTCCTGCAAGAGGTCCGGCGGCGCGTCGAACCCGAAGATCAGCGGATTGCCGGTGTTGAGCTTCACGACGTGATGCCCCTCGGCCTCGAGCCGGGCGGCTTCCTCGGCCACCGGACCGCGAATCTCGTACGACACTCCCGACAGCTTGCTCGACTGCTTGAACTGCATGGACTTCCCTCCGCGATGTGGTTGCCGCACACACTACTTGGTTTTTCCAAGATCTCACTTGGATTTTCCAAGTATCAGGTTAGAGTGATAGCCGTGTCACGCCGAAGCTACGACCACTACTGCGCCGTGAGCCGCGCGCTCGACCTCGTCGGGGACCGGTGGAGCCTGCTCGTTGTCCGCGAACTGTGTTCGGGCCCACGCCGTTACAGCGATCTGTTCGCCGACCTGCCCGGGATAAGCACCGATATGCTCGCGACCCGGCTCAAGGGGCTCGAGCGCGACGGTGTGCTCACCCACCACCGCAACGGGATGCGCTCGAGCTACGAACTCACCGAACTCGGCCGGGGGCTGCGACCCGTGCTCGACGCACTGGCCGGGTGGGGTGCGCCGCTGCTCGGACAGCGCAATCCCACCGACGCGGTGCGCGCGCATTGGCTTGCCCTGCCCCTGGGCCGGGCCCTCGCGGAGGTCATCGACGTGGGCACCGTCACCGTGCATATCGGCGACACCGTGCTGCACTACGTGCGCACCGCCGAGGGCATCACCCATCACGACGGACCCGCGCCCGCATCGGATCACGAACTGCGGCTCGACCTGGCCGAAGCCATCGATATCGCGACCGGTGCGCAGCCGCTGTCGCCCCGGGCGCTGTCACCCGCACGCTGACCCGCGCGAGCGCGGCCCGTCGCGGTACCGCTAGTTGACCACCGCGTACGCGAAACCGTCCCAGCCTTTGGCGCCGACGGTCTGGATCACTGTGGCGTCCAGGCTCGGTTCGGCGGCGAGCAGATCGATGAGTTCGCGGCTGGCCCGCACGTTCGGGTCGTCGGAATGCTCGTCGGCGACAGCCCCGCCCCGCACCACATTGTCGACGATGATCACCGAGCCCGGGCGGGTCAGCCGCAGCGCCCACTGCACATAGTTCGAGTTGTTCACCTTGTCCGCGTCGATGAACACCAGATCGAACGGTTCGCTGCTGTCCTCAGCCACCTCGGGCAGCGTATCGAGGGCTGCCCCCACCCGGATATCGACGCGCTCCCCCACTCCGGCCCGGTCCAAATTCTCCCGCGCGACCTTGGCATGACGAGGCTCGAATTCCAAGGTCACCACGGTGCCACCCTCACCGACCGCACGCGCGAGCCATTCGGTGCTGTACCCGCCGAGCGTGCCGATCTCGAGCACCCGACGCGCACGGGCGGTGCGCGCCAACAGGTTCAGCAGTTTCCCCTGCGGCGGCGACACATCGATCGCGGGCAGCCCCGCGGTGGCGTTCGCCTGCAGCGCGGGCACCCCCTCTTCCCCGACAAGCGCACTGACGAGATAACTGTCGACATCGGCCCACTCAGCACTGGTCATACCCGCAGTCTGCCACCATCCCCCACCGGACAGCGGCACCTATTTCGCGGATTCCACCTCGGCGACCCCGCGCACCAACTGCACCGCGCCCTGGGCCATGGTCTTCGTCGACACCAGCGCCTCGGCGAGCTTGATCAGCATCTGCCACACCGTCATGGTGGCCAGCGAGATATCGGCCAGCGCGCGAGCGATGAGCGCGGGCGACGCGGTTCCGGCCGAGGCGATGAGGATCGCGGTCATCTCGAGCAGCATGCCCGCCAGACTGCTGAGGATCTCGACGACGACGCCGCGCACCGCTTCCACGATCGACTTCATCGCCTTGTTGCAGTCGGCGAGTATCTGCGACACCGCGGCCTTCTCGGCGATCGTGCTCGCCAGTTCGGTCGCTTTGGTGCGATACGCCTCGGCGGCACAGCCCGTCCACTCGCCGATGCCGGTGTCGACAGCGGCGGCCAGCTGCCCGGCGGTGGTGGTGAGATGGTCGGCGATCTTCTTCCACGAATCCGAATACGCTTGGACCATATCGGGATTGCCGGTGATGGAGTCGAGCGACTTACGCATCGGTTCCACGTGTTCGAGCATCCAGCTCATCAGCTGCGAGCCGATGAAGTTGAACGGGTCGAACTTCGCCAGGGCCGAGGTGCCTTTGATGGCCTTGCCGAATGTCTGGACAGCGGAGGACCAGTCGGCCGCGGTCGATCCGGCCTTGGCGATGGCGTCGATCTTGTCGGTGGTCGACCCGCCGGCGGCGAAGGCGTTGTAGAGGCCGTACCCGTTCTCGATGGTGTCGCCCTGCAGGGTGCCCTTGAGGATGCCCGCGTTGGCCTCCTGCCCGCCGTTCTTCTCCTCGATCCGTGGCACGCCCACGTTGCTGAACAGGAAATTGGTCTCCTGGTAGTAGGTGTCGCGGTAGTTGGTTCCGTCGGCCAGCAGGTCGTTGTCGGGTGCTGGCGCGTCGTCGAAGGTGTCGACGCTGCCCGGCAGCACCGAGTTCTCGTTGAGGAAGGTGCCGAGGGCGGTCGGTTGGTCGGCCATGCTCAGACGGTCCCCTCGATCTCGGCAGTGGCTTTCAGCTGTCCGGCCCGGGTGGTGTCACACGTTTCGAAGGTGTCGGCGGCGGTGCGCAACTTGCCCGGCATCGCCGCCACCAGGGCATCGAGTTCGGTGAGCCCGTCGACGATCTCGTCGTGCAGCGTGTTGAGGGTGATCACCGCGTACGGCTTCACCAGCAGGCCGTAGCCGTCGTCGGCGTGGGCCAGGTAGCTCGCCGCCTCCAGGGCGGAGGCCACCCCGCTCGCGACGCCGTCCACCGATCCGGCGTGCGTTCTGATCGCATTCGGGTCGACATTCACCACACCGGTCACGCTGACTCCCTCCTGAAGGCGAACCCGATCGAGCCCGCGCACCTTGTCTCGAACTGTTTGGACGCGGCACCACCCCGTTCGGTTCCCCGAATATTCGCCGCAGCCGAGATCGCGCTACTGCAGCCAGATTTGCGCTGGTAGAAGAGATCTTCCTCGTCGGGTTCCACGGGCGCGACGACCCGGTCGCGGTCTGGTTTGCGGGCGGCGGGCACCTCGGGTTCGACGGGCGGCCACGCGGCGACCGGCGGCGGAGGCGGCGCGGCGGCGACGGGCGCCTGCTCGGAATCGAGCGGATCGGGGAACCGTTCGGTGTACTGGCCGACGATCGCGGCCCCGGCCTCGTCGGCGCCGACCACCTCGTGCACCAGTCCGGAGACGCGGTCGCGCAGCCGGGCCTGGGCGCGCCGTGTGCAGGCCATCAGCTCGGCGGCGACGGCCGAGGGGTCCATGCCACGCACGCCGGCCGTCAGGGTGACGGCGGTGGTGCACCCGTTCGCATCGACTGTCACGGCGATGCGCCCGTCGGCCGAGGTGTCGGTGACACTCACTTCGGCCATCTTGGTGTGCAGTTCCTGATACCGCTGCGACTTGCGCTCGAGATCCTGCGCCCAGCGCGCCAGATCGTCGGCGGCATCGGTCAGATCGTCCACGACAACAGCCCCCTCCCGCCGGTTCGCCCGGCACGTGACGCGAGGCGACCGATACCCGCCCCGCTCGGATCGCGCCGAGACTACAGCAGGCCGCCGACACCCGGCGGCGGGCCCTCAGAACAGGAAATAGCGCTGGGCCATGGGGAGTTCGGTGGCGGGGGCCTCGGTCCAGACCTCGCCGTCGACGCGGACGGTGAAGGTGTCGGGGTCGACTTCGATGCGTGGCATGGCGTCGTTGTGGGGCATGTCGGTCTTGGTGACGCGGCGGACGTTCTTGACGGGCATCAGTTTTCGGCGGACGTCGAGGCGGTCTGCGAGACGGTCGTCGATGGCCTGCTCGGAGACGAAGTGCAGGGACGTAGCGGCCGCGGCGGGGGCGGCGGCACCGAACATCGGGCGCGGCAGGACGGGTTGGGGGGTGGGGATGGAAGCGTTGGCGTCACCCATCGCGGCCCAGGCGATCATGCCGCCCTTGAGGACCGCGTGCGGTCGGACGCCGAAGAACGCCGGTTCCCACAGCACCAGATCGGCCAGTTTGCCGACTTCCACCGAACCGATCTCGTCGTCGAGTCCGTGCGCAACAGCCGGGCAGATCGTGTATTTCGCGATGTAGCGTTGGACGCGGGCATTGTCGGCGGCGCCGTCGCCCGGCAGCGCACCGCGGCGGCGTTTCATCACGTGCGCCGTCTGCCAGGTGCGCAGCACCACCTCACCGATGCGGCCCATGGCCTGGGAATCCGAGCCGATCATGGAGATGGCGCCCAGGTCGTGCAGCAGGTCTTCGGCGGCGATCGTCGAAGGCCGGATGCGGGATTCGGCGAATGCCAGGTCCTCGGGGATCGACGGGCTCAGGTGGTGGCACACCATCAGCATGTCGAGGTGTTCGTCGAGGGTGTTGACGGTGTGCGGGCGGGTGGGGTTGGTCGAACTGGGCAGCACGTTGAGATGCGAAGCGACCGTGATGATGTCGGGTGCGTGACCGCCGCCCGCGCCTTCGGTGTGATAGGCGTGGATGCCACGGCCCGCGATGGCGGCGAGGGTGTCCTCGACGAAGCCGGCCTCGTTCAGGGTGTCGGAGTGCAGCGCCACCTGCACGCCCGCCGCGTCGGCGACGGTGAGGCAGGCGTCGATGGCGGCCGGGGTGGAGCCCCAGTCCTCGTGCAGCTTGAAACCCGATGCGCCGCCGCGCAATTGCTCCCACATGGATTCCTGGCTCACCGTGTTGCCCTTGCCGAGCAGCACGATGTTCATCGGCCAGTGGTCGAGCGATTCCAGCATCCGGGCAAGGTGCCAGGAACCGGGTGTGACGGTGGTGGCCTTGGAACCCTCGGCCGGGCCGGTGCCGCCGCCGATGAGGGTGGTGATGCCGCCGCCGAGGGCCTCCTCCATCAGCTGCGGGCAGATGAAGTGCACGTGGCAGTCGATGGCGCCCGCGGTGAGGATGCGGCCGTTGCCCGCGATGATCTCGGTCGCCGGGCCGACGACGAGGTCGGGGTGCACGCCCGACATGGTGTCGGGGTTGCCCGCCTTGCCGATTCCGCAGATCCGGCCGTCGCGGATACCGACGTCGGCCTTGATGACGCCCCAGTGGTCGATGATCACCACCCCGGTGATGATCGTGTCGGGTGCGCCGTCGGCGCGGGTGGCGCGCGATTGCCCCATCGACTCGCGCAGCACCTTGCCGCCGCCGAAGACCGCTTCCTCGCCCGCCAGTCCCGGTCCGCCGCAACGGTCTTCGGTGATCTCTATGAGCAGGTCGGTGTCGGCCAGGCGGATCCGGTCGCCGGTGGTCGGGCCGAACAGTTCGGCGTAGCGGGCGCGGCTGAGTTCGGTCATCGGCTCTCTCCCGGAAGCTGCGGCGAAACGGCGTGCGGTGTTGGGTTGCGCTCAGCCATCGAGACGTCCGGGTGCGTCGGCGTTGATGCCGTAGACCTCGCGGGTGCCACCGAGCGGAACGAGCGAAACCCGTTGCGGCAGGCCCGGTTCGAAGCGAACAGCGGTACCCGCCGGAATATCGAGGCGGTGCCCGCGGGCGGCGGATCGGTCGAAGTCGAGCGCGGCGTTGGCTTGCGGGAAGTGGACGTGACTGCCCACCTGCACGGGACGGTCACCGGTATTGACCACGTCCAATTCCACGCGCACCGCGCCCGCGTTCAGTTCGATCGTGCCCTCGGCACACAGGTATTCACCGGGAATCATGGTCTCATCCGATCGGGTGGTGCACGGTGACGAGTTTGGTCCCGTCCGGGAAGGTCGCCTCGACCTGAACGTCGTGGATCATCTCCGGCACGCCGACCATCACGTCGTCCCTGGTGAGTACCTGGCGCCCCGAGGACATCAGTTCCGCGACGGTTCGCCCGTCCCGCGCGCCCTCGAGCACATGGTCGGTGATGAGCGCGACCGCCTCGGGATGGTTGAGTTTGAGCCCCCTGGCCTGCCTGCGCCGCGCCAGCTCGGCCGCGTAACTCAGCAGCAGCCGTTCCTGCTCGTGCGGCGACAGTCGCATCGGGGTTCTCCTCGGCGGATCGTGGTCGGTGAGCGACATTCTCACACGTGCGTGCCCCCGGGGTCGCCCACCGACGCCGTGACCTGGGACGAACCCGGCTCGATTAACGAGAAGTTAACGAAGCGCCGACGTCGGCGCTCTCGTCGCCGACGCGCTCGACCCCGGCGGGCGGATCATCACAGGGGAGAGATCAAGCCGCCAGGTTCTGCAGGCGGACCTGTCCGCGAGCGACCATGCGACCCTCGGCGTCGGTGATCACCACGACCCACAGCTGCTGGCTGCGGCCGCGGTGGATCGGGGTGGCCTCGGCGGTGAGGGTGCCCTCGCGCACGGCGCGCAGGAAGTCGGTGTTGTTGTTGACGCCGACCACCTGACCGCGCTCACCGAACCAGACACTGGCGCCGACGCTGGCGAGGGTTTCGATCACCGTGCAGTAGACGCCGCCGTTCTGGATGCCCGCGGGCTGGTGCAACTGGGGGCGCACCTCCCATTCGCCGCGCACGCGGTCGGCCGAGACCTCGGTGAAGCGCATGCCGATGAGGTCGGTGAAGGTGCCTTCGCTCATCTTGGTCATCAACTCGGGGGTGATATCAGCCCACGACAGGGGATTTTCGCTCATACCGTCCGGTTTACACCATCAGAAATCCGGCGTCGCCACCGGGAAAACGAAGCGGCGGACCCCGTTACGAGAACGGAGCCCGCCGCGGCAGGAACGAGGGGGTCGACCGCAGCCCTCGGGACCACCGGCTCATCCATACGCCACGATGAGCATAGGTCAGGCTTACCTAAGTGGTCAAGTGGCTGCCGGAACGCGACGCGCCGGTAGCGATATCCAGGGCTTGCTCAACACAATCGCAATACTCCATGATCGTTCACACCTCTATGTTCCGAGGCTTGTGTCGATGGTGAAAGCTCATGTTCTGGGCGTACGACGACCAGGGGTGGGCGCGGCGAGAGAGGCAAGATTTCGTGAGTAGTAGTCGTATTCCCCGGTGGGCCGCGTGCGCGGCGATGTGTGCGGCGGTGGTCGGTACCGCGCTCGCCGCACCCGTGCAGGCCGAACCACTGTGGCCAGGTGGGCCCGATATCCCCGGCGTGCCCGCCATCGTTCCCGCGCCCGAACCGGAACCGGTGGTGGCGCCGTGCAGCGAGAAGGCCCGCGCGTGCCTGCAGCTGTCCACCAACAACGCGTGGCTGATGGACAACGGCAAGGTGACCTACGGTCCCACCCCGATGTCGCACGGCCGCCCCGGCTACGAAACCCCGCCGGGCACGTTCAAGGTGGCGTTCAAGAAGCCGTTCCACTGGAGCACCCTGCACAACGCCCCCATGGAATACGCGATCTTTTTCAACGGCGACATCGCCTACCACATCGGACCCACCGAGGAGCAGTCCCACGGCTGCATCCGCCTGACCCCCGACGGCGCCAAGGCGCACTACGAATGGCTCGAGCCCGGCGACATCGTCGAAGTGGTTCCCTGATCGTCCCCTGAGGGGAGGCCACTCATGGCCTCCCCTCGTTCGTCCCCCCGGCGGGTTCAGCCCGCCGATTGCGTGACCGAGACGGTCAGCGCGTCGAAGAGCCACAGGTGCGCGGCGCCGGAGGTGACCCGTTCACCCGTCAGTGCCGTGGTGAGATGCCAGTAGCGGCGGACGCGCTGGTCGGCGGCGCCGAGGGCCAATCGCTCACGGAATTCCGGGGTGTCTCGCTCGGCGCGAGCGGTGGCATGGGCGGCAACGTAATGATCGAGTTCGGCACCGGGCCGAGGTTGTTCGCCGATCGCGACAAGCGGGGCCGCCGAGAGACACGCCTGCGCGACGGACAGCAGCAGGCCTTTTTCGTCATGCACTCCAGGAACGGCGCTGTGCCGGACGATGTCGAACATCGCCGCGTCGAGCCGTGGATCACGCACCGCCGCCACGAGTTCGGCGTAGGTCAGTAGCAACTCCGGGTCGGCATCGACCGGCGGGCCCGGCAGATTCATATCGATGAAGTCGTGCAGCACGGGTGCGGGCAGCGGGGCGAGCTGGTGCCGCCAGAAGCCGACGAGCACGTCGTGCGCGGCAGCCGGATCAGCAACGGCAGCAACCAGATTCACCCCGAACCCGACTTCGCCGGCGGTCACCGCGGTCAGCAACGCCTCGCGGCGCCGCAGTGCGGCGAGTTCGCCGGCAACAGCTTCGCGTTCGGCGGCGATCACCTCCGCCAGGGCGCGGGTACCCGCGAGGACGTCGGCGATGGCGGTCAAGCCGATTCCCAGCGCACGCAGGCGGCGCAGCAGGTTCAACCGGTCGACCGCGTCCGGGCCGAATGTCCGATGGCCGGTCGACGTGCGCTCGGCAGCCAGCAACCCTTCGTCGCAGTAGTAGCGGATGGTGCGCACGGCGACACCCGTTCTCAGGGCGAGCTCACCGATCGTCAGACGTGTGTTGTGGGTCACAGTCGCTGGCACCTCCACCTCGGTGGAGCTCCTACGGTACCGACGACATCGACTGAAGGAGACATGATGACAATCGAACGACCGAGCGCGGATACCGTCTGGCGGTGCGTGGCCGAGGAGCGCACCACACTGGTCGAGCTGCTGGCCGCGCTCGACGAATCCGAGTGGGACACAGCGTCGTTGTGCGCGGGATGGCGCATTCGCGACGTGGTTGCCCATCTGGTGCTCGCGACCCGGTTCACGCTCGCGACGATCGTGGTGGAACTGGTGCGGGCGCGGGGAAACATCGATCAACTCATCCACGACAGTGCCGTTCGGTACGCCGACCGCACGACCACTGCGGGACTGCTCGCACAGTTGCGGGAAACGATCGTGTCGCGTGCGACGCCGATCGGCACGACGCCGCTCGACCGGTTGATGGACCTGCTCGTACACGGGCAGGACATCGCCGTGCCGCTCGGCATCGAGCGGGTCGCGCCGACGGAGCCCGCACAGTGGTCGCTGGAGCGGGTATGGGCGATGGGTGCGCCGTTCCACGCGCCCGAGCGGCTCGCCGGATACCAGCTGTGCGCGACCGACACCGGGTGGACAGTGGGCTCGGGGACGGTGGTCACGGGCACTGCTGTGGAGTTGCTGATGCTCGTCACCGGCCGCGCCGAATGCCCGGCCACCGGCGGACAGGTGCTGCTGCCCACCCCCGGCGTCGGACAGGGGGATTGACGCGGCTCGCCGACGGAAGGGCGACGCGTGACAAGCCTTGTGCGTCGCCACAGGTCACAGCATCAGCGGTAGTGACGTTCGCCAATCCGGCGAGATACTTTCCGTCGGAAAGAATTCGGGACGAATTGTCCGGATCCGCCAAAAATCGGATGACGGGAAATGGGCAGCGGCTACGTTACCGGCATCACGACGGGCGACCGCCGCTGATGCAGATCCGAAAATGCCGCAAGGAGAACTGATATGGGTTCACTCACCGAATTGATGATGGCAGGAATTGCGGGACTGGGTTCCGCCGCCGAGGGGGACGGTTTGCTCGCCGTGTTCCTCGGCTCCGTCGAAGCCTTCTTCCCGTAATCGATCACCTATTCCTGAAAGGAGAACACCATGGGATCTCTCTACGAACTGCTGCAGACCGGCGCGGCCAGCCTCAGCGAAGGCGCGCTGCCCTTCGTCCAGGCCCTGATCACGGCCAGCGGCGGCACGCCGTCACCGGGTAAGTAACGATCAGGCGAGCGGGTCGGGAGCGGGCCGACGAGTCCTCTCCGGCCCGTTCACGACACCAGCGCGAGTTATCTTGCAATAGCCGCAAGACATAACCACTCAACGGCCGGAGAACGCCGGCGGGAACGATCGCGCCGAGGCGCAACCCTGAAAGCAGGGGCTTGCGCGTCCACTTGGCAACACGCGTTCGCCGCACCAACACCGCATTGCATCCAGGTCCGGCACGGCATCCAGCACCGCACACCCCGTTCGGCGACGCTGACGGGCGCAACACCGAAGCTCAGCGCAGCACCGCAGTTCACAGCAGAAAAAAGCCCCTTGACACCCTTACCGCGTACATCAGTGTTCACTGCCAAAAGGCCGATAACTGTGCCAGACAGTGGCGGTAACCACAGGTCACACCTAGTACCGGCGCACCCTGTCGGCAATCCGCAAGTTGATTCCATACGGAAGAAAAATATGAACAGTTCGAGCGGAGTGAAACATCGGGTTGCCACACCTGGAGTAGCGGGTTACGTTACCGGCGTCACATCGAAGCCTGGTGTGGCCACAACGCAAGGAGAGATACATGGGCTCGTTGAGTGAGCTTCTGACCGCGGCCATCGCGGGACTCGGTTCGGCCGCCGAAGGCGACGGTCTGCTGGCCGTCTTCCTCGGTTCGGTGGAAGCCTTCTTCCCGTAATCCGGCCGTCCGGTCACCCGGCTCGCCCGTGACGCGAGCCTGATTCACCCATCACCATCAGGAGAAACACATGGGATCCCTCTACGAACTGCTGGAGACCGGCGCCGGCAGCCTCAGCAATGCGGCGTTGCCCTTCGTGCAGGCGCTCATCTCGGCGAGCGGCGGCACGCCGACGCCCGGCAAGTAGCCCTCAGCTTTGTCACGGGGGCCGGCCCACCGGCCGGCCCCCGGTCGCTCTTCGAGAAGTCAGCAGGCTCGTACCACCGATGAACACACCCGCATTCCGCACCCTCCTCGCCGCGGCATGTGCCGCCGCCCTGGCCACCGCTCCCGTGCTCGCCGACGGCCCGCGGGCGACCGCCGCGCCCGGCGCCCACCTGGTGAGCCGCGGTCAGACCGGCCAGACCGCCGAGATCAGCGTCTATTCGCCGTCGATGGATCGCACCATCGCGCTGCGCGTGCTCCGCCCCGCCGACACCGCGACTCCCGCCCCGACGCTGTACCTGCTCAACGGTGCCGGCGGCGGCGAGGATTCGGCCAACTGGGCAGGTCAGACGAATGCGGCCGAGTTCTTCGCCGGTAAGCACGTCAATGTCGTGATGCCGATGGAAGGCGCGTTCAGCTACTACACCGACTGGCAGCAGCCCGACCCCGGACTGGCGAAGAACCTGAAGAACAACGGCGTCAACAAGTGGACGACCTTCCTCACCCAGGAGTTGCCGCCCGTGATCGATGCGGCCTTCGGCACCACGGGCGTGAACTCGCTCGCGGGCATCTCGATGGCGGGCAGTTCGGTGCTCGACCTGGCCATCCAGGCCCCGCAGCTCTACCGGAGCGTCGCCTCCTACAGCGGCTGCGCGATGACGAGCGACCCGGTCGGCCGTGAGTTCGTCTCGCTGGTGGTCCGCCTCGGCGGCGGCAAGGTGGAGAACATGTGGGGGCAGGCAGGCGATGCCGCCTGGCGCGAGCACGACCCGTATGTGCAAGCGCATCGGCTGCCCGATATCCCGATCTATATCGCCGCCGGAAGTGGATTGCCGGGCGTGCACGACACCCTCGCGAATCCGCGGGTACATGTCGAAGGAAAAAATCCCGCGTCCATTCTGCAGAATCAAATGCTCGTCGGCGGCGGAATCGAAGCGGCGACCATGTATTGCACCGCGCAAATGGCCCAGCGGACACGCGAACTCGGTCGTACGAACATTACCTACAATATGCGCGCGACCGGAACTCATTCGTGGGGTTATTGGGAAGACGATCTGCACGCTTCCTGGCCGATGATGGCGACGGCGCTCGGCCTGTGAACATCCTGCGGGTACGCCCGGGGCGGTTGGCACCGCGCGACGCGGTCTTCGTCTACGACGAGACCGACCGGCACCTCTCCCACATCGTCGCGGTCTACTGCTTCGCCGACGACGGCACCGCGCCCCTGACCACGCGCGAGGTTCGCGAGTGGGCGCGGGCTCGCCTCGGCCACTCCCCCTTGTTCCACCGCCGCCTGCGCCGCACCCCTTTCGATCTCGATCTGCCGTATTGGGTGCCCGCTCCGGTGGCGAATACGGCCGATCACGTCTTCCTCGACGCGCCGGGTACCTGGTCTGCCGCCCAGACGCGCATCGCCGAACTCGCCTCGGCGAGAATGGATCTTGTCAAGCCACCGTGGGAATTCCATGTCCTGGACCGGGTACGCGAGGTTCCGGGGCTCGGGACGGCGACTGTGGTGGTGCTCAAACTCCACCACAGCGTCTGCGACGGCGTCGCGACCCGCGAGCTCGAGGCGAAACTCTTCGGCGACGCGCCCGCCCCCGAGGTCGAACTCGGGGGTGACGACCTGATCGGCGCGGCCGTGCGGACCGCCGCCACTGTGCTCACCGCTCCCGCACGATTCGCCCTCGGCATGGTCCGGACCCGGGCACCCGGCGACGGGAGCGCGGTGACCCAGCAACCCGTGACCCGTTTCAACCGCGATATCCACGCACCACTGACCATGAATGTCGTCACCCTGCCGATGACCGAGGTCCGCGCGGTGCAGGCCGCGTGCCCGGTCCGGGTCACCGTCAACGACCTGATGCTGACCACCGTATCGGGCGCGCTCGCGGCGTATCTGGCCGAGCACGACGAGACACCCGAGACTTCCCTCGCGGCCATGGTCCCGATGTCGATGCGCGGTGTGGCGCAGTGGGATTCGGTGAATCAGCTCACCCAGATGTTCGTCGATCTGCACACCGACATCGACGACCCGGTGCGGCGACTGCTCGCGATCGGGGAATCGGCGAAGCGGGCCAAAGCCACCGCCGCGGACCCGGTCACCCTGCGCACCGAGTCGCGCGTGGAGACCGCGCCCGCACTGCTGCTGCGAGCCGCGGGCTGGGCGCGCACCCTGCGCCGGTTCGACGAGGCGACCTCGGTCCCGTTGAGCAACACCACGATCAGCAATGTGCCACCGGTCCGCGACGACTTGCGGTTCGCCGGACGGCCGCTGGTGCGCGTGCTCGGTGCGCTGCCGATCCACGACGGCGACGGCCTGCGCCATCTCATCACCTCGCAGGGCGCGGAACTGACCATCACCGTCACCACCAACGCCGTGATGATGCCGGACCCCGAGCACTACGGCGACCTGCTGCTGAGCTCGTTCCGCAGGCTCGCCGACGCCGTGACCGCCCAGGGTGCCGTCGGCTAGTCCGGCGGTTCCTGCGCGCCCTCGTCGGTCTCTGCGACATCGGGGGCGACTTCGCGGGTGGCCATGCCACCGTCCTTGCCCTCGTCCCTGGGGCCAGGTCGCCCACCTTTCGGTTCGGCGGTGTCGTCGTCGCGGTCGCGTGGTGTGGTCATGAGCTTCCTCCTCTGCGGTCCTCGGCTGGCTCTACCCGTTTTTTCGCATCCACACCACCGCGGGCACGAACGGCGTTCACCACGGCCAGCACCGCGCCGAGACCGACGAGGATCAGCCCGCGCGCCCACACCTCACCGTCGATGCGGGTGAACAGGAACAGGCACGACGCCAGGCCGAGCAGGGGCACGACGGTCGGAATCCGGAAGTGGCCCGGTTCGCCCGGTTCGCGGCGCAACACCAGCACCGCCGCGTCGACGGAACCGAAGACGAACAACAGCAACAGCACCAATGTCGCTGCCAGCGAATCGACTTCGCCGGTCAGTGCCAGCAGCAACGACACCGACGATGTCGCCAGGATCGCCACCCAGGGTGTGCGTCTGCCGGGCAGGATTCGGGCGAGCGTGGACGGCAGGAGACCGTCGCGGGCCATGCCGTACGCCAGCCGCGAGGACATGATGCCGGTGAGCAGGGCACCGTTGGCGACCGCGACCAGCGCGATCACGCTGAACAACCAGTCGGGCACCTCCCCGGCCACCCGCACCACCTCCAGCAGTGGGCCGCTCGACTCCGCCAGCTTCTCGGTGGGCACCGCGGCACTGGCGACCACACCGATCAGCGCGTACACCACCCCCGCGGTGAGCAGCGCACCGAACAGCGCCGTGGGGTAGGACCGGCGTGGATCCTTCACCTCCTCGGCGAGATTCACCGATGTCTCGAAGCCGACGAACGAGTAGAACGCCAGCACCGACCCCGCGAGCACCGCGCCGACCGCACCCTGTTCGGCGGTACCGACCTGGGTGAGGCGGCTCAGGTCGGCGTCACCGCGCAGCATCACCCACAGACCGAGACCGATGATGAGCAGCAACCCGCCGACCTCGACCAGCGTGGCGGCCACGTTGGCGCCCAACGACTCCCGGATGCCGCGAATGTTGAGTGCCGCGAGCAGCGCGAGAAACACCACGACCACCACGACCACCGGCACCGAGACCAGCGCCTGCAGATAGTCCCCCGCGAACGCCCTGGCCAGCGCACCCACCGACACCACACCGGCGGCGAGCATGCAGAAACCGACGAACGACCCGGCCGCGGGCCCGAACGCCCGGGTGACATAGTGCGCCGACCCACCCGCCCTCGGGAACTTCGTCGCGAGTTCCGCATACGAACCCGCGGTGAGCGTGGCCAGCACCAGAGCGATGACGAGCGGCAACCACACGGCGCCACCGGACTCGCGGGCCACCGAACCGACCAGCACGTATACGCCGGCGCCCAGAATGTCGCCGAGGATGAAGAAGTACAGCAGCGGCGTGGTGACAGCCCGCTTCAGGACAACGGTCATGCGGAACCTATACCCGCGACCGCGCCGGTGAAGCGCGCGACGCGCTCAGCGTTGCAGCACGCTGCTGCGCCGCACGGGCAAACCACGCTCCTCGAAGGCAGTGAGCAGCAACTGGCCACGACGCGACGCGGCGGCGGGATCGGTGCGTGCCAGATCGGGCACGTAGGTGGCCGCACCGACGACGGATTCACCGACCAGCGGCCAGAACCGGCGCGCGGGCAGACCCGAGCAGCGGGTGAGCACCGACTGCAACGGGATCAGCGACGACGCGCTGCGCTGTACCAGCCACACCGCCATCGCCGCCTCGCAGGGCAGTGCGACGGTGCCGGGTTCGGCGGCCTGCGAGTCACCGTCTACGACGCGAATCGTGGTGTCGGACAAGCCCGCCCAGTCGATACCGCCGTCGTTGTCGTGGTGGATCCAGAGGTTGTCGCGCCCCGGATCCCAGGCTTGCGCCGACATGACGAACAGCGCGGTGACCCGGCCGACGACGGCGTGGATGAGTGCGGTCGCCACCACCTCGGCGGCGATCTCGTCGTTGATCATCTCCGCGGCGTGCCTGCGGTACATCAGTTCGACGCGCCCCTCGGACAACCCGTTCGGGACATGCCACCATCGCCGTTTCCCCTGTCCGGCCATCGCCGCCACGGCATAGACCCGCGGATGCTCCGGTTGCAGGGCTTGCAACCGCGCACAGGCGCGATCGAACGCGAGGGTGGTGCGGGTCGTGGTGGTGGTGACGGGCTCGGGCATCGAACCTCCTCGAACGGTTGGTTCCCGTGACGATGATGTCTCGGAACATAGGTTAGGCTTACCAGACTTCACAAGTCGTGTCCGGTTTCGAGGCAGGAGAAGTTCGTCGCCGTGATCCACCCTGGCACCGTCAGACGCCGTCGTCTGACCGGGCTTGCCCTGCTCGCTGTACTGCTCACCGTGGCAGTGGTCGCCAGCATCGCCGTCGGCACCCGCTCGCTCGCACCGTCCACAGTGTTCGACGCCGTCACACACGCTCTCGGCTGCGACGGCGGCCCGTTCCGATGCCCGGCCCGCTCCACCGCCGAGGAAATCGCGCGTGAGCTGCGTCTCCCGCGCACCGCGTTGGCCCTCATCGCCGGAATGGCGCTG
Source organism: Nocardia ignorata NBRC 108230 (assembly GCF_001612905.1). GTDB lineage: Bacteria > Actinomycetota > Actinomycetes > Mycobacteriales > Mycobacteriaceae > Nocardia > Nocardia ignorata. Next base: position 5,703 of record NZ_BDBI01000019.1, on the reverse strand, counting down.
GGGGTCGCGGGCGCGCTCATCCAGGGGTATACCCGGAATCCGCTAGCTGATGCCGGATTGTTAGGACTGAATGCGGGCGCCGGCTTCCTGGCGGCGCTCAGCATCTATCTGTTCGGCTTCACCGCGCCGGGTCAGTACATCTGGTTCGCCTTCGCCGGGTCGGCGATCGCGGGTCTGATCGTGTTCGGCGTCTCCTCGATCGGCGGCGGCAAGGCCAGCCCGTTGAGTCTGGTGCTCGCCGGTGCGGCGGTCACCGCGTTCCTGCAGGCGATGACCAACGCCGTCGTCGTGCTCGACAACGCGGCGCTCGACACCTACCGGTTCTGGGTGGTCGGCACAGTCAACGGCCGCGAGGCCGACGTGTTCTGGCAGGTCCTGCCGTTCCTCGTGATCGGCCTCGGTATGGCCCTGGCCGCCGCGCCCGCCCTGAACCTGCTCGGTCTCGGCGACGACGTGGCACGCGGCCTCGGTGTCGACATCGGCCGGGCGCGCGCGTTCGGACTGGTCGCGGTGGTGCTGCTCAGTGGTGCGGCCACCGCGGCGGTCGGGCCGATCGCGTTCCTCGGGCTGGTGGTCCCGCATATCGCTCGCATCGTCACCGGACCCGACAACCGGTGGCTGATCCCCTACTCGGCCCTGCTGGGCGGACTGTTGCTGCTGACGGCCGATATCACCGGCCGCGTCGTCGCCCGGCCGGGTGAACTGCAGGTCGGCGTGATGCTGGCGGCGCTGGGCGCACCGTTCTTCATCGCCCTCGTGCGCCGCAAGAAGCTGGTGACGCTGTGAGCGCCGACATCGACACGACCGCCGATCTGCGCAAGGTGCGTCCGGCCTTGCGAGTCGGTCCGCTTTCGCTGGTGCTGCGCCCGGTGATGTTCGGTTTCGTCGTCGCGTTGGCCGTGACTGTGTTCGTGCTGTTCTGCATCGATATCGCCGTCGGCGACACCTATGTCCCGCTGAGCCGGGTGCTCGATGTCCTCGGCGGGGGTGGCTCCCGATCGCAGCGGTTCATCGTGCTCGAATCGCGACTCCCCCGGGCACTCACCGCCGTGGTCGTCGGTGCCGCCTTGGGCCTCGCGGGTGCACTGATGCAGTCCATCCTGCACAACCCGCTGGCGGGGCCGGACGTCCTCGGTATCACCACCGGTGCGAGCGTGGGCGCGGTCGCCGTGCTGGTCGGAAGTGGCGGGGCGACAACGGGTCTCGTCGCGACGGTCGGTGCTCCCCTGGCGGCGCTGGCCGGCGGTCTGCTCACCGCCGTCGTCATCTACCTGCTCGCGTGGGGACGCGGTGGTGGCGGCGAACGCGGTGTCACCGGTTTCCGGCTCGTGCTCATCGGTATCGGCGTGAACGCGGTACTCATGTCGGCGATCAGCTGGCTGCTCACCCGCGCCAGCCTCACCGATGCCGCCCGCGCCCAGGTCTGGCTCAACGGCTCGCTCGACGCGGCCGACATGTCCAGTGTGGTGCCCGCCGCGATCGCGCTCACCGTGGTCACCGTCGTGGCGCTCGTCTCGGCGCGCACGCTGGCCGCGCTGCGCCTCGGCGAGGAATCGACCAGGGTGCTCGGCGTGCGGATCCAGTCCCAGCAGGCGCTGCTGATCGGTGCGTCCGTGGTCGCCGCCTCGGTGGCGACCGCGGCGGTCGGGCCCGTCGGGTTCGTCGCGCTGGCCGCACCGCAGATCGCCCGCATGGCGTTGCGCACGCCCGGTGAACCGCTGATCGCCTCGGCGCTCACCGGCGCCGCGCTGGTGGCGGGGGCCGATATCATCTCGCGCGCACTGCTGCCCGTCGACCTGCCGGTCGGTATCGTCACCGCCGCACTCGGTGGGCCGTTCCTGCTCTACCTGCTCGTCCGCATGAACCGGAAGGCCACGCTCTCATGACCAGCCCCGCCCATCGCCTCGCCGCCGACACCGTTTCCCTCGGCTACGGCGAGCGGGTGATCGTCGACGGGCTCAGTCTCGACATCGCCCCCGGCGTGGTCACCACGGTGATCGGGCCGAACGGATGCGGCAAGTCGACGCTGCTCAAGTCGCTCGGCCGGTTGCTTCGTCCACGCGAAGGTCAGGTGGTGCTCGACGGCAAGGCGATCTCGACGATGAAGACCAAGGACGTCGCGCGGGTGATCGGCATGTTGCCGCAGACCCCCGTCGCGCCGGAAGGGCTCACCGTCGCCGATCTCGTCGCGCGCGGCCGTCACCCGCATCAGTCCTGGCTGCGCCAGTGGTCGGCCGACGACGAGACCGAGGTCGCCGCCGCCCTGACCCAGACCGGCATCGCCGACCTGGCCGACCGCACGCTCGACGAACTGTCCGGCGGACAGCGGCAACGCGCCTGGATCTCGATGGCGCTGGCCCAGGGCACCGACATCCTGTTGCTCGACGAACCGACGACCTACCTCGACCTCGCGCACTCGCTGGAAGTGCTCGACCTGGTCGACCGCTTGCACGCCGAATTCGGGCGCACCGTGGTCATGGTGCTGCACGATCTCAACCTCGCCATCCGCTACAGCGACGAACTGGTGGTGATGGCGGCGGGCCGCATCGTCGCACAGGGAAAACCGGCCGACATCATCACAGCGGAACTGCTCGCCGAGGTGTTCGGACTCGACGCGAGGGTGCTCACCGATCCGGTCTCGGGGCGGCCGATGGTCGTGCCGATCGGCACGCGTCACGTGCACGGCGCGGCCGGGTATGACGAATGACACACCAGCAAACACCCCGTTACGACAATCTGTAGTACGCATCTTTGTCGTTGAGTCCGTAAAATCGGAGGGATGGCAGGTCTCGGCGAACTCGAAAAAGCGGTGATGGACCAGTTGTGGTCCGCCGACGAACCGCTCACGGTGCGGCAGGTACACGAAGCACTGGCGGCTCGTCGCGAGCTCGCGTACACCACGGTGATGACCGTGCTGCAGCGGCTGGCGAAGAAGGATTTGGTTGTGCAGCGTCGCGACGATCGCGCGCATAGGTACGCCCCGGTACACAGCCGCGACGAACTGGTCGCGAGCCTGATGGTCGACGCGTTGCAGCAGGCCGACGCGGCGGGCAGCCGCGCCGCGGCGCTGGTGCACTTCGTGGAACAGGTCGGCAAGGACGAGGCCGACGCCCTGCGCGAGGCACTGGCCAAGCTCGAATCCGACGAAAACAGCGGCTAGACTCCCTGGCGGCTCTCACAACGACGTGAGCGCCCCTGGCCCCACAACGCAGTGAGCAGAGTCGATGAACGCAACCGCGGCAGTCTTCGCAGGTCTCGCCTTGCTACTCGCAGGGCCGGTTCCCGCGCTGCTCAGCCGTGCTACCTGGCCGCATCGCAGCCCGCGGGCAGCGGTCGTGTTGTGGCAGGCCATCGCGCTGGCCGCCGTGCTCAGCGCCTTCGGTTCCGGGCTGGCCATCGCCAGCATGCTGCTCGTTCCCGGCCCCGACGGTAGGCCCACCACCTCCCCCACCAAGGAGATCGACGCGCTCGGGCTGCCGCTGTGGCTCGTGTACGTCACCGTGTTCGCGCTGACGCTGATGATCGGCGCGCGCCTGATGTTCTCCATCGTGCGCGTCGGCGTGCACACCCGGCGCCGCCGGTCCCGGCACCGCATGCTGGTCGATCTGCTCGATCAGAGCGGTCCCGTGCGCCGCGCCGCCGACATCCGGGTGCTCGCCGCGACCGAACCCATCGCCTACTGCCTGCCGGGGCTCCGCCAGCGCGTTGTGCTCAGCGAAGGCACCCTGACCAGCCTCGACGACGCCGAGGTCACCGCGATCGTGAGCCATGAGCGCTCGCATCTGCGAGCCCGCCACGACCTGGTGCTCGAGGCGTTCACCGCCGTCCACGAGGCGTTCCCCCGGGTGGTCCGCAGCAAGGCCGCGCTCGGTTCGGTGAAACTGCTCATCGAACTGCTCGCCGACGACTCCGCGGTGAAGGTCACCGGCCCCAAACCGCTCGCCCGCGCCCTGGTGGCGTGCGCGAAATCGACCGCACCGCAAGGTGCGCTGGCGGCGGGCGGTCCGAGCACCCTCATCCGCATCCAGCGCCTCGCGGGCGCCAACGGCGACGTGAGAATCGCCACCGCCGCCTACCTCGGATCCGCCGCGATTCTGGTGGTTCCCACCCTCGCCGTCGCGGTGCCGTGGCTACAGGAACTGAGCCGCTTGTTCCACGGCTGACCTGCCGATCACCCACTCCGAACCGGGCGCGACGCACGCACCCCGGACCCTGCTGATCACTCCTGCCCGGACCGGCGCTCGCCGTTACCGCTGACCAGGTTGTTTACCCACGCGAACGCAATCACGCCTATCCTGGGAGATCGGTCCTTCCTGCTGGGCCGCACCCCGTACGCCGTTCGCGTGTTTCGGGTAATCGGCGCCGGTGATCTTCCAGCGCGATTCGCAGCCCAACGAAAGGCCATTTTGTCCACCTCTGCTGTCTCCGACGCGACCGAACCGACCTTCGCCGAACTAGGCCTGCCCGTGGCGCTGGTTCAGGCACTGCGCAACTCCGGCATCGACAAGCCCTTCCCCATCCAGGCCGCCACCATCGGTGACGCGCTCGCCGGGCGTGACGTGCTGGGTCGCGGCCCCACCGGCTCGGGCAAGACCCTCGCCTTCGGCCTGCCGATCCTCACCCGTCTGGCCGAGGGCCCGCCGTCCAAGCCGGGCCGCCCACGTGGCCTGGTGCTCGTGCCGACCCGTGAGCTGGCCACGCAGATCGAGAAGGCGCTCGAAGAGGCCGCTCGCTCGCTGGGCCTGCGCGTCGCCTCCGTCGTCGGTGGTGCCCCGATCAAGCGTCAGGCCGATCGCCTCGCGCGCGGTGTCGACCTGCTGATCGCCACCCCCGGCCGTCTCGACGACCTCATCAAGCAACGCAACGCCGACCTGTCCGACGTGGCGATCACCGCCCTCGACGAGGCCGACCACATGGCCGACATGGGCTTTTTGCCCCAGGTCACCCGCCTGCTCGACCGCACCCCGAAGCAGGGTCAGCGCCTGCTGTTCTCGGCAACCCTCGACGGTGACGTGGACAAGCTCGTGAAGCGCTACCTGAGCAACCCGGTCACTCACTCCACCGCGCCCGCCGAGGCGTCGGTGAGCACCATGACCCACCACCTGTTCTTCGTGCGCGACAAGAACATCAAGCGCACCGTCGCCACCGAGATCGCCGCCCGCGACGGCCTCACCATCATGTTCGTGCGTACCAAGCACGGCGCCGACCGCCTGGCCAAGCAGCTGCGCGGCGCCGGTGTCGACGCAGGCTCGCTGCACGGCGGCAAGGCACAGAACAACCGTGTGCGCACGCTGGCGGCCTTCGCCGACGGGTCGGTGCCGGTGCTGGTCACCACCGACGTGGCCGCGCGCGGCATCCACATCGACGGTGTGTCGCTGGTCGTGCACTTCGACCCGCCCGCCGAGCACAAGGCCTACCTGCACCGCGCCGGTCGCACCGCGCGCGCCGGGGAGGACGGCGTTGTCGTCACCCTCGTCACCGACGAAGAGCGCAAGGACGTGGCCGCGATGACCCGCAAGGCGGGCGTGCGGACCGACGGCATCGAGGTCCGCCCCGGCGACCGGAAGCTGGTGGACATCACCGGTGCCCGCAAACCGAGCGGCATCGCGCTCGCCACCCCCGCCGCACCGGCACAGCCGACGCGGGCCTCGAACGGTGCGGGTCGTCCGCGCCGCGCAAGGCCCGGTGGCGCAACGGCTTCCG
>NZ_BDBI01000018.1 GCF_001612905.1 Nocardia ignorata NBRC 108230 | reverse complement strand
AGCGGCGCCGGGTCGGCGATCGGGGCCCGGGCCGGTGCGCGCGCGGGGGCGGGCGCTGCCGGGGTGGTGGAATCGCTGGACGGTTCCTCCACGGGTGCCGAGTTCTGGCCGGATTCGTCGCCGGCCGCGCCGTTCTCCGGCGACCCCTGGGCGGGTGCGCCTGCCGGGCCCGACTCGGGCGCGGACCCCGGCCCGTTCGCCCCGGATTCGGGCCCCGCACCGTTTCCGGTCGCCTCCGATCCAGGTGCCGACCCCTCGCCGACACCGCCGGACCCGGGTCCCGACGCCGCACCCTCACCGACTCCACCGGACTCGGGTCCCGACGCCGCACCGGGCGCGGATCCCTGGCCGACTCCACCGGACTCGGGCGCCGATCCCTGCCCGGTCCCGTCGGACTCCGGCACCGATCCCTGACCCGACTCACCCGCAGCACCGGGCGCGGACTTGCTGGTAGACGGCTCACCCCGCCGCGGCGAAGTCGTATCGGACTGCCCCGGCTTCTCGGTCGTCGAGTCCGTCGCCGCACCCGGCTCGGGCTCCTGCCCGGGCGTGGGAACCGGGGTCGCCACCGGCGCGCGACCCGGAATCGGCTTGGGTGCCGATGCCAGGGCAGGCGCGGGCCCGATCGGTTTGTTCAGCAGATAACCGACCAATCCGGTCGTGATGGCCACCGCGTGTTGCAGCCGTCCCTCGCGCGATTCGAGCAGCGCCGCGTCCTCGGCATTGGCGCCGTTGCCCATCTCCACGAAAACGAGCGGTACCCGGGTCAAGGCGGGCCCGGCCACATCGGCGCGGGTCTGCAGCCCGTTGTTCGCCCCGCCATAGGTCGCGGGCGGTATCCCGGCCGCGACATAGGCGTCGCGCACCGCGCTCGACGCGGCGAGCCCGGCTCGCGATTGGGCCTGCTCGACGGCCGGATCGGGCACCGGGAGCTGCGGCAGGATGAGATGGAAGCCGCGCTGGTCGACGGGTGCGCTGTCGGCGTGGATGCTCACCGCCACCTCGGCGCCGGATTCGTTCGCGGCGCGGGCGCGTTCGTCCACGCAGCCGCCCCATCCGGCGTCGTCGGCGCGGCTGAGCACCACTTCGGCGCCGAGCGCCTGCAGCGAGGTCTTCACCAGCTGGGCCACTTCCCAGTTGATGGTGTGCTCGGGGACGCCGCCCAGCGACGTCATGCCGGTGGTCTGGCAGTCCTTGGTTCCGCCTCGGCCGTTGTCGACCTGGCGGGTGAGATCTTCCGCATGGGCCGGACCCTGATGACCCGGGTCGAGGAAGATCGTCTTCCCGGCGAGCTGATCGCCCTGCGCTGGTTCGGGGGCGGCGTGGGCGGTCACGGGCAGCAGCCCGGACAGCGACACCACGACCGCGGCGGAGACTGTGGAGCAGAGACCGGCCTTGATGATGTCTGGTTTCATGTTCGGTCGGCGCTCCGGAACGGAGCACCCCTCCCTTCCCATTGGTAACACCAAACCCAGTAGTTAACTCTTGCCACGTGTACAACGACAGGGCAAGCGCCGTTACCGAACTGCAATAGGCCGATAATCGCTGGTCAGGTGCCCAGATGGGCGGTTTTTGAAGCGCGTCAGGCAACCTCCGGCAACTGCCGCAGCGAGCGCAGCGCGTAGTGCACGCGGGTCTTCACCGTGCCGACGGGAACACCGAAATCCTCGGCCACTTCCCGGTATCCGCGATCACGCAGAATCACTTCGACCACGGCCGCGCGCTGAGGTTCGGGCAACCGGGCGAGCAGTTCGTCGACGAGCAGGCCGTCGACGAGCCCGTCGGCGAAATCCGGCCTGCCGCAGGGCACCAACTCGGCGAGGTCGTCGAAACCCACATCGATCGGGCGCACGGCCCGAGCCCGCACGATATCGACGACCACATTGCGTTCGATCGCCAGCAGCCACGTGCGCACGCTGCCCTTGCGCGCGTCGAAGTCGGCGCACGCGCGCCACGCGCGCAGCAAGGTCTCCTGTACGGCATGCTCGGCCAGCCCGCGATCGCCGAGGCTGCGCATGGCCCGCCAGTGCAGCAGGCCGCGATCGGTGGCCAGCACGTCGGCCAGCCCGTCCCTGGTACACAGTCGCGCGCAGTGCGCGTTACAGAAGTTGTCCGCCATACCGGGTTATCGCGGCCGGACCGCCCGATGACAACGCCTTAAGCGACTCTTCAGGATCCTGCTGGTGCCGTGCCGGAAAGTAGTTCCTGCGAGCCCGGCCGGGCCTGCTCCAGGAGGGGGGAGCAGGGCTGCCGGGCTCGCTCCGTTCCCGGGCCACGAAGGAATTGCATACATAGCGATTCGTGCATATGATTGCGCCGTTCGGTTCACCGGAGAGGGGAAATCGCATGGGCGCAGGACACGGGCACGACCACGGGGTGTCGGCCGACAGCGACAAACGCTGGCTGGCGGGCGCGCTGGCCCTGATCGTCACGTTCCTGATCGGCGAGGTCATCGTCGGTATCGTCGCCGATTCGCTGGCACTGCTGTCCGACGCCGCGCATATGACCACCGACGCCGCGTCCATCGCGCTGGCGCTGTGGGCTATCCGGTTGGCCGCGCGCCCGCCGAGGGGACGGATGACCTTCGGCTGGAAGCGGGTGGAGATCCTGTCCGCCCAGGCCAACGGGCTCACCCTGCTGCTGCTCGCGCTGTGGCTCGGTTACGAGGCGATCCGCAGGCTGTTCGAGCCGCCGGAAGTACACGGCGGCCTGGTGCTCGTCACCGCGCTGGTCGGTGTGGCCGTGAATGTGCTCGCCACCTGGATGATCAGTCGCGCCGATCGGACGAGCCTCAATATCGAGGGCGCCTACCAGCACATCCTCAACGACCTGTTCGCGTTCATCGCCACCGCTGTCGCGGGTGTGGTCATCATCCTGACGGGCTGGGCTCGCGCCGATATCGTCGCCACTCTGATCGTGGTCGCGCTGATGATCAAGGCAGGTGTCGGGCTGATCCGCGCGTCGAGCCGCATCTTCCTCGAGGCCGCCCCCGACTACCTCGATCCCGCGCAGATCGACACCGACATCCGCGCCCGCGACGGCGTGGTCGGCGTGCACGATCTGCACATCTGGGAGATCACCTCCGGCTCCCCTGCCCTGTCGGCGCACATCCTGGTGCAGCCGGGCCGCGATTGCCACGCGGTGCGCGAAGACGTGGCGCACATGCTCGACCACGACCACCACATCAGCCACGTCACCCTGCAGGTCGACCACGCCACCCCGGAGGTGCTCGCGATCGGCAACCGGCAGAGCAGCGCCTGCGGCGACACCCACACGGCCGAAGCACCGCACACGCACTGACCCCGGACGCGAGAATGCCCCACACCGGAAGGTGCGGGGCATTCTCGTGGCCGACGTTCCCGTCGACCCGGCCGTCACCGGCCGAAAGCGCTGACGAATCAGCCGCCGAAGGAGCCGGTCCACAGGGTGTCGACCAGACCGTGCAGAGCAGCACCCAGGGTGTCGAAAAGACCGTTCAGGGCGGCGCTACCGGTGTCGATGATAACGGGGATCATAAATACTCCTCTGTTTCTCATGCTCCAGCCGAGGCTGGCTTACGAATGGCATATCGACCACCGAACGCCGCGAGTTACGCAAATTACGGATTAGTGACAGCCGTTACAGTAACCCGGTTTTACCTATCACCACCTGCGATTATAGGTGCGACAGCGTGTTACTTAAAATTGCATGAGAACTTTCTGAGAGTTATTTATTCACCTTTTATGTTTAGGACTCGGCGCGTGCGGGAAAGGTGCGGAGAATTAGCTGATACGTAATATTTCCCTTTCTTCGGGCACCAGCGGCGAGGACTGTGTGGCCGGCGCCGACGGGGCATCGGCCACACCGATCGGCCGACCGGCGACCATGGTCAGCACGACCTGCAGGAACTCCAGGTGCTTGCGCACCGCCCGCACGGAACGGGCCACCGAGGTCACCGTCTCCGTCCCGGTCTCGGTCTGTCTGCCCGCGAAGCGGTCGGCGAGCCAGTCGAGGACGACCGGGACGACGAGGAACTCCAGCGGCAGATGGGAACCGTTGCGGATGCGCAGGTACCGCACGGTCGCACCGGCCCGCTCGTAGCGCCGGACATGCGCGTCGATGTCGGCGACCGCGATCACCTCGTCGCGCACACCCTGCACCACGAGCAGCGGGGCGGCCGGGGCCTTGCCGCCGGGCTCGATGTCGGTGAGAACGCGGCGCAGCACCGGTTCGGCGAGCAGTTCCGCGATGCCGCCGCGCAGGTGGCGGGCGACATCGCGGCGGGCGAACCGCAGCAACAGCGCGAAGGTACTGCGTTGTTCGGCCTCGCCGAGCAGGGCGCGGAACCGCGTGTCGAAGTGGTCTTCCAGCACGGGGACCAGCTCCGGGTAGGCGCGGCGCAGACCGGCGACGAAGGCGGCGGGGAATCCGGCGAACCAGCCACCGTTGAGCCGGACGAACGCCGCCGCCGGGTCACCCACGGGCGACCCGGCGGCGGCGCCGACGATATCCAGCTCGGGGGCGTACTCGGCGGCCAGCTCGGCCGCCCAGGCCGTCGCCAGCCCGCCGCCCGAATAGCCCCACAGTGCAACCTGATTCGAGGGCGACAACCCGAGCGCGCCGAAACTCAGTGCCGCACGGATGCCGTCGAGCGCCCGGTAACCGGGTTCCCTCGCGGCGCCGAACCGCCCGTCGAGCCCCTCGTGGTCGGGGACCGAGACCGCCCACCCCTGCCGCAGCGCCATCGCGATGATCGGCAGTTCCAGCGGGGCGATCGAGCCGATGGTCTGCGCGCCGCGGCGCAAGGCGTAGGACGGGAAGCACCGCGGGGCAACGGCATCGATCGCGCACTGGAACGAGACGAGCGGACGGGACTCGCGCGGGTCGGCACCCCAGGGCAACAGCACCGTCGTCACCGTCACCTCGGCATTGCCGTCGAGATCACAGGTGCGATAGAGCAATTGCCACGCGGCGATACGCTGCGGCACCATGCCGAACAGGGCCAGCTCCACCGAGCGCGACCGCACCACCGTGCCGGGCGCGAGCGTCTCTAGATCGGGCGGAGCGATATAGAAGGGATCGTCGGGCGGTAGCGGCGGAGCTCCGCGCAGGGTGGCCGCCCGATCGAGCAGACTGGTCATAGGCTGCCGCCTCCGCCGAAGAACCACGGGTTGAACGTGCAGGCCAGCTCGGGTCCGCTCGCCGGATCGAGAGCATGCAGCGCGATGGAGGCCGCGCGCGGGGAATACATCATCGTCAGGTGGTCGGAGACGTCCTGTTCGCAGCCCGCCTGCAGCGTAATGTTGTCGACGGTCGCGTCCGGTCCGGCGACCAGGAAGCCCAGGTCGAGAGGGTTCATCACTTCGTCGTAGCGGGAGCCGACCACGGTGTAGTGCACGCCTGGCACGGTGTCGCCGTCGGCGTTGAGCGTGGTGTAGAACGGCGAGCCGATGGCCTGTTCCACATTGGCGGCGCCGATGATCGGGCGGTAGAAGCCGAGGATGTCGATGCCCGCGTTGTTGATCATGCGGCCGAGCGTGGCGATACCGAGCAGTGAGGTGCCGTGGTGGGTGCCGCCGAAGCTCACAAGGGTGGCGACCTTGCCCCGTCCCCCGTCGAACTTGAGGTAGTGGTTGGCGATGGTCGCGCCCTGGGAGTGGCCGACGATATCGACCTGTTCGGCGCCGGTCGCGGCCAGCACCCGCTCGATGAACGCGGCCACCTGGCCTGAGGATTCGACCATCGGGCCCACCCCGTTGCGACCGGGCAGAATCGCGCCGAGCCCACCGGCTTCCAGCAGGGTCGACTTGCCGAAGTTCAGGGTGAACACGCAGTGCCCGGCGTCGGCCAGCCGCGGTGACAGATAGGAGAAGGTGTCGTAGGCATTGAGCCAGGTGCCGTGCAGCAGGACCACCGGTCGCGGATGGGCCGCGGTGGGTTTGCAGTCCCAGCGGTTGGCCTTGGGCGGCGCGGCGTCCGGGTTCAGCAGGCCGTAGGCGAAGGCGGGCAGGTAAGCCGACATCGAGGGGCCCTCACCGATGGTGTCGGAGGCACGACTCGACGAACCCGACCCGCTGCCCGAGGAGCTGCCGGTGTCGGCGATGGCGGTGGGGCGGCCGTCGGGAGTGGTCGGCGCGGTGGCGGTCAGGTATTCGGCCAGCGAGGCGACGGTCGGTTCGAGCGTGGGAGTCGCGGCGGCCGAATGGGTGCCGAGCGCGACGAGCGCGGCGGCGATGCCGAACGCGGACAGGGTTCGGCGAAAAGGATGCGTCGTTGCAATCAAGGTTTCACTTCCGTAGAACAGCGTCGTCGGGCAGGTGGCCCGATGCGCGTTCTGCGAATCTATGACCGGGGCCACAGGGTGTCACTGCACCGTGCGCCCAGAAAACGCGACCGTTCTTGTCTCGTGAACCAAGTTCTCGTCGTAGCCGACTGGAGCGCCCACTTTCGCCCTGTCTTGGGACACAATTCCAGGCATGCTCGCCGAACAAGCCACGTCCGCGTCACCCGATCTGACGACTCGTCTGCTGAGTCGCTGGCCCCAGATCGCCGAGCGGATGCTCGCCGAAGGACTCGCCGCCAAAGCCCCCGCCGAACTGCCCGCCGGCCACTTCACCGCCGAGGTGCTGCCGACCATCTATGCCTGCGGCCGGGCGGTGCTCGACGCGATCGCCTCGAACCGGGAGTTCACCAAGTCGGAGGTGGCCATGTTCGTGGCCCCGGTCGCCGAGCGTCATGCCGAGGACCGGTTGCCGTTGCCGCTGCTCATCGATGCCATTCACGCATCGGCGCAGTCGCTGCTCGCGGCGGCCTCCGCGGAGGCCGAGCCCAGCGAGATGTTCGAATTCATCCACGTGTTCAGCCGGCTGCTCGATCTGCTCCGCCACATCAATATGACCGTGGTCGAGACCTACACCGAGGTGGAGCAGTCGATCTACCACGCCGAACGCGAGGCCCGGCGCGAATTATGCTCGGCGCTGGTGCGCGGGCTACCGGCCGAGGAACTCGCGGCGCGCGCCGACACGATGCTGGCCGAGCAGTACACGGTGCTCGCGATCCACCTCGACGAGCAGCCGCGCACCGGCAGCGCGGCCAACCTGCTGACGCGCCGCCGCATCCGGGTGTTGCAGCGCGCCCTCGACGCGCTGACCGGAACGACCACCCCCGCCACCTTCGACGGCACCAGCGGCATCGCCCTGCTGAGCCGCTCCGAGGCCGATGTCCTCGACGCCGCGCGCTTCGACCAGCTCGCCACGCGACTGGCCGAACAATTCGGGGTTCCGGTGTTCCTCGCGGAGTTCTCGGAGGTGGCCCGCGACGACATTCCCACCGCCGCCAAAGACGCGAGCGAACTGACCGAGCTGGCTCGGCTCCGGGGTAAACCCGGCGGGTGCTACCGCCTGGACGATCTGCTGCTCGAGTATCAGCTCACCCGGCCGGGCCCGGCGCGAGAGCGGTTGGCGCAACGCGTGATTCCGCTGCTGTCGAGCCCGCATCTCGTCGAGGCGCTCGAAGCGCATCTGCAGTACGGCGCCGATCGGAAGACCGCCTCGCGGCGGATTCATGTCCACCCCAATACCTTCACCTACCGGTTGCGCCGCATTGCCGACCTGACCGGCCTCGACCCGGCCGATCCCAAGGATTCACGAATGCTCGCGGCCGCCCTCACGGTATATCGGCTGGATTCCGCATAAACGAAAAAACCCGCTATTCGACGTGTGCTTCGAATAGCGGGTATTCCGTTTCCCGACAAGGAAAGTTTATTGCGCGGCGTACCTTACAGGTAGGCGCTGCAGGTCGGCCAGGCACCGGGGCCCTGGGCCGCGAGCACGTTCTCGGCGACGCGGATCTGCTCTTCACGGCTGGCGTTGTCGGCCGTGCCGGTGCCGCCGTAGGCCTCCCAGGTGCTCTGCGAGAACTGCAGACCGCCGTAGTAGCCGTTACCGGTGTTGATACCCCAGTTACCGCTGCTCTCGCACTGCGCCACGGCGTCCCAGTTGTTCGCCGAAGCGGTGGCAGTGGTCAGACCGGCCGGAACGGCGATCATGGCACCGGCGACAGCGGCGAAACCGAGGGCACGGGTGGTGAACTTGCGATTGAAAGACATAAGCATTTCCTGCCTGCGCCCACCGACTCGGTATTCGAACTACCGCGTCCCTGCCCCACAGGTATGTCGGGGATCCTCGAGTCGCGGGGCAGGCTTTGCGGCGTTCTGCGATTCGATTCGGCTCGGGTTGTTGTTCAAGCCGTGATCGAATGTAGCTGTTTCGCAACGGAAGATCACGCACCGATCACGGACGCTTATGTAGCAAAGTTTGTCCAAACGTACGCTGTTCACCGCTGGTCGTTCGTGATAAATCCGTAATCACAGAACTGTGTTTCAGGCGGCTATTTGTGACCGGCCTCACAAAAAATTAGTGGGCCTGCTCACGTTTCTTCCGCGCAATTCGGGCAACCCTTTGTATGAGTAGTGGCCGCGGCTCCTCAGGCGAGGAGCCGCTTCTCCGATGCCACGGCCACCGCGGCGGCGCGCGTATCGACGCCGAGCTTGTCGTAGATGCGCCCGAGATGCGTTTTCACCGTCGCCTCGCTGATGTGCAGCGCGCGGGCGATCTCCCGGTTTCCGAGGCCTTCGGCCAGCTTGCCGAGGATGTCGCGTTCGCGGGCGGTGAGGGTGGGCCCGGGATTGCGCATCTTGGCCATGACCTTGGCCGCGACCGGCGCCGACAATGCGGTCTGGCCACTCGCGGCCGCGCGGATGGCGGCGAACAGTTCCTCGGGGCGTTCGGCCTTCAGCAGGTATCCGGTGGCGCCCGCTTCGATCGCGCGGGTGATGTCGGCATCGGTGTCGTAGGTGGTCAGCACGAGAACGTGCGGTGTCGGCGCCGGTTGGGCGGTGATGAGCCTGGTCGCGGCCACCCCGTCCATCTCGCCGCCGAGCTGCAGATCCATCAGCACCACATCTGGGTGCAGGCGCCCGGCCAGCGCCACCGCCGCCGGGCCGTCGGCGGCCTCCCCGATCACCTCGATCCCCGGTGCGCTCGACAGCAGGGCGTGCAGGCCCGCGCGCACCACCGCGTGATCGTCACAGATCAGCAGGCGCACGGTGGTGGTCATAACGGCCGATGCTAGCGGGCATCGCCCGGTTCGACCGGGGCCAACGGGATCGACACCGACAGCACCGTCCCCTCCCCCGGCGCCGATTCGATCGCGCAGGTACCGCCCAGCTGACGCACGCGCGCCCGGATCGCAGGCAGACCGTGACCCCGATGCTCGGCCGGATCGCCGACGTCACCGGGATCGAAGCCGCGTCCGTTGTCGGCCACATCGAGAACGATCTGGTCGTCGAGGCTGGTCAGCGTGAGTGTCGCCGTGCTCGCCCGCGCGTGTTCGCGCACATTGGCCAGCGCGCCCTGGGCGATGCGGAGCAGCGTGGCTTCCACGCGCTGCGGCAGCGGCACCGGCGCACCTTCGATATGGCATCGCACTGTCAGCGTGTCGGTGGATTCGCGGGCGGCGAGCGTGGTCAGCGCGGCGGCCAGCGACCCGCCCGCGGCGAGATCGGCGGGGGCGAGATCGTGGACGAAGCGGCGCGCTTCGGTGAGGTCACGTTCGGCGACCTCGGCGGCCGAGCGCAGGTGCGTGCGGGCCAGCCCCGGATCGGTATCCCAGACCAGGTCGGCGGCCTGCAACAGCATGCGCTGGCTGGACAGACCCTGGGCGAGGGTGTCGTGGATTTCCATCGCGAGCCGTTCGCGTTCGGCCAGGGTGCCTTCGCGTCGTTCGGTGTCGGCCAGTTCCTGACGGGTTCGCACGAGGTCGTCGATGAGCGCCGCCTGCCGGGTCGCCTGCCTGCGCATACCGACGAACAACGCGGTGGTCACGGCCGCCACCGCGGGCGGCGCGAGCATCAGGTTCGGATCGAGCCAGCCCGCGATGCGCACCTGACTGGCCACCACCAGCGCGGTCAGCACGACGACCAGCGTCACCGCGGTGCGTTCGGAGAGGATGCGCAGGCCCGTGTACACCAACGGCACCGCGCACCAGGCGAAACTCGGTGCGAGCACCACCAGCACCGACCAGGTGAGCACCAGCGCCGCGAACCACACGAGCCGGCGCGACTCCCGCAGCTCGCTGAGCCCGTAGAGCACCGCCAGCGCCACCGCGAGGACGACGATGAGCGGTGTCGAACGGGTCTCGCTGTGCCGGATCAGCCAGCGCAACAGCGACGCGGCGAGCAGCACGTAGAACGCGCTGTGCACGATGATCGCGAGCAGACGGGTGTCCTCGCGCTGGTCACCGAGGTCCATGCGGCCACCTCCTCTCCTCGGCATTCTCTCCCGGCGCCGGGGCCCGGCGGGTCATCCGATCGGTTGACCACGGTGTCGTCCGATCCGGCCGCGCACTCCAGCCACACCGTCGATTCGCGGAAGCCGCCGGGCGAACAGGATGGATATCACCAGGCCGCGCCGCAGATCCGACGGCCGAGAAATGCTCAGGAGCAGCAATGACCAGCAAGTTCAGCACCCGTAACCGCCTCATCGTCGCCGGTGCCACCGCCGCTGTGGTCGGCGCGGGCGTCGTCGGTGTCGTCACCGTGCAGGCCGCCGATCCCGACCCGGCCACCCGCACCCCCGTCGTCGCCGAGGCCGCCGACAACAATCTGGCCACCAGCACGCACCTGTCGGTCGCCGCCGCGACCAAGGCCGCCCAGACCGCGCTCGACGCGGCCGCCAAGGAGAACCAGCGGGTGAGCGTGGCCGTGGTCGACCGCAACGGCAATGTGATCGTCACCCTGCGTGGCGACGGCGCGGGCCCGCAGTCCTACGACGCCGCCCAGCAGAAGGCGTTCACCTCCGTCTCGTGGAACGCGCCGACCAGCGAGCTCACCAAGCGGCTCGAGTCCGCACCCCACCTGGCCGACATCGACGGCACCCTCTTCCTCGGCGGCGGCGCCCCGGTGAAGTCGAAGGGCGCGCCCATCGCGGGCATCGGCGTGGCAGGCGCGCCGAGCGGCGATCTGGACGAGAAGTTCGCGCAAGCAGGCGTGGCCGCGCTCGGTAACTGATCGAAGGCTGCGCCCGGCGGGCGGACGGAGAATGATGGACCTCGAAGGAGGCATCATGTCCGCTCGCCGGGTTCTGTTCAGTGTCCTCACCATCGGCTTGGTCGCGGCGGTGGCGGTGGGGCTGTATCTGTTCCAGCCGTGGCGGTTGTTCACCACGGTCACGGTCGACGAGGCCCCGGTGGTCGCCGCCGACGGCGCCCCGCCGCCGCTGCTCGCCCAGGGCACGTTTCTCTCCCACGAACACGACACCTCTGGCACCGTGGTGTTGCAGCGCGCCGCCGACGGCACCGTGGTCGTGCGGATCACCGACCTGCGCACCTCCGACGGCCCCGCCCTGCGGGTATGGCTCACCGATCAGCCGGTGATCCCCGACGACTGGCACAACTTCGACGACGGCACCCATATCGATCTCGGTGCGCTGAAGGGCAACGAGGGCAATCAGAACTACGAGGTGCCCGCCGGAACCGATCTGTCCTCGGTGCGTTCGGTCAGCATCTGGTGCGAGCGGTTCCACGTCTCCTTCGGCGCGGCGACGCTCACTCCGGTCTGATTCTCATTCCGCGCGACGGGCGCGGGCGCGTCGTTTGCCCTCGTGCATCGCTTGTACCCGCGCGACGGGGATGGTGTGCCCTTCGGCGATCAGGTCCTCCGGAAGTTGTTGCGGTTCAGGCATTTCCGATGACCAAGGATCGGAGTCGCCGATCAGGCCGGGCACGGTCCGCAGGGTGAAGTCCGCTGGCGTCACATCGTCGAGGTCCGACCAGTGCAGTGGAAACGACACGGTGACGCCCGGACGGATGCGCGGGCTGTAGGCCGCCGCGACGGTGGCGCCGCCCGCACGCGTGGCATCGAGGAACACCTTCCCGTGGCGGTCCTCACGGATGAAAGCCGTTGTCCCGACGGCAGGATCGATGCGTTCGGCCCGCGCGGCCACCGCCCGGGTCGCCGCGGCCGCGTCTTCCACGTCGATGCCGTCGACGACCGGCACGAAGACATGCAACCCCTTGGACCCGCTCGTCTTCACCGCCCCCGCCAGCCCGTCGGCCGCCAGCGCCTCCCGGATCAGCCGGGCGCCTGCCACCGCGTCGGCGAACGTCTGCCCCGGGGACGGATCGAGATCCAGCACGAGATGCGTTGGCGCGGGCGTTGATTCGGCCAGGAACAAGGTCGGGTGATACTCGACCGCACGCTGATTCCCGAACCACAGCAGCGTCCGCAGGTCGTCACACAGCGCATAGGTGATCTCCCGCCGCGAACTCTCCGCCCACACCGTTGTGCGCCCCACCCATTCCGGCGTGTATTTGGGCAGATTCTTCTGCATGAACGGCTCCTGCCCCGGCCGCACCCGCACCACCGACAAGGGCCGCCCCCGCAGCACCTTCACCAGCCGCTCCCCCACCACCTCCAGGTACCCGACCAGATCCCGCTTGGTCGCCTCGGCACCGTCGAACAGCGGCTGATCGAGATTCGACATCTCGACCCCGCCCCACACCTCTTTACCGGCCATCGCTCCACCCTCCACCCCACCACCGACCAGGTCAACCACCGCGCTCGTCGAAAAAGACGTTGCCGCCGACGTATCGGCACCGGCACGCTCACTCGTGTGCGCGCCGAGAATTCCGGATACGACATCTACGCATCAGGCCTCGGCCCACCGCGAGCCTTTCTCGATCTCGATTGGCCGCTGGACCCCGCGGTGTCGCCGGTCGACCGAGAGCGGATGGCAGCCCACCATGCGGTGGCGGCCATCATCGAGCTGTCCCGCGGTTTGTTCATTCCGCTGCGGGTCGAGGCATCCCGATGTGTGACGAACAATGTCGACGGCGTGTGGATGGTCGCCGACCGGTCGGAGCCCGACGACCACGTGCGCGTGAACGCGGCGGGCAGCGTCCTGGTGCCCACATCGTCCGCTCCGGTCGGCGTCGATGGACATGCCATGACGACAATGCTCGACGACCTGCTGACGACGTCCGGCGAAGCGTCCGAGCTGCGATGGCTTGGATGGAGCGAGATCCGCGTCGACGACACACTGGCCGCGCTGCCCACCGCCCTGGTGCCGACCGGTGACGAATTCATCCTCGACGACCTCGACAACAGGGTTCGCGGCCTCGGAATCCCTGCGCGACGACGATCCGACGGAGTGTGGGTCGGCAGGTACGACCTCGGGTTCTGGACCCCGATCTCGGTCACCGTGTTGCGGGAGGCCCACGTCTCCGGCATCTCCGACGCCGACGGGCACCACACCCTCCTGATGCTGTCGATCGACGTCCACTGGTCAGTCTGGTGGCGAGACGGTTCCCCCGGCCGCGCCATGCTCGATGCCGCCCTCCACCGCCTCCATGACCTCGGCTGGCACCACAACTACTGACAGAGCCGTCAGTGCTTCGATTTCGAGTCCCTGTGCTTTATGAATAAGGGGCACACACAGCTCAATCGGAACGGAACGACCTCGCCATGCCTGACCCAAGCCCCGAAGTCGGCCAAGCGCCGGTGGTCCGCTCGACTCTTCTCGACCAGGTGCTGCCATCACTGCAAGCCCTGCACCGCGTCGAGATCAGGCGCATCACCCTCGCCCCCGACTTCGCCGGTGGCCTCCACCTGCACAACGGACCGGTCTTCGGCAGCATCGAATCCGGCTCCGCCATATACCGAATCGACGGGGAAGATCCCACGATCCTGCGCCCCGGCGACGTGTTCTACGAGCCCGCGCACGTGCGCATCGCCCGCTTCGACGCCCGCCACGACGGCGTCACCTTCCTCGGCTATTTCCTGCTCGAGGCCGACCAGGAAGCCGAGCTCGAGTTCCCGGGCTGACCGCGAACGCAACGAAAGGCCCCCGGCGGTGAGCGGGCCTTCTGCCGCCCGTTTTGGTCGATCGCCCGGTCGTCGGCTAAGGTATGTTCCGCGCGGTTCACCCTGGTGAATTGCTGTTCTGGCCCCGTCGTCTAGCGGCCTAGGACGCCGCCCTCTCAAGGCGGTAGCGCGGGTTCGAATCCCGTCGGGGCTACAGATGAGCTCCCCGGTCCACCGACCGGGGAGCTTTTTCGTGTCTGCCATTCGTACACTGTAGGAATGAAGCGCACCCTCTACACCGAGGACCATGAGGCCTTCCGTGCCTCGGTAGCCGAATTCGTCAAGCGGTCGATCGAACCCAAGGCCGAGAAGTTCATCGAACAGCGCGCGATCGATCGCGAAACCTGGTTGGCCGCAGGCGAACTGGGCTACCTCGGGCTCGGCGTTCCGGAGGAATTCGGCGGCAGCGACGCCGGTGACTACCGGTTCAACGCGGTGCTCGGCGAGGAACTGGCCAAGGCCGGTGCGGCGATCTCGTCGTCGTTCGGCATCCACTTCGACGTGTGCGCCCCCTACCTGGTCGAACTGACCACCGACGAGCAGAAGCGGCGCTGGCTGCCGAAGTTCTGCACGGGCGAGCTGATCACGGCCATCGGCATGACCGAACCGTCGGGCGGTTCCGACCTGGCCGCGCTGAAGACCACCGCCGTGCGCGACGGCGACGACTGGATCATCAACGGCTCGAAAACCTTCATCACCAACGGCTTCAACGCCGACCTGGTGATCGTGGCCGCCCGGACCAGCCCGGAGAAGAAGGCCAAGGGCATCACCCTGTTCGTCGTGGAGAACGGCATGGACGGCTTCACCCGTGGCCGCAAACTCGACAAGGTCGGCCAGCCCGAATCCGACACCGCCGAGCTGTTCTTCGACAACGTGCGCGTACCCGACGCCAACCGCCTGGGTGAACTCGACCGCGGCTTCATCACCATGATGCAGATGCTGCCCCAGGAACGCATCGGCGCCGCCGCCTCCAATATCGCCCACGCGGCCGCGATCCTGGACGAGACCCTCGAATATGCCAAGGAGCGCAAGGCTTTCGGGCAGCAGATCGGCAGCTTCCAGTACAACAAATTCCTGTTCGCCGAGCTGGTCACCAAGGTGGAGGTCACGCAGGCCTTCATCGACCAGTGCCTCGCCGCGCACACCACCGGCGAGCTGTCGGCCGTCGACGCCGCCAAGGCCAAATGGTGGTCGGCGCAGGTGCAGAACGACGTGCTCGACGCCTGCGTACAGCTGCACGGCGGCTACGGCTACATGCGCGAATACCGGGTGGCGCGGGCCTGGATGGACGCCAGGGTCACCAAGATCTGGGCGGGTTCGAACGAGATCATGAAGGAACTGATCGGCCGCGATCTGGGTCTGTGAAGCAGTGCGTCGCGCCCGGTGAAGCGATCCACCGGGCGCGACGCGACGCCGGTCAGTTCAGGGTGATCGGCAAGGCGGCCAGATCGTTCTGGGTCAGCACCGGCAGGTTGCCGAGTTCGCTGTCGGGCACGGCCAGGCGCAGATTCGGGAAGCGGGCGAACAGCGCGGGCAGCGCGATCGCCGCCTCGAGCCGCGACAGTGCCGCACCGGGGCAGATGTGCGGGCCGTAGCCGAAGGCGAGGTGGCGGTTGGCCGTCGAGCGGGTCACGTCGAACTCGTCGGCGGTCTCACCGTGCACGGCGAAGTCGCGGCCGACGGCACGGTAGGACATCACCACACCCTCGCCCTTCTCGATGACGGTCTCGCCCACGGTGATGTCCTCGGTGGCGAAGCGCATCAGCAGGTGCGAGACCGGCCCGTCCCAGCGCAGCGACTCCTCGATGACCTGCTTCCAGTCCACCTCTCCGGCAAGGACTTTCGCCAGCTGCTCGGGTTCATTGAGCAGCGCGCGCACGGTGTTGACGATCAGGCTCACGGTGGTCTCGTGCCCGGCGGCGACGAGGGCCTTGATATTGCCGATCGCCTCCTCCTCGGTGAGCGCCTCGCCGCCCTCGTCCGCCACCACGAACGCCGAGGTGAGATCGTCGCCCGGATCGGCGATCTTCTTGCGCACCTGGTCGGTGAAGTACACGTCGAGCTCGCCGATCACGCGCAGGCGCTCGTCCTGCGGGGTCATCACCGAGAAGAACTTCTTGTACCAGTCGAGCAGCTGGGCGTGGTCCTCGCGCGCGACGCCCATCAGGTCGCCGACCACGCGCATGGGCAGCGGGTAGGCGAACACCTGCTTGAGATCCACCGGGGTGCCGTCGGCACCGGCCGCGGCGAGGTCGTCGAGGAGTTCGGCGGTGAGCGCCTCGATCCGCGGGCGCAGCTGCTCGAGCCGGCGCGGGGCCAGCGCCTGCGCGGTCTTGAGGCGAAGCCTGCGGTGTTCGGCGCCGTCGACGCTGAACATCGAGCGGTCGACGTCGACCATCCCGATCAGCGGCCACTGGTTGCCCACCACGCCGTCGGCGAACAGTTTCCAGGCGTTGATGTCCTTGACCAGGCGGGTGTCGGTGGTCAGCTGACGGGCCAGAGCGTGGTCGGTGACGGTCCACACGGTCACACCCATCAGGTCGATCCGCGTGATCGGCCCCGCGTCACGTAGTCGGGCGGTCTCCCCCGCGAGATCACCGACCATGGGGTCGATGGCGATAGGGCATTGCGAACTCACGAGAAACCTCCGACGGGTCGAACAGGGGTGAAACGAACGGGCAGTGCTTGCATGCCCCGAAGGAAAGCCGAAGGTCGCCGGGTGAGCTGGTCGGCCGGAACCGCCAGGTCGACATCGGGGAGCCGGTCGAGCAGCACCTCGATCCCGGTGCGCGCGATGATCTCGGCGATCTGCTGCGCCGGGTACGGGCAGCGATATTCGCCGTAGCTGAACGCGAAGTGCGCGTTGTTGCCGGTGGGCACGGTGTCGCCGTCGGAGAACGACTGGCGCACATGCGGGTCGAGGTTCGCAGCGGCCAATCCGAGCAGCAGCATGTCCCCGGCGCGGATGGTGCGGTCGCCCAGGCGCGTATCGCGGGCGGCCCAGCGACCGGCCAGGATGGAGGTCGGCCCCTCTTCCCAGAGCACCTCGTTCATGGCTTGGCCGACGCTGCGCCTGCCGCCACCGAGCGCGGCGGCGAACCGTTCGTCGGTGAGCATCAGCCGCATCGAACTGCCGAGCCAGTCGGCGGTGGTGAGGTGACCCGCGGCGGCGATGGCCATCAGGTCGTTCATGTACTCCTCGTCGGTGAACGGCTCGGGATCGGCCAGCATCAACGAAGTGAGGTCGCCGCCGGGGCGGGCCTTCTTGGCGGCGACGAGGCGGGCCATGTGCTCGGCGAAACGTATATGCCCGGCCTGGGCGTCGGCGCCGCCGTCGGCGAGGGTCTTCATGGTCAGCGCCAGGTCGGCGGCATCGGCGTCGGGCAGGCCGAGGATGCGCCCGAGCGCGAGCACGGGCAGCGGTTCGGCGAATTCGGCGACCAGGTCGGCGGCGCCGCGCCCACAGAACCGGTCGACCAACTGGTCGGCGAGTTCCTCACAGGCACGGCGCAATTCGAAGTGGTCCACCGCGTCGAGAGCGGGTTCGACCATGGCCAGGTGGCGACGGTGTTCGGCACCGGCGGTGAAGTAGATCGACGGCATGGGCCGCCCGACCATCGGCAGCAGCGGCCAGTCCTCGGGTACCCGCCCCCACTGGTTCCACAGCGACACATCGCGCGGGAACAGCACCGGATCGCTGGTCACCTGGTGCAGTTCGCGGTACCCGATCACGAGCCAGGCGGGGAAACCGCCGGGCAGTTCGACGGCGACGACCGGGCCGTGTTCGCGGCGCATCCGCCGGTACACCTCGTGCGGTTCGATATGGAACTCGGGACCGCTCAGCGGGACGGCGCCGGTGACCGGGCAGGCGCCTGCCGGTGTGCTCATGAGACGGTCTCCCCCTGTGGGACAACAGAATACAGGTGCTCGATCAGGGCGATGAGCACCTGTTTGCTCGATTCACGCGAGCGGGCGTCACACATCAGCAGCGGGACCGCCGGGTCCAGATCGAGCGCGTCGCGCACGGCCTCGGGGGCATGTGATTCACCGAAGTCGTTGCAGGCGACCACGAATGGTGTGCCCTGGTGTTCGAGGCGGTCGATGGCGTACCAGGAGTCGGCGATGCGGCGCTGATCGACCAGCACGATCGCACCGAGCGCACCGGCGAACAACCGGTCCCAGAGGAACCAGAACCGTTGCTGCCCAGGCGCACCGAACAGATACAGGACGTGCTCGTCGTCGATGCTGATGCGGCCGAAGTCGAAGGCGACGGTGGTGGTCGACTTGCCCGGCACGCCGCTCGCGTCGTCGACGCCGACACCCACATCGGTCATCGTCGCCTCGGTGTCGAGGGGGCGGATCTCGCTCACCGACCGGACCAATGTCGTTTTGCCGACACCGAATCCGCCGATGATGACGATTTTCAACCCGTGCCGCGCCGTGCTGTGCAGCGGCGCCCGTGACCGCTCGGGTACGTCTTCAGAGCCTGCGAAGTCCAACGAGCACCTTCTCGAGGGTGGAAAGATCCAGATTCATCGCCGCCGACAGCGGTGGCCTGATGGTGATCTTGCCCGCGGCGAGCAGATCCGACAGCACAACCGTCGCCACGCCCACCGGCAGCCGCAGTTCGGCCGCGATCTCCACCACGGCGGTCGGCGCCCGGCACAGCTCGAGGATCGCGACCTGCTCAGAAGTCATGCCCGCGTTCGGCGCCGACTCGCTGACCACGAGGGTGACCAGGTCGAAGTCGTCGTCGGCGGGCATCCGGCCGCCGGTGAGGGTGTAGAACCGGTCGGGATCGTCGTCGCGGCCGAGCATTACGGCGTCCCCCGGCGCGGCTGGGCGGCGAGGTGTTCGCCGAGCTGCTCGACCAGTTCGTGCATGGTGTGCCCGACCAGGCCCGCGTCGGCGTCCTCGGCGGCGATCACCGCTAAGTGCGCGCCGAGTCCGGCCTCGACCACGAACAGGATGCCGCCGTAGAACTCGGTCATCGACTGGCGGACTCCGCCTCGCCCGTCACCGAATTCGACGGAGGCCCCGTGCGCGAGGCTCTGGAAACCGGCGGCGATCGCGGCGAGCTGGTCGGCGCGGTCGGTGTCGAGTTCCGGGGTGTGGCAGATCTTGAGGCCGTCACCCGAGAGCAGCAGGGCGTGGCGGGTGCGTGGGGTGCGGGCGAGCAGTTTCTCGAGCAACCAGCCGAGATTGGTCGCGGCGGTGGTGGTCATCGGTCCTCCTGGGGGTCTGGTGCAGAGGCGGCGCTGCCTGTGCGCGGCTCGGTGCGGGCAGAACGTTGGAAGGCGCCGAGTGCCGAGGGTTTCGCCGGCGTCGCCTGGGTGGGCACGGGCGGGGTGAGACCTTCGGGATGGACCTGCGCGAGCGTGCTGCCGCGACGGCGCTTGGGCAGCGCCGGAGTGGTCGCCGCGGGCAAGTGGGCGGCCTCACCGGCGGGCGGTGACACCTGGCGGGCGATGGCGTCGGCCCAGCCGAGGTCGCCGTTCTCGGTGTGCGGCGCCGGGCGCGGGGTCGGTGCGTCGAACTGGCCGAGGTTGGTGAGCTGGATGCCGCCGGTGTCGGCACGCTGGGTGGCGGGCGCGGCGTGACGGCCCGTGTCGCGGCCCCGGCGTTCGGCGCGGGCGGTGAGTTCGCGCGGGACGACGACGACCACCGCCGTGCCACCGATGGCCGAGGGCCGGTACGACACGGTGAGATCGTGTTTGCGCGCGAGGTTGCCGACCACGGCGAGCCCGAGCCGGGTGCCCGAGAGGGAGGCCAGGTCGGCGCCCTTGCCCTTGTGGTCGCGTCCGCTCACGGCGGCCTCGGCGCGGCGCAGGGCCGATTCGCTCATCACCAGACCGCTGTCCTCGATGGTGATGACAACGCCCGCGGGCACTTCCGCCGCGTAGACATGCACCTCGGTGGTGGGCGGGGAGAAGTTGCAGGCGTTGTCGAGCAGTTCGGCCAGCGCGTGCATCACGCCTTCGGCGGCGTGCCCGGCGATACCGACCTCGGCCACCGCGCGCAGTCGCACACGCTGGTATCCGGCGACCCGACCCATCGCGCCACGCAGGATCGATTCCATCGCAATGGGTTTGGCCCAGCGCCGGCCGGTGCGGGCGCCGCTGAGCACCGCGATGCTGTCGGCGAGGCGGCCGGTCTGGGCGGTGCGGTGGTCGATGTGGAGCAGGTCGGTGAGCACGCGGGGGTCGGCGTGACGGTGTTCCATCTCGCGCAGTTCGGCGAGCATGCTGGTGGTCATGGCCTGGATACGGCTGGCGGCACCGGCGAACGCCGCGAGCGCGGCGGCACCGCGACGCGAGTTCTCCTGCGCTTCCCAGGCGTAGGAGGAGCTGTGTTCCTCGGCCTTCGCGATGCGCTGCGTCGCCTCGGCGACGGTGGCCGCCAACTGCTGTTCGGCGCGCTGAGCGGCGGCGGCGGAGAGGTCGGCTTTCGCGGTTTGGCGCAGCGCGACGAAAACCGCCGGACAGGCGATCAGCGCCGTGACCAACGCACCGACCAGCACGGGAATGCCGATGAGAGGGGGCGCGAAAACCACGGTGAGCGCGGCGATCACCACGATGACCACTGCGGCGCTCAGCACCACATACCCCGCCGGTCCCGCTGTCGTGCGGTCCCCCGTCGCGTGCGTCACCGGCCCGACTTCCGCAGTAACCACAGGCCCCCAACCACCAATCCTCGAGCCAAACATGCAGCAAGGCAGCCCGTTTCGATATCGGGGCGAGCATATCGAGCCCTCGTCCCAACTGCCACTCGAGCAGTCAGGGTTCACCGGTTGTTGACCCGGTTGTCTCTTCCCGCGCTGGTGACAGCCTCGCCGCTGTCGAGCATCACAGCACGCCCGCGCCTGCTATGGCCGCCGCCATAGCACCGTAGCCGAGGTCGTTGGGGTGCAGATGATCTCCGCTGTCGAACTGTTGCGCCAGTCTGCTCCGGTCGTCCGGCGCGGCCAGCGCACGGTCCAGATCCACCACCGCGTCGAAGGCGTTGCCGGTGCGTATCCAGGTGTTCACCTGAGCTCGCAGGTCGTCCTTGCCCGGCGAGTAGTACACCGAACCACCGAACGGCAGCAGAGTCGCGCCGATGACGCGCACGCCCGCCGCGTGGGCCGCGCCGATCAGCTCGCGATAGCCCGCGATGAGCTGGTCGGCCGAAACATCCGGGGACAACACACCATCGGGGCCGGTGGCGCCGGCCAGGCCGATGTCGTTGATGCCGATGAGCACGATCACCGTGTCGACGCCGGGTTGTTCGAGGACATCGCGGCGGAATCGTAGGCGGGCACTGTCCCCGAGCACGGTCGAGTCGGTGAGCAGCCGGTTGCCGCTGATACCCGCGTTGACGACCGCGTGCGGTCCGGTGCCCGGGTGGCGGGCGAGCTGGTCCGGGTAGCGCTGGTCGGTGTCGACAGTCGAGCGGTAGCCGTCGGTGATGGAGTCGCCGAAGGCGACGGTGACCTCCCGTTCCGCGCCGATCGCGTCGACGCCCGTCAAGTAGTACCAGGATCGGGAGGTCTCGGTGAAGGGCGTCGCGGTCGGTTCGGCCGCGTGGTCGCCTGCGGCGCGGAAGCTGGTCGTGGCAGCTTGCGCGTGCTGGGTCGCCGGGCCGGTCGGGCGGGCGAAGTAGAGGGTGACGGTGACCGCCTCCCCGGCCGCGACCGGGAGTGGGATCGGGTCGCTTGCCGCCTCGGCGCCGGGGGCGACATCGAATGTTGTCGAGCGGGCCATTGTCAGCGGGTGCACCGACCCGGGCACCAGCGCGGCGCCGCCTGCGCTGCGAGCCACCGTGGCACCCTCGACGGCCAACGGTTCGGTGCCATAGCGATTCGACAGCCGGACCCGGACCTGCGGGCCGCCGTCCGTCAGGCGGACGACTTGGCGGACGGTCTCGTCGGCAAAGCCGTCGGCCGACCAGTTCTGAGTCGCCGGATGCTGGGCGGCGGCCGCCCACACGCTAGACCACTCGGGTGCCGGCTCGCGCGTGCCACAGGCGACCAGCACCAGAGCGGTCACCGTCGCCAGGAAGGTGACCGCCCGGCGTGCGGGCTTGTTCATCCGAGCGACCAGGTCATGCCGAATTCACCCAGTGCGTCGAGGAATTCGACGGGGTCGAACAGTTCGGCGGGTGACTGCGCGCCCGGTTTCGCGCGCGCGCCGATGCGGGTCGCTACCGCCACCGCGAGCTGGGCACTGTTGCGGTACGTGTCGGGCCCGCTTCCGATGCCGCGCAGCGTTTTTCCGTCACGATGTATGTCGACCACCATCGAATACGGAGCCGGGGCGGAGGGTGTTTCGGGCGCACGTTCCAGGTCGGCCTCGGTGACGGTACCGACCATCGCGAAGATCTCCTTCGCCAGCACACCTTCCACCGAAGCGGCCGTGGTATGGCGCGGGATCGTCACCACGGCCGGCTGCGGGAACTTCACCACCGCGACAGGATCGGTGGCGCCGGGCAGGATCAGCGTGTCCCGTCGCGGCTTGGGGCCGGTGCGGAATTCACCGTCGGACCAGGAAAGACCACCACTGGTGAAGGCGTCGAGATTGCGCAGCACCGTGCGCATACTGCCACGTGAACCCTCACCACCGGGTGCGACGACATGGCTGAGCACGATCTCGTCGGCACCGCCGAGCCGCCGCGCGCCGAGGTCGGCGAGCAGGTCACCGAACACGCCCGCCTCCGTGACGGCCGTGACCAGGGTGACGCCTGCGGCCTCGGCGAGCGGCCCGTATTCGTCGAACACCTTGCGGGCGAACAGTTGTTCGCCCGCGACATCCACATAGCTCGCGCCCGCGGCGACGGCGGCGCGCAGCACGCCCTCACCGGTTCCGGTGTAGTCGGGCAGGGTGCTGATGACAACGTCGACCCCGGTGAAGGCGGTGAGCAGCGCGGAGTGATCGTCGGCTGCGGCGACCCGGACAGCTACGCCGAAGTCCGTCAGCCGCTGGGCGTTACGTCCCACGACGACGGTGTCGATTCCACGGCGAGCCAGTTCCGCCACCACGAAACGGCCGACGTGTCCACTTGCCCCGTACACGGCGATCTTCATGTCCTGCTCCTTGTTCATTCGGTTGATGAACTCAGCGTATGGACAGATATCAGGACGTGAAATCATCCAGGATCCACAAAAGATATCCAAACGTCTTCATCGGTATTGTCATCGGTTATGGATCTGCTCAGCGATGTGCTGGCCACCGCGCGTACCGGTGACCCCGCGTCAGGGATGTTCGTGCGGCACGCGCCGTGGGGCCGCAGGTATCCGCTGATGGAAGGTGCCGGTTTCCATGTCGTCCTGCAGGGTTCGTGCTGGCTCACCAGGGCGGGAGCCGAACCCATCGCGCTCGGTACGGGGGACGCGGTGCTGATGCCACGCGGGGTCGCGCACGGTCTGGTCGATCAGCTCACCAGCACGTTCACCGAGACCGCGGGACCCGACGACGTCCGGGTGGTCGAGGGCCCCGGCGCCGCTTCCACCCTGCTGTGCGGGTCGTATCACCTCGCCGCCGATCGCACCCATCCACTGCTGGCGGAATTGCCCGAGGTCGTGCACATTCCGGCCCGGCTCGGCACGCACGCGTCGTTGCGCGCCGCCGTCGACCTGCTCGCCGCCGAACTCACCGACGCCCGCCCCGGCGCCGACGCTGCCGTCCCACCGCTGCTCGACCTGCTCCTGCTCTATCTGTTGCGCGCCTGGCTCGCCGAGAGCGCCACCCACGACACCGCACGGTGGTCGGTCGCGTTCACCGACCCCGAACTGTCGCGTGCGCTGCGGGCCGTACACGACGACCCTGGTCACCACTGGACCGTCGAATCGCTCGGCGCCCGTGCGGGTTTGAGCAGGGCCGCGTTCGCCAAACGATTCACCACCCTGCTCGGCGAACCGCCACTGGCCTATCTCACCCGCTGGCGGATGCTCACCGCCGCCCGGCTCCTGCGCGAGACCGACCACCCGTTGGCCACCATCGCCGGGCGCACCGGCTACAGCTCCGAATACGCGTTCGGCAAAGCCTTCAAACGTGAATACGGTGTGGCCCCCGGCCGGTACCGCGCAGGGTGATCAGTCGAGCACCGCGGTCGCCTCGACCTCGACGAGCAGGTCGGGTTCACCCAGTGCGGCCACGCCGATCAGGGTGATCGGTTTGACCGGGTCGACCCCCATTTTCGCGGCCGCGCGACTCACTCCTTCGCCCAGCAGCGGATATTTGTCGGCACTCCAGTCGACGACGTAGATCGTCAGCTTCGCGACGTCGTCGAAGGATCCGCCGACCGCGGTCATCGCGGCGCCGACATTCAGGTAGGCCTGTTCCACCTGGGCGGCGAAATCGCCGGCGCCGACGGGGTTTCCGTCGGCGTCGCGGGCCACCTGCCCGGCCAGGAAGACCAGGCGTGAGCCGGTCGCGATCGACAGCTGCCGGTACACGTCGGGCTTGGGCAGCCCCTCCGGATTGATCAGTTCCACGGTCATGTTCGCTCCCGTCGTCGGTGCCATAACCATAACGCTGTTATGTAATGTGGCGCCATGGGCAGAACGCGGAATCCGGGGATCAGGGCGATGCTGATCGAGCGGGCGGCGCAGATGGTCGCGGCGCGTGAACCGGTGACGCTGCGCGGGCTCGTCGCCGGGACCGAGGTGTCGACGATGGCCGTGTACACCTATTTCGACGGGATCGACGGGTTGTGGCGGGCGGTGCGGCAGGAGGGGTTCACCCGGTTGGCCGCGCGCCTCGCCCACGTCCCCGACACCGGCGATCCCGTGCGCGACCTGGCCGCGCTCGGCAACGCCTACCTCGCCAACGCACTGGCCGAACCCGATCTGTACCGGGTGATGTTCGACGCCGGTTTCGAACTCGAGGACGCACCGGCCGCCGATGCGACGTTGGAACGGCTGGTGGCGGCCGCGGCGAGGGCCCGCGACCTCGGCCGCTTCCGGGCCGAGGCCGACCCCCTCGAACTGGCGACGCAGAGCTGGGTGATCGGGCACGGGCTGGCCGCGCTGGTTGCGACCGGCCCGTTGCCCGCCGAGGCACTCGACCACGGCATCCCGATGCTCACCGCCTTGTTCGTCGGAGCAGGCGACGAACCGCAGCTGTGCGCCCGTTCCGTGCGGGCGGGGTGGCGGATCAATTGAGCTGGGCGACCGCCGCTTTCGTCGCCTCGGCCAGGAGTTCGTTGGAAGGTTCGGCGTCCTGCTCGGATTTCGTCGACAGGACCGCGAGTACCAGGGGCGGGCGGTTCGGGGGCCAGGCGATGGCCACGTCGAGGGCCGAACCGTAGGCGGGGCTGCCGGTCTTGTCGCCGACAGTCCAGTCGGTGGGTAGGCCGGCCTTGATGCGTTTGCCGCCGGTGGTGTTGGCCTTGAGCCAGTCGGCGAGCTGGGTGCGTTCGGGCTCGGCGAGGACATCCCCGAGGACGAGGGCGCGGTAGTCGGCGGCCAGGGCGGCCGGGGTGGTGGTGTCGCGTTCGTCGCCGGGGATGGCGGTGTTGAGTTCGGTTTCCCAACGGTCCAGGCGGGTCACGTTGTCACCGAGGGTCCGCAGGAACGCCGTGAAACCCGCCGGGCCGCCGAGCAAGCGGAGCACCAAGTTGCCCGCCGTGTTGTCGGAGAGCGTGATGGTGGCATGGCAGAGGGCCGCCACGGTCATGCCGGTGTCGACGTGCTTCTCGGTTTCGGGTGAGTACTCGACCAGGTCGGCGGCGGTGTAGTGGATGACCTGGTCGAAGTAGCCGGTCGAGAGTGGATGCGCCTGCAGGAGGGCGCCACAGGCCAGGCCCTTGAAGGTGGAGGCGATGGGGAAACGTTCGTCGGCCCGGTAGGCGACGGTGGCGCCGGTTCCGGTATCGGTGACCGAGAGACCTAGTCGCGCAGTGTATTTCGATTCCAAGGCGGCGAACTGGGTGGTATCGGCGGACGCGGTGCCCGGCGCGGCCGAGGTTTCGCTCGGGGCTGCGGGTTCGGAGGAGCACGCGGTGAAGGTCAGCGTGGCGACCGCGAGTGCGGCGGCCGCGAGGCGTCTGCGGATCGGGTGCTCGGTAGCGGAAGAAGTCACCGTTGCACCACACCATCGCGGGCGGGGCGCGGCCAATACCGGATGCCGTCCGCGGCGAGTCGTGATCGATATCGCCGCAGTTGAGGTGCGGTATCCGAGGCGATGCGCTGGGCACTTCGTCCGGTTCGGGCGAGCCGTTGCGTGACCGCTGGTTCAATGGCCCCATGGACCTGCTGCGCCACCTCCGGTTCTTCGTCGCCGTCGCGGACGAGGGCCATTTCGGGCGGGCGGCAGCGGCACTCGACATGACCCAACCACCGCTGTCCCAGGGTTTGCGTCGCCTGGAACAGCATCTCGACATCGAGCTCGTCCACCGGACCACCCAGGGCGCCGTGCTCACCCCGGCGGGCAGGCAGTTGCTGCCGCGCGCCCGGCTGCTCGTCGACGACGCCGATCGCCTGCTCGCCGAATCCCGGCGCATCGCCCAGCTCAGCGGCACCACCCGCTTCGCGGCGACCACCGCCTTGCCGGACCGTGTGGTCACCGCCTGCGTCACCGCGTTGCGGCCCGCGGACGGGACGGTGTCGACCACGATCGGCAGCACCGTCGACCTCGTCGCCGACGTGCGCTCGGGCATCTGCGATGTCGCGGTGATCGAACATCCCGCTCTGGTCGACGGCGTCGAAGCGGGCCCCGTCGTGAAACTCCCCCGCTGGCTGGTCGTTCCCGCCGGTCACCGCACCACCACCACCGAACGCCCCACCTTCCCCATGCTCACCGGTCTGCACTTCGCCCATCCCCCGCGTCCGGCCAACCCACCCGCTTACGACGCGCTCCTAGATCTCCTGCGTGAACGCGGCCTCGACACTCCGCCGCTGCCCGCCCCCGACGACCGCGCTGTGCTGGCAGCGGTGGCCGCCGGAACCAGCTTCGGCCTCACCACCACCCCACCCACTCCCACGCCGGGCGTCGCGTGGTTGACCTTGGCGCCGCAGTCGGTCGCGTTGCGGGTCAGGGTGGTTCGGCGGACTGATACGCGCGGGCAGGCGGACGTGCTCGATCGCGTGCTGTACCGGGAGCGGTTGCGGTGATGGCGCGAATCACGCATCTGTGCGCGATGAGGTGTCTCGCAGCGGAAGAGTGCATCGCGTGAGTATGCGGAGCGATCGTCGATGGAGCGCGCGGTGAGCCGGTCGTTCGACATGCTGCGTGCGGAGTCGGGATTCCGGGCTGCCGATCGGGCTGTCCCGACGGCTACGGACAGGATTCGGGCGGTGTTCGCGGATGCCGGGTGCAGTGGGTGGCTGCATGCGCGGCGGTGTGACGGTTCGGCGGCGGAGATCTCGGTGGGCGGGCGGGATCGGGTGGTGATGGCGTCGGTGTACAAGTTGCTGTTGTGCGTGGCGTTCTATCGCGAGGTGGACCACGGGCGCATCGATCCGGCGGGCAGGCTCACCATCGATCCCGCCGACTGCACCCCGGGCCCGACCGGTATTGCCGCACTGCACGATCCGATCACGCTGAGCCGTCGCGACCTGGTGACCTCGATGATGACGGTGTCCGACAACGCGGCCGCCGACGTTCTTCTCGGTGAACTCGGGCTGGCCGCCGTCACCGACATGGCCGCCGAACTCGGCCTCACCGAAACCCGGGTCGTCGGCGGCACCGCCGATCAGCACCGAAGCCTGGTGCGCGACACCGACACCCACAGCACCGCCGAGGCGTTCGCGGCGCTGGCCGACAACGACGAGGCGTGGACGGTGTCGGCCTACGATCCCGCCTACGCCAGCGCGACCACTCCCGAGGAGATGACGCGCCTGCTGTGGCGGCTCTGGTCCGGCGACGTGTTGTCGACGGAGAGCACCGAATTCGTGCGCGCGGTCATGCGCAACCAGATCTGGCCGCACCGTGTCGCTGCCGGCTTCCCACATCGCGGTGTCGTGGTCGCGGGCAAGACCGGCACTGTCGGCATCATCCGCAACGAGGTCGCGGTCGTCGAATTCCCCGGCGAAATCCCCGTCGCCGTCGCGGTCTTCACCCGCGCGGCACGCGCCGACCCCGCCCTCCCCGTCGTCGACGCCGCCATCGGCGAGGCCGCCCGCATCGCCGTCACCGAACTCCGCCGCCCCACCCCCTGACCCCTTCCTGGACAAACGATCACCACGCTCTGGTGGCGTTCGGCTCTCGGGCGATGCCGCCATCAGCGCGTGGTGATCTCGAAGTGACTGGGTGCGAGCCGGTTCGACGGCCTAGCATCGTCATTCGTGGGTGGAGATTCCGGCTTCGGCCGAGCGAAAATTGGTGGGATCGTGGCGGGGGCGCTCGGTTTGTTGCTGGCGGTTCTCGTCCCGCTGCTTCCCGTGCAGCAACAGCGCGCGAGCCTGGATTGGCCGCAGGACAAGTCGCTACAGGTCAGCGCACCGCTCGTGGACTACGTGCCGCTGAGCCTCGATCTACGCATCCCCTGCACCGCCCTGCAAGGTTTCACCGGCGGAACCGTCCTGTCCACCGTCCCACCCCAAGCTCCCCGAGCGGGTTCCAAGGGCCTGGTCGCCCGCATCGAGGACCGCCCCGACCAGGGCCGCACGCTGTCGATGGTGTTGCGCGACCGCCTGTTGCTGAGCGTCCCCCTCACCAGCCTCCCGACCGGTCCGGCAGCGCCTGGGGTAGAGGGAGCACCCTTGCCCTCGGCGCCTGCCGCACCTTCGGGAGCGCCATCCGCACTGCCTGAGAGTGGCGTGGCGCCAGGCTCGGCAGACGGTCGCTGTGCGCTTGTCGTCTTCTCCGATGCGGGGAGCACCAGTGCCGAGATCGTCGGAGTGGCGGCACGCGACGGCGCGGTGATGCGGACGGCTGTGCAGGGCGATGTGCGGCCGCAGGTTGTCGGTGTGTTCACCGAACTCGATCGGGGTCGCCTCGGTGATGCGAGGTTGCACGCCGAGATCGACGCCCGGTTCTCGTCGAGTCCGAGTGGGTGGAAGCTGGCGGCGATCATCGGTGCGGTGCTGTGCACGCTGCTGGCTCTGATCTGCCTGCACCGCAGTGACCTTCGGGACGGCAGGCGCACCCGCCGGTTACTTCCGATGGGCTGGTGGCGGTTCCGCGCGGTCGACGCGACCGTGGCGGGCGTGCTGGCCGTGTGGCATGTGATCGGGGCGAACAGTTCCGACGACGGGTACATCCTCACGATGGCCCGGTCCGCGCGCGAGGCCGGGTATACGGCCAACTACTACCGGTGGTTCCAGGTGGCGGAGGCGCCGTTCGGCTGGCCGTACGAGGTGCTCGCCTGGATGAGCAGGGTCAGCGAGGCAGGCGTGTGGATGCGGTTGCCCGCGTTGCTCGCCGGACTCGTGTGCTGGCTGGTGCTCAGCCGGGAAGTACTGCCCCGCTTGGGCATTGCCGCGAACCGCTGGGCGGTGTGGACCGGTGCGCTGGTGTTCCTCTCGATCTGGCTGCCGTACAACAACGGTTTGCGTCCGGAACCCTTGATCGCCGTCGGGGCACTGGTCACCTGGTGCTCTATGGAGCGCGCAGTCGCGACCCGGCGTCTGATGCCGGCCGCCGTCGCCGTGCTCGTCGCGGCATTCTCATTGGCCGCCGGTCCCACCGGATTGATCTGCACGGCAGCGCTTCTGGCCGCTTCACGTCCGGTTATACGCACCATCGTCGCCCGCTCCGGCTCCACTCCGAGCGGATACGCGACCCTGCTCGCACCGATCGCCGCCGCCGGAACACTCGTTCTGGTTGTGGTCTTCGCCGACCAGACCCTGGCGACCGTTCTCGAAGCCACCCGCGTCCGCCAGCTCGTCGGCCCCGACATGTCCTGGTTCGAGGAACGCACCCGCTGGGACACCCTGCTGTCGGTGAACCCCGACGGTTCCCTCGCCCGCCGCTTCGGCATCCTCGCCATGCTGCTGTGCCTGATCATCGGCGTCCTCACCACCTTGCGCCACGGGCGCGTCCCCCGCACCGCCCGCGGACCGGTAACCCGCCTGCTCGCAGTGGTTTTCATGGCACTACTGCTGATGATGTTCACCCCCACCAAGTGGACCCACCACTTCGGCGTGTACGCGGGCCTGGCCGCCGCCCTCGCCGCCGTCACCGCAGTCGCCTTGAACCGCAGGCTCATTCACGCCACTTACGTCCGCACTCTCTTCACCGCAGCGGTCCTGTTCCTCCTCGCGGTAAGCCTCACCGGCTCCAACGGCTGGTGGTACGTCTCCGGCTACGGCGTCCCCTGGCCCGACCGCGCCCCCACCCTCGGCAGCGTAAGCCTGTCCACCCTCGCCCTGACCGCCACCGCCGCAACCCTCCTCCTCGCGCTGTACCAGTACTACCGCGAACCCCGCCCGCGCGAGGGCGGCACCCAGACACCCGCTGGCGACCACCACAGCCAACCGCGCACCTCGGAGTGCGAGACCCGGCGAGACTCCGCCGAACACGACAACGCCCCTGCCGATTCCCAGCGCGACGACCATTCGCTGTCACCCGAGCATGACGGCCAGCAGGCGGTGGACTATCCGCGCATATCCGAGCGCGACAACCCAGTGGTCGACAAGCATGGCGCACCACTTCTCGACGACGAGAACGACGGTGAGCCTCGAGCAACGGAGACCGACAGAAGGTTGCCGTTTGCTGGGAAGGGTTCTGCGGCTGGTCGTTTCAAGATTGCCCCGGTCGCGCCGCTGACCCTCGTTGCGGCAGCGCTGGTGCTCTTCGAGGTGGGTTCGCTTGCCTCGGCGGCGGTCTCGCAGTACCCCGCCTACTCGGTCGGCCTGTCCAACCTGCGCGCGCTCGGCGGCAACCCCTGCGCCATGGCCGACGACGTCTTGGTCGAAACCAACACCGCGGACTCTCTGCTCACCCCCTACACCGGCACCATCGCCGACAGCCTCGCCGCCGAGAACACCGGCTTCACCCCGAACGGCGTGGGCAGCCTCGCCCCGGACCCCGGCCCCGGCCAGTCGTCCGCACCACCCTCCGGCTCCGGCCCCGGCGGTGGAGGGCCAGGTAGCGGCCCCGGCGGCGCACCGAGCGGTCCGAATGGCGAGGCAGCTGGTTCTCCACAACGTGGACCCGGCGGTGGAGGACCTGGCGCCCCAGGCGGCCCAGCGCCCAGTGGCAGCGCAGGTCCCCCCAGCGCCGGCCAGAGTGGCGCCGCACCCGGCGGTCCAACTGGTGCCGCCCCCAGCGGCCCGAATGGTGCGGCGACCGGTCCAGCGCCAGGTGGTTCGGCACCCGGTGCCGGCGCAGGGCCCAGCAGCGGCGGCCCGAGTGGGAGCGCGCCCGCCGGGCCGATTGGAGCCACGGCCGGTCCTCCGCAAGGAAGCCCCAGCGGAGGAGGACCCGGTGGCGGCCCCAGCGGCCCAGCACCTGGAAGTCCAGCACCCAGCAGCGCGCCTGGTGGCGGCCCAGGGCCCAGCAGCTCTGGGCCGACCGGCGCCGCACCCGGCGGACAGAATGGCGCCTTCCCCGGTGGGCAGCCGAGTGGCAACGAAACACCGCGCGGGGCGAACGGCGGCCCGGCGGGCGCTCCCGGCGGGCCGAGCGATGGGCCAAGCGCTGCCGCAGGACCTGGCAATGGCGCACCAGCCGGTGTCAACGGGAGTACCGTGGCGCTTCCGTTCGGGCTTGCTCCGGAGCGGACGCCGGTGCTCGGAAGTTACGCCGTGGGTGCGCCTCGCGCCAGCAAGTTGGTCACCCAGTGGTTCCGGATGGATCTGGCAGCGGTGCAGCGTGATCCGGCTTATCGGGTGTTGATCCTCACCGTTGCCGGACGCATCGAAGGAGTGGGGCCTGATGGGGCGCCGATGCCGGGACAGCGGCTCCGCGTGGAGTTCGGCCGGGAGGCCGGGGGAACGTTCTCACTGTTGGGCGAGGCAACCCCGCCGAGTGTGGGTGGCGCACCGGGGTGGCGGAATCTTCCAGTCTCTCTGGATGGAATTCCATTGGGCACCAACGCTGTTCGCCTCATCACGGAGGGGGACCCCGATCCGATGCAGTGGGTGGCACTCACCCCACCACGCCTGCCGAAATTGACAACGCTGAACACGATGGTCGGCGAAGAGAACCCGGTACTCGCGGATTGGCATGTGGGCCTGGCCTTCCCATGCCAGCGCCCCTTCGATCATCGAGCAGGCGTGGCGGAGATGCCGATCTGGCGCATCCTCCCCGACAAACTCAACGCCCAGGTCTCCGAAACCTGGCAGGGCGACACCGGCGGCGGCCCCCTCGGCTGGACCGGCATGCTCATGCGGTCGCAAACCATCCCGTCCTACCTGGCCGACGACTGGACCCGCGACTGGGGCGAACTCCAACGCCTCACCCGCCTGATCACCGCTCCCCCCGCCGAGATCACCATCGACACCGAACCCACCTGGGGCTGGTCGACCGCCGCACCGATCAGAACCAACTGACCACAAGCGCGACCAGCCGAAACGGCAACCGCCGCTGTCCAGAAGGGCAGCGGCGGTCGGGTTGTGGGAGAAACTACTTCGGCGGTGCACCACCGGCCGGCGGCTCCGCACCGGGAGCGCCCGGGGGCGCGGCAGCGGCGGGTGGCTTGGCGCCGGCGGGCAGGGGCTTGCCGATGTGGGGTGCCATGTCCGGCATCAAACGGATCGCCACCTGCTCCCAGGTGCCCCAGTTGTGGATGCCGATGTCGGGGAAGTCGTAGCTGACGTTGGTGTAACCCAGTGCGGTGAGGCGCTTTTCGAATGAACGGGTGTTGGCGAGGGCGATCGCTTCCAGCGGCATGCCCTGGGTGATCGCGTCGATGGACGACAGATCCTGATCGGCGGGCTTGGCGCTACCGGCGGAGATGTAGAGGCGGGTGTTGTTCGCGATCAGCTTCTCGGCGAAGCCGTAGGGGTCCATCCGCCGCCACTTCTCGCTGCCCGCGGGCGCCATCGCCTCGATGTTGTACCCGCCGCTGGCGATCATGGCCGCACCGAGCGCCTCCCGCATACCGGGCATCGACATGTGCAGGTACCCCGACAGCGATGCCGCATAGCTGAACTGCTCCGGGTAGTAGGCCGCCATCAACAGCGCCGCACTGCCACCACTGGACAGCCCGAGCACACCGTTACGCGTGGAACTGAATCCCAACCGCGACTTCAAGGCCTCGGGCAGCGTCTTGGTGATGAAGGTTTCCCACTGGTAGGCGGTGGTTTTGCCCTGGGTGTCCTCCCAGCCGCCGATGGCCGAACCGGAGTCGGCGCTCGGCAGCATCGACCCGTCGGGGTTCACCCCGTTGAAGCTGCTCGGCTGCTCCCAGTCGGCGTAGAAGCTGGACTGCCCGCCGACCGGCATCACCACATTGATGTTGAACTTCGCCATCTGCGCCGGGATGGAGGTGTGCTTCTCCCAGCCGTTGAGGTCGTTTTCGGCGCGTTCACCGTCGAGCAGGTACACCACCCGGTCGGTGTTGCCGTCGGCCGCACGCACGATGCGCGTGTTGATGGTGCCCATCGACGACTCGACCGCGAAGTCGATCGCGTTCGGATCGGCATCGGCACCCGCCGGAACCACCGTCCCGAACGGCAGCAACACCGCCGCCGTGACCCCGATCAGGGTCCGCCGGACCCGCCCGGATCGGCGCGCAGGCGCCCCTCCCCCGTTTACGCCACGCATGATCGACCTTTCGCTGACGCGGCCACGCCGCTCCCCACACGACCCGCCCCCACGGCGATGTCCTGCCGCGCAGCATAGCGCGCCCGGCTGCCACCGGCACATACCGAATTACGGTGCGACGCAGCCACCTTCACCGGCCTGGGCTTTCGGCCCGGCGCCGGCGGGGATCCGGACGCTACGCTGGTGGGGAAATTCGTGCCGCGACCCCGGCGGCCCCTGCAGAACGGGACCCCGTGAAGCTCGCTGTACGCCTGATGTTCATGCTGATCCCAGCCTTGCTGCTGGCCCTGCCCTGGTGGACCCTGGTCTGGGCACCCACCGGCGGTACCGGAACGCTGTTCTGGATCGGGACCGCCGTCGTCGCGGTCCTGTTCGCCTGCCTGCCGGTGGCGATGTTCCTCGGGCACGGCCCGGCCCAATCCGACCCGGCGGTGATCGTCGGCGACGCCCTGCTCGGGGTGTCCTGGGTGTTCTTCGCCTGGTCGGTCATCGGCGTGTTCGTCCGCGGCGCACTGACGGTGATCGGTGTCGACGACCCCGCCCGCCCGGTCGCTGCCGGGGTGGCGATCACCGCGCTCGCCCTCACCGGCTGGGGCGTGTACGAAGCACGCCGGGTGCCGCGCGTGCGCACGGTCGACGTGGCCATCCGCGGCCTCGCCCCCGGCCTCGACGGCTTGCGGATGGTTGTCGTCACCGACACCCACTACGCCGCGCTGAACCGCGTGCGCTGGTCGGAGAAAGTGGTCGACGTGGTGAACGGCCTCGAACCCGATATCGCCTGCCACGCCGGTGATCTCGCCGACGGCTCGGTCGAGAAACGCCAGACCCAGGTCGACCCGCTCGGCAAGGTCGTCGCACCGCTCGGCCGCTTCTACATCACCGGCAATCACGAGTACTTCGGCGACGCGCAGGGCTGGATCGACTACATGGCCGCCCTCGGCTGGCAGCCACTGCACAACGAACACCGCACCCTCACCCGCGACGGTGACCGCCTGGTCATCGCCGGAATAGACGACCCGACCGGGCGCGGACTTCCCGGTCACGGCCCCGATCTGCCCGCAGCCCTGACCGGTGCCGACCCCGACCTGCCGGTGGTGCTGCTGGCCCACCAGCCCAAGCAGATCGCCGATGCCGTCGCGGCCGGAGTGGCACTGCAGATCTCCGGTCACACCCACGGCGGTCAGATCTGGCCGTTCCACTACCTGGTGCGACTGGACCAGCCGGTCGTGGCCGGGCTGAGCAGGCACGCGAACAACACCCAGCTCTACACCAGCCGTGGCACCGGGTTCTGGGGACCGCCGCTGCGGGTGTTCGCACCCAGCGAGATCACCGTTCTGGTGCTCCACCCGGAGCCCGCCTGAACTGTCAGCGATGCGGCTGGGTGACCTCGCTCGGCAACGGACCGCTCATCGCCACACCGGAACCGGTCCAGCTGTAGGTGATCGCCGCCGGGCCACCCTGCGGCGCCGCGAACGGTTCGTCACCGACGAGCCACTTGTAATTCACGGTCACCGAGTTGCCACTCGCCCCGGCGACATAGGTGAACGCGTAGGCCTCGGAAGTCGCTGTGCCCAGGTACTTTCCGTCGTGGAAGAACAGGATGTGAATCGGTGAACCCGCCGAATTCCCACCGACGGCGCGCACCCACAGCAGCTGACCACAGCTGCCCGGCCGGTCCTCCGAGGCCTGCGAGGCGGCCCAGCCGTCACCGAGCCCGGCGAGCGCTTTGCGCACACCGCCAGAGCCCG
Organism: Nocardia ignorata NBRC 108230; assembly: GCF_001612905.1. Taxonomy (GTDB): domain Bacteria; phylum Actinomycetota; class Actinomycetes; order Mycobacteriales; family Mycobacteriaceae; genus Nocardia; species Nocardia ignorata. The sequence goes on along the minus strand of NZ_BDBI01000018.1, from coordinate 46,595 downwards.
GGTCGACGCACCGATCCGGCCCGCTGATGTCGTCGGCGGGCGGCGTGACCACCGGCGGCTCCGGATCCGACGGCACCGGTGAGTCGATCACCGGCGGCACCTCAACCGACGGCCTCCCCGGCGACGGCGTGCCCGGCGACGGTGAAATGGTTCGCTCCACAGGAGGTTCCACCGGAACCGAAGACGTGGCGGTCACCGAGGTCGCCGGGCGGGCAGTGCCCCCGTCGTCCCCGGTGCAGCCCGCGACCATCCCCGCCGCCACCGCGATCAGCGCACTCATCCGAACTGCGTTCTTCATGATTTCCTCGATTCCGAGTCCCCCGCACGCTGTCGGCGCGGACAACGACTCCATCGAGACTCTCGCCGACCCCGTTAGGCGAAAAATGCGAATCCCAGCCCTAGGGTGCGAAATCCACACCCTCGGTCCCACCGGCTGTGACGTGCCGATTCGACATCCGCGCCGAGCAGTTCCCGGCGAGTGGTACCGAATGAAAGCATCGGCGCGCGATCGGTGGCACTGTTACCGTGAAACGGGGGCATTCGTACCGAAAAGGCTTGCCCCGCAAGCAGTGTGATGTGCGAGCGATGAGGAGACCTGAATGGACGACGTGGCACTGGTACTGGACCCCGCAGGCGCGGATATCCAGGGAGAATCCGCGCGGATTCGGGCACGGGGGCCGGTGACGCTCGTCGAGCTGCCGGGTGCGGTGCGGGCGTGGTCGGTCACCGACGCCGCCACGCTGAAGAAGCTGCTGGCCGACCCACGGGTGTCCAAGTCCGCTACCAAGCACTGGCCCGCGTTCGCCGCGGGTGAGGTGCCGCCGGACTGGCCGCTGTTCCTCTGGGTGGCCGTGAACAACATGTTCACCGCCTACGGCGCCGACCACACGCGCCTGCGCAAGTTGGTCGCACCCGCCTTCACCCATCGGCGCACGGTGGCGATGCGCCCGATGATCGAGAAAATCACCGCAGGTCTGCTGGACGAGCTGGCCGCCGTCCCGGCAGGCGAGGTGATCGACCTGCGCGAACGCTTCGCCTACCCGCTGCCCATCCAGGTGATCTCCGAGCTGATGGGTGTGCCGGATTCGCTGCACGCGGGCCTGCGCAAGTGCGTCGACGGCATCTTCGACACCTCGCTGAGCCCGGAGGAGTCGCAGGCCAACTACATGAACATGTACGGCATCCTCGGCGAGTTGGTCGCCTACCGCCGCACCAACCCCGGCGACGACATGACCAGCCTGCTCATCACCCACCGCGACGAGGACGACGGCACCCAGCTCACCGAGCAGGAACTCGTCGACACCTTGCTGCTGGTGATCAGCGCGGGCCACGAAACCACCGTCAACCTGCTCGATCAGGCGGTGCACTCCCTGCTCACCCATCCCGAGCAGCTGGCGGCAGTCGGCGAGGGCAAGGCCACCTGGGCCGATGTGGTGGAGGAATCGCTGCGCTTCGAGGCGCCGGTCGCGCATCTGCCGCTGCGGTTCGCCGTCGAGGAGATCCAGCTCGAGGGCGTCACCATCGCGGCGGGCGACCCGATCCTCGCCTCCTACGCCGGGGCGAGCCGTGACCCGAACCTGCACGGTGACACCGCCGACGACTTCGATGTCACCCGGGTGAACAAGGAACACCTGGCATTCGGCTACGGCGTGCACCGCTGCCTCGGCGCGCCGCTGGCCCGGCTCGAGGCCGAGATCGCCCTGCCCGCTCTGTTCGCACGCTTTCCCGGAATCCGATTGGCCGGCGCCACGGAGGAATTCGGTTCGGTGGCCAGTTTCATCTCCAACGGTCACGCGACACTGCCGGTGCATCTGAGCTGAGGTTCCCCGCCTCCCATACCTAGATCTGCTAGGGTCATACCTAACTGTTCTAGGTATGGGAGTGCTGTGCGCATCGACAAAGACCTGGTAGCGGCTTCGGCGACGCCGCTCGTACTCGGGATACTCGCCGACGGCGAGTCCTACGGCTACGCCATCCTCGAGCAGGTGAACACGCTGTCCAACGGCCGCATGCAGTGGACCGACGGCATGCTCTATCCCCTGCTGCACCGGCTGGAACGGCTCGGCTACGTGTCCTCGGCCTGGCGCGTGTCCGACAGCGGTCGCCGCCGCAAGCACTACCTCATCACCGACGCGGGCCGCGCCGCCCTCGCCGAACGCCGGGCGCAGTGGACCGTCGTGGCCGAAGCCCTCGACCAAGTCTGGCGCGGCATCAATCAGCCGCCGGCCGCGGCGCAGGGGTGGGCGTGATGGATGCCGAACTCGACGCCGCGGTGGACCTGTGGCGCGGTTATGTCCAACGGCACCGGGTGATCTCGGTGGCCGATGTAGACGAGATGGAAGACCATCTGCGCGAACAGGTCTCGACATTGCAGGATGCCGGTCTCAGCAGCGAGGAAGCGTTTCTCGTCGCGGTCAAGCGGATGGGCAATGTGGACTCGATCTCGCGCGAGTTCGCCCGTGAGCATTCCGACCGGTTGTGGAAACAGCTGGTGCTGATGCCCGAAGACGTTGGGCGCCAGAGTAATCGGGAGCTGATGATGGTGATCGCCATCGCGCTCGCCGCGGGCCTGGCGGTGAAGACCGGGATCACGTTCCTGCAGGAGGAGACGCTCGCCCTCAACCTCAGCCTTCTCGTCCTGCCTTTCCTCACCGGGTATTTCGCCTGGAAGCGGCAGGTGAGCGCGCCCGTCGCCGTCGCCTTGATCGTGCCGTTCGTGCTGGCCGCACTCGTACTGAATCTGTACCCGTTCGAGGACGGCGGTTCGACCGTGGTGCTGGCGGGCATCCACGCCCCGATAGCGCTGTGGCTGGTGGTCGGTCTCGCATATGCCGGCGGTGACTGGCGCTCGGACCGTCCGCGCATGGATTTCATCCGGTTCACCGGGGAGTGGTTCGTCTATCTCACGCTGCTCGCCCTCGGTGGTGGTGTGCTGATGGGCCTCACGGCCGCCGCGTTCGATGCCCTCGATCTCGATATCGAACCGGTCATCACCCGCTGGATCATGCCGTTCGGCGCGGCCGGTGCGGTGATCATCGCGGCGTGGCTGGTCGAAGCCAAACAGAACGTGATCGAGAACATCGCCCCCGTGCTCACCAGGGTGTTCACGCCGCTCACCATCCTGATGCTGCTCGCCCTGCTCGGCGCCTTCGCCACCACCCGCAGCTTCACCGGCATCGACCGGGACCTGCTGATCCAGATGGACCTCATCCTGGTCCTCGTGCTCGGCCTGCTGCTCTACACGATCTCGGCCCGCGACCCGCTGGCACCACCCGCCTTCTTCGACCGTGTGCAACTGGTGCTGGTGTCGAGCGCCCTGATCGTCGATGTGATGATGCTGGCGGTGATGGCCACCCGGATCGCCGAATTCGGTTCCAGCCCCAATAAAATCGTCGCGCTCGGCATGAATGTCGTGCTGCTGGTGAACCTGGCTTGGTCGGCCCACCTGAGTCTGCGATTCCTGCGCGGCCGAACCCCTTTCACCGCGCTGGAACACTGGCAGACCCGTTACCTCCCGGTCTACGGCGCCTGGGCGGCGGTGGTCGTTGTCGTGATCGGGCCGCTGTTCGCCTTCGCCTGAAGGTTTTCGCAAGAAATTCGCTGGACCGGCCGTGACAGGATCGGTCTGTGCTGTTGACGATCTCCACGACCCACTCCCCGGCGACCGATCTCGGGTACCTGCTGGTCAAACACCCCGACCGGGTGCAGTCGTTCGCGACGACCGGCGGCACGGCACATGTGTTCTACCCCCACGCCGACACCGACCGGTGCACGGTGGCGCTGCTGCTCGAGATCGACCCCGTGGAATTGGCCAGGCCGGCGAAGGGCCGGCACAGCTCGGCGCTGGGGCGCTACGTCAACGACCGGCCGTATGTGGCGTCGAGCCTGCTGTCGGTGGCGCTGGGGAAGGTGTTCCGGTCGGCGCTCAACGGCACCAGCCGGGACCGGGCCGAGCTGGCGGGCACGGCGATCCCGCTGCAGATCGAGGTGCCCGCGGTGCCGTGCCGGGGTGGGAGCGAGATCGTCGAGCGGCTGTTCGCACCCCTGGGCTGGGAGGTAGCGACCACCACCGAACCGCTCGACCCACAGTTCCCGGAGTGGGGTGACTCGCCCTACACCCGGTTGCGGCTCACCGGGACCGTGCGCCTGGCCGAGGCGCTGAACCACCTGTACGTGCTGCTGCCGGTGCTCGACGACGCCAAGCACTACTGGGTCGACGCCGACGAGGTCGACAAACTGTTGCGCGCCGGTTCCGGATGGCTTGGCACCCACCCCGACCGCGAACTGATCACCCGGCGCTACCTGGCCGGACGGCACTCGCTCACCCAGTCCGCGCTCGAACGCCTGCGCGCCGCCGACGACCAGCTCGAGCCCGAAACCATTGAGGACCCGGTCGAACTCGTGGAGGCCACCGAGCGCAGGACGCCGCTGGTGAAGTTGCGCCGCGACGCGGTGCTCGCCGCACTCGCCGAAACCGGCGCCACCCGCGTCCTCGACCTCGGTTGCGGGCCGGGCACTCTCCTGCTCGCACTGCACGCCGACCAGCGATTCACCGAGATCGTCGGCGCCGACGTGTCCGGCGGTGCGCTGGCAATCGCCGAGCGGCGCTTGAAGTTCCACCGCATGCCCGACCGGCAGCGGGCCAGGATCACCCTCGTCCAGTCGGCGCTGACCTACCACGACGACCGGCTGCGCGGCTTCGACGCGGCCGTACTGATGGAGGTGATCGAACACGTCGACGAGAGCCGGTTGCCCGCCCTCGAGCGCGCGGTCTTCGGGCACGCCGCGCCCGGCGCGGTCATCGTGACCACGCCGAACGTCGAGTACAACGTGCACTACGAAACTCTCGACGGTCACCGTCACGACGATCACCGCTTCGAATGGACCCGTGCGCGATTCGCCGACTGGGCCGCCCGCGTGGCCGATACCTTCGGCTACACCGTCGACATCCGTCCCGTCGGCGAACACGACCCGCGCACCGGCTCCCCCACCCAGCTCGCTCTCTTCCGTAAGGCCGCCTGATGAACATCGACCTTCCCGAGCTGTCGCTCGTGGCCCTCGTCGGCATCTCCGGCTCCGGCAAGTCCACCTTCGCCCGCGCGCACTTCAAGCCGACCGAGGTGCTGTCCTCGGACTTCTTCCGCGGCCTGGTCGCCGACGACGAGAACGACCAGACCGCGACGAAGGACGCCTTCGACGCACTGGGGCACGTCGCGGGGATCCGCTTGCGTGCCGGTCGACGCGTGGTCGTCGACGCCACCAACGTGCAGAAGCACGCCCGCGCCGAGTTGGTCACGCTGGCAAGGTCTTTCGATGTGCTACCGGTCGCGATCGTGCTCGACACACCGGAAGCCGTTGCGTGGGAACGGACGCGGACCCGCACGGATCGCACCTTCGAACGGCACGTCCTGCGGCGGCAGAGCCAGGAGCTGCGGCGATCACTGCGGCAGCTCGGACGCGAGGGGTTCCGCAAGGTCTATGTGGTGAGCGACCCGGCCGATGTCACGATCTCCTACGAGCGGGCCTGGAACGACCGGCGCGAACTCACCGGACCGTTCGACATCATCGGCGACGTGCACGGGTGCCGCGCCGAATTGGAGTCCCTGCTCACCGAACTCGGCTGGGTGCTGGTGCGCGACGAGGCCGGACGCCCGGTCGACGCGACTCACCCGGACGGGCGCCAGGCCGTGTTCGTCGGCGATCTCGTGGACCGTGGACCGGATTCGCCAGGCGTGCTGCGGCTGGTGATGGGCATGACCGACAGCGGCCACGCACTGTGCGTGCCCGGCAATCACGAGCAGAAGCTGCTGCGCAAGTTGCGCGGCAAGCAGGTGACGGTGTCGCACGGACTGGCCGAGACGCTCGAGCAGTTGGCGGCGGAGCCACCGGAGTTCGTCGACGAGGCGGCGCGGTGGATCGACAAGCTCGTCAGCCACCTGCGGCTCGACGGTGGGCGGCTCGTCGTCGCGCACGCGGGACTCAAGGAGGAATACCACGGACGCGCCTCCGGGAGGGTACGCGACTTCTGCCTCTTCGGTGAATCCACCGGGGAGACGGACGAATACGGTCTTCCGGTTCGCTATCCGTGGGCGCGCGACTATCGCGGCTCGGCGATGGTGGTGTACGGGCACGTGCCGACACCGAAGGTGGAGTGGGTCAACAACACCGTGTGCCTCGACACCGGTGCCGTCTTCGGTGGTGAGCTGACCGCGCTGCGCTACCCGGAGAAGACGTTCGCCGCGGTGCCCGCCGAACGGACGTACTACGAGCCGGTGAAACCGCTTGTCACCGAACCGGTTCGTGACGACGAGACGCTGAATCTCGCCGATGTCACCGGGCGCAGGCACGTGCGTACCGACGACGGCACCGTCATCGTCGACGCCGAGAGTTCGGCGGCCGCGCTCGAGGTGATGAGCCGGTTCGCCATCGATCCGCGTCTGCTGCTGTGGTTGCCGCCGACCATGTCGCCGCCGTCCACGTCGTCGGTGGAGGGGTATCTCGAATACCCGACCGAGGCGTTCGCCGACTACCGGGCGGCGGGCGTGGACACGGTGGTGTGCGAGGAGAAGCACATGGGTTCGCGTGCCGTCGTGCTCGTCTGCCGCGACCAGGCCGCTGCCACCACACGTTTCGGCGTCTCCGACGACAGCTCCGGTGCCGTCTACACCCGCACCGGCCGATCCTTCTTCAGCGACGCCGCCCTCACCGAAACACTGCTCGCCCGGGTACGGGCCGCCGCCGGGACACTGTTCGACCAACTCGACACCGATTGGCTGCTGCTCGACTGCGAACTGCTGCCGTGGTCGGCCAAGGCGGGCGGGTTGATCCGCACCCAGTACGCCGCGGCCGGTGCGGCCGCCCGCTCCGCCCTCCCCCCGACGCTGGCCGCATTGGCAGCGGGCGTCGACCGCGGTCTCGACCTCACCGCCCTGCGTGCTCGCACCGCCGCCCGCGCCGCGAACGCCGACGACTTCACCACCGCCTACCGTCGATACTGCTGGCCCACCGACGATCTCGACGGCGTGGCGCTGGCACCGTTCGCCCTGCTCGCCGCCGAAGGCACCACCTTCGCCGACCGCGATCACGGCTGGCACCTCGACATCTGCGACCGCCTGGTCGCCGCCGACCCCACCACGTTCCGATCCACCGGCCGCCGCGTGGTCGACCTGTCGGACCCCTCCGCCGAAGCCGAGGCCACCACCTGGTGGCTCGACCTGACGGGCTCGGGTGGCGAAGGAATGGTCATCAAGCCCTACGCGGGCCTGTCCACCCGCACCAAGGGCAAACTCGTCCAGCCGGGCATCAAATGCCGCGGCCGCGAATACCTCCGCATCATCTACGGCCCGGACTACACAGCCCCCGAACACCTCACCCGCCTACGAGACCGCAACCTCAACCGCAAACGCGGCCTTGCCCTCCGCGAACACAGCCTCGGACTCACCGCCCTGAACGCTATCGCCGCCGGCGAGCCGTTGTGGCGGGTCCACGAGCTGGTTTTCGCGGTCCTCGCCATGGAGTCGACACCCACCGACCCCCGCCTGTAGACCCGCCGTCCGCGCCCAGCCGGCGCGGGCGGTGTCTCATCCGATGACGGGGGATGGGTTGGGCAGCAGTTCTGTGGCAGGGTCGCAGGAGCATCCGTGGAACCGCCGTGGGTGCGGCAGAACTGTTGAGAGATCAGAGAATTGACTGAGTTGGATCTTTTCCCGTTGCCCTTTCGTGCCGCCCATGTGGCGTGTGTCGCGCCTGTTCGGACGGTGCGGGAGCTCGAGATGATGCGGTTGAGTGCGAGTATCCGGGCCAAGCCGGAGTGGTATCGCAAGCGCGAGGATGCCGAGGTCGTGGCGCGGTGGTCGCGGGAGGCGGCCGAGCAGGGGATGACCCAGGCGCAGATCCGGTATGTGCTCGACGAATTGGGGTATTACGCCGAGCTTCGTGATGTGGAGCGCGGGATCGAGGTGTCGGCTGTCGACGGGGTGTGGCAGTCGGACTCGGTGGTCGACGAGGATCTGCGCAAGCGGTTGGCCGAGGCGGTGCGCGTACTGGAGGAAGTGCCTGCGGCGGAACTGGATTGGCATCCGGGATCCGACGGGCAGGTGCTCGATCTGGTGCATCCCTCGATGTACTGCCTGGTGCGTGGCGTGAGCTTGCCCGAGGACGCACCGTGGCCCGACCCGGAGAAGAACGCAGAGTCGGCCTCGCATTCGAAGAAGTTCCAGTGGTTGCCCACCGATGTCGAGGTCGGCGCCGACGGTTCCGTGGCGTTCCTTTCCTACGTGAACAATGTCGACCCGGACCGCCATCAGGAGCTCGCCGCCGTCCTGCCCGAGCTCTTCGGCCGGACGCTCCCCCTGCTGGAGAACGTGCTCACCGATCTGCGCGCCCCGAAACGAGTGCGCATCGTCGCCGACCCGTTCGGCTGGTACGAGGACACCGAACCGCAACCCCCGGAGGACGACGACGAGGCGGCCGAGGAAGCCTACGAAGAAGCCATGGAGAAGTGGTGGGAGGAACGACGCCCCGCCCTCCCCGACGCGCCCGAGTTCCAGCCGCCCGAGCGGGACGACACCCACACCGTCACGCTCAGCGGCCGCCGACTGCAGGTGATCGTCAAACTCGCCAATATCCATCTCACCCCGGACAAGCCCGAATATTCCGGTGGTTCATGGCATGTCGAGGCCATGCTGAACGAACGCATCGTCACCACCGCCATCTACTACTGGGACAGCGACAACATCACCGACAGCCTGCTCGGCTTCCGCACCGCCATCGACGAGCCCTACTACGAGCAGAACGACCGCACCGGAGTCCGCGAGGTCTACGGTCTCGACGACGAGGACGCGCTCAACCAGGAACTGGGCTCGGTCCACACCACGACGGGCCGGTGCGTGGCCTTTCCGAACATCTACCAGCACCGGGTCGCCCCGTTCCGGCTCGACGATCCGACCCGAAACGGTCACCGAAAGATCGTGGCCTTCTTCCTGGTGGACCCGTCGGTCACCATCACCTCGACCGCCGACGTCCCGCCGCAGCAGCCGTGGTCACCCGCCTCCACGATGACCAGGGCCCAAGCAGAGGAATTCCGTGAACAACTGATGCACGAACGCAAGTTCTTCGTCGACGAACACAACGAGGAATACTTCGAGCGGGAGTTCTACCTCTGCGAGCACTGACCTACTTCGCGTGGCGGCCGACCTCGTCCAGGTGGGTCAGCGCCTGCCGGTAGGACTCGAAAAGACTTGTCTCGCAGTACGGCACGCCGATCTCGTCGCAGAAGCCCGCGACGATCGGCTGTGCGTGGCGCAGGTTGGCGCGCGGCATCGACGGGAACAGGTGGTGTTCGATCTGGTAGTTCAGGCCGCCCATCGCCAGGTCGACGAGGAAGCTGCCGCGCACATTGCGTGAAGTGAGGACCTGACGACGCAGGAAGTCGGTGTTGTCGCCCTCGGGCAGGACTTCCATGCCCTTGTGGTTGGGCGCGAACGTCGAACCCATGTACAGCCCGAACAGGCCCTGCTGCACGGCGATGAACACCAGCGCTTTGCCCGGCGACAGCACCAGGAACGCCGCCGACAGCAGACCGACGAAGTGGGTGGCGAGCAGCGCACCCTCCCAGACGCGGTTCGCGATCGGCCAGCGGAACACCGCGACGATGCTCTTCCAGTGCAGGCTGCCGCCCTCGAGCAGCAGCAGCGGGAAGAACAACCACCCCTGGTAACGGAAGATGAAGCGGCGCCAGCCCTTTCCGGTTCGCGCCCGCTCGCCGGAGAACGCCAGCACCCCCATCGCGTCCGGGTCCATGCCCTCGGTATTGGGGTGGGCGTGATGGCGGGCGTGATTGCTGGTCCACCAGCCGATACTCAACCCGATCGCCAGATTGCCCGCGATCAGGCCGTACAGGTAGTTGGCCTTGCGGCCCGCGAAGATCTGCTTGTGCCCGGCGTCGTGGCCGAGGAAGGCGATCTGCGAGAACACCATCGCGAGGAACGCCGCCACGAGCAGCGTCCACCACGAGTCCCCGATGACGAAAAATGCCGCCCACCCAGCGACGAAAGCCGCCGCGGTGAGGGCACTCTTCCACCCGTAATACCGCAACCGCCGGTCCAAGAGGTTCGCCTCCCGGACACGACGCAACAGGACCGAGAACTCACTGCCACGCACGGGGACGACATCTGACGCTATAACCACCGCACAAGCATGGCGCATGGAGGCCACAGCCGGGTGAACGGGTTGCAGATCGATGACGACCGATTGCCTCAGCGCCGCCAGAAGAAGTGGTGGACGACCCCGCTGGGGCTGGGGACTTCTTCGTGCTGGAAGCGGTCCGCCAGTTCGGCCGGGCTCTCCCACAGCCGCTCCCCCGCGCCCAGCTCCACCGGGGCGACCGCGATGTGCAGTTGATCGACGAGGTCGGCGTCGAGGAATTCCCGGACCGTCGCCACGCCACCGCCGATGCGCACGTCTTTGCCGTCGGCGGCGTCGAGAGCCCGCGCCAGTGCCTCCTTCGGCGAGGCGTTCAGGAAGTGGAAGGTGGTGTCGGACAGCGTGAACGAAGGACGCTCGTGGTGGGTGAGCACGAAAACCGGTGTGTGGAAGGGCGGTTCGTCGCCCCACCAGCCCTGCCAGTCGTAGTTCTCCCACGGACCGCGCTCCGGGCCGAACTTGTTGCGGCCCATGATCTCCGCGCCGATATTGCGGGCGTAGTCGCGGGTGATGTAGTCGTCGAGGCCGTAGCTGCCGCCCGGCGCGGTGCGGCCGGGCCAGTGCGCGGTGGCGCCCGCCCAGGACATGAAGTCCCCCGGGTCGGCGTGGCCGAACGGCCGCTCGCGGCTCTGCCCCTCACCTGCCCCGTACCCGTCGGTGGAAATGCTGAAGTTCTGCACCCGGACCAGCTGTGCCACGGCGGCACCCCTTTCTGATTGCGATCTGCAAGCAGTTGCGACGGTAGCCTAAACTGATCCTGTGATGCAACCAGTTTCGAAGAACAAGCTGCCGGTGCCGCCCGGCAAATCCGGATGCCCGATCAACCGGAGCGTCGAATTGCTCGGCGACCGCTGGAGCATGATCGTGCTGCGCGACATGATGTTCGGCGGGCACACGCACTTCCGGGAGCTGCTCACCGGCTCGATCGAAGGGATCGCATCGAACGTCCTGGCGGCGCGGCTGGCGAAGCTGGTTTCGGCCGGGTTGCTCACCCGCCACGACGATCCGTCGCACCGACAGAAGGTGGAATACCGGCTCACCGAGGCCGCGATCGATCTCGTCCCGGTGTTGGCTCAGCTAGGCGCCTGGGGCGCGCGCTGGCTCGAGACCACACCGGAACTGACCGTGCGCGCGGAACTTCTCGCCGCGGGCGGACCACCGCTGTGGGAGCGATTCATGGCGGAGCTGCGCGCCACACACCTCGAGGGCGCACCCACCCCGCGCGACGGCGTCCTGGCCGAGCTCACCGCCGCCTACGAGGCGGCCAAGTCCTGACCGAGCGCCCCATACCGAGCCCGTCGCGTGGGACTGTCCTCAGCCGAGGCCGTCCGGAACGATGCGAAGCTTTTGCGCGATGCGGGCGAGGGCTTTCTGATCACTCTTGCTGAGCGAGTCGAGGACGGTGCGGCGCACTGAACGCAGGTGTGTCGGAGCTGCCAGACGCACGATGTCCAGGCCGGCGTCGGTGAGTTCGGCGAGGGTGTAGCGACCGTCTGCCGGGTCGGGTGCTCGGACGATCCAACCGCGCTGTTCACAGCGCTTGGTGACGTTGGACAGGCGCGACAGCGACCCGCTGGCGAGGACGGCGAGTTCCCCCATGCGCAGCTTGCGTTGCGGCGCTTCGGAGAGGTGACTGAGCACGAGGTATTCGAAAAGGGTGAGGTCGTGCTCCTGCCGCAGTGGTGACTCCAGCTTCCCGGGCAGCAGTAGGACCAGGGAGATCAGCCCTGTCCACGCCGCCTTCTCGTGCTCATCGAGCCAGCGATCTTCCTGGTCGCCCATGCGTGTCTCCGTGCTGCTCAGGAGGTCTGTTGCCGGCTGACTCGAGCCGGCAATGACTTCAAGGTTGAATTATTGGTTGCGCAGGGTTAGTTTACGTGTGAAGTCATACATCGCGGTACGCCCCTCCACACGAATGAGAGCATCATGAGCACGGTTACCTTCGGCATCAGTCCCGGCGCAGGCGAGAAGCTGCACCAAGCGCTCGGCTACAGCAGCGCCGTCCGGGTCGGCGACCGGGTGGAGACCTCTGGTCAGGCCGGGGTGAATGACGAGCTGATCGTTCCCGACTCACTGGAGGACGAGATCGTCCAGGCTTTCGACAACGTGGAGCGAACGCTCGCCACCGTTGGCGCCACCTGGAGGGACGTCATTCACGTCAACTCCTACCACAAGGTCGAAGCGGGAAGCGGCGTCATCGGAGACGACCACAACAAGGTGATGGCCGAGCAGTTCCGTCGGCGCCTCGGCGGCCGCGCGCCGATCTGGACCGAGACCGGGGTGACCGCGCTCGGTCTCGCCGCCATGCGCGTGGAGATTCGAGTCACCGCCATCGTGGGTTCCGGAAACTGAACGCCGCATCCAGCGACCGAAAGCAGCGCCTCACTCGCGAGTACTACCGAGGACGCTCCCACGGAGTGATGTGGCTCGGCTCGGCTCGTTCGTAATCTCGCCATACTGACCAACGGCGAGAGGACATTTGATGATCATCCCCACCGAGCGGAGATCGCCGATGCAGCGGTTCCGGGTGCCGGTTCTGCTCGTCGGGGCGGTCGTGTTGCTGATCGCCGCGCGGGGCGTGGACGCGCTCGTTTCGGATGTGCCTGTGTTGCGGTTCTTCCTAGGAATCGGCGCGGCGGTCGGGGCGGTCTTCGCTTTCAGGTGGCTTTCCTGCCGTGTCGAGAAACGCGCGGAGGTCACAGAATTGGCCGCCGCTGGGCGGTGGCGGGGGCTCGGGCACGGTGTACTCATCGGAGCCGGGGCGTTCCTCGCGACGATGCTGCTCGCGATCCTGTTCACCGACGCCGACATCACCAGTGGCTCATTCGGAGCCTGCCTGGGAGTCGCGGGCTCGATGGCTTCGGTGGCGGTCACCGAGGAGCTGCTGTTCCGTGGCGTGGTGCACCGCATCCTGGAAGAACGGACCGGCAGCATCGTCGCGATCGCGGTCTCGTCACTGATCTTCGGCCTGACGCACTTGGTCAACAGCAATGCCACGCTGTGGGGTGCTCTGGCCATCGCGGTCGAAGGTGGTGCGCTGCTCGCCATCGCCTACACCGCCACGCGGTCGTTGTGGTTGCCGATCGGCCTGCATTTCGCCTGGAATTTCACGGAGTCCGGCGTGTTCGGCACTGCGGTATCCGGCGCCGACGGCGAACCCGGCCTGCTACGCACCGTCCTCTCCGGACCGGATGTGCTGACCGGTGGGGCATTCGGTCCGGAGGCGAGTCTCTTCGCGCTGCTGTGCTGCCTGGTCCCGGCGGTGTGGATGCTCCGCAGTGCGAAGCTCGTCACCCGGCGCTGACAGTTCATTACCGGACCTCCCGCCTCCGGCCGAAATAGCCTCGGCGGCTGCGATTCTCGCTTTCGATGCACGAGTTAATGTTGCTGGAACAGCAAGTTTGCGTGCCAGATCGTGTCCGATCCGGAAACACTGAGAGGTGTCCCGTTCAAAGGGGTCTCGATGAGCGCCATCCATGCGGTCACCTTCTGGAACGGGACCGGGAGCGCCGTTCTCGGCGCCCCATGCCGCCGCGTCCCGCTCTCAGCATCCGCCGATTTCTCTGGACAGGAACACATGATCACCGCAATCCGGCCGTCACCGCACCGCTTCCGCCGAGCCGTACACGCGATGGTGACCGGCACGCTGGCTCTGCTGCTCACGGTCGGCACCGCCGCGTGCACCACGCCCATCTCTGCCGACATTCCCCCATACGCCCTTGCTACCCACAACGATCCGGAATTCGACAGGACCTTCCGGCACGAGTTCGCCGATATCGAGGGGGTGCGGATGCACTACGTGACCGGTGGCACCGGTACACCGGTGGTGCTGATCCACGGTTGGCCGCAGACCTGGTTCGGCTGGTGGCCGATCATGCCGGAGCTGGCCGAGAAGCACACCGTCTACGCTATCGACCTTCCCGGGCTGGGCGACAGCACCGGCTCACCGAGCGGCTACGACAAAGCCACCTTGGCCCGCTACGTGCACACCCTGATCGCCGATCGGCTCGGGGTGCGTGACGCCCGCGTCATCGGGCACGATTTCGGTGCCGCGGTGGCATTCCAGTACGCCACCCAGTTCCCCGCCGACACCGCACGTCTCGGCTACCTCGACCTGCCGCTACCCGGGCCCTCGATCGATGCGGCCACATACCGGTCGATGAGCTGGCATATCGCCTTCCATTCCCAACGGCGGGTCCCCGAGGCAGTCGTCGACGACGTCCGCGAATATCTGGCGCTGTTCTATCCGCAGGTCTCCTTCGGCGGATCAGCCTTCGGTGGCACCTCGGACCGATCCCCGTTCACCGACGCCGAGATCGATGAGTACACACGGACTTACAGCCGACCTGAAAAGCTGGCAGGCGGCTTCGAGCTCTACCGTGCTCTCGATCAGGACGTCCGCGATGCCGTGGCAGCAGCACCGACACCGGTGCCCACGCTGCTGATGACCGCCCAGGGCCAGCTCGACCCCGTCCGGACGACCGCGGCCCCACGGATGACCAATATCGTGCGGGCAGTGGATGTGCCGAACGCGGGCCACTGGCTCATCGAGGAGAACCCTCAGTTCGTCACCTCCGAACTGCTGCGCTTCCTCGCCGGATGAGCCTGGCGGAACTCGTCCACAAGTGGTCTGGAGTTCCGGAGTCACAACAAAAACAGGTTAGGGGACTCGAACCCCTGACCCCCACTTAGAGCGTCATGAGCCGATCGGACTGGCGGGGATCGATCTTCAGCGTCCACACCAACGGATCGACAGATGCGCGAAGGTCCACTCGGCGGCAAACTGTACCGAATTTTGTTCGGCGACAAGGGATTACACTGCTCATTGCAGAATGTCAGCCGGGACTGGGCGGGGCGGCTTCCACTCGGGGCCGCCTCGACAGACCCCACGCCGGACATATAGCCCTCATGACCGGTATTCAGAACGTCAAATGCCACCGACGCCATCACAGCACCCCCATTCACCGCGGCAAGGGATGGGCGGTGATATCCAAATCGCCACTGACCAGGCAGAACGAAACTGTAACCAACGTCCCTCAGATCTGCGGGCAAGCATCTCATCGGAAGACCCGGAACCATCTCGGCGACGAAAGCGGGGGATAACCGGGGGCCAGCTCAAGAGTCTCCACCGGAACGGTCACGATCGCTCCTCGACATCGTCAGACCACTGCCAGCACAGGTGAGCTGTCCGGCGAAGCCCACCGCTGTCGATGCGCAGCCGACTATGATCGGTGGCACCGTGCGCGTCGGCGGACGAGCGTCGTTCGCCGAGTCAGGCTCAAGTGGTTTCACGCAGGGCGTCCGCCACCGCGGAGGTTTCAGTCAGCAATGGTGATCCTCCGGTGGTGCTAGGCGGGGAAGCCTGCAGTTCGGTCTCGGCGGGACCACTCGGCTTAACTTGGCAATTCTGTCGTCGCCGAAGACGATTCGTGGATGACCGATTGATCAAGCAACAGCATCGCGGCGGATGTTGCTGGCGTGTCCGGCCAAGCCAGCCAGCATGTGAGCCAGCGGGGCCACCATGGGTGATATCGGCGAATCCTTGTTTGACTTGCAGTCGATAGCACTCACCCGTAAAGGCTCGCTGACTCAATCGGCAACCCACGTGTCATAGTCCGCCGTGCTCTCGCCATATATCGACGATTTGTGCATACGAGTCGATACCGGTCGAGGAATCGCGAGGGACAAAGAGCCGAAGGAGATCTGTGCAGTCAGAGCGTGATCCGAACCACATGTCGAATATCCGAAACATAGTTTTCGGTCCGGGAGTGTGGTGGAGGAACAGGACTGTCATGCCATCACCAGCAAACTCGCTTGCACGGCTGGCACTGCACACAACCATCTTCCACAGTGGCTCCGTTCCGATTCCGAGGTCGGCTGTTATCGGTTCGTCGCCTATCCGGTCCAGTGCGGCCGTCAGCGTTGGGGACAATTCACTGAAAGACGAAGGCAAATCGGTATCGGTCGCAAGAGCGCGCGATACCGGCAGAATGTCAGTGTCAAAGATGTCTCGCAGGCGGCCCAGCCCCGTCGAGCCGGCGTAATCGGCTGCGCGCCAACAGGCCACGAGTCGCTCGCGCAGTGCAGCCTGGTCCTCGATCCGGGGAGATGCATTCACGAAGAGCACGTGCCGCAGGAGGGTGTCTCTTCCTGCCTGCTTGGAACGGTGGATCTTCATCGCCCCGGTCAGCACAAACGCATCCATCGCAGCCACCAAGCCACTGTCGTCACGATCGACCTTGCGGACGAATGCCTTCTCCCCAGGTACGGCCAGATCGCCTGGCCCAGGCTGCACGCCAGCGGCATCGGAGAAGAAGAAGTCCGATATTATCTGGCCTGGCAACCGCCGTGCGCGCACGATGAAATCGTTCCGGCCAGGAGTAGAGACATCGCGAAACGGGCTTGCCGTGTAGGCGACGTACTGGGCTCGAGGTAAGGCGTTGAGCAGCGCCGTGACGTAGTTGTCTAAGGCCGAGTGGGGTTGTGCAGCATCTGTGTCCAAGTCGACCACGAGAGCCGGGACTTCTTCGCTCGGCGACAGGCCGGCGCGGAGGTCCTTGATCACCTTCCGCAGCACGGCTCTGTTCTTCTTGATGACCAGCAAGCGCGTCGGCGCTCCAGACAGATTCTCCGGTGAGTTCAGGGGCAGGTCTGGCACCTCCTTCTCGAAGGTGAGCGCACGGAGCGCGGGCCCGAGCCTGCTGTAGTCAAGATCCTGCCCCGTGAGGCGTATGACGCCAGACGGGGGAAGGTCACGATCAACCTGCTGCTGCACCTGTCGGCGGAGGTCGTTCAGGTTTCCGGCGAGCACGATGACCAGCCGATAATCAGCATCGACTGCCTTCGCGACGAGTCCGATCGCGGCGCTCGTTCGGCCACCCCCGATTGGATACAAGACCAGGCCATTGCGGTTCTCGGGCTTTGCGTCCGTAGGGGCGTCGAGCAGAGCGAGTACCTCGTTCGCGACGGCTTCGGTTTGAGCAACAGCCGGTGGCGACCAGCCACGCAGCGCGAGAGCGTTGCTATAGAACTGCCAGCAGTAGTCGTTGGCAAGATTCGCGGCCACGCTCGAAGAAGTGGCTCTGGCCGACCCTATCAGCAAGATCGCACGCTCACGTTCAAGCTCGACGATCCGCTCCCGCGCCACGCTCAGCTGATCATGGAGGGCCGCAACCGCCGCGGGCTGGCCGTGTCGGAGGACATCGTTCTCTACGAGCAGTTCTCGATACTGGAGGTCAGCGGCTTTGAGGCGTTCTCGGAGAACGGCGCACTGCTCCTGCAAACGCTTGGCATGACCCCACGTTCCGCTGTGAGCGTCCTGGGCGGCGTACAGCAATTCCAAGAGCTGCTCAGGCTGTCCAGGCTGCGGATGCCCGGACCGCAGTTGAACCTCGTCGACAAGATCTTTGATGAACTCTTCGGAGGGCAGAACCGCACCGTTGAAGTAGCGGGTCACCGTACTCGGCTGTAGCGCCTGTTTCTTGGCGTATTCGCGCGCCGATATTGCACCGAGCAAAGCGAACTGGTACCGCAGTGCATCGGCGAGTGCACGGCGTTCGCCGGGCAGGTCTGGTCTCAGCGGCCCGAACTGGCCGGAGGTGTGGCGCACCTGTCCAGTCATATCGCGCCTGGCCGGTCGTGTCGACGTTGCGCAGAGTTTTGCAACGCGTTGCACTCGATGCATCACCACCCCGGCTGGCAGCTTGGGCAGCGATATCTGCACGAACACCGCCCCCGCCGAGGGGCACACCAAAGGAGTAGATGCCGTGGCTGACAACGAGAAGTCAGGTGCGATGTTGTCCGTGCGCAGCGCGCTGATCTTCCTATGCGCGCTGATCGCCGGTGTCGGAGCAAGCGTCCTCACGACCTTTGCCCGACACTCGCCCTATGAAGCAACGCTGATCGGCGTGGCCGCGGCGGCAAGTGCGACCAAGTTCCTTCACTGGCTGATCCGATGATGATGCCGGACAACGTGAAATCGCTCTCGCATGGCACTGCCCAAGGCGGTTCCCGAAGACGCTGTCACCGCGGATCGGTCCCTGTTACAACCGAACAAACAGATCGACACCGCGAGAGCCGCGTTCAGCTCGGGCAGTCGGAGTCTCATTGCGCCGCTTGACGAAGCGGATGCGTGCTGCCAGAGCCGAACCGCTGGAACCGTATGTCGGGGCCGACGAACCATGGCGATGCGCGTGCCTGACGTGTGGTGAGGTGGGCTTACCCCCGTCTGTCCGCAGTGAAGAACGGCCGGCAGGGCCCCTGCCAGCCGTGTGGCCGTCGCAAGGGCAACAGAGCGCTATGAGGATTCCCTCCCACGAGGCCGTCTCGGCCATGGGCCGCAGCCGGATTCGACCCGATCGGGCGCTACCCCGGTTATGCCGCTGCTTGGTCCTGCCGCTGCCGGGTCTCTTCGACTCTCCCGCTTCTGCGCACCGCTGGTTGAATTCCACGGTGACGGATCAGGATGCAGTGACAGCTGCCGCGTGGCAGCCAAACCCGAAGCAGTCAGATCCATCCCCATCGGCACAAGCCGTCGACGGAACGCGGGACCAAAACGGGGGTCAACGCGGGGCAAGACACAAACAGGTCAGGCCCGGTCCTAAGACCGGGCCTGACCTGCTATTTAAGTGGACTACATAGGAACGTATTCCAGGAAGGACTACCTACGCGATCGGTTCCGCACCCTGCACGAACGCCTTGCCGGGCGGCCGCCGAGGACTCCGGTCACGGTGACGCCCGTCCCAAGAGCGGCACTCGTCTGACGCCAGCCCTGCGTGACCAGATCGCGTCGAAGTACGCCGCGCGCATCCCCTCGACACAGCTCGTGCGTGACTACCAGAGCGGCAAGGCACGGCGCTCAAGATCCTCCGCGAGGCAGGAGTCACCATGCGCAACCAAGGGCTGAGCGAAGATTAGGTGATCGAGGTGGCGCGCCTGTATGGAACAGGGCTGTCACTGACCCGGTTCGGTGAACGGTATGGGGTGGACTCCACGACCGTTCATACAGCGCTGACCGGGCGTAGGGTAAGGATGCGGGATTCGCACGGGAGCGAGCGGTAGGCTACCCGTCGAGATCACCACTTTCTAAGAGCTTGATATACGCCGTCACATGCATGACTGCGATTACTGCGTTGATACGCGAATATTGCCGCTTCCCGACTGCGTGCGCACTGGCGTGGCGCGAGTAGCCGCGAGGGACAACATCCCCTCGACTCGCCCAGAACTCAGTGAAAGAGCCCCATATGCCACCAAAAACTATGCTCGCCCGAACAGGCAAATCATCCAGATCCAAACGATCTTTCTGAGATGTCACCAGACTACGAGCCACACTATCGAGCGTGTCACGAAGCATGGTGTCCAACAAATTGGCAGCCAACGCCTGTCCGCCAGCTGGAATATTCGCTTCAATCGAATCTATTGCCTGCATTGCAAAAACACAGTAGTTAAGGAGTTTTGGGTCTACCACTGAATCTAGATTCGAACGGCAGAACTTTAGGATCGACTTCCATCTACGTCCTAGTATCTTTCGTCTTTCCTGCGGTGTCGACGCGTCGAACAGTGCTTGGACAGTCTTCGAATCAGGCACCCAACCTAACGGTAAACCCTCATCGAGCAGCAGAGCCTCAAGATCACACCCCTCAGTGTCAACACCTCGCCAATTCGGAGGAAACAGAGAGCCGACTAGCTTCTGAATCCGTTCCCAATCGAAAAGCTTTTCGAATTTTTTCCGCTGCTCCTCGTAAATAGTCCGGAAGGCATCAAGACTGGCCGTGTCCACACTGTGGAACTGAGTTAGATTCTGCAAGTTCAATGCTGGAGCGAACAGCCGAGAGTAATCGACACTGAGCGCCGGTAGGTCGAGATGGAACTTTGGCAAGTTTTTCGTTAGCGATTGCGCCCAATCAATACCAAGACCAGATCTCGATGCATTTATGCGTTCGATAGCCTCGATTAGCGAGGATTGGACTGGAAGTTGCGGGAACGGAAAATTCATCCGAGGCAGCTTGGGTCCTTGAATCTTCGGAAGCATAGCCCCATACAACGACTCCACCCTGCGTCTTTCCTCGGGCGTGAGAGCTCTAAACACCTCGTCTGAGTTACTATCCGCCATTTAGGTAATCTACTCCGTATCCCACGATGCAACCATAGACATAAATACTACGCCAAACAACCTTTGTTCGATACGACCTGCTACACCTGGCCGCACTTTAACACCCTCGCGCTCCCAATCTGGCCAGATTATCCAACGCCCGAAACTCCCTCCTTCATACCCTGCCCAGCCTCTACTGGGAAGCCAAAGCTACGCAGATATGCATCGACTGACGAGGTGAACTCTCCTTCAGCGGCATCAATTCGAATCGCATCGGCCAAGACTTCTCGCTGGACCCCAATAGCTACATTCCAGCGCTCCAACATATCCCGGACTTTTGTAAGCCTGTCACACCTTTCGCGAACCAAGTCGATGCGATTTAGTTTCAGAACCCTGACCGTTATCTCGCCACGCACCGCGCCGAGTTGAAAACTGAGGATACCACCGGCAAAATGCAGATGCTCGGCCATATCGTCATCGTACGGACTCAAGATGCCTTGGACAGCATCGTAGAAGTCCCCTTTTTCTGTATTACATACCTGGCATGCCCAAGTCATATTACTCCACCGATGGGCCAAATCAGGCCTAATCGACTTCGGAACCATATGTTCCACATGAGGATATGACACGTCGGCGATGGTTGACTCGCAGTAGGCGCACTTTCCGGCCGTTTCCTCGCTCAGTGCGTCTTTGATCTGCGGATCACGCCATTTTTCTGGCTTATTTTTGCTTTTGGCCGTGACTGCGGCGACGTACGCAGCCGTCCAATCTTCCTCATTCTCCTGCAATACAGACGGCATCTCACCCTTTACCAGCCGCCTCACCTCAGCGGCTCCGCATCAGGACGGTCAGTCAATTCAATTACAGCATCCGGGAACTCTGTGTCCAGGCCTCGTTCCTTCAGCTCTTCCCGAAGCGCCCGCAGCCGCGAGGCGTCAAGTGGTGCACTCGCATATCGACTCACGATTTCGTCAAATGCTTCCTCTGCCCACCGTGGCATAGTGCTCTCAACACCAAGTACCCGCCGTAGAATAGCATCAGCGCTCGCTGCCTTATTCGCATAGTCCAGCTGCCTCGACTCTACATGGCCTGATTCATTGTAATCGAATGCATACACTGCCGAGTCAGGAGTAGCAGTTACCACAAATGGACTATGCGTAGCGACAATGAACTGTACAGACGGGAAGGCTCGAAGTAAACTGGGAAGAATCTCTCTCTGCAAGCTCGGATGGAGGTGATTCTCCGGCTCGTCAAGAAGTACAGTAAAGGCCGATTCCGTCCGAGATTTCAGGAAAATCTGCCAAGATATCTCGATAATGGCCGAGAGACCTCCCGATAGGTCATCCAGAATAAAATCGCCCGAACGCATTTGGACAATCACGTCAGGTATGCGGACCCGCATACCTGAGTATCCAGCAGAAGGCGGCATGACATTTCTCAGAATCTCCTGGAATCCCGTCCAGACCGCAGCAGCCTCGGGGTTAAAATCCACCGATTCATTACCCCGACCTCCGAAAGTCGCTGCAGCCATTAGCGACTCTTTCAGTGCACGCTGAGGACTCCTCCCTGTCCAGCTTCCCTGCCATCGGACACGCAGTTCATTCGTAAATTGTTCGAATATTTGGTTGGCATCACCAAAAAGAGTAGGTATTGTGTCTACTAAGGTGTAACTACTGGTCATTGTTCGATGCGAGGTGAGAAACGCGCCCTTTACATCCTGCGCATGCGGCATGTGCAGATCATAATTGCCTCTTTGCGAGTCAGCCGCGGGTCGCGACGGAACACTAATGGGAGTGGGCGCACCCGTCCCGTAAGTCAATGTACCGATTTCGACCATACTTTGGTTTTCATCCCGACGAACGGATTCTTCCTCCGACTCTTCCACCCAAAATGTCTGCCATTCAACGCCTCCTTGTCCATCGCGCCGAATCGGAGAAGACGAATATGCCCGCGACCAGTTGAAATGCCTTCCCAAGATTCCCAGTATTGTACTCTTGCCAGTCGCATTGGCGCCTGTCAGAACAGTCAGGCGCGGATGAAAGTCGATATCCACGCGTCCAAACTGGCGCCAATTCCTAATAGCTATAGATTTGAAACCTCCCGACGAGCCCGACTCTTCACACTGCCGCATAGCACCAACTCCCCTGTTTACGTTAATTAATTGATTCGCCCGGTCAGGGCTAACTACCTAATAAAATAACAGACAATTGCCCTGCGGAGAATACCCGCAGGATGTAGCGCGACTAGCAGACTATGTATAGTCGCCGCCAACTGCCCGCTCGACATTTGAGAGCTTCCACTCTGCGTCGACCCACAGGCTGATCCTAGGCTAGGCCAACCGCTGCAAAACTCCCCTACCTCCGGCACCGCCGAATGTGGACGAACGGCCGTTGTGATCGCATCCAGCTTCCGCTGGAGCCGGGTGGAGGACACGCTATGGATACCCGCAGCGTTGTCGTTCAGCAGCGCACACGCCTGAGCCGGTTCGCCGTCGGCTATGTAGGTATGGGCGAGGTAGAGCTGCCACGAATACCTGTTCGCGCGGCCACGACGCCGCAGCGTCAAGGGCGGCTTGGAGGTGCTGCCCCGCCTGCTTGTAGTTCCCGGCGAACATGTACGAGATTGATCAGGCCGTTCATCTCGGTTTCAGACAGCCACACCCAATCCGGGTCGAAGCCACGACCGGACTCGTACGCCCGGTGCGCCTTGCTGATCGCCTGCCCATCGCCGCCTTATCGACCACGCCCTGTGCCTGCGCCTCCCGGAGCGCAGCCAGCGCCCGCTCCTTCGGGCCGCCCTGCTTGAGCGCCGCGCTCTGGGCAGCCTGCGCCAGGTGCGCAGCCTTCTGCGGCCGTGAGTGCCGAGACGGGCTGGCACCCTCGACCAATCCAGCCGTATCCAGGTCGATAATGCTAGCGTTTATCAGGGCGTGAGCTGCGGAAATGCCGTCGCCTGCCTCTTTGGCGGTGTGTACGGCATCGGAGTAGAAGCGCAGCGCCCCAGTCCGTCGCCGATGACGAGACCGCCCAGGTAACGGCGCCCGGAGCGCCTCATCCAGATCAGGCGGACCACAGGTTCACCGCCTGCGGTGGAAGCACGCTCGTCACATGCGCCCAGGACACCGGTCAGTGAACGCGCCGATCGTGCTCCAGCGCATCAACCGCTGGTCAGAGATACATCGAACAGCGAGACGACTTTGCCCGCAGCCCCACTGCCGTTCGGTGGGATCGGCGCACCCGGCATAGTCGGCAGTGGGCTTCTAGCCGTAATCGTTCGGAAAAGTTCGGCAGGAACCAGAGACTGCTCGATCAACGTCTTCTCGCTGATACCTTCACTGCCGAGAAGCTCGACGGCACGTGGAAGAAGCGACGGTTGTTCCATCACCTTGATCGATGCCGGTTCGACGCGTCGCCAGCCGCGCGCCGAAATCGTGGCCATCGCGTTGCGGTAGGACATGTCGCTCAGCACACCGAGCGACCGAGCCCGGTAGAGCATCGCTTGGATGCTGACACCCCAGTACTCCTTGAGCTGGTGCAAGTCTCTCCAGGCGCTGCCGCCCATGCTCGTCGGCAACGATCCTCGGATCAGGTCCGCTGGCATCAGGAGTTCGGACGCGAAGCGGTTGGCCTGATTTTCTACGATCCTGCCGCCCGGTTCGGCGTCGCTGTGCATCAGCAGGTGGCCAAGTTCGTGTGCGACGTCGAACCGTTGCCGGTAGAAGTCGCGCTTGATCGGATTCAAGGCCACGACGGGGCGCAGTCGGCTGTCCGAAAGGAGTATGCGTCGACATCTGCTGCCTGGTCGGGGCTGAACACGACCAGCACACCATGATTCTCGAGGGTGCGGATGAGGTGGCCGGCTGGGCCGTCTCCGAAATTCGATAGTTGGCGGAGTAGCCGCGCCGCTCGCTCCGGACCGTCGTCGTCATCGTGCTCGACACCGATAGGAAAGCTCGGCAGGTCGGTTTCGGGAAACTCGACGTGCCGTTCGAGGCAGCTGGAGATGTCGACTGCTAGTTGCCCCGTAGGCGAAGGCTTGATCGCATGCGGGTTGACTGGTCGACCGCAACGACCGGAAGTGCGGAGTGCAGCTGAGCGAAGCGACATCGTCAGGGCGGACAACGAAGAAGCTCCGATCTACCCCAAGCCCGAGTGGCTACTGAGCGACCGCGGCAGCGGATGGACGTTTGGCACCGGACTCCCAGCTGGCGACCGCAGTCGGGCTCTTGTCGACCATCGTCGCCAAGGCTGTCTTACGCAGGCCAGCCAGCTGTCGCGCCAATGTCAGGCGACCGCCGTCGAAGAAGGTGGCCGCCTCGATCGTTCGATCGGTGGTCGAGGACCGTGTGGTCACTGTGCACCGACGGAATCCCCGCCGGACTCGGTGGCAGGCCGACGCCGCAGACGCACTGGTGCGTCCGGCTCGGCATCCGGCCCCGTGGGCACCGGGCCGGTGTCTCCACGCCAACCACCACTGACAGGAGGCAGATTGAGCAGATTCTCAAGCCGCAGCCACGTGTCACCGCCAGCAGAAGGCGGGGAATAGGAACCGGCGCACCGGCATCGTCAGATCGAATAAGAATCCCCGATGACCAAACGTTTTCTAGTTACCCATGTTTGTGTATCCTGCCGAGGAATCGAACCTGCGACAACCGTAGTGATCGAAACTGCAGCCGGAGCGGTCCGCAGGCCGCGTCCATCAAACACACGGCCAAAACGGGGGGGTTCGGTGGGCTAGCACGGAATAACAGGTCAGGCCCGGTCTACGACCGGGCCTGACCTGTTATTTGGTGGAGCTAAGGGGACTCGAACCCCTGACCCCCACACTGCCAGTGTGGTGCGCTACCAGCTGCGCCATAGCCCCGTGTTCTGTTGTTTCAGCTGCTCTCGCTGCTGCCTGAATGAAGTTACACCATGGTTCTCCGGGAGAACAAATCGGCTGGTAGATGGCGAAAACGGGGCGATTCAGGGAGGTGGGCGGGCGGCGCGGAGGGGGTCTAGGATGTGCGCAACCTCACGTGGGTCAGGGGGCGAGGGTGGTGACCCAGTTTTCGTCGCGCCAGTCGACGGTGGTTGTCCCGTCGTAGATGGTGGGGGTGGCGGATTTGTTGCCGGTGCGGGCGTCGAGGTCGGCGAGGGCCGATTTCGCGGCGGCCGCGGCGGCGTCGCGCTGGGTGGCGTGGGTGATGCAGGCGGCGACGGATTCGGGGGCGCCCGATTCGGTGGCGAGGGCGGCCAGGGCGGGGTTGCTCAGGTCCTCGGCGCCCTCTTCGGGCTGGCGGTCCACGAACAGGGCCTTGTGGAACTTGCCGTAGGTGGGGCCCGAACCTGTTTGGGCGACACAGAGATTGGCCGCGATGGCGCGGGTCGAGTAGTCCTTGCTCTTGGACTGGTCGTCGAGGAACGCGACGAGGTGGTAGTTCACGGCGAGCTTGCCCTCGTCGATCTTCTGGGCGAGTTCCTGGCCGTAGCTGGTCTCCATCACCCCGCAGGCGGGGCACAGCGGGTCTTCGAAGATGTCGATGGTTTTCGCGGCGTCGGGGCGGCCGAGCCGGATCACCCCTTCGGGCGTGGTGGTGACCTGCACCGCCGCCTCGCGCACAGCGCCGTAACCGTCGTTGCGGACGGATGGTGGTTCGGCGCTCCACTTGTAGACGGCGAACACGATCAGCCCGATCACGACGAGGGCCACCGCGCCCAGCGCGTAGGTGGTGTTGCTCGACACGGGACGTGGTTTGTGCGAAGAACCGGCTGTGCTCACCCGTCCACTCTGCCTCGAGCCGATATCGGCGCGCCGCCCGGGCACGCCGATATCAGCTCTACCAGCTATTTCTCCGTGTCGACCGGGCGACGGTTCGCGGGAACCATGCCGTCACGCACGACGGGTGACCCGTCGGGGCCGTCACAGGTGCATTGCGGGTCGAGGCCGTCGCCGGCGTGGTCGGGGTGCTGCGGGTCCTCGGGATGCACGATCCGCGACGGCTCGGGAGTGAACACCCACACCGTCGCCGACACCGCGAGCACGGCCCCGGTCACCGCCATACCGACCCCGAACGACGTGCGGTCGGCCACCTCACCGATGACGATCGGGCCGAGGACCGCGCCCAGGTCGGCCGCCATCTGGAAGGCCGCGAGGACCGGCCCGCCGCGCGCCCGGCTGCCGAGCACATCGGCGAGCGCCGCCTGCTGCACCGGGCTGAACATGCCGGAACCGATGCCCGCGACGAACGAGGCGAGCAAAAACCACGGCAGCGACGGCGCGAAACCGAGCGCGCCGGTACCGACCGCGCAGATCGCCGAGCCGAGGATCAGGAACGGTTTGCGGCCGAGCCGGTCGGATAATCGACCCGAGGCGAACAGCACCGCACCGTTGCCCGCCGCGAACACGGTGAGCGCGACACCGGCCATGCCGGGTTCCTGCCGCAGGGTCTCCACCACCAGCAGCGGGACGAACGCCATCCGCACACCGAACACCGCGACACCGCCGGCGAAACTCGACAGCAGCACCGCGCGATACGCGGGCTCCGACCAGCCCTGCCGGAAGGTCAGTTCCGGTGTGGTCGTCGCGCTGTCGTCCTTCAGGACCGGTGATTCGCGCAAACCGGCGAACACGATCACGCACACGACGAGCAGGGCGAGCGCGTAGATGACGAACGGGGCCCGCAAGCCGAGCCCGGCCAGCGCACCACCGACCAGCGGACCGACCAGCGAACCGATCAGGAAACTCGTCGAATACACACCGGACACCCGGCCACGCGCGGCAGGCGGCGACACCCTGATGATCAACGCCATCGACGACACCGTGAACATCGTCGACCCGATTCCGCCGAGCGACCGCAACACCAGCAGTTGCCAATACGTCTGCGCCAACGCGCACGCACCGGTCGACACCGCGACGATGAGGATGCCCGCCAGATACACCCGTCGCTCGCCGAGCTTCTGCACCAGGCGCCCGCTGGCGGGGGCGAACAGCAAGCGCATCAACGCGAAGGCGCTCACGATCGCCGACGCGGCCGCGATACCGACCCCGAACTCGCGGGCGTACTGCGGCAGCACCGGCGCCACCAGCCCGAAGCCGAGCGCGATGACGAACGCCGCCGCGATCAGCACCCAGATTTCGGCGGGTAGTCGAACCTTTGTCGCGGTACTCACTCGATCAGCGCCTGATTCACCATCTCCTCGGCGGCGGCCTGCACCTGGGTCAGATGCTCGGAACCGAGAAAGGATTCGGCGTAGATCTTGTACTTGTCCTCGGTGCCCGACGGGCGGGCGGCGAACCAGGCGTTCTCGGTGGTCACCTTGAGCCCGCCGAGGGGAGCGCCGTTACCGCGCGCGGTGGTGAGGATGCCGGTGACCTCCTCGCCGGCGATCTCGGTGCCGGTGATGGCGTCGGCGCTGAGCCGCGCGAGCTTGGCCTTCTGCTCGCTGGTGGCGACGGCGTCGATGCGCGCGTAGGCGGGGCTACCGTGCTGACGTTCGAGCTCGCCGTAGCGAGCCGAGGGGGTCTGACCGGTGACGGCCGCGATCTCGGCGGCCAGCAGCGCCAGCAGAATACCGTCCTTGTCGGTGGTCCACACGGTGCCGTCCATCCGCAGGAACGACGCGCCCGCGCTCTCCTCACCACCGAAAGCCAAACTGCCACTGAACAATCCGGGCACGAACCACTTGAACCCGACCGGCACCTCGTACACATCGCGCCCGAGCACGCCGACCACCCGGTCCACCATCGAGGACGTGACAACCGTCTTGCCGACCTTGGTGAGCGCGTCCCACCACATCCGGTTGGCGATGAGGTATTCGATCGCGACCGCGAGGAAGTGGTTGGGGTTCATCAGGCCGCCGTCGGGGGTGACGATGCCGTGGCGGTCGGCGTCGGCGTCGTTGCCGGTGGAGATGTCGTAGTCGTCCTTGATGCCGACCAGTCCGGCCATGGCGTGGCGCGAGGACGGATCCATCCTGATCTTGCCGTCGCTGTCGAGGGTCATGAAACGCCAGGTGGGGTCGACGAACGGGTTGACCACCTCGAGTTCGAGATCGAAGCGCTGCCCGATCTCCTCCCAGTAGTCCACGCTCGCCCCACCCATCGGGTCGGCGCCCATGCGGATGCCCGCGCCGCGAATCGCGTCCAAGTTCAGCGCGTTCGGCAGGTCGGCGACGTAGTGGTCGAGGTAGTCGTAGCGCTGCACATGGGTCTTCATCGCCTGTTCCAGCGACACCCGCTTCACCTCGGCCAGGCCGCCGCGCAGCAGTTCGTTGGCGCGCGCGGCGATGGCGTCGGTGGCCTTGGTGTCGGCGGGACCGCCGTGCGGCGGGTTGTATTTGAAGCCGCCGTCGCGCGGCGGATTGTGCGAGGGGGTCACCACGATGCCGTCGGCCTGGTGCTTGGTTCCGCCCTGATTATGGCGCAGCACAGCATGACTCAGTGCGGGCGTCGGGGTGTAGCGGCCGCGCGCGTCGATCACGGCGGTGACGTCGTTGCCCGCGAGGACCTCGAGGGCGGTGGTCCAGGCCGGTTCGGACAGGGCGTGGGTGTCGCGCGCCAGGTACACCGGACCGGTGATGTCGCGGGTGGCGCGGTACTCGACGATCGCCTGGGTGATGGCCATGATGTGCGCCTCGTTGAACGCGCTGTCCTCGCTGGAACCGCGATGACCCGAGGTGCCGAAGACCACCTGCTGGCTCGGTTCGGCCGGATCGGGCACGCGGCTGTAGTACGCGGTGACCAGGTGAGCGATATCCACCAGGTCGGTCGGGCGGGCGGGCCGTCCGGCGCGATCGTGGGCCATGGTGGGTGTTCCCTTCCGTGTCGGCTGGGCGCGGCTGGTCATGAGGATCATGCGCACAACCAGTTGGTCAGGGACGCGGCGGCATACACCGAGGCCAAGCTCGCCGCGACACTGATCGCGACGTTGCCCAGGGCATACACGTAGGCGCCCTCGGTCACCAGACGTATGGTCTCGTAACCGAATGTGCTGAACGTGGTCAGCGCACCACAGAAACCGATTCCCGCGAACGCGAGCAGAGTACTGCCCGCGCTCGCGCCGATCAGGCCCCCGAGCAACGCCGAACCGACAATGTTAACCGTCAACGTCCCCCACGGCAGCCCGGCCGGGAACCGCGCCGAGACCGCCCGATCGACGAGGTAACGCGCGGGGGCGCCGAGCATTCCACCCGCGAACACGAGTGCCGCGGTCATCGCCCGCCTCCCGCCGTGGGAGCCCACATCGCGACCATCGGGTGGCCCCCTTCCGTCGTCGGATTCACGTGCTCTGTCCCACGCTGCCTGCCGCCCAGCGGGTCCCGATCATGGCGAGCGCCATCGCGCCGAGGCCCGCGAGGACCGAGAGACCGAGATAGGCCACGGCCGTGCCCGGCGAACCGGTGTCGATCAGTGTACGAAGCTCGAGGCCGAAGGCGGAGAAAGTAGTGAACCCGCCGAGCACGCCGATCCCGAGAAACGGGCGAACCAGCATCGGCGCCGACCAGAACTCGGTTACCACGACCATCAGCACGCCGAGGGCGAAGCAGCCGACCACATTGACGGTCAGCGTCGACCACGGAAACTGCCCAGGACGCACCGGCCACCACTGGCCCACACCGTATCTGGCCGTGGCCCCGAGACCACCGCCCACCGAGATCGCCGCGAGGACGGCCGGGTCGAGCGCCGGGGGCCGCGATGCCATGCACTGCCCTCCCCTGCTAGTCCGACGGTGGTCGTTGCTCATGGTATCGAGTACCCCCGACAAACTAGCGCGCGGTGCGCGTCCGGCAAACCCCCAGCAGCCACCACGCGCGAACGCCGATGGCCCGGACCGAGTCTCGGTCCGGGCCATCGGTTTACGACAGGTGGATCAGTGCGCGAGCACCATCTCGCCCTCGGCGGGGGCGGGCACCTTGTTCGGCATGAGCACACCGATCACGATCGCGCCGAGCACGAAAGTGGCCGCCGCCCACCAGAAGCTGGTGGTGTAGCTCTCGATCGCGCCCTGGGCCACGGTCAGTGGACCGGGCTCGTGCGTGGACACGTAGTCGGTCATCGCCGAGGCCGCGATCGTGCTGAGCAGCGCGGTGCCGATGGAACCGCCGACCTGCTGGCTGGTGTTCACCATCGCCGAGGCGACACCGGCGTCGTCGTGCTGCACGCCTGCCGTCGAGCCCTGGAAGGCCACCGACATGGCGCCACCGAGGCCGAGGCCGAGCAGGACGAGCGCGGGCAGGATGTGGGTGACATAGCTGCTGTCGAGACCGATGAAGGTGAGCCACACCATGCCCGCCGCGGCGACCAGGAAGCCGCCGCTGATGACGACCTTCGGCCCGACCTTGGGCAGCAGCAACGAGGGCGCGGTGGTGGAGGAGGCAACCATGCCGAACACCATCGGCATGAACGCCACACCGGTCATGATCGGCGAGTACTGCAGCGACAGCTGCATGTAGAACGTCAGGAACAGGAAGATCGCGAACATGCCGATGCCCATGATGAACACGGTCAGGTAGGAACCGGCACGGGTGCGGTCGGTGACGATGCGCAGCGGCAGCAGCGGGTGCGCGACGCGGGTCTCGATCCAGACGAACACCGCGAGCAGCACGGTGCCGCCGATCAGGAAGGCCAACGTGGTCGGGTCGCTCCAGCCGTGGGATTCGGCGTGCGAGAAACCGTAGACGATGCCGAACAGCGCCGCGGTGACGGTGATGGTGCCGGGCCAGTCGAGCTTGGGCCGCGATGCGGCGTTCACGTGCTTGGCCAGCAACAGCACCGCACCCACCAGCGCGACGGCGGCGAAGATCAGGTTCACATACATCGCCCAGCGCCACGACGCCCACTCGGTGAGCGCGCCGCCGAGCAGTAGGCCGATCGCGCCACCGGCACCGGCGACGGCACCGAAGATGCCGAACGCCTTCGCGCGTTCACCGGGTTCGGTGAAGGTGACGGTCAGCAGCGAGAGCGCGGCGGGCGCGAGCAGTGCGCCGAACACGCCCTGGCCGACGCGGGCGGCGACCAGCATCTCGAAGCTGTTGGCCGCGCCGCCGATGGCGGAGGCGACCGCGAAGCCGACCAGGCCGACGATGAAGGTGTTGCGGCGGCCGAACAGGTCGCTGAGGCGGCCGCCGAGCAGCAGCAAGCTGCCGAAGGCCAGCGCGTAGCCGGTGATGACCCATTGGCGGTCGGCGTCGCCGAAGCCGAGGTCGGCCTGGGCGGCAGGCAGCGCGATGTTCACGATCGTCGCATCGAGCACGACCATCAGCTGCGCGATACCGAGGACGGCGAGCACCCACCAGCGCAACGCGTGTGAGCCTCGCCGGTTCCCGGTGTCCGCACCGGACGCGGGACTCGTCCCCTTGTCGAGTGTGGTGGTCATGACTCCCCTTGCAGGTCTAGGTCGGTGGTTTCGGTGGCATAATCGGAGATATAGCCTCCGCTTCAATCGAAGCTACCAGAGTAACGGAGAAACCACCTCCACTTAATCCGGCAATGAGTAGGATGCACCTGTGAATCACGCCACGACGACTGCCGCAGCACCCCGCAGGCTGCGCGCCGATGCCGCCCGCAATCAGCAACGCATCGTGGTCGCAGCCAGGGAACTCTTCGCCGAACACGGCCTGGAAATCACCCTCGACGACGTGGCCGAGCGCGCGGGCGTCGGTGTCGGCACGGTCTACCGGCGCTTCGCCAACAAGCGGGCACTCATCGTCGAGGTGTTCGAGCAGAACATGGTCGACTTCGCCGACGCGGCCGACGCCGCGACCCGCAATCCGGACCCGTGGCTGGCACTCGTCGAGTTCTTCGAACACGCCTGCAAGCACCTGGCGACCAACCGCGGCTTCGGCGAAGTGGTGCTCGAACTCGAAGAGGACCCGACCCGGTTCGCCGAGATGCGTGAGCGGATCCGCCCGTCGGTGGCGGCCATCGTCGACCGGGCACGCGACGCGGGCGCGGTGCATCCCGACATCACCACCACCGACTTCTTCGCGCTGATCCACATGGTCAATTCGTTCATGGAGTTCGCCGCACCGGTCAATCCCGACGTGTGGCAGCGGTACATGGCCGTGGCGCTCAACGGTGTGCGCACCGACGCCGTGCCGCGCAGGCCGCTGCTCGCCCCGCCGCTCACCGACGCCGAGGTGGAGCAGGCCAAATCGGCCGCCTGCCTGGGTCGTCGCCGCTGATTTTCGTTCCCTCAGTAGCGCGGGTCACACTTGGTCCTCTACAGTTGGACACATGACCAAGAACACCTGGGTGAACTGGGCTGGCGAGCAGCGCTGCGCACCCGCCGTCGTCGCGACGCCGCGTGACGTCGATGAACTCGCCGGGATCGTCACCGAATCCGCGGCGCGGGGCCGGACGGTGCGTGTCGCCGGTTCGGGCCACTCGTTCACCGACGCCGTGCTCACCGACGGCACCCTCGTCGACCTCGGCGCCATGAACAAGGTGCTCGACGTCGACACCTCGACCGGCCGCGCGCGCGTGCAGGCCGGGCTGACGCTGAACGCGGCGAGCCCGCTGTTGCACGAGCACGGACTGGCCTTCCCCAACCTGGGCGACATCGATACCCAGACCGTCGCGGGCGCCACCGCGACCGCGACCCACGGCACCGGGGCGCGCCTGCGCAACATCTCGGCGGCGCTGCACTCGGTGCAGGTGCTGTGCGCCGACGGCAGCGTGGTGGAACTGAACGAGGAGACCGATCCCGAGGGCTGGCGCGCGGCGCGGGTGAGCATCGGCGCGCTCGGCATCGTCACCGAGGCGACCCTGCGGCTCGAGCCGTCGTTCGTGCTCGAAGGCGTGGAACGGCCGCTGCCGCTGGCCGACGTCCTCGCCGACCTCGACGAATTCGTCGACGGGAACGACCATTTCGAGTTCTTCGCCTTCGCGCACAGCTCCGTGGTGATGACCAAGGCGCTCAACCGCACGGACGAGCCCGAGCAGCCGCGGGGCGCGCTGAGCGAGTGGGTCAACGACATCCTGCTGTCCAACCATCTCTACGACGGCCTGTGCCGGGTGGGTCGCCGCGTTCCCGCGACCGTTCCGCTGATCCATCGTGTGGCCACCGTCGCGGGCAGCAACAACCGTCAGCGCGACCGCTCCTACCGCGTGTTCGCCACACCGCGCCTGGTGCGGTTCAACGAGATGGAGTACGCGGTCCCGCGCGCGCACGCGGCCGAGGCGGTTCGCGAGATGATCACGCTGGCAAAGAGATTCGGTACTCCCATGCCGATCGAGGTGCGCTGGGTGGCACCCGACGACGCCTTCCTCTCCCCCGCGAGCGGGCGCGACACCTGCTACATCGCGGTGCACCAGTACCAGGGCATGGAATGGGAACCGTACCTGCGCGCCTGCGAAGCGGTCTTCGACCGGTTCGACGGTCGTCCGCACTGGGGCAAACACCATTTCCAGACCGCCGAGACGCTGCGCGGACGCTATCCCGACTGGGATCGGTTCGCGGCCGTGCGCAAACGCCTCGACCCCACCGGGGTGTTCGCCAACGACTACGTGAACCGGGTTCTCGGTTCGCTCGACTGAGGCGGACACCGCAGGACAACACCGTAGCCGCGCCCACACACGCGCGGGTAGATGCGATGATGGCGGTGATATCCGAAGCGCCACAAGCACTTCGCCCCTGCACCGAAAGGGCGACCATGGCCCACACACCCTGCGTGTTGTTCGTCTGCGTCCACAATGCGGGCCGATCACAGATGGCGGCGGGCTTCCTGCGCGCCATGGCCGGCGATCGCATCGAGGTCCGCACCGCGGGCAGCGAGCCCGCCGACGAACTGAATCCCGTCGCGGTGGCGGCGATGGCCGAGATCGGTATCGACATCTCCGGTGAACGGCCCAAGCCGCTCACCGACGATGTCGTCGGGCTGTCCGACGTGGTGGTGACCATGGGTTGTGGCGAGGTGTGCCCGTATTTCCCCGGCATCAGCTATCGCGACTGGGTGCTGTCGGATCCGGCCGGGCAACCGATCGAGGTCGTACGCGGGATCCGCGATCACCTGCAGATCCTGATCGGCAACCTCATCGCCGAACTGGTGCCCGTGCCCGCGCGTTGATGTCCGATTCGTTCAAGACGACCGGCCTTCACGCCGAATACGCTGCCGGACATGACTCCTCAGCTCGACGCCATCTCGATCATCGTGTCCGACATGGCCACCTCGGTGGCCTTCTACCGTGCGCTCGGCCTGGACTTCCCCGAGGGATGTGAGACCGAGGGGCACGCCGAGGCTCCGCTGTCGGGTGGGATGCGGCTGCTGCTGGACACCGAGGCGACGGTCGCCTCGTTCACCCCCGGTTGGCAACCGCCCAGCGGCCCCGGCCGGAGCAGCCTCGCGTTCCGCTGCGCCGATCCGGCCGAGGTCGACTCGCTGTACAAGGAACTGGTCGGCGCCGGATACCACGGTGAACTCGCGCCGTGGGACGCCTTCTGGGGCCAGCGCTACGCCACGCTCGCCGACCCCGACGGGCACGGTGTCGACCTCTACGCGCCGTTGCCCAGCGGATAGGTCGACCAGCCGTGCGGGTCGCGCAGGCGCCGCCGATACCGGCCGAGCACCTCGCGGACCTCGTCGCTGACCGGCGGTTCGCCGTCCAGCTTGGTCCACAGGTGAGCGTCGTGCTCGGTGAGTTGCACGGGTCCGGTGGTGGCGACGTCGACGACGAAGGTGAACTGCCTGGTGCGCGCGCCGTTGCCGGACAGATAGTCGAAGTCGCCCAGGTAGTCGGTGACGCCGGTGACCTCGAGGCCCGTCTCCTCGGCTACCTCACGAGCAAGGGCGTCGTCGAGCGACTCTCCGTGCTCGACGACGCCGCTTGGCAACTCCCACCGTCCGCTGAGGAAGTCGGATCGTCGGCGGCGCAGGATGAGAACCCGGTCGTGGCGCACGACGACGGCGCCGACGACAAGTCGGCGCACTTCGTCTCGTTCGGCCTCGATACGCAGCGTGGTGAACACGGATTCGTCGATCATCGGGTCACATCCTCTCGTCGTGGTTCGGACTGGGCCTGGCACATGCGACGGGGCGTGCACAGTGAGCATAACTTCGTATCGCAGTTGAGCCGAATGAGACTTTCCGGGCACGCTCAGCCGGGTTGCAGGCTGCGCACCGTGCATCCGCCCAGGTCACGGACGTCCCGGGACAGATGCGCCTGGTCGGCGTAGCCGTGCAGGGCCGCTACCTCGGCGGCCGGAGTGCCCGCGCGGATCGTTTCCAGTGCGCGTTGAAATCGGAGAATCCTCGCCAACATCTTGGGGCCGTAACCGAATGCCGCGAGCGAACGGCGGTGCAGCATGCGTGCCGACAGTCCCGCGCGGGCAGCGGTGTGGGCGACCGATTCGCCCGCGGCCATGGCCCCGGCGATGTCGGTGAGCAGCGGGTCCGGTGAGGGCGCCGCGGCCGCGAGGTCGACGGCGACGGATTCGAGAGCCACAACGCGGTCGGGCGAGTTGTCGACCCGATCGAGCAGTGCGCGGGCGGTGGCGGCGGGCACGATCGTGTCGAGGTCGACGCGCTGGTCGAGCAGTTCTACGGCGGGCACGCCGAGGACAGCCGGTGCGGCACCCGGGGCGAACCGGACGCCGACGAATTCGGCGGCACCGGCACGCACCCGGGCGGCACGGCTGTCCGGGCCCGCCACCATCAGGGTGCCCTCGGTCCAGATCAAGTCCATGCAGCCGTCGGGGAACACGCTGGTCTGGCCCGCGCCCCCGCCGGTGCGCTGCCAGACCACCGCGCGATCGACTCGTGACCGACGTTCCCGGTAGCCCATCCCCCGACGGTAGTACCGCCCACCGACACACTCGGTTCCGCCGGAGGCCGCCCGTCCGTAAGATCTGGCAACACAACGTTCGGCTCGGCGGAGGGGTGGCTGGATGCAATCGGCAGGCTCAGTGCACGGGCGACCGCGCGTGGCCGGGTTTCCCGGCGCGGATATCGACCCCGAACCCGATGTGTGGTCGGGCGCGGCGCTCGACGACGACCGGATCCGCGCGCTGGCCGTCGGCGCCTACTACGGGCGAAGCTGGGGCGCCTACTGCGACAGTGTCGCCTTCCTGCCGGAGGAGCCCGGCAGTTCCGCCACGCGCCGCGAGACCGCGATCGAGGGCCTGCACGAATCGTGGGGCGTCGACCACGCCGAGGACGCGCGCGACACCATCCGCCGACTACTGGCGGGCATGCACGCGCCGCTGTTCGAACTCGTCCACCCGCTCGCCGTCGCCGCGGCCACCGACACCGGGCGGGTCGACCGGTCGGGGCTGGCCGACGAGCACCGCGAATTCCTGCACACGCTCTCGGGTTTCCGTGGCTACCGGGGTCCGGCGGGTATCGACCGGGACTACGACGCCTGGTTGCAGGCCATCAAACTCGGCATCACCGACAACCTGCCCGCACCGCTGCAGAACGACGCCACCGCCTGGGATCTGGCGCGGCTGGTGTTCATCGCCCGTGCCTCGTGTACCGCCGGGTATCTCACCGAGGACGAGGCCTTCGAGCACATGCTCACCGGGCTCGACCGGGCGCGTCAGCACTATCGCAACTGGCGTCAGTTCGGCGACGGCTTCCTCACCGGAGCCATCTTCTGGGCCGCCACGCAGGATCTGTCGGCCGCGAAAAGGCAAGTGGCGGAACGGCATCGGATGATCGCGGGTCTGCACCTCCGTCCGTCGAGTCCCTGGCGGCGGGTGGCGCTGCACGCGGGGGCGCCGGTGTTCAGCCCGGCATGGTCAGCATGATCCCGACGGCCTGACGCCGGAACGGTTCGTCGGCGACCATCCCGAGTTTGCGCCGCTCCACCAGCAGTTGCCACTCGCCGAACAGGTCGGCCGAAGACGGCAGCGACGGCGCGATCGATCCGTCGACGTGCTCGATCTCGCAGGCCAGGCGGATCGCCTCGGCCATTCGCTCGAAGTCGGTCGCGGTCCAGTCGTGGAAGTCCAGATCGGTGCCCGCACCCGAAATCCGCAGCGTCACCATGTTTTCCGCGCCCGACCGCACCGAGGCGCCGGTGAGTACGGACACCGGGAACTCGTACATCGCCCACGCGGAAACGAACAGCAACCGCAGGGTGGTGATCACGAGCAGGCCCGGCGCGCCCTCGTGCCCGGCCTGCGCCAGCTCGAGGACGTACTCGTCCGGGCGGGCGGCGGCGTGCAGGGTATCGATCTCGCGTGCGCAGTTGCCCGCGTGCCGCATGCGGGCCGCCGCCGCGCCGACGTCGGGTCGTCGCGGGCCGTTCGGGCCGAGAAGCGGGCGCGGCGGAACGAGACTCGGACGTGGCGGGAACACCCGGCGTAGACCGACGAGATCGCGTTCGACCGCGCGAACCAGCACCTGGGCCTGCTCACGCAACCCCGTCTCCAGGAACACCGGAACCGGATGCCGTTGCGTCGCTTCACCACCGACCACGAACTCCGCCGACCGGAAGAACAGCAGCAACGCCATCTGCCCGTCCTCGGTGGTCGCCAGGGCGATCCGCGCGAGTTCGGCCACACCGACGTCGAGGGCGATCTCGTTGTCGGCCCGCAGCGGCGTCGTCACCAAGCGCCCGTCCGCGTACCGCACCGCGACCCGCGCACCCCATACCTCGATCACGCCCGTGTCCCTCCTGCCCGGCCCCCGCCTGGCTGGATCGTACCGAGCTGGTAACAATGCCCTCACACAGATGGCAGGCTTACCCCATGTCCGAAGACGAAAACCCGACCGAGTCACCCACCGAGGCGACCAAACGCAAGTTCCGCGAAGCCCTCGAACGCAAGAACGGCAACGCCTCCGTGGCCGGCGCCGCCCAGAACGAAGCCAAGCTGCGCGGTACGTCCGCCGCTGCGGGCGGCAAGCGCACGTTCCGTCGTCGCGCGGGCGGCTGATTCCATGAAAAAGCCCCTCACCTGTTTGTCAGGTGAGGGGCCTCGAGTGGAGCTGCCGGGAATCGAACCCGGGTCCTCCGCCGCGTCTTCAGGGCTTCTCCGTGTGCAGTTCGCTATGTCTCTACTCGGATCTCCGGGTCTCGCGAACAAGCTCGGATGACGATCCCAGTCGCTGTTCGATGTCCCGCCCAGATCCGCGACCGACCTGGACGGTGATTCCCTCTAGCTGATGCCAGTACCCGGGTCGAGGGACGAACCCGGACTGACAGACACGCTTCGCTACTTAGGCAGCGAGAGCGTAGTCGCGCTGATTGGAATCGGCGCTTAATTGGTTGCAACGACGCTTACGGTGGTCTCTTGCCTGCACCGACACGCTTCCCCTGAATCAACGTACGCAGTCGAAACCGTTCAGCCCCGTACGTGCCCGCACCTTGCGGGCTAGTCATATTAACACTCGTGCTTCCCGGTTTCTTCCCCTTATTTCTGCCAGCGCGGGGTGGCGTCGTGGTGACCGGGTAGCGAACCGGCCAATTGGTCCGGCACAGTCGGTGGGGGCGAGTATCGTTCTCGATCGGTCGAACCAGGAGAAGCGAGATCGCCTGGGCGGCTGGACCAAGGAGTTGATTGATGGCATTCCCCCGTCGGCGTGGGCTGCGCCGGGTCGCGGTGATTCCGGCTGTTGCCGGACTGGTGCTCGCCGCGGCGTGTTCGGCCGGTGAGTCGGAACAGGCTCCCGGCGTGAGCAGTCAACCCTGTCCGGGTTCCGCGCACCCCGATCGCGGCTGCCTGTACCTCGGAGTGCTCTCGGACCTGGCCGACGGCCCGTTCTCGGCGCTCGGTTCGTCGATGAACGAGGGTCAGCTCGCGTTCTGGAACCAGGTCAACGAGTCGGGTGGGATCGGTGGCTACGACATCGACATCACCACCCACAGCCGCAACACCTCTCTCGACCCGGGCAGGCATCGTGCCGGCTACGCCGAGATCGAACCGAATGTGCTCGCCCTCGCGATGAGTTTCGGCACTTCGCAGACCATCGCGATGCTCAACCAGATGGACGTCGACAACATGGTGAGCACCGCCGCCACCCAGTGGTCGGGCTGGAACTACCGCAGCGCCGACCGCAACCTGGTGCTCAGCGCGGGCTACTCCTACTGCACCGAAGCGGTGATGGGCCTGGACTGGTTCGCCGAGAACCACTACGCGCCGACGAATATCGCGGTGGTGTCCTACCGCGGCAACTACGGCGGCGACTACGCCAGCGGCGCGCTGAAGTGGGCGCTCGCGAACGGCGCGACCATCGCCGACCGCATCGACACCGGGCCCAACGGCGAGGTGGGCAATCAGGACGGGCCGGTGCAGGAGGTGCTCGCCGCCGATCCCGATCTGGTGATGCTGGCCACCGGCCCCGCCGAAACGGCCGAAATCGTGGGCAAGCTGGTGCGCGCGGGGTTCACCGGCCGGTTCCTCGGTTCGCTGCCCACCTGGAACGCCGCACTGCACCAGACCGCCGCCGCCCCGGCGCTCGCCGCCCGCTACAACTACATGACTCCCGTCGACAGCTGGGCGGGCGACAGTGTCGGCGCTCAGAAGGCACGCGAGGCGACCGATCACGAACCGTCCAACTTCGGTTATTCGCTCGGCTGGGCCATCTCCTACCCGCTCAGGGCATTGCTCACGGAGGCGGCGGAGCGCGGCGAGCTCACCCGGGAGGGGCTGCGGCGGGCCGCCGAGGGGCTCAAACCGGACGGGGAAGGCATCGTCGCCATCCATCCGGTCGGTGCGGACGCGCCCGATCTGAGCAAGGAGTGGACCGTGGTGTTCCAGCCCGACGACAGCGCGCCGATGGGTGCGCGGCCGATCGCGGTCGGCTACCAGGGTTCGACGCTGGCCAGGCTCGGCCTGCACGAACCCTGCACCCGGTTGTAGGTCTCAGCCCGCGGCGATCATCGCGACCGCCGCGAGCGCGAGTACCAGCCCGAATTTCTGGGTGCGGCTGATTCGTTCGCCGAGCAGCACCATCGCCAGCAGCACGGTCGCCGCCGGGTACAGCGAACCGATCACGCTGACCACCGACAGCATCGCCCCGTGGAAGGCGTAGAGCAGGGCGGCGTTGGCGATCACGTCGAGCACGCCGATCCACAACGCCAACCGCAGCGGTTCACCGTGCAGACCGGCGAACTGACCGGCGGCCAGCGCGCAGATCCACACCACCG
Organism: Nocardia ignorata NBRC 108230; assembly: GCF_001612905.1. Classification (GTDB taxonomy): domain Bacteria; phylum Actinomycetota; class Actinomycetes; order Mycobacteriales; family Mycobacteriaceae; genus Nocardia; species Nocardia ignorata. The sequence goes on along the minus strand of NZ_BDBI01000018.1, from coordinate 6,232 downwards.
CCGTCGCGGCGCCGCGCTGGCCGAGCAGCGGCCACAGCCCGGCGGCCGGGTCGGTTTCGTGCAGGAAGAAGAAGGCGAATCCGAACGCGGCGCCGGAACCGACGGTCAGCAGGGCGACGCGACGGGAGAAGCGCAGTTGCCGTCCGCCGATGATCTCCTCGGTGGTCTCGTCCGGTGCCTCACGGCTCACCAGCACCACCGCGACCAGCGCGAGCGCGATACCCGCGATCGCGGCCGGGCCCGGGCGCTCACCCAGGAAGAAGCCCGCGACCACCGGAATGCCGGCCACCAGTACCGCCGTGACCGGGGAAACCACTGCCATCGGCCCGTCGGCCAGCGCGGCGTAGAACCACCACACCGCGAGCCCGCTCGCCACACCGGCGGCCAGCCCCCACAGCATCGATGCGGTGTCGGGATGCCCGCCGACCAGCGGTGCGATCAGCAGGACCAGCAGCACCGACCACGGATACGAGACGACGACGACCCGCAGAGCGGTGACTCTGCGGGCCGCGATGCCGCCGAAGAAGTCGCTGACTCCGTAACCCGCCGCCGCGATCAGGGCGAGGACGACGGAGATCAACGCATGCCTTTGACCCGCCGACCGATCTCGCGGGTGACCTCACGCTCGGCCTGGCGGCGAGCAAGATCCTGGCGCTTGTCGTAGTCCTGTTTGCCCTTGGCCAGGGCCAGCTCCACCTTCACCTTGCCGTCGGAGAAGTACATCGACAGCGGCACCAGCGTCTGGTTGCCCTCGCGGGACTTGCCGACCAGGTGCTCGATCTCACGCTTGTGCAGCAGCAGCTTGCGGTTACGACGGGGCGCGTGGTTGGTCCAGGTGCCGTGACTGAACTCCGGGATGTGCAGGCCACGCAGCCACACTTCGCCGTTGTCGACAGTCGCGAAGGCGTCGACGAGCGAGGCCTTGCCCTCACGCAGGCTCTTCACCTCGGTGCCGACCAGCGCGATCCCCGCCTCGTAGGTGTCGAGGATCGTGTAGTTGTGCCGGGCCTTGCGGTTGGTCGCGATGACCTTCCGGCCTTTCTCCTTCATAACGGTCAACTGTAAGTGACGGCGCCAGCGGTTTATTCCATGGCCGGATCAGGCGCGGGCGGCGGCCCGGGCCAGTGCGCGGTCGCGTTGTTCCTCGAAGCGGGCGGCCTTGACCTCGAGATCGGTGAGATAGGCGTGCAGTTCGTCGCGGGCGCGTTCGCCCTCGGGGCCGAAGTCGGAGCGTTCGAAGATCCGCCAGGTGCGCAGGACCGGCTTCAGCACGGTGTCGAGGTGCTGGCGCAGGTCGTAGACGCCGTGCTTGGCGAGCAGGACGGCGTTGCGGCGGAAGTTGGGCTGGTTGAGACCGGGCATCTGGAAACGCAGGATGACATCGGTGATCGCGGCCATGGCGGCGTCGGGAGTGAGGTCGAGGGCGGCGCCGCACAGTTTGCGGTAGAAGATCATGTGCAGGTTCTCGTCGGCGGCGATGCGCGCGAGCATCCGGTCGGCGATCGGATCGCCGCACAGCGTGCCGGTATTGCGGTGGCTGATGCGGGTGGCCAGTTCCTGGAAGGTGACGTAGGCGACGCCGCGCAGGAACTGGGAACCCTTCTCCGGCTTGGCGATACCGGCGGTCATGTGCGCCATCCGTGCCTGTTCCAGGGCGACCGGGTCGACCGCGCGGGTCACCACGAGGTAGTCGCGCATGACGATGCCGTGCCGGTTCTCCTCGGCCGTCCAGCGCCCGACCCAGGTGCCCCAGGCATTGTCGAGGCCGAAGGTATCGGCCAGTTCACGGTGGTAGGAGGGCAGGTTGTCCTCGGTGAGCAGGTTGGTGATCATGGCCGCCCGCGCCACTTCGCTGAGCTTGGATTGCCCCGGTTCCCAATCGATTCCGCCCATGGCGGCGAAGTTGCGACCCTCGTCCCACGGCACGTAGTCGTGCGGGTTCCAGTCCTTGGCCTTGGCCAGGTGGTCGTTGAGGTTGTCCTCGGCCGTCGATTCGAGCTCGGCGAGGATGTCGCGGTCGGACAGGTGGAGCTGCATCTGGTGTCACCTCGAAGTTGCGGGAGAGGACTCGGAGTCCGTGCCCCTACGATCGGCCCAGGTCGTGGCGGGCGTCGGCACAGTCGCGGAATACTGTGTGCGATCACAGTGGGCCGTACCGTCGGCTAGTCCGCGGGCAGCATGGGGCCGAACTGGTCGATGCTCAGCGGTAGGTGGGGCCAGGGGGCGGTGTCGGGTGTCAGTTCGCCGACCACGGTGACCCCGGCCGCGTCGAAGGCGGCTCGCGCCCGGGTGACGTGGTCGGCGGAGGTGACGAGGACGGCCGAGGTCAGGTTGTGCTCGCTCATCAGGGCGGCGGTGTGGTCGGCATTGCCGATGGTGGAGTCGGCGTGTGGCTCGCGCAGGATGCGGGCGGGGTCGATACCCGCGTCCTCGAGCCAGCTCGCCATGGCGTCGGCCTCGCTGCGACCCGCCTGCGGGTTGCCGCCCGTGACGATGATCGGCGACCACGGCGCGAACACCGCCTGCACATAGCCGGTCCGCAACCGGCGCAGCAGTTCTTCGCGCATGGTGCCCTCCGGAGTGAGTCCGTACCCGAGGATGACCACCGCCGTGTCGCCGCCGTAGGTACCCGGCACAGCGGGCGCGACGATCCGGCGCAGATCCTGGATCACAGTGACCACCGCCGGTTCCGCCGACACCGATTGTGCTGCGGCACAGACGAATCCGGTTGCGGTGAGGGCCGTGCACACCCCTCGGATCGCCCACTTGGTCCAAGCCATGGCCGTCGCCTCCTTGCGCGGACCGATCACCGTTCGATCGGTCGAGGAGGCCAACGGTGCGCCGCGGAAGGCGGCGCAGGAAGGGCTATGACGTGCGGCTACCGGAATTCACAAGGGTGTGGTGGGCGTTGCTGGTCCGCGCCATCACAAACATTACGGTCGCCGCCGGGTCAGCCGCCCGGACGCAACAGCAGATAGAGGGCGAGCGCGGAGGCGAAGACGAGGACGAGTGCCACCGTCGACCAGCGCGGTCTGCCCCGGTGCACCGGGCGGTGGCCGCCGAGCAAGGACGGTGCGACCGCCGGGTCGATATGCCGATGCGGCATCGGCGCGAGGGCATCCGCGCCACCCGAGCTCGACCCACCCGACGTCTCCGACTCGGAGCCTTCACCATTGGCCATGAATCGACACTAACGCGGCACCCCCTGATCCGTCGCGAGTTCCCTTCCCGCTAGTCGCCCGCCAGCGTGGCCAGCACCCCTTCCCCATACCGGGCAAGTTTGTTCTCGCCGACCCCGGCGACGGTGCCGAGGGCGGCGAGGTCGCCGGGTTTGCGGGCCGCGATCTCGCGCAGGGTCGCGTCGTGGAACACCACGTAGGCGGGGACACCCTGTTCCTTGGCGGTGGCCGCGCGCCAGGCCCGGAGGCGTTCGAACAGTGGCACATCGGCGGCGGGCAGGTCGGCCGCGGCCTTCGCCGCCTTGGGTGCGCGTGCGGGCCGGGTGGGGCGTTCGGGTTCGCGACGCAACGCCACCTTGCGGCCCTCGAAGAGCACCTCGTTGCCCGCGTCGGTGAGGGCGAGCACACCGTATTCGCCCTGTACCGCGAGGAATCCGCCGGCCAGCAGCTGACGGACCACCCCGCGCCACTCGGTGTCGCGCAGGTCGGTGCCGATACCGAACACGGTGAGCTCGTTGTGGCGGTGCTGGGTGATCTTCGGGTTGGTCTTGCCGAGGAGGATGTCGACGAGGTGACCGGCGCCGAAGGCTTGTCCGCGTTCACGTTTGAGACGCAGCACCGTGGAGAGCAGTTTCTGCGCGGGGACGGTACCGTCCCAGGTTTCGGGTGGGTTCAGGCACACGTCGCAGTTGCCGCAGCCCTGTCCGGTGGGCTGTTGACCGAAATAGTTCAGCAGTTGCGCGCGTCGGCAATTGACCGTCTCGCACAGGGCGAGCATGGCGTCCAGGTGCAGTTGCAGTTGCCTGCGGTGGGCGGCGTCGCCTTCGCTCGAGTCGATCATCTTGCGCTGCTGCACCACATCGGCCAGCCCGTAGACCATCCACGCCGTCGACGGCAGACCGTCGCGGCCCGCGCGGCCCGTCTCCTGGTAGTAGCCCTCCACCGACTTCGGCAGGTCGAGGTGGGCTACGAACCGCACGTCGGGTTTGTCGATGCCCATGCCGAAGGCGATGGTCGCCACCACGACCAGTCCGTCCTCGCGCAGGAACCGAGCCTGGTTCTCCGCGCGCACACGGTTGTCCAGACCCGCGTGGTACGGCACCGCCCGCACACCGTTCTCGTTGAGCATGGCGGCGGTCTTCTCCACCGAATTGCGCGAGAGGCAGTAGACGATGCCCGCGTCGCCGGGATGCTCGGTGCGGATGAACTCGAGCAGCTGCCGGTCGGGGCGGTTCTTGCCCTCGATCCGGTACTGGATATTGGGCCGGTCGAAGCTGGCGACGAACTGCTTCGCCTCACCCAGATCGAGTCGTTCGACGATCTCGGCTGCGGTCTTCGCGGTGGCGGTGGCGGTGAGCGCGATGCGCGGCACATCGGGCCAGCGTTCGTGCAGCAGCGACAGCGCGAGATAGTCCGGCCGGAAATCGTGGCCCCACTGCGACACGCAGTGCGCCTCGTCGATGGCGAACAGGGCGACCGTGCCGCGATCGAGCAGCCGCAGCGTGGATTCCAGGCGCAGGCGTTCCGGCGCCAGATACAGCAGGTCCAGCTCGCCCGTCACGAACTGCGCCTCCACCGTGCGGCGCTGATCGGGCGACTGGGTGGAGTTGAGGAACCCGGCCCGCACCCCGAGGGCACTCAGCGCGTCGACCTGGTCCTGCATGAGCGCGATCAGCGGTGAGACGACGACACCGACACCCGGGCGGACCAGCGAGGGCACCTGGTAGCACAGGGATTTGCCGCCACCGGTCGGCATCAGAACGAGTGCGTCACCGCCGCCGATGACCTGTTCGACGATCGCGGCCTGGTCACCACGGAAGCTGTCGTAGCCGAAGACCCGGCGTAAGACCTCGTCGGCCGTCTCACCGCGTGCGGGGGCCGCCGCCCGGCCCGGAGTGGCGGGGGCGAGGTCGTCGAAGTGGAAGCCGCCGGTGTCGTCGAAATCGTGTTCGGAGACGTAACCGCCGCCCGACGAGTAGGGGTCGTCGGGCGGGAAGTCTTCCGGAGGGAAGTCGTCGGGTGCTGTGGCGCCGGAATTGCTCACCGGGCCATCCTACGAGCGAGCGCCGGGACCGCAGCCCCGCCGCCGACCCCGATCACCGCCGTGACCGGGATCTGCTCACATGTGGACAACTCGCCTCTCACGCCCGCAAACGGGCAAGGACCTCGGAGTGCAGGGGGCCATTGGTCGCCACCGCGTCGCCGCCGTGTGGACCGGGGCGCCCGTCCAGGGCGGTGAACGTGCCGCCCGCCTCGCGGACCAGGATGTCGAGTGCCGCCAAGTCCCACAGCGACACCTCCGGTTCGGCGGCGATATCCACCGCCCCCTCGGCCACCAGGCAATAGTTGAAGAAATCGCCGTACCCCCGGACCCGCCACACCTCGTCGGTGAGGTCGATGAACTTCTCCCGCAGCCCGCGTTCGTGCCAGCCCGACAGCGAGGAGAACGCCAAACTCGCCGAATCCAGCTCGCCCACCGCCGACACCGTGATGGGTTTCGGAGCACCGGGATGAACCTGAGCCCACGCCCCCGACCCCGCCGCCGCCCACCAGCGCCGACCGAGTGCCGGGGCGCTGACCACCCCGACCACCGGAACACCGTCCTCGAGCAGGGCGATCAGGCTGGCCCACACAGGAACGCCACGAACGAAGTTCTTGGTCCCGTCGATCGGGTCGACCACCCACTGCCTGCCGGTGAACTCGGCATCACCGCCGAACTCCTCACCGAGAACGGCATCGTCCGGGCGTTCGGCACTCAGCACCCGACGGATCACCTGTTCCACCGCGAGGTCGGCATCCGAGACGGGAGTGAGGTCCGGTTTCGAGTCGACTTTCAGGTCGACAGCACCGAAGCGCTCCTTCGAGATGGCATCGGCCTCATCGGCCAATCGAAGAGCAAGGTCCAGGTCAGCGGAGTAGGCAGCCACGAGGGGAGTTTATGGCGAGCCACACCAGCAACTCGAATGGGATTCCCCGAGTCCGCCATGCCCGCACTCCCAGCCCCGCACGACCCGACCTCGAGGAGGGTCCGCCGCGAAGCGGCGCAGCGGCCC